>CBDEFV010000007.1:0-656020 GCA_965237735.1 Candidatus Porifericomitales bacterium | reverse complement strand
CTCCTGCGCCCGCCCCCCTTCGATGCGGAAGCGGGCGACGGGCTGGGCGTCCAGCACCTCGTTGGCGAGGCAGAGGCCGCGGAAATCGTCGGGCAGGCGGTCGCGCCACTGCACCAGCGCCAGCTGTTCCGGCGCTTCGGCAGCGATGCGCCGGCGCTGAAAGTCGCGCATGGGCGGGCTCGACTTCGCACAGGATCATCCGTTCGGGGAGGGCCTTGAGCTCGGCCAATTCAAGCAGCAGCTGGGCGGCCAGGGCGCCGGAACCCGGGCCGATTTCGGCGATGTCGCCACCGCCGCGCTTCTGCCGCCAGTGCATGCACTCGCGGGCGATGCAGACGGCGAAAAGGGGAGAGCGCTCCGGCGCGGTAATGTAGTCGCCGTCGCTGCCCATAGGAGGGGAGCTGCGTCTGTAGTAACCGAGCCCGGGAGCATAGAGGGCCGCCTGCATGTAGTCCTCAAACGGCATGGAGTGGCCCGGGCTCTGCTGTGCATGCTGGCGCATCAGCTGTAGCAGCCTCTCTGTCGTTCTCGGGCATGGCAGATCGGGGGGCATGGCGACAGGAGTCTGGAGTGCGGCTCTCCTGCCTGTGATTTTTGTCCAGAGGCAGGGGCTCTACGTTTTGCCGCCGGCCTTGGACGGCGGGGCCGAGCCCTTTTTGGCGCCCGGTTTCAGCTCGCTCATGGCCTTGAGGTTGTGCTGGGCCATGGAGAAGAACGAACCCGTATTGTCCCTGCCGGAAATGATTTTGCCGACTTCGGGGTAGAGGGGTTCGATCTGTTCAGCCAGATTCTCGAAGTAGTGGTCGAGGTGCTCCTCGACGACCCCGCGCATGTGACTCGCCTGGAGGCAGATGAGATTCAGCAGGATACGGTTCGACAGCAGCGGCGAGCGCGATTTTTTCTCATGCTGCAGAAAGGCGCTGAGCAGCACCTCCTGAGTCAGATCCTTTTTGGTTTTGGCAGAGATGACTTTAAAGGGTATTTTTTCGTAGGCCAGGTACAACAGGCCTTCGAGAGTCAGGTGTTGCCGCCGGCTGGCACTGTAGAGGCGGCGGTTTGCGTATTTGTGGATGATGTGCAGCCCCTGGCCATCGGTCGAAGGGGCGTGCTGCCGCTTTTTGGCGCCGACCCCTGACCTGCTGGGGTTCCCCCCCGGCTTGCCCCTGCCGGAGCCCTTGGGGGCTGGAGTCGGTCGAGTCATGGGCAGGGCTCGTCGGATTCAGAGCTGATCGGCGGTGAGCGGCCCATAGGGAACGGAGCGCTCGCGCGAGGCCCGCACCATGCGGTACTGGATGAAGTCGCGGCTCTCGTTCCAGTGGAGGAAGGGGTTGCCGGTAATCTGCTCCGCCATGGTGGTGCTTTTGACTATTCCGTAGTTGTGCCCGGGGTGAATCTGCACCGTCGGGTCGATATCGCGTTTGAGCCGTTCCAGGGAGTTGAAGAGCTCCACAGGATCGCCGCCCTTGAGGTCGCAGCGGCCGCAGCCGTAAACAAAGAGGGTGTCGCCGCTGATCAGGTGGCCGTCGAGCAACAGGCAGGCCGATCCGGGGGTGTGCCCGGGCGTGATCAGCCACTTGATCTCGGTCGTTCCGAGAGAGCAGGTATCGCCGTCGCGGTAGCGCGTCATGGCTTTGGGCCCTTTTTTCCAGAAGCGCGCCTCGGCGTCGGAGATGTGCACCTGGACGTCGGGACAGGCCCCGAGCAGCTCGTCGAGGCCGTTGATGTGGTCGGGGTGGCTGTGAGTCAGAAAGACGTCGGTCACGCCCTGGTCTCCGGTGCTCCGGGCCTGGAGGGCCCGGGCCCGCTCGAGGATGCCGGGGACGTCCCAGGCGGGGTCGACCACGCCGACCCGGCCTGTAGCCTGGTCACAGATCAGGTAGAGCAGGTTGTTTACCGGCCCGGCCTCAAAGGAGTCAATGAGAAATCTTTCAGTCATGTCGTGGTTGGTGAATGGAGACGCCAACAACAGAGAGTAGTTGTCAGTGGCTTGCATGTTGTCGATGCCCTCTGGGAAATAAATGAAATTGCACCCCCGCCTGTTGTCGGATTCCATTTTACTCTGAATCCATGTTGAATCGATCGAGGGCATGTCATGCCCGCCGCGGCATGATTCGCTGGCCGCCAGCGGCCCCTGCGGCGCCTGATGCCGGAGGCGCTTGCCGCGGCAGGCAGGCGGCTAAAGGTATAATGTCATCAGGTCAACCCGTGCCCGTGGGGGCGGCAGGCCGATCCCGCGCCCCTGCCAACACCGTCCAATCATCTTCAATCGAGGCCTGCCATGTCGAGACTCAGCACCTTCATTCAGTTCGGGGAAGTCGGCGGCCCCGAGGTTCTCAAAGTCGCCGAGAGAGAAATCAGCCGGCCGGGCCCGGAAGAAGTTCTGGTGAGCCACGAGGCCATCGGGCTCAATTTCATCGACACCTATCACCGCACCGGTCTCTATCCCCTGCCTCTGCCGGCCTCGCCGGGCCTGGAGGCGGCGGGCGTCATCGAGGAGGTGGGCTCGGCCGTCGACGGCTGGGCCGCCGGCGACCGCGTCGCCTACGCCACAGGGCCGATCGGCGCCTACTGCCAGCGGCGTCTCATGGGTACGGCGAGCCTGATACGCATTCCCGATGAGCTCGAGGGGGAGGTCGCCGCCGCCCTCTTTCTTAAAGGGATGACCGCCGAGTACCTGCTGCGCCGCACCTTCAGGGTTGAGGCCGGCCAGACGGCGCTGCTCCACGCCGTCGCCGGCGGTGTCGGCCTGATTGCCTGCCAGTGGCTGAAAAATCTGGGCGCGACCGTCATCGGCACGGTTGGCAGCGAGGCCAAGGCCGAGCTGGCGCGTCAGTTCGGCTGCGACCATGTGCTGCTGCACGGCCGCGACGACATCGCCGCCAGGGTGCGCGAGATCACCGGCGGCAGGGGCGTGCCCGTGGTCTACGACGGCATCGGAGCCGCCACCTTTGAGGCGACGCTCGACAGCCTCTCCCCGCGCGGCTGTTTCGTCTCCTTCGGCAATGCCTCGGGTCCGGTCGCTCCCTTTCCGCCGGCGCGCCTGGCGGAGAAAGGATCCCTGTTCTTCACGCGCCCCACCCTCATGAGTTACACCGGCACCAGGGCCGAACTCGAAGCCAGTTCGGCGGCCGTCCTCGATCAGTGGAAGCAGGGCCTGCAGGTGCGCATCGACCGCACCTTTCCGCTGGCCGAGGCCGAAGCCGCCCACCGCGCCCTGGAGAACCGCGAGACCACAGGCTCGTCCGTACTCAAGCCATGAAGCCGGCGGATGCGGCGACCGAGGGCCGGGACCCCAACCGGGCCGCCAAAGACGGCGGCGCTTCTCCGGCGGGGCGGGGCGACACCCAGAGGCCGGCTGTGCGGGCGGCCCTGGCCGCGGCCGCCCTCTGGCTGCTGTGGTCGGGGCATTACACGGCCCTGCCGCTCGTGGCGGGGGCCGTTTCGGTCCTTTTCTGCCTGTGGTTCCTGCGCCGCCTGCTGGGCGGCGTCGAAAGCCTGCCCGGGCCGAGCTTTTTTGCCCGCCTGCCGGCCTATCTGCCCTGGCTCCTGAGGCAGATCGCCCAGTCAAATCTCGCCGTCATCCGCCTGATTTTGCGGAAAAAGCCGGTCGAGCCCGTGGTCATTGACACCGAGACCAGCAAAGCGGGCGATGACTTCGGCACGGCCGTCTACGCCAACTCCATCACCATGACGCCGGGCACCCTGAGCATCGACGTCGACAGCAGGCAGATCGAGGTGCATGCCCTCGATCAAAGCCTCGCCGACGGTCTCGCCAGCGGCGCGATGAGAAAGCGCGTCGGCAGGCTCCGGGCCTAGACGTGGAGCTGGCCGCAACCGCCAACACCATAGCCGCGGGCGCGATTCTCATCGCCTTGGCCCTGACGCTGATTCGTATTTTCCGCGGCCCCGACGCCCCTGACCGGGTGCTCGGCGCCAATGCCTTCGGAGTCTTGATCGTGCTGCTGATCTGCGTCTATCAATTCATCGCCGGCAGGCCCGACTTTCTCGATCTCGCCCTGCTCTACGTGCTGCTGAATTTCATCGTCTCGGCGGCCCTGCTGTGGTTCTTCCACGCCGCCGACCTGAAGGGAGAGGGCGCGGGTCGGCGCGATGCGCGCAGGGTCCTGGGCGAGGCCTCCGCTGCGTCTGGCGAACCCTCGCCCCGGCCGGGACCGACGGAGGACTAGAAGCAGCCATGGGCATGGAGCTCTGGGACGATCTGCGCTCGCTGCTGTCAGCCCTCCTCCTCGTCATCGGCTCCGCGGTGGTGCTGATCTCGGCCCTGGGTCTGCTGCGGCTGCCGGATTTTCTCAGCCGCTCGCACGCGGTCAGCGTCCTCGACACCGCCGCCACGGCCCTGATTCTGCTGGGTCTCATGCTGCAGAGCGCCGAGCCGCTGACGGCGGTTAAATTACTGTTCATCCTGCTTTTTTCGATGATCGGCGCCCCGACCGCCGTCCATGCCCTGGCCCGCGCCGTCGTCCACCTGGCCCACGGCAGGCGCTACGGGCTGGGCAGGGAAGCGGGGCCTGACCGCGATTCCGCAGCGGCGACAGGCGACAGGGAGGGGGGGCAATGATCGATTTCATCAACATGCTGCAGAGCGCCGAGCCGCTGACGGCGGTTAAATTACTGATCATCCTGCTTTTTTCGATGATCAGCGCCCCGACCGCCGTCCACGCCCTGGCCCGCGCCGTCGTCCACCTGGCCCACGGCAGGCGCTACGGGCTGGGCAGGGAAGCGGGGCCTGACCGCGATTCCGCAGCGGCGACAGGCGACAGGGAGGGGGGGGCAATGATCGATTTCATCAACATGTCGCAGAGCGCCGAGCCGCTGACGGCGGTTAAATTACTGATCATCCTGCTTTTTTCGATGATCAGCGCCCCGACCGCCGTCCCTGTCGCCCTGGCCCGCGCCGTCGTCCACCGGGCCCACGGCAGGCGCTGCGGGCTGGGCAGGGAAGCGGGGCCTGACCGCGATTCCGCAGCGGCGACAGGCGACAGGGAGGGGGGGCAATGATCGATTTCATCAACATGTCGCAGAGCGCCGAGCCGCTGACGGCGGTTAAATTACTGATCATCCTGCTTTTTTCGATGATCGGCGCCCCGACCGCCGTCCACGCCCTGGCCCGCGCCGTCGTCCACCGGGCCCACGGCAGGCGCTGCGGGCTGGGCAGGGAAGCGGGGCCTGACCGCGATTCCGCAGCGGCGACAGGCGACAGGGAGGGGGGGCAATGATCGATTTCGTCAACATGTCGCAGAGCGCCGAGCCGCTGACGGCGGTTAAATTACTGATCATCCTGCTTTTTTCGATGATCGGCGCCCCGACCGCCGTCCACGCCCTGGCCCGCGCCGTCGTCCACCGGGCCCACGGCAGGCGCTGCGGGCTGGGCAGGGAAGTGGGGCCTGACCGCGATTCCGCAGCGGCGACAGGCGACAGGGAGGAGGGGCAATGATCGATTTCATCAACATCGCCCTGCTGCTCATGGGAGCCGTCGTCGTCTGGGGCCTGTCGCGTTCGACGGACCTGTTGGCGTCCGTGGTCTACCTCGCCGTCTTCAGCTTTCTCGCCACCACCCTGTTCCTGTTGTTCGATGCCGTTGACGTCGCCTTTACCGAGGCGGCCGTAGGCACCGGGGCCAGCACCATCCTCTTTCTCGCCGCCCTCCTGACGACCGGCCGCTATGAAAAGGCGCGCAGGCGCCCCCTGGCGCTGCGTCTCGGCTGTCTGACCCTGGCGCTGACGGCGGCGGCGGCGCTGCTCTACGCCGTCGCCGGCCTGCCGGACTTCGGCGATCCGCTGGCGCCGGTGCAGCAGCATGTGGCTCCGCGCTACCTCGGGCTGTCGGCCGCCGAAGTCGGCCCGCCGAACGTCGTCACCTCAGTGCTGGCCAGCTATCGCGGCTACGACACTTTCGGCGAGGTTCTCGTCGTCTTCACCGGCGGCATCGGCATTCTGCTGCTGCTGGCGCCGGGCTGCCCGACGCCCGACAGCCGCTCGCGCAAGCTGCGCTCAAACCCGGTGCTGGCGAAGTTCGGCGCCCTGTCGCTGCTGCCGATCATGATTTTTGCCTGCTATGTCCAGTGGCACGGCGATTACGGCCCGGGCGGCGGCTTTCAGGCCGGCGTTCTCTTCGCCGCCGCCGTCATCCTCTACTCCATGCTCTTTGGCGTCGACAGGGCCCAACGGGCGCTGGCGCCGAAAGTCGCCTTCGGCTTCGCCGTTTTCGGCGCCGGCCTCTACTTTGTCGTCGGCCTGCTCGGCCTGGAGCGGGGAGGGCAGTTCCTCAACTACTCGCTGCTGGCCGATTATTTTTCGGGTCTGCCTGCGTCCTGGTTCGGCGGGGCGGGAGCGACGGCCCTCGACGGCCAGCACTTCGGCATTCTGGCGATTGAACTCGGCGTCGGCATCTGCGTCGCCTCGACCCTGATCTGCATCTTCTACCGCCTGGCCGGGCCCATCGTTGCGAGCCCGGGCGCAGCCGTCGCCGAGGGTTCCAGCGATCGCAGGGAGGGAGCGCTGTGATCGGCGGGCTCAACTCGGCGGCCTTCATGCTGTTGCTGATCTTCGGCCTCTACACGACCATGACGGCCGACAATCTTGTCAAGAAACTCATCGGCATAAACCTGTTCCAGGCATCGGTCTTCCTCTTTTTCTGCGCCCTGGGCAAGGTCGCCGGCGGCACCCCGCCGATTCTTCAGGAGGGCTATGAACTCTACAGCAATCCGCTGCCCCATGTCCTGATTCTGACGGCCATCGTCGTCGGCATCGTCACGACCTCCCTGGGGCTGGCCCTGATCTGCCGCATCCGCCACTCGCACGGCGGCGTCGAGGAGTCCGGGCTGGCTCTCGAGGAACCCTGGCAGCCGGCGTCGACAGGCGAAAAATGAAGAACAGCAGGGACGGCACGGCCGCAGGGAGGCAGCGGCTTTTTTTCTCGGGTTTTACAGCGGGAGCCGGGGGCACATGAGCTTTCTCGCCCAGGCGCCCATGGTCGCCGTCGCCGCCCCCCTGCTGGCGGCCCTGATCGCCGCGGCCATGCAGCGCTGGCCTGGGGTCGCCCGTCTCGCCGGCGCCCTGGCCTCCCTCGTCGGCCTCATCGCCGCCACCCTGCTGGCGCGCTCCAACCTCGACAGGCAGCCCGTGCGTTACGAGGTCGGCGGCTGGGAGCCGCCCTGGGGCATAGAGCTTGTCGTCGACGCTGTGAATGCGCCCCTGCTGTTCCTGCTGTTCCTCGTAGCGACGGCTCTTTTCATCGCCGCCGGGTCCCTGGCCGACCGCTGGCTCAGCCGCGAGCGGCGCGGCCTCGGCTTTGCCCTGCTGTCACTGTGCCTGGCGGGCCTCGCCGGCATGACGGTGACGGGGGATCTGTTCAACGCCTTCGTCTTCATGGAGATCTCCTCGCTCTCGGCCTACGCCCTCGTCGCCCTGGGGCCGCACCGATCGGCGCCGGTCGCCGCCTGGCGCTACCTCATTGCCGGCACCGTCGGGGCAACCCTCTACCTCCTGGGGGTGGGTCTGCTTTACGCCGCCACCGGCAGCCTCAACGCCGCCGACCTGCACAGCCTGATTCCGCCGTTGCTCGAAGGAGAGCAGCCGCTGGGGCGGGCGGCCCGCGCCGGCCTCGCCTTCTTCGCCGTCGGCCTCGCCATTAAAGGGGGGCTGTTTCCGCTGCACCTGTGGCTGGTGCGGGCCTACAGCTTCGCCTCGCCCCTGGCCCTGCCGCTGCTGGCGGCCGCTTCGACCAAGGTCTCGCTCTATCTGCTGCTGCGGGTGCTCAGCGTTTTCGGCGGCCTCGAGCTCGATATTTTCCAGCTCTTCGGCTGGGCCTGGGTCGCCGTCAGCGTCGTCGGCGCCCTCTACGCCTCGGCGGCGGCCCTGACGGCGCGCGATCTCGGCAGCGTCTTGGCCTGGTCGACCATCGCCCAGATGGCCTATGTCTCCCTCGCCCTCGGCTTCGCCCTCGTCTCCGGCCACAGCTCGGGCCTGGCCGCGGCGCTGATCTATCTCTTTGCCGACGGCCTCGCCAAGGGAACGCTCTTCCTGTGCCTCGGCGCCGTCGCCACCAGCTTCGGCTCGCTGCGCCTCAGCGACTGCCGCGGCTGGGCCCGCTCCATGCCCTGGACCTTCGCCGCCTTCGCCGTCGCCGCCCTGAGTCTCATGGGCGCGCCGCCGACAGTCGGCTTCATCGCCAAGTGGCACCTCTTCCTCGCCCTCATCGGCGGCGCTTCCTGGGGGCTGCTGCTGCTGGTGGCGCTGTCGTCCCTGCTGGCCATCGCCTATGTCTGGCGGTTGCTGGAGCAGGCCGTGTTCGTCCCGGCCGGGACCGCCGCCGCGCCGGCGCGGGAGGCCCCCTGGTCCCTGCTGCTGCCGCTGCTGCTGCTGGCGGGCGCCAACCTCTATTTCGGCCTCGACACCGACCTCCAGGTCTTGCTCGCGGCCTACGCCTCCGCTCTCCTGCCTTTCCCCAACTAGCATGAACGCCGACCAGGCCATGCTCCTCGCCGCCTTCGGCCCCCTGATCGCCGCTCTCGCCATCGCCGCCGCCGGCTCCCGCCCGGCGACAGCGAGACTGGGGCCGGGGTTTGCCATGGCGCTGGTCTATCTCGCACCCGTGCCGACTCTCGTCGGCCTCGGCCTGCTGTGGCCAGCCGTGCTCGAGGGCGCAGTTGTCGAAAGCGTCTGGTTCGCCCCGGTTCGGCATGCCAAACTGGGCTTCGGCATCGAGCCGCTCGGCATGATTTTCGCCACCCTGGCGGCGCTGCTGTGGGTGCCGACCACCTTTTACGCCCGGGCCTACCTCGACGGCACCGGCGACCGGCGGCAGCCGCAGTTTTTTGCCTTCTTTTCAGCCTCGATCGGCGCGGCCATATGCATCGCCTTTTCCATTGACCTCTTTTCGCTGTTCGTCTTCTACGAGTTGCTGACGCTGCTGACCTGGCCCCTGGTGACGCACAGGGGCGGCGAGGAGAGCCGCGCCGGCGGGCGCACCTATCTGGCCCTGCTGCTCGGCACCTCCCTGCTGCTGCTGACGGCCATCGTCCTGACCTATCTGCTCGGCGGCAGTCTTGAGTTCCGCCCCGGCGGAGTGCTCGCCGGCGCCGACCTGCCGCCCTGGATTCTGGCCGTGCTCTACGCGCTCTTCTGCTGGGGCATCGGCAAGGCCGCGCTCATGCCGTTTCACCGCTGGCTGCCGGCGGCCATGGTCGCGCCGACGCCGGTCAGCGCCCTGCTGCACGCCGTCGCCGTGGTCAAGGCCGGCGTCTTCTCGATTCTCAAAGTCAGCCTCTACACCTTCAGCCTGCCGCTGCTGCGTGAGGGCGGGGCCGGCAGCTTCATCGCCGGCGTCGCCGCGGCGACCCTGATCATGGCGTCCATCACGGCCCTGACCAAAAGCGATATCAAGGAGCGACTGGCCTGGTCGACCATCAGCCAGCTGTCCTATGTGGTTCTCGGCTGCGCCCTGGCGACCCCTCTGGCCCTCATGGGGGCGGTGCTGCACATGGTTTCCCACGCCGTCGCCAAGATCACCCTCTTTTTCTGCGCCGGCTCGGTCTATGTCGCCGCCCGCACGCGCGAGATCGACGACTACAGGGGCCTGGGGCGGCGCCTGCCGATCACCTTCATCTCCTTTTCCCTGGCCGCCTGCTCGTTGGTGGGGCTGCCGCCCTTCGTCGGCATGGTCTCGAAAATTTACCTCATGCGCGGCTCTCTGGACATCACCGAGTACGCCGTGCCGATAATTCTGCTGGCCGGCTCCCTGCTCAGCGCCCTCTATCTGCTGTCGGTGCCGCTCTCAGCCTTCGCCGGCCGGCCGCCGGACAAGCCCCTCGATCTCAAGCCCCTGACGCCGGGCTGCTGGCTGCCGCCCCTGATTACGGCCCTGTGCTGTCTGGCCCTGGTGCTCGCCAGCGGCTGGCTGCTCGACTTTCTCTCGCTGCTGCCGTTGTCGTGATGGATACGGCCGTGCTCGATGCCCTGCGCTCCCTGCCGCTGCCGGCCCTGGTGCTCGCCGGCGGCTGGCTGCTCGACTCTCTCTCGCTGCTGCCGCTGTCGTGATGGATACGGCCGTGCTCGATGCCTTGCGCTCCCTGCCGCTGCCGGCCCTGATTCTCTTCGCCGGCGGCCTGGGGCTGCCCTTTGTCGCCAGCGCCGCCGTGCGCCCCCTGGCGGTGACGGTCGCCGCGGCCGCGCTCCTGGCGTTTTTCTGGCTGCAGCCGATCGAAGTGCAGAGCGGCTACCTGACACTGCTCGCCAGCGAATTTTCCTGGCTGCGCCTCGACGCCCTCTCCTTCATGTTCGCCCTCGCCTTTGTCCTGGGCGCCTTCGTCTACTCCCTGTTCTCCTGGGACACCCCGACGACCGGAGCCAACCCGGGCCCGCTGCCGGAACAGGCCGCCGCCCTGGCCTATGCCGGGGCTTCGACCGGCGCGGTCCTGGCCGGCGACCTCCTGACCCTCTTTGTCTGGTGGGAGCTGACGGCCCTGACTTCGGTGCTGATCGTGTGGCTGCCGCGCCAGCCCGAGTGCCTCGGCGCCGGCATGCGCTACCTGCTCTACCAGCTGACCTCCGGCACCCTGCTGCTGATCGGCATCGTCATGAACCTCTACGACGGCGGCTCCCTCGAGTTCACGGCCTCGGCCCTGGCCTACTCGGCCGGCGCGCCCTTCATCCTGGCGGCCTTTGCCATCAAGGCCGGTTTTCCCCTGGTGCACTCCTGGATCGTCGATGCCTACCCGTGCGCCTGGGCCTCGGGAGCCGCGGTGCTGTCGATGTTCACCACCAAGATGGCGATCTACGCGTTGCTGCGCGGTTTCCCCGGCGAGGAGCTGCTGCTCTGGGGCGGCGCCCTGGGCGCGGCTTACTTCTCCGTCCTCGCCATGTTCGAGCGGGTGCTGCCGCGGCTGCTGTCCTATGCTCTCTGCGTGCAGTTGGGGCTCATGCTGGCCGGGGTCGGGGCGGCCCTCTACCCCCTGGCCATCGCCGGCGTCCTGGCCCACTCCTTCAGCTCGGTGTTCTACCAGTCCCTCCTCGCCATGGGGGTGGGGGCGACCTCGGGGCCGATCAGCGCCCCCAATCGGCGGCCCAGGCTGCCCTGGAGCGACTGGAAGCGAGCCTGGCGCCGCTACCCCTTCGCCTATACGGCCTTTGCCGTAGGGGCGGCGACCATAGCCGGCATGCCCCTGACCTCGGGCTTTGTCTCGAAATCCCTGACGGTGGCGGCCATCTCTCAGATCAGTCACTGGCAACCGGCGTCCTGGCTGCTGCTCTTCGCCTCGGTGGCCGTCGTCTACCACAGCGGCCTGAGACCCATCTGCCTGTCGCTCGAGGCCGTGGCCGCGGATCCTGGCCATTCCGCCGCCAAGCCGACCCTCTGGCGGCTGGCCGGCATGTTCACGGCGGCGGCGGTCTGTATCCTTGTCGGCCTCTTTCCCCAAGCCTTCTACTCGCTCATGCCGGCCGAGGTGCTGCAGCAGATCGCCGGCGAAAAAGCCTTCGCCGAGCCCTATGCCCTGTCCTCGCTGGCGGGGCAGCTGGGGGTGGCCGCGGTCGCCATTTTCGCCTTTGCCCTTTTCCGCATTACCGGCCTGTCACACCGCCTGCCGAGGCTGCCGGATATCGATGATTTCTTTCCCCAGCTGGAAAGAATCGGCGCCGGCTTTGTCAAGATACTGGCCGGCGGCAGTAGCTGGAGACCTGTGACCATGCCGGCGCCGCTGCGTCCGCTCGGCCGGCGACAGCCCGATGCAGGGGGCAGTTCGGCCTTTCTCGTCTGGGTGTTTGCGGCCCTGGCGATCGCGCTCTGGGGAGTTCTCGTCATCTAGGGCAGGGCGCAGGGCAGGGGCCGACTCTGTTGCAGGCATGACTCTGTGCCGCTGTAACAAGGGCCGTCCGTGCTAGAATAATTCAGTGTGAACCCGAATTTCGCCGGCGGGATTCCGCAGGTGCTTTCCCTGAAGGTGCCCACCAATACTCCCCCGGGTAAAGCCCTGACATTATTAGCATGGATGTGCAACAACTAAAATCCATCGTCAATGAGAGCTGGACCAGAGTAGATCAGGTCGGCCCGGCCGACGGCCCTCGTCTCAACGGCCCGATTCAGCAGGCGCTGTCCCTGCTCGACGCCGGCGAGGCGCGCGTGGCCGAACCCGACGGCCGGGGGGGGTGGGTCGTCAACGAATGGCTGAAGAAGGCGATTCTGCTGTCCTTTCGCCTCTCCCCGCAGCAACATGTGGACGCCGGCTGGACTTCTTTCTACGACAAGGTCCCCGGCAAATTCGCCGGCAGGGACGCCGCCGCCATGGAGGCGCTCGGCATCCGCGTCGTGCCGCCGGCCATGGCTCGCCGCGGCAGCTTTATCGCCGCCAACACGGTGTTGATGCCGAGCTATGTCAACATAGGGGCCTACATCGACAGCGGCACCATGGTCGATACTTGGGCGACTGTCGGTTCCTGCGCCCAGATCGGCAAAAATGTACATCTTTCAGGCGGCGTCGGTATCGGCGGAGTGCTCGAGCCCATGCAGGCCTCGCCGACGATCATTGAGGACGACTGCTTCATCGGCGCCCGCTCCGAGGTGGTCGAGGGCGTGGTCGTCGAGCGCGGTTCCGTCATCTCCATGGGGGTGTTCCTCGGCCAGAGCACCCGCATCTACGACCGCGCCAGGGATGAGATCAGCTACGGCCGCGTACCGGCAGGCTCGGTGGTGGTGCCGGGCTCCCTGCCCTCGAAGGATGGAAAGTATTCGCTCTATTGCGCTGTTATCGTCAAGCGGGTGGACGAGAAAACACGCTCCCGCGTCGACCTCAACGAGCTGTTGCGCGAGGGGCAAATCTGATGCCAACGACAAAGAAGGAGATTCTTATATGACCTTTCCCACCCGCCTCCATCCAACCGCAGGGGGCCACGCCGATTCCGACCCCGGCGAGACCCATGAGTGGCTCGAGGCCCTGGAAGCTGTTGTCGCCGCGAGCGGCGGCGAACGCGGCCAGTTTCTCATGGAAGCCCTTCTCGACAGCTCGCGCCGCCTCGGCATCCATCTGCCCTACAGCGCCAACACGGCCTACGTCAACACGATTCCGCCGAATCGCCAGACCCACAGCCCCGGCGACCACGAAATCGAGCACACCATCCGCTCGGCCATCCGCTGGAACGCCATGGTCATGGTGCTGCGGGCCAACCGCAAGAACCCCGAACTCGGCGGGCACATCGCCAGTTTCGCCTCCTCGGCGACGCTCTACGACGTCGGCTTCAACCATTTCTTCCATGCCGGCGACGACAGCCGCGGCGGCGATCTCGTCTTTTTCCAGGGGCACTCGGCCCCCGGCATCTACGCCCGCGCCTTCGTCGAGGGGCGGCTCAGCGAGAAGCAGCTCGACCGCTTCCGCATGGAAATCGACGGCCGGGACGGGCTCTCGTCCTATCCTCACCCGCGGCTCATGCCCGATTTCTGGCAGTTCCCGACGGTTTCCATGGGGCTCGGCCCCCTGACGGCCATTTATCAGGCCCGTTTCCTGCGCTATCTCAACGACCGCGGCCTGGCCGACACCTCGGCGCGCAGGGTCTGGTGTTTCACCGGGGACGGCGAGATGGACGAGCCCGAATCGACCGGCGCCCTGTCGCTCGCCGGGCGCGAGCGCCTCGGCAACCTGACTTTTGTCGTCAACTGCAACCTGCAGCGGCTCGACGGTCCGGTGCGCGGCAACGGCAAGATCGTGCAGGAGCTCGAGGCCCTGTTTTACGGCGCCGGCTGGAATGTCATCAAGGTGCTCTGGGGCAGCTACTGGGACGGCCTGCTGGCGCAGGACCGCAACGGCCTGCTGAAGCAACTCATGATGGAGACGGTCGACGGCGAGTACCAGAACTGCAAGGCCAACGGCGGCGCCTATACGCGCGAACACTTCTTCGGCAAGCACCCCGAGTTGAAGCAGCGGGTCGAGACCATGTCCGACCGCGACATCTGGCGTCTCAACCGCGGCGGCCACGACCCGCACAAGGTCTATGCGGCCTACAGCGAGGCCGTCAGGAGCGAGCGCCCGACCGTCATCCTCGCCAAGACCGTCAAGGGCTACGGCATGGGCGAGGCCGGCGAAGGGCAGAACACCACCCATCAGCAGAAGAAGCTCGAGGACGAGCAGGTGCTGGCCATGCGCGACCGCTTCCGCATCCCCCTGTCCGACAAGGACGCCCTGCAACTGAAATACATGAGTTTTGCCAAGGACAGCCCCGAACGGCAGTATATGCGGGCCCGCCGCGAGGAACTCGGCGGTTTCCTGCCGCGGGCCTACCCCGCGGCCCCCGCCATGAAGGCGCCTCCGCTCGACACCTTCAAGGCCCAGCTCGAGGGCAGCGGCGAGCGCACCATCTCGACGACCATGGCGATGGTGCGCATGCTCGTCGCCCTGACGCGCGGCAAGGAGTGGAGCCCGCGGATCGTGCCGATCATCCCCGACGAGGCCCGCACCTTCGGCATGGAGGGCATGTTCCGCCAGCTCGGCATCTACTCGTCGGTCGGCCAGCTCTACGAGCCTCAGGATCACGACCAGATCATGTTCTATAAAGAGGACAAGCACGGCCAGGTCCTGCAGGAGGGCATCAACGAAGCAGGGGCCTTTTCCTCCTGGGTCGCGGCGGCGACTTCGCACAGCGTCCACTCCCTGGCCATGGTGCCCTTCTATCTGTTCTATTCCATGTTCGGCTTCCAGCGCGTCGGCGATCTCGCCTGGCTCGCCGGCGACATGGGGGCCCGCGGCTTCCTCGTCGGCGGCACGGCCGGCCGCACGACCCTGGCCGGAGAAGGGCTGCAGCATCAGGACGGCCAGAGCCATCTCATGGCCTCGCACATTCCCAACTGCGTCTCCTACGACCCCTGCTACGCCTATGAGATGGCGGTAATCGTGCACGCCGGCCTCAAGCGCATGCTGGAAGATCGCGAGGATGTGTTCTACTACCTCACGGCCATGAACGAAAATTACGTCCACCCGCCCATGCCCAAGGGCGTCAAAGAAGGCATCATCAAGGGCCTCTACCGCCTGCGCCCGGCCTCGGCCGGCAAGGCGGCGATCCGCCTCTTCGGCAGCGGCACCATTCTGCGCGAGGCCCTGGCCGCGGCCGAGCTGCTGGAAAAGGACTGGAATGTGCCGACCGAGGTCTGGAGCGCCACCAGTTTCAACGAACTGGCCCGCGACGGCCGCGCCTGCGAACGCACCAGGCTCTACGGCAGCAAGGAGAAGCCCTATGTAACCTCCTGCATCCTCGACAGCGGCTCTCCGGGCGATCTGCCGATCGTGGCGGCGACGGACTATGTGCGTCAGTACGCCGACCAGATTCGGGCCTTTGTGCCCGGGCCATACAAGGTCCTGGGGACGGACGGCTTCGGCCGCAGCGCCGGCCGCGACGAGTTGCGCCGCTTTTTCGAGGTCAACCGCCACTACATAGCGGTCTCAGCCCTCGAGCAGCTCGCCGGGCAGAAGGGCGACGACAGCAAGATCGTCGCCAGGGCACTGAAGAAATACGGTTTGGACGGTTCCAAGCCGGATCCGATGACGGCATAGGCAGGAGGTATTGATGAAAGCCGAGAGGACAGGTAAAATGACAGCCAAGACGACAGGTTCGCAGTCATGAGCGGACCCATGGAAATCAAATTGCCGGATGTCGGCGACTTCAAGGACGTCGAGATCATCGAAGTGCTGGTCGCCAAAGGGGACCGGGTGGCCGTCGAAGATTCGCTGCTGACCCTTGAAAGCGACAAGGCCAGCATGGATGTGCCCTCGCCTGAGGCCGGCGAGATCGTCGACGTCCTGGTCAAAGTCGGCCAGCGAGTCTCCGCCGGAGACCGGATTTTCAGCATGAAGGCGGAAGAGGGCGCAGCAGCCCCGGCCGCCGGGGCCTCTCCGCCGAAAGAGACGTCGGCGCCCCCTCCGGCCCCGTCTCCGCCGGCGGAAGAGCGGCCGCCAGCGCCGGCCCCCGGTCCCACGGCAGTGGCGGCCATGCCTGCAGGCGCCCCCGGCATCCATGCCAGCCCCTCGGTGCGGGCCTTTGCCCGCGAACTCGGCGTCGATCTCAGCGAGGTTGCCGGCACCGGTCCCAAGGGGCGCATTCAGCGCGAGGATGTACAGCTGTACGTCAAAAATCGCCTCTCCGCCTCCGCCGCGCCGAGCCAAGCCGGTGGAGCGGGCGTCAGCCGGGTCCCCTTGCCGGACTTTTCAGCCTTTGGCGAGATTGAGGAAGTGCCATTGAGCCGCATCGGCAGATTGTCGGCGGCCCATCTCGGCCGCGTCTGGCCCAGTGTGCCCCAGGTGACGCATCACGACGAGGCCGACATCACCGAGATCGAAGCCTTCCGCAAGTCGCTGGCCTCCGAGGCCGAAAAGCGCGGCCTGCGCCTGACCATGCTGGCCTTTCTGATGAAGAGTCTGGCCCTTGTCCTGCAGGAGTTTCCGCGTTTCCGCTCCTCGCTGCACGCCGACGGCGAGCGGCTCATCGTCAAGCGCTACTGCCACCTCGGCATCGCCGTCGATACCCCGGAAGGCTTGGTCGTGCCGGTATTCCGCGACATCGACCGCAAGGGCGCCTGGCAACTGGCGCAGGAGCTGGCTGAAGTCAGCGCCCGCGCCCGCGCCAACAAGCTGAAGTCGACCGAGCTCCAGGGGGCCTGCATGTCCATATCGAGCCTCGGCGGCATCGGCGGCACGGCCTTTACGCCCATCGTCAACGCCCCTGAGGCGGCGATTCTCGGCGTCACCCGTTCGCGCATGGCGCCGGTGTGGAACGGCTCGAACTTTGTCCCGCGGCTCATGCTGCCGCTCGATCTGTCCTACGATCACGGCATCATCGACGGCGCCGACGCCGCCCGGTTCATGAAGCGGTTGTGCCAGGTGCTGGCCGACAGCCGCCACTTCCTGCTGTAATTGCCATGGGGCAAGCAGTAGTCGAGGTCCCCAACATCGGGGATTTCAGGGACGTCGAAATCATCGAGATTCTCGTCGCCCCGGGCGACAAGATCGAGGTCGAGACGCCGCTGATCTCGCTGGAGAGCGACAAGGCCTCCATGGATGTAGCCTCGCCCAAAGGCGGAACCGTATCCGAAGTGCTGGTCGAGGTCGGCGACAAAGTCTCCCAGGGAAATCAGATTCTCAGGCTGGCCGAGGAGGGCGCCGGCGCAGGAACCGCCGAAGCGGCCCCCAGGGCAGAGCCGGCCGCCGCGGCCCAGGCGGCGTCGCCGGCGCCTCCAGCCCCGGCGCCGGCCGAGGCCGGTGAGCGGGCCCGGGTGGTCGTGCTCGGCGCCGGTCCCGGCGGCTACACCGCCGCCTTCCGCGCCGCCGACCTCGGCCTCGATGTGGTTCTGGTCGAGCGCTATCCGCGCCTCGGCGGCGTCTGTCTCAATGTCGGCTGCATCCCCTCCAAGGCGCTGCTGCATCTGGCCGAAGTGAAAAACGAGGCCTTGGCGGCCGCGGCTCAGGGCCTCGGATTCAGCGAGCCCAAAATCGACATCAAGAAGATCGCCGAGTTCAAGAGCGGCATCGTCAACAAGCTGACCGACGGCCTCGCCGGCCTCGCCAAAAGGCGCAAGGTGCGGGTGGTTCACGGCAGGGGCTCCTTCGTCTCGGCCCATCGCCTGGCAGTCGAGGGCGAGGGCGGCAAGACAGCGGAGATCGCCTTTGACAACGCCATTATCGCCGTCGGCTCGAGAAGCATTGAACTGCCCATGTTCGCCGGATCGGATGCGGCCGTCTTCGATTCGACGGGCGCCCTTGAGCTGAAGAAGATTCCGCGGCGGCTGCTGATCGTCGGCGGCGGCATCATCGGCCTGGAGATGGCCTGCGTCTACGAGGCCCTGGGCAGCGAGGTGACGGTGGTCGAGATGACCGAGGGCCTCATGCCCGGCTGCGATCCCGACCTCGTCAGGCCGCTCATGAAGGAGCTCAAGGAGAGGCTGGCGGCGATTTACACGGCGACAAGGGTGACCGGCGGCAAAATCAAAAAAGGCAAGGCGCAGCAGGTCGAAGTCAGCTTCGACGGGGCCAGGGCGCCGAAGAGCGAGCTCTTCGATGCGGTCCTCGTCGCCGTCGGCCGCGCCCCCAACGGCCTGCAGATCAATGCCGAGGCCGCCGGCGTGGCCGTCGACGAGCACGGCTTCATCGCCTCGGATGCGCAGATGCGCACGGCTGTGCCGCATATCTTCGCCATCGGCGACGTCCGCGGCCAGCCCATGCTGGCCCACAAGGCGACGCACGAGGCCAAGGTGGCAGCGGAAGTCATCGCCGGCCACAAGGCGGTCTTCGATGCACGCTGTATTCCCTCCGTGGCCTACACCTCGCCGGAAGTCGCCTGGGTCGGCCAGACCGAGGCCGGCGAGGGCATCAAGGTCGCCAGGTTCCCCTGGGCGGCCAGCGGCCGCGCCCTCAGCATGGACAGCACCAACGGCCTGACCAAGCTGTTTTACGAAGAGGCCAGCGGCCGCGTCCTCGGCGCCGGCATGGTCGGGACCAACGCCGGCGAACTCATCGCCGAGGCGGCCCTGGCGATCGAGATGGACTGCGACATCGAGGATCTGTCGCGCACCATCCACCCCCATCCCACCCTGTCGGAGACGCTGAACTTCGCCGCCGAAGTGGCGGCCGGCGTCGTCACCGACATCTATGTCCCCCAACCGAAGAGGCGAGGCAAGTCATGACCGTCGAAAACACCCCCGATTCACAGCAGCACAGGGAAGAGGCCGCAGGCGCCTCCGCCACCGACGAGCAGCACCGCAAAATGGCCGAGCGCCGCAAGGAGGGCTTTGAGCGCAAGAAAGCCAAGGCGGCCGGCGAAAAGGGACTCCTCATCGTCCATACCGGCACCGGCAAGGGCAAGACCTCGGCCGCCCTCGGCATGGTCGTGCGCTCGCTGGCGCACAACCTCGGCGTCGGCGTGGTCCAGTTCATCAAAGGGGCCATGGAGACGGGGGAGCGCACCTTTTTTGCCGACATGCCCGGCATCGAGTTTCACGCCATCGGCGACGGCTTCACCTGGGACACCCAGGACCGCTCGGCCGACATAGCTACGGCCCGCCGCGCCTGGGATCAGGCGTGCAAGTTGATCGCCGATCCCAAACTCGGCCTGGTGGTGCTCGACGAACTCAATGTGATTCTCAAGTACGAATACATCTCCCTCGACGAAGTGATCAAGGCGCTGCGCTCGCGCCGCCCCGACCAGCATGTGGTTGTCACCGGCCGCCACGCGCCCGAGGCCCTGATCGCCGAAGCCGACCTCGTCACCGAAATGAGGGCGATTCGCCATCCCTTCCGCGAGCAGGGCATCCGGGCCCAGCGCGGCATTGAATTCTGAATTTCCTTTTGCCGAGGTTTTGCCCATGGATACGATGAAAACTGACAGGAGCCCGGCGCCCAGGCGCCGCCGTTCAAGCCTTTACGTCCTGGCCGCGGCAGCCGTTCTCGCCGCTGTTGTGTTGACGGTGCTGTTGGCGCCGACGCCCGCCGGCAGCGGCAGGGTCAAGCCGCAGCCGGTGTCCGAGTTCACCCAGACAGCCGCCAGCCAGTGGCACAACAGCAAACCCCTGAAATGGCGCGACCTGCGCGGCAAGGTGGTGCTGATCGACTTCTGGACCTTTGAGTGCTGGAACTGCTACCGCTCCTTCCCCTGGCTGCACGAGGTCGAGGAGAAGTTCGCCGGCGACGACTTCAGCGTCATCGGTATCCACACGCCGGAGTTTCAGCACGAGCACGATCGCCGCCTGGTGGCCGAGAAAATCAGGGAGTTCAAGCTCGAGCACCCGGTCATGATGGACAACGACTACCGCTTCTGGCGCAGTATGAACAACCGTTACTGGCCGGCCTTCTACCTGGTCGACAAGCGGGGGCAGATGCGTGGCTACTACATCGGCGAGACTCACAGCGGCACCTCGAGGGCGCGGCAGATTGAGAAGCACATCAGACGGCTGCTCGCCGAGTCCTGAGATCCCGGCCCGGCTCTCCGCCAAGCTCCTTGCCTGCACGGGACGCAAGTTGCGGCTGGCCCCGGCCGGCATGAGTCGCTGAAGCGCCATGGCGAAGATCCGCGTCGGCATTTTTGGCGCCTCGGGCTATACCGGGGGCGAATTGATGCGCATTCTGCTCGGCCATCCCCAGGTCGAGTTGGCCTTTGCCTCCTCGCGCTCCCTGGCGGGCCAGCCCCTTGCCTGCAAGGGGCGCGAGTTGCGGCTGGCCCCGGCCGGCATGAGTCGCTGAAGCGCCATGGCGAAGATCCGCGTCGGCATTTTTGGCGCCTCGGGCTATACCGGGGGCGAATTGATGCGCATTCTGCTCGGCCATCCCCAGGTCGAGTTGGCCTGGCCTTTGCCTCCTCGCGCTCCCTGGCGGGCCAGCCCCTTGCCTGCAAGGGGCGCGAGTTGCGGCTGGCCCCGGCCGGCATGAATCGCTGAAGCGCCATGGCGAAGATCCGCGTCGGCATTTTTGGCGCCTCGGGCTATACCGGGGGCGAATTGATGCGCATTCTGCTCGGCCATCCCCAGGTCGAGTTGGCCTTTGCCTCCTCGCGCTCCCTGGCGGGCCAGCCCCTTGCCTGCAAGGGGCGCGAGTTGCGGCTGGCCCCGGCCGGCATGAATCGCTGAAGCGCCATGGCGAAGATCCGCGTCGGCATTTTTGGCGCCTCGGGCTATACCGGGGGCGAATTGATGCGCATTCTGCTCGGCCATCCCCAGGTCGAGTTGGCCTTTGCCTCCTCGCGCTCCCTGGCGGGCCAGCCCCTTGCCTGCAAGGGGCGCGAGTTGCGGCTGGCCCCGGCCGGCATGAATCGCTGAAGCGCCATGGCGAAGATCCGCGTCGGCATTTTTGGCGCCTCGGGCTATACCGGGGGCGAATTGATGCGCATTCTGCTCGGCCATCCCCAGGTCGAGTTGGCCTTTGCCTCCTCGCGCTCCCTGGCGGGCCAGCCCCTTGCCTGCAAGGGGCGCGAGTTGCGGCTGGCCCCGGCCGGCATGAATCGCTGAAGCGCCATGGCGAAGATCCGCGTCGGCATTTTTGGCGCCTCGGGCTATACCGGGGGCGAATTGATGCGCATTCTGTTCGGCCATCCCCAGGTCGAGTTGGCCTTTGCCTCCTCGCGCTCCCTGGCGGGCCAGCCCCTTGCCTGCAAGGGGCGCGAGTTGCGGCTGGCCCCGGCCGGCATGAATCGCTGAAGCGCCATGGCGAAGATCCGCGTCGGCATTTTTGGCGCCTCGGGCTATACCGGGGGCGAATTGATGCGCATTCTGCTCGGCCATCCCCAGGTCGAGTTGGCCTTTGCCTCCTCGCGCTCCCTGGCGGGCCAGCCCATCACCGATGAGTTGCCGCACCTGCGCGGACGCATTGAGGACCGCTTCTGCGGCCTCGAGGAGGCGCTGAAATGCCCGTGTGATCTGGCGTTTTTTGCCACGCCCTCGGGCACGGCCATGGAGCTGGCGCCGAAGCTTGTCGAGCGCGGCCTGCGCATCGTCGATCTCAGCGCCGACTACCGCCTGCGCGACCGGGCCCTGTGGGAAGAGTACTACGGTATGAGGCACGCCTCGCCAGAGCTTCTCTCGGAGGCGGTCTACGGCCTGACGGAACTCAACCGCCGGCAGATATCGCAGGCGCGCCTCGTCGCCAACCCCGGCTGCTACCCGACCGCCGTGCTCCTCGGCCTCGCCCCTCTGCTGAAAGAGGGCCTCGTCGACGCCTCCTCCCTGATCGCCGATGCCAAGTCGGGCATCAGCGGCGCCGGGGCCAATCCGTCCGGGCCGCTTCTCTACGGCTCGGTGGTTGACAAGATCGCCGCCTACAAGGTCGGAGAGCACCGCCATGTGCCGGAAATGCTGCAGGCATTGAGGAATTTGATGCCATCGGAGAGCGACCGCGCCGCCCTCAGCCTGACTTTCGTGCCCCATATCGTCCCCGCCTTCCGCGGCATGGAGGCGACCCTCTATCTGCAGCCGGCGGCTCCCTCAGCCGGGCTCGACTGGCGGCGTCCTTACGAAACCCTCTATGCAAAAGAGGCTTTTATCGATATAATGGAGCTTGGCCGTTTCCCTGACAGCCGCTCGGTCCGAGGTTCCAACCTGTGCCGCATCGGCCTGAGGCAAGTGTCTGATCAGCGAGTGGTGGTTTCATCGGTCATCGACAATCTGGTCAAGGGCGCGGCTGGACAGGCGGTTCAGAACATGAACCTCATGTTCGGCTTTGCTGAAACCCAGAGTCTCGACGACCTCCCCTTCAACCCATGACCCCGGACGACGTTCCATGAGCCAAGGCGCTTTTCTCATCCGACCCGACAGACCGCTGTGGCGCAAGGTTAAGCCGCTGTTGGCGCTGGCGCTGATGATTTCGCTGTCGGTGGCCTTCTACCAGGTCGGCCGTCAGGATGGCGACAGCGCCACCAAAGATGCGCGGACGCGGATGGAAGAGGCCCGGACTCAGATGCAGAGTTCCAGGGTCGTGCAACGCAACCTGTCGGCGGAGCGCGAGCGGCTGGCGGCGACCATTTCGATCGAGCGCAAGACCGGCAGAAAACTGCGTCAGGAACTGGCGACGACCCTGAAGCAGCTCGATCGCTACGAGTTCGAGCTCGAGCTGATTCGCAATGTCATGTCCAACACCAAGCTCAGGCGCGGCCTTGACGTCCACGGCGTGACCCTGGTGCCGACCGGCAGGGACAACGTCTTCAACTACAGCATCGTCCTGGTGCAGCTGTTCAACGAGGCCCCCCAGACCGTCGGCGACGTCGATTTCCGCATCGACGGCTCCTATCGCGGGCGCAAGGTCAAGTACGCCTACTCCGATGTCTCGGTCGACGGCACCAACAGGGTCGGCTTTTCATTCCGCCACTATCAGCAGATTGAAGGCAGCATCCGCTTCCCCGCCAGCTACATCCCCGAACGGCTGACGCTGATCATCACCCCCCACGTGGGATCGGCCAGCGACAGGCGCAAGACGCGCTCTTTCAAGTGGAATGAGGTCGTCGAACACATCGACACCGGGCCGCAGAAGGACTCGGACCGCTCGGAATTTTCGCGGGTCGATCAGGCGAACGGCAGGGTTTATCAACAGTAGCGATTCTCCTCAATGATTTTTGGCAAAAAAGACAATCTCCGCGTTGAGACAGTGTTGAACGACGGCGTCGAGATCGACGGCGACATCCGCGTCCGCGAGGGCATCTACATCAATACCCGCGTCAAGGGCAACATCACCTCCATGCCCAACATGGAAGTCATGGCGGTGGTCTCAGTCAACGCCTCCATCACCGGCAACGTCCACATCCCCAAGATCTACGTCCACGGCACCATCAAGGGCGATGTGCACGCCTCCAACTACATCGAGCTGTCGGCCAGCTCCTGCGTGCTCGGCGACATCTACTACCGTTCGATCAAGATCCGCGAAGGGGCGACCATCAACGGCCAGCTCTACCACATTGAGACCCAGGAGCGCGGCATCCTCGAACATCTCGTCAATCCTGCCCCGAGCAGCGACCAGCTGAGCCTGACCAACCAGAGGAGCCGCGCCAGATCGGCCCACCCGGCCCGCTCCGCCCCCCAGGTCCGATCCAGCAAGCTCGCCAACAGGAACGTCCCCGTCGTCGCCCGCGCCAGCAAGAAAAAATAGCGAATGCGGAAGAATTGGTCGTTTGGATGTCGGAACGACTCCCATCAGCAATATGTGCGATCCGAGGTGTTGGCCGTGGAGCACGAGGACCAGTAGGGAGTGCTGCTGGAGAGGTGCCTGCCTATGTGGATAGGTAGAAAATTGTAAATGGCTGGAACTCGAGGGCCGTCAGTTCGAAAAGAGTTGTTGAACAAATCCCGCGAAGCAGCCATAAATGCGGTCCAGACCTTCAACAGCCCTGCCACAACGTTCAAGGCCGAGACATTCATCGTCCTGATGAGTATCGCTTGGACGTACCTCCTACATGCTCACTACCGGCGAAAGGGCGTGGAATATCGCTGCTACAGAAAAGTCACGGTGCGACGTAAGTTCGAGCGGACCAAACATGGAGGTTTCAAGTACTGGGGGTTTGAAGACTGTCTCCGAGAGAACACCTGTCCTCTTGACGGGCCAACCAAATACAACCTCCGTTTTCTGATCGGTTTGCGTAATGAGATAGTACACCATCAATCCAGAGGATCCGACGAGCGTCTCTCCGGACGCTATCTTGCGTGTTGCCTAAACTACGAGCGGTACATCTGTGACTTGTTTGGTAATCAGCACTCACTTGACGCAATGGTCGCGTTCACGCTCCAGTTCCGCGATCTCAGGACCACTGCAACCCCTGAGGAAGCGGTGGCCCCGCTGCCGTCTAACGTAGACAAGTACATCCAACAGTTTGATGCAGGGTTATTGCCTGAAGTGACCGAGTCACCCAACTTTCATCGCGTTCTATTCGTTCGGGTTTTGGCCCGAACAAAGGCACAAGCCAATGAAAAGGTCAAGTTTGTGGAAGCCTCTAAGGAGCTCAATAAGCCAATCAATGAAGAACAACCCCAGAAAGTGGCCCTGAAGGAAGTGGAGCGAGAAAAGTATCTACCAGGCAAGATCGTGAATCTGATGTACGAAGAGGGATACATTCGCTTCAAGATGCACCATCACACCCAGTTGTGGAAGCGACAGGAGGCCAGGAAACCGGGCAAAGGCTATGGGACGATGGTCTGCGATAATTGGTACTGGTACGACAGATGGTTGGATGAGGTGCGGAATCATTGTGCAGGTAACAGCGAGTCGTACCGCGCCGATGCCAGCAAGGTATAAGCCGCATGACGACTTTGAACAAGCCCAACGAATACGTCACGCCGAGAAGCCATCCGTCAACTACAGGAACTTGGCGGACGGACGTTTGTGCCTCTTAACAACTCCCCTATTTCGGCGAGAAGAGCCGCGCCAGCTCCCCCTGAGCGGGATTCCGCAAGATCTGCGGGCTCCGGGGCGCCAGTCTCTTCTGCATGATCTCCAGGGCCTCGGGATTGTTGTCGATCAGCAGGAAGCGGCGCCCGTGGCGGGCGGCGGCTTCGCCCAGGGTGCCGCTGCCGGCGAAGAAATCGACGAGGCTGTCGCCGGGGCGGGAGTGGACGCGCACGAGGCGCTCCAGCAGGCACAGCGGTTTCTGCGTTGGGTAGCCGGTCTTCTCGCGGCTGTTGGTCGGCACTATGGTCTGCCACCAGACGTCGGTCGGCGTCTTGCCGCGCCGGGCCTTTTCCGGGCCGACAAGGCCCGGCGCCATATAGGGGATGCGGTCGATCTCGTCGTAATTGAAGATGTAGTTGTCGGCATCCATGGCGTACCAGAGGATGTGGTCGTGCTTGGCCGGCCAGCGCCGGCGCGAGCGGCCGCCGAAGTCGTAGGCCCAGATGATCTCGTTGAGGAAGGAGCGGCGGCCGAAGAGGTTGTCGAGCGCGACCTTGCAATAGTGGACTTCGCGGTTGTCGAGGTGGACGAAGAGCGAGCCCGAGGGTTTGAGGATGCGCCGCGCCTGTTCGAGCCGGGGGACGAGGAAGCCGGGGTAGTCATCATGGGCGTCGCCGTAGGAAAGGCGGCTGAGTTCTTCGCTGCGGTAGCGCTGATCGCCGAAGCCGGTGCGCCCGCCCTCGGCGTCGCGCCTGGTACTGAGGGTCCTGCGCTCCTGCCTGCGGCCCGTGTTGAAGGGCGGGTCTATGTAGATCAGATCGGCAAAGCCCGTTGGCAGGGCGCCGAGCAGCTCGAGATTGTCGCCGAGAAGAACGGCATCGCCGCTCAGGGCCGCGCCGGCTTCAGGCGGCCCTTCTGTCGCGGGAGAGGCCTGTCGCACAGAGGGGAGAGCGGGGCCGCGGCCAGAGATTGATGTGGCCGGGAGGCCGATGCAAAGGCGGCGTCGGCCCGGGGGGTCGAGAGGCGGTGAGAGGGCTGTCTGCGCCGGCTCCCTGCGACCGCGATGCCGCGACTAGGCGGCCTGGAAGCCGCTGGCCAGGGGCGCTCCTGTCGAGCGCTTCTGCAGGAAGTAGCCCGGCAGACAGCGGGCGAACTCGCTGAGGTTGTCGATGCCGCTCTGCTGGGCGCGCTCGGCCCAGTTCTCCACGAGTTCCAGCATTTTCCTGGTGCTGAGATTGCGCAGGACGCGAAAATCGCGGAGATAGGCGCGGAACTCGAGCAGAAAGGAGACCTGATCGTGGTTCTTCATGTTCGACAGGTCGAGATCGCCCTCGTCCTCGGGGTTCTCGAGGCGTTTCATGGCGTCCCTGAGCATCTGCCACTCCTGCGGGCCGTGCTTCAGCTTGAGCTGCTTCAGAAAAGGCTTGAGCACTTTCTCGGTGTACTCGCGCAGCAACTCCATGCGGCCGTAGCGCATCAGATCGAGGGTGCTGCCGTCGATCTTCGACTTGGTCGAGTCCCAGCGCAGCGCCAGGGGAGCGATGCGGCGGACGCTGGCCAACCCGAGTTTGGAGAACAGCTGCACATAGAACCAGCCGACATCGATCTCCCAGGGGCGCAGCGAAAACTTGGCCGAGGTGGGGTAGGCGTGGTGGTTGTTGTGCAGTTCCTCGCCGCAGATGATCACGCCCAGGGGGACGATGTTGCGCGAGGCGTCGTCGGTGTCGTAGTTGCGATAGCCCCAGTAGTGACCGATGCCGTTGATGACGCCGGCGGCCAGCAGGGGGGTGTTGATCATCTGGGCGGCGTAGACCAGCAGGCCCCAATAGCCGAACAGCAGCACGTCGACGACGGCGACAATGACGATGCCGTAGCTGCAGAAGGGCCGGTAGATGTTGTGCTCGACCCAGTCGTTCGGCATGTCGGAGGCGTACTTGACCAGGGTTTCGCTGTTGGCCGTCTCCCTGCGGTAGAAGAGGGCGCCGCCGAAGAGGATGCTCCAGATGCCCTCCTTGATGGGGCTGTGCGGGTCCTCGGTGCGCTCGCAGAAGGTGTGGTGCTTGCGGTGGACGGCCACCCATTCGTCGGTTCTCATGCCGGTCGTCAGCCACAGCCAGAGGCGCATGAAGTACGACAGGGCCGGGTGCAGGTCGATCGCCCGGTGGGCCATGGCGCGGTGGAGGAAGAGGGTGATCGAGACCAGGGTGATGTGGCAGGAGATCAGGGTGAAAACAACGATGCCCCAAGCCGGAAGATGCCAGATGCCTTGGGTGAGAATGTCAGTAAGCATGAAAATCGTGGAAAGTCGGTGTCTGCCTCGGGCCCGCGGGCTCCAGGCTGTGGTAGGGTGGTCGGCGAGAGCGCGCGCCCGGAAGGATTCGAACCTCCGACCTCTTGGTTCGTAGCCAAGCACTCTGTCCAGCTGAGCTACGGGCGCATGTACTATTATTGTACAGTCAAAACGGCCTCAGGGTAGGGGTAAGCGGGCCTGAAGGGGCAAAATCTCTGTTTCGCCCCGGCCCAGGGGGGGCAGGGGAGCCGCTCCGCAGTCCGGCCGGCCGCGGCCGGGGCTCGGTTAAAATAGTGGCAGGGCCCGCCCTCAGCGGCGGGGCGGCTATCGCCCGCGGCCCCGGACAACCCCTGCATCTGCAAGCAACATGAAAATAGGCATTGTCGGCTTGCCCAATGCCGGCAAGTCAACCCTGTTCAACGCCCTCACCAACAGCGCGGCGGCGGCGGAAAACTACCCGTTCTGCACGGTCGAGCCCAACCGCGCCCTGGCTCCGATCGCCGACGGCCGCCTGCAGCGGCTGGCCGAGGCCTCGAAATCGGCCAGGGTGGTGGCGGCGACCATCGAGTTCGTCGACATCGCCGGCCTCGTCGCCGGCGCCTCCAGGGGGGAGGGGCTCGGCAACCGCTTCCTCGCCCACATCCGCGAGACCGACGCCATCGCCATGGTGGCCCGCTGTTTCAGCGACAGCCGGGTGAGCCATGTAGCCGGCACGGTCGATCCCGACCGCGACATCGACATCCTCATGACGGAACTGCTGCTCGCCGATCTGCAGACCGTCGAAAAGGCCCGGGCCAAGGTCATGCCGAAGGTGCGCAGCGGATTCGCCGAAGCCAGGGCGGCCGCGGACTTCTACCAGCGCCTGCAGCAGAGGCTCGACGAGGGCCTGCCGGCGCGCACCCTGGCCGTCGACGACGAGGCCGGGCCTTTGCTCGACGGCCTCTTCCTGCTGACGGCCAAGCCGCTGCTCTATGTCGCCAACTGCGGCGAGGGCGAGACGGTCGACAGCCCCGGCGTCGCCCCCCTGGCGCGGCGCGCCCGCGCCGAAGGGGCCGAACTCGTCTGTTTCTGCGCCCGCCTCGAGTACGAACTGGCGGGCCTGGCGCCCGGGGAGCGGGCAGAGTTTCTGCGGGAGTACTCCATGACCGAGCTCGGCCTCGATCACTTCACCCGCGCCGCCATGCGGCTTCTCGGGCTTTCGACCTTCTTCACCTCCGGCCCGAAGGAGACCAGGGCCTGGACCGTCCCCTCCGGCACCGACGCCCGCCGCGCCGCCGGGCGCATCCACAAGGACTTTGAGCGCGGCTTCATCTGCGCCGAGATCGTCGGCGTCGAGGATTTCGTCGCCCTCGGCCCCCAGGGCGCCAAGGACCAGGGCAGGGTGCGCACCGAGGGGCGCGACTACAGCATGGCCGACGGCGACGTCGCTCTTTTTCGCTTCAACGTATAAAAACGCAACCAAACCGCCTTTTATCGGGTAGAATTGAGAGGATTGGCCGGCCGCCACGCCCTGGCCGCCATTTTCCCCCGAATTTTCGCCGAATCAACTCCCGGTTCAGCGGCTGGCCCGCCTTTGCAGGGCCCGCTCCGGTTTTGTTTCATTTTGTCTTTCACCGTTCAAAGCTCCCATGAAACGCACTTTTCAGCCCAGCAACATCCGCCGCAAGCGCACCCACGGGTTCCGTGCCCGCATGAAAACACGCTCCGGTCGGGCCATCATCCGCGCCCGCCGCCGCAAAGGGCGGACCCGCCTGTCGGCTTAACTCCTGTCGCTCCAGGCTTGCCACCAGCCCTGCCGGTCTGTTGGCTCGAGCCGAATCTTGTCTGGCTCCCATTGCTTTCCCAAAGAACACCGGCTTCTCGCCTCCGCCCAGTTCGACCTTGTCTTTAAGGGCGGGCGACGGGTTGGCGGTGAGCTTTTTCTCATGATCGAAAGGGCCAACGGCCTCGGCCATCCGCGCCTTGGCTTGGTGGTGTCGAAAAAAAACGACCGCCGCGCCGTCGGCCGCAACCGCATCAAGCGCTTGGTGCGCGAGAGTTTCCGCCATGTCTCCGCCGACCTGCCCGCCGGCGATGTGCTGGTGCTGCCGCGCCGCCACACCAAAGACGCCAGCAATGAGGAGATTTTCGCCAGCCTCGACAGACAATGGCGACGCCTGAGCCGCAGTCGTTGAAGCGGCCAGGCAGCGCCTGCTGCCCGCAAGGCGGCGCGGCCCCCGGCCCGGTACCGGGTGCTGAAAGGAGCGGCGCGGGCCCCGGCCCGGTCCCGGGCGCTGAAAGGAGCGCCACCGGCCGCGGCCCAGCCCCGGGCGCTGAAAGGAACGGCGCCGGCCCCAGCCCGGTCCCGGGCGTTGAAAGGAGCGCCACCGATTCCGGCCCAGCCTTGGGCGCTGAAAGCAGCGCCCAAGGCCCCGGCCCGGTCCCGGGCGCTGAAAGCAGCGCCGCCGGCCCCGGCCCGGCCTCGAGCGCTGAAAGGAACGGCGCCGGCCCCGGCCCGGTCCCGGGCGCTGAAAGCAGCGCCCCTGGCCCCAGCCCGGTCCCGGGCGTTGAAAGGAGCGCCACCGATTCCGGCCCAGCCTTGGGCGCTGAAAGCAGCGCCCCTGGCCCCGGCCCGGTCCCGGGCGCTGAAAGGAGCGCCGCCGGCTCCAGCCCAGCCCCGAGCGCTGAAAGGAGCGCCCTTGGCCCTGGCCCGGTCCCGGGCGCTGAAGGGAGCGCCACCGGCTCCAGCCCAGCCCTGGGCGCTGAAAGGAGCGGCGCGGCCCCCGGCCCGGTACCGGGTGCTGAAAGGAGCGCCACCGATTCCGGCCCAGCCTTGGGCGCTGAAAGCAGCGCCCCTGGCCCCGGCCCGGTACCGGGCGCTGAAAGGAGCGGCGCCGGCTCCGGCCCGGCCCCGGGCGCTGAAAGGAACGGCGCCGGCCCCGGCCCAGCCCCGAGCGCTGAAAGGAACGGCGCCGGCCCCAGCCCGGTCCCGGGCGTTGAAAGGAGCGCCACCGATTCCGGCCCAGCCTTGGGCGCTGAAAGCAGCGCCCCTGGCCCCAGCCCGGTCCCGGGCGTTGAAAGGAGCGCCACCGATTCCGGCCCAGCCCTGGGCGCTGAAAGCAGCGCCCCTGGCCCCGGCCCGGTCCCGGGTGCTGAAAGGAGCGCCGCCGGCTCCAGCCCAGCCCCGAGCGCTGAAAGGAGCGCCCTTGGCCTTGGCCCGGTCCCGGGCGCTGAAAGGAGCGGCGCGGGCCCCGGCCGCTGGTGGCTCTGGCTGCCGCTGCTGCTGATTCATGCCTACCGCTTCGGCCTCAGCCCTTTCATCGCGCCCCACTGCCGCCACTTCCCCAGCTGCTCGGAATACGCCCTCGAAGCCCTGCGCCGCCACGGCCTCGGGCACGGCCTCTGGCTCGCCGCCCGCCGCCTCGCCCGCTGCGGCCCCAACGGCGCCGACTGGAGCTACGACCCCGTGCCCCCGCCCGCCGAGGCCCGGCTCCTGAGGCCTCTGCCAGAGGAGATTCGCTGATGGCCAGCAGCCGCATCTTCCTCTATCTGGCCCTGGGCCTGATGATTTTCATGCTGTGGCAGCAGTGGCAACTCGACTACGGAGTCAGGCCGACGACCGAACAGGGCCTGAGTTCCGGCTCCCGCGGCTCCGGCCTGCAGAGCCCTCGCGCCGGGGATACCGGCGAGCTGTCGTCGACCGCCCCTCCCGCCCCCGTGGCGCCGGGGGACGGCGAGGAGGCGCCGGCGATTGCCGACATCCGCGGCGGGCTCGACGCCCCCGAAGAGCAACGGGTGCAGCCGCCGTCCATCTCAGTCGTCACCGATGTCTTCGACGCCGAGGTCTCGCTCGAGGGCGGCGGCCTGCGCCGGCTGTTGCTGCTGCAATACCCGCGGGCGGCCTCCACTCCCGATGACCTCTTCGCCCTCGTCAGCCCCGACAAGGACGATTTCCTCGAGCTCCAGTCGGGCCTGCAGACGAGCTCCGGCGAGGCCCCGGGGCATCAGGGGGCCCGCTACAGGGCCGGGGCGTCTTCCTACCGTCTGGCCGACGGCGCCGACGAGTTGCGGGTGCCGCTCCACTGGATCTCGGCCGACGGCGGCCTCGAGGTGCGCAAGACTCTGGTGTTCCGCCGCGGCAGCTATGTCATCGAGACTCTCTACAACATCGAGAACCGCGGCCAGGAAACGCTGTCGGTGCGCCGTTATAGCCAGTTTCTCCGCGGCCGGGACCTCACCGACAAGGAGTGGTGGCGCGGGGCGCCGAGCTATTCCGGCGGCGTCCTCAGCACTCCGCTCGACAGCTACCGCAAGTTCTCCTTCGACGATTTCGTCGATGAACAGATCGAGGAGCACGCCCTCGGCGGCTGGGCCGCCTGGCTGCGCCACTACTTCACGGTCGCCCTGATTCCGCCGTCCGACGGCTCGGGCACCTATTACTCGCGCTATCTCGGCGACCGCGGCCGTTATCTGCTCGGCCACTACTCCGACAGCGAGCGCCTGGCCCCGGCGGCCTCCGTCGTGCTCCGCGAGCGCGTCTATCTCGGCCCCAAGCAGCAGGAGCGCATGGCGCAGGTCGCCCCCAACCTTGAGCTGACAATCGACTACGGCTGGCTCTACTTCCTGTCGGAGGGCCTTTTCTGGGTCATGGACAAGATTCACGGCCTCGTCGGCAACTGGGGCTGGTCCATCATCCTGCTGACGCTGCTGGTCAAGCTGCTGTTCTACAAGCTGTCGGAGACGAGCTACAAATCCATGGCCCGCATGCGGCGCCTGACCCCGCGGCTCAAGGAGCTGCGCGAGCGCTACGGCGACGACCGCCAGCGCATCGGCCAGGAGACCATGCAGCTGTACAAGCGCGAAAAGGTCAACCCGCTCAGCGGCTGCTGGCCGGTGCTGATTCAGATTCCGGTGTTCATCGCCCTCTACTGGGTGCTGGTCGAGAGCGTCGAGCTGCGCCAGGCCCCCTTCGCCCTGTGGATTCGCGATCTGTCGATTCCCGACCCCTACTTCGTGCTGCCGGTGCTCATGGCCATCACCATGTTTGTCCAGTACAGGCTCAACCCCAAGCCGCCGGACCCCATGCAGGCGCGCATCTTCCTCGCCATGCCGATCATGTTCTCGATCTTTTCGGCGCTCTTCCCCTCGGGACTGGTGCTGTACTGGACCGTCAACAACCTGCTCAGCGTCGCTCAGCAGTTCTACATCACCCGCTACGTCATCGGCGAGACCTATCAGGCAGAGACCAAACCCGAGGGCAGGGAGCAGCAGCGCAACGTCAAGCGCCTGCAGCAACAGCAGGAGAGGCAGGCGGCCGGCCAGAACGGCCAGGACGAGAACGGGCCAGCCCAGCCGCGGCCACAGGGACAGGGCGCGGGCAAAAAGAAGGCCCCGCCCGGCGGCAAAAATAAGACATTACCCAGCGGCAAAAAAGCGGCCCGGCGGAAAAAGGGCGGGCGCGTTCGCCAGGGGGCCTAGCAGCCCGCGGCGGATGTTGATCCCGATTCGCAACCCCCGCCGGCCAGCGATGAGCCTTTCGATCCCAGTCTGCGTCTCTCCGCTTTCCGGCAGCGGGCGGGCGGGCGCCTCGAGCTGGCCCGACAGCGCATGACGAAGGACACCATCGCCGCCATCGCCACAGCGCCCGGTCGCGCCGCCATCGGCATCGTCCGCGTCAGCGGCCCGGCCGTTGTCGACATTGCCCGCGGCCTGCTCGGCGAGCTGCCGCCGCCACGCCGCGCCCGCCACTGCCGCTTCAGGGCCGCAGACGGCAGCAGTCTCGACAGCGGCATCGCCGTTTACAGTCAGGCGCCGGCGACCTACACGGGCGAGGACACCCTCGAACTTCAGGGGCACGGCGGCGGCATCGTCCTCGACGCCGTCCTCGAGCGCGCCCTCGAACTCGGCGCCCGCGCCGCCCGCCCGGGCGAGTTCAGCGAGCGCGCCTTCCTCAACGGCAGGATCGACCTGGCCCAGGCAGAGGCCGTCGCCGCCGTCATCGACAGTACCAGCAGGGCGGCGGCCCAGGCGGCCATGCGCACCCTCGACGGCGAGCTGTCGCGCCTCGTCGGCGGCCTGGCCGATGCCCTGCTGGCCCTCAGGGTCGAAATCGAGGCCCACCTCGACTTCACCGACGAGGACGCCGTCGTCGATCTCGACCGCGACAGCTTCGCCGGCCGTCTGCAACAGCTGCAGCAGCAGCTGGCCGCGACTCTGGCGGCAGCCCGCCCCGGCGTCCGTCTGCGCGAGGGGGTGCGCCTCGCCCTCGCCGGCCCGCCGAACAGCGGCAAATCGACTCTCATGAATCGCCTGGCCGGCCGCGACGTCGCCATCACCTCGGCGCAGCCGGGCACGACCCGCGACGCCCTGAGCGCGACGGTCGACATCGGCGGTGTCGCCGTCGAACTGCACGATCTCGCCGGCCTGCGCGACGACAGCGAGGACCCGATCGAGCGCGAGGGCATGAAGCGCGCCCGCGAGCTCCTCGGGCGCGTCGACCGCATCCTCTGGCTGACGGAAGAGGAGGGCGGCGAACCGCCGCCGCTGCAGACCGAGGCGCCCCTGGACATCATCGTCAACAAGATCGACCTCAGCGGCGCCGCCGCCGGCCTGCAGCCGCGGTCCGATCAGGGTGGCAGCGACGGCAGCGGCGACGAGGTCAGGATTCACCTGTCGGCCCTGACGGGCAGCGGCATCGACGAACTGCACGGCCATCTGCGCCGCCTCTTTGCCGTCGCCGAGGGCGGCGAAGGCGCCTTCATGGCCCGCCGCCGCCACCTCGAGGCCCTCGACGAGGCTCAGCGCGAACTGCAGGAAGCCCTGAACGAACTCGTCGGCCAGCGGCCGCCGGAACTCGTCGCCGAGCGCCTGCGCCTCGCCCACGAGGCCCTGGGCAGCATCACCGGCGCCGTGCGCCCCGACGATCTGTTGGGGGAGATCTTCGCCGCTTTCTGCATCGGCAAATAGGCCGCTGACTGCCCCGGCCGCGGGAGGGGCTCCGATGAGCCGGAAGGAGTCCTGAATGAGCCTGTCGGTCGGTGGTTGCCTGTCGCCCACGAAGCCTTGGGCAGCATCACCGGCGCCGTGCGCCCCGACGATCTGTTGGGGGAGATCTTCGCCGCTTTCTGCATCGGTAAATAGGCCGCTGACTGCCCCGGCCGCAGGAGGGGCTCCGTCCGAGCCGGAAGGAGTCCCGAATGAGCCTGTCGGTCGGTGGTTGCCTGTCGCCCACGAAGCCTTGGGCAGCATCACCGGCGCCGTGCGCCCCGATGAGTTTGTTGGGGGAGATTCTTCGCCGCTTTCTGTATCGGCAAATAGGCCGCTGACTGCCCCGGCCGCAGGAGGGGCTCCGTCCGAGCCGGAAGGAGTCCCGAATGAGCCTGTCGGTCGGTGGTTGCCTGGAGTCGGTGGCCGGATGCCTGGGCCCCGCGCGGCACGCGAGGCCTTGGGCGGCATGTCGATGCCGTGCGCCCCGACGACCTGCCGGGAGAGTCTCCTTGCCGCTTTCTGTATCGGCGGCGGACGAACGGCCCGACCGCTCCTGGCTCTTCGGCAGGGGCGGAGAAGCCTTGCATGAACTTGTCGGCCAGCGGCTGCCGGAATGGGCGGCTGGGCAACTGAAACCGGACCAGCGGGGGCGCAGCGGGATATTTTTTCGCGTTTGGCTTGCAAAAGCTGTCATTTTCGCTACAATATGCGAGATTCCAGCAGTTCGCTCCCCGAGAGTTGACAAGAACATCCAGTTCTGCGGGAAAATCTGAGACTCAACGCCTGTCGGGCGTGAGCGGTCGTTTATTTTTCCTGAGGCCCGACCATGACCAAGAATGACTCTTTCTGGAGCGAAGAGCTCGAAACCATGCCGACAGAGGAGCTGCGCCGTTATGAAGCGCCGCTTCTGTCCCGGCAAATGGAGTATCTTTACAAAACCTCAGAGTATTACCGTGCGCAGTTTGATGACGCCGGGATCAAGCCTCATAGCATCAGCTGCCATGAAGCACTGCAGCAGTTGCCGTTCACCGAGAAAACAGATCTGGCTCAGACCCAGCGCAACGGCGTGCTGCTGGGCTTGCATCAATGCGCCCCCTCGTCCGAGATTGTGCGGCTGGTCGGCACTGGGGGGACCTCTGGTAAGCCCCTGCGCATCGGCTGGACTCGTGAAGATGTTCACGCATACAACGAAATGGGGGCAAGGGCTCTCTGGATATTGGGCTGCCGCCCCGGTGATCTGGTGCTGAACTGCTTCAATTACTCGGTCTATGCGGGCGGAGTCATGGACCATATGTCCTTTGAGCATCTCGGCGCTTCGGTCTTGGCTTACGGCGTGGGCAAATCGCAGGCGCTGCTGGAAATGTTCGCCGACATTCCAGGATGCAAGTGTCTCTACTCCACGCCCTCCTATGCGCTGAGGCTGGCCCATGTGGCTGCCGAGGCCGGTATGAACCCGCTGGATCTAAACATCTGCAAAGGCTTTTTTTCCGGCGAGGCCGGTTTGCAGGTACCGGGCTATCGACAGAAGATCGAAAGGACTTGGGGCATGAGCACACACGACCTCTACGGTATCGCTGAGCTCGGTTGCCAGAGCGCCGAGTGCGCACACCGTGACGGCATGCATTTCTGCGGTCAGGGCTACGTGATCGCCGAATTGATCGACCCCGATACGGGCTCAGTCAAGCCGATGCGGGATGGCGAGACCGGCGAGCTGGTCTACACCGCAATCAGACGTCAGGCCTCGCCGCTTCTGCGATGGCGCAGCCACGATTTCGTCGAGGTCCGCACCAGTCCCTGCGCCTGCGGCCGCACCGGCTTCCGTTTCCACACCAAGGGCCGCAGCGACGACATGTTTGTGGTAAAGGGGGTGAATATCTTCCCCACCGCGCTCCAGGATGTGCTCCATGAACTGGAACCGCGGCTGACTGGCGAATTTCAGATCGCCCTCGATTTCCCGCCGCCTTTTGACTACGCTCCGCGCCTTATTGTCGAGGTCGCCCGCGAGGTGCCCCGCTTTCAGCATGAGGAACTGATCGGAGAGACGGAGGCGCTCGTCAGCCGAAAAGTCGCCCTCGCCGTGAGGGCCGAGCTCGTTTCACCAGGCAGCATCGCCTCGGAGCACAAAACCAGGCGCGTACTGCGCCATTACGAAGCCTGAGGGAGCGAACGGCATGGCCATCAGACAGCAGATCGGCAACGGGGTTCTCGGCGCTGTCATCGACCGCCCGGAGGCGCTGAACGCCTTCGACATCCCAGACCTGGAAGAGCTGTTGCAATTGTTTCGCGACGCCAGGGCCAACCCCGAAGTTCGGGTGCTGACCCTGACCGGCGCAGGCCGGGCTTTCAGCGTGGGCGCGGACATCAAGGCGATGGACAGCATGTCCGAGGAGCAATTCGGCGAGGCGGCATCGCTCTACCAGGCGCTGGCGCGCGAAGCCCTGGCGCTGGACAAGCCGATCATTGCGGCGATCAACGGTTTTGCCCTGGGCGGCGGCTTGGAGGTGGCCCTGATGTGCGATCTGCGCATTGCCGGCCAATCCGCCAAACTGGGGCTGCCCGACGCCCGCATGGGCTTCAGCATGACAGGCGGCCTGACCTGGCTGCTGACAAAGACGGTCGGGCTCAGCGTCGCCATGGACATGGCGCTGAGCACAGACATGCTGGATGCCGCGGAGAGCTGCCGCGTCGGTTTGGTCAGCCGGGTCGTCGAGGACGACCAGCTGCAGCCGACCGCGCGCGCTTTGGCGGAGCGTATCGCTACCTTTCCCCCGCGCGGACTGCGAAACATCAAGCGGGCCTTCTACGCCGCCGCCGACGCGGATTTCGCCTCGGTTCTGACCCTGGAGGAAGCCTTTGACGCCGACTGCTTCCGCTCGCAGGGCACCCAGGCCGCCCTCGAGGACTTCGTCGAGTCGCGCCGCAAGTAATTCCCGCAGCAAGGTCGGCCTCAGCGGCGCCGCCGGCCCGCAGCAGCCGCGCGCCGGGCAGAACGACGGAGACGAGGAGGTCAGGATTCAGCCGTCGGCCTCCAGTTCGCGCCTGAGGATCTCGCCGCTGCGGGGCCGCGCCAGCACCCCTTCAAACAGGCGGCGTACGGCGGGGTAGCGGCGTCTGATGTCGTCCGGGCGTTCGAGGCCGAAGCCGCAGAAGACGGCGATGTGGAGATCGACGAGACTGTAGCGTTCGCCGAGATACCAGGGCCCCTGCCGCTGCAGCTGGTCTTCGATGATCTGCCAGCACTGGTGGAAATTTTCCGCGGCCCGGGCGCGAAGCCCGGCGAGCTCGGCCCTGGATGCTGTCGGCGGGGCGTAGCGGTGGGTGTACATGAACATCTTGCTCGGCGGCCGGAGGCTGCTGCTGACAAAAAACAGGCCGCTGTAGAACCGGCCGCGGCCGGCCTCGTCAACGGCGGGGGCGAGCCCGCTCAGGCGGTGGCGGTCGACGAGATAGAGCGTGATGGCCATGCTCTCAATCAGGGTCTCGCCCTCGGGCGTGATCAGCACCGGCACGAAGCCCATTGGGTTGAGGGCGAGAAACTCCGGCGAGAAATTCTCCTGCCTGCCGATGTCAACCCGACGCAACTCGTAGGGTAGCCCCGCCTCCTCAAGCACGGCAAGAGGCGCCAGCGCCAGGGTCGGGCCGCCGCCGTAGAGCAGGTATTTGCCGTTGTCTGTTGTCGGTTTCAACGGCAGGAATCGGTTATTTCACCTGTCATTGCGTTCGGCCCGATTCTCATATGACTCCAATTCGCCCCCTGCTTCGGTGATTAGAACAGATTTAACTGGCTTTGCCTCCAGAAGGCACAAACCTAATAGCGCATTATATAACAGAGCTAGTTTTTGGCGCCGGTGTCTGCTATCAATAACGTCTATGTTTTGTTCCTTTTGGGAGGCTGGGTGGAGATAGAGAGTCTTCTGCTTTCTCCATCAATCGCCTGATCTATAAATTTTTCATAATTGTTTGCCACTATGTATTGGGCACTTTCGCTAACGGCTTCAAAATGAGCACGGCCACAATGGATTTTAGCCCTTTCAACGCCCCTAAGCATGTCTTCATAGCCAGCACCTTTACTCTCTACAACGAAGTAGAGTTTTTCTGTTCCATCCATTTCCAACAAAACGGCCCAGTCAGGGTTATACGATCCGAGAGGAGTATCAATCTTGAACCAACCGGGCAGCTTGGCGTAAACCTTGACCTCATCCTTTCTCTCAAAGGATTGGGCAAGCTCGGATTCAATGTCAGAGTCATAGACGACGTGGCCATAGGCTGATTTTCTCGCTTCAATCATGTTTTTGTTCAGGTATCCAATCAATTCTTCACTTTCAAAAAGCTCCTGAGCATAGAAATGGCCACTACCGATTTTATGGTATTTGATGCCATCTACAATAAATTGACGCATTTCTCTTTTTATCAGTTCTTTGACTTCATCAATGAATTTTTGTGGGTTGTTTTTAAAGTCCCCTAAACGGTCGCTCTTAATAAGAATATCCAAAATGGATTGACGCTTAAGGTTTGTTTCGTTTTGCAAATAACTGAGAATATCAGGGATCTGATAATCCTGTACATCATATTGATAAGTACGTTCTTCCGATTCTGCTGCATGAATGCCGCCTATATCAATTTCTATTGCAACGCGTGTGTAATCAAATTTTGTTCTACCAACGACCAGGTTTTGTTGAATGCTTTCAGCACATTTATTGATCAGTTCATGGGGATCAAATTGAACATTGTATGTTGTCTTGAATTTAATGCGATTCCAGAGCTCTTTGAACTCCGGGCTATCAAACACAGCTTTATTAAGCCGTACTGTTTGTTTATCGTCGTTGTTTTTAATATTAAGGCCGCCGGCGACCTTTTTAAGAATAGCGGTGATGGCCTCATGCTGGTCTTCATACTCTTGGGGGACGGAAACGGTGTCCTCTTTCAAAGCTTTCTTCAGTTCATCAGTCACTTTTCCCTGTTGATCAATGTATCTACTCTTGAGAAGGCTGTTCCATATGGTTTCTGATGCCTCTACACCAAGGAAAGCCTGCTCGCCATTTTCTTTTTCAATAACAATGTTGGCAAAGCTGTGTTCTTCAATAACGCCAAATTTAATGCCCTCTTCTTGTTCAATCTCATTTTGAAGACTTTTGACAAAATCTTCATAGGATTCATTGGCCATCACGGTCAGCGTATTGACATCAAATCCTTGTACACGTTCGCCATTCTGGTCGACAGAGATACGTAATCCTCGACCAATTTCCTGCCGTTTTTTGATTGTTGATCTTGTTTCATTCAAGGTACAGACCTGAAAGATGTTCGGGTTATCCCAGCCTTCTTTTAGTGCAGAGTGGGAGAAGATAAACTTCAGCCTGGAAGCAAAGCTCAAAAGCTTCTCTTTATCTTTCATAATCAAGCTGTATGTGTCCTCATCTGTAACTGATGTGCCATTGGTATCCTTCAAAACACCTTTTCTGTCCCGAGAAAAATAGCCGTTGTGAACGATCTTAGGCAGGCTGTCCCTGTTCTGGCCAGAGAATAAGTTATCGTACTTTGGCTTCTTGATAGCCTTGGCATATTCCTCTTCAAAAATGATGGCATATTTGCCTTTTTGGCCAAGAGCATCATGGTCTCTGTAATTTGCCACTTTATCGATAAAGAATAGGCTTAAAACCTTGATACCCATTGGAATAAGTTTCAACTCCTTATCCAAATGTTCTTCAATGGTCTTGCGAATTTGCAGGCGCTTATATTCATCCTCATTGACTTCGCCAATGGCGTGGTTAAGGCGGATGACATCCTCTTTGCTGGTGAAGTCGATATATTCGTTGCTTTCTTCGCAGTAGATATCATTGACAACATAACCGTCATAGATACTGCGCCTGGTGGTCTCCAACAGGTCTGTGCCGGACTTCACCCAGACAGCCTTACGTATAATGCCTGCTCTTCCTTGAACATCTACTTCCACACGTGCTTTATGGCCGTTCTCATTGTCCACTGCCAATAGCTTGATATAGGCTTTGTTATGCCCGTCCCTCACTTGAATGGAGGCAACCTCAATCTGCTTCACCAGTTTTTGCTCATAGGCATCAATGGGATCGAGCTTGTAGAGCATGTTGTGCTCGTCTACATGAGTGGCCGAATAACGGAAAGTGCAAAGAGGGTTGAGCGATTTAATCGCTTCGGCAGACTTAGCGGTTGTATCTACGCTCTGAGGTTCATCAATAATTACAATCGGGTTGGTTGATTGGATGAAATCAATAGGTACACCCTGCATCCTGTCATTCCAGCGGTGGATAATATTGGCACGGGTTTCCCTTGGCGGATCAGTGAAGCTTTTACGGAAGGCATCGATGTTAATCACCATGATTTGAATATAGTCATTGGCGGCAAAATTGCGAACTTGCTCAAGTTGACCCGAATCATAGACAAAGTAATCAAACGGCACGTTTTCATACTGCTCTCTGAAATGTGTTTCCGTCATCTGGAGCGATTTGAAAACGCCTTCCTTGATCGCAATACCCGGCACAACAATGATGAATTTAGTGAAGCCATAGCGCTTGTTCATCTCAAAAATAGAGCGCAGGTAAACGTAGGTTTTACCGGTGCCTGTTTCCATTTCTATGGTGAAATCGTGTCTGTTGAGGCTTTCTGTTTGCTTTAGGCCGTTGCCAAGTTGAATACGGCGAACATTGTTCAACATCTCTTCGTTCGGGAGGCGAATGTGGTTACCATAGCCTTTGTCTGTTTGACTTTGCATTAATGTATCCACCAAATCATTAACGGGTCGCACACCAGGCATTGAAAACGTTGTTTTATTGAGTTCCTGCCCGTCAAAAACACCAACAGCGGATTCCCAGGCCCGGCGCTGGTGGTTCTGGTTGGGGTCAAATTTAATCTTCATTTTTTAAACTACTATTCCTGCCAACACTCCTATTGCTGTTAAAACAACACTGACAATAGAAATCCAGATCGCTGTTTTCGCTAGTCTGGTTGACGATCTACGGTTTTGTTCTGCGTGAGTAAGAGAGAGGAACGTGTTGCATTCATTTGCAGATAGGGAAAGGCAATTTGTTTCTTCTATTCGATACTTTTTTATATCGCTTATATGATCGGACAGTTCTTTGTCCGTTAATTCAGGTAGGTTTTTCTTGAGCAGATCATGCCAGTGCATATGAATTACCTCTACAAGCTCTTGATATCTTGAATATCAAAGCGTTTGAGTGCCTGGATGGCATTGGTTTTAACAACATCATCCCTGAAGCCTTCGTCTTTGAAGACAACACACATGATTTCCGGGTCCAGTTCGTCTTTCAAAGCACCGATGCCATTGACCACATCCATTGACACATCCTTGTCAAGACATACAATCAACGCACCAGAGTCGATGGAGTAAACAGTCTTGCCTGCAATTGTACGAGTTTCAATTGGAACGGTCAGATCAAGACCGTACTTTAAAAGGATCTCATATAGCACATCTTCGTTGGAACGCTCCTGCTTGATGTAATCAACGGCGTTGAGCAGATCTTTCTCAAGAGTATCAAAATCAGCCTCCCAATGTTTGATGTTGGAGCTATTTAGCTTAAAGACCTTAAAGCCAAGATCGCCATCATATCCAGGGTGTTCTTCTTTTATTTTCTTAGCTGCGCGACGGATACGTTCTTTACACAATTCAGCTATATTATGCGGCTTGCCAATAGAGGCGAGAAACTCTATTGCATTTTTTGTTTTTTCTTTTTGCCTTCTATCCATAACAATGCTTGGGTCAAGAACCTCTGGTAATTGGACTAGGATATATTTACAATTTTGAATATCTATGCATGAACGCATAACACTTTCAGCTGTAGTTCCTGATCCCGCAAAAAAGTCCATTACTAGATCTCCTTCATTTGTGATAAATTCAAATAAATATTTAATAAGAGATGCAGGTTTAGGATAATCAAAATAATCTCCTCCCATCAGTTGAGATAAATAACCAGAGGCACTTTCATTAGTTTCAACAGAGCAAGAGTTTTTGTTGATGAAGGGGCTGGTATATTTCTCCTTAATAAAGTTTGTAGGCCTCTTAAATCCATGTTCATCACGAATAAACCTGATAGAAAATGCTTCGGATTTTATTACAAATTTAGTTCCTTTTCCAATCTCCTCGTCAAGAAACCTCTGAGTCCATTTGAACTCTCCAGATAGTGTTACTGGTGTGTAGTTTTTACCGTTTGAAACTGTAAACGATGAGACTACTTCTACTCGGCCTGGTTTTGACGGCGAATATTCGCCGTCAGGAAATTTAGTTTGGTTGAAACTAATTGTATCTCTAGAAAAAATCAAAGTCCTAGTAGAATTGCCCGAATTTAATAATGGTTGATCTCCTCCATCCAAGCCTTCACCCTTGTACTTAAAATCAGTTCTAAATTTTTCGTAGCAGAGTATATATTCATTGGTTTTTCTGGATTTTGTTGACAGAGCTGGTGGGGTAGAAGTTTTAACCCATGAAAATACTTCAATGAAGTTATTTTCTCCAAAGACTTCATCACAAAGTTTTTTCAAGTTTGCTAGCTCGTTATCATCAATGGAGATAAAAATAACCCCGTTATCATGTAGCAGGTTTCTAGCCAATCTTAAGCGCGGGTACATCATGTTCAGCCAGTTGGTGTGGTAACGGCCAGCAGTACTGGAATTGGTTCCCATTTTCTTGCCTTCGCTGTCCAACTGGCCAGTAATTTCCAGGTAGCTCTTCACACCGTCTTTGAAGTCATCTTCGTAAACAAAGTCATTTCCAGTGTTGTATGGCGGGTCAATATAGATCACCTTCACTTTACGGTGATAGGATTTTTGGAGCAGTTTCAGGACTTCAAGGTTATCGCCTTCTATAAACAGGTTTTGTGTGGTATCCCAATCAACGCTTTCATCTTTTGCAGGGCGGAGCGTACCTGTGCTTGGCGTTTGCGCTAAACGGCCAGTCTTACGCTTGCCATGCCATGTGAAATTGTAGTGGTCTTCGTTGTCAACTACATATTTGCCCAAAACTTCCTGCAGTTGGCTGAACTTGATTTTTCCTTCAGAGAATACTTCCGGGAACAACTCCTTAAGCTGTTCAATATTCTGTTCCACAATATTCATGCTTTTGCCATCCAGTTTTTCCATGCTGCTCATCCTTTAGCTCTTTTTACTCCTTGAAGGCAAATTCGCCGCCGCAGTTTGGACAGACGCGTTTCATCTTTGCAGTGCAGATTGGACAGAAGGTGCATTCATACGAGTGGACGAAGGCCTCGCCCTCAAGCGTGACAGGGGCATCACAGTGCTCACAGCGACCGCGCATCTCAAGCTCCGTTCCGTTCAGCCTTGGACGCGGCGAGCGCATCCGCTGGAAGGCCGCGGCTGCTTCGGCGACAGGGACGTCCCGACGGCCTTTAATTTTGCAGACTTCAAACTCGTCCCCCGCTTTGGTGATTTGAACAGCTTCAATCGGCTTTGCCTCCGGAAGAAGGATGCAAGCCTTCTTGGCGCATTATATAAGCAGTCAGTTGCCCGGGATCGGGTTCTGGTATCAATCTCATCTTACATGATATAGTTGAGGGTATGAAAAAGAAGGCCGTCGCCGAGCCCGTCTTCCTCTCAGGCGGCAACCCTCAGATCGCGAAGGCGGACGGCGATGCCCCAGTGCAGGCCTAGATCGCGGCCATGCCAGGTTGGAAAAGCGATCTTGGGCGCCGCCTCGACAAGCTGATCGTGCGCACTGTGCCGGGCGTTCGCAAGGCCGTGAGGTGAAACTCGCCCTTCTATGGCATTGAGGATCAGGGGTGGTTCCTGAGTTATCATGTCTTCACCCGTTACGTAAAGGTGACCTTCTTCAAGGGCGCGTCGCTGCGACCCGCCCCACCCGGCTCAGGCAAGGACAAGGATTCGCGTTGGGTCGATCTCCACGAGGGCGAATTTGACGAGGAGCAGTTGGAGACGTGGGTCTGGCAGGCCGCCGCCCTGCTTGGCTGGCCTAGGTTCTGACAACCTGTGAAGTTCGGTTCTTGGGCTGAGACTCTCCGCTCTCAAAGAGGCCATGTTCGGAGAGCACGGTGCCCAGAAGGTATCCCGCCCGGAGCGCCGCCGCGGCCCAAACGACTCTACTGCCGACCTCCACTCGTACGCCGGCGGGGGGGCGCGGCCCCCAATTCGCCGCCGCAGTTCGGGCAGGTGCGTTTCATCTTTGCAGTGCAGGTCGGACAGAAGGTGCCCTCATACGGGCAGATGAAGGCCTCGCCCTCGGACGTGACAGAGGAGTCACAGCGCTCACAATGCCTGCGCATCTCAAGTCCCATTTCGTTACCCGTTCAGCCTTGGGCGCGGCGGGCGTGTCCGCTGGAGGGCCGCCGGCTTCAGCGACGGGGCCGCCCCGACTGCTTTTGATTCTACGGACTTTAAACTCGTCCCCCGCTTTGGCGATTTGAACAACTTCAATCAGCTTTGCCTTCGGAAAAAAGACGCAAGCCTTATTGGCGTATTGTATAACAGCAGTCAATGCCTGGGATCGGTGTCTGTTATCAATCTCGTCTTGTGTGGTATAGTTTAAAGTTATGGAAAAGAGTGCAACGCGTCGAGGAGGGAGGAGAGTAAAAATTGCTCTCTGCTATGACTTTGATGGGACTTTAATCAAAGGAAACATGCAAGAAAATAGCTTTCTTCCAGAAGTAGGAATGGAAAAGGAAGCATTTTGGATTGAAGCAAAGGAACAGGCTAAAAAGAACAATATGGATGAGGTTTTGGCTTATATGCAACTGATGTTGAGAAAGGCTCGTGAGAAGCGTCGGCGTTTTAATAAAACATCTCTCAGGGAACATGGCGGGTCTCTGTCTGAGATTTTATTTCCAGGGGTGGAAAATTGGTTTGATGAGATTAAACAGTATTCTGATCAGGTCACCATTGAGCATTACATTATTTCTTCTGGGTTGGATGAGATGATCAAAGGCTCGTCTATTGGACAAAAATTTGAGCATGTATATGCTTCCGGGTTTTTCTACGATGAAAATGACGTCCCCGAGTTTCCTGCACGGTCTATTAACTACACGACTAAGGTACAGTATCTGTTTAGAATCAATAAAGGCATTCGTAATAGCTGGGATAATACTGAAATAAACAACTACACACCGGAGGAAGAGCGGCCGATCCCTTTCTCGCAGATGATCTATATTGGTGATGGCTATACAGATGTTCCTTGTATGAAAATGATTAATCATAAAGGGGGATACTCCATTGCAGTATACCCGCCAAAGGAAGGAGAACGAAGAACCAGAGGCGAAGCGAAGGAGAAGAGGGATGTGGAGAATCTGAAGAAAGATAACCGCTGTCAATTTATTGCTGAGGCGGATTACACAAAAGATAAGGAACTCTATAGAATTGTCACTTCGCTCATTGACCGCATTGCTAATGAACGCAAATATTCTATGAATCTAGAGGCAAAGTAAATGAACCATAAGAGGTAAAAGCCAGAGTTGACACGGATCGGGAAGGACATAAGACCGCGTCTTCGTGCTTGAAAATGACAGCTTTGACGGCAAACTCATGTATGGTGATAATTTGCTTGCCTTGAAGGTAAAAGAGTTCCTGAACAACAAACCCTGCTTTGCGACAACGGAAAACAGCCATGTACTACCGCCGCAAGGTACTGCTTAATCTGATCGCAGCCTTTGGCGATCAGGGCTTGAGCAGAATCAAACTGCAAAAACTGCTTTTTCTGTTCTGTCAGAAACGAGAACGGGCTGCTTTTGATTTTGTGCCCTACAGAGACGGCTGCTACTCCTTTCAGGCAGCCCAGGACCTCCATGTACTGGCAACACACTACCAGTTGCTCAGGGAAGCGGGAAACGGCTGGATTATCAACAGCGGGGAGATTCCCGCACTCAAGGCCCCTGAACAGCAACTGGTGACGGGTCTGGTAGCGAGTTTCAAAGGCTATGATGACTCGAAGATAACCGGCTATGTTGATGGCCGGTATCCTTATTTTTCCATCAACAGCGAATGGAGAATGACTTCCCGTCAAACACAGGCTCGCCAAAAAGAAAAAGAGAAGATCGCCCGACAGAACGACAGGGTACTTTTTACCCTCGGCTACGAGGGCAGAAGCATTGATGATTACTTAAATCGATTGATCGAAAACAACATCAGTCTGCTTTGCGATGTGCGCAGGAACGCTCTGAGTATGAAGTACGGTTTCTCCCAAAATCAACTCAGCAGGTGTTGCGAGAATCTGGGTATTGTTTACGAACATATCCCCGACCTGGGCATTCCTTCCGCTAAACGCAGGCAGATTGACTCCCCAGCCGACCGTCTGGCACTGTTTGCCGAATACAGCGAGAGCCTGCCTTTGCGCGAGACTGCCCTTGACCAAGTCCTGGAGCTCTTGCGGAAGCACGGGCGCATCGCCCTGACCTGTTTTGAAAGTGAGCCGCGCCAGTGCCACCGCCACTGCATCAGCGAGTACCTGTATGACAGCCAGAGAGTTGTATACAGAGACCTGTAAGAATCATCTTGAACCACTTGCATCAATAAACAGTAATTGGAGAGGCATTTTTCCAATTCCTTTCAGGAGAAAAATGATGTTTCCAGCCGCCGTTTGCTTCCCAACTGAGGGTTCTTGATAATTGCGCCCAGTCTGTCCACGCCCTTGGTGGGTCCTTGTGCCAGGAAAAATGAACATGTCAAAATGGTCTCTCTTCATGAGTCTCTCAGAATGTCGTTCCGACTGTCTTCTGCGTCTTGTTAAACACCCATAGTTAGTTGGTTCTGGATCGGGGGTTTTTTGTGTTTAACAACCTCCTCAACGGTATGCTCTGTTCTTGGGGTAGAGCCTTCCCAGTACTTCTTTGTCTTGACTTTGCATATCATGATGTCCCCCTTTGAAAAAGACTCGTTATTTGCCACACGAAATAGAAAGGCCGTATCCTGAATTGTTGCAGAAATTACCTCGCCTTCGTGGAAGAGCCGCCATTTTGTGCCCTCTTTAAATGATAAGGAGACAATTGAAACTTCTAGAGTCCTGATTTCATCGGCTGGTGGGTCGTTGTCAGGGACATCCTGCTTGAACTTAAAATATTCCGCCTCTGATTTTTCCACAGTTACTTGGTTGCCATTGCTTTTAGCGACAAAACTATTTATTCCGTCTTTCTCCAGGGGTTCTGCGATTAGTTTGTCCAATGACCTTCGAACCGTTTCATTTTCGTAGAGTTTCAGTACTTTTAATGGAATTTCAAAGTGATCATCTTCAGTAATTACCTTAACCTTGTCGTCTTTTATCTTATCAAACTTCAATTCTTCGGGCTTGGGTATCCGGCCTTTAAGTTTTTTCACAAAATAAATTAACCCAGCAGCGACTGCGGAGACACCAAGCAACAGTTCTATCAAGTTGAGAACAGCTGTTATTTTATCGCCTGTTAGGATGTCTGTGGTTTGCTGGACCGACCCTTGAATTACATCGAGTGGAATTTCAAATGATCCATCCTTAGTTGCTACAACGCTTATCTTTACGGTGGCGCGGTCGCCATTAAGCGCCCTGTTCGCTGCGTCGAAATATTCCCCAATGGCCTCAAGTGCAGAAGCCAAGTCCCGCACGTCCATGGTTCCTTCATGGAGAGCAGGACCATCATATGCAATGGAGAAGCTGTCACTGTTCATGTCTGCGAACTAAAATAATTGCTGTCGTATGTCAAAGATATAATTGCCATAATAAAAAAACCGTTACAGTATGCCTTTGAACTGTGATCTACAGATCAATCAATGTCCAATTCGGGAAGGGATCTGACGATCTTCATGGTTTCAAGGCTGACCCTGATCACCCGACGAAATAGTTGTATAGGATAGGCCGCATCTTTGGCCGTTTCCTGGGCATAAATGTTGGGATCATTGAGGATGCCGCTATCCTTGTCAGTTTTGACCCGCCAACGATCCATCACCCATTCCAAGGCTGCTTTGCCACTGATGCTATAGTCATAAGCTTCCAACGGGATGTCCGTCAAGGTAATCTTGTGGTTATAGATCAGGGTGGATTTATCGTAGTTTCCGGCCCTGCCGCCGAACTTCATTTTTTCGACCCGGTAATCCGTACCGGTCAAATCGTATTCTAGCAGGCCGCCCTCCTTATAGTTCACCGGATAGGGCTCTACTGTTTCGTAATTTATATGCAAATCGGCAAGTTTTCGGCCAGCATCAGTGAAGGCGATGAAATCATCATATTTCTTCACAGCAGGTATGCGTGGCAACTGCTTTGTCAAATTATTAGCATAACGTTTGCGGTAGTCATCTGAATGCAGCAGACCATAGATGTAATAAAACAAGTCTTCTTTGCTGAGGTCCCGCCTGGGATAGGCATCCTGAAAATATTTCAGGGATGCGTCAGATATCCCATCCCGGCGTTGATAATTTTTGTCTCTCTCCTTGAGGCCTCGTCCGTTCTTTTTGTCATGGCTGAATTCACGCGATGAGTGTGCGCTGATGTTTTCCAAAGAGCCTTGTCCACTGTGTTCGTCATATAGATGGAGCGGGAAGCATTGACTTTTCTCGATGATATCCAAGTTCGGAATATGGTCTGTCATCAATAGTGAAAAGTCGGATTTTGCCCCGATACCCGAAACGCAAATCACCTTGTTGCGCAAGTCCGGTTGTCCAATCGGGAAAATCTGTGGCATTTGATAGACCCTATGATTAAACATACGATTGTAATAGAGCCACCTTTTTTCAAAAGGACGATACATGGATCGTACAACGGCATCACCACTATAAGAGCCTGTTTTATTTTTTCCATAATGTCTTTCCAAGGTATCGCTCCACTTAATCTTATTTGAATCATAAATAATCCCGCCATTAGCAAGTTGCCAGTTATATTCGTTAATCATATGCTGCATATTATTGGACACACCACACTGGCTGGCATTGTAGACCCAAGGGTCTCGACTCGTTACAATACCCAACGAATAATTATTGAAAACAGGTTGTACCTTTTTATCCTCTTTATCGCCTAAGGGAAAGAATTGACCAAAGCTGTCATCGCTTTGATCCAGCCAGTCATGATGCTTGTCTGGTGTAATTTGCAGCCAGCCCTGTTTGCCCTTAATGCCACTGATAGATTTGAAAGATTGAATGATTCCAAGTTTTTGCTGACGATCCAGGTAATCCCCAATATCATGATAGTAAATCTGGCCATGACGTTCAGATCTTGGGTTTTTAATGAAGAGGGTAATGGCAATCGGAGCCCGGCTCCCCCCTCCAAAGATCTTACCGCCTTCCTGCCGTGATAATTCCCCTCTAGTCCGCTGGTTGCCCCGTAAGTTTAAGATATAGAGGCTACTGTATTCTTCAGCCAGACATTTACGCAATCCGTCCATGGAATTACCACTCAACCAACTGGCGTTACTGACATAAGCCATGATGCCGCTGTCCCCTAATCGATCAGACCCCCAGCGAATGGCGCGGATGTAGCTGTCATAAAGCTTGCTCAATAATCGTGCTCTCGAATATTGAGCATAGGTATTGCGGATCCTTCCATCCAACTTCTGGTAGCGTACATTGGCATTATCGTCATTAGCGGACCTCTGCCCGGCGGAATAGGGGGGATTACCGACAATCACCCGAATATTCAACTGTTTCTGCTTCATTCTTCGCTGGCTGTTATCAACAAAGAATCTACTGATCATGTCGTCCTTTTCGTATAGTTGAAAGGTATCGGTCAGGCAAATGCCATTGAAGGGTTGATAGCCGCCACGATCAGCAGGGGAACATAATTCATGGTAGGTCTGTTCAATATTAATGGCGGCAATGTAATAGGCCAGCAGGATGATCTCGTTCGCATGAATTTCATGTTGGTATTTGCGGGCCAACTCATCCGGTTTGATCAGACCGGATTGCAACAGCCGGGTGATGAAGGTTCCCGTGCCGGTAAAGGGATCCAGAATGTGGATGCCGGGACTGCCCAATGTCTTGCCGAACTCTTGGCGCAGGGCATCATTGACGCTATGAATGATGAAATCGACGACTTCTACTGGCGTGTAAACAATCCCCAACTTTTCCGTCATTCTGGGGAAAGCTGTTTTAAAGAATTTGTCGTAAAGCTCAGTAATAATGTGCTGTTTCTGTTCGGCCGTATCCAGACCCTGTACGCGCCTTTGCACCGAGGCATAGAATTTTTCCAGGGATTGACTCTCATTGTCCAGCTGATGTTCCTGCAAGACATTCACTATTTTCTGCATGGCTTGTGATGCTGGGTTTTGGGCAATAAAGTCATATCCTGCAAACAGTGCTTTAAAAATAGGCTTGGTGATGATATGCTGTGCCAGCATTTCAATAGCATCATCCTTTGTAATACTGTCATTCAGATCATCCCTGATTTCCTTCAAAAACTCGTCAAAGGCTTGTTTTGCTGTTTCATTCTGCTCCAGGATGGTTGTTTCAATGCGGGTAATATGCCTTTGGGCAATGTCGGCAACATCCTTTGCCCAATCTTCCCAGTAGTCCCGCGTCCCGCATCTTTTGACGATTTTTGCCATAACCGCTTTGGTAAACTCATCCAAACCCAAGCTGGTTTGCCCAGGCGATGGTATTGGGCTCTCCCCATCCGGGTCGCCGGCTGTTTTTCCACCAACATCAATTTCTGATTCGCTCCCGGGTCTTTGTCGGCCAAGATCCTGCTGGATGGCTACGACTTCTATGTAGTCGCTGATATCACCGCCCAGACCGGCTTTGTTAATCCTTGCATCCAACCTTTCATCATGGGAGCGCAGGGCATTTAGCACCTGCCAGATGACTCTGTATTTTTCATTGTTGTTCAAGGCCTGTTCCGGCTCGATTCCCGCCGGAATGCCGACCGGTAAGATGACATAGCCCATCTTTTTACCGGCCGCAAGGCGCATGACCCGGCCGACGGCTTGTACCACCTCAATCTGCGATTTTCTGGGATGCATGAACAGAACTGCATCCAGATTAGGGACATCCACCCCTTCAACCAGGCAGCGGGCGTTGCTTAAAATACGGCAATTGTTGTTCCCGCTGTCCTGTTTTAACCAATCCAGCTTGCTATTTCGTTTCTTTGCCCCCATGGTACCGTCCACATGGTCCAGCTGACAAATCAACTGTTGATCACTCCTGCCGGTCAAACCAGATTGTCGGTATTCTTCGGATTGCTGATACTCTTCCACCAGCCTGGTAAACTCTTCGGTTACCAGTTTGGAGCTTTGAATCCTGTTACAAAAGGCAACGGCACGTTTCATGGGTTGCTTGTCTGCTGGCTCGCCTTCCAATTCCACTTTGGTTAAGGCGCGGTAACAACCGATGATCTTTGTTGCATCGTCCAGCCGTAATTGTGTGTTTTCATCACTCAAACGGTTTTGTGTTGCGCGGCTGACAATGACTTCATCTATTGCCAGGACAATGACCCTATAATCGGTCAACAATCCTTGCTCTACGGCCTCGGAAAAGCTGATGCCGTATAAAACATCCCCAAAAATAGCCGGATCATCCATTGATACCAACTCTGCAGCATACTCACCCGCCTTGGTCTTGGCTGCATCTCCGTAAATTTTGGGCGTGGCCGTCATGTACAGGCGTTTCTTGCCCTGGATATTGTTCTGATCATGTACTCTCACGAAGTTCGATTCGTTTTCGTCAGACAAGGTTACGCCCGTTGTTCGATGGGCCTCGTCGCAAATGATCAGGTCAAATTCTGGCAGCCCCTGCTCTTGCGCTTGCTGAACAACATGAATCGATTGATAAGTGGCAAAAACAACCGTCATGCGCTCATCGCCACCATAATTTCTTATGCGTTCAAGCAGTTTTTCGGCATTGGTCGTTGCCGGATAGGCGAGATCATGCTTTTGTAGCTCAAACGTATCGTCCCCTTGTTTGCCAATTTGTTGATCAGAACAAACCGCAAAACATCGCAAGTCTGTTTCAGTGTCAGTACTCCATTCCCTTATCGTCTGTGACATCAGGGCCAGTGAAGGCACCATATACAAAACGCTTTTGCCGATACCGGTGATATCTTCTGCTATTTTCAGGCTGGTGAAGGTTTTGCCTGTACCGCAAGCCATGATCATTTTGCCGCGGTCGGCGTTCTGCAATCCTTTCCGTACTTCTTCCACAGCCCTTTTTTGGTGTGAGAGTATTTCCTTTTTATCATTTAAGTGCACCTTACGGCTAGTGGAATACTGATTCCAGTCAATCGGGCTTTGCTCCAAATCCTGCAAACCCAGCCGCAAGGTCTCTATATTCTGTCCGTCAATGGTTTTTTGTACATTCTTGCTCAGTTCATTAAGCGTCGTATCAACAAACAAGCGGCGGCTAAAACAATCCTTTGACGAAGCGGAAAAGAACTTGTCAATATCACTCTTTTGTATGGTTCGGTCTTCCGCATACAGCTTGCACTGAATGGCGCAGAAGCCTGGGGCCTCTTTCATGGAAGCTACCAGGTCAATACCGGCATCCTGTCCATCCAATCCTTGATTATTTGCCCACTCGGTATAAGTCCACACCCGATCATACTGTTGGCACTGCACCGGGTCATTCAGCAAAAAGTCCCCGATGAGATTTTCAAAATATTCGCCCTTTTCGCGCTCTGTCGGGGCATGACCACGATAACGATCAAGCAGACGGGTCAATGCAGAAGGCATGGCTACTCCATCAGGTATAGTTCAACTCTGAGCACACGCAACTATGCACTCAAAGTGGGAGATGATGGAAGAGATTATACAGCACAGACTAGCGAAAGGCAGCATCCAGGCGCCTGACCTGCAGGAACACGGCTGTTTCAACTCCTGACGCCTCTTGCCTTTGCTGATGCCGCTGCACTATAATCGGTCATGGTCATCAACTGGAAGGGGCTTGCGAATCCGGATTCCACTCCGCCTGCTTCCTGCCCTGACAATTGGTGATTCCGCTGAAGATAGCTCACCCTGAAATCCTGCTGCACTCAAAGTCAAAATGAAGCCTCGCCAAGTTGCGAACCAAGCCGCCACGACCGCACATCTCGCCGTCAAAAGCTAGCTTGAGGTAGGGAGCCATGGGTCAGATAAGTCAGGAATTGCCGTTTAATCCCCAGGTGCTCAGGCAGTGCCGTGAGCAGATGAATTTGTCCAGGGATGATGTCGCCAAGAAGGTTCCTTCAATTGAACAGATGGAGGAAGGCAGCAAAAGACCAACCTACATCCAGCTGGATAAGCTGGCAAAGCTGTACGAGGTCCCGCGATGGGTGTTTATATCCAAAGTCCTGCCTCCGGAATACCACTACGGGCCAAAGCCCAGTTTCCGCAGGTTTCGCGGCGCCCAGGCCTTTCAGGACAGCAAAGTACGCAAGTTGGTGGTCCGAGTAGAACGCTACCGTGATCTGCTCATGGAGTTGAGAGAATATCTGGATGATGCGGTCATTCCCTTTTCCGCTCCTGATGTACGCAATTTGTCGCCTCGGGAGGCCGCCAGTTCAGCGCGACGGTGGTTGAAACTGGAAGCTCCCCTGGGTTTTGCCGACCTCAGAGAAAATCTGGAGGAAAAAAGCGTTTTTATATTCCTCACCAGCAAGTACCGGGGATGGTCTCATATTGACAAGGAGGCCTTTCGCGGACTCTGTCTGCTGCACGAAACCATGCCGATCATCATCGTCAATGACTCGGATGCCAGGAAAGCCCGGTCCTTCACGCTGATGCACGAACTGGGGCACTTGTTGGGAGGGAAGACATCCATTGACAGCTGGCAGGAAAGCGATGACGGTGAGGAAGTATGGTGCAATCAATTCGCCGGCAGTGTTTTGATGCCGGAAGAGGAAGTATCTGAACTATCTGATGTGAGTGAGCTAGAAGCCATCAAAAGGCATGCCCGGCGTTTTCGGGTCGGCCCCTATGCTTTTTTGGTCAGGATGAGACAACTCGGACGCATTACGCAGGAACAGTACGGTGCTTTTGAAAATGCACTCAAGGGCGAGTACAAAAGACAGCGGGAAAAACTGCAAAAAAGCAAAGGAGGTCTTAAACGGAATCGCACCAAAGAAATGCGGACACAATTCGGCAATCCTTTTGTCAGAACCGTACTCACCGCCTGGCATCACAAAGAACTCAGTGTGCTTAAGGCCGCTTATCTATTGGATATCAAGAGTCTGGCACAGCTATACGAGCTAGACAATAAATAGTAAATAGTGCTGAATATTGTTTGGATGCCAACATCGATTCCGATGCTTCGGTCATTCCCCGTCACGCTGGGAGTATTGATCGATTATCCGCTCAGCCTCACGTTCATAGATGTCCGCCAAACCCTTCAACGTAACGGCAAATCGATGAAAACCAGCATTTTCCACTTCTTCAGCTCTACGGCGAAACTCCTGAGCCAATTCCTTTTCCGGCTTGCCGGTTGGATCAATCCGGTGGACTCCGCGTGAGTTGAATGTTCCTTCATGGAAGCCACTGCGCATCATTTCAGCATCACGTGCATCCAAGGTGGAGGCGACAGTGGAATGTATCCACAGCCCTTCTGGATCATCCGGAGCGTGAATCAAAACTTTGCCAATATGGAGCAGTGCTAATTTCAAGTGCCCTGATTTTGTGCAAATTGCTTTTACGTGCTGGATCCATTTTTCGAATTGCTCGGCATTAAACTTGCCATTGTCTTGCGTTCCTGGGATTGTTTTCCAACATTCCAATAACCGAAAGGCACTTTCCGCCAGAGCCCGTGTTTCTGAGGATGGTTCTTCAGCGGGCTGCTCCTCTTTTTTGTCTGAGCGGTAGCTCACCCGGATCACCTCACAAAAAAAATCAGGGTCATTGGCCAGTTTACTCCCGAGGAGCTTGGGACCATCCTCTTCATCTTGCCCCAGCAGAGGGAGATACAACCACTCGACTTTAAGGAGGTCTTCTCGAGAGACAGAAGGTTCCGATTGAAGAAATCTGATCAGTTCAACGATTTGATAACCATCCGGTGTGTTGTATATGGACTCCTTTGAAGAAAACGCACCAAGCAACGCTGAGACACATTGATCAACCCTTATTGGCTGATTGCTATGACGCATCATATAGCACAAACACTTAATCGCAGAACCCGGTCTGTCGTATTCGATGAGCTTTTTAATAGCAATGGTAAGGTCACTGTCAACCGGACGAAGGGCAGGGGTAATTGACCAGTATTCTTCTTGATTTCCTTCAAGCCATTGGGCAACTCGGTCCCATGCTTTCTTGGTAAATGGCAGATAAGTCAGGAAGTGGCCTATCTGCCTTGGAGTCCACCCTGACTTATCGATGCTATCGCACCATTCCCAACCATTGATGCGGTACCGTCTCCAGATGAATCCGATCACCAAAGCCCTGTGCTTATTGTCCTCCGTATCCAGGAATTGGGGCAAAAGGGACTGCTCAATTGCCTCATCCTCCATAATGCCAACCGCATGCCCCACCTGATCAGATGAAACTACAGATTTGGCAAATTGGATGATGCCCTCAACGCCGTTTTGCTGAAAGATATCTCTGACAGCCTTTTCTCGCCGCCCATTGAGTTTTTTTTGCTGTTTCTTCCAACTGTCGTTCTTGTCGTAGAGATCAAAATCAGGATTATTAAAGAGATATTGATGCAAATTAAACAGGTTTGTTGGAGCAAGTCTTTCAGCAACATCCTCAATGCGAGTGATCGGTTCATCCGGCAACGCCCATCCCGCAGATGCAAACCGTCTGTGTTTGTTTGTGAATTTCTCTAGGCTATTCCAAATAAAAAGTTTTTGATCTTCAGTCAACTCGGAAATGGCTTGTGAGTCGAGAACGTCGACAAGCTGATCAAATGCGGGCTCAGGCAGTTTGTCAAAGTGTTCAATCAATTCGGAAAGCCGTGCAGGATCATTGTCTGCAACGTCAACAGCCAGATTCCCATAAAACAATGCCTGTTGCTTGTATTCCTCAGGAGTTACACCTTTTTTCCGATCACTGGGTATAGTATTTCGCCACCTTGGTGTGTGCGAGCCGAAAGATGTTCGGGTTTGACCGGGTAGGAGTCGAATGATCAGATTCCAGCCGATATCTGGCAGTTCAGCAAGGAGTTTCTTCACCGCCAGCTTGCGTTTTTCGAAGGGTGCCAAGGTTTCAGGCTTCCAAGGGAGCAAAATAGTTACCAGCGAATTGGAAGGGCGATTGGATGACCGACCGCCGGGGTCGCGGCTGGCAAGTTCACCAAGTGCAACACAGGCCCGAACAAGGTATTGTTCGTCCCAAGCCAGTCCTTCCAGTGCCCAGAGCAGTCCTGTTAAGTAGTTCCTGCCGATAATCAGGTTGTCGTTCTCCTGTGAAAAAATCTTATCAAAAGGACAGGGCTCTCTGCGCAAAGATTCATCAACTGCATTGAGGAATTCACCGGGGGCGGCTTCGGCCAGGATGGGCAGTAAATCGTTAAGGCTGCCCCACATGACCCAGTTAGCTCCGGCAAGTATTTCAGATATTGCCAGAACGCTGGTGCTTTCAGCTTTTCCTTGTGAACATTTGCTGCACGCCTCGGGCTGGCTGCCCAGAATAGCCAGCCCCTCAGAGATTCCTTTTCGTAATGCGGCAGAATATTTCAAGGCCTTCCCCCTCAACATGGCAGTGTACCGTTCATCAGCGGGCAGTTCAAAAGCAGGATCGGGTTCTTTCAATACTTCGGTGGCGAGGGATTTAAAGTTGTCGAGGTCCCGATCAAGGACCCGCGAACCCAGGAGCTTCCATAGCTCACCCCTATCTACCACCTTCAAAATTCCATTTTTTTTGATCGACAATGGACTCCCAGACTGGTTCAACAGATATTTCATCTTCTGTTGGTCAATTCCGGTCAGTCGGAAAATAACCTCATTGTCGTTGCTTGAATTATTATCCCAAGCACCGACGAGAACAGCAAGTGCAAGGTAGTCGGCGTTAAGGTCTTGGTCCCAATTGGTTTCTGATGTCTTGGGGGACACCTTGAACTCCTCGGGCATAGAGGTAGCAACTTGTGGCTTGAATTTTTCCCGAATGTCTTCCGGTATATCTTCGGTGGTGATGGTGCCGCCATCCTTATTCCTTTGTCGTACGAGTTCGACAATTCTTGCAAAAACATGATCAGGACACTGCATTTGAAACTGCGACATATGGGAGAGTAGCAGGGACCGGACCACACTGAAATCGTCATTACCCAAGTCGTAGCTGAGCAAATGGAAATGCTTCAGGAACTTGTGAAGCTTATCTGTTGTTAACTCCCTGCCTTCGTTTGCTGCTTTCAAGTGGTACTTAATTACCTCAAGACTTTTGCGTTTCTTTTTTGAACTGGCATTTGACTGCTCTATGTGTCGGAAGAATTCATCAGCACCCTTGGCCTTCGCTTGATTTAGCAACCATTGCACCGCGTTTTGAACACCTTGACTGAGCGGACCTGTAATCAACGCAATGGCATCCTCGTTTTTCACAAACTCGGGCTTGTTAAGGTCATTCCAAGCGGCCTGTATGACCTTGCCGAACGAAGCATCGCTTTTGGTAACTGCAATGGAACTCTTTACTTGGCACAAGAACTTTGGCCCTTCCTCCCTGTCTTTGCTTTCATGGATAACAATGCAATCGTCCGTGTCCCAGTTCTGGCTTTGAAGTTTTATTTTCGCAACACTCAGGCGAGGTGAAGGGGGATAGGGGGTATAACCACCGGTAAGCATCAAAATGACAAAAGATGCCTGCACAAGGGATTCAAAATGAAAGCCTCCTCCTCCGGTGAGGTATGTACTTGTTTCTTTTTTCATCTCTGCTGAAATTGATTGTTTCCGTTTCTTATGGAAGGGCGAAAAGAAGTTATGGAGTAAGGGGGTGTAGGTGGCGGAGAGAGAGGGATTCGAGCCCTCGATGAGGTTTCCCCCATACTCCCTTGGCAGGGGAGCGCTTTCGACCACTCAACCACCTCTCCGCACCTGGCTTCATTATAAACAACCCTGCGGCTGCCTCGCTGTCTCGCTGCCTCTATCGGAGCCTGTGCCTTTGTCGGGGGAATCGCTACCTGCAGGGCTAGAGCTCAAAGCGCACGATGCCGCTGGCATGATAGGACGGCCAGAGCGGGACTTGGGAGGGCAGGGGGCGGCGGCGCCCGGGGTCGATGCCGAGGCGACGGGACTGGACGGCGGCGGCCGGGCCGCGGCTGAAGATGTGGTCGATGCGCTGGTTGAGCTCGTCGCTGGGGCTGTCGAGGGCGGCGGAGCGGCGACGATTGTATCCATTCCGGGAAAGCGCCCCTGCACGACGAGATCATCAGCATCCTGGAAAGCCCTCCAAGGCTGACACAACGCAGGGCGACCTGTGAAAGAATTCTCAAAAAATCACGGACTTCGTTGAAACCTGTATTGATGGCATGGACTGGCAAAAGCCAGCATCCGGGCGCCTGAGCTGCAGGAACACTGCCGTTTCAACGCCTGGGGCCTCTTGCCCCTGTTGATGCCCCTGCTCTATAATCAGCTATGGTCATTGACTGGAAGGGTTTTGGATTCCAGCCCATCCGGTTCATGCCCTGACAATTGGCGATTCTGCTGAAGATAGCCCACCCTGAAACCCTTCTGCACCCCAAGTCGAAATGAAACCTTGCCAAGTTGCGGACCAAGCCGCCACGACCGCACATCTCACTGCCAGAATTTAGCTTGAGGTAGAGAGTCATGGGTCAGATAAGCCAGGAACTGCCGCTTAATCTCCAAATACTCAGGCAATGCCGCGAGCAGATGGGTTTGTCTGTGGATGATGTCGCCAGAAAGGTTCCTTCAATTGATCAGATGGAGGAAGGCAAAAAAAGACCAACCTACAACCAGTTGGATAAGCTGGCAGAACTATATGAGGTTCCGGATTGGGTGTTTATATCTGAAATACTGCCTCAGGAATACAGCTACGAACAAAAACCCAGCTTCCGTATGCTTCGTCACGCCCAAGCCTTTCAGGACAGCAAAGTACGCCGGTTGATAACCCGGGTGGAGCACTATCGTGATTTTTTCATAGAGTTGAGGACGGACCGGGCAAATCCGATCACTCCTTTTGCCGGCCCTGATGTGAGTGGTTTGCCACCGGAGGCCGCCGCCAACCGGGCACGACTGTGGCTGGGGCTGGAAAAACCATTGGACTTTACTGGACTTAAAGAAAAGCTGGAAGAAAAAAGTGTTTTCATATTCCTCACCGGCAAATACCCGGGATGGGCGCATATGGACAGGAAGGATTTTCGTGCGCTTTGCCTGACGCACGAAACCATGCCTGTAGTCATAGTCAATGCCTCGGATGCCAGGAAAGCTCAGTCTTTCACGTTGATGCACGTATTGGGGCACTTGTTGAGAGGAAATATATCCATTGACAGCTGGCAGGAAAGTGATGACCCTGAGGAGGCATGGTGCGATCAATTCGCCGGCGATGTTTTGATGCCGGAAGAGAAGGTATCTGAAGTATCTGATGTGAGTGAGCTTGAAGCAATCAGGGAACAGGCTCGGCGTTTTCAGGTGAGCCCCTCTGCTTTTTTGGTAAGGATGCGACAGCTCGGACGCATTGCACAGGAACAATACGGTGCCTTTGAAGAAGCGCTCAGGGGTGAGTACGAAAGACAGCGGCAAGAACTGCAAAAAAACAAAGGAGATCCTGTACGGGACCGCCCCAGAGAAGTACGGACGCAATTTGGCGACCCTTTTGTCAGAACCGTACTGACTGCCTGGCATCACAGAGAGCTTAACTTGCTTCAGGTCACCAAGTTGCTGGGCCTTGGGAGGCCGGCGCAGGTATTTGAGCTGAACGATGAATAGTGCTGAATATTGTTTGGATGCCAATATCTTTATCACAGCCTGGGGTGTTGATTATCCAGAGGATATCTTTCCATCACTGTGGGAAAAATTATCCGCACGTAAAGGGCGCATAACTGTTATTCAGCCCATCTTTGATGAAATTCAGTCTGATGGCGACGGCGATGAGGATGAGGAGAGGACATTTGAAGACGAAGAAAAAAGGGGAAAATACCCAGTGAGAATGTGGCTGGAAGAGCAAGAATTCATTTCCGTTCCGGTAGACGATAAAGCAGAGAGTAAAGCAGCATCCTTAAGAAAAAAATATGGAACCAGAGAACGCCCTCGCTCCAGAGGAGCCAATCTCAACGATATAAGACTTATTGCCTATGCAAAGTAACACAGTAAAACCGTCGTTACTTTAGAAGCCGGGCAACCTGAATCGCCCAATAGAAAAAAATACAATTATAAAATCCCCCTTGTCTGCAAAGAGCAGAAAGTTGAGTGCATCAACTTCATTCAATTCCTCCGGAAATTGCAGGTAAGAATATAACAACAAAGTCACCTCAGCCCTTGGCTGGCTGTGCTCAGTGAAGCAGGGTCATGGCAGTCCTGGAGGTCACTCCACCGGTCCCGCTCCCTGCGACTCGTCGCGGATCATCGACTGAATGTCTTTGAGCCATGCGATTGCGCCCGGGCGGCCCGCTGATGTCGGAGATGAACCCCTGGCTTTGCGGCACGGTCTGAAGGGTGCCATCGTCGCCCCGTCTGTCCGGTTGCATGAGTTGGCCGATTCTGGCCGCGGGCAACAAGTCTTTGATGCCTGGGGCGTCACGCGCGAAGGGCTGTCTCGGAATCACCGCCGGCGTTTGGCCTTGGAGTATGCCGCCATCCTTGTCGATCAGCAGCGCTACGGCGAGTTGCAGATTATGTGCAGGCATGTCGGCTTGGGGCCGCCGGGCGAGAAACTCCGCGTCTCCTTGCTCAACGCGGCTCTGTCCCTGGAGGCCGGCGAAGCCGGGGTCGTTTTGAGATTTCTAACCCTGAAGCCAGCGCCCAAGACCCTGCCGTTGATCCCGTGCGCTTTATATACGTTGCAGGGACTCGCCGGAGCCGCGCTCAATGATTCCGGCCACAGAGTTTGGCGGCCGTGCTGGCGCGGTCGAATCTTTGTTTGAGGGCATTGAGGAGCGGCTGGGCACGGTGGAACCCGGGGCCGCGGCGGAATCGAAGGCTAAGGAAGAGCAGGCGGCTGTGGTCCCTGATTTTTGGCTGCGCCGGCCCCGCGCCGGCGATATCAGGGCGCTTTCCCGCCGTTTGCGCGGCAAGTATGCCCGGCGGTCGGGGGCGATTGCTGTTGTGGGTTCACCATGCTCTGCTCCGGCGGCAGGCGGGTGACGCTGTGATCGCCCGATGAGGCGAAGAGCATCCGCACCGTCCGGCGCACCTGATTCAGGGAAGCGGCGACGCCTGTATGGGATGAATGGTTGCCCGCGACGGAACTCGGCTCAGAGGCAGCTCCTTCATTTTTTTATTGTTTCAGTTCATAGAAAAAAGCCAGTGCGCAGGATGACGAGACAAAACATGTTTTATATTATTCATGCTTGTCTCATATCCTTCAGGAAGGGGATGAGTTCCGTTTTTTGGCAAAGCTATTGTATATGACATTGAGAATCGTTTTCGTGACGTTGAGAGCAATTGGCTGCCAGCGCAATTTTGCTGGCGGTGTTGCCTTTGCCCTGCTCTGCGCCCTGTCTTGGGCCGCGCAGGCACAAGACAGGGCTGACTCCGACGGCAATGGCCTGATCGAGATTCGCAATCTGGGCATGCTGCACAACATGCGCTACGACTTGGAGGGTACCAGCTACAAGACCGACACCAACTCGGTCGGGGACAGTTCAGGTTGTCCCGATGAGGGTTGCCGTGGCTATGAGTTGACTGGAAATCTGAACTTTGATGTGGGTGACGATGGAAGCACCTGGTCGGGCAACAGCGATAATGGATACAGCCTGGCTTCAGCGGACAGCCATGTCGATTATTTTCCGGTGGATAACAATGGAGCGGGCGGCTGGTTGCCGATCGGCAATGGAGCCGATCCCTTTGTCGCTGTCTTTGAGGGCAACAGCCATAGCATCAGCAACCTCGCCATCCGCCGCAATCAAACTTACATCGGGCTCTTTGGCGTGATTGGAGAGGGTGCGGCCATCCGCAATCTCGGCCTGGTCAACAATTTGGCGGATTACACCGGCTCCAGTAATGGTGGGATATACATTGGCGGCTTGGTGGGGCGGCAGAGAAATGGCACAATCAGCGCCAGCTACGCCACCGGCCCCGCCGATGGCGGGGATGGCAACGACGATTATGCCGGCGGGCTGGTGGGCCGGCAGGAAAACGGCTCGATCACGGCGAGCGATGCCAGGGGCGATGCCGATGGCGGAGGCGGCCGGTTTGATCGGGTCGGCGGGCTGGTGGGCTGGCAGATAGGCGGCTCGATCACGGCGAGCTACGCCAGGGGCGATGCCGATGGCGGGGATGGCGACGACGATTATGCCGGCGGGCTGGTGGGCCGACAACAGGGCAGTGGCTTGATCACGGCGAGCTACGCCACGGGCGATGCCGATGGCGGGGTCGGAAACAGGGACACCGTCGGCGGACTGGTGGGGCGGCAGGCCGGTGGCTCAATCACGGCGAGCTATGCCACGGGCGATGCCGATGGCGGGGGCGGCCGGTTTGATCGGGTCGGCAGGCTGGTGGGACGGCAGACAGGCGGCTCAATCGTGCAGAGCTATGGCTTTGGCGGTCTGATGGGCGGGGAGTCCGCGGGGCCGGATGGCTCTGCCAAGCCTGCTGTGTCCGGCGGGGTCGAAGCGATCATGAGTGCGGCTCAGTTGACCGCAGCCAATGCCGAATCGGCCTGGAATGAAGCCGCCAACAACACTTTGGGCGCTTGGGATTTCGGCACCGATGAGCAGGTCCCGGCGTTGAACTATGCCGACTATGACGGCGCCGGCTCCGTTTTCAGCTGTGGCCAGTTCCCCGCCGGTGTCTGCGGCTCCGGCATGGTCACCCTGCTGCCTGGCCAGGCGGATCTGAGCGTTGCCGGGCCTTCGCTTGTGCTAACCGACACAGAGTTCAGGCTCACCGGCTCTGTTGAATTTGGCCGCGTCACCATCATATCCTGGCATTGGCAGCAACTGGAGGGTACGCCGGTCAATCCAGGGGGCACAGACAGTGCCACAGCGACTTTTACAGTGCCGGACTTCAGTACCACCCTCCTGGTGTTCAGGGTGACTGCCGAAGACAGCGACGACAGGCAATACAGTGACCGCATCTCTATTGCTGTCGCGGCGGCTCCTGCTGATGGCGATGGCGATGGCCTGATTGAAATCGACAGCTTGACCAGGCTTCACAATATGCGCCACAACCTGGGTGGCACCAGTTACAAAACCGGTGCCAAGGCTACGGCAAACGTCTTCGGCTGTCCCGCTGAGGGCTGCCGCGGCTATGAGCTGACTCAGAACCTGGACTTTGATGTCAATGGCGATGGAAGCACCTGGTCAGGCAACAGCGATTCAGGGTACAGCTTGCATTCGGCGGACCGCCATGCCGATTATTTTCCGGTGGATAACAATGGAACGGGGGGCTGGTTGCCGATCGGCAGCATAGGCAATCCCTTCAGGGCTGTTTTTGAAGGCAACGGCTATCGCATCCGCAACCTTGCCATCCGCCGCTCCCGAAGTCACATCGGGTTCTTTGGTGTGATCGGAAGGGGTGCAGTGATTCGCAATCTCGGCCTGATCGACAATTTGGCGGATTACAGCAGCTCCGGCGGAATTATTAGCGTCTTCGCTGGTGGCCTGGCGGGCGTAGCGACGAATGGTAGCTCTATCATCGCGAGCTACGCCACGGGCGATGCCGCTGGCTCGAATTGGCGAGTGGATCGTGTCGGAGGTTTGGTGGGCCTTCTGGATTCCGGCTCCTCGATCACCGCGAGCTATGCTACGGGCGATGCCTATGGCAGGGGCCAGATTGGGGACCATGTTGGCGGCTTGGTGGGCTATCAGCTTAACTCCTCGATCACCGCGAGCTATGCCACGGGCGATGCCGATGGCGGGAACGGCGACCGAGATGCTGTTGGCGGGCTGGTGGGTTGGCAGAGAGGTGGCTCGATCACGGCGAGCTACGCCACGGGCGATCCCGATGGCGGGGCTGGTACTGCAGACAATGTGGGCAGGATGGTAGGCCGGATTGACCAGAATGGCTCATTGAGGGAGAGCTATGGCTTTGGCAGCCCGATGGGCGAAGAGGGAACGAATGGGAATGGAACAACTCTCCCCGTATCCAGTGCAGTTGAACTGACTGCAGAAAATGTCGGATCGGCCTGGAATACGGCCGACAGAAGCACCTCCGGTGCCTGGGATTTCGGCACCGAGGTCCAGGCCCCGGCGCTGAACTATGCCGACTATGACGACGACGGGACCGTCTTCGACTGCGGCCAGTTCCCCGTCGGAGCCTGCGCCCCCCCCACCCCGCTGCCGGGGCAGGAGAGCCTGAGCACCAGCGATCCTTCGTCAGTGGTGACCGGCTCTGACTTCGCGCTCACCGGCTCTTTTAGATTCGGCCGCGTTACCATCATATCCTGGCATTGGCAGCAACTGAAGGGTACGCCGGTCGACCTGGTGGGCGCAGACAGTGCCACAGCGACTTTTACAGTGCCGGATTCCAGCGGCCTTTTGATGTTCAGAGTGACCGCCGAAGACAGCGACGGCAGAGAATACACCAGCCAGCTCACCCTTGCCGTCGTGACGGATGTTGCCGACCGCGACGGCGATGGCCTGATCGAGATTCACAGCCCGACCGATCTCCACAACATACGCTATAACTTGGCAGGCACCAGCTACAGGAGCGGCGCTGATGCCGTGCCAAACTCCCTTGGCTGTCCCGAGGGGGGCGGCTGTTTCGGCTATGAACTCATGGGTTTCCTGGATTTTGATAGAGATGACAATTGGTTGCCGATTGGTGACAAGGCCAATCCCTTTACGGCTGTCTTTGAGGGCAACAGCCATACCATCAGCAACCTCGCCATTCGCCGCAATCAAACTTACATCGGGCTCTTTGGCGTGATCGGAGAGGGTGCGGCCATCCGCAATCTCGGCCTGGTCAACAACTTGGCGGATTACACCGGCTCCAGCGATCGTGAGGTTTACATTGGCGGCTTGGTGGGGCGGCAGAAGAGTGGCACAATCAGCGCCAGCTACGCCACCGGCCCCGCCGATGGCGGGAGCCGATCTCGTGATCGGGTCGGCGGGCTGGTGGGCTGGCAGGAGGGCGGCTTGATCACGGACAGCTACGCCGCGGGCAATGCCGGTGGCGGTGGCGGCAACTATGATCGGGTCGGCGGGCTGGTGGGCTTGCAGACAGGCGGCTCAATCATCCTGAGCTACGCCACGGGCGATGCCGGTGGCGGGGGCGGCGACTCTGATCGGGTCGGCGGGCTGGTGGGTTTGCAGACAGGCGGCTCAATCACGGCGAGCTACGCCACGGGCGATGCCGATGGCAGGGTTGGAAACAGGGACAGCGCCGGCGGACTGGTGGGGCGGCAGGACAATGGCTCGATCACGGCGAGCTACGCCACGGGCGATGCCGATGGCGGGGGCGGAAATGAGGACGATGTCGGTGGACTGGTGGGCTTGCAGGTTGATGGTTCGATCACGGCGAGTTACGCCACGGGCGATGCCGATGGCAGGGTCGGAAACAGGGACAGCGCCGGCGGACTGGTGGGGCGGCAGGACAATGGCTCGATCACGGCGAGCTACGCCACGGGCGATGCCGATGGCGGAGGCGAAGGCGAGGACCATGCCGGCAGGCTGGTGGGGCAGCAGACAGGCGGCTCGATCATGCAGAGCTATGGCTTTGGTAGGCTGATGGGCGGGGAGTTGGTGGGGTTGGATGGCTCCCCCAAGCCTGCTGTGCCCGGCGGGAGCGAAGCGATCATGAGCGCAACTCAGTTGACCGCAGAAAATGCCGGATCGGCCTGGAGTGCAGCCGGCAGCCACTCCCTCGGCGCCTGGGATTTCGGCACCGGGACCCAGGTCCCGGCGCTGAACTATGCCGACTATGACGGCGCTGGTGCCGTCTTCGACTGTGGCCAGTTCCCCGCCGGCCTTTGTGGCCCCGGCCTCGTCACCCCGCTGCCGGCCCAGGCGGATCTGAGCGCTGGCGAGATGGGGTCAGTGATGACCGGCTCTGACTTCAGGCTCACTGGCTCTGTTAAATTCGGCCGCGTCACCATCACATCCTGGCGTTGGCAGCAACTGGAGGGTACGCCGGTCAATCTAGTGGGCGCAGGCACTGCCACAGCGACTTTTACAGCGCCGGGTTCCAGCACTCTTTTGGTGTTCAGGGTGACCGCCGAAGACAGCGACGGCAGACAATACACCAGCCGACTCATTCTTGCCGTCGTGACGGATCCTGCCGACCGCGACGGCGATGGCCTGATCGAGATCAGCAGCCAGAGCGATCTCCACAACATACGCCACGACCTGGCAGGCACAGGCTACAAGAGCGGCGCTGAGGCTGTGCCCAACTCCATCGGCTGTCCCGCTGGGGGCTGTCGCGGCTATGAGCTGACTCAGAACCTGAACTTTGACGGGGATGGCGATGGAACCACTTGGTTAGGTGGCGGCGACCGGAGGCACAGCCTGGATTCGGGTGACAGCCGTGCCGATTATTTTCCGGTGGATGGCGAAGCGGGTGGCTGGCTGCCGATCGGCGGCGAAGTCAATTCCTTCAGGGCTGTCTTTGAGGGCAACGGCTATACCATCAGCAACCTCGCCATCCGTCGCGATCAAACTTACATCGGGCTCTTTGGCGTGATTGGAGAGGGTGCGGCCATCCGTAATCTCGGCCTGGTCAGCAATTTGGCGGATTATACCGGCTCCAGGGATGATGAGATTTACATTGGCGGCTTGGCAGGCTGGCAGAGGGCTGGCACAATCAGTGCCAGCTACGCCACCGGCCCCGCCGACGGCGGGGATGGCGGCTCTGCTCGGGTCGGCGGGCTGGTGGGCGTGCAGACAGGCGGCTTGATCACGGCGAGCTATGCCACCGGCAATGCCGATGGCGGGGGGGCGGCGAGGACCCATGCCGGCGGGCTGGTGGGACAGCAGACAGGCGGCTCGATCACGGCGAGCTATGCCACGGGCGATGCCGATGGCGGGGATGGCGGCTCTGCTCGGGTCGGCGGGCTGGTGGGACAGCAGACAGGCGGCTCGATCACGGCGAGCTACGCCACGGGCGATGCCGATGGCGGGGATGGCGGCTCTGCTCGGGTTGGCGGGCTGGTGGGTGTGCAGACAGGCGGCTTGATCACGGCGAGCTACGCCAGGGGCGATGCCGATGGCGGGGGCGGCGGCGAGGACCATGCCGGCGGGCTGGTGGGACAGCAGACAGGCGGCTCGATCTTGCAGAGCTATGGCTTTGGCGGGCTGATGGGCGGGGAGTTCTCGGGGCCGGCCGGTTCCGCCAGGCCTGCTGTGCCCGGCGGGAGCGAAGAAGCGATCACGAGCGCGACTCAACTGACCGCAGCCAATGCCGGATCGGCCTGGAATGCAGCCGACAGCCACACCCTCGGCGCCTGGGATTTCGGCACCGGGACCCAAGTCCCGGCGCTGAACTATGCCGACTATGACGGCGCCGGTGCCGTCTTTGACTGCGGCCAGTTCCCCGCCGGCGCCTGCGGACCCGGCATCGTCACCGTCACCCCGCTGCCGGGCCAGGCGGACCTGAGTGCCGGTGGCCCCTTGGCATCAGGCTTGGAGTTCGGCGCAACCGCCATGCTCACCGGCTCGCTCATATTTGGCCGCATCGAAATCCTGTCTTGGCGTTGGCAGCAACTGGAGGGCCCGACGGTCACCCTGACGGGCGCAGACGCCCGCACAGCGGCCTTCAGGGTACCGGCTCCCGGCGCCCCTCTGGTGTTCAGGCTGACCGCCACAGGCAGCGATGGCTATGAATACACCGACCGCATCACTCTCAGGGTCGCGGTCGATGGCGATGGCGATGGCCTGATCGAGATTCACAACCTGACCATGCTGCACAACATGCGCCACGACCTGGCAGGAACAAGCTACAGGAGCGGTGCTGATGCCGTGCCCGACTCCCTCGGCTGTCCCGGGGAGGGCGGCTGCTTCGGCTATGAACTGACCGGGGAGCTGAACTTTGATGCGGATGGCGATGGAAGCGCCTGGTCGGGTGACGGCGATTCAGGGTACAGCCTGGATTCGGAAGACAGCATGGCACCGTACTTCGAGGTGGACGGGGATGGCGAGGGCGGCTGGCTGCCGGTCGGCGATGGTGCCAATCCCTTTGTCGCTGTTTTTGAGGGCAACGGCTACAGCATCCGCAACCTCGCCATCCGCCGCAATCAATCTCATATCGGGCTCTTTGGCGCCATGGGAGAGAGCGCGGCCATCCGCAATCTCGGTCTGGTCAACAATTTGGCGGATTACACCGGCTCCAGTAATGATGAGATATACATTGGCGGCTTGGCAGGCTGGCAGAAGATTGGCACAATCGGCGCCAGCTACGCCACGGGTCCTGCAGATGGCGGGGATGGCAGCTCCGATCGGGTCGGCGGGCTGGTGGGCCGACAGACGGACGGCTCGATCACGGAGAGCTACGCCACGGGCTATGCCGATGGCAGGGGCGAAGGGAATGACCTCGTTGGTGGGCTGGTGGGCTTGCAGGAAGGTGGCTCGATCGTCCTGAGCTACGCCACCGGCGATGCCTATGGCGGGGATGGCGGGGATGGCTCTGGCAACGATAACACTGGCGGGCTGGTGGGCTCTCAGAGGGGCGGCTTGATCGTGGCAAGCTACGCCACGGGCAATCTCGTTGGCGGCGGCGGCGTTGATCGGATCGGCGGGCTGGTGGGCCGGCAGGAAGGCGGCCTGATCAGGGAGAGCTATGCTACGGGAGATGTCGATGGCGGAATCGGCCGGTATGATCGGGCCGGCGGGCTGGTGGGCGCCCAGGAAGGCGGCTTGATCAGGGCGAGCCATGCCAGGGGAGCTGTCGATGGTGGAACCGGCTGGTATGATTGGGCCGGCGGGCTGGTGGGCCAGCAGGAAGATGGCTCGATCACGGCGAGTTACGCTACGGGAGCTGTCGATGGTGGAGGCGGCGACTATGATCGGGTCGGCGGGCTGGTGGGCCGGCAGGACAATGGCTCGATCACGGCGAGTTACGCTACGGGAGCTGTCGATGGCGGAATCGGCTGGCATGATCGGGCCGGCGGGCTGGTGGCCCAGCAGGACAATGGCTCGATCACGGCGAGCTATGCCACCGGCGATGCCGCTGGCGGGGACGGAGGTGAGGACCATGCCGGCGGGCTGGTGGGACAGCAGCAGGGGGGCTCGATCACGGCGAGCTACGCCACGGGCGATGCCGATGGCGGGAGCGGCGGTGGAGACAAGGTTGGCAGGCTGGTGGGCTCGCAGGATGGCGGCTCAATCCGGCAGAGTTATGGCTTTGGCGGGGTGATGGGCGGGGAGTCCACGGGGCCGGATGGCACTGCCAAGCCTACTGTTACCCTTGCTGTGTCCGGTGGGGGCGAGATGGTCATCACCATCACGGTTGCGACTCAGCTGAATGAAGCCAATGCCGGATCGGCCTGGAATGCAGCCGACAGTCACACCCTCGGCGCCTGGGATTTCGGCGACGAGCCTCAGGTTCCGGCGCTGAACTATGCCGACTATGACGGCGCCGGCGCCGTCTTTGACTGCGGCCAGTTCCCCGCCGGCGCCTGCGGACCCGACATCGTCACCGTCACCCTGCTGCCGGGGCAGGACAGCCTGAGCGCCAGTGGGCCCCTGGCATCAGGCCGGGGGTTCGGCGCAATCGCCATGCTCACCGGCTCGCTCATATTTGGCCGCGTCGAAATCGTATCCTGGCGTTGGCAGCAACTGCAGGGCACGTCGGTCACCCTGACGGGCTCAGACGCTCGCATAGCGACCTTCATAGAGCCAATTGCCTACTACAACCCCCTGGTGTTCAGGGTGACCGCCACAGACAGCGACGGCTATGAGTACACCGACCGCATCACCGTTAATGCCCCGGTCGATGGCGATCGCGATGGCCTGATCGAGATTCGCAATCCGACCATGCTGCACAACATGCGCCACGACCTGGCAGGAACAAGCTACAGGAGCGGTGCTGATGCCGTGCCCGACTCCCTCGGCTGTCCCGCTGGGGGCTGCTTCGGCTATGAACTGATCGGGGATCTGGACTTCGATGCCGATGGCGATGGAACCACCTGGTTGGGCGACGGTGATCAGGGGTACAATCTGGATTCGGGCGACAGCAGGGCGCTGTACTTTGAGGTGAATGAGGACGGCGAAGGCGGCTGGCTGCCGATCGGCGACGAAGCCAATCCCTTCAGGGCTGTCTTAGAGGGCAACAGCTACCGCATCCGCAACCTCGCCATCCGCCGCGATCAATCTCATGTCGGGCTCTTTGGCGCGATTGGAGAGGGTGCGACCATCCGCAATCTCGGACTGGTTGACAACTTGGCGGATTACACCGGCCCTGAAAACAAGGACATTTTCATTGGCGGCCTGGCGGGCCGGCAGAAGACGGGTGCCATCAGCGTAAGCTACGCCTCGGGCCCTGTCGCTGGCGGGGGCGGCAATGGTCATGTCGGCGGGCTTGTAGGCTTGCAGGATGGTGGCTTGATCAGGGCGAGCCACGCCACGGGTGCTGTCGTCGGCCGCTTCACCCAACAACTTGTCGGCGGCCTGGTGGGCACCCAGGGAGGAGGCTTGATCGCGGCCAGCTACGCCACGGGCGATGCCATTGCCACGGGCGATGCCATTGGCAGGCTCCCGGACTCCAGCTCTGTCGGCGGGTTGGTGGGTCGGCAGGGTGGAGGCTCGATCGTAGCCAGCTATGCCACAGGCGATGCCGCTAACGGAGACGGAAGTATGGTCCGTGTCGGCGGGCTGGTGGGCTGGCAGGAAGGAGGCTCGATCACGGCGAGCTACGCCACGGGCGATGCCGATGGCGGGGACGGCGTCAGCACGTCCGGCAAGCTGGTGGGTGCGGAGGGCGGCTCGATCGTGGCGAGCTATGGCTTTGGCAGGCTGATGGGCGCCTCTACCGCCGGGCCGGATGGCTCTCCCCCCGTGTCCAGTGCAGCCGAGCTGACTGCGGCCAATGCCGGATCGGCCTGGAATGCGGCCGACAGTCACACCCTCGGCGCCTGGGATTTCGGCGACGAGACTCAAGTCCCAGCGCTGAACTATGCCGACTACGACGGCGCCGGCGCCGTCTTCGACTGCGGCCGGTTCCCCGCCGGCGTCTGCGGACCCGAGATCGTCACCGTCACCCTGCTGCCGGGCCAGGCAGACCTGAGTGCCGGCGAGCCCCCGGTATCGGGCCTGGAGTTCGGCGCAATCGCCACGATCGCCGGCTCCGTCAGAGATGGCCGCGTCACGATCATATCCTGGAGTTGGCGACAGCTGCAGGGCACAAATGTTGAACTGACGGGCGCGGACAACCGCACAGCAGATTTCGAAGTGCCGGCTCCCAGCGCCCCCCTGGTGTTCAAACTTATCGCCACAGGCAGCGACGGCTATGAGTACACCGACCGCATCACCCTCAGGGTCGCGGTCGATGTCGATGGCGATGGCCTGATCGAGATTCGCAATCTGACCATGCTGCACAACATGCGTCATGATTTGCAGGGCGCCAGCTACAAAAGCAGTGCCAGCACTGAGGGAAACAACCTCGGCTGTCCCGAGGCGCTTTGTCGCGGCTATGAGTTGGTGCAGCATCTGGACTTTGATGCCGATGGGGATGGAGCCACCTGGTCGGGCGACAGCGAAGGGGGCTACCGCCTGGACCCGGATGACCGCCACCCCGACTATTTTTCGGTGAATGAGGATGACGCCGGCGGCTGGCGGCCGATCGGCGATCCTGACCAACCCTTTGTCGCTGTCTTTGAAGGCAACAGCCACACCATCAGCCACCTCGCCATCCGCCGCGATCAGACGTATGTTGGGCTCTTTGGCGCGATCGGAGAGGGTGCGGCCATCCGCAACCTCGGCCTGGTTGACAACTTGGCGGACTACACCGGTACCGGCGATGGGCTGATTTTCATCGGCGGCCTGGTGGGTCGGCAGGAAACGGGCACCATCAGCCTCAGCTACGCCACGGGCCCCGCCGATGGCGGGGGTGGAGATTTTGATTATGTCGGTGGCCTGGTGGGCTGGCAGGAGACGGGCACCATCAGCGCCAGCTACGCCACGGGCGCTGCCAATGGCGGGGATGGAGGTTCGGATAATGTCGGCGGTCTGGTGGGCGGGAAGGTCGGAGGTCTGATCACGGCGAGCTACGCCACGGGTCCGGCAAATGGCGGGGTTGGCGACTTTGATCGGGTCGGCGGGCTGGTGGGCTTGCAGGGAGCCGGCTCGATCACGGAGAGCTACGCCACGGGCCCGGCAGATGGCGGGGGCGGAGAGAAGGACTCTGTTGGTGGGTTGGTGGGCGTTCAGGAGAGTGGTGCAATTGACGCGAGCTACGCCGTGGGCACTGCCGATGGCAGGGGCGGCAACTTTGATCGGGTCGGCGGCCTGGTGGGCTGGCAGGCGGGCGGCTCGATCATCCTGAGCTACGCCAGGGGCGATGTCAACGGCGGGGACGGCGGTGATCAGGTCGGCGGGCTGGTGGGCTCGCAGGAAGACGGCTCGATTACGGCGAGCCATGCTACGGGCAATGTCGATGGCGGGGGCGGCCGTTTTGATCGGGTTGGCGGGCTGGTGGGCCAGCAGCTGGGTCGCTCGATGATTACAACGAGCCATGCCACGGGCGATGCCGATGGCGGCAGCGGCGTCAAGGACAGCGTCGGCGGGCTGGTGGGCTCGCAGGATGGTGGCTCCGGGATCACGGCGAGCTATGCCACCGGCGATGCCGCTGGCGGGGACGGAGATGAAGACGATGCCGGCGGACTGGTAGGCCGGCAGCTGGATGGCTCGATTACGGCGAGCTATGCCACGGGCGCTGCCGATGGCGGCAGCGGCGGCGGAGACAAGGTTGGCAGGTTGGTGGGCTTGCAGCAAGGCGGCTCGATCTGGCAGAGTTATGGCTTTGGCGGGGTGATGGGCAGGGAGTCCGCGGGGCCGGATGGCACTGTCAAGCCTACTGTTACCATTGCTGTGTCCGGCGGGGGCGGGATGGTCATCACCATCACGGTTGCGACTCAGTTGAATGAAGCCAATGCCGGTCCGGCCTGGAATGCGGTCGACAGTCACACCCTCGGCGCCTGGGATTTCGGCACCGGGACCCAGGTCCCGGCGCTGAACCATGCCGATTATGACGGCGGCGGCGACGCCTTCGACTGCGACCGGTTCCCCGCCGGCGCTTGCGGTACCGACTTCGTCACCCTGCTGCCGGGGCAGGCGGACGTGAGCGCCGGCAGGCCTTCAGCCGTGCCGATGTTCGGCGCCGCCGTCATGCTCACCGGCTCGCTTGAATTTGGCCGCATCACGATCAGCTCCTGGAGTTGGCGGCAGCTGCAGGGCACAGATGTTGACGACCTGAGGGGCGCGGACGGCCGTACAGTGGCTTTCAAGGTGCCGGATTCCAGTGCCCCCCTGGTGTTCGAACTGACCGCCACAGGCAGCGACGGCTATGAGTACACCGACCGCATCGCCCTGGCTGTGATTGGCCCCGTCGAGGGTGGCGGCCCTGTCTCTGGCGCCGTTGACATCGATGGAGACGGCCTGATCGAGATCCGCAACCTGACCATGCTCTACAACATGCGCTACAGCCTGGAAGGCAGCAGCTACAAAACCAACACCGCCTCGGTCGGAGACGATTCGGGCTGTCCCGCTGAGGGCTGCCGCGGCTATGAGCTCGTGCAGGATCTGAACTTTGATCGGAACGGAGACGGCAGAACCTGGATGACGAGCACTGTCAGCCTGGGCTACAGTCTGCGTCTGAGTGATCACCATCCCTATTATTTTCCGGTGGATGCCGATGGCGCCGGCGGCTGGGAGCCCATCGGCGATGCCGTCCAGCCCTTTGTCGCTGAATTTGACGGCAACGGCTACCGCCTCCGCAACCTCGGCATCCGCCGCGATCAAACCTACATCGGGCTCTTTGGCGTGGTGGGAGAGGGCGCGGCCATCCGCAACCTCGGTCTGATCGACAACCTGTCGGACTACACCGGTTCCAGCGATGAGGAGATTTTCATCGGCGGCCTGGTGGGCTGGCAGGAGACGGGCACCATCAGCTTCAGCTACGCCACGGGCGCTGCCGCCGGTGGAGACGGCGACGGCGACGCCGTCGGCGGACTGGTGGGCCGGCAGTCCGCGGGCACGATCTCGGAAAGCTACGCCTCGGGCGCTGCCGATGGCGGAGGTGGCGCCAGCGATCAGGTCGGCGGCCTGGTGGGCGCTCAGTCCGGCACGATCATCCTGAGCTACGCCACGGGCGCTGCCGCAGGCGGAGACGGCGACGAGGACGCCGTCGGCGGCCTCGTGGGCCGGCAGTCCGCCGGCTCAATCCGCGCCAGCTATGCCACGGGCGCTGCCGCAGGCGGAGACGGCGCCGGAGACGCCGTCGGCGGCCTGGTGGGCCGGCAGTCCGCCGGCTCGATTCGCGCCAGCTATGCCACGGGCGCTGCCGCAGGCGGGGACAGCGTCGGCGGATCGGAGAGTTCTCAGGAGGGCAGCTCGATCAGTGCGGGCTATATCGCGGGCCCTGCCACGGGCGGAGACAACATCGGCGGGCTGGTGGGCTGGCAGGAGGGCGGCTCGATCAGGGCGAGCTACGCCACGGGCGAAGCCGTTGGCGGGGCCGGCAATGATGTGGTCGGTGCGCTGGTGGGCGTTCAGTACGGCACGATCCGGTCAAGCTACGCCACGGGCCATGCCAGGGGCGGGGCCGGCGACGATGTGGTCGGTGCGCTGGTCGGCGAACTGGTGGGCGGGCGCGGCACGGGTTCAATTGTCGCCAGTTACGCCGCGGGCAACGCTTCCGGCGGGGAGGGCGGCAATGATGCCGTTGGCGCGCTGGTGGGCGCGCTGGCAGGCGGCGGACAGATCACGGCCTCAGTGATCGCGAGCTATGGTTTTGGCCAGGTGGACGGGGAGGAGCTCTTCGGCTCGCAGGGGACTCCCCTGCCTGAGGGGGTGGAAGAAGTCGTTGATCTGACCAGGGATAATGCCGGGCAAGGCTGGAGTGACATCGATTGGGATTTCGGCACCGGCACCCAACCTCCGGCGCTGAAACGCAGCGGCATGCTGTTGCCCGGTCAAGGGCGCGCCGGCAGCGCCGGCAGCGGCGGCAGCAGCAGCGGTGGCGGCGGTGGCACTGGCGGCGGCACTGGCGGCGGCGGCGGCGGTTCCCTGAATCCGCTGGCTCTGGCCCTGCTCGCATTGCCGTTTCTGCCTGGCTGGCGGCGGCGCTTGTCTGTTCGGCCCGCTGCGCTGCTGGAAATGGCATCTTGCCCCCCCCCCCCCCCCCCCCCCCCTCCCTGAAGGGCCGGCTTGCCCCCGAGGGCTGGAGGGCCGGCCGGGCGCCCGCTGCCGCTTCCTGGGAGGGAGCTCCGTTCAACGCTCAGGTCTGCTTTCGGCAAGACCCTTGTGAGGACATGAAGATCGTTTCCGCGACCTCGAGAGCCGCCGGCTGCCGGCGCCATTTTGCCGGCGCCGTCGCCTCCGCCCTGCTCTGTGCCATGATCGGAGTCTCCCAGGCGCAGACGACAACGGCCGACAGCGATGGCAATGGACTGATCGAGATCACCAGCCTCGGGCAACTGAACGCCCTGCGCCATGATCTGGACGGCGACGGCACGCCGACAGGCTCGGCGGGCGACCAGGCCCTCTACCGGACGGCCTTTGGCCTGGCGGACGGCGCCAACAACAGTTGCGCCGGCGACTGCGAAGGCTATGAACTGACAGGGGACCTCGACTTTGATGTCAACGGCGACGGCCGCACCTGGTCGCGCAGCGGGCAGAGCTATCGCCTGGATTCAGAGGACCGCCAGGCTGATTATTTTCCGGTGGATGGGGATGGCGCCGGCGGCTGGCGGCCGATCGGCGGCGAAAACCCCTTTGTCGCAGTCTTTGACGGCAACAGCCATACCATCAGCAACCTTGCCGTCCGCACGGACACTGCTTATATCGGACTCTTTGGGGTGATTGGAGCAGGTGCAGTCATCCGCAATCTCGGCCTGGTTGACAATCTGGCGGATTACACCGGTTCCAGCGATGGCAACAGATACATTGGTGGCTTGGTGGGCAGGCAGAACGGCGGTTCGATCACGGCGAGCTACGCCACGGGCCCTGTCGCTGGCGGGGATGGCAATAAGGATGGGGTCGGTGGCCTGGTGGGCGTGCAGAGCAGCGGTTCGATCACGGCGAGCTATGCTACGGGCGCTGCCGATGGCGGGGATGGAGATGAGGACCTTGTCGGCGGGCTGGTGGGCTTGCAGGGCAAAGGTTCTTCGATCACGGCGAGCTACGCCACGGGCACTGCCGATGGCGGGGGTGGCAATGAGGATGGGGTCGGCGGCCTGGTGGGCTGGCAGTCCGGCGGTTCGATTACGGCGAGCTACGCCACGGGCGATGCCAATGGCAGGGCTGGCGATGGGGATCGGGTCGGCGGCCTGGTGGGCTCTCAGGAAGATGGTTCGATCACGGCGAGCTACGCCACGGGCGCTGCCGCTGGCGGGGGTGGAAATCTTGATTCTGTCGGCGGCTTGGTGGGCTTGCAGTCTAATGGTTCAATGATTGCGGCGAGCTATGCCAGGGGCGCTGCCGATGGCGGGGAGGGCGAAGAGGACCGTGCCGGCGGCTTGGTGGGCTGGCAGTTAGATAATTCAATCATTACGGCGAGCTATTCCACGGGCGCTGCCGCTGGCGGTGGCGGAGGCGGTGATCGGGTCGGCGGCCTGGTGGGCTGGCAGGAGGGCGGCTCGATCACGGCGAGCTACGCCACAGGCGCTGCCGACGGCGGGAAAGGAGGGGATGATGCGGCTGGCGGGCTGGTGGGTGAGCGGGGCACTGGGACGATCACGGTGAGTTATGGCTTTGGCGAGGCGATGGGCGAAAGGAATCAGGGGTCGGATGGCTTCACCAAGCCTGCCGTGCCAGGCGGGAGCGAGACGATCACGAGCGCGACTCAGCTGACCGCAGAGGTGGCCGGCTCGGCCTGGAACGCGGCCGACAGCCACAGCCTTGGCGCCTGGGATTTCGGCGACGGGAGCCAGATTCCGGCGCTGAACTACGCCGACTACGACGGCTCCGGCGCCGTCTTCGACTGCGACCAATTCCCCGCCGGCGCCTGCGGCGCCCTGTTGCCGGGGCAGGACAGCCTGAGCGCCGGCGAGCCCCCGGCAGCAGGCCTGGAGTTCGGCGCAACGGCGACGCTCACCGGCTCGGTCCGATTTGGCCGCGTCCAAATCCTGTCCTGGAGCTGGCGACAGCTGAGTGGTCCTGAGGTCGCCCTGAGCGGAGCCGACAGTCAGCAGGCAAGTTTCACCGCGCCGGTAGACAGAGACCCTCTGGTGTTCGAGCTGACTGCCGTGGACAGCGAAGGCCGCCGCTACAGCGACCGCATCAGCCTCGTTGTTAACATCCCGGCCGACCTTGACGGGGATGGCCTGCTCGAAATCCACAACCTGACCGATCTGCACAACATGCGCTACAACTTGGCTGGCACCAGCTACAGCACCGGCACCGTCTCGGCGGGAGACAGCTCGGGCTGCCCCCAGACGGGCTGCGTGGGCTATGAGTTGATGCAAGACCTGGACTTTGATGCCGATGGGGATGGAGCCACTTGGTCGGGCGACAGCGAAGGGGGCTACCGCCTGGATCCGGATGACCACCACCCCGACTATTTCCCGGTGGATGAAAACGGCGCCGGCGGCTGGCGGCCGATCGTCGGCGGACTCAATCCCTTTGCCGCCGTCTTTGAAGGCAACAGCCATACTATCAGCAACCTCGCCATCCGCCGCAATAGCTTCTATATCGGGCTCTTTGGCAGGATTGGAGGAGGCGTGGTAGGACAGCAGGTGGCCTTCATCCGCAATCTCGGCCTGGTTGACAATCTGGCGGATTACACGGTTCCAGCGGGGACAACAGGCGCATTGGTGGCCTGGTGGGCTTACAGTCGAACGGTTCGATTACGGCCAGCTATGCCACGGGCCCTGTCGATGGCGGGGATGGAGATAATAACTATGTCGGCGGCTTGGTGGGCCGTATTGAAATAGGTTCGATCAGGGCGAGCTACGCCACGGGCGCTGTCGATGGCGGGGATGGAGATTTTGGTTTTGTCGGCGGCTTGGTGGGCTATATTGAGAGCAGTTCGATCAGGGCGAGCTACGCCACGGGCGCTGTCGATGGCGGGGATGGAGATTTTGGTTTTGTCGGCGGCTTGGTGGGCTATATTGCAAGAAGTTCGATCAGGGCGAGCTACGCCACGGGCGCTGCTGCTGGCGGGGATGGAAATGATGACACGGTCGGCGGGCTGGTGGGCGTAATGGATGCTGGTGCCTCGATCGCGGCGAGCTACGCCACGGGCGCTGCCGATGGCGGGGATGGAGATGAGGACCTTGTCGGCGGGCTGGTGGGCCGGCAGCTGGGTTCGATCACGGCAAGCTATGCCACGGGCGATGCCGATGGCGGGGATGGAGATTTTGATTCTGTCGGCGGCTTGGTGGGCGTGGGGACCGAGACGCTCACGGCGAGCTATGGCTTTGGCGAGGCCATCGGTCACGAGCCTCCTTTGATGCCGGGTAAACCGCCGTCGGAGGGCAGCGCAAAGCCTGCGCCGCAGTGGTCCAGCGCGGCTCAGCTGAGCGCAGCCAATGCCGGCTCGGCCTGGAACGCGGCCGACAGCCACACCCTGGGCGCTTGGGATTTCGGCACCGATGAGCAGGTGCCGGCCCTGAACTACGCCGACTACGACGGCGCCGGCGCCGTCTTCGACTGCGACCAATTCCCCGCCGGCGCCTGCGGCGTCCTGTTGCCGGGGCAGGATAGCCTGAGCGCTGGCGAGCCCCCGGCCTCGGGCCTGGAGTTCGGCGCCCCGGCGACGCTCACCGGCTCGGTCCGATTTGGCCGCGTCCAGATCCTGTCCTGGCGCTGGCGGCAGCTGGGGGGAACAACGGTCAGCCTGAGGGACGCAGAGGGCCCCATGGCGACCTTCAGGGCGCCGGCTCCCGGCGTCCCCCTGGTCTTCGAGCTGAGCGCCACAGACAGCGAGGGAATACAATACAGCGACCGCATCAGCCTTGAGGTCGCGGTGGACGGCGATGGCGACGGCCTGATCGAGATTCGCAACCTGACCATGCTGCACAACATGCGCCACGACCTGGAGGGCGCCAGCTACAAAATCAGTGCCGGGGCTGAGGGAAACAACCTCGGCTGTCCCGAGGCGCTTTGTCGCGGCTATGAGTTGGTGCAGCATCTGGACTTTGATACCGATGGGGATGGAACCTGGTCGGGCGACGGCGAAGGGGGCTACCGCCTGGATCCGGATGACCACCACCCCGACTATTTCCCGGTGGATGAAGACGGCGCCGGCGGCTGGCGGCCGATCGGCGGCGACAACGCCGATGGATTTGTGGCTGTCTTTGACGGCAACGGCCATACCATCAGCAACCTCGCCATCCGCAGCAATATCTCGGATATCGGGCTCTTTGGCGCGGTTGATGACGGTGCAGTCATCCGCAATCTCGGTTTGATCGACAACCTGGCGGATTCTACCGGCGCCATCGATAGAGCTACTTTCATTGGCGGCCTGGTGGGCGATCAGAGGAGCGGTTCCATCACGGCCAGCTACGCCACGGGCGCTGCCGATGGCGGGGGGGGAGATTTTGATTCTGTCGGCGGCTTGGTGGGCTGGCAGCAGGACGGTTCGATCACGGCGAGCTATGCCACGGGCGCTGCCGCCGGCGGCGGGGGTGGAGAGAATTCTGTCGGCGGCCTGGTGGGCCAGCAGGCTGGCGGTATGATCACGGCGAGCTATGCCACGGGCGCTGCCGTTTGCGGGGATGGAGGTTTTAATTCTGTCGGCGGTCTGGTGGGCCAGCAGGCTGGCGGTATGATCACGGCGAGCTATGCCACGGGCGCTGCCGATGGCGGGGGCGGAAACGGTGACATTGTCGGCGGGCTGGTGGGCTACATGACTATTCGTGCCTCGGTCGCGGCGAGCTATGCCACGGGCGCTGCCGCCGGCGGAGACGGAGACGATGACAGTGCCGGCAGGCTGGTGGGTCGTCTGGATGGGGCCATGATCACGGCGAGCTATGGCTTTGGCGGGGCGGACGGGGAGAACCAGGGTTCGCATGGCTCCCCTCCAGTCAGCACGGCGACCGGGCTGAGCGCGATCAATGCCGGAGATATCTGGAATACGGATACGGTGGCCACCACCCTCGGTGCTTGGGATTTCGGCGACGGGAGCCAGATTCCGGCGTTGAACTATGCCGACTATGACGGCAGCGGCGCCGTCTTCGACTGCGACCGGTTCCCCGCCGGCGCCTGCGGCGCCCTGCTGCCGGGGCAGGACAGCCTGAGCGCTGGCGAGCCCCCGGCCTCGGGCCTGGAGTTCGGCGCAACGGCGACGCTCACCGGCTCGGTCCGATTTGGCCGCGTCCAGATCCGGTCCTGGCGCTGGCGGCAGCTGGAAGGCACAGAGGTCAGCCTGAGGGACGCAGAGGGCCCCATGGCGACCTTTGAGGCGCCGGCTCCCGGCGCGTCACCCTGGGTCTTCGATCTGAGCGCCACAGACAGCGAGGGCCGGCAATACAGCGACCGCATCAGCCTTGAGGTCGCGGTGGACGGCGATGGCGACGGCCTGATCGAGATCCGCAACCTGACCATGCTGCACAACATGCGTCACGACTTGGAGGGCGCCAGCTACAAAACCAGTGCCAGCGCTGAGGGAAACAACCTCGGCTGTCCCGAGGCGCTTTGTCGCGGCTATGAGTTGGTGCAGCATCTGGACTTTGATGGCGATGGGGATGGAGCCACCTGGTCGGGCGACAGCGAAGGGGGCTACCGCCTGGACCCGGATGACCGCCACCCCGACTATTTTCCGGTGAATGAGGATGACGCTGGCGGCTGGCGGCCGATCGGCGATCTTGACCAACCCTTTGTCGCTGTCTTTGAAGGCAACAGCCACACCATCAGCCACCTCGCCATCCGCCGCGATCAGACGTATGTCGGGCTCTTTGGCGCGATCGGAGAGGGCGCGATGGCAGATCAGGCGGTCGCCATCGGCAATCTCGGCCTGGTTGACAATCTGGCGGATTACACCGGTTCCAGCGATGAGGAGGTTTTCATTGGCGGCCTGGTGGGCCGGCAGGAGACGGGCACCATCAGCGCCAGCTACGCCACGGGCGCCGTCGATGGCGGGGATGGAGGTTCTGATTCTGTCGGCGGCCTGGTGGGCTGGCAGGAGACGGGCACCATCAGCGCCAGCTACGCCACGGGCGCCGCCGATGGCGGAGACGGTTCCGATGATTATGTCGGCGGCCTGGTGGGCTGGCAGGAAGGGGGCACCATCAGCCTCAGCTACGCCACGGGCGCTGCCGATGGCGGAGGCGGCGCCAGCGATCAGGTCGGCGGGCTGGTGGGCGCTCAGTCCGGCACGATCATCCTGAGCTTCGCCACGGGCGCTGCCGCCGGCGGCAACGGCGCCGGAGACGCCGTCGGCGGCCTGGTGGGCCGGCAGTCCGCCGGCTCGATTCGCGCCAGCTATGCCACGGGCGCTGCCGCAGGCGGGGACAGCGTCGGCGGATCGGAGAGTTCTCAGGAGGGCAGCTCGATCAGTGCGGGCTATATCGCGGGCCCTGCCACGGGCGGAGACAACATCGGCGGGCTGGTGGGCTGGCAGGAGGGCGGCTCGATCAGGGCGAGCTACGCCACGGGCGAGGCCGTTGGCGGGGCCGGCAATGATGTGGTCGGTGCGCTGGTGGGCGTTCAGTACGGCACGATCCGGTCAAGCTACGCCACGGGCCATGCCAGGGGCGGGGCCGGCGACGATGTGGTCGGTGCGCTGGTCGGCGAACTGGTGGGCGGGCGCGGCACGGGTTCAATTGTCGCCAGTTACGCCGCGGGCAACGCTTCCGGCGGGGAGGGCGGCAATGATGCCGTTGGCGCGCTGGTGGGCGCGCTGGTGGGCGGCGGACAGATCACGGCCTCAGTGATCGCGAGCTATGGTTTTGGCCAGGTGGACGGGGAGGAGATCTTCGGCTCGCAGGGGACTCCCCTGCCTGAGGGGGTGGAAGAAGTCGTTGATCTGACCAGGGATAATGCCGGGCAAGGCTGGAGCGACATCGATTGGGATTTCGGCACCGGCGCCCAATTTCCGGCCCTGGCACACAACGGCACGCTGTTGCCCGGTCAAGGGCGCGCCGGCGGCGGCGGCGGCGGCAGCAGCAGCGGTGGCGGTGGCGGCGGCACTGGCGGCGGCGGCGGCGGCGGCGGTTCCCTGAATCCGCTGGCTCTGGCCTTGCTCGCATTGCCGTTTCTGCCTGGTTTGCGGCGGCGCCCGATCCCCCACCAGTAAAACCGGGGACGATCCCGCCCTTGAAGTCAGCGGCAATTCCGATCCGGTAAGCTGTCCCGCCTGGCCTGAACAAGGCTCGGCCTTCATCCCCTCGAGAATCTGGTGGCAGTTCCGGCAAGCCGTCCCGCCTGGCCTGAACAAGCCTCGGCGTTCATCCCCTCGAGAATCTGGTGGCAACTCCGGCAAGCCGTTCCGCCTGGCCTGAACAAGGCTCGGCCTTCATCCCCTCGAGAATCTGGTGGCAGTTCCGGCAAGCCGTCCCGCCTGGCCTGAACAAGCCTCGGCGTTCATCCCCTCGAGAATCTGGTGGCAACTCCGGCAAGCCGTTCCGCCTGGCCTGAACAAGGCTCGGCCTTCATCCCCTCGAGAATCTGGTGGCAGTTCCGGCAAGCCGTCCCGCCTGGCCTGAACAAGCCTCGGCCTTCATCCCCTCGAGAATCTGGTGGCAACTCCGGCAAGCCGTTCCGCCTGGCCTGAACAAGGCTCGGCCTTCATCCCCTCGAGAATCTGGTGGCAGTTCCGGCAAGCCGTCCCGCCTGGCCTGAACAAGCCTCGGCCTTCATCCCCTCGAGAATCTGGTGGCAACTCCGGCAAGCCGTTCCGCTTGGCCTGAACAAGCCTCGGCCTTCATCCCCTCGAGAATCTGGTGGCAGTTCCGGCAAGCCGTCCCGCCTGGCCTGAACAAGCCTCGGCGTTCATCCCCTCGAGAATCTGGTGGCAACTCCGGCAAGCTGTCCCGCCTGGCCTGAACAAGCCTCGGCCTTCATCCCTTCGAGATAAAGCAGACAAGGACAACAGCTTCTCATTTTGCTCGGTTTCACCGGATTTTGGCGAGGGCAGCATCCTGCCCAGCAGAAACCTCCGAAGCTCCGCAACAAATCGTTCCTGGGATCATTCAAATTCTTGAACTGCTGCCGGCAGAGCACGGCGATGGCAATTTCCGGGTCATCCATCTGATCCTGCTTTCTGGGGCTCGGCACAGATTATCGACAGAATGCGGTCGAGCCAGGCGTTTGCGTCCAGGCGTCCGCTGATGTCTGAGATGAATTCCTGGCCTGGAGACACGGTCTGAAGAGTGGTGTTGTCCTTGGTTTTGAAGCGGGTTTGAGGATGGTCTCGGAGGCTTGTCTTGCGGTTGTCGACGCTCTTTTTGGTTACTTGATCTCAACGAAGTGCTTGGCGGGAGTTCGTGACCCAAGCCTTCAAACGAAAACCCCGTGAACTTTTCTTACCGTGACCTGGCTGGCCAATAAGGTGATTGCGGTTTTTGGGTAGGCGTATTTTGACCTTAGTATTGCTTGAGACTTTGTAAATCGGAAAACACCAGACCTTTGAACCCCAAACGGGCGATCGGGTCACATTCCGGAATCGATTTTCCATACATTTTAGCGTTAAAAAGCCGATCCCAAATTCTCAGTATCGGCCTGTAGCTCTCGTGCTTGATTTCCCCTTGGGTAGTAGGTAGGTTCGGAGCCATGCTTAAGGCCACACCAACGACTAAAAGGAGCAGCCATGTCACATCAATGACACCGAGTGAGGGGAGGGGGGGCTGCCCGCGGCTGTAGGCCGGGCGGCCAGAGTCATCACAACCACTGTCACCATCAGGATAATAGGCATCACCATGCTCAAGTGCGCACGCAACTCTTCCATCTTCAAAAATTTTACGAAATCTGGATACCCTCGTGGTACAAGAATCATTATCAAAGTGAGTGAGTACGCCAACAACTAATGTATTACTCTGTGCTCTCACCCACATTGGGGCACCTGACGCGCCACCTTCAAAACCGCCACTTTCAGAATGAGCAGCATAATGGCTACAACCAGAAGAGTTGAAGCAATGTTGGAACCTGTGTCGCCGGTATTTCTGATCGAACAAGTGTGAAAGGCCGGTAACTCTTGCTCACATATAATTTTGAGCAGTCCCTTTCGCATGGTGGAGTGTTTCGACAAGCGATCCCGTTGAAAGAGGGGCCGTATCCCAGCCAAGTAAAGTGTATCTTGATGCGGTTTGTGCTGTTAGCTCCGAATCTGACACCCATAGCAGTGCGTAATCTCCGTTCTCCTCCTGGCCTGCAATAAACCTTGCTCCCGCCCCTGTGATCCTCTGGTTCTGAGGAACACAGGCTGAGACGCCGATGGCGATGTCAATATCCAAAGGGGTTCCCGTTTCCATCTCAGAGGAAGAGCCTTCTGCCGCGGTCGTCGCCTCTGCCGGCTCCTGAATGTCGCCGAAGTCTGACCTCAGCTGCCGCGGCCGTCGTCTCCTCCGGCCCCTGAACGCCGCCGAAGTTCTGATCTCAGCTGCCGCGGTCGTCGCCTCTGCCGGCTCCTGAATGTCGCCGAAGTCTGACCTCAGTTGCCGCGGCCGTCGTCTCCTCCGGCCCCTGAACGCCGCCGAAGTTCTGATCTCAGCTGCCGCGGTCGTCGCCTCTGCCGGCTCCTGAATGTCGCCGAAGTCTGACCTCAGTTGCCGCGGTCGCCTCCTCCTCCGGCCCCTGAACGCCGCCGAAGCAGGCTCTCAGCTGCCTCCTCCCCGACATAGCCAGCGCCCAGGCCCTTGCCCGGCTGGGAGGAAAAGTGTGGGACGCCTGCCGCCGGTCGCCGCGGCGGCGTTGAGAGGGCTGGAACTGAGCGGCAAAATCATGTCCACAAGCGGGCGGAACTGCCGCCAAACAGAAATCTGCTGTATGCTGACGTATAATTGCCCTGTTCTCTCTCATCAATTCTCTGAGGTTGTCTCTAGTGGGATCATCAACTCCAGCGGCCCCAGTGGCCAGCCCCCCCCCCCCCCCCCCCCTCCCTGAAGGGCCGGCTTGCCCCCGAGGGCTGGAGGGCTGGAGGGCCGGCCGGGCGCCCGCCACCGCTTCCTGGGAGGGAGCTCCGTTCAACGCTCAGGTCTGCTTTCGGCAAGACCCTTGTGAGGACATGAAGATCGTTTCCGCGACCTCGAGAACAGCGGGCTGCCGGCGCCATTTTGCCGGCGCCGTCGCCTCTGCCCTGCTCTGTGCCCTGGTCGGGGTCTCCCAGGCGCAGACGACAACGGCCGACATCGATGGCAATGGCCTGATCGAGATCACCAGCCTCGGGCAACTGAACGCCCTGCGCCATGATCTGGACGGCGACGGCACACCGACAGGCACGGCGGGCGACCAGGCCCTCTACCGGACGGCCTTTGGCCTGGCGGACGGCGCCAACAACAGTTGCGCCGGCGACTGCGAAGGCTATGAACTGACAGGGGACCTCGACTTTGATGTCAACGGCGACGGCCGCACCTGGTCGGACACCATCGGTGGGGGGTATCGCCTGGATTCGGAGGACAGCCAGGCCGATTATTTTCCGGTGGATGGGGATGGCGCCGGCGGCTGGCGGCCGATCGGCGACGGCGAAAACCCCTTTGTCGCAGTCTTTGACGGCAACAGCCATACCATCAGTAACCTTGCCGTCCGCACGAACATTGCTTATATCGGGTTCTTTGGCGCGATTGGAGCAGGTACAGTCATCCGCAATCTCGGCCTGGTTGACAATCTGGCGGGATTACACCGGTTCCAGCAATGGCAACAGATACATTGGTGGCTTGGTGGGCTGGCAGAGCGGCGGTTCGATCACGGCGAGCTACGCCACGGGCCCTGTCGCTGGCGGGGATGGAAACAATGATTCTGCCGGCGGACTGGTGGGCAGGCAGAGCGGCGGTTCGATCACGGCGAGCTACGCCACGGGCCCTGTCGCTGGCGGGGATGGAACTTTTGATTCTGTCGGCGGCCTGGTGGGCTTGCAGGCCGGCGGTTCGATCACGGCGAGCCACGCCACGGGTGCTGCCGCTGGCGGCACCGGCAGCCAGGATGTCGTCGGCGGCCTAGTGGGCTTGCAGGTCGGCGGCTCGATCACGGCGAGCTACGCCACGGGCGATGCCGACGGCGGGGATGGAGCTTTGGGTTCTGTCGGCGGCCTGGTGGGCCAGCAGGGTGGCGGTATGATCACGGCGAGCTACGCCACGGGCGCTGCCGATGGCGGGGACGGAAACGAGAACAACGTCGGCGGCTTGGTGGGCTTTCAGATCGGCGGCTCGATCAGGGCGAGCTACGCCACGGGCGATGCCAATGGCAGGGCTGGCGATGGGGATCGGGTCGGCGGCCTGGTGGGCTGGCAGGTCGGCGGCTCGATCCCGGCGAGCTATGGGTTTGGCAGGGCTGTGGGCGGCGAATACAGGGGAGTTGCAGGCACTCCCCCCCGAGGGAGTGTCCAAGGGGGCTCAGCTGACCGCAGCCAATGCGGGAACGGCCTGGAATGCGGCCGACAGCCACACCCTGGGTGCCTGGGATTTCGGCACCGATGAGGAGGTGCCGGCGCTGAACTACGCTGACTATGACGGCTCCGGCGCCGTCTTCGACTGCGACCAATTCCCCGCCGGCGCCTGCGGCGCCCTGTTGCCGGGGCAGGACAGCCTGAGCGCCGGCGAGCCCCCGGCAGCAGGCCTGGAGTTCGGCGCAACGGCGACGCTCACCGGCTCGGTCCGATTTGGCCGCGTCCAAATCCTGTCTTGGAGGCTGGCGACAGCTGAGTGGTCCTGAGGTCGCCCTGAGCGGAGCCGACAGTCAGCAGGCAAGTTTCACCGCGCCGGTAGACAGAGACCCTCTGGTGTTCGAGCTGACCGCCGTGGACAGCGAAGGCCGCCGCTACAGCGACCGCATCAGCCTCGTTGTTAACATCCCGGCCGACCTTGACGGGGATGGCCTGCTCGAAATCCACAACCTGACCGATCTGCACAACATGCGCTACAACTTGGCTGGCACCAGCTACAGCACCGGCACCGTCTCGGCGGGAGACAGCTCGGGCTGCCCCCAGACGGGCTGCGTGGGCTATGAGTTGATGCAAGACCTGGACTTTGATACCGATGGGGATGGAACCGCCTGGTCGGGCGACAGCGAAGGGGGCTACCGCCTGGACCCGGATGACCGCCACCCCGACTATTTCCCGGTGAATGAAGACGGCGCCGGCGGCTGGCTGCCGATCGGCGATAACAACAGTCCCTTTGCCGCCGTCTTTGAAGGCAACAGCCACACCATCAGCAATCTTGCCATCCGCACGGACACTGCTTATATCGGGCTCTTTGGTGCGGTGGGAGAGGGTGCGGCCATTCGCAATCTCGGCCTGGTTGACAACCTGGCGGATTATACCGGCTCCCATGATAATGTTGTTTTCATTGGCGGCCTGGCGGGCTGGCAGAAGGGCGGTTCGATCACGGCGAGCTATGCCACGGGCGCTGCCGATGGCGGGGATGGAGATCTTGATTATGTCGGCGGCCTGGTGGGCCGGCAGAAAAGGGGCACCATCAGCGCCAGCTATGCCACGGGCCCTGTCGATGGCGGGGATGGAGATAGGGACGATGTCGGCGGCTTGGTGGGCAGGCAGGGCGGCGGTTCGATCACGGAGAGCTACGCCAGGGGCGCTGCCGATGGCGGGGATGGAGATGGGGACAAGGTCGGCGGGCTGGTGGGCAGGCAGGGCGGCGGTTCGATCACGGAGAGCTACGCCAGGGGCGCTGCCGATGGCGGGGATGGAGATTTTGATCAGGTCGGCGGCCTGGTGGGCTTGCAGGTTGGCGGTTCGATGATTACGGCGAGCTACGCCAGGGGCGCTGCCGATGGCGGGGATGGAGATGAGGACAATGTCGGCGGGCTGATGGGCGGGCAGTTCAGTGGTCTGATCACGGCGAGCTACGCCACGGGCGCTGCCGATGGCGGGGATGGAAATGAGGACAGGGTCGGCGGGCTGGTGGGCCTGCAGGCGAAGGCGAGTTCGATCAGGGCGAGCTACGCCACGGGCGCTGCCGATGGCGGGGATGGCGAGCAAGACTATGCCGGCGGGCTGGTGGGCCGGCAGCTGGGTTCGATCACGGCAAGCTATGCCACGGGCGATGCCGATGGCGGGGATGGAGATTTTGATTCTGTCGGCGGCTTGGTGGGCGCGGGGAGCAAGACGTTCACGGCGAGCTATGGCTTTGGCGAGGCCATCGGTCACGAGCCTCCTTTGATGCCGGGTGAATCGCCGTCGGAGGGCAGCGCAAAGCCTGCCACAGTGTCCAGCGCGGCTCAGCTGAGCGCAGCCAATGCCGGCTCGGCCTGGAACGCGGCCGACAGCCACACCCTCGGCGCCTGGGATTTCGGCACCGACAAGCAGGTTCCGGCGCTGAACTATGCCGATTATGACGGCGCCGGGCCGGTCTTTGACTGCAGTCATTTCCCCCTCAGGGCCTGCGGTACCCTGGTGCCGGGCCAGCGCGACCCCGAGGGCGGCGGCAGTGGCGGCGGCGGTGGTGGCGGCGGCGGTGGTGGCGGCGGTGGCGGCGGCTCCCTGGGCCTTTGGGGGCTGGTTGTCCTGGCGCTGCCGCTCCTGCTCGGCTGGCGGCGCCGGCGGCCCTGTCCCCGGCCGTCGCCTCCCCCGGCTCCTGACTGCCGCCGAAGTCTGATCTCAGCTGCCGCGGCCGTCGCCTCCGCCCTGCTCTGTGCCCTGGTCGGGGTCTCCCAGGCGCAGACGACAACGGCCGACATCGATGGCGATGGCCTGATCGAGAATCACCAGCCTCGGGCAACTGAACGCCCTGCGCCATGATCTGGACGGCGACGGCACACCGACAGGCAGGGCGGGCGACCAAGCCTTCTACCGGACGGCCTTTGACTTGGCGGACGGCGCCAACAACAGTTGCGCCGGCGCCTGCGAAGGCTATGAACTGACGGGAGACCTCGACTTCGATGTCAACGGCGACGGCCGCACCTGGTCGGGCAGCGGCGATGAGGGGTATCGCCTGGATTCGGAGGACCGCCAGGCCGATTATTTTCCGGTGGATGAGGAGGGCGCCGGCGGCTGGCGGCCGATCGGCGATCGATTCAATCCCTTTGTCGCAGTCTTTGACGGCAACAGCCATACCATCAGTAACCTTGCCGTCCGCACGAACATTGCTTATATCGGGTTCTTTGGCACGATTGGAGCAGGTGCAGTCATCCGCAATCTCGGCCTGGTTGACAATCTGGCGGATTACACCGGTTCCAGCAATGGCAACAGATACATTGGTGGCTTGGTGGGCTGGCAGAGCGGCGGTTCGATCACGGCGAGCTACGCCACGGGCCCTGTCGCTGGCGGGGATGGAAACAATGATTCTGCCGGCGGACTGGTGGGCAGGCAGAGCGGCGGTTCGATCACGGCGAGCTACGCCACGGGCCCTGTCGCTGGCGGGGATGGAACTTTTGATTCTGTCGGCGGCCTGGTGGGCTTGCAGGCCGGCGGTTCGATCACGGCGAGCCACGCCACGGGTGCTGCCGCTGGCGGCACCGGCAGCCAGGATGTCGTCGGCGGCCTGGTGGGCTTGCAGGTCGGCGGCTCGATCACGGCGAGCTACGCCACGGGCGATGCCGACGGCGGGGATGGAGCTTTGGGTTCTGTCGGCGGCCTGGTGGGCCAGCAGGGTGGCGGTATGATCACGGCGAGCTACGCCACGGGCGCTGCCGATGGCGGGGACGGAAACGAGAACAACGTCGGCGGCTTGGTGGGCTTTCAGATCGGCGGCTCGATCAGGGCGAGCTACGCCACGGGCGATGCCAATGGCAGGGCTGGCGATGGGGATCGGGTCGGCGGCCTGGTGGGCTGGCAGGTCGGCGGCTCGATCCCGGCGAGCTATGGGTTTGGCAGGGCTGTGGGCGGCGAATACAGGGGAGTTGCAGGCACTCCCCCCGAGGGAGTGTCCAAGGGGGCTCAGCTGACCGCAGCCAATGCGGGAACGGCCTGGAATGCGGCCGACAGCCACACCCTGGGTGCCTGGGATTTCGGCACCGATGAGGAGGTGCCGGCGCTGAACTACGCTGACTATGACGGCTCCGGCGCCGTCTTCGACTGCGACCAATTCCCCGCCGGCGCCTGCGGCGCCCTGTTGCCGGGGCAGGACAGCCTGAGCGCCGGCGAGCCCCCGGCAGCAGGCCTGGAGTTCGGCGCAACGGCGACGCTCACCGGCTCGGTCCGATTTGGCCGCGTCCAAATCCTGTCCTGGAGCTGGCGACAGCTGAGTGGTCCTGAGGTCGCCCTGAGCGGAGCCGACAGTCAGCAGGCAAGTTTCACCGCGCCGGTAGACAGAGACCCTCTGGTGTTCGAGCTGACCGCCGTGGACAGCGAAGGCCGCCGCTACAGCGACCGCATCAGCCTCGTTGTTAACATCCCGGCCGACCTTGACGGGGATGGCCTGCTCGAAATCCACAACCTGACCGATCTGCACAACATGCGCTACAACTTGGCTGGCACCAGCTACAGCACCGGCACCGTCTCGGCGGGAGACAGCTCGGGCTGCCCCCAGACGGGCTGCGTGGGCTATGAGTTGATGCAAGACCTGGACTTTGATACCGATGGGGATGGAACCGCCTGGTCGGGCGACAGCGAAGGGGGCTACCGCCTGGACCCGGATGACCGCCACCCCGACTATTTCCCGGTGAATGAAGACGGCGCCGGCGGCTGGCTGCCGATCGGCGATAACAACAGTCCCTTTGCCGCCGTCTTTGAAGGCAACAGCCACACCATCAGCAATCTTGCCATCCGCACGGACACTGCTTATATCGGGCTCTTTGGTGCGGTGGGAGAGGGTGCGGCCATTCGCAATCTCGGCCTGGTTGACAACCTGGCGGATTATACCGGCTCCCATGATAATGTTGTTTTCATTGGCGGCCTGGCGGGCTGGCAGAAGGGCGGTTCGATCACGGCGAGCTATGCCACGGGCGCTGCCGATGGCGGGGATGGAGATCTTGATTATGTCGGCGGCCTGGTGGGCCGGCAGAAAAGGGGCACCATCAGCGCCAGCTATGCCACGGGCCCTGTCGATGGCGGGGATGGAGATAGGGACGATGTCGGCGGCTTGGTGGGCAGGCAGGGCGGCGGTTCGATCACGGAGAGCTACGCCAGGGGCGCTGCCGATGGCGGGGATGGAGATGGGGACAAGGTCGGCGGGCTGGTGGGCAGGCAGGGCGGCGGTTCGATCACGGAGAGCTACGCCAGGGGCGCTGCCGATGGCGGGGATGGAGATTTTGATCAGGTCGGCGGCCTGGTGGGCTTGCAGGTTGGCGGTTCGATGATTACGGCGAGCTACGCCAGGGGCGCTGCCGATGGCGGGGATGGAGATGAGGACAATGTCGGCGGGCTGATGGGCGGGCAGTTCAGTGGTCTGATCACGGCGAGCTACGCCACGGGCGCTGCCGATGGCGGGGATGGAAATGAGGACAGGGTCGGCGGGCTGGTGGGCCTGCAGGCGAAGGCGAGTTCGATCAGGGCGAGCTACGCCACGGGCGCTGCCGATGGCGGGGATGGCGAGCAAGACTATGCCGGCGGGCTGGTGGGCCGGCAGCTGGGTTCGATCACGGCAAGCTATGCCACGGGCGATGCCGATGGCGGGGATGGAGATTTTGATTCTGTCGGCGGCTTGGTGGGCGCGGGGAGCAAGACGTTCACGGCGAGCTATGGCTTTGGCGAGGCCATCGGTCACGAGCCTCCTTTGATGCCGGGTGAACCGCCGTCGGAGGGCAGCGCAAAGCCTGCCACAGTGTCCAGCGCGGCTCAGCTGAGCGCAGCCAATGCCGGCTCGGCCTGGAACGCGGCCGACAGCCACACCCTCGGCGCCTGGGATTTCGGCGACGGGAGCCAGATTCCAGCGTTGAACTACGCTGACTATGACGGCTCCGGCGCCGTCTTCGACTGCGACCAATTCCCCGCCGGCGCCTGCGGCGCCCTGTTGCCGGGGCAGGACAGCCTGAGCGCCGGCGAGCCCCCGGCAGCAGGCCTGGAGTTCGGCGCAACGGCGACGCTCACCGGCTCTCTCGAATTCGGCCGCGTCCAGATCCTGTCCTGGCGCTGGCGGCAGCTGGAAGGCACAACGGTCAGCCTGAGGGACGCAGAGGGCCCTATAGCAACCTTCAGGGCGCCGGCTCCCGGCGTCCCCCTGGTCTTCGATCTGAGCGCCACAGACAGCGAGGGAATGCAATACAGCGACCGCATCAGCCTTGAGGTCGCGGTGGACGGCGATGGAGACGGCCTGATCGAGATTCGCAACCTGACCATGCTGCACAACATGCGCCACGACCTGGAGGGCGCCAGCTACAAAATCAGTGCCGGGGCTGAGGGAAACAACCTCGGCTGTCCCGGGGCGCTTTGTCGCGGCTATGAGTTGGTGCAGCATCTGGACTTTGATGGCGATGGGGATGGAACCTGGTCGGGCGACGGCGAAGGGGGCTACCGCCTGGACCCGGATGACCGCCACCCCGACTATTTCCCGGTGGATGACGACGGCGCCGGCGGCTGGCTGCCAATCGGCGATCTTGACCAACCCTTTGCCGCCGTCTTTGAAGGCAACAGCCACCGCATCAGCAATGTTGCCATCCGCCGCGATCAGGATTATCTCGGGCTCTTTGGCGCGATGGGAGGGCAGGCGGCGGCCATCGGCAATCTCGGCCTGATTGACAATCTGGCGGATTACACCGGTTCCAGCGATGAGGAGGTTTTCATTGGCGGCTTGGTGGGCCGGCAGGAGACGGGCACCATCAGCGCCAGCTATGCCACGGGCGCCGCCGATGGCGGGGATGGAGATTTTGATCAGGTCGGCGGCCTGGTGGGCCGGCAGGAAAGAGGTACCATCAGCGCCAGCTACGCCACGGGCGCCGCCGATGGCGGAGACGGTGCCGATGATTATGTCGGCGGCCTGGTGGGCTGGCAGGAAGGGGGCACCATCAGCCTCAGCTACGCCACGGGCGCTGCCGATGGCGGAGGCGGCGCCAGCGATCAGGTCGGCGGGCTGGTGGGCGCTCAGTCCGGCACGATCATCCTGAGCTACGCCACGGGCACTGCCGCAGGCGGAGACGGCGACGAGGACGCCGTCGGCGGCCTGGTGGGCCAGCAGGGTGGCGGTATGATCACGGCGAGCTACGCCACGGGCGCTGCCGATGGCGGGGACGGAAACGAGAACAACGTCGGCGGCTTGGTGGGCTTTCAGATCGGCGGCTCGATCACGGCGAGCTACGCCACGGGCGATGCCAATGGCAGGGCTGGCGATGGGGATCGGGTCGGCGGCCTGGTGGGCTGGCAGGTCGGCGGCTCGATCACGGCGAGCTATGGGTTTGGCAGGGCTGTGGGCGGCGAATACAGGGGAGTTGCAGGCACTCCCCCCGAGGGAGTGTCCAAGGGGGCTCAGCTGACCGCAGCCAATGCGGGAACGGCCTGGAATGCGGCCGACAGCCACACCCTGGGTGCCTGGGATTTCGGCACCGATGAGCAGGTGCCGGCGCTGAACTACGCTGACTATGACGGCTCCGGCGCCGTCTTCGACTGCGACCAATTCCCCGCCGGCGCCTGCGGCGCCCTGTTGCCGGGGCAGGACAGCCTGAGCGCCGGCGAGCCCCCGGCAGCAGGCCTGGAGTTCGGCGCAACGGCGACGCTCACCGGCTCGGTCCGATTTGGCCGCGTCCAAATCCTGTCCTGGAGCTGGCGACAGCTGAGTGGTCCTGAGGTCGCCCTGAGCGGAGCCGACAGTCAGCAGGCAAGTTTCACCGCGCCGGTAGACAGAGACCCTCTGGTGTTCGAGCTGACCGCCGTGGACAGCGAAGGCCGCCGCTACAGCGACCGCATCAGCCTCGTTGTTAACATCCCGGCCGACCTTGACGGGGATGGCCTGCTCGAAATCCACAACCTGACCGATCTGCACAACATGCGCTACAACTTGGCTGGCACCAGCTACAGCACCGGCACCGTCTCGGCGGGAGACAGCTCGGGCTGCCCCCAGACGGGCTGCGTGGGCTATGAGTTGATGCAAGACCTGGACTTTGATACCGATGGGGATGGAACCGCCTGGTCGGGCGACAGCGAAGGGGGCTACCGCCTGGACCCGGATGACCACCACCCCGACTATTTCCCGGTGAATGAAGACGGCGCCGGCGGCTGGCGGCCGATCGGCGATAACAACAGTCCCTTTGCCGCCGTCTTTGAAGGCAACAGCCACACCATCAGCAATCTTGCCATCCGCACGGACACTGCTTATATCGGGCTCTTTGGTGCGGTGGGAGAGGGTGCGGCCATTCGCAATCTCGGCCTGGTTGACAACCTGGCGGATTATACCGGCTCCCATGATAATGTTGTTTTCATTGGCGGCCTGGCGGGCTGGCAGAAGGGCGGTTCGATCACGGCGAGCTATGCCACGGGCGCTGCCGATGGCGGGGATGGAGACTTGGACAGGGTCGGCGGCTTGGTGGGCCTTATTGAAAGAGGTTCGATCACGGCAAGCTACGCCGCGGGCCCTGCCGATGGCGGGGATGGAAACCTAGATGCTGTCGGCGGCCTGGTGGGCTTACAGTTGTTCAGTTCGATTACGGCGAGTTATGCCAGGGGCGCTGCCGATGGCGGGGACGGAGCTGGGGACAATGTCGGCGGCTTGGTGGGCGCTCAAAGCGACGGTTCGATCACGGCGAGCTATGCCACGGGCGCAGCCGATGGCGGCACCGGCGGCCAGGATGCCGTCGGCGGCCTGGTGGGCTATAGTGGAGGAGGTTCGATCACGGCGAGCTACGCCAGGGGCGCTGCCGATGGCGGGGATGGAACTTTTGATTCTGTCGGCGGCCTGGTGGGCACTCAAAACGGCAGTTCGATCAGGGCGAGCTATGCTACGGGCGCTGCCGCTGGCGGGGATGGAGATGAGGACGATGTCGGCGGTCTGGTGGGCCTGCAGGAGGGGGGGGCGATCACGGCGAGCTATGCCACGGGCGATGCCGATGGCGGGGATGGAGATTTTGATTCTGTCGGCGGCTTGGTGGGCGCGGGGACCAAGACGTTCACGGCGAGCTATGGCTTTGGCGAGGCCATCGGTCACGAGCCTCCTTTGATGCCGGGTGAACCGCCGTCGGAGGGCAGCGCAAAGCCTGCCGCAGTGTCCAGCGCGGCTCAGCTGAGCGCAGCCAATGCCGGCTCGGCCTGGAACGTGGCCGACAGCCACACCCTGGGGGCCTGGGATTTCGGCACCGACAAGCAGGTTCCGGCGCTGAACTATGCCGATTATGACGGCGCCGGGCCGGTCTTTGACTGCAGTCATTTCCCCCTCAGGGCCTGCGGTACCCTGGTGCCGGGCCAGCGCGACCCCGAGGGCGGCGGCAGTGGCGGCGGCAGTGGCGGCGGCGGCGGTGGTGGCGGTGGTGGCGGCGGTGGCGGTGGTGGCGGCGGCTCCCTGGGCCTTTGGGGGCTGGTTGTCCTGGCGCTGCCGCTCCTGCTCGGCTGGCGGCGCCGGCGGCCCTGTCCCCGGCCGTCGCCTCCGCCCTGCTCTGTGCCATGATCGGAGTCTCCCAGGCGCAGACGACAACGGCCGACAGCGATGGCAATGGCCTGATCGAGATCACCAGCCTCGGGCAACTGAACGCCCTGCGCCATGATCTGGACGGCGACGGCACGCCGACAGGCACGGCGGGCGACCAGGCCGTCTACCGGACGGCCTTTGGCCTGGCGGACGGCGTCAACAACAGTTGCCCCGGCGCCTGCGAAGGCTATGAACTGACAGGGGACCTCGACTTTGATGTCAACGGCGACGGCCGCACCTGGTCGGACACCATCGGTGGGGGGTATCGCCTGGATTCGGAGGACAGCCAGGCCGATTATTTTCCGGTGGATGAGGAGGGCGCCGGCGGCTGGCGGCCGATCGGCGATAACGACAATCCCTTTGCCGCCGTCCTGGAAGGCAACGGCTACCACATCCGCAATCTCGCCATCCGCACGGACACTGCTTATATCGGGCTCTTTGGCGTGATTGGAACAGGTGCGGCCATCCGCAATCTCGGCCTGGTCGACAACCTGGCGTATCACACCGCCAGACTTTTCACGAGGCGCCTTCGCGGCGTTGGCGGGCTCGTGGGCCTTCAGCAGGAGGGTTCGATCACGGCGAGCTATGCCACGGGCCCTGCCGATGGCGGAGACGGCGCCGGAGACGCCGTCGGCGGGCTGGTGGGCCGGCAGTCCGCCGGCACGATCTCGGAAAGTTACGCCGAGGGCGCTGCTGCCGGCGGCGGCGGCGATGGAAATGCCGTCGGCGGGCTGGTGGGCTGGCAGGAGACGGGTACCATCCTCCTCAGCTACGCCAGGGGCGCTGCCGATGGCGGAGGTGGCGCCAACGATCAGGTCGGCGGGCTGGTGGGCCGGCAGTCCGCCGGCACGATCTCGGAAAGCTACGCCGAGGGCGCTGCTGCCGGCGGCGGCGGCGATGGAAATGCCGTCGGCGGGCTGGTGGGCTGGCAGGAGACGGGTACCATCCTCCTCAGCTACGCCACGGGCGCTGCCGATGGCGGCGGCGGCGCCAGCGATCAGGTCGGCGGGCTGGTGGGCGCTCAGTCCGGCACGATCATCCTGAGCTACGCCACGGGCGCTGCCGCCGGCGGCAACGGCGACGGAGACGCCGTCGGCGGGCTGGTGGGCCGGCAGTCCGCCGGCTCGATCCGCGCCAGCTATGCCACGGGCGCTGCCGCAGGCGGGGACAGCGTCGGCGGAGCGGAGAGCTTTCAGGAGGGCAGTTCGATCAGTGCGGGCTCTGTCGCGGGCCCTGCCACGGGCGGGGACAACATCGGCGGGCTGGTGGGCTGGCAGGAGGGCGGCTCGATCAGGGCGAGCTACGCCACGGGCGAAGCCGCGGGCGGGGCCGGCAATGATGTGGTTGGCGGGCTGGTGGGCGTTCAGTACGGCACGATCCGGTCAAGCTACGCCAGGGGCCATGCCAGGGGCGGGGCCGGCGACGATGTGGTCGGTGCGCTGGTCGGCGAACTGGTGGGCGGGCGCGGCACGGGTTCAATTGTCGCCAGTTACGCCGCGGGCAACGCTTCTGGCGGGGAGGGCGGCAATGATGCCGTTGGCGCGCTGGTGGGCGCGTTGGCAGGCGGCGGACAGATCACGGCCTCAGTGATCGCGAGCTATGGTTTTGGCCAGGTGGACGGGGAGGAGCTCTTCGGCTCGCAGGGGACTCCCCTGCCTGAGGGGGTGGAAGAAGTCGTTGATCTGACCAGAGACAATGCCGGCCAAGGCTGGAGTGACATCGATTGGGATTTCGGCACGGGCACCCAACCTCCGGCGCTGAAACACAGTGGCATGCTGTTGCTCGGTCAAGGGCGCGCCGGCGCCGGTGGTGGCGTTGGCGGCGGCGGTGGCGGCGGCGGTTCCCTGAATCCGCTGGCTCTAGCCCTGCTCGCATTGCCGTTTCTGCCCGGCTGGCGGCGGCGCCTGCTGCCGCGCCGCGCCGCGCCGCTAAAACCGGGGGCCGGGGCGACCCGCCATCGGGAGCGGGGGCAACTCCGGGCGGCCCCGCCGCGCCGCTAAAACCGGGGGCTGGGGGCGATCCTGCCCTGACGATCGGGGGCAGCTCCGGCAAGCTGTCCTGCAGGGGCAACAGGGTGGCGTATGCCGCCTGCAGTGCTCTGAGTTCCGCGAGGGGCCATCCATCCGGCCGACCTCTGACCGAGGCGGCCGCTCAGGCGTTCTGTCGCATCGCCATAATCCTTTTCTCCATCACGGCTTCGGCAACCGCCGCCGCCAGCGGCCGCCGCGCCGAAAATATTGCGGCTTCTGCCTGGTTTAGGGCGGCGCCTGCTGCCGCGCCGCGCCGCTAAAACCGGGGGCCGGGGCGACCCGACCTCGAGATCGGGAGCAGCACCGGCAAGCTGTCCTGCAGGGGCAACAGGGTGGCGTATGCCGTCTGCAGTGCGCCGCCTGCAGTGCTCCGAGCTCCGCGAGGGGCCATCCATCCGGCCGACCTGCGACCGAGGCGGCCGCTCAGGCGCTCTGCCGCATCGCCATGATCCTTTTCTCCGCCACGGCTTCGGCCAACGCCGCCGGCAGCGGCCGCCGCGCCGAAAATATTGCGGCTTCTGCCTGGTTTAGGGCGGCGCCTGCTGCCGCGCCGCGCCGCGCCGCTAAAACCGGGGGCCGGGGCGACCCGACCTCGAGATCGGGAGCAGCACCGGCAAGCTGTCCTGCAGGGGCAACAGGGTGGCGTATGCCGTCTGCAGTGCGCCGCCTGCAGTGCGCCGCCTGCAGTGCTCCGAGCTCCGCGAGGGGCCATCCATCCGGCCGACCTGCGACCGAGGCGGCCGCTCAGGCGCTCTGCCGCATCGCCATGATCCTTTTCTCCGCCACGGTTTCGGCAAACGCCGCCGCCAGCGGCCGCCACGCCGAAAATATTGCGGCTTCTGCCTGGTTTAGGGCGGCGCCTGCTGCCGCGCCGCGCCGCGCCGCTAAAACCGGGGGCCGGGGCGACCCGACCTCGAGATCGGGAGCAGCACCGGCAAGCTGTCCTGCAGGGGCAACAGGGTGGCGTATGCCGTCTGCAGTGCGCCGCCTGCAGTGCTCCGAGCTCCGCGAGGGGCCATCCATCCGGCCGACCTCTGACTGAGGCGGCCGCTCAGGCGCTCTGCCGCATCGCCATGATCCTTTTTTCCGCCACGGCTTCGGCAAACGCCGCCGGCGGCGGAGCCGAAGCCGTATCGCTGCTCGCCGGTTGATGGCGCCTCCCCTCAGACTGGGCTTCATCGCAGGCCAGCAGTTGCTGCAGGATTTCACGGGCGGCGGCGAGGGCGCCGCTGCCGGGGGTGAAGACGCCCATGATACCTTGAGCTTTGAGAATTTCTTTGTCCCCGGGGAGCAGGACGCCGCCGCCGAGACGGTCGATCTCGGCGGCCAGCTGCGTCTCCGGGTCAGCTGGGCCGGGAGTGCGTGTCCTGCCGCCGCCTTCCCGACATAGTCAGCGCCCGGGCCCTTGCCGGCTGGCAGGAAAAGTGTGGGACGCCTGCCGCCGGTCGCCGGGGCGCGCCGAGGGGCTGGAACCGAGCGGCAAAATCATGTCCACAAGCGGGCGGAGCCGCCATAAAACAGAAAATATGCTGTATGATGATGGGTAATTACCCTGCTCTCTCTCATCAATTTTGTGAGGTTGTCTTTAGTGGAATCATCAACCCCAGCGGCCCCAGTGGCCAGTTGCCCCCCCCCCCCCCCCCCCCCCCGAATGGGGTGTGCCCTGCCGCCGGTCGCCGGGGCGCGCCGAGGGGCTGGAACTGAGCGGCAAAATCATGCCCATAAGCGGGCGGAGCTGCCGTAAAGCAGAAAATATGGCTTCTGGCGGTCCCCGGACCCCGTTGTCAATTCTGCGGGGCCGCCCTTGATGGAATTATCGAACCGAACTGCCGGCGGGCGCCCTTTCCCTGAATGGAGCGAGGCGCTCCCGGTTGCGGCCGCCGCCGTGCGAACCGCCTTTCTGGCGTTGTCCCCGACCGCCCTGTTGTTGTCGTTGTGCCTCGCCCTGCCGGAGGTCTCCCAGGCGCAGACGCCAACGGCCGACATCGACGGCGATGGCCTGATCGAGATCGCCAGCCTCGATCAACTGAACGCCATGCGCTACGATCTGGACGGCAACGGCACGCCGGCGGGCCCGGATGACGATCAGGCCGTCTACCGGAGGGCCTTTGGCCTGGCGGACGGCGTCGATAACCATTGCCCCGCCGTCGTCTGCAGGGGCTATGAACTGAGGCGGGATCTGGACTTTGATACGGACGGCGATGGAACCTGGTCGGGCGAGGCTGGCGACTACCTTCTGGATGAGGATGACAGCAGAGCCCCTTATTTTGAAGTCAACAGTGATGGCACCGGCGGCTGGCGGCCGATCGGCGGTAGTCGCAATCCCTTTGTCGCCGTCTTTGACGGCAACGGCTACCGCATCCGCCACCTCGCCATCCGCAGGGACACTGCTTATGTCGGGTTCTTTGGCGTGATTGGCAGCGGTGCGGCCATCCGCAATCTCGGCCTGATTGACAATCTGGCGGATTACACCGGCTCCGGCGATTATGTTGTTAATATTGGCGGCTTGGCAGGCTATCAGACTGGTGGCTCGATCACGGCGAGCTACGCCACGGGCCCCGCCGATGGCGGGAGTGGAAATATGGATTTTGTCGGCGGCTTGGTGGGTTATCATTTGCTTGGTTCGATTACGGCGAGCTACGCCACGGGCCCCGCCGATGGCGGTGCCGGAAATATTGACCGTGTCGGCGGACTGGTGGGTCTTCAGGAGGGCAGTTCCATCACGGCCAGCTATGCCACGGGCGCTGCCGATGGCGGGGACGGAGGAGGTGACCTTGTCGGCGGGCTGGTGGGCTTTCTGGATGGGAATGGCGGTTCGATTACGGCCAGCTATGCCACGGGCGCTGCCGATGGCGGAGGCGGCGCCAACGATCAGGTCGGCGGGCTGGTGGGCCAGCAGAGACGCGGCTCGAGCACGGCCAGCTATGGCTTTGGCGTGGCGACAGGGGGGATCACCGGGTTGGATGGCTCCCCTCCTGTCAAGACGGCGGCTCAGCTGACCTTGATGAATGCCGGAGATCTCTGGAATACGGACACGGTGGCCACCACCTTGGGCGCCTGGGATTTCGGCACCGATGAGCAGTTGCCGGCGTTGAACTATGCCGACTACGACGGCGCTGGCGCCGTCTTCGACTGCGACCAGTTCCCGGTGGACGCCTGCGGCACCCTGTTGCCGGGCCAGGACGCCGCGAGCGCCGGCGGCCCCTCGGCAGTGGAGTTCGGCGATACCGCCGAACTCATCGGCTCGCTGAGGTTTGACCGCGTCACGGTCGCATCCTGGAGCTGGCGGCAGCTGAGCGGCCCTGAGGTCGCCCTGAGCGGAGCCGACGGCCCGCGGGCGAGTTTCCTGGCGCCGTTGACCAGAGAGCGCTTGATGTTGGAGTTCGAGCTGATCGTCACGGACAGCGAAGGGCATCGGTACAGCGACCGCCTCAGCGTCGCTGTCGAGAGTATCGACAGGGTTGACAGCGACGGGGACGGGCTGATCGAGATTCACAGTCTGACCATGCTGCACAACATGCGCTACAACCTGGAAGGCACCAGCTACAGAAGCGGCCCCGGCTCGTTTGCCAACAGATTTGGTTGTCCCGCCGACCTCTGCAGGGGTTATGAACTGGAGGCGCATCTGGACTTTGATGGCGATGAGGATGGAGCCACCTGGTCGGGCAACAGCGATGAGGGCTATGTCCTGGATTTGGGGGACAGCCAGGCCGATTATTTTCCGGTGGATGAGGAGGGCGCCGGCGGCTGGCGGCCGATCGGTGACAACGACAATCCCTTTGTCGCCGTCTTTGAAGGCAACGGCTACCGCCTCAGCAATCTGGCCATCCGCACGGACACGACTGATGTCGGGTTCTTTGGCGTGATTGGAAGCGGAGCGGTCATCCGCAATCTCGGCCTGATCGACAATCTGGCGGATTACACGGGTTCCAGCAATAATGAAAACAACATTGGTGGGCTGGTGGGCCGGCAGAACGGCGGCGTGATCACGGCGAGCCATGCCACGGGCGCTGCCGATGGCGGGGATGGAAGTTTGGATCGTGTCGGCGGGCTGGTGGGCCGGCAGAACGGCGTGATCACGGCGAGCTACGCCACGGGCGCTGCCGATGGCGGGGATGGAGAAATAGATACTGTCGGCGGGCTGGTGGGCTGGCAGTTCGGCGGCGTGATCACGGCGAGCTACGCCACGGGCGCTGCCGATGGCGGGGATGGAACTTTTGATGCTGTCGGCGGGCTGGTGGGCGATCAGCTTGGCGGTTCGATCACGGCGAGCTATGCTACGGGCGATGCCGATGGCGGGGATGGAAACCTGGACAGGGTCGGCGGTCTGGTGGGCTATCTCAATGGCGGTTCGATCACGGCGAGCTATGCTACGGGCGCTGCCGATGGCGGGGATGGAGATGAGGACCTTGTCGGCGGGCTGGTGGGCTCGGGGCGCAAAGGTTCTTCGATCACGGCGAGCTATGCCACAGGCGCAGCCGATGGCGGGGATGGAGATTTAGATTCTGTCGGCGGCTTGGTGGGCAACGCGACCGAGACGATCACGGTGAGCAGCTATGGCAGCTATGGCTTTGGCGAGGCCATCGGTCACGAGCGCCCTGTGGGGCCGGACGGGCCGGGGCCGGACGGGCCGGGGCCGCCGTCGCAGGGCAGCGCAAAGCCTGCCGGAGTGTCCAGCGCGGCTCAGCTGAGCGCGGCCAATGCCGGCTCAGCTTGGAACGCGGCCGACAGCCAGACCCTGGGCGCCTGGGATTTCGGCGACGAGATCCAGGTTCCGGCGCTGAACTACGCCGACTACGACGGCGCTGGCGTCGCCTTCAATTGCGACCGGTTCCCGGCCGGCGCCTGCGGCACCCTGCTGCCCGGTCAGGAGGCTCAGGCGGAGGCGAGCGCCGGTGGGCCCTCGTCGGCAGTGGAGGTCGGCGAAACCGTCAGGCTTCTCGGTTCGCTGGGGTTTGGCCGCGTCCCGATCCGTTCCTGGAGTTGGCGGCAGCTGGAAGGGCTCGAGGTCGCCCTGAGCGACGGCAGCGCCCGCGAAACCGCCTTCAGGGTGCTGTCGGCCAGCACCCGCCTGCGATTTGAACTGACCGCCACAGGCGTGGATGGCCGTCGCTACAGCGACAGCATCGCGGTGAGGGTCAAGGCGGATCGCGATGGCGATGGCCTGATCGAGCTTTACAGCCTGGTCGGTCTGCACAACATGCGCTACAACCTGGAGGGTACGGGCTACAGGGACAGAGCCGCCTCGGCCGGCAACAGCGATGGCTGCCCCGACGGGGGCTGCCGGGGCTACGAGTTGATGGGGCCCCTGAACTTTGATGGCGATGGCGACGGCCGCACCTGGTCGGCCAACGCCGATGGGAGTTACAGCCTGGATGCAGCAGACAGCCGGGACGATTATTTTCCAGTGGAGAACGGCGCTGGCGGCTGGCAGCCGATCGGCGATGACAACAGTCCCTTTGCCGCCGTCTTTGAAGGCAACAGCCACACCATCAGCAATCTTGCCATCCGCATGGAGACTGTTTATGTCGGGTTTTTTGGCGCGATTGGAAGCGGTGCGGCCATCCGCCACCTCGGTCTGGTTGACAACCTGGCGGATTACACGGGTTCCGGCGATGAGGAGATTTTCATCGGTGGCCTGGTGGGCAGGCAGGAGACGGGCACCATCAGCCTCAGCTACGCCACGGGCCCGGCCGATGGCGGGGGTGGAGATTTGGATTCTGTCGGCGGCCTGGTGGGCTTTCTCAATGGCGGTTCGATCAGGGCGAGCCATGCCAGGGGCGTCGCCGCGGGCGGGGACGGCGACGACAGCGTCGGCGGGTTGGTGGGCCGGGCTGACGGTTCCGCTTTGATCAGGGCGAGTTACGCCACGGGCGCCGCCGCGGGCGGGGGCGATGACGACAGTGTCGGCGGCCTGGTGGGCCGGGCTCAGGGTTCCGCTTTGGTCACGGCGAGTTACGCCAGGGGCGCCGTCGCGGGCGGGGGCGATGACGACAGTGTCGGCGGGCTGGTGGGTCGGGCCGACGGTTCCGCTTTGATCACGGCGAGTTACGCCACGGGCGCCGCCGATGGCGGGGATGGAGACATGGATTCTGTCGGCGGCCTGGTGGGCTTTCTCAATGGCGGTTCGATCAGGGCGAGCCATGCCAGGGGCGCCGCCGCGGGCGGGGACGGCGACGACAGCGTCGGCGGCCTGGTGGGCCGGGCTCAGGGTTCCGCTTTGATCACGGCGAGCTATACCAGGGGCGCCGCCGATGGCGGCGACGGCGGACAGGATGCTGTCGGTGGGCTGGTGGGCTTGCTGGATGGCAGTTCGATCACGGCGAGCTACGCCAGGGGCGCCGCCGCGGGCGGGGACGGCGACGACAGTGTCGGCGGGTTGGTGGGCCGGGCTCAGGGTTCCGCGTTGATCACGGCGGGTTACGCCAGGGGTGCAGCCGCGGGCGGGGGCGATGACGACAGTGTCGGCGGTCTGGTGGGCCGGGCTCAGGGTTCCGCTACGATCAGGGCGAGTTACGCCACAGGCGCTGCCGATGGCGGAGGCGGCGAGGATGCTGTCGGCGGACTGACAGGCATGCAGAATGTCGACCTGATCATGGCAAGCTATGGCTTTGGCGTGGCGACGGGCGAGATCGCCGGGTCGGATGGCTCCCCTCCTGTTGGCGCGGCGGCTCAGCTGAGGCTGATGAATGCCGGAGGGATCTGGAATACGGACACGCTGGCCGCCACCCTTGGCGCCTGGTCTTTCGACGACGGGAGCCAAGTTCCCCCGGTGCTGAACTATGCCGACTATGACGGCGCCGGCCCGGTCTTCGACTGCAGCCAGTTCCCCGTCGCTGCCTGCGGCGCCCCGATACCAGGCCAGGCGTATGTCAGCGCCAGCGGGCCTTCAGAGGTGGAGCCGGGCCAAGAGGTGCGGCTCGTCGGCACGCTTGAAGCCGGCCGCGTCACCATCGTCTCCTGGAGTTGGCAGCGGCTGGCCGGCGCCGAGGTCAGCCTGAGCGACGCCGGGGCCCGGGAGGCGAGTTTCACGGCGCCGAGGTCCCGGCAGCCCCTGGTGTTCAGGCTGAGCGCCACGGACAGCGAGGGCCGTCACTACAGCGACCTCATCAGCCTTGCTGTTGCGGGGCTTCGGGCCGACAATGACGGGGACGGCCTGATCGAGGTGTACAACCTGATCGATCTGCACAACATGCGCTACAACCTGGCAGGCACCAGTTACAGGAGCGGCCCCGCCTCGGCGGGGGACAGCTCGGGCTGCCCCGAAGAGGGGGGCTGCTTGGGCTATGAACTGATGGAGCATCTGGACTTTGATACGGACGGCGATGGAACCTGGTCGGGCGACAGCGAAGGGGGCTACCGCCTGGACCCGGATGACCGCCATCCCGACTATTTTCCGGTGAATGAAAACGGCGCCGGCGGCTGGCAGCCGATCGGCGATCGATTCAATCCTTTTGCCGCCGTCTTTGAAGGCAACGGCTACCGCCTCAGCAATCTGGCCATCCGCACGGACACGACTGATGTCGGGTTCTTTGGCGTGATTGGAAGCGGAGCGGCCATCCGCAATCTCGGCCTGATCGACAATCTGGCGGATTACACGGGTTCCAGCGATGAGGAGATTTTCATCGGTGGCTTGGTGGGCCGGCAGAACGGCGGCGTGATCACGGCGAGTTACGTTTCGGGGGCTGTCGCTGGCGGCGAAGGCGCCGGGGATCGGGTCGGCGGCCTGGTGGGCTCTCAGGAAGGCGGTTCGATCACGGCGAGCTATGCCGGGGGCGCTGTCGCTGGCGGTGAAGGCGCCGGGGATCGGGTCGGCGGCCTGGTGGGCTCTCAGGAAGGCGGTTCGATCACGGCGAGCTATGCCGGGGGTGCTGTCGCTGGCGGTGAAGGCAACGAAGATCGGGTCGGCGGTTTGGTGGGCAGTCAGGATGGCGGTCTGATCATGGCGAGCTACGCCAGTGGCGCCGCCGATGGCGGCGACGGCGAGCTTGATAGTGTCGGCGGGCTGGTGGGCCGACAGGACAGCGGTCTGATCACGGAGAGCTACGCTACGGGCGCTGTCGCTGGCGGTGAAGGCAACGAGGATCGGGTCGGCGGGCTGGCGGGCGTTCAGTCTGGCGAGGGTTTGATCAGGGCGAGCTACGCCACGGGCGCCGCTGCTGGCGGGGACGGCAGGGGTGGCCGTGTCGGTGGTCTGGTGGGATCTCAGGATGGCGGCCTGATCACGGCGAGCTACGCCAGGGGGGCTGCCGCTGGCGGGGAGGACAGTGATGACCGTGTCGGCGGTCTGGTGGGCTCTCAGGAAGGCGGTTCGATCACGGCGAGCTACGCCAGAGGCGCTGCCGCCGGAGGGGGCGGCGATGGTGATCAGGTCGGCGGGCTGGCGGGCGTTCAGTCTGGTGAGGGTTTGATCACGGCGAGTTACGCCTTGGGCGCCGCCGATGGCGGCGAAGGCGACGAGGATCAGGTCGGCGGGCTGGTGGGCCGGCAGTCCGGCGGTTCGATCAGGGCGAGTTACGCCAGGGGCGCGGCCGCGGGCGGGAACGGCGTCGCTGACCGTGTCGGCGGGTTGGTGGGCGATCGGAAAGGCACAGTCATCGAGAGCTATGGCTTTGGCGGGGCGGACGGAGAGAACCAGGGGTCGGATGGCTCCGCCCACCCTCCGGTCAGCACGGCGACCGAGCTGACCGCAATCAATGCCGGAGACTACTGGAAGACGGATACAGTGGCCACCACCTTGGGTGCTTGGGATTTCGGCACCGATGAGCAGATTCCGGCGCTGAACTATGCCGACTATGACGGCGGCGGCGCCGTCTTCGACTGCGGCCAGTTGCCCGCCTGCGGCACCCTGCTGCCGGGGCAGGACGCCGTGATCGCCGCAGGGCCTCGGACAGTAGCCCCCGGCGAGACCGTCGATCTCAGGGGTTCACTTGAATTTGGCCGCGTCCGGATTGCCTCCTGGAGCTGGCAGCAACTGGAGGGTCCCGAGGTCCCCCTTGGCAATGCCGGCGCCCGTGCGACGAATTTTGCCGCGCCGGGGGCCAGAGAGCCCCTGGTGTTCGAGTTGAGCGCCACGGACAGCGAAGGGCGTCGCTACAGCGACCGCATCGTCCTCAGTGTCGAGACCCCGGCCGACAGGGACGGCGATGGCCTGATCGAGCTTTACAGCCTGACCGATCTGCACAACATGCGCTACGACTTGGCCGGCACGAGCTACAGCACCGGCACCGCCTCGGCGGGGGACAGTTCGGGCTGCCCCGAAGGCGGAGGCTGCTTTGGCTATGAGCTGATGGAGCATCTGGACTTTGATACGGACGGCGATGGAACTTGGTCGGACAACGCCGATGGGAGTTACAGCCTGGATGCAGATGACGGCCGGGACGATTATTTTTCAGTGGAGAACGGCGCCGGCGGCTGGCAGCCGATCGGCGACGAAAGCGCTCCCTTTGTCGCCGTTTTTGACGGCGCCGGCCACGGCATTCGCCACCTCGCCATCCGCACGGCCGCTACTGTTTATGTCGGGCTTTTTGGCGTCATTGCGGAGGAGGCGGCCATCCGCAGCCTCGGCCTGATCGACAGCCTGGCGGACTACACCGGCTCCAGCGCTGCTGCTTTCATTGGCGGCCTGGTGGGCCGGCAGAGCAGCGGCTCGATCACGGCGAGTTACGTCACGGGGGCTGTCGCTGGCGGCGAAGGCGCCGGGGATCGGGTCGGCGGCCTGGTGGGCTCTCAGGAAGGCGGTTCGATCACGGCGAGCTACGCCACGGGCGCTGTCGCTGGCGGTGAAGGCGCCGCGGATCGGGTCGGCGGCCTGGTGGGCGTTCAGTCTGGCGAGAGTTTGATCACGGCGAGCTATGCCACGGGCGCTGCCGCTGGCGGCGGTGGCGCCGAGGATCAGGTCGGCGGGCTGGTGGGCCGGCAGTCCGGCGGTTCGATCAGGGCGAGTTACGCCACGGGCGCCGCCGCTGGCGGTGAAGGCGGCGGTGATCAGGTCGGCGGGCTCCTGGGCGTTCAGTCGTCCGGTGCGGTCACGGCGAGTTATGGCTTTGGCAGGGTCGAGGGGGAGACCGAGGGGTATGGCACGAGCACCCTGATCGTGCCCGGCGCGGCCCAGCTGACCGGGAGCAGTGCCGGGTCGGCCTGGAACAGTGCCGACAGCCACACCCTGGGGGCCTGGGATTTCGGCACCGACAAGCAGGTTCCGGCGCTGAACTATGCCGATTATGACGGCGCCGGGCCGGTCTTCGACTGCAGTCATTTCCCCCTCAGGGCCTGCGGTACCCTGGTGCCGGGCCAGCGCGACCCCGAGGGCGGCGGCGGCGCCGGCGGCGGGCGGGGCGGCGGTGGTGGCTCCATGGGCCCTTGGGGGCTGGTTGTTTTGGCGCTGCCGCTCCTGCTCGGCTGGCGGCGCCGGCGGCCCTGTCCCCGGTCGTCGCCTCTGCCAGCCCCTGAATGCCGCCGAATTCTGACCTCAGCGGCCGCGGTCGTCGCCTCCTCCGCCTCCTGAATGCCGTCAAAGTCTGACCTCAGCGGCCGCGGTCATAGACTCCGTCGCCTCCTGAATGCCGCCGAATTCTGACCTCAGCGGCCGCGGCCGTCGCCTCCGCCGGCTCCTGACTGCCGCCGAATTCTGACCTCAGCTGCTGCGGCCGGCGCCTCCGCCAGCCCCTGAATGTCGCCGAAGTGTGACATCAATTGCCGCGGCCGTTGCCTCTTGAATGCCGCCGAATCTGACCTCAACTGCCGCGGCCGTCGCCTCTGTCGGCCCCTGAAGGCCGCCGAAGCAGGCTCTCAGCTGCCGCCTGAGGGCGCCCGTTCCGGGCCGGTGTCGAGCAGATCTTTTTGATGTCGCCGGGGCCGTCCCCGGCGCGGTCCGGACGGAGTACCGCCTGGGCCCTGCTCGGCCAGGGCCGGGCTGATGCCGGTCGCCGGGGCGGCGCCGAGGGGGCTGGAACTGAGCGGCAAAATCATGTTCACAAGCGGGCGGAGTTGCCGCCAAACAGTAAATATGGTGTATGGTGGTGTACAATTGCCCTACTCTCTCTCATCAATTCTCTGAGGTTGTCTTTAGTGGGATCATCAACTCCAGCGGCCCCAGTGGCCAGTGGCCAGCCCCCCCCCCCCCCCCCCCCTCCCTGAAGGGCCGGCTTGCCCCCGAGGGCTGGAGGGCCGGCCGGGCGCCCGCTGCCGCTTCCTGGGAGGGAGCTCCGTTCAACGCTCAGGTCTGCTTTCGGCAAGACCCTTGTGAGGACATGAAGATCGTTTCCGCGACCTCGAGAGCCGCCGGCTGCCGGCGCCATTTTGCCGGCGCCGTCGCCTCCGCCCTGCTCTGTGCCATGATCGGAGTCTCCCAGGCGCAGACGACAACGGCCGACAGCGATGGCAATGGACTGATCGAGATCACCAGCCTCGGGCAACTGAACGCCCTGCGCCATGATCTGGACGGCGACGGCACGCCGACAGGCTCGGCGGGCGACCAGGCCCTCTACCGGACGGCCTTTGGCCTGGCGGACGGCGCCAACAACAGTTGCGCCGGCGACTGCGAAGGCTATGAACTGACAGGGGACCTCGACTTTGATGTCAACGGCGACGGCCGCACCTGGTCGCGCAGCGGGCAGAGCTATCGCCTGGATTCAGAGGACCGCCAGGCCGATTATTTTCCGGTGGATGGGGATGGCGCCGGCGGCTGGCGGCCGATCGGCGGCGAAAACCCCTTTGTCGCAGTCTTTGACGGCAACAGCCATACCATCAGCAACCTTGCCGTCCGCACGGACACTGCTTATATCGGGCTCTTTGGGGTGATTGGAGCAGGTGCAGTCATCCGCAATCTCGGCCTGGTTGACAATCTGGCGGATTACACCGGTTCCAGCGATGAGGAGGTTTTCATTGGCGGCCTGGTGGGCCGGCAGAACGGCGGTTCGATCACGGCGAGCTATGCCACGGGCCCTGCCGATGGCGGGGATGGAAACTATGATTTTGTCGGTGGCCTGGTGGGCTTGCAGGGCAAAGGTTCTTCGATCACGGCGAGCTACGCCACGGGCACTGCCGATGGCGGGGGTGGCAATGAGGATGGGGTCGGCGGCCTGGTGGGCTGGCAGTCCGGCGGTTCGATTACGGCGAGCTACGCCACGGGCGATGCCAATGGCAGGGCTGGCGATGGGGATCGGGTCGGCGGCCTGGTGGGCTCTCAGGAAGATGGTTCGATCAGGGCGAGTTACGCCACGGGCGATGCCAATGGCAGGGCTGGCGATGGGGATCGGGTTGGCGGCCTGGTGGGCTCTCAGGGAGATGGTTCGATCACGGCGAGCTACGCCACGGGCGATGCCGACGGCGGGGATGGAGCTTTTGAATCTGTCGACGGGCTGGTGGGCTGGTCGAACCTCGGCTCGATCAGGGCGAGCTATGGGTTTGGCAGGGTTGTGGGCGGCGAATACAGGGGAGTTGCAGGCACTCCCCCCGAGGGAGTGTCCAGGGCGGCTCAGCTGACCGCAGCCAATGCGGGAACGGCCTGGAATGCGGCCGACAGCTACACCTTCGGCGCCTGGGACTTCGGCACCGGGTCCCAGATCCCGGCCCTGAAATATGCCGACTATGACGACACTGGGAGCGCCTTCAACTGTAATCAGTTCCCCGCGGGCGCCTGCACCAGATTCTTGCCGGGCCAGACCGAGGTGAGCGCGGGCGACTCCTCGGCAGTGCAGCCCGGCCTGGTCGTTACCCTGATCGGCTCGATCCGATTTGGCCGCGTCTCGACCGAATCGTTGACCTGGAGTTGGCAGCAGTTGCAGGGTCCCGAGGTCCCCCTGAACGATGCCGGGGCCCGCGAAACGAGTTTCACAGCACCGCAACCGGCGGCCGGAAGAGAGCCTCTGGTGTTCAGGCTGACCGCCACAGCCAGCAATGGCGATCAGTACGCCGACCGCGTGACCATCATTCTGTTGGCGCCCCTCGTCGATGAGGATGGCGATGGCTTGATCGAAATCGACGATCTGACCCTGCTCTACGACATGGGCCTGCGCCACAAGCTGATCGGCACAGTCTATGAAGACAGCGCTGCTGTGTTTGAGGATGCCACAGGCTGCCCGGCGTCGGGTTGCATCGGTTATGAGTTGACCCGGGACCTGGACTTTGATCGGGACGGGGACGGAGCCGCCTGGTCGGGCACCAGCAGCTTGGGATACAGCCTGGATCAGGATGACAGCATGGCTCCTTACTTTGAGGTGGATGCCGAAGGCGGGGGCGGCTGGCAGCCGGTCGGCGCCGGCGAAAACCCCTTTGTCGCAGTCTTTGACGGCAACAGCCACACCATCAGCAATCTCGCCGTCCGCCGCGGTCAAGCTTTTGTCGGGCTCTTCGGCGCGATTGGGGAGGGCGCGGCCATTCGCAATCTCGGCCTGGTTGACAACCTGGCGGATTACACGGGTTCCAGTGAAGGCCACATATACATTGGTGGTCTGGTGGGCCAGCAGAACGGTGGTTCGATCACGGCGAGCTACGCCACGGGCGCCGCCGATGGCGGGGGTGGAGAGTTGGATTCTGTCGGCGGGCTGGTGGGCGAGCAGCAGGACGGCTCGATCACAGGGAGCTACGCCACGGGCGCTGCCGATGGCGGGGGTGGAGGTTTTGCTTCTGTCGGCGGGCTGGTGGGTCTTCAGAGAGGCGGCTTGATCAGGGTGAGCTACGCCACAGGCGATGCCACTAGCAGGGGCGGCGACGAAGACGAGGTCGGCGGGCTGGTGGGCCGGCAGGAAGACGGTGAGATCACGGCGAGCTACGCCACGGGCGTTGTCAATTGTTCCGTCGGTGGCAGGGGCGGCGGGCTGGTGGGCCGGCAGGAAGACGGTGAGATCACGGCAAGCTATGCCAGGGGTGCCGTCAATTGTGGTGGCCGTCTCGGCGGCGGTCTGGTGGGCTTGATGGAGAGCGGTATGATCACGGCCAGCTACGCCACGGGCGCGGTCAATGGTGATGATGCCGGCGGTCTGGTGAGCGAGCAGCGAGGCGGCTGGATCACGGCCAGCTACGCCACGGGCGCGGTCAATGGTGATAGGGTCGGCGGCGGTCTGGTGGGCTTCCTGAATGACGGTATGATCACGGCGAGTTACGCCACGGGCGCGGTCAATAGTGGCAGAGGTTCCTCCAACTTCGTCGGCAGGCTGGTGGGCGCGCAGCAGTCCGGTTTGATCAGGGCGAGCTATGGCTTTGGCAGAGTGATGGGCGATGAGAGCCTGGGGAGCGACGGCTCCGTCAAGCCTGTCGTGTCCGGGCCCGGCGGGAACCAGGCGATCACGGGCGCGACCCAGCTGAGCGCCGCCAATGCCGGCTCGGCCTGGAACGCGGCCGACAGCCAGACCCTGGGCGCCTGGGATTTCGGCACCGATGAGCAGTTGCCGGCGTTGAACTATGCCGACTACGACGGCGCCGGCGCCGGCGCCGTCTTCGACTGCGACCAGTTCCCGGTGGACGCCTGCGGCACCCTGTTGCCGGGCCAGGACGCCGCGAGCGCCGGCGGCCCCTCGGCAGTGGAGTTCGGCGATACCGCCGAACTCATCGGCTCGCTGGGGTTTGACCGCGTCACGGTCGCATCCTGGAGCTGGCGGCAGCTGAGCGGCCCTGAGGTCGCCCTGAGCGGAGCCGACGGCCCGCGGGCGAGTTTCCTGGCGCCGTTGACCAGAGAGCGCTTGATGTTGGAGTTCGAGCTGATCGTCACGGACAGCGAAGGGCATCAGTACAGCGACCGCCTCAGCGTCGCTGTCGAGAGTATCGATAGGGTTGACAGCGACGGCGACGGGCTGATCGAGATTCGCAGTCTGACCATGCTGCACAACATGCGCTACAACCTGGAAGGCACCAGCTACAGAAGCGGCCCCGGCTCGTTTGCCAACAGCTTTGGTTGTCCCGCCGACCTCTGCAGGGGTTATGAACTGGAGGCGCATCTGGACTTTGATGGCGATGAGGATGGAGCCACCTGGTCGGGCAACAGCGATGAGGGCTATGTCCTGGATTTGGGGGACAGCCAGGCCGATTATTTTCCGGTGGATGAGGAGGGCGCCGGCGGCTGGCAGCCGATCGGCGATCTATACAATCCTTTTGCCGCCGTCTTTGAAGGCAACGGCTACCGCCTCAGCAATCTGGCCATCCGCACGGACACGACTGATGTCGGGTTCTTTGGCGCGATTGAAAGCGGAGCGGTCATCCGCAATCTCGGCCTGATCGACAATCTGGCGGATTACACGGGTTCCAGCAATAATGAAAACAACATTGGTGGGCTGGTGGGCCGGCAGTACGGCGGCGTGATCACGGCGAGCTATGCCACGGGCGCTGCCGCTGGTGGGGATGGAGATGTAGATATTGTCGGCGGGCTGGTGGGCTTCCAGAGTGGAGGCTCGATCACGGCGAGCCATGCCAGGGGCGCTGCCGCTGGCGGGGATGGAGACAGGGACAGGGTCGGCGGGCTGGTGGGCTTGCAGAATGGCAGTTCGATGATCACGGCGAGCTACGCCACAGGTGATGCCGACGGCGGGGAAGGAGAGGATGATGCGGCTGGCGGGCTGGTGGGCTTGCAGAATGGCAGTTCGATGATCACGGCGAGCTACGCCACAGGTGATGCCGACGGCGGGGAAGGAGAGGATGATGCGGCTGGCGGGCTGGTGGGCTTGCAGAATGGCAGTTCGATGATCACGGCGAGCTACGCCACAGGTGATGCCGACGGCGGGGAAGGAGAGGATGATGCGGCTGGCGGGCTGGTGGGCTTGCAGAATGGCAGTTCGATGATCACGGCGAGCTACGCCACAGGTGATGCCGACGGCGGGGAAGGAGAGGATGATGCGGCTGGCGGGCTGGTGGGTGCGCGGAGCACTGGGACGATCACGGTGAGTTATGGCTTTGGCGAGGCCATCGGTCACGAGACCCCTGCGGACCAGGGCGGGCCGTCGCAGGGCAGCGCAAAGCCTGCCGGAGTGTCCAGCGCGGCTCAGCTGAGCGCAGCCAATGCCGGCTCAGCTTGGAACGCGGCCGACAGCCAGACCCTGGGCGCCTGGGATTTCGGCGACGAGATCCAGGTTCCGGCGCTGAACTACGCCGACTACGACGGCGCTGGCGTCGCCTTCAATTGCGACCGGTTCCCGGCCGGCGCCTGCGGCACCCTGCTGCCCGGTCAGGAGGCTCAGGCGGAGGCGAGCGCCGGTGGGCCCTCGTCGGCAGTGGAGGTCGGCGAAACCGTCAGGCTTCTCGGTTCGCTGGGGTTTGGCCGCGTCCCGATCCGTTCCTGGAGTTGGCGGCAGCTGGAAGGGATCGAGGTCGCCCTGAGCGACGGCAGCGCCCGCGAAACCGTCTTCAGGGTGCTGTCGGCCAGCACCCGCCTGCGGTTTGAACTGACCGCCACAGGCGTGGATGGCCGTCGCTACAGCGACAGCATCGCGGTGAGGGTCAAGGCGGATCGCGATGGCGATGGCCTGATCGAGCTTTACAGCCTGGTCGGTCTGCACAACATGCGCTACAACCTGGAGGGCACGGGCTACAGGGACAGAGCCGCCTCGGCCGGCAACAGCGATGGCTGCCCCGACGGGGGCTGCCGGGGCTACGAGTTGATGGGGCCCCTGAACTTTGATGGCGATGGCGACGGCCGCACTTGGTCGGCCAACGCCGATGGGAGTTACAGCCTGGATGCAGCAGACAGCCGGGACGATTATTTTCCAGTGGAGAACGGCGCCGGCGGCTGGCAGCCGATCGGCGATCGATACAATCCCTTTGCCGCCGTCTTTGAAGGCAACAGCCACACCATCAGCAACCTTGCCGTCCGCACGGACACTGCTTATATTGGGTTCTTTGGGGAGATTGGAGCAGGTGCAGTCATCCGCAATCTCGGCTTGGTTGACAATCTGGCGGATTACACGGGTTCCAGCGATGGCAACAGATACATTGGTGGCCTGGTGGGCAGGCAGGACGGCGGTTCGATCACGGCAAGCTACGCCACTGGCCCTGCCGATGGCGGGGACGGAAATGAGGACTATGTCGGCGGGCTGGTGGGCTTGCAGTCCGGCGGTTCGATCACGGCAAGCTACGCCACTGGCCCTGCCGATGGCGGGGACGGAAACAGTGACGACGTCGGCGGTCTGGTGGGCTGGCAGTCCGACGGTTCGATTACGGCAAGCTACGCCACGGGCGCTGCCGATGGCGGGGACGGAAACAATGACGACGTCGGCGGGCTGGTGGGCTGGCAGGAGGGCGGATCGATCAGGACGAGCTACGCCACGGGCGAAGCCGGGGGCGGGGCCGGCAATGATGTGGTTGGCGGGCTGGTGGGCGTTCAGTACGGCAGCATCCGGTCAAGCTACGCCAGGGGCCCTGCCAGGGGCGGGGCCGGCAATGATGTGGTCGGTGCGCTGGTCGGCGAACTGTTGGGCGGGCGCGGCACGGGTTCAATTGTCGCCAGTTACGCCTCGGGTCATGCTTCCGGCGGGGAGGGCGATGATAGCGTCGGCGCGCTGTTGGGCGCGCTGGCAGGCGGCGGACAGATCACGGCCTCCATCATCGCGAGCTATGGTTTTGGCCAGGTGGACGGGGGGGAGTCCTTCGGCTCGCAGGGGACTCCCCTGCCTGAGGGGGTGGAAGAAGTCGTTGATCTGACCAAGGATAATGCCGGGCAAGGCTGGAGCGACATCGATTGGGATTTCGGCACCGGCGCCCAATTTCCGGCCCTGGCACACAACGGCACGCTGTTGCCCGGTCAAGGGCGCGCCGGCGCCGGCGGCAGCAGCGGTGGCGGCGGCACTGGCGGCGGCGGCGGCGGCGGCGGTTCCCTGAATCCGCTGGCTCTGGCCTTGTTCGCATTGCCGTTTCTGCCTGGCTTGCGGCGGCGCCCGATCCCCCACCAGTAAAACCGGGGACGATCCCGCCCTTGAAGTCAGCGGCAATTCCGATCCGGTAAGCTGTCCCGCCTGGCCTGAACAAGGCTCGGCCTTCATCCCTTCGAGATAAAGCAGACAAGGACAACAGCTTTTCATTTTGCTCGGTTTCACCGGATTTTGGCGAGGGCAGCATCCCGCCCAGCCGAAACCTCCGAAGCTCCGCAACAAATCGTTCCTGGGATCATTCAAATTCTTGAACTGCTGCCGGCAGAGCACGACGATGGCAATTTCCGGGTCATCCATCTGATCCTGCTTTCTGGGGCTCGGCACAGATTATCGACAGAATGCGGTCGAGCCAGGCGTTTGCGTCCAGGCGCCCGCTGATGTCTGAGATGAATTCCTGGCTTGGAGACACGGTCTGAAGAGTGGTGCCGTCGTCGCTCCAACTGCCCGGTTTTTTGTGACAGGTCAATCCGGCTTCGCGGAGCCAGGGCGGAACCCGCCAACGGCTCCAACCGCCGCGGGACTTCCTGGGAATCGACAGGCGCAGGCCGGAGGCCGCAGAGGTGGCGACGCGGCCTGGCCCGACGTAAATCGTGTTGTTGGGTTTTTTAATCGGAAGGGTATGGGGGTGCCGGCGCGTGAAGCTGTCCGGCTGGCTTGCGGGCGTCGGATCAGGTCCGGGCTTCATCACTTCCTCAACCTTCAGGTAGCCGAAGATGCGGTGATGCCGATCGTTGTCGTCCAGATTGGCGAAAAGGCCGAAGAACAGAAAGACGTCGCCGGCACCGATGCCGTTGTTGCTGAGATGTCCCTGGGCTGCACCAGACTGGCCGAAGGCGCAGCGGCCCCCTTCAAACATGGGATCATGGTGGCAGAGGCTCGCGCCGGCAATTCGTCCCTTCCCAGCCTTAATATGCCTCGTGACCTGTTCGACGATGGCGCCCAGCCCGAGATCGGCATAGGTTGTTATCGATGGCATCTGCAACGTCGGGATCGGCAGGCTTGTCGGCCGGCCGTCGATGATGGGCGAAGGCGCGCCGCCCGACCCGGAGTCGAAGCCCTTGCGGCTGAAGATGATTTTCATTGATGGTGTGCCGTCGGTTCGGGCCTGAAAAATCACAGGGCCTGGAATTGAATAAATGGCGGAGAGAGAGGGATTCGAACCCTCGATGAGGTTTCCCCCATACTCCCTTAGCAGGGGAGCGCTTTCGACCACTCAGCCATCTCTCCGCGCCTGAGTTCATTATAAATCAATCCTGAGGCTGCCTCGTGGCCTCTGTCGGGGCCTGTGGCTTGGTCGGGGAAATCGCCGCCTGCATGGCTAGAGCTCAAAGCGCACGACGACGCCGGCGTGATCGGACGGCCAGAGCTGGACCTGAGAGGGCAGGGGGCGGCGGCACCCGGGGTCGATGCCGAGGCGACGGGACTGGACGGCGGCGGCCGGGCCGCGGCTGAAGATGTGGTCGATGCGCTGGCTGAGCTCGTCGCCGGGGCTGTCGAGGGCGGCGGAGCGGCCGGCGGTGGGGCCGGCGTCGGCGTCGGCGGCGCCGGCGACCCCGTCGGAGAAGCCGGCGGCGAGGAGGGTCGCGTGGGCGTCTGCCGCGCCGAATGCAGGCGGGCTGTTGAAATCGCCGACGACAAAGCAGGCGTCGACTTCGCCGAGCGCGTCCAGGGCGGCCAGCAACTCCTCGCTCTGGCGGTGCTGGACGGCGGCGGCCTCGTCGTCGCTGGGGAACTCGATGTAGGTGGCGGCCAGGCCCAAGCGCTTTTCCGCGGCCATAAAGGTGCCGATCAGGCCGCCGCGGGGCACGGGCAGGGGGGGGAAAGCCCCCGATTTTTGCCGTGTGGGTGTTCTGATAGGTCAATGGCCGCATCTCGGCTGCGTTGACAGGCGAGTCGAGACGGCGCAGCATGGCCTGGCGGTCCTGATAGCCGAGGGAGCCGCCGGTGTCGGCCAGCGGCAACTCGCCCTCAAAGCCCTGCCACAGGCCGACCGCTTCATAGGGGCAGTTCGCCGCTGTCAGGGCGTCGAGCAGCAGCGACAGGAAGTCGAGACTGCGGGCCGGGTGCGCGCTCAGTCCGTAGAGCGAGAGCTCCTGCAGGGCGATGAGATCGGGCCTGTGGGCGGCGATGTCGGCGGCGACGGCCGGGGCGCGGACGCGGAAGTCCGTGCGCTCGGCCCCGCTCAACAGGTGCTCGGCGCGATGTCGGCGGGGGCGGAGGAGAGCAGGCCCTCCCAGTCGATGCCGGAGTAGAGGTTCCAGGTGGCGAGGCTGAGTTTCATTGCAGTTGTCCTTGGTTTTGAGGCGGGTTTGAGGATGGTCTCGGAGGCTTGTCTTGCGGTTGTCGACGCTCTTTTTGGTTACTTGATCTCAACGAAGTGCTTGGCGGGAGTTCGTGACCCAAGCCTTCAAACGAAAACCCCGTGAACTTTTCTTACCGTGACCTGGCTGGCCAATAAGGTGATTGCGGTTTTTGGGTAGGCGTATTTTGACCTTGTATTGCTTGAGGCTTTGTAAATCGGAAAACACCAGACCTTTGAACCCCAAACGGGCGATCGGGTCACATTCCGGAATCGATTTTCCATACATTTTAGCGTTAAAAAGCCGATCCCAAATTCTCAGTATCGGCCTGTAGCTCTCGTGCTTGATTTCCCCTTGGGTAGTAGGTAGGTTCGGAGCCATGCTTAAGGCCACACCAACGACTAAAAGGAGCAGCCATGTCACATCAATGACACCGAGTGAGGGGAGGGGGGGCTGCCCGCGGCTGTAGGCCGGGCGGCCAGAGTCATCACAACCACTGTCACCATCAGGATAATAGGCATCACCATGCTCAAGTGCGCACGCAACTCTTCCATCTTCGAAAATTTTACGAAATCTGGATACACGCACGCTACAATCATCATAAGAACCGTGAGTATTTACGCCAACCACTAATGTATTACTCTGTGCTCTCACCCACATTGGGGAACCTGACGCGCCACCTTCAATACCGCCACTTTCAGCATGAGCATCATAATGGCTACAACCAGAAGAGTTGAAGCAATGATATCTGTTATTATCGAACAAGTGTGAAAGGCCGGTAACTCTTGCTCACATATAATTTTGAGCAGTCCCTTTCGCATGGTGGAGTGTTTCGACAAGCGATCCCGTTGAAAGAGGGGCCGTATCCCAGCCAAGTAAAGTGTATCTTGATGCGGTTTGTGCTGTTAGCTCCGAATCTGACACCCATAGCAGTGCGTAATCTCCGTTCTCCTCCTGGCCTGCAATAAACCTTGCTCCCGCCCCTGTGATCCTCTGGTTCTGAGGAACACAGGCTGAGACGCCGATGGCGATGTCAATATCCAAAGGGGTTCCCGTTTCCATCTCAGAGGAAGAGCCTTCTGCCGCGGCCGTCGCCTCCGTCGGCTCTTGAATGCCGCCGAAGCTGACCTCAACTGCCGCGGCCGTCGCCTCTGTCGGCCCCTGAAGGCCGCCGAAGTCTGACCTCAGCGGCAGGGGCCGGCGCCTGCTCCGGCCCCTGAAGGCCGCCGAAGCAGGCTCTCAGCTGCCGCCTGAGGGCGCCCGTTCCGGGCCGGTGTCGAGCAGATCTTTTTGATGTCGCCGGGGCCGTCCCCGGCGCGGTCCGGACGGAGTACCGCTTGGGCCCTGCTCGGCCAGGGCCGGGCTGATGCCGGTCGCCGGGGCGGCGCCGAGGGGGCTGGAACTGAGCGGCAAAATCATGTCCACAAGCGGGCGGAGTTGCCGCCAAACAGTAAATATGGTGTATGGTGGTGTACAATTGCCCTACTCTCTCTCATCAATTCTCTGAGGTTGTCTTTAGTGGGATCATCAACTCCAGCGGCCCCAGTGGCCAGTGGCCAGTTCCCCCCCTGAAGGGCCGGCTTGTCCCCGAGGGTTGGAGGGCCGGCCGGGCGCCCGCCACCGCTTCTTGGGAGGGAGCTCCGTTCAACGCTCAGGTTTGCTTTGGGCAAGACCCTTGTAATGACATGAAGATCGTTTCCGCGACCTCGAGAACAGCCGGCTGCCGGCGCCATTTTGCCGGCGCCGTCGCCTCTGCCCTGCTTCGCGCCCTGACTTGGACAGGCTCTCGCCACCGTCAAGCCCCCCCCCCCCCCCCTCCCTGAAGGGCCGGCTTGCCCCCGAGGGCTGGAGGGCTGGAGGGCCGGTCGGGCGCCCGCTGCCGCTTCCTGGGAGGGAGCTCCGTTCAACGCTCAGGTCTGCTGGTTGGGCAAGACCCTTGTGAGGACATGAAGATCGTTTCCGCGACCTCGATAGCCGCCGGCTGCCGGCGCCATTTTGCCGGCGCCGTCGCCTCCGCCCTGCTCTGTGCCATGATCGGAGTCTCCCAGGCGCAGACGACAACGGCCGACAGCGATGGCAATGGCCTGATCGAGATCACCAGCCTCGGGCAACTGAACGCCCTGCGCCATGATCTGGACGGCGACGGCACACCGACAGGCACGGCGGGCGACCAGGCCCTCTACCGGACGGCCTTTGGCCTGGCGGACGGCGTCAACAACAGTTGCCCCGGCGCCTGCGAAGGCTATGAACTGACAGGGGACCTCGACTTTGATGTCAACGGCGACGGCCGCACCTGGTCGGACACCATCGGTGGGGGGTATCGCCTGGATTCGGAGGACAGCCAGGCCGATTATTTTCCGGTGGATGAGGAGGGCGCCGGCGGCTGGCGGCCGATCGGCGATAACGACAATCCCTTTGCCGCCGTCCTGGAAGGCAACGGCTACCGCATCCGCAATCTCGCCATCCGCACGGACACTACTTATATCGGCCTCTTTGGCGCGATTGGAACAGGTGCGGCCATCCGCAATCTCGGCCTGGTCGACAACCTGGCGTATAACTCCGCCAGATCTTTCAGAAATAACCTCCGCGTTGGCGGGCTCGTGGGCCTTCAGCAGGAGGGTTCGATCACGGCGAGCTATGCCACGGGCTATACCGAGGTTCCAAATGGAATTTTTAACTATGGCGGCGGCCTGGTGGGGCAGCAGGACGGCGGCTCGATCAGGGCCAGCTATGCCACCGGCAATGTCCGTAACAGAGCCTCCGTGAAACCCAGTTATACCGGCGGCTTGGTGGGCTATCAGGCAGACGGCTCGATCATGGAGAGCCGTGCCACCGGCCACGTCTTCAGTACCGTGGGAACAAGCGGCGGCCTGGTGGGCCGGCAGAGGGGCGGCTCGATCACGGCCAGCTACGCCACCGGCGCTGTCGATTTTGGCTTGAGAAGCAGTACCGCTGTCAACTTCAGCGGGGGGCTGGTGGGCTGGCAGAGCGGCGGCTCGATCACGGCCAGCTATGCCACCGGCGCCGCCACTGAGGTGATAGATCAGAAGGAGAGTTCTGTCGGCGGCTTGGTGGGCCAGCAGAGCGGCGGCTCGATCAGGGCCAGCTATGCCACCGGCGATGCCGATGCCGGTGGCAGCACAGAGGATAGCACCGGCGGGCTGGTGGGCCGGCAGAGCGGCGGCTCGATCACGGCCAGCTATGCCACCGGCGATGCCGATGCCGGGAGCGGCAGCGGTGACGTTGCCGGCAGGCTGATCGGGCAGCGGACAGGCGGCTCGAGCCGTCAGAGCTATGGCTTTGGCAGGGCCATTGCCGGGAACTCCATAGGGTTGGATGGCGCTCCCCCCGTGTCCAGTGCCGCCGGGTTGACCGGGGCCAATGCCGGATCGGATTGGCATGATGCCGGTCGCGGCACCCTCGATGCCTGGGATTTCGGCACCAATGAGCAGTTTCCGGCATTGAACTATGCCGACTATGACGGCGCCGCCGCCGCCTTCGACTGCGATCAGTTCCTTGTCGCTGTCTGCGGCATGCTGTTGCCGGGCCAGCAGCAGCTGAGCGCCGGCGGGCCTTCGTCGGTGATGATCGGCACAGAGATCCGCCTCACCGGCTCGGATCGATTTGGCCACGTCCCCGTCCGCTCCTGGCGTTGGCGGCAACTGCAGGGCACGCCGGTCGATCTGAGGGGCGCGGACACTGCCGTAGCGACTTTTACGGCGCCGGACGCCGCCACCCTCCTGGTGTTCGAGGTGACCGCCGAATACAGCGACAGGCGACTCAGCGACCGCATCTCTGTCGGCGTCTCAGCCCATGCTGTCGATGTCGATGGCGATGGCCTGATTGAAATCGACAGCCTGAGCATGCTGCACAACATGCGCTACGATCTGACCGGCGCCAGCTACAGGAGCGGCGCCGAGGCCGTGCCGAACTCCCTCGGTTGTCCCGGGGCCAGGTGCAGAGGCTATGAGTTGACTGCGGAGCTGGACTTTGATGCCGATGGCGATGGAAGCAGCTGGTCGGGCAGCCGCGATAGCGGGTATCGCCTGGATGCGGGGGACAGCCAGGCCGATTATTTTCCGGTGGATGAGGAGGGCGCCGGCGGCTGGTGGCCGATCGGCGGCGTCGGCGATGCCTTTGTCGCCGTCTTTGACGGCAACGGCCACCGCATCCGCAATCTTGCCGTCCGTCGCGAACAGGAGTCGGTTGGGCTCTTTGGCCGGATTGGAGAGGGTGCGGCCATCCGCAATCTCGGCTTGGTCGACAACTTGGTGGATTACACGGGTTCCAGCAATGCATTGAAGTTCATCGGCGGCTTGGCGGGCCGGCAGGTGGGAGGCTCGATCATCGCCAGCTACGCCACCGGCATCGCCGTTGGCGGTTTTGGTTTTGGTGATAACGAATTCATTGGCAAGCTGGTGGGCCTGCAGGAGAGCGGTATGATCACGGCGAGCTATGCCACGGGAGCTGTCGATGGCGGGAACGGAACTTTCGGTAATTTCGGCGGGCTGGTGGGCCAGCAGGGTGGCGGTGTGATCACGGCGAGCTATGCCACGGCCGCTGCCGATGGCGGAGGCGGAAACAAAGACAGAGTTGGCGGGCTGGTGGGCTCTCAGCAAGGCGGCTCGATCAGGGCGAGCTACGCTACGGGCGATGCCGATGGCGGGGGCGGAAACAATGACCATGCCGGCGGGCTGGTGGGGCTGGTTATGGGAGGCTCCAGGAATCAGAGCTATGGCTTTGGCGAAGTGATGGGCCAAGAGTCCACAGGAGCGGACGGCTCCCCTCCGGTCAGCGCTGCGGCTCAGCTGACTTCAATGAATGCTGGAGATCTGTGGAATACGGACACGCTGGCGACCAGCCTCGGCGCCTGGAATTTCGGCACCAACCGTCAGCTTCCGGCACTGTACTATGCCGACTATGACGGCGCAGGCGCCGTCTTCGACTGCGATCAGTTTCCCGCCGGCGCCTGCGGCACCCTGCTGCCGGGGCAGCTGGGCCTGAGCCTGAGCGCCGCAGGGTTTCAGGCAACAGGCCTGGAGTTCGGCGCCATGGCCACGCTCAGCGCCTCGATCGCAATTGAGCGCGTTCCAATCCTGTCCTGGAGTTGGCGGCAACTGGAGGGCACAGCGGTCACCCTGATGGACGCCACCGCCCGCATGGCGACCTTCATAGCGCCGGCTCCCGGCGCCCCCCTGGTCTTCGAGTTGACCGCTACAGACAGCGAGGGCGGGCGACACAGCGAGCGCATCAGTCTCAGGGTCGCGGTCGACGGCGATGGCGACGGCCTGATCGAGATTCGCAATCTGACCATGCTGCACAACATGCGCCACGACTTGGAAGGCGCCGGCTACAGAACCGGTGCCGATGCCGGTGCCAACTCTCTCGGCTGTCCCGGGGGCAGGTGCAGAGGCTATGAGTTGACAGCGGACCTGGACTTTGATGCCGATGAGGATGGAGCCAGCTGGTCGGGTGACCGCGAAGGGGGCTACCGCCTGGACCCGGAAGACCACCACCCCGATTATTTCCCGGTGGATGAAGACGGCGCCGGCGGCTGGCTGCCGATCGGCGACCCTGCCAATCCCTTTGTCGCTGTCTTTGACGGCGGCGGCTACCGCCTCAGCAACCTCGGCATCCGCCGCGATCAGACGTATGTCGGGCTCTTTGGCGCGATCGGAGGGGGCGCGAGCCTGGAGGAGGCGGCCGCCATCCGCAATCTCGGTCTGGTCGACAATCTGGCGGATTACACGGGTTCCAGTGATGGCAGGGTTTTCATTGGCGGCCTGGTGGGCCGGCAGGAAACGGGCACCATCAGCCTCAGCTACGCCACGGGCGCCGCCGATGGCGGGGATGGAGATGAGGACTATGTCGGCGTGCTGGTGGGCTGGCAGCAAGACGGCTCGATCACAGGGAGCTACGCCACGGGCGCTGCCGATGGCGGGAGTGGAGATTATAATTCTGTCGGCGGGCTGGTGGGTTTGCAGCAAGACGGCTCGATCACAGGGAGCTACGCCACGGGCGCTGCCGATGGCGGGAGTGGAGGTTTTGCTTCTGTCGGCGGGTTGGTGGGCTGGCAGAGTAGGGGTACGATCACGGCGAGCTACGCCACGGGCGTTGTCAATTGTTCCGTCGGTGGCAGGGGCGGCGGGCTGGTGGGTACTGTTATGGGAGGTTCGAACACGGCGAGCTACGCCACGGGCGTGGTCAATGGTGATGCCGCCGGCGGTCTGGTGGGCGAGCAGACAGACGGCTCGATCACGGCGAGCTACGCCACGGGCGCGGTCAATGGTAATAACGCCGGCGGCGGGCTGGTGGGCTTGCTGAATGGCGGTATGGTCACGGCGAGCTACGCCACGGGCGCTGTCAATGGTGGCAGAGGTCTCGCCTTCGTCGGCGGGCTGGTGGGCTTGGGCTTTGTTCCAGGAGGTTCGATCAGGGTGAGCTACGGCTTTGGCAGAGTGATGGGCGATGAGAGCCAGGGGAGCGCCGGCTCCGTCAAGCCTGTTGGGGCCGGCGGGAGCGGGGCGATCACGAGCCCGGTTCAGCTGACCGCAGCCAATGCCGGATTGGACGAAGACGGAAATCAGTGGTGGAATCACGCTGGCTACAACACCTCGGGTGCCTGGGATTTTGGCACCGATGAGCAGGCGCCGGCACTGGAGTATGCCGACTATGACGGTCCCGGCGCCGTCTTCAATTGCAATCAGTTTCCCGACAGTGACAACCTCTGCAACACTCTGCTGCCGGGCCAGGTCGGCCTGAGCGCCAGCGGGCCTCCGATCGTGCTGGCCGGCGCGGAGCTGACGCTCACCGGCTCGGTCCGATTTGGCCGCGTCGAGATCCGGTCCTGGCGTTGGCAGCAGCTGGAGGGCACAAGGGTTGCCCTGAGGGGCGCAGATTCTCCCACAGCGTCCTTCAGGGCGCCGGCTGCCGGCGCCCCCCTGGTCTTCGAGCTGACGGCTACAGACCGCGAGGGCAATCAGTACACCGAGCGCATCTCTATCGCCGTCGTGGCGGAACCTGGTGACGGCGACGGCGACGGCCTGATCGAGATTCGCAGTCTGGCCATGCTGCACGACATGCGCCACGACCTGAGAGGCACCGGCTACCGGGCCGCGGATGCCGTGGCGAACTCCCTGGGCTGTCCCGAGGAGGGCGGCTGCTTCGGCTATGAGTTGACCGCGAACCTGGACTTTGATGCCGATGGCGATGGAACCGCCTGGTCGGGCGACAGCGAGGGGGGCTACCGCCTGGACCCGGATGACCGCCACCCCGACTATTTCCCGGTGAATGAAGACGGTGCTGGCGGCTGGCGGCCGATCGGCGATAACAACAGTCCCTTTGCCGCCGTCTTTGAAGGCAACAGCCACACCATCAGCAATCTTGCCATCCGCACGGACACTGCTTATATCGGGCTCTTTGGTGCGGTGGGAGAGGGTGCGGCCATTCGCAATCTCGGCCTGGTTGACAACCTGGCGGATTACACGGGCTCCAGCGATGAGGTGGTTTTCATTGGCGGTCTGGTGGGCTGGCAGGGTAGCGGTACGATCACGGCGAGCTACGCCACGGGCGCCGCCGATGGCGGGGGTGGAGAGTTGGATTCTGTCGGCGGGCTGGTGGGCGAGCAGCAGGACGGCTCGATCACAGGGAGCTACGCCACGGGCGCTGCCGATGGCGGGGGTGGAGGTTTTGCTTCTGTCGGCGGGCTGGTGGGTCTTCAGAGAGGCGGCTTGATCAGGGTGAGCTACGCCACAGGCGATGCCACTGGCAGGGGCGGCGACCAAGACCGGGTCGGCGGGCTGGTGGGCTGGCAGGGAAACAACGGTGAGATCACGGCGAGCTACGCCACGGGCGTGGTCAATGGTGATTTCGCCGGCGGTCTGGTGGGCACTGTTATAGGAGGTTCGATCACGGCGAGCCATGCCAGGGGTGCTGTCAATTGTGGTGGTGGCGTCGGCGGCGGTCTGGTGGGCTTGATGGAGAGCGGTATGATCACGGCCAGCTACGCCACGGGCGCGGTCAATGGTGGTGGTGGTAACGTCGGCGGGCTGGTGGGCGAGCAGCGAGGCGGCTCGATCACGGCCAGCTACGCCACGGGCGCGGTCAATGGTGATAGGGTCGGCGGCGGTCTGGTGGGCTTCCTGGATGACGGTATGATCACGGCGAGTTACGCCACGGGCGCGGTCAATAGTGGCAGAGGTTCCTCCAACTTCGTCGGCAGGCTGGTGGGCGCGCAGCAGTCCGGTTTGATCAGGGCGAGCTATGGCTTTGGCAGAGTGATGGGCGATGAGAGCCTGGGGAGTGACGGCTCTGTCAAGCCTGTCGTGTCCGGGCCCGGCGGGAACCAGGCGATCACGGGCGCGACCCAGCTGAGCGCCGCCAATGCCGGCTCGGCTTGGAACGCGGCCGACAGCCACACCCTGGGCGCCTGGGATTTCGGCACCGATGAGCAGATGCCGGCATTGAACTATGCCGACTACGACGGCGGCGGCGCCGTCTTCGACTGCGACCGGTTCCCCGCCGGCGCCTGCGGCACCCTGCTGCCGGAGCAGGCGGATCTGAGCGCCGGCGCGCCCCCGGCAGCAGGCCTGGAGTTCGGCGCCATCGCCAGGCTCATCGGCTCTCTTGAATTCGGCCGCGTCCAGATCCGGTCCTGGAGTTGGCGGCAACTGGAGGGCACAGAGGTTGCCCTGAGGGACGCAGAGGGCCCTGTAGCGACCTTCAGGGTGCCGGCCCCCGGCGCGCCCCTGGTCTTTGAGTTGACCGCCACAGACAGCGAGGGCGGGCAATACAGCGACCGCATCAGCCTTGAGGTTGCGGTTGACGGCGATGGCGACGGCCTGATCGAGATTCGCAATCTGACCATGCTGCACGACATGCGCCACGAGCTGACAGGCGCCGGCTACAAAATCAGTGCCGGCGCTGAGGGAAACAACCTCGGCTGTCCCGCTGGGGGCGGCTGCTTCGGCTATGAGTTGGCGCAGCATCTGGACTTTGATACCGATGGGGATGGAACCTGGTCGGGCGACAGCGAAGGGGGCTACCGCCTGGATCCGGATGACCACCACCCCGACTATTTCCCGGTGGATGAAAACGGCGTCGGCGGCTGGCGGCCGATCGGCGGCGGCAACGATGTATTTGTGGCTGTCTTTGACGGCAACGGCCATACCATCAGCAACCTCGCCATCCGCCGCGATTTCGACATTATCGGGCTCTTTCTCGAGATAGGCGAGGGTGCAGCCATCCGCAATCTCGGTTTGATCGACAACCTGGCGGATTATACCGGCGCCAGAGGAGATATTGCTACTTACATTGGCGGCCTGGTGGGCCGGCAGTTCGGCGGTTCGATCACGGCGAGCTATGCCACGGGTCCTGCCGATGGCGGGGGAGGTGCTGATGATGTCGGCGGCTTGGTGGGCTTTCAGGAAGGCGGTTCGATCACGGCGAGCTATGCCACAGGCCCTGCCGCTGGCGGGGATGGAGATTATGATACTGTCGGCGGCTTGGTGGGCCTTCAGGAAGGCGGTTCGATCACGGCGAGCTATGCCACGGGCGATGCCGATGGCGGGGATGGAAACAGTGATTATGTCGGCGGCCTGGTGGGCTTTCAGTTGTTAGGTTCGATGATTACGGCGAGCTACGCCACGGGCGATGCCGATGGCGGGGATGGAAACAGTGATTATGTCGGCGGCCTGGTGGGCTTTCAGTTGTTAGGTTCGATGATTACGGTGAGCTACGCCACGGGCGCTGCCGATGGCGGGGATGGAGATGAGGACCTTGTCGGCGGGCTGGTGGGCCGGCAGCTGGGTTCGATCACGGCGAGCTATGCCACGGGCGCTGCCGATGGCGGGGATGGAGATTTTGATTCTGTCGGCGGCTTGGTGGGCGCAGGGACCAAGACGATCACGGTGAGCTATGGCTTTGGCGAGGCCATCGGTCACGAGCCTCCTTTGATGCCGGGTGAACCGCCGTCGGATGGAAACGCAAAGCCTGCCGCAGTGTCCAGCGCGGCTCAGCTGAGCGCCGCCAATGCCGGCTCGGCCTGGAACGCGGCCGACAGCCACACCCTGGGCGCCTGGGATTTCGGCACCGATGAGCAGATGCCGGCATTGAACTATGCCGACTACGACGGCGGCGGCGCCGTCTTCGACTGCGACCGGTTCCCCGCCGGCGCCTGCGGCACCCTGCTGCCGGAGCAGACGGATCTGAGCGCCGGCGAGCCCCCGGCAGCAGGCCTGGAGTTCGGCGCCATCGCCAGGCTCATCGGCTCTCTTGAATTCGGCCGCGTCCAGATCCGGTCCTGGCGTTGGCGGCAACTGGAGGGCACAGAGGTCGCCCTGAGGGACGCAGAGCATCCTGTAGCGACCTTCAGGGTGCCGGCCCCCGGCGCGCCCCTGGTCTTCGAGTTGACCGCCACAGACAGCGAGGGCGGGCAATACAGCGACCGCATCAGCCTTGAGGTTGCGGTTGACGGCGATGGCGACGGCCTGATCGAGATTCGCAATCTGACCATGCTGCACGACATGCGTCACGAGCTGACAGGCGCCGGCTACAAAATCAGTGCCGGCGCTGAGGGAAACAACCTCGGCTGTCCCGCTGGGGGCGGCTGCTTCGGCTATGAGTTGGCGCAGCATCTGGACTTTGATACCGATGGGGATGGAACCTGGTCGGGCGACAGCGAAGAGGGCTACCGCCTGGACCCGGATGACCACCACCCCGACTATTTTCCGGTGAATGAAAACGGCGCCGGCGGCTGGTGGCCGATCACCGGCAACTACCAAGACGATGAATTTGTGGCTGTCTTTGACGGCAACGGCCACCGCATCCGCAACCTCGCCATTCGCCGCAATTCCGCTAATATCGGGTTCTTTGGGGAGATTGGAGCAGGTGCAGTCATCCGCAATCTCGGTTTGATCAACAACCTGGCGGATTACACGGGTTCCAGCAATCATGTAAGACACATTGGCGGTCTGGTAGGCTTGCAGGAGGGGGGGGCGATCACGGAGAGCTATGCCACAGGCCCTGCCGATGGCGGGGACGGAGATCAGGACTATGTCGGCGGGCTGGTGGGCCTGCAGCAGGGTTCGATCACGGCCAGCTATGCTACTGGCGCTGCCGATGGCGGGGACGGAAATCAGGACTACGTCGGCGGGCTGGTGGGCCAGCAGTTGGCTTCAATCATTGCAAGCTACGCCAAGGGATCTGCCGATGGCGGGGACGGAGACAGGGACAGGGTCGGCGGGCTGGTGGGCTGGCAGTTCAGTGGTCCGATCATGGCGAGCTATGCCACGGGCGCTGCCGCTGGCGGCGAAGGCGCCGAGGATCAGGTCGGCGGGCTGGTGGGCCTGCAGCAGGGTTCGATCACGGCCAGCTATGCTACGGGCACTGCCGATGGCGGGGATGGAGACAGGGACAGGGTAGGCGGGCTGGTGGGCTGGCAGTTCCGTGGTCTGATCACGGCGAGCTACGCCACGGGCACTGCCGATGGCGGGGATGGAGACGGGGACAGTGTTGGCGGGCTGGTGGGCACGGAGACCAAGACGATCACGGTGAGCTATGGCTTCGGCGAGGCCATCGGTCATGAGTCCCCTGTGGGGCCGGACGAGCCGTCGGAGGGAAGCGGAAAGCCTGCCGCAGTGTCCAGCGCGGCTCAGCTGAGCGCCGCCAATGCCGGCTCGGCCTGGAACGCGGCCGCCAGCCACACCCTGGGTGCCTGGGATTTCGGCACCGATGAGCAGGTGCCGGCCCTGAACTACGCCGACTATGACGGCGCCGGCGCCGTCTTCGACTGCGACCAATTCCCCGCTGGCGCCTGCGGCACCCTGCTGCCGGGGCAGGACAGCCTGAGCGCCGGCGAGCCCCCGGCCTCGGGCCTGGAGTTCGGCGCCACGGCGACGCTCACCGGCTCGGTCAGATTTGGCCGTGTCCAGATCCGGTCCTGGCGCTGGCGGCAGCTGGAAGGCACAACGGTCAGCCTGAGGGACGCAGAGGGCCCCATGGCGACCTTCAGGGCGCCGGCTCCCGGGGGGGGCCCCCTGGTCTTCGAGCTGAGCGCCACAGACAGCGAGGGCCGGCAATACAGCGACCGCATCAGCCTTGAGGTCGCGGTGGACGGCGATGGAGACGGCCTGATCGAGATCCGCAACCTGAGCATGCTGCACAACATGCGCCACGACCTGGAGGGCGCCAGCTACAAAACCAGTGCCGGCGCTGAGGGAAACAACCTCGGCTGTCCCGGGGCGCTTTGTCGCGGCTATGAATTGGTGCAGCATCTGGACTTTGATACCGATGGGGATGGAACCTGGTCGGGCGACGGCGGAGGGGGCTACCGCCTGGATCCGGATGACCACCACCCCGACTATTTCCCGGTGGATGAAAACGGCGCCGGCGGCTGGCGGCCGATCGGCGATTTTGACAATCCCTTTGCCGCCGTCTTTGAAGGCAACAGCCACCGCATCAGCAATGTTGCCATCCGCCGCGATCAGGATTATATCGGGCTCTTTGGCGCGATGGGAGGGCTGGCGGCGGCCATCGGCAATCTCGGCCTGATTGACAATCTGGCGGATTACACCGGTTCCAGCGAACAGCAGGTTTTCATTGGCGGCCTGGTGGGCTGGCAGGGCGGCGGTTCGATCACGGCCAGCCATGCCACGGGCCCTGCCGATGGCGGGGGTGGCAATTTGGATACTGTCGGCGGCTTGGTCGGCGGGCAGGGCGTCGCCGGCTCGATCACGGAGAGCTACGCCACGGGCGCTGCCGCCGGCGGGGGTGGGGATGTTGATATTGTCGGCGGCCTGGTGGGTCAGCAGAGCGGTATGATCACGGCGAGCTATGCCACGGGCGCGGCCGATGGCGGAGGTGGCACCGACGATCAGGTCGGCGGCCTGGTGGGCCAGCAGGTTGGCGGTATGATCACGGCGAGCTATGCCACGGGCGCGGCCGATGGCGGGGGTGGAAATTTTGATGTTGTCGGCGGGCTGGTGGGCCAGCTGCAGATCGGTTCGATCACGGCAAGCTATGCCACGGGCGCTGCCGATGGCGGGCATGGAAACGGTGACCTGACCGGCGGGCTGGTAGGCCACGTGGTTTTTCGTGCCTCGGTCGCGGCGAGCTATGCCACGGGTGCTGCCGCCGGCGGGGACGAAGACGATGACAGTGCCGGCAGGCTGGTGGGCCGTCTGGATGGGGCCATGATCACGGCGAGCTATGGCTTTGGCGGGGCGGACGGGGAGAACCAGGGTTCGCATGGCTCCCCTCCAGTCAGCACGGCGACCGGGCTGAGCGCGATCAATGCCGGAGATATCTGGAATACGGATACGGTGGCCACCACCCTCGGTGCTTGGGATTTCGGCGACGGGAGCCAGATTCCGGCGTTGAACTACGCCGACTACGACGGCTCCGGCACCGTCTTCGACTGCGACCAATTCCCCGCTGGCGCCTGCGGCACCCTGCTGCCGGGGCAGGACAGCCTGAGCGCTGGCGAGCCCCCGGCAGCAGGGCTGGAGTTCGGCGCCACGGCGACGCTCACCGGCTCGGTCCGATTTGGCCGCGTCCAGATCCGGTCCTGGCGCTGGCGGCAGCTGGAAGGCACAGAGGTCAGCCTGAGGGACGCAGAGGGCCCCATGGCGACCTTCAGGGCGCCGGCTCCCGGCGCCCCCCTGGTCTTCGAGCTGAGCGCCACAGACAGCGAGGGCCGGCAATACAGCGACCGCGTCAGCCTTGAGGTCGCGGTGGACGGCGATGGCGACGGCCTGATCGAGATCCGCAACCTGAGCATGCTGCACAACATGCGTCACGACCTGACAGGCGCCAGCTACAAAATCAGTGCCGACGCTGGGGGAAACAATCTCGGCTGTCCCGCTGGGGGCGGCTGCTTGGGCTATGAGTTGGTGCAGCATCTGGACTTTGATGGCGATGGGGATGGAGCCACCTGGTCGGGCGACAGCGAAGGGGGCTACCGCCTGGACCCGGATGACCGCCACCCCGACTATTTTCCGGTGAATGAGGATGACGCCGGCGGCTGGCGGCCGATCGGCGATCCTGACCAACCCTTTGTCGCTGTCTTTGAAGGCAACAGCCACACCATCAGCCACCTCGCCATCCGCCGCAATCAGCCGTATGTCGGGCTCTTTGGCGCGATCGGAGAGGGTGCGGCCATCCGCAACCTCGGCCTGGTTGACAACTTGGCGGACTACACCGGTACCGGCGATGGGGCGATTTTCATCGGCGGCCTGGTGGGCCGGCAGGAAAGTGGCACCATCAGCGCCAGCTATGCCACGGGCGCGGCCGATGGCGGGGATGGAGATTTTGATGTTGTCGGCGGCCTGGTGGGCTGGCAGGAAAGGGGCACCATCAGCCTCAGCTACGCCACGGGCGCGGCCGATGGCGGGGGTGGAGCTTTGGATTCTGTCGGCGGCCTGGTGGGCCGGCAGCAAAGGGGCACCATCAGCCTCAGCTACGCCACGGGCGCCGCCGATGGCGGGCATGGCGATGAGGACCTTGTCGGCGGGCTGGTGGGCTGGCAGCAAAGAGGTATCATCAGCGCCAGCTACGCCACGGGCGCCGCCGATGGCGGGGGTGGAGCTTTGGATTCTGTCGGCGGCCTGGTGGGCGAGAAGGCTGGAGGTCTGATCACGGCGAGCTACGCCCGGGGTGCTGCCGATGGCGGGGGTGGAAATTTTGATCAGGTCGGCGGCTTGGTGGGCCAGCAGTACGGCGGCTCGATCATCCTGAGCTACGCCAGGGGCGATGTCAACGGCGGGGTCGGCAACGCTGATCGGGTCGGCGGGCTGGTGGGCTCGCAGTCGCAGGGAGCCAGCTCGATCACGGAGAGCTACGCCACGGGCGCTGCCGATGGCGGGGGCGGAGAGAATGACTTTGTTGGTGGGTTGGTGGGCGTTCAGGAGATTGGTACAATTGACGCGAGCTACGCCCGGGGCCCTGCCGATGGCAGGGGCGGCGGCTTTGATTGGGTCGGTGGGCTGGTGGGCTGGCAGGCGGGCGGCTCGATCACGTCGAGCTACGCCCGGGGCGATGTCAACGGCGGCGGCGGCGGCGGTGATCGGGTCGGCGGGCTGGTGGGCCGGCAGGATGGTGGCTCCGGGATCACGGCGAGCTATGCCACCGGCGATGCCGCTGGCGGCAGCGGCATCAAGGACAGCGTCGGCGGGCTGGTGGGCTGGCAGGAGGGCGGCTCCGGGATCACGGCGAGCTATGCCACAGGCGCGGCCGATGGCGGGGACGGAAATGAAGACGAGGCCGGCGGACTGGTAGGCCGGCAGGTGGATGGCTCGATCACGGCGAGCTATGCCACGGGCGCTGCCGATGGCGGCAGCGGCGGTGGAGACAAAGTTGGCAGGTTGGCGGGCTGGCAGAGAGGCGGCTCGGTCTGGCAGAGTTATGGCTTTGGCGGAGTGATGGGCGGGGGGTCCGCGGGGCCGGATGGCACGGCCAAGCCTACTGTTACCCTTGCTGTGTCTGGCGGGGGCGAGATGGTCATCACCATCACGGTTGCGACTCAGTTGAATGAAGCCAATGCCGGCCCGGCCTGGAATGCGGCCGACAGTCACACCCTCGGCGCCTGGGATTTCGGCAGCGAGACCCAGGTCCCGGCGCTGAACTATGCCGACTATGACGGCGGCGGCGACGCCTTCGACTGCGACCGGTTCCCCGCCGGCGCTTGCGGTACCGACTTCGTCACCCTGCTGCCGGGGCAGGCGGACGTGAGCGCCGGCAGGCCTTCAGCCGTGCCGATGTTCGGCGCCGCCGTCATGCTCACCGGCGCGCTTGAATTCGGCCGCATCACGATCAGCTCCTGGGGTTGGCGGCAGCTGCAGGGCACGGAGGTTGACGACCTGACAGGTGCGGACGGCCGCACAGTGGCTTTCAAGGTGCCGGCTTCCAGCGCCCCCCTGGTGTTCGAGCTGACCGCCACAGGCAGCGACGGCTATGAGTACAGCGACCGCATCGCCCTGACTGTGATTGACCCCGTCGAGGGTGGCGGCCCTGTCTCTGGCGCCGTCGACATCGATGGAGACGGCCTGATCGATATCCGCAACCTGACCATGCTCTACAACATGCGCTACAGCCTGGAAGGCAGCAGCTACAGAACCGACACCGCCTCGGTCGGAGACGCCTCGGGCTGCCCCGCTGAGGGCTGCCGCGGCTATGAGCTCAGCGATGATCTGGACTTTGATCGGAACGGAGACGGCAGAACCTGGATGACGAGCACTGTCAGCCTGGGCTACAGCTTGCGTCTGGGTGATCACCATCCCTATTATTTTCCGGTGGCTGCCGATGGCACCGGCGGCTGGGAGCCCATCGGCGATGCCGCCCAGCCCTTTGTCGCTGAATTTGACGGCAACGGCTACCGCCTCCGCAACCTCGGCGTCCGCCGCGATCAACCCTACATCGGGCTCTTTGGCGTGGTGGGAGAGGGCGCGGCCATCCGCAACCTCGGCCTGGTCGACAACCTGGCGGACTACACCGGTTCCAGTGATGAGGAGATTTTCATCGGCGGCCTGGTGGGCTGGCAGGAGACGGGCACCATCAGCCTCAGCTACGCCAGGGGCGCTGCCGATGGCGGAGGCGGCGCCAACGATCAGGTCGGCGGGCTGGTGGGCCGGCAGTCCGCCGGCACGATCGCAGAAAGCTACGCCGAGGGCGCTGCTGCCGGCGGCGGCGGCGATGGAAATGCCGTCGGCGGGCTGGTGGGCTGGCAGGAGACGGGTACCATCCTCCTCAGCTACGCCAGGGGCGCTGCCGATGGCGGAGGTGGCGCCAGCGATCAGGTCGGCGGGCTGGTGGGCTTGCAGAATGACGGTTTGATCAGGGCGAGCTACGCCACGGGCGCTGCCGATGGCGGCGGCGGCGCCAGCGATCAGGTCGGCGGGCTGGTGGGCGCTCAGTCCGGCACGATCATCCTGAGCTACGCCACGGGCGCTGCCGCCGGCGGCAACGGCGACGGAGACGCCGTCGGCGGGCTGGTGGGCCGGCAGTCCGCCGGCTCGATCCGCGCCAGCTATGCCACGGGCGCTGCCGCAGGCGGGGACAGCGTCGGCGGAGCGGAGAGCTTTCAGGAGGGCAGTTCGATCAGTGCGGGCTCTGTCGCGGGCCCTGCCACGGGCGGGGACAACATCGGCGGGCTGGTGGGCTGGCAGGAGGGCGGCTCGATCAGGGCGAGCTACGCCACGGGCGAAGCCGTTGGCGGGGCCGGCAATGATGTGGTCGGTGCGCTGGTGGGCGTTCAGTACGGCACGATCCGGTCAAGCTACGCCAGGGGCCATGCCAGGGGCGGGGCCGGCGACGATGTGGTCGGTGCGCTGGTCGGCGAACTGGTGGGCGGGCGCGGCACGGGTTCAATTGTCGCCAGTTACGCCGCGGGCAACGCTTCTGGCGGGGAGGGCGGCAATGATGCCGTTGGCGCGCTGGTGGGCGCGCTGGCAGGCGGCGGACAGATCACGGCCTCAGTGATCGCGAGCTATGGTTTTGGCCAGGTGGACGGGGAGGAGCTCTTCGGCTCGGAGGGGACTCCCCTGCCTGAGGGGGTGGAAGAAGCCGCTGATCTGACCAGAGACAATGCCGGCCAAGGCTGGAGTGACATCGATTGGGATTTCGGCACGGGCACCCAACCTCCGGCGCTGAAACACAGTGGCATGCTGTTGCTCGGTCAAGGGCGCGCCGGCGCCGGTGGTGGCGTTGGCGGCGGTGGCGGCGGCGGTGGCGGCGGCGGTTCCCTGAATCCGCTGGCTCTGGCCCTGCTCGCATTGCTGCTTCTGCCTGGCTGGCGGCGGCGCCTGCTGCCGCGTCGCGCCGCGCCGCTAAAACCGGGGGCCGGGGCGACCTGCCCTCGGGAGCGGGGGCAACTCCGGGCGGCCCCGCCGCGCCGCTAAAACCGGGGGCTGGGGGCGATCCTGCCCTGACGATCGGGGGCAGCTCCGGCAAGCTGTCCTGCAGGGGCAACAGGGTGGCGTATGCCGCCTGCAGTGCGCCGCCTGCAGTGCTCTGAGTTCCGCGAGGGGCCATCCATCCGGCCGACCTCTGACCGAGGCGGCCGCTCAGGCGTTCTGCCGCATCGCCATGATCCTTTTCTCCATCACGGCTTCGGCAACCGCCGCCGCCAGCGGCCGCCGCGCCGAAAATATTGCGGCTTCTGCCTGGTTTAGGGCGGCGCCTGCTGCCGCGCCGCGCCGCGCCGCTAAAACCGGGGGCCGGGGCGACCCGCCCTCGAGATCGGGAGCAGCTCCGGCAAGCTGTCCTGCAGGGGCAACAGGGTGGCCTATGCCGCCTGCAGTGCTCCGAGCTCCGCGAGGGGCCATCCATCCGGCCGACCTCTGACCGAGGCGGCCGCTCAGGCGCTCTGCCGCATCGCCATGATCCTTTTTTCCGCCACGGCTTCGGTAAACGCCGCCGCCAGCGGAGCCGAAGCCGTATCGCTGCTCGCCGGTTGACTTCTTCCAGCTCCCGCGCCATCCCCGCTGAACCCCGCCAGGTTTTTCAGGTCGTCGGCGGAGCCGAAGCCGTATCGCTGCTCGCCGGTTGACTTCTTCCAGCTCCCGCCCCATCCCCGCTGAACCCCGCCAGGTTTTTCAGGCCGCCGGCGGAGCCGAAGCCGTATCGCTGCTCGCCGGTTGACCCCTTCCAGCTCCCGCGCCATCCCCGCTGAACCCCGCCAGGTTTTTCAGGCCGGCGGCGGAGCCGAAGCCGTATCGCTGCTCACCGGTTGACCCCTTCCAGCTCCCGCGCCATCCCCGCTGAACCCCGCCAGGTTTTTCAGGCCGTCGGCGGAGCCGAAGCCGTATCGCTGCTCGCCGGTTGACTCCTTCCAGCTCCCGCGCCATCCCCGCTGAACCCCGCCAGGTTTTTCAGGCCGTCGGCGGAGCCGAAGCCGTATCGCTGCTCGCCGGTTGACTCCTTCCAGCTCCCGCGCCATCCCCGCTGAACCCCGCCAGGTTTTTCAGGCCGCCGGCGGAGCCGAAGCCGTATCGCTGCTCGCCGGTTGACTCCTTCCAGCTCCCGCGCCATCCCCGCTGAACCCCGCCAGGTTTTTCAGGCCGCCGGCGGAGCCGAAGCCGTATCGCTGCTCGCCGGTTGATGGCGCCTCCCCTCAGACTGGGCTTCATCGCAGGCCAGCAGTTGCTGCAGGATTTCACGGGCGGCGGCGAGGGCGCCGCTGCCGGGGGTGAAGACGCCCATGATACCTTGGGCTTTGAGAATTTCTTTGTCCCCGGGGAGCAGGCCGCCGCCGCCGCCGAGACGGTCGATCTCGGCGGCCAGCTGCGTCTCCGGGTCAGCTGGGCCGGGAGTGCGCGTCCTGCCGCCGCCTTCCCGACATAACCAGCGCCCGGGCCCTTGCCGGCTGGCAGGAAAAGTGTGGGACGCCTGCCGCCGGTCGCCGGGGCGCGCCGAGGGGCTGGAACCGAGCGGCAAAATCATGTCCACAAGCGGGCGGAGCCGCCATAAAACAGAAAATATGCTGTATGATGATGGGTAATTACCCTGCTCTCTCTCATCAATTTTGTGAGGTTGTCTTTAGTGGAATCATCAACCCCAGCGGCCCCAGTGGCCAGTTGCCCCCCCCCCCCCCCCCCCCGAATGGGGTGTGCCCTGCCGCCGGTCGCCGGGGCGCGCCGAGGGGCTGGAACTGAGCGGCAAAATCATGCCCATAAGCGGGCGGAGCTGCCGTAAAGCAGAAAATATGGCTTCTGGCGGTCCCCGGACCCCGTTGTCAATTCTGCGGGGCCGCCCTTGATGGAATTATCGAACCGAACTGCCGGCGGGCGACCTTTCCCTGAATGGAGCGAGGCGCTCCCGGTTGCGGCCGCCACCGTGCGAACCGCCTTTCTGGCGTTGTCCCCGACCGCCCTGTTGTTGTCGTTGTGCCTCGCCCTGCCGGAGGTCTCCCAGGCGCAGACGCCAACGGCCGACATCGACGGCGATGGCCTGATCGAGATCCACAACCTGACCGATCTGCACAACATGCGCTACAACCGGGCCGGCACCAGCTACAACACCAGCACCGTCTCGTCTGGGGACAACTCGGGCTGCCCCCAGACGGGCTGCGTGGGCTATGAGTTGATGCAAGACCTGGACTTTGATGCGGACGGCGATGGCCGCACCTGGTCGGGTAGCAGCGATGGCGGCTATACCCTGGATTCGGAGGACAGCCAGGCCGATTATTTTCCGGTGGATGAGGAGGGCGCCGGCGGCTGGCAGCCGATCGGCGATAACAACAGTCCCTTTACCGCCGTCTTTGACGGCAACGGCTACCGCATCCGCCACCTCGCCATCCGCCGCGATCAGATCTTTATCGGGCTCTTTGGCGTGATTAGAGCAGGTGCGGCCATCCGCAATCTCGGCCTGGTTGACAATCTGGCGGATCATACCGGCTCCAGCCATAATGGGGTTTTCATTGGCGGGCTGGTGGGCCGGCAGGATGGTGGTTTGATCACGGCGAGCTACGTTACGGGCGCTGCCGCTAGCGGGGATGGAAATTACGATAATGTCGGCGGGCTGGTGGGCTATCTATCCAATGGCTCGATCATGGCGAGCTACGCCAAGAGCGCTGTCGATGGCAGGGGTGGATATCGGGATAGTGTCGGCGGGCTGGTGGGCTTTCAACAAAGCGGTTTGATCACGGCGAGCTACGCCAGGGGCGATGTTGATGGCGGCGATGGCAACGCGGATCGTGTCGGTGGGCTGATGGGCTTTCAGGAAGTCGGTTCGATCACGGCGAGCTACGCTACGGGCGTTGCCGATGGCGGTGACGGAGATGGTGATGTTGTCGGCGGGCTGGTGGGCCGGCAGGCAGCGAATCCGTTCGAGATGAGTGGATTGCAGCGGGAGGGGGGTTCGATCACGGCGAGCTACGCCACGGGCGCTGCCGATGGCGGGGATGGAGATAACGATGAGGTCGGCGGGCTGGTGGGCTCCCGAAGCGGCTCGATCACGGCCAGCTATAGCTTTGGCGAGGTCATCGGTCGCGAGACCCCTGTGGTGCCGGACGAGCCGTCGCAGGGAAGCGAAAAGCCTGCCGCAGTGTCCAGTGCGGCTCAACTGACCGCCGCCAATGCCGGCTCGGCCTGGAACGCGGCCGACAGCCAGACCCTGGGCGCCTGGGATTTCGGCGACGAGAGCCAGATTCCGGCGTTGAACTATGCCGACTACGACGGCGCTGGCGCCGTCTTCGACTGCGACCAGTTCCCGGTGGACGCCTGCGGCACCCTGTTGCCGGGCCAGGACGCCGCGAGCGCCGGCGGCCCCTCGGCAGTGGAGTTCGGCGATACCGCCGAACTCATCGGCTCGCTGAGGTTTGACCGCGTCACGGTCGCATCCTGGAGCTGGCGGCAGCTGAGCGGCCCTGAGGTCGCCCTGAGCGGAGCCGACGGCCCGCGGGCGAGTTTCCTGGCGCCGTTGACCAGAGAGCGCTTGATGTTGGAGTTCGAGCTGATCGTCACGGACAGCGAAGGGCATCGGTACAGCGACCGCCTCAGCGTCGCTGTCGAGAGTATCGACAGGGTTGACAGCGACGGGGACGGGCTGATCGAGATTCACAGTCTGACCATGCTGCACAACATGCGCTACAACCTGGAAGGCACCAGCTACAGAAGCGGCCCCGGCTCGTTTGCCAACAGATTTGGTTGTCCCGCCGACCTCTGCAGGGGTTATGAACTGGAGGCGCATCTGGACTTTGATGGCGATGAGGATGGAGCCACCTGGTCGGGCAACAGCGATGAGGGCTATGTCCTGGATTTGGGGGACAGCCAGGCCGATTATTTTCCGGTGGATGAGGAGGGCGCCGGCGGCTGGCGGCCGATCGGTGACAACGACAATCCCTTTGTCGCCGTCTTTGAAGGCAACGGCTACCGCCTCAGCAATCTGGCCATCCGCACGGACACGACTGATGTCGGGTTCTTTGGCGTGATTGGAAGCGGAGCGGTCATCCGCAATCTCGGCCTGATCGACAATCTGGCGGATTACACGGGTTCCAGCAATAATGAAAACAACATTGGTGGGCTGGTGGGCCGGCAGAACGGCGGCGTGATCACGGCGAGCCATGCCACGGGCGCGGCCGCTGGCGGGGATGGAACCCTGGACAGGGTCGGCGGGCTGGTGGGCTGGCAGAACGACGGCGTGATCACGGCGAGCCATGCCACGGGCGCTGCCGATGGCGGGGATGGAAGTTTGGATCGTGTCGGCGGGCTGGTGGGCCGGCAGAACGGCGTGATCACGGCGAGCTACGCCACGGGCGCTGCCGATGGCGGGGATGGAGAAATAGATACTGTCGGCGGGCTGGTGGGCTGGCAGTTCGGCGGCGTGATCACGGCGAGCTACGCCACGGGCGCTGCCGATGGCGGGGATGGAACTTTTGATGCTGTCGGCGGGCTGGTGGGCGATCAGCTTGGCGGTTCGATCACGGCGAGCTATGCTACGGGCGATGCCGATGGCGGGGATGGAAACCTGGACAGGGTCGGCGGTCTGGTGGGCTATCTCAATGGCGGTTCGATCACGGCGAGCTATGCTACGGGCGCTGCCGATGGCGGGGATGGAGATGAGGACCTTGTCGGCGGGCTGGTGGGCTCGGGGCGCAAAGGTTCTTCGATCACGGCGAGCTATGCCACAGGCGCAGCCGATGGCGGGGATGGAGATTTAGATTCTGTCGGCGGCTTGGTGGGCAACGCGACCGAGACGATCACGGTGAGCAGCTATGGCAGCTATGGCTTTGGCGAGGCCATCGGTCACGAGCGCCCTGTGGGGCCGGACGGGCCGGGGCCGGACGGGCCGGGGCCGCCGTCGCAGGGCAGCGCAAAGCCTGCCGGAGTGTCCAGCGCGGCTCAGCTGAGCGCGGCCAATGCCGGCTCAGCTTGGAACGCGGCCGACAGCCAGACCCTGGGCGCCTGGGATTTCGGCGACGAGATCCAGGTTCCGGCGCTGAACTACGCCGACTACGACGGCGCTGGCGTCGCCTTCAATTGCGACCGGTTCCCGGCCGGCGCCTGCGGCACCCTGCTGCCCGGTCAGGAGGCTCAGGCGGAGGCGAGCGCCGGTGGGCCCTCGTCGGCAGTGGAGGTCGGCGAAACCGTCAGGCTTCTCGGTTCGCTGGGGTTTGGCCGCGTCCCGATCCGTTCCTGGAGTTGGCGGCAGCTGGAAGGGCTCGAGGTCGCCCTGAGCGACGGCAGCGCCCGCGAAACCGCCTTCAGGGTGCTGTCGGCCAGCACCCGCCTGCGATTTGAACTGACCGCCACAGGCGTGGATGGCCGTCGCTACAGCGACAGCATCGCGGTGAGGGTCAAGGCGGATCGCGATGGCGATGGCCTGATCGAGCTTTACAGCCTGGTCGGTCTGCACAACATGCGCTACAACCTGGAGGGTACGGGCTACAGGGACAGAGCCGCCTCGGCCGGCAACAGCGATGGCTGCCCCGACGGGGGCTGCCGGGGCTACGAGTTGATGGGGCCCCTGAACTTTGATGGCGATGGCGACGGCCGCACCTGGTCGGCCAACGCCGATGGGAGTTACAGCCTGGATGCAGCAGACAGCCGGGACGATTATTTTCCAGTGGAGAACGGCGCTGGCGGCTGGCAGCCGATCGGCGATGACAACAGTCCCTTTGCCGCCGTCTTTGAAGGCAACAGCCACACCATCAGCAATCTTGCCATCCGCATGGAGACTGTTTATGTCGGGTTTTTTGGCGCGATTGGAAGCGGTGCGGCCATCCGCCACCTCGGTCTGGTTGACAACCTGGCGGATTACACGGGTTCCGGCGATGAGGAGATTTTCATCGGTGGCCTGGTGGGCAGGCAGGAGACGGGCACCATCAGCCTCAGCTACGCCACGGGCCCGGCCGATGGCGGGGGTGGAGATTTGGATTCTGTCGGCGGCCTGGTGGGCTTTCTCAATGGCGGTTCGATCAGGGCGAGCCATGCCAGGGGCGTCGCCGCGGGCGGGGACGGCGACGACAGCGTCGGCGGGTTGGTGGGCCGGGCTGACGGTTCCGCTTTGATCAGGGCGAGTTACGCCACGGGCGCCGCCGCGGGCGGGGGCGATGACGACAGTGTCGGCGGCCTGGTGGGCCGGGCTCAGGGTTCCGCTTTGGTCACGGCGAGTTACGCCAGGGGCGCCGTCGCGGGCGGGGGCGATGACGACAGTGTCGGCGGGCTGGTGGGTCGGGCCGACGGTTCCGCTTTGATCACGGCGAGTTACGCCACGGGCGCCGCCGATGGCGGGGATGGAGACATGGATTCTGTCGGCGGCCTGGTGGGCTTTCTCAATGGCGGTTCGATCAGGGCGAGCCATGCCAGGGGCGCCGCCGCGGGCGGGGACGGCGACGACAGCGTCGGCGGCCTGGTGGGCCGGGCTCAGGGTTCCGCTTTGATCACGGCGAGCTATGCCAGGGGCGCCGCCGATGGCGGCGACGGCGGACAGGATGCTGTCGGTGGGCTGGTGGGCTTGCTGGATGGCAGTTCGATCACGGCGAGCTACGCCAGGGGCGCCGCCGCGGGCGGGGACGGCGACGACAGTGTCGGCGGGTTGGTGGGCCGGGCTCAGGGTTCCGCGTTGATCACGGCGGGTTACGCCAGGGGTGCAGCCGCGGGCGGGGGCGATGACGACAGTGTCGGCGGTCTGGTGGGCCGGGCTCAGGGTTCCGCTACGATCAGGGCGAGTTACGCCACAGGCGCTGCCGATGGCGGAGGCGGCGAGGATGCTGTCGGCGGACTGACAGGCATGCAGAATGTCGACCTGATCATGGCAAGCTATGGCTTTGGCGTGGCGACGGGCGAGATCGCCGGGTCGGATGGCTCCCCTCCTGTTGGCGCGGCGGCTCAGCTGAGGCTGATGAATGCCGGAGGGATCTGGAATACGGACACGCTGGCCGCCACCCTTGGCGCCTGGTCTTTCGACGACGGGAGCCAAGTTCCCCCGGTGCTGAACTATGCCGACTATGACGGCGCCGGCCCGGTCTTCGACTGCAGCCAGTTCCCCGTCGCTGCCTGCGGCGCCCCGATACCAGGCCAGGCGTATGTCAGCGCCAGCGGGCCTTCAGAGGTGGAGCCGGGCCAAGAGGTGCGGCTCGTCGGCACGCTTGAAGCCGGCCGCGTCACCATCGTCTCCTGGAGTTGGCAGCGGCTGGCCGGCGCCGAGGTCAGCCTGAGCGACGCCGGGGCCCGGGAGGCGAGTTTCACGGCGCCGAGGTCCCGGCAGCCCCTGGTGTTCAGGCTGAGCGCCACGGACAGCGAGGGCCGTCACTACAGCGACCTCATCAGCCTTGCTGTTGCGGGGCTTCGGGCCGACAATGACGGGGACGGCCTGATCGAGGTGTACAACCTGATCGATCTGCACAACATGCGCTACAACCTGGCAGGCACCAGTTACAGGAGCGGCCCCGCCTCGGCGGGGGACAGCTCGGGCTGCCCCGAAGAGGGGGGCTGCTTGGGCTATGAACTGATGGAGCATCTGGACTTTGATACGGACGGCGATGGAACCTGGTCGGGCGACAGCGAAGGGGGCTACCGCCTGGACCCGGATGACCGCCATCCCGACTATTTTCCGGTGAATGAAAACGGCGCCGGCGGCTGGCAGCCGATCGGCGATCGATTCAATCCTTTTGCCGCCGTCTTTGAAGGCAACGGCTACCGCCTCAGCAATCTGGCCATCCGCACGGACACGACTGATGTCGGGTTCTTTGGCGTGATTGGAAGCGGAGCGGCCATCCGCAATCTCGGCCTGATCGACAATCTGGCGGATTACACGGGTTCCAGCGATGAGGAGATTTTCATCGGTGGCTTGGTGGGCCGGCAGAACGGCGGCGTGATCACGGCGAGCCATGCCACGGGCGCTGCCGCTGGCGGGGATGGAAAGCAGGACCGTGTCGGCGGCTTGGTGGGCTCTATTGAAAGAGGTTCGATCATGGCGAGCTACGCCACGGGCCCTGCCGATGGCGGGGATGGAGATTTAGATGTTGTCGGCGGCTTGGTGGGCTCTATTGAAAGAGGTTCGATCACGGCGAGCTACGCCACAGGCGCTGCCGATGGCGGAGGCGGCGCCAGCGATCAGGTTGGCGGGCTGGTGGGCGCTCAGTCCGGCACGATCATCCTGAGCTACGCCACGGGCGCTGCCGCCGGCGGAGACGGCGACGGAGACGCCGTCGGCGGGCTGGTGGGCCGGCAGTCCGCCGGCTCGATCCGCGCCAGCTATGCCACGGGTGCTGCCGCTGGCGGGGACAGCGTCGGCGGAGCGGAGAGTTCTCAGGAGGGCAGTTCGATCAGTGCGGGCTCTGTCGCGGGCCCTGCCACGGGCGGGGACAACATCGGCGGGCTGGTGGGCTGGCAGGAGGGCGGCTCGATCAGGACGAGCTACGCCACGGGCGAAGCCGGGGGCGGGGCCGGCAATGATGTGGTTGGCGGGCTGGTGGGCGTTCAGTACGGCAGCATCCGGTCAAGCTACGCCAGGGGCCCTGCCAGGGGCGGGGCCGGCAATGATGTGGTCGGTGCGCTGGTCGGCGAACTGTTGGGCGGGCGCGGCACGGGTTCAATTGTCGCCAGTTACGCCTCGGGTCATGCTTCCGGCGGGGAGGGCGATGATAGCGTCGGCGCGCTGTTGGGCGCGCTGGCAGGCGGCGGACAGATCACGGCCTCCATCATCGCGAGCTATGGTTTTGGCCAGGTGGACGGGGGGGAGGGGTTCTTCGGCTTCAGCTCGCAGGGGACTCCCCTGCCTGAGGGGGTGGAAGAAGCCGCTGATCTGACCAGAGACAATGCGGGCCAAGGCTGGAGTGACATCGATTGGGATTTCGGCACCAGCGCCCAATTTCCGGCCCTGGCACACAACGGCACGCTGTTGCCCGGTCAAGGGCGCGGCGGCAGCGGCGGCAGCAGCAGCGGTGGCGGCGGCGGTTCCTTGGATGCGCTGCCCCTGGCCCTGCTCGCATTGCTGCTTCTGCCCGGCTTGCGGCGGCGCCTGCGGCCCCGCCAGTAAAACCGGGGACGATCCCGTCCTTGAAGTCAGCGGCAATTCCGTTCCGGCAAGCTGTCCTGCTCGGCCTGAACAGGCTCGGACTTCATCTCCTCGAGAATCTGATGGCAGTTGGCAGTTCCGGCAAGCTGTCCTGCCTGGCCTGAACAAGGCTCGGCCTTCATCTCATCGAGAACCTGGTGGCAACTCCGGCAAGCTGTCCTGCCTGGCCTGAACAAGGCTCGGCCTTCATCCCCTGGAGAATCTGGTGGCAACTCCGGCAAGCCGTCCCGCCTGGCCTGAACAAGGCTCGGCCTTCATCTCATCGAGAACCTGGTGGCAACTCCGGCAAGCTGTCCCGCCTGGCCTGAACAAGTCTCGGCCTTCATCCCTTCGAGATAAAGCAGACAAGGACAACAGCTTTTCATTTTGCTCGGTTTCACCGGATTTTGGCGAGGGCAGCATCCCGCCCAGCCGAAACCTCCGAAGCTCCGCAACAAATCGTTCCTGGGATCATTCAAATTCTTGAACTGCTGCCGGCAGAGCACGACGATGGCAATTTCCGGGTCATCCATCTGATCCTGCTTTCTGGGGCTCGGCACAGATTATCGACAGAATGCGGTTGAGCCAGGCGTTTGCGTCCAGGCGCCCGCTGATGTCTGAGATGAATTCCTGGCCTGGAGACACGGTCTGAAGAGTGGTGCCGTCGTCGCTCCAACTGCCCGGTTTTTTGTGACAGGTCAATCCGGCTTCGCGGAGCCAGGGCGGAACCCGCCAACGGCTCCAACCGCCGCGGGACTTCCTGGGAATCGACAGGCGCAGGCCGGAGGCCGCAGAGGTGGCGACGCGGCCTGGCCCGACGTAAATCGTGTTGTTGGGTTTTTTAATCGGAAGGGTATGGGGGTGCCGGCGCGTGAAGCTGTCCGGCTGGCTTGCGGGCGTCGGATCAGGTCCGGGCTTCATCACTTCCTCAACCTTCAGGTAGCCGAAGATGCGGTGATGCCGATCGTTGTCGTCCAGATTGGCGAAAAGGCCGAAGAACAGAAAGACGTCGCCGGCACCGATGCCGTTGTTGCTGAGATGTCCCTGGGCTGCACCAGACTGGCCGAAGGCGCAGCGGCCCCCTTCAAACATGGGATCATGGTGGCAGAGGCTCGCGCCGGCAATTCGTCCCTTCCCAGCCTTAATATGCCTCGTGACCTGTTCGACGATGGCGCCCAGCCCGAGATCGGCATAGGTTGTTATCGATGGCATCTGCAACGTCGGGATCGGCAGGCTTGTCGGCCGGCCGTCGATGATGGGCGAAGGCGCGCCGCCCGACCCGGAGTCGAAGCCCTTGCGGCTGAAGATGATTTTCATTGATGGTGTGCCGTCGGTTCGGGCCTGAAAAATCACAGGGCCTGGAATTGAATAAATGGCGGAGAGAGAGGGATTCGAACCCTCGATGAGGTTTCCCCCATACTCCCTTAGCAGGGGAGCGCTTTCGACCACTCAGCCATCTCTCCGCGCCTGAGTTCATTATAAATCAATCCTGAGGCTGCCTCGTGGCCTCTGTCGGGGCCTGTGGCTTGGTCGGGGAAATCGCCGCCTGCATGGCTAGAGCTCAAAGCGCACGACGACGCCGGCGTGATCGGACGGCCAGAGCTGGACCTGAGAGGGCAGGGGGCGGCGGCGCCCGGGGTCGATGCCGAGGCGACGGGACTGGACGGCGGCGGCCGGGCCGCGGCTGAAGATGTGGTCGATGCGCTGGCTGAGCTCGTCGCCGGGGCTGTCGAGGGCGGCGGAGCGGCCGGCGGTGGGGCCGGCGTCGGCGTCGGCGGCGCCGGCGACCCCGTCGGAGAAGCCGGCGGCGAGGAGGGTCGCGTGGGCGTCTGCCGCGCCGAATGCAGGCGGGCTGTTGAAATCGCCGACGACAAAGCAGGCGTCGACTTCGCCGAGCGCGTCCAGGGCGGCCAGCAACTCCTCGCTCTGGCGGTGCTGGACGGCGGCAGCCTCGTCGTCGCTGGGGAACTCGATGTGGGTGGCGGCCAGGCCCAAGCGCTTTTCCGCGGCCATAAAGGTGCCGATCAGGCCGCCGCGGGGCACGGGCAGGGGGAAGAAGCCCCCGATTTTTGCCGTGTGGGTGTTCTGATAGGTCAATGGCCGCATCTCGGCTGCGTTGACAGGCGAGTCGAGACGGCGCAGCATGGCCTGGCGGTCCTGATAGCCGAGGGAGCCGCCGGTGTCGGCCAGCGGCAACTCGCCCTCGAAGCCCTGCCACAGGCCGACCGCTTCATAGGGGCAGTTTGCCGTCGCCAGGGCGTCGAGCAGCAGCGACAGGAAGTCGAGGCTGCGGGCCGGGTGCGCGCTCAGGCCGTAGAGCGAGAGCTCCTGCAGGGCGATGAGATCGGGCCTGTGGGCGGCGATGTCGGCGGCGACGGCCGGGGCGCGGACGCGGAAGTCCGTGCGCTCGGCCCCGCCCAGCAGGTGCTCGGCGATGTCGGCGGGGGCGGAGGAGAGCAGGCCCTCCCAGTCGATGCCGGAGTAGAGGTTCCAGGTGGCGAGGCTGAGTTTCATTGCAGTTGTCCTTGGTTTTGAGGCGGGTTTGAGGATGGTCTCGGAGGCTTGTCTTGCGGTTGTCGACGCTCTTTTTGGTTACTTGATCTCAACGAAGTGCTTGGCGGGAGTTCGTGACCCAAGCCTTCAAACGAAAACCCCGTGAACTTTTCTTACCGTGACCTGGCTGGCCAATAAGGTGATTGCGGTTTTTGGGTAGGCGTATTTTGACCTTGTATTGCTTGAGGCTTTGTAAATCGGAAAACACCAGACCTTTGAACCCCAAACGGGCGATCGGGTCACATTCCGGAATCGATTTTCCATACATTTTAGCGTTAAAAAGCCGATCCCAAATTCTCAGTATCGGCCTGTAGCTCTCGTGCTTGATTTCCCCTTGGGTAGTAGGTAGGTTCGGAGCCATGCTTAAGGCCACACCAACGACTAAAAGGAGCAGCCATGTCACATCAATGACACCGAGTGAGGGGAGGGGGGGGCTGCCCGCGGCTGTAGGCCGGGCGGCCAGAGTCATCACAACCACTGTCACCATCAGGATAATAGGCATCACCATGCTCAAGTGCGCACGCAACTCTTCCATCTTCGAAAATTTTACGAAATCTGGATACACGCACGCTACAATCATCATAAGAACCGTGAGTATTTACGCCAACCACTAATGTATTACTCTGTGCTCTCACCCACATTGGGGAACCTGACGCGCCACCTTCAATACCGCCACTTTCAGCATGAGCATCATAATGGCTACAACCAGAAGAGTTGAAGCAATGATATCTGTTATTATCGAACAAGTGTGAAAGGCCGGTAACTCTTGCTCACATATAATTTTGAGCAGTCCCTTTCGCATGGTGGAGTGTTTCGACAAGCGATCCCGTTGAAAGAGGGGCCGTATCCCAGCCAAGTAAAGTGTATCTTGATGCGGTTTGTGCTGTTAGCTCCGAATCTGACACCCATAGCAGTGCGTAATCTCCGTTCTCCTCCTGGCCTGCAATAAACCTTGCTCCCGCCCCTGTGATCCTCTGGTTCTGAGGAACACAGGCTGAGACGCCGATGGCGATGTCAATATCCAAAGGGGTTCCCGTTTCCATCTCAGAGGAAGAGCCTTCTGCCGCGGTCGTCGCCTCCTGACTGCCGCCGAATTCTGACCTCAGCTGCCGCGGCCGTCGCCTCCGTCGGCTCCTGAAGGCCGCCGAAGTCTGACCTCAGCTTGCCGTCCAGGGCGAGATGCCCGTCCTGCCCGTCCCGCCAGCCCCTGACTGCCGCCGAATTCTGACCTCAGCTGCCGCGGCCGTCGCCTCTGTCGCCTCCTGACTGCCGCCGAATTCTGACCTCAGCTGCCGCGGCCGTCGTCTCCTCCGGCCCCTGAACGCCGCCGAAGTTCTGATCTCAGCTGCCGCGGTCGTCGCCTCTGCCGGCTCCTGAATGTCGCCGAAGTCTGACCTCAGCTGCCGCGGCCGTCGTCTCCTCCGGCCCCTGAACGCCGCCGAAGTTCTGATCTCAGCTGCCGCGGTCGTCGCCTCTGTCGGCTCCTGAAGGCCGCCGAAGTCTGATCTCAGCTGCCGCGGCCGTCGTCTCCTCCGGCCCCTGAACGCCGCCGAAGTTCTGATCTCAGCTGCCGCGGTCGTCGCCTCTGCCGGCTCCTGAATGTCGCCGAAGTCTGACCTCAGCTGCCGCGGCCGTCGTCTCCTCCGGCCCCTGAACGCCGCCGAAGTTCTGATCTCAGCTGCCGCGGTCGTCGCCTTTGCCGGCCCCTGAACGCCGCCGAAGTTCTGATCTCAGCTGCCGCGGTCGTCGCCTCTGCCGGCTCCTGAATGTCGCCGAAGCAGGCTCTCAGCTGCCACCTGAGGGCGCCCGCTTCGGGCCGGTGTCAAGCAGAACTTTTTGATGTCGCCGGGGCCGTCCCCGGCGCAGTCTGGACAGAGGGCCGCCTGGGCCTGCTCGGCCAGGGCCGGGCTGATGCCGGTCGCCGGGGCGGCGCCGAGGGGGCTGGAACTGAGCGGCAAAATCATGTCCACAAGCGGGCGGAGTTGCCGCCAAACAGTAAATATGGTGTATGGTGGTGTACAATTGCCCTACTCTCTCTCATCAATTCTCTGAGGTTGTCTTTAGTGGGATCATCAACCCCAATGGCCAGTTGCCCCCCCCCCCCCCCCCCCCTCCCTGAAGGGCCGGCTTGCCCCCGAGGGCTGGAGGGCTGGAGGGCCGGCCGGGCGCCCGCCACCGCTTCTTGGGAGGGAGCTCCGTTCAACGCTCAGGTCTGCTTTCGGCAAGACTCTTGTAATGACATGAAGATCGTTTCCGCGACCTCGAGAACCGCCGGCTGCCGGCGCCATTTTGCCGGCGTCGTCGCCTCCGCCCTGCTTCGCGCCCTGACTTGGACAGGCTCTCGCCACCGTCAAGCCCCCCCCCCCCCCCCCCCCTCCCTGAAGGGCCGGCTTGTCCCCGAGGGCTGGAGGGCCGGGCGCCCGCCACCGCTTCCTGGGAGGGAGCTCCGTTCAACGCTCAGGTCTGCTGGTTGGGCAAGACCCTTGTGAGGACATGAAGATCGTTTCCGCGACCTCGATAGCCGCCGGCTGCCGGCGCCATTTTGCCGGCGCCGTCGCCTCCGCCCTGCTCTGTGCCATGATCGGAGTCTCCCAGGCGCAGACGACAACGGCCGACAGCGATGGCAATGGACTGATCGAGATCACCAGCCTCGGGCAACTGAACGCCCTGCGCCATGATCTGGACGGCGACGGCACACCGACAGGCACGGCGGGCGACCAGGCCGTCTACCGGACGGCCTTTGGCCTGGCGGACGGCGTCAACAACAGTTGCCCCGGCGCCTGCGAAGGCTATGAACTGACAGGGGACCTCGACTTTGATGTCAACGGCGACGGCCGCACCTGGTCGGACACCATCGGTGGGGGGTATCGCCTGGATTCGGAGGACAGCCAGGCCGATTATTTTCCGGTGGATGAGGAGGGCGCCGGCGGCTGGCGGCCGATCGGCGATAACGACAATCCCTTTGCCGCCGTCCTGGAAGGCAACGGCTACCGCATCCGCAATCTCGCCATCCGCACGGACACTACTTATATCGGCCTCTTTGGCGCGATTGGAACAGGTGCGGCCATCCGCAATCTCGGCCTGGTCGACAACCTGGCGTATAACTCCGCCAGATCTTTCAGAAATAACCTCCGCGTTGGCGGGCTCGTGGGCCTTCAGCAGGAGGGTTCGATCACGGCGAGCTATGCCACCGGCTATACTGAGGTTCCGACTGGACTTTCTCTCCGTGTCGGCGGCCTGGTGGGGCAGCAGGAAGGCGGCTCGATCAGGGCCAGCTCTACCACCGGCAATGTCCGTAGCAGGGGCGGTGGCGGGTCATTCAATTCTATCGGCGGACTGGTGGGCCGGCAGACAGACGGCTCGATCACGGAGAGCCATGCCACCGGCCACGTTTTCGGTGGGTTTGAAGTCAACGGCGGCCTGGTGGGCCAGCAGACAGACGGCTTGATCACGGCCAGCTACGCCACCGGCGCTGTCAATTTTGGCACCAGAGGCCAGGTGGCCTTCGGCGGAGGGCTGGTGGGCAGGCAGAACGGCGGCTCGATCACGGCCAGCTATGCCACCGGCGCTGTCACTAATGTGAGGGGTCAGCAGAATTATAGCGGCGGGCTGGTGGGCGGGCAGAGCGGCGGCTCGATCAGGGCCAGCTATGCCACCGGCGCGGCCGATGGCGGAGACGGTGCCAATGATTTTGTCGGCGGCCTGGTGGGCTCGCAGAGAGGCGGCTCGATCACGGCGAGCTATGCCACCGGCGCTGTCGATGCCGGGGACGAGTTCAGTGACGGGGCCGGCAGGTTGATCGGGCAGCGGACAGGCGGCTCGAGCCGTCAGAGCTATGGCTTTGGCAGGATCATTTCCGGGTCCTTCGTGGGACTGGATGGCGCTCCCCCCGTGTCCAGTGCCGCCGGGCTGACCGGGGCCAATGCCGGATCGGATTGGCATGATGCCGGTCGCGGCACCCTCGATGCCTGGGATTTCGGCACCAATGAGCAGCTTCCGGCATTGAACTATGCCGACTATGACGGCGCCGCCGCCGCCTTCGACTGCGATCAGTTCCTTGTCGCTGTCTGCGGCATGCTGTTGCCGGGCCAGCAGCAGCTGAGCGCCGGCGGGCCTTCGTCGGTGATGATCGGCACAGAGATCCGCCTCACCGGCTCGGATCGATTTGGCCACGTCCCCGTCCGCTCCTGGCGTTGGCGGCAACTGCAGGGCACGCCGGTCGATCTGAGGGGCGCGGACACTGCCGTAGCGACTTTTACGGCGCCGGCCGCCGCCACCCTCCTGGTGTTCGAGGTGACCGCCGAATACAGCGACAGGCGACTCAGCGACCGCATCTCTGTCGCCGTCTCGGCCCATATTGTCGATGTCGATGGCGATGGCCTGATTGAAATCGACAGCCTGAGCATGCTGCACAACATGCGCTACGATCTGACCGGCGCCAGCTACAGGAGCGGCGCCGGGGCCGTGCCGAGCTCTCTCGGCTGTCCCGGGGCCAGGTGCAGAGGCTATGAGTTGACTGCGGAGCTGGACTTTGACAGGGATGGCGATGGAAGCAGCTGGTCGGGCAGCAGCGATGGCGGCTATCGCCTGGATGCGGGGGACAGCCAGGCCGATTATTTTCCGGTGGATGAGGAGGGCGGCGGCGGCTGGCGGCCGATCGGCGGCGTCGGCGATGCCTTTGTCGCCGTCTTTGACGGCAACGGCCACCGCATCCGCAATCTTGCCGTCCGTCGCGATCAGGAGTTGGTTGGGCTCTTTGGCCGGATTACGCTGGGTGCGGTCATCCGCAATCTCGGCCTGGTCGACAACCTGGCGGATTACACGGGTTCCGGCAATAGTAGAAATCACATTGGCGGCCTGGTGGGTGAGCAGGTGGCAGGCTCGATCATCGCCAGCTATGCCACGGGCGCTGTCGATGGCGGGGACGGAAGCAATGACCGGGTCGGCGGACTGGTGGGCCGGCAGAGTGGCGGCTCGATCACGGCCAGCTATGCCACGGGCGCTGCCTATGACCGGGGCGAGAGCAGTAGGTTCTCGCAGGTCGGCGGTCTGGTGGGTCTGCTGCAGGGGGGTGTGATCACGGCGAGCTATGCCACGGGCGCCGCCGTTGGCGGAGGCGCCGATCAAGGCGATATCGGCGGACTGGTGGGCCGGCAGAGTGGCGGCTCGATCAGGGCGAGCTACGCTACGGGCGATGCCGATGGCGGGGGCGGAAACGGGGACTTTGTCGGCGGGCTGGTGGGGATAGTTGTGGGAGGCTCCAGCAGTCAGAGCTATGGCTTTGGCGGAGTGATGGGCCAGGAGTCCACAGGAGCGGACGGCTCCCCTCCGGTCAGCGCTGCGGCTCAGCTGACTTCAATGGATGCCGGAGATCTGTGGAATACGGACACGCTGGCGACCAGCCTCGGCGCCTGGAATTTCGGCACCAACCGTCAGCTTCCGGCACTGTACTATGCCGACTATGACGGCGCAGGCGCCGTCTTCGACTGCGATCAGTTTCCCGCCGGCGCCTGCGGCACCCTGCTGCCGGGGCAGCTGGGCCTGAGCCTGAGCGCCGCAGGGTTTCAGGCAACAGGCCTGGAGTTCGGCGCCATGGCCACGCTCAGCGCCTCGATCGCAATTGAGCGCGTCCCAATCCTGTCCTGGAGTTGGCGGCAACTGGAGGGCACAGCGGTCACCCTGATGGACGCCACCGCCCGCATGGCGACCTTCATAGCGCCGGCTCCCGGCACCCCCCTGGTCTTCGAGTTGACCGCTACAGACAGCGAGGGCGGGCGACACAGCGAGCGCATCAGCCTCAGGGTCGCGGTCGACGGCGATGGCGACGGCCTGATCGAGATTCGCAATCTGACCATGCTGCACAACATGCGCCACGACTTGGAAGGCGCCGGCTACAGAACCGGTGCCGATGCCGGTGCCAACTCTCTCGGCTGTCCCGGGGGCAGGTGCAGAGGCTATGAGTTGACAGCGGACCTGGACTTTGATGCCGATGAGGATGGAGCCAGCTGGTCGGGTGACCGCGAAGGGGGCTACCGCCTGGACCCGGAAGACCACCACCCCGATTATTTCCCGGTGGATGAAGACGGCGCCGGCGGCTGGCTGCCGGTCGGCGACCCTGCCAATCCCTTTGTCGCTGTCTTTGACGGCGGCGGCTACCGCCTCAGCAACCTCGGCATCCGCCGCGATCAGACGTATGTCGGGCTCTTTGGCGCGATCGGAGGGGGCGCGAGCCTGGAGGAGGCGGCCGCCATCCGCAATCTCGGTCTGGTCGACAATCTGGCGGATTACACGGGTTCCAGTGATGGCAGGGTTTTCATTGGCGGCCTGGTGGGCCGGCAGGAAACGGGCACCATCAGCCTCAGCTACGCCACGGGCGCCGCCGATGGCGGGGATGGAGATTATAATTCTGTCGGCGGGCTGGTGGGTTGGCAGCAAGACGGCTCGATCACAGGGAGCTACGCCACGGGCGCTGCCGATGGCGGGAGTGGAGATTATAATTCTGTCGGCGGGCTGGTGGGTTTGCAGCAAGACGGCTCGATCACAGGGAGCTACGCCACGGGCGCTGCCGATGGCGGGAGTGGAGGTTTTGCTTCTGTCGGCGGGTTGGTGGGCTGGCAGAGTAGGGGTACGATCACGGCGAGCTACGCCACGGGCGTTGTCAATTGTTCCGTCGGTGGCAGGGGCGGCGGGCTGGTGGGTACTGTTATGGGAGGTTCGAACACGGCGAGCTACGCCACGGGCGTGGTCAATGGTGATGCCGCCGGCGGTCTGGTGGGCGAGCAGACAGACGGCTCGATCACGGCGAGCTACGCCACGGGCGCGGTCAATGGTAATAACGCCGGCGGCGGGCTGGTGGGCTTGCTGAATGGCGGTATGGTCACGGCGAGCTACGCCACGGGCGCTGTCAATGGTGGCAGAGGTCTCGCCTTCGTCGGCGGGCTGGTGGGCTTGGGCTTTGTTCCAGGAGGTTCGATCAGGGTGAGCTACGGCTTTGGCAGAGTGATGGGCGATGAGAGCCAGGGGAGCGCCGGCTCCGTCAAGCCTGTTGGGGCCGGCGGGAGCGGGGCGATCACGAGCCCGGTTCAGCTGACCGCAGCCAATGCCGGATTGGACGAAGACGGAAATCAGTGGTGGAATCACGCTGGCTACAACACCTCGGGTGCCTGGGATTTTGGCACCGATGAGCAGGCGCCGGCACTGGAGTATGCCGACTATGACGGTCCCGGCGCCGTCTTCAATTGCAATCAGTTTCCCGACAGTGACAACCTCTGCAACACTCTGCTGCCGGGCCAGGTCGGCCTGAGCGCCAGCGGGCCTCCGATCGTGCTGGCCGGCGCGGAGCTGACGCTCACCGGCTCGGTCCGATTTGGCCGCGTCGAGATCCGGTCCTGGCGTTGGCAGCAGCTGGAGGGCACAAGGGTTGCCCTGAGGGGCGCAGATTCTCCCACAGCGTCCTTCAGGGCGCCGGCTGCCGGCGCCCCCCTGGTCTTCGAGCTGACGGCTACAGACCGCGAGGGCAATCAGTACACCGAGCGCATCTCTATCGCCGTCGTGGCGGAACCTGGTGACGGCGACGGCGACGGCCTGATCGAGATTCGCAGTCTGGCCATGCTGCACGACATGCGCCACGACCTGAGAGGCACCGGCTACCGGGCCGCGGATGCCGTGGCGAACTCCCTGGGCTGTCCCGAGGAGGGCGGCTGCTTCGGCTATGAGTTGACCGCGAACCTGGACTTTGATGCCGATGGCGATGGAACCGCCTGGTCGGGCGACAGCGAGGGGGGCTACCGCCTGGACCCGGATGACCGCCACCCCGACTATTTCCCGGTGAATGAAGACGGTGCTGGCGGCTGGCGGCCGATCGGCGATAACAACAGTCCCTTTGCCGCCGTCTTTGAAGGCAACAGCCACACCATCAGCAATCTTGCCATCCGCACGGACACTGCTTATATCGGGCTCTTTGGTGCGGTGGGAGAGGGTGCGGCCATTCGCAATCTCGGCCTGGTTGACAACCTGGCGGATTACACGGGCTCCAGCGATGAGGTGGTTTTCATTGGCGGTCTGGTGGGCTGGCAGGGTAGCGGTACGATCACGGCGAGCTACGCCACGGGCGCCGCCGATGGCGGGGGTGGAGAGTTGGATTCTGTCGGCGGGCTGGTGGGCGAGCAGCAGGACGGCTCGATCACAGGGAGCTACGCCACGGGCGCTGCCGATGGCGGGGGTGGAGGTTTTGCTTCTGTCGGCGGGCTGGTGGGTCTTCAGAGAGGCGGCTTGATCAGGGTGAGCTACGCCACAGGCGATGCCACTGGCAGGGGCGGCGACGAAGACGAGGTCGGCGGGCTGGTGGGCTGGCAGGGAAACAACGGTGAGATCACGGCGAGCTACGCCACGGGCGTGGTCAATGGTGATTTCGCCGGCGGTCTGGTGGGCACTGTTATAGGAGGTTCGATCACGGCGAGCCATGCCAGGGGTGCTGTCAATTGTGGTGGTGGCGTCGGCGGCGGTCTGGTGGGCTTGATGGAGAGCGGTATGATCACGGCCAGCTACGCCACGGGCGCGGTCAATGGTGGTGGTGGTAACGTCGGCGGGCTGGTGGGCGAGCAGCGAGGCGGCTCGATCACGGCCAGCTACGCCACGGGCGCGGTCAATGGTGATAGGGTCGGCGGCGGTCTGGTGGGCTTCCTGGATGACGGTATGATCACGGCGAGTTACGCCACGGGCGCGGTCAATAGTGGCAGAGGTTCCTCCAACTTCGTCGGCAGGCTGGTGGGCGTGGGGGGTTCTTCGATCAGGGCGAGCTATGGCTTTGGCAGAGTGATGGGCGATGAGAGCCTGGGGAGTGACGGCTCTGTCAAGCCTGTCGTGTCCGGGCCCGGCGGGAACCAGGCGATCACGGGCGCGACCCAGCTGAGCGCCGCCAATGCCGGCTCGGCTTGGAACGCGGCCGACAGCCACACCCTGGGCGCCTGGGATTTCGGCACCGATGAGCAGATGCCGGCATTGAACTATGCCGACTACGACGGCGGCGGCGCCGTCTTCGACTGCGACCGGTTCCCCGCCGGCGCCTGCGGCACCCTGCTGCCGGAGCAGGCGGATCTGAGCGCCGGCGCGCCCCCGGCAGCAGGCCTGGAGTTCGGCGCCATCGCCAGGCTCATCGGCTCTCTTGAATTCGGCCGCGTCCAGATCCGGTCCTGGAGTTGGCGGCAACTGGAGGGCACAGAGGTTGCCCTGAGGGACGCAGAGGGCCCTGTAGCGACCTTCAGGGTGCCGGCCCCCGGCGCGCCCCTGGTCTTTGAGTTGACCGCCACAGACAGCGAGGGCGGGCAATACAGCGACCGCATCAGCCTTGAGGTTGCGGTTGACGGCGATGGCGACGGCCTGATCGAGATTCGCAATCTGACCATGCTGCACGACATGCGCCACGAGCTGACAGGCGCCGGCTACAAAATCAGTGCCGGCGCTGAGGGAAACAACCTCGGCTGTCCCGCTGGGGGCGGCTGCTTCGGCTATGAGTTGGCGCAGCATCTGGACTTTGATACCGATGGGGATGGAACCTGGTCGGGCGACAGCGAAGGGGGCTACCGCCTGGATCCGGATGACCACCACCCCGACTATTTCCCGGTGGATGAAAACGGCGTCGGCGGCTGGCGGCCGATCGGCGGCGGCAACGATGTATTTGTGGCTGTCTTTGACGGCAACGGCCATACCATCAGCAACCTCGCCATCCGCCGCGATTTCGACATTATCGGGCTCTTTCTCGAGATAGGCGAGGGTGCAGCCATCCGCAATCTCGGTTTGATCGACAACCTGGCGGATTATACCGGCGCCAGAGGAGATATTGCTACTTACATTGGCGGCCTGGTGGGCCGGCAGTTCGGCGGTTCGATCACGGCGAGCTATGCCACGGGTCCTGCCGATGGCGGGGGAGGTGCTGATGATGTCGGCGGCTTGGTGGGCCTTCAGGAAGGCGGTTCGATCACGGCGAGCTATGCCACGGGCGATGCCGATGGCGGGGATGGAAACAGTGATTATGTCGGTGGCCTGGTGGGCTTTCAGTTGTTAGGTTCGATGATTACGGCGAGCTACGCCACGGGCGATGCCGATGGCGGGGATGGAGATGAGGACCTTGTCGGCGGGCTGGTGGGCCGGCAGCTGGGTTCGATCACGGCGAGCTATGCCACGGGCGCTGCCGATGGCGGGGATGGAGATTTTGATTCTGTCGGCGGCTTGGTGGGCGCAGGGACCAAGACGATCACGGTGAGCTATGGCTTTGGCGAGGCCATCGGTCACGAGCCTCCTTTGATGCCGGGTGAACCGCCGTCGGATGGAAACGCAAAGCCTGCCGCAGTGTCCAGCGCGGCTCAGCTGAGCGCCGCCAATGCCGGCTCGGCCTGGAACGCGGCCGACAGCCACACCCTGGGTGCCTGGGATTTCGGCACCGATGAGCAGATGCCGGCATTGAACTATGCCGACTACGACGGCGGCGGCGCCGTCTTCGACTGCGACCGGTTCCCCGCCGGCGCCTGCGGCACCCTGCTGCCGGAGCAGACGGATCTGAGCGCCGGCGAGCCCCCGGCAGCAGGCCTGGAGTTCGGCGCCATCGCCAGGCTCATCGGCTCTCTTGAATTCGGCCGCGTCCAGATCCGGTCCTGGCGTTGGCGGCAACTGGAGGGCACAGAGGTCGCCCTGAGGGACGCAGAGCACCCTGTAGCGACCTTCAGGGTGCCGGCCCCCGGCGCGCCCCTGGTCTTCGAGTTGACCGCCACAGACAGCGAGGGCGGGCAATACAGCGACCGCATCAGCCTTGAGGTTGCGGTTGACGGCGATGGCGACGGCCTGATCGAGATTCGCAATCTGACCATGCTGCACGACATGCGTCACGAGCTGACAGGCGCCGGCTACAAAATCAGTGCCGGCGCTGAGGGAAACAACCTCGGCTGTCCCGCTGGGGGCGGCTGCTTCGGCTATGAGTTGGCGCAGCATCTGGACTTTGATACCGATGGGGATGGAACCTGGTCGGGCGACAGCGAAGGGGGCTACCGCCTGGATCCGGATGACCACCACCCCGACTATTTCCCGGTGGATGAAGACGGCGCCGGCGGCTGGCGGCCGATCGGCGGCGACAACGCCGATGGATTTGTGGCTGTCTTTGACGGCAACGGCCATACCATCAGCAACCTCGCCATCCGCAGCAATATCTCGGATATCGGGCTCTTTGGCGCGGTTGATGACGGTGCAGTCATCCGCAATCTCGGTTTGATCGACAACCTGGCGGATTCTACCGGCGCCATCGATAGAGCTACTTTCATTGGCGGCCTGGTGGGCGATCAGAGGAGCGGTTCCATCACGGCCAGCTACGCCACGGGCGCTGCCGATGGCGGGGGGGGATCTTTGGATTCTGTCGGCGGCTTGGTGGGCAGGCAGTGGGACGGTTCGATCAGGGCGAGCTACGCCACGGGCCCTGCCGATGGCGGGGGGGGATCTTTGGATTCTGTCGGCGGCTTGGTGGGCAGGCAGTGGGACGGTTCGATCAGGGCGAGCTACGCCACGGGCCCTGCCGATGGCGGGGGGGGAGATTTTGATTCTGTCGGCGGCTTGGTGGGCTGGCAGCAGGACGGTTCGATCACGGCGAGCTATGCCACGGGCGCTGCCGCTGGCGGCGAAGGCGTCGAGGATCGGGTTGGCGGGCTGGTGGGCTTTCAGTCCAGCGATTCGGCGATCAGGGCGAGTTACGCCACGGGCACTGCCGATGGCGGGGATGGAGACAGTGACAGGGTAGGCGGGCTGGTGGGCCGGCAGGGCGGCGGCTCGATCACGGCCAGCTATGCCACGGGCGCTGCCGATGGCGGGGATGGAGATTTTGATTTTGTCGGCGGCTTGGTGGGCGAGGAGACCATGATGACCAGGACGATCACGGCGAGCTATGGCTTTGGTGAGGCCATCGGTCACGAGCCCCCTGTGGATCCGTACAGAAGGCCGGGGCCGTCGGAGGGAAGCGAAAAGCCTGCCGCAGTGTCCAGCGCGGCTCAGCTGAGCGCAGCCAATGCCGGCTCGTCCTGGAACGCGGCCGACAGCCACACCCTGGGTGCCTGGGATTTCGGCACCGATGAGCAGGTGCCGGCACTGAACTACGCCGACTATGACGGCGCCGGCGCCGTCTTCGACTGCGACCAATTCCCCGCTGGCGCCTGCGGCACCCTGCTGCCGGGGCAGGACAGCCTGAGCGCTGGCCAGCCCCCGGCCTCGGGCCTGGAGTTCGGCGCAACGGCGACGCTCACCGGCTCGGTCAGATTTGGCCGCGTCCAGATCCGGTCCTGGCGCTGGCGGCAGCTGGAAGGCGCAGAGGTCAGCCTGAGGGACGCAGAGGGCCCCCTGGCGACCTTCAGGGCGCCGGCTCCCGGGGGCGCGCCCCTGGTCTTCGAGCTGAGCGCCACAGACAGCGGGGGAATGCAATACAGCGACCGCATCAGCCTTGAGGTCGCGGTGGACGGCGATGGCGACGGCCTGATCGAGATCCGCAACCTGAGCATGCTGCACAACATGCGCCACGACCTGACAGGCGCCAGCTACAAAACCAGTGCCGGGGCTGAGGGAAACAACCTCGGCTGTCCCGGGGCGCTTTGTCGCGGCTATGAGTTGGTGCAGCATCTGGACTTTGATGGCGATGGGGATGGAACTTGGTCGGGCGACGGCGAAGGGGGCTACCGCCTGGATCCGGATGACCACCACCCCGACTATTTCCCGGTGGATGAAAACGGCGCCGGCGGCTGGTGGCCGATCGGCGACTCTGCCAATCTCTTTGTCGCTGTCTTTGACGGCGGCGGCCACCGCATCCGCAACCTCGCCATCCGCCGCAATCAGACGTATGTCGGGCTCTTTGGCGTGATCGGAGGGGGCGCGATGGGAGATCAGGCGGCCGCCATCCGCAATCTCGGCCTGGTTGACAATCTGGCGGATTACACGGGTTCCAGGGATAGCGGGGTTTTCATTGGCGGCCTGGTGGGCTGGCAGGAGACGGGCACCATCAGCGCCAGCTACGCCACGGGCGCTGCCGATGGCGGGGGGGGAGATTTTGATTTTGTCGGCGGCTTGGTGGGCTATCAGAAAGGCGGTTCGATCACGACGAGCTATGCCACGGGTCCTGCCGATGGCGGGGGAGGTGCTGATTCTGTCGGCGGCTTGGTGGGCTATCAGAAAGGCGGTTCGATCACGACGAGCTATGCCACGGGTCCTGCCGATGGCGGGGGAGGTGCTGATGATGTCGGCGGCTTGGTGGGCTTTCAGAAAGGCGGTTCGATCACGGCGAGCTATGCCACAGGCCCTGCCGCTGGCGGGGATGGGGATGGAGATTATGATAATGTCGGCGGCTTGGTGGGCTGGCAGGACGGCGGTTCGATCACGGCGAGCCATGCCACGGGTCCTGCCGATGGCGGGGGAGGTGCTGATTCTGTCGGCGGCTTGGTGGGCTTTCAGTCCAGCGATTCGGCGATCAGGGCGAGTTACGCCACGGGCACTGCCGATGGCGGGGATGGAGACAGTGACAGGGTAGGCGGGCTGGTGGGCTGGCAGTTCCGTGGTCTGATCACGGCGAGCTACGCCACGGGCACTGCCGATGGCGGGGATGGAGACGGGGACAGTGTTGGCGGGCTGGTGGGCACGGAGACCAAGACGATCACGGTGAGCTATGGCTTCGGCGAGGCCATCGGTCATGAGTCCCCTGTGGGGCCGGACGAGCCGTCGGAGGGAAGCGGAAAGCCTGCCGCAGTGTCCAGCGCGGCTCAGCTGAGCGCCGCCAATGCCGGCTCGGCCTGGAACGCGGCCGCCAGCCACACCCTGGGTGCCTGGGATTTCGGCACCGATGAGCAGGTGCCGGCCCTGAACTACGCCGACTACGACGGCTCCGGCGCCGTCTTCGACTGCGACCAATTCCCCGCTGGCGCCTGCGGCACCCTGCTGCCGGGGCAGGCGGACCTGAGCGCTGGCGAGCCCCCGGCCTCGGGCCTGGAGTTCGGCGCCACGGCGACGCTCACCGGCTCGGTCCGATTTGGCCGCGTCCAGATCCGCTCCTGGCGCTGGCGGCAGCTGGAAGGCACAGAGGTCAGCCTGAGGGACGCAGAGGGCCCCATGGCGACCTTCAGGGCGCCGGCTCCCGGCGCCCCCCTGGTCTTCGAGCTGAGCGCCACAGACAGCGAGGGCCGGCAATACAGCGACCGCGTCAGCCTTGAGGTCGCGGTGGACGGCGATGGCGACGGCCTGATCGAGATCCGCAACCTGAGCATGCTGCACAACATGCGTCACGACCTGACAGGCGCCAGCTACAAAATCAGTGCCGACGCTGGGGGAAACAATCTCGGCTGTCCCGGGGCGCTTTGTCGCGGCTATGAATTGGTGCAGCATCTGGACTTTGATACCGATGGGGATGGAACCTGGTCGGGCGACGGCGAAGGGGGCTACCGCCTGGATCCGGATGACCACCACCCCGACTATTTCCCGGTGGATGAAAACGGCGCCGGCGGCTGGCGGCCGATCGGCGATTTTGACAATCCCTTTGCCGCCGTCTTTGAAGGCAACAGCCACCGCATCAGCAATGTTGCCATCCGCCGCGATCAGGATTATATCGGGCTCTTTGGCGCGATGGGAGGGCTGGCGGCGGCCATCGGCAATCTCGGCCTGATTGACAATCTGGCGGATTACACCGGTTCCAGCGAACAGCAGGTTTTCATTGGCGGCCTGGTGGGCTGGCAGGGCGGCGGTTCGATCACGGCCAGCCATGCCACGGGCCCTGCCGATGGCGGGGGTGGCAATTTGGATACTGTCGGCGGCTTGGTCGGCGGGCAGGGCGTCGCCGGCTCGATCACGGAGAGCTACGCCACGGGCGCTGCCGCCGGCGGGGGTGGGGATGTTGATATTGTCGGCGGCCTGGTGGGTCAGCAGAGCGGTATGATCACGGCGAGCTATGCCACGGGCGCGGCCGATGGCGGAGGTGGCACCGACGATCAGGTCGGCGGCCTGGTGGGCCAGCAGGTTGGCGGTATGATCACGGCGAGCTATGCCACGGGCGCGGCCGATGGCGGGGGTGGAAATTTTGATGTTGTCGGCGGGCTGGTGGGCCAGCTGCAGATCGGTTCGATCACGGCAAGCTATGCCACGGGCGCTGCCGATGGCGGGCATGGAAACGGTGACCTGACCGGCGGGCTGGTAGGCCACGTGGTTTTTCGTGCCTCGGTCGCGGCGAGCTATGCCACGGGTGCTGCCGCCGGCGGGGACGGAGACGATGACAGTGCCGGCAGGCTGGTGGGCCGTCTGGATGGGGCCATGATCACGGCGAGCTATGGCTTTGGCGGGGCGGACGGGGAGAACCAGGGTTCGCATGGCTCCCCTCCAGTCAGCACGGCGACCGGGCTGAGCGCGATCAATGCCGGAGATATCTGGAATACGGATACGGTGGCCACCACCCTCGGTGCTTGGGATTTCGGCGACGGGAGCCAGATTCCGGCGTTGAACTACGCCGACTACGACGGCTCCGGCACCGTCTTCGACTGCGACCAATTCCCCGCTGGCGCCTGCGGCACCCTGCTGCCGGGGCAGGACAGCCTGAGCGCTGGCGAGCCCCCGGCAGCAGGGCTGGAGTTCGGCGCCACGGCGACGCTCACCGGCTCGGTCCGATTTGGCCGCGTCCAGATCCGGTCCTGGCGCTGGCGGCAGCTGGAAGGCACAGAGGTCAGCCTGAGGGACGCAGAGGGCCCCATGGCGACCTTCAGGGCGCCGGCTCCCGGCGCCCCCCTGGTCTTCGAGCTGAGCGCCACAGACAGCGAGGGCCGGCAATACAGCGACCGCGTCAGCCTTGAGGTCGCGGTGGACGGCGATGGCGACGGCCTGATCGAGATCCGCAACCTGAGCATGCTGCACAACATGCGTCACGACCTGACAGGCGCCAGCTACAAAATCAGTGCCGACGCTGGGGGAAACAATCTCGGCTGTCCCGCTGGGGGCGGCTGCTTGGGCTATGAGTTGGTGCAGCATCTGGACTTTGATGGCGATGGGGATGGAGCCACCTGGTCGGGCGACAGCGAAGGGGGCTACCGCCTGGACCCGGATGACCGCCACCCCGACTATTTTCCGGTGAATGAGGATGACGCCGGCGGCTGGCGGCCGATCGGCGATCCTGACCAACCCTTTGTCGCTGTCTTTGAAGGCAACAGCCACACCATCAGCCACCTCGCCATCCGCCGCAATCAGCCGTATGTCGGGCTCTTTGGCGCGATCGGAGAGGGTGCGGCCATCCGCAACCTCGGCCTGGTTGACAACTTGGCGGACTACACCGGTACCGGCGATGGGGCGATTTTCATCGGCGGCCTGGTGGGCCGGCAGGAAAGTGGCACCATCAGCGCCAGCTATGCCACGGGCGCGGCCGATGGCGGGGATGGAGATTTTGATGTTGTCGGCGGCCTGGTGGGCTGGCAGGAAAGGGGCACCATCAGCCTCAGCTACGCCACGGGCGCGGCCGATGGCGGGGGTGGAGCTTTGGATTTTGTCGGCGGCCTGGTGGGCTGGCAGGAAAGGGGCACCATCAGCCTCAGCTACGCCACGGGCGCCGCCGATGGCGGGCATGGCGATGGGGACCTTGTCGGCGGGCTGGTGGGCTGGCAGCAAAGAGGTATCATCAGCGCCAGCTACGCCACGGGCGCCGCCGATGGCGGGGGTGGAGCTTTGGATTCTGTCGGCGGCCTGGTGGGCGAGAAGGCTGGAGGTCTGATCACGGCGAGCTACGCCCGGGGTGCTGCCGATGGCGGGGGTGGAAATTTTGATCAGGTCGGCGGCTTGGTGGGCCAGCAGTACGGCGGCTCGATCATCCTGAGCTACGCCAGGGGCGATGTCAACGGCGGGGTCGGCAACGCTGATCGGGTCGGCGGGCTGGTGGGCTCGCAGTCGCAGGGAGCCAGCTCGATCACGGAGAGCTACGCCACGGGCGCTGCCGATGGCGGGGGCGGAGAGAATGACTTTGTTGGTGGGTTGGTGGGCGTTCAGGAGATTGGTACAATTGACGCGAGCTACGCCCGGGGCCCTGCCGATGGCAGGGGCGGCGGCTTTGATTGGGTCGGTGGGCTGGTGGGCTGGCAGGCGGGCGGCTCGATCACGTCGAGCTACGCCCGGGGCGATGTCAACGGCGGCGGCGGCGGCGGTGATCGGGTCGGCGGGCTGGTGGGCCGGCAGGATGGTGGCTCCGGGATCACGGCGAGCTATGCCACCGGCGATGCCGCTGGCGGCAGCGGCATCAAGGACAGCGTCGGCGGGCTGGTGGGCTGGCAGGAGGGCGGCTCCGGGATCACGGCGAGCTATGCCACAGGCGCGGCCGATGGCGGGGACGGAAATGAAGACGAGGCCGGCGGACTGGTAGGCCGGCAGGTGGATGGCTCGATCACGGCGAGCTATGCCACGGGCGCTGCCGATGGCGGCAGCGGCGGTGGAGACAAAGTTGGCAGGTTGGCGGGCTGGCAGAGAGGCGGCTCGGTCTGGCAGAGTTATGGCTTTGGCGGAGTGATGGGCGGGGGGTCCGCGGGGCCGGATGGCACGGCCAAGCCTACTGTTACCCTTGCTGTGTCTGGCGGGGGCGAGATGGTCATCACCATCACGGTTGCGACTCAGTTGAATGAAGCCAATGCCGGCCCGGCCTGGAATGCGGCCGACAGTCACACCCTCGGCGCCTGGGATTTCGGCAGCGAGACCCAGGTCCCGGCGCTGAACTATGCCGACTATGACGGCGGCGGCGACGCCTTCGACTGCGACCGGTTCCCCGCCGGCGCTTGCGGTACCGACTTCGTCACCCTGCTGCCGGGGCAGGCGGACGTGAGCGCCGGCAGGCCTTCAGCCGTGCCGATGTTCGGCGCCGCCGTCATGCTCACCGGCGCGCTTGAATTCGGCCGCATCACGATCAGCTCCTGGGGTTGGCGGCAGCTGCAGGGCACGGAGGTTGACGACCTGACAGGTGCGGACGGCCGCACAGTGGCTTTCAAGGTGCCGGCTTCCAGCGCCCCCCTGGTGTTCGAGCTGACCGCCACAGGCAGCGACGGCTATGAGTACAGCGACCGCATCGCCCTGACTGTGATTGACCCCGTCGAGGGTGGCGGCCCTGTCTCTGGCGCCGTCGACATCGATGGAGACGGCCTGATCGATATCCGCAACCTGACCATGCTCTACAACATGCGCTACAGCCTGGAAGGCAGCAGCTACAGAACCGACACCGCCTCGGTCGGAGACGCCTCGGGCTGCCCCGCTGAGGGCTGCCGCGGCTATGAGCTCAGCGATGATCTGGACTTTGATCGGAACGGAGACGGCAGAACTTGGATGACGAGCACTGTCAGCCTGGGCTACAGCTTGCGTCTGGGTGATCACCATCCCTATTATTTTCCGGTGGCTGCCGATGGCACCGGCGGCTGGGAGCCCATCGGCGATGCCGCCCAGCCCTTTGTCGCTGAATTTGACGGCAACGGCTACCGCCTCCGCAACCTCGGCGTCCGCCGCGATCAACCCTACATCGGGCTCTTTGGCGTGGTGGGAGAGGGCGCGGCCATCCGCAACCTCGGCCTGGTCGACAACCTGGCGGACTACACCGGTTCCAGTGATGAGGAGATTTTCATCGGCGGCCTGGTGGGCTGGCAGTCCGCCGGCACGATCGCAGAAAGTTACGCCGAGGGCGCTGCTGCCGGCGGCGGCGGCGGCGGAAATGCCGTCGGCGGGCTGGTGGGCTGGCAGGAGACGGGCACCATCAGCCTCAGCTACGCCAGGGGCGCTGCCGATGGCGGAGACGGCGCCGGAGACGCCGTCGGCGGGCTGGTGGGCCGGCAGTCCGCCGGCACGATCTCGGAAAGCTACGCCGAGGGCGCTGCTGCCGGCGGCGGCGGCGATGGAAATGCCGTCGGCGGGCTGGTGGGCTGGCAGGAGACGGGTACCATCCTCCTCAGCTACGCCAGGGGCGCTGCCGATGGCGGCGGCGGCGCCAGCGATCAGGTCGGCGGGCTGGTGGGCTTGCAGAATGACGGTTTGATCACGGCGAGCTACGCCACGGGCGCTGCCGATGGCGGAGGCGGCGCCAGCGATCAGGTCGGCGGGCTGGTGGGCGCTCAGTCCGGCACGATCATCCTGAGCTACGCCACGGGCGCTGCCGCCGGCGGAGACGGCGACGGAGACGCCGTCGGCGGCCTGGTGGGCCGGCAGTCCGCCGGCTCGATCCGCGCCAGCTATGCCACGGGTGCTGCCGCAGGCGGGGACAGCGTCGGCGGAGCGGAGAGTTATCAGGAGGGCAGTTCGATCAGTGCGGGCTCTGTCGCGGGCCCTGCCACGGGCGGAGACAACATCGGCGGGCTGGTGGGCTGGCAGGAGGGCGGCTCGATCAGGGCGAGCTACGCCACGGGCGAAGCCGTTGGCGGGGCCGGCAATGATGTGGTCGGTGCGCTGGTGGGCGTTCAGTACGGCACGATCCGGTCAAGCTACGCCACGGGCCATGCCAGGGGCGGGGCCGGCGACGATGTGGTCGGTGCGCTGGTCGGCGAACTGGTGGGCGGGCGCGGCACGGGTTCAATTGTCGCCAGTTACGCCTCGGGTCATGCTTCCGGCGGGGAGGGCGATGATAGCGTCGGCGCGCTGTTGGGCGCGCTGGCAGGCGGCGGACAGATCACGGCCTCCATCATCGCGAGCTATGGTTTTGGCCAGGTGGACGGGGGGGAGGGGTTCTTCGGCTTCAGCTCGCAGGGGACTCCCCTGCCTGAGGGGGTGGAAGAAGCCGCTGATCTGACCAGAGACAATGCCGGCCAAGGCTGGAGTGACATCGATTGGGATTTCGGCACCAGCGCCCAATTTCCGGCCCTGGCACACAACGGCACGCTGTTGCCCGGTCAAGGGCGCGGCGGCAGCGGCAGCAGCAGCAGCGGTGGCGGCGGCGGTTCCTTGGATGCGCTGCCCCTGGCCCTGCTCGCATTGCTGCTTCTGCCCGGCTTAGGGCAGCGCCTGCGGCCCCGCCAGTAAAACCGGGGACGATCCCGTCCTTGAAGTCAGCGGCAATTCCGTTCCGGCAAGCTGTCCTGCTCGGCCTGAACAGGCTCGGACTTCATCTCCTCGAGAATCTGATGGCAGTTGGCAGTTCCGGCAAGCTGTCCCGCCTGGCCTGAACAAGCCTCGGCCTTCATCCCCTGGAGAATCTGGTGGCAGTTCCGGCAAGCCGTCCCGCCTGGCCTGAACAAGCCTCGGTCTTCATCCCCTGGAGAATCTGGTGGCAACTCCGGCAAGCCGTTCCGCTTGGCTTGAACAAGCCTTGGCCTTCATCCCTTCGAGGTAAAGCAGACAAGGACAACAGATTCTCATTTCGCTCGGTTTCACCGGATTTTGGCGAGGGCAGCATCCCGCCCAGCCGAAGCTTCCGAAGCTCCGCAACAAATCGTTCCTGGGATCATTCAAATTCCTGAACTGCTGCCGGCAGAGCACGGCGATGGCAATTTCCGGGTCATCCATCTGATCCTGGTTTCTGGGGCTCGGCACAGATTATCGACAGAATGCGGTCGAGCCAGGCGTTTGCGTCCAGGCGCCCGCTGATGTCCGAGATGAATTCCTGGCCTTGGGGCACGGTCTGAAGGGTGGTGCCGTCGTCGCTCCATCTGCCCGGTTTTTTGTGAAAGGTCAATCCGGCTTCGCGGAGCCAGGGCGGAACCCGCCAAAGGCTCCAACCGCTGCGGGACTTCCTGGGAATCGACAGGCGCAGGCCGGGGGCCGCAGAGGTGGCGACGCGGCCTGGCCCGACGTAAATCGTGTTGTTGGGTTTTTTAATCGGAAGGGTATGGGGATGCGTACGCGTGAAGCCGTCCGGCTGGCTTGCGGGCGACGGCTTGGGTCCGGGCTCCATCACTTCCTCAACCTTCAGGTAGCCGAAGATGCGGTGATGCCGATCGTTGTCGTCCAGATTGGCGAAAAGGCCGAAGAACAGGAAGACGTCGCCGGCGCCGATGCCGTTGTTGCTGAGATGTCCCTGGGCTGCACCGGACTGGCCGAAGGCGCAGCGGCCCCCTTCGAACATGGGATCCTGATGGCAGAGGTCCGCGCCGGTAATTCGTCCCTTCGTGACCTGTTTGACGATGGCGCCCAACCCGAGATCGGCATAGGTTGTTCTTGATGGCATCTGCAACGTCGGGATCGGCAGGCTTGTCGGCCGGCCGTCGATGATGGGCGAAGGCGCGCCGCCCGACCCGGAGTCGAAGCCCTTGCGGCTGAAGATGATTTTCATTGATGGTGTGCCGCCAGTTCAAGCATGAAAAATCACAGGGCCTGGACTTGAAGGAATGGCGGAGCTGTGCTCTCACCCACATTGGGGCACCTGACGCGCCACCTTCAATACCGCCACTTTCAGAATGAGCAACATTGAGCAACATAATGGCTACAACCAGAAGAGTTGAAGCAATGTTGGAACCTGTGTCGCCGGTATTTCTGATCGAACAAGTGTGAAAGGCCGGTAACTCTTGCTCACATATAATTTTGAGCAGTCCCTTTCGCATGGTGGAGTGTTTCGATAAGCGATCCCGTTGAAAGAGGGGCCGTATCCCAGCCAAGTAAAGTGTATCTTGATGCGGTTTGTGCTGTTAGATCCGAATCTGACACCCATAGCAGTGCGTAATCTCCGTTCTCCTCCTGGCCTGCAATAAACCTTGCTCCCGCCCCTGTGATCCTCTGGTTCCGAGGAACACAGTCTGAGACGCCGATGGCGATGTCAATATCCAAAGGGGTTCCCGTTTCCATCTCAGAGGAAGAGCCTTCTGCCACGGTCGTCGCCTCCTGACTGCCGCCGAAGTGTGGCATCAATTGCCGCGGCCGTCGCCTCTGTCGGCTCCTGAAGGCCGCCGAATTCTGACCTCAGCGGCCGCGGCCGTCGTCTCCTCCGGCCCCTGAACGCCGCCGAAGTTCTGATCTCAGCTGCCGCGGCCGTCGTCTCCTCCGGCCCCTGAACGCCGCCGAAGTTCTGATCTCAGCTGCCGCGGTCGTCGCCTCTGCCGGCTCCTGAATGTCGCCGAAGTCTGACCTCAGTTGCCGCGGTCGTCGCCTCCTCCGGCCCCTGGACGCCGCCGAAGCAGGCTCTCAGCTGCCTCCTCCCCGACATAGCCAGCGCCCAGGCCCTTGCCCGGCTGGGAGGAAAAGTGTGGGACGCCTGCCGCCGGTCGCCGCGGCGGCGTTGAGAGGGCTGGAACTGAGTGGCAAAATCATGTCCACAGGCGGGCGGAACTGCCGCCAAACAGAAAATCTGCTGTATGCTGATGTATAACTGCCCTGTTCTCTCTCATCAATTCTTTGAAGTTGTCTTTAGTGGAATCATCAACCCCAATGGCCAGGTGCCCCCCCCCCCCCCTCCTCCCTGAAGGGCAGGCTTGCCCCCGAGGGCTGGAGGCCGGTCGGCAGGCCGGGCGCTCGCTGCCGCTTCTTGGCAGAGAGGTCCGTTCAACGCTCAGGTCTGCTTTTTGGCAAGACCCTTGTTACGACATGCAAGATCATTTCCGTGACCTCGATAGCAGCTCACTGCCGGCTCAATTTTGCCGGCGCCGTCGCCTCTGCCCTGCTCTGTGCCCTGGTCGGGGTCTCCCAGGCGCAGACGACAACGGCCGACATCGATGGCAATGGCCTGATCGAGATCACCAGCCTCGGGCAACTGAACGCCCTGCGCCATGATCTGGACGGCGACGGCACGCCGACAGGCCCGGCGGGCGACCAGGCCGTCTACCGGACGGCCTTTGGCCTGGCGGACGGCGCCAACAACAGTTGCGCCGGCGACTGCGAAGGCTATGAACTGACAGGGGACCTCGACTTTGATGTCAACGGCGACGGCCGCACCTGGTCGCGCAGCGGGGACAGCTATCGCCTGGATTCAGAGGACCGCCAGGCCGATTATTTTCCGGTGGATGGGGATGGCGCCGGCGGCTGGCGGCCGATCGGCGATAACGACAATCCCTTTGCCGCCGTCTTTGAAGGCAACAGCCACACCATCAGCAACCTTGCCGTCCGCACGGACACTGCTTATATCGGGCTCTTTGGGGTGATTGGAGCAGGTGCAGTCATCCGCAATCTCGGCCTGATCGACAATCTGGCGGATTACACCGGTTCCAGCGATGGCAACAGATACATTGGTGGCTTGGTGGGCTGGCAGAGCGGCGGTTCGATCACGGCGAGCTACGCCACGGGCCCTGCCGATGGCGGGGACGGAAACGATGGCGAGGTCGGCGGACTGGTGGGCAGGCAGAGCGGCGGTTCGATCACGGCGAGCTACGCCACGGGCCCTGCCGATGGCGGGGATGGAAACAATGATTCTGCCGGCGGACTGGTGGGCAGGCAGAGCGGCGGTTCGATCACGGCGAGCTACGCCACGGGCCCTGCCGATGGCGGGGACGGAAACGATGGCGAGGTCGGCGGACTGGTGGGCAGGCAGAGCGGCGGTTCGATCACGGCGAGCTACGCCACGGGCCCTGCCGATGGCGGGGACGGAAACGATGGCGAGGTCGGCGGACTGGTGGGCAGGCAGAGCGGCGGTTCGATCACGGCGAGCTACGCCACGGGCGCTGCCGATGGCGGGGACGGAAACAATCACAACGTCGGCGGCCTGGTGGGCTGGCAGAGCGGCGGTTCGATCACGGCGAGCTACGCCACGGGCGATGCCAATGGCAGGGCTGGCGATGGGGATCGGGTCGGCGGCCTGGTGGGCTCTCAGGAAGATGGTTCGATCAGGGCGAGTTACGCCACGGGCGATGCCAATGGCAGGGCTGGCGATGGGGATCGGGTTGGCGGCCTGGTGGGCTCTCAGGGAGATGGTTCGATCACGGCGAGCTACGCCACGGGCGATGCCGACGGCGGGGATGGAGCTTTTGAATCTGTCGACGGGCTGGTGGGCTGGTCGAACCTCGGCTCGATCAGGGCGAGCTATGGGTTTGGCAGGGTTGTGGGCGGCGAATACAGGGGAGTTGCAGGCACTCCCCCCGAGGGAGTGTCCAGGGCGGCTCAGTTGACCGCAGCCAATGCGGGAACGGCCTGGAATGCGGCCGACAGCTACACCTTGGGCGCTTGGGACTTCGGCACCGGGTCCCAGATCCCGGCCCTGAAATATGCCGACTATGACGACACTGGGAGCGCCTTCAACTGTAATCAGTTCCCCGCGGGCGCCTGCACCAGATTCTTGCCGGGCCAGACCGAGGTGAGCGCGGGCGACTCCTCGGTAGTGCAGCCCGGCCTGGTCGTTACCCTGGTCGGTTCGATCCGATTTGGCCGCGTCTCGACCGAATCGTTGACCTGGAGTTGGCAGCAGTTGCAGGGTCCCGAGGTCACCCTGGGCGATGCCGGGGCCCGCGAAACGAGTTTCACAGCACCGCAACCGGCGGCCGGAAGAGAGCCTCTGGTGTTCAGGCTGACCGCCACAGCCAGCAATGGCGATCAGTACGCCGACCGCGTGACCATCATTCTGTTGGCGCCCCTCGTCGATGAGGATGGCGATGGCTTGATCGAAATCGACGATCTGACCCTGCTCTACGATATGGGCCTGCGCCACAAGCTGATCGGCACAACTTATGAAGACAGCGCTGCTGTGTTTGAGGATGCCACAGGCTGCCCGGCGTCGGGTTGCATCGGTTATGAGTTGACCCGGGACCTGGACTTTGATCGGGACGGGGACGGAGCCGCCTGGTCGGGCACCAGCAGCTTGGGATACAGCCTGGATCAGGATGACAGCATGGCTCCTTACTTTGAGGTGGATGCCGAAGGCGGGGGCGGCTGGCAGCCGGTCGGCGCCGGCGAAAACCCCTTTGTCGCAGTCTTTGACGGCAACAGCCACACCATCAGCAATCTCGCCGTCCGCCGCGGTCAAGCTTTTGTCGGGCTCTTCGGCGCGATTGGGGAGGGCGCGGCCATTCGCAATCTCGGCCTGGTTGACAACTTGGCGGATTACACGGGTTCCAGTGAAGGCCACATATATATTGGTGGTCTGGTGGGCCAGCAGAACGGTGGTTCGATCACGGCGAGCTATGCCACGGGCGCTGCCGATGGCGGTGGCGGAGGCGATGATCATGTCGGCGGCCTGGTGGGCCAGCAGGAAAGTGGCACCATCAGCGCCAGCTATGCCACGGGCGCGGCCGATGGCGGGGATGGAGATTTTGATGTTGTCGGCGGCCTGGTGGGCTGGCAGGAAAGGGGCACCATCAGCCTCAGCTACGCCACGGGCGCGGCCGATGGCGGGGGTGGAGCTTTGGATTTTGTCGGCGGCCTGGTGGGCCGGCAGCAAAGGGGCACCATCAGCCTCAGCTACGCCACGGGCGCCGCCGATGGCGGGCATGGCGATGGGGACCTTGTCGGCGGGCTGGTGGGCTGGCAGCAAAGAGGTATCATCAGCGCCAGCTACGCCACGGGCGCTGCCGCTGGCGGGGGTGGAAATCTTGATTCTGTCGGCGGCTTGGTGGGCTTGCAGTCTAATGGTTCAATGATTGCGGCGAGCTATGCCAGGGGCGCTGCCGATGGCGGGGAGGGCGAAGAGGACCGTGCCGGCGGCTTGGTGGGCTGGCAGTTAGATAATTCAATCATTACGGCGAGCTATTCCACGGGCGCTGCCGCTGGCGGTGGCGGAGGCGGTGATCGGGTCGGCGGCCTGGTGGGCTGGCAGGAGGGCGGCTCGATCACGGCGAGCTACGCCACAGGCGCTGCCGCCGGCGGGAAAGGAGGGGATGATGCGGCTGGCGGGCTGGTGGGTGAGCGGGGCACTGGGACGATCACGGTGAGTTATGGCTTTGGCGAGGCGATGGGCGAAAGGAATCAGGGGTCGGATGGCTTCACCAAGCCTGCCGTGCCAGGCGGGAGCGAGACGATCACGAGCGCGACTCAGCTGACCGCAGAGGTGGCCGGCTCGGCCTGGAACGCGGCCGACAGCCACAGCCTTGGCGCCTGGGATTTCGGCGACGGGAGCCAGATTCCGGCGCTGAACTACGCCGACTACGACGGCTCCGGCGCCGTCTTCGACTGCGACCAATTCCCCGCCGGCGCCTGCGGCGCCCTGTTGCCGGGGCAGGACAGCCTGAGCGCCGGCGAGCCCCCGGCAGCAGGCCTGGAGTTCGGCGCAACGGCGACGCTCACCGGCTCGGTCCGATTTGGCCGCGTCCAAATCCTGTCCTGGAGCTGGCGACAGCTGAGTGGTCCTGAGGTCGCCCTGAGCGGAGCCGACAGTCAGCAGGCAAGTTTCACCGCGCCGGTAGACAGAGACCCTCTGGTGTTCGAGCTGACTGCCGTGGACAGCGAAGGCCGCCGCTACAGCGACCGCATCAGCCTCGTTGTTAACATCCCGGCCGACCTTGACGGGGATGGCCTGCTCGAAATCCACAACCTGACCGATCTGCACAACATGCGCTACAACTTGGCTGGCACCAGCTACAGCACCGGCACCGTCTCGGCGGGAGACAGCTCGGGCTGCCCCCAGACGGGCTGCGTGGGCTATGAGTTGATGCAAGACCTGGACTTTGATGCCGATGGGGATGGAGCCACTTGGTCGGGCGACAGCGAAGGGGGCTACCGCCTGGATCCGGATGACCACCACCCCGACTATTTCCCGGTGGATGAAAACGGCGCCGGCGGCTGGCGGCCGATCGTCGGCGGACTCAATCCCTTTGCCGCCGTCTTTGAAGGCAACGGCCATACCATCAGCAACCTCGCCATCCGCCGCAATGGCTTCTATATCGGGCTCTTTGGCAGGATTGGAGGAGGCGTGGTAGGACAGCAGGTGGCCTTCATCCGCAATCTCGGCCTGGTTGACAATCTGGCGGATTACACCGGTTCCAGCGATGAGGAGGTTTTCATTGGCGGCCTGGTGGGCCGGCAGGAGACGGGCACCATCAGCGCCAGCTATGCCACGGGCGCTGCCGATGGCGGGGATGGAGATTTTGATCAGGTCGGCGGCCTGGTGGGCCGGCAGGAAAGAGGTACCATCAGCGCCAGCTACGCCACGGGCGCCGCCGATGGCGGAGACGGTGCCGATGATTATGTCGGCGGCCTGGTGGGCTGGCAAGAAGGGGGCACCATCAGCCTCAGCTACGCCACGGGCGCTGCCGATGGCGGAGGCGGCGCCAGCGATCAGGTCGGCGGCCTGGTGGGCGCTCAGTCCGGCACGATCATCCTGAGCTACGCCACGGGCACTGCCGCAGGCGGCGACGGCGACGGAGACGCCGTCGGCGGGCTGGTGGGCCGGCAGTCCGCCGGTTCAATCCGCGCCAGCTATGCCACGGGCGCTGCCGCAGGCGGAGACGGCGCCGGAGACGCCGTCGGCGGCCTGGTGGGCCGGCAGTTCGCCGGCTCGATTCGTGCCAGCTATGCCACGGGCGCTGCCGCAGGCGGGGACAACGTCGGCGGATCGGAGAGTTCTCAGGAGGGCAGCTCGATCAGTGCGGGCTCTGTCGCGGGCCCTGCCACGGGCGGAGACAACATCGGCGGGCTGGTGGGCTGGCAGGAGGGCGGCTCGATCAGGGCGAGCTACGCCACGGGCGAGGCCGTTGGCGGGGCCGGCAATGATGTGGTCGGTGCGCTGGTGGGCGTTCAGTACGGCACGATCCGGTCAAGCTACGCCAGGGGCCATGCCAGGGGCGGGGCCGGCGACGATGTGGTCGGTGCGCTGGTCGGCGAACTGTTGGGCGGGCGCGGCACGGGCTCAATTGTCGCCAGTTACGCTTCGGGTCATGCTTCCGGCGGGGAGGGCGATGATAGCGTCGGCGCACTGTTGGGCGCGCCGGCAGGCGGCGGACAGATCACGGCCTCCATCATCGCGAGCTATGGTTTTGGCCAGGTGGACGGGGGGGAGTCCTTCGGCTCGCAGGGGACTCCCCTGCCTGAGGGGGTGGAAGAAGCCGCTGATCTGACCAGAGACAATGCCGGCCAAGGCTGGAGTGACATCGATTGGGATTTCGGCACCAGCGCCCAATTTCCGGCCCTGGCACACAACGGCACGCTGTTGCCCGGTCAAGGGCGCGGCGGCAGCGGCGGCAGCAGCAGCGGTGGCGGCGGCGGCGGTTCCCTGAATCCGCTGGCTCTGGCCCTGCTCGCATTGCCGTTTCTGCCTGGCTTGCGGCGGCGCCCGATCCCCCACCAGTAAAACCGGGGACGATCCCGCCCTTGAAGTCAGCGGCAATTCCGATCCGGTAAGCCGTCCCGCTTGGCCTGAACAAGGCTCGGCCTTCATCTCCTCGAGAATCTGATGGCAGTTGGCAGTTCCGGCAAGCTGTCCTGTCTGGCCTGAACAAGGCTCGGCCTTCATCTCCTCGAGAATCTGATGGCAGTTGGCAGTTCCGGCAAGCTGTCCTGTCTGGCCTGAACAAGGCTCGGCCTTCATCTCATCGAGAACCTGGTGGCAACTCCGGCAAGCCGTCCCGCCTGGCCTGAACAAGCCTCGGCCTTCATCCCCTCGATAATCTGGTGGCAGTTCCGGCAAGCCGTCCTGCCTGGCCTGAACAAGCCTCGGCCTTCATCCCCTGGAGAATCTGGTGGCAACTCCGGCAAGCCGTTCCGCCTGGCTTGAACAAGCCTTGGCCTTCATCCCTTCGAGATAAAGCAGACAAGGACAACAGCTTCTCATTTTGCTCGGTTTCACCGGATTTTGGCGAGGGCAGCATCCCGCCCAGCAGAAACCTCCGAAGCTCCGCAACAGATCGTTCCTGGGCTCATTCGAATTCTTGCACTGCTGCCGGCAGAGCACGGCGATGGCAATTTCCGGGTCATCCATCTGATCCTGGTTTCTGGGGCTCGGCACAGATCATCGACAGAATGTCGTCGAGCCAGGCGTTTGCGTCCAAGCGCCCGCTGATGTCTGAGATGAATTCCTGGCCTTGGGGCACGGTCTGAAGGGTGGTGCCGTCGTCGCTCCATCTGCCCGGTTTTTTGTGAAAGGTCAATCCGGCTTCGCGGAGCTAGGGCGGAACCCGCCAAAGGCTCCAACCGCTGCGGGACTTCCTGGGAATCGACAGGCGCAGGCCGGGGGCCGCAGAGGGGGCGACGCGGCCTGGCCCGACGTAAATCGTGTTGTTGGGTTTTTTAATCGGAAGGGTATGGGGATGCGTACGCGTGAAGCCGTCCGGCTGGCTTGCGGGCGACGGCTTGGGTCCGGGCTCCATCACTTCCTCAACCTTCAGGTAGCCGAAGATGCGGTGATGCCGATCGTTGTCGTCCAGATCGGCGAAAAGGCCGAAGAACAGGAAGACGTCGCCGGCGCCGATGCCGTTGTTGCTGAGATGTCCCTGGGCTGCACCGGACTGGCCGAAGGCGCAGCGGCCCCCTTCGAACATGGGATCCTGGTGGCAGCGCCTCGCGCCGGCAATTCGTCCCTTCGTAACCTGTTCGACGATGGCGCCCAGCCCGAGATCGGCATAGGTTGTTATTGACGGAGTCCACCCGGCCGGAATCGGCAGGCTGACAGGCCGGCCGTCAATGATCGGCGAAGGCGCGCCGCCCGACCCGGAGTCGAAACCCTTGCGGCTGAAGATGATTTTCATTGATGGTGCAGGGCCTGGAATTGAAGGAATGGCAGAGAGAGAGGGATTCGAACCCTCGATGAGGTTTCCCCCATACTCCCTTAGCAGGGGAGCGCTTTCGACCGCTCAGCCATCTCTCCGCGCCTGAGTTCATTATAAATCAATCCTGCGGCTGCCCCGTGGCCTCTGTCGGGGCCTGTGCCTTTGTCGGGGAAATCGCCGCCTGCATGGCTAGAGCTCAAAGCGCACGACGACGCCGGCGTGATCGGACGGCCAGAGCTGGACCTGAGAGGGCAGGGGGCGGCGGCGCCCGGGGTCGATGCCGAGGCGACGGGACTGGACGGCGGCGGCCGGGCCGCGGCTGAAGATGTGGTCGATGCGCTGGCTGAGCTCGTCGCCGGGGCTGTCGAGGGCGGCGGAGCGGCCGGCGGTGGGGCCGGCGTCGGCGTCGGCGGCGCCGGCGACCCCGTCGGAGAAGCCGGCGGCGAGGAGGGTCGCGTGGGCGTCTGCCGCGCCGGATGCAGGCGGGCTGTTGAAATCGCCGACGGCGAAGCAGGCGTCGACTTCGCCGAGCGCGTCCAAGGCGACCAGCAACTCCTCGCTCTGGCGGTGCTGGATGGCGGCGGCCTCGCCGTCGCTGGGAAACTCGAGGTGGGTGGCGGCCAGGCCCAAACGCTTTTCCGCGGCCATAAAGGTGCCGATCAGGCCGCCACGGGGCACAGGCAGGTACACTAATAAGAGCCGATTTTTGCTGTGTGGGTGTTCTCATAGGTCAATGGCCGCATCTCGGCCGCGTTGACAGGCGAGTCGAGGCGGCGCAGCATGGTCTGGCGGTCCTGATAGCTGAGGAAGCCGCCGGTGTGCGCCAGCGGCAGCTCGCCCTCAAAGCCCTGCCACAGGCCGACCGCTTCATAGGGACAGTTTGCCGCCGCCAGGGCGTCGAGCACCAGGGTCAGGAAGTCGAGGCTGCGGGCCGGGTGCGCGCTCAGGCCGTAGAGCGAGAGCTCCTGCAGGGCGATGAGATCGGGCCTGTGGGCGGCGATGTCGGCGGCGACGGCCGGGGCGCGGACGCGGAAGTCCGTGCGCTCGGCGCCGCTCAACAGGTGCTCGGCGATGTCGGCGGGGGCGGAGGAGAGCAGGCCCTCCCAGTCGATGCCGGAGTAGAGGTTCCAGGTGGCGAGACTGAGTTTCACTGGGTTTGTGGGGCTTTTACGAAGTGCTTGATGCAATGTTCAGGAGAAATGACATCGACTCCATAGATAGAAGCGAACCTAAGCATTTCTTCAAAGGCTTCAAGGCTATAACAGTATTGAAAACTCATCCCAAAGTTTAGACCTGAGGAAGGATCTCGCTTAATTGCATGCAAGTGATTTGGAGCATGCCAGTTCCCGGTAATTGAGTTTGGCATTATCAGAACATCCCCAATAAAAGGAGTTTTAATATCTCGTCTCTGCATAAAGGGACCTGGCATTACTGACAGGGCAATGGCGCTTTTCGGACAGGCATATTCAACCTTGTATTCCGTGAGGCTCTCCAAACCACACAGCACATAGACCTTTGATCCCTTAGTTGGTGGTCGGGTCACATTTTGGAAATTTTCCAAGGACATGCCATCCTCATTCACCAAATAGGGATTGTCTGTATCACCTAAATTTTCCCTGCCTGGATTAATGCTAGGACTGATCTTTACGACTACTTTGAGTGCAGTTGCTGAGCCTCCGGATGGGCCAGTGGAGGCAGTTCCATTGTGGAATGGAACATCATCACAGACTGTGAAAGTCTTATAGTAGCGGGATTGTGGTTCTATGGCCGTAACATCCTCAATAATCAACACATCGCCCGCTTTCAAAAGAGGAGGAACATCTGCATCATCAGTAATACGGAGTTCAGATTTAACCGTATCAAAGGACTTCGCGCCCCAGAGACAGATTTGATTCTCTGTAGTCCGATCTGTAATAGCCGGAACAGTTCCTGGAGGTTGCCCCTCAGTGTAAGGGCCATTTGGCCAGAATTCAGAGTTCATAAGCATATAGGGCAACCCTTCTGAAGTCCGTTTCTTTTGTGCACTATGAATATTGGGGAATGATATACAATCTGACCCCCTAGCAAAAATGCTTTCGGGCCAGAGCACTAAATTCGCCAAAGTCGCAAACCCTTATCAATCTGCCATTCTCCTGTTTCTTGCACCAGAGCACGGCACCCTTCCTAAATCCCGCTCCCTCTAAAATCAGGATGGTCTTATGAGGGTAATTCTGAAGGATATTGAGAACTGAAAAAGGCAGTTTTTCATCGGCGGTTCCTCCCCCTCGCTGGGTTTTGAGCTCAACACAGATAAGTTGCCAATTCTCACTTGCTTCGGGGCTGAAAATGACAACATCTATGTTGGTTCCCTGGGGGTTTTCATAGAGATTTGCCTTGATGTTGTATTGCAGGCAGTAAAGCGGTTGCCGCAACACTCTTCCCGCCATGATGTTGCGGGTGCTGATATAGGTATAACCGTAGTGCTCTAGCGCGCTCCCAATGCTTTCCTGAAAAGCCTTTCCCGCTTTCTGGGCAGTATGGCCACTATCGACTTGCTTAAGCATAGTTGTTGATCAATAGTTCGGTTACTTTCACCCGTCCATCGCTCTTGCAGGAAACATATCGAGGGGCTTTGATCTCGCGGATGTTGAAGTGCTTGTAGCGGTATAAATCCCTGATGAGGGGAGTATCGCTGTTTGATAGCATAAACTTCACGCCTTTCTTGTGCAATGCCTTGCAAAACTCCATCAGTTTTTTCTGCAAGTCCTCGCTAAACCCTTCTTTCCGGTATGAATTGTAAGTTCCGGCATAGGGAGGATCGAGATAGTAAAAGTTTCCTTCTTCCGCGAAGACATTTGACCTTTCAAAGGTGCCAAGCCTTATCTCTACTCCCTGAAGGGCTTGGTGGCATTCCATGATGGTTTTTTCGTTGCAGATTAGGGGATTTTCATACTTTCCGTAAGGGACATTGAACTCTCCCTTCTGATTGACCCTGTAAAGCCCGTTGTATCCCGTCCGATTGAGAAATACAAATCTGGCCGCCACTTGTTCAGCGTCTTCGTGGGAGTTTCCCCGCACTCTTCGATAGTATTCCTCCCGTCCCTTTCTGTGGTTCTCTTCGTGTTCCTTCAAGAGGGAGATCAATCGAGCGGGTTTGGTCTGAACGATCTTGTAAGTAATCACCAGCTCTTCGTTTGAATCCATCAGGACTGCCTTGCTGGGTTTCAGAGCCCAATACAACGCCCCACCTCCAACAAACGGCTCGCAGTAAAGGTTGTAGTTGTGAGGGGCCAGCTCGATCAAGGCAGGCACTATCGAACGCTTACCTCCGACCCACTTCACAAAAGGCTTTGCCTCCGTAATTTTCACAGGGGCAACATTGGAGAAAGCCCTGATCTGATCGTTAAAATCGCTCATTGCACTAAATCCTTGTAGGGTAGAGGGGAAGAGAGTAATCCGCCTTTCAAGATTGCACCAAACAAAGCGTCTGTGCTCGTCTTGCGGTAATTGAACCTCAAACTATACTCACAGACATATCGGTGAAGGTGTTTCTTGCTGATGTGATGGTGAACGCCGAAGACACCTCGCTTCAGTATCGCCCAAAACGACTCAATGCTGTTGGTATGCACCTCATTCTTTACGAACTGCAGGGAAGAGTGATTTACTTTCTGATGTCTGTAGAACTTGGAGACTTGATTATATCCCTTCCATTCATCCGTCATGACCGAAGCGGACAGGCTTACCTTGTCCAAAACTTCACTTGTCAGCACTTCCCGGCTTCCATCAGGGATAACTTTTGCTCTCACTTTGCCACTTTCTCTCTCCAGCATTCCGATTACAAGGGCTTTCTTCTTCGTGCTTCTTCCTTGTGTTCCGGGTGTTCTCTTGCAAAGGTGCTTGTTGTGTTCCTTCCCGCCAACCAGAGTCTCATCAACCTCAACAATCCCTTTCAGGCTCTGCTTGTATTCTTGCGTTTCAGAAGCCTTGCGAAGGCGTTGCAAGGCAAACCAAGCGGATTTTTGAGTTATCCCCAAGTCCCGTAAAACTTGGTAACTGCTCATGCTCTTCTTGTGGGTAGTTAGCAAATGGATGAGCAAATACCAAGTCTGGAGGGATAGGTTGCTGGATTGAAAAATTGTGCCAACGCGAACGCTGAAACTGCTTTTGCACTTTCGGCAACGAAATCGATTATGATTTGAGCGGAAATAAACGCTATCATGTCCGCAGTAATGGCAGACAGGATTGGCTCCCCATTTTTGCTCAATGAGGTGCTGAACGCAAGCTTCCTCGTTCGGAAACTCTTTGTAGAAAGTCGAAAGGTTCATAGTAATTACATTCTATCACAAACAGATCGAAATGTCAAGTGGGTTCGCCAATCTCGATCTGTATTTATGACCATCTGGGGGTCAGATTGTATATCATTCCCATAGATTTTTACGCAAAAAGAGGTTGGTTTGTATAGGGGTGAACCACAGGAAAGCTGGTGTCGGTCGGCGCGCTTTCAGCCTGAGGGGGTTGATCTCTACAAGGGGAAACCGCAGGAAATCAGGGTTCGATCCGAGAACTGGGTCCGTAGGGAGGTGTTTTGTCCCAATTGTGGCAATGATGCCTTGAGGCCCTTTCCCAACAATCGGCCTGTTGCTGATTTCGATTGCGAAAATTGTGCTGAGGAATATGAATTAAAAAGTAAAAAGAACGCCATGGGCAGGAAGATTTTGGATGGGACATAATAAAACGATGATTAAACGGTTGCAAAGTTCGAAGAATCCAAATTTCTTTTTCCTGAATTATGATGCCGGGGATTATTCGGTTAAGAATTTTGTGGTTGTACCGAAGCATTTCTTTGTTTCTGCAATGATTGAGAAGAGAAAGCCTTTGAGTCCTGAGGCCAGGCGCTCTGGTTGGGTCGGCTGCAATATTTTATTGAGCGGTATTCCGGCTAGCGGGAATATTTTTTATATAAAAGACAAAAATATCAGGAAAAAGGACGATATTCTCAGTGATTGGAAAAGAACTTTGTTTCTGAGAGATACTCATAGAATTGAGCAGAGAGGCTGGATTTTGGATGTTATGAAATGCATAGAGGATCTGCGTGCATCGGAGTTTAAACTTTCTGATCTATATGCCTTTGAGGATTTGCTGGGTGAAAAGCATCCTGAAAACGGGCACATCAAAGAAAAGATCAGACAACAACTTCAGTTATTGAGAGATGCGAACTACCTGAGATTTCTGGGTAGGGGAAGGTATGAATTGTGTTCATAAATTCCTCAGATTTTCATAGCCCAGATTGAGGAAGCCGGGCACTGAGGCCGGCCGATCGAGGCTGAGCTCTTGCCCCCTGGGGTTCGCCGGGCCTGTAGTCGAGTTGCTTCTGCCTAGCCGCGCGGGTGGTGCTCGCGCTGCACGGACTTGAGCCGCCGGTTGGCGACGGCGGTGTAGATCTGCGTTGTCGCCAGGTTCTTGTGGCCGAGGAGCATCTGCACGGCCCTGAGGTTGGCGCCGCCGTCGACGAGATGGGTGGCGAAGGCGTGGCGCAGCCGGTGCGGCGAGATCTTCGGGTCGAGGTCGGCGGCCCTGGCGTAGCCTTTGATCAGCTGCCAGCAGCGCTGGCGGCTCAGGGCCGAGCCGCGATTGCTGACGAAGGCGTAGGGCGAGCTCTTCTCTTTTAACAGCAGCGGCCGCGCCTCCTGCAGATAGCGCTGAAACCAGTGCTCGGCGCTTTCGCCGAAGGGCGTGAGCCGTTCGATGCGCCCCTTGCCGAGAACCCGCAGGCAGGACTGCTCATGATCGATGTCGGCCATGCGGATCTGTGTGAGTTCGCTGACGCGCAGGCCGGCGGCGTACATGATTTCCAGCAGGGCGCGGTCGCGCAGCCCCTTGGGAGAGCCGGTGGCCGGGGCCTCGAGCAGGCGGTTGATATCCTCGACCGAGACGCTCTTCGGCAGGGGCCGCGCCAGGCGCGGCGATTGAATCAGGGAGGCCGGATTTTCATTCGACTGGCCCGTAGCGATCAACCAGCCGTAAAAACGCCTCATACTCGACAGCAGGCGGGCGTTGCTGCGCGCCTTGATGCCGATGTCGAGACGGAATTGCAGGTAGGCCCGCAGATCGCCGCGCTGGCAGTTCTTCAGCGACAGGCCGCGGCTGCCGAGCCACTCAGCCAGTCGCATCAGATCGAGGCGGTAGCTGTTGACGGTGTGCTCGCTGAAGTTGTCCTCGAGCCAGAGGCTGTCGGAAAAGGCGTAGATCATCTGGAAGTCGGCGCCCGTCGCCTGCAGCATTTTACGTTTATCTGCAGGGCGATCGGCCGGTCGATCGACGGGGGAGATGCCGTCCCGAGGGTCCGCTGCCCCGGGGGAGCCGGCGGGCGGGGTCTGCGGCGGCGCCTGATTCATGACCTCTTATTGAAAGGCGATGCGCAGGATGCGGTGGGCCGCCTGTTTCGCCAGGCGGTCGTCGGTGCGTCGGTAGCGCCTCTCCATCGCCAGGGGCTGGAAGGGATCGAGGCTGTAGCTGTCGCTTTCGGTCAGGGAGAAGGGCCGGCGCGCCAGCGACTGCAGGATCGCCGTGGCGTCGGCCCGGTCGACGTCATCGGGATTCTCGCGCTGGGGCACACAGAGGAAGTAGCCCTCGACCTCGCGCTCGGCCCTGGCGGCGACGGGGTGGCCGGCATAGTTGAAGACGGTGTTGATCTTTTTCGGCTCATCGCGGTCGATGTGGATGATCAGCACGGCCCCGCTCTGCTGCTCCTCTCCCTGGCGCAGGAATCTGTAGGTGTGGAGCAGCTTGCGCAGATGCTGGTGTATCGGGCTCGACGCCGGTCCCTCGACGGTGGCGTTGCCGCACTGGGAGGGGAAGGGGCGCGACGGCTGCCGCACGAGGGTGTCGGCCCCGAGGGTGGAGGCGAACTGGGAACTGTCGCGATCCAACTGCCGCAGGATCTTGGCTGCAGGGGCGATGGCGGCGGGCAGCTCGGTGCCTTCATTGTCCGGAGGCGGAGGGGGAGTGGCGTCGCTCTTGGCGACGGCGGTGTCCCCGGCCGAGGGAATCGGCTCTTCGGGGCTGAAGTCGATTTCGGGCGGCAGGGCCGCCGCTTCGATGTCCAACTCGACCGAACTGATCTCGGCGACATCGGCGGCAGCCAGAGTCGAGGCCCCCTCGGGGGCCGTAGCCTCGGGGTCCAGACCGGCGCAGCCGGCGAGCAGCAGGACGCTGAGGACGGCCGTCGCCAGTGGGCGCAATTGACAGGGGCGGATGTTCATTCGGTTCGCTCCAGAGCTGGGTTAGGCGGGGCGGGTGACGAGATTGACGAGTTTGCCGGGCACTTCGATGCGCTTGACGGTCTCGCGGGCCTCGACAGAGCGTTGTACGGCCTCCTGGGCCAGGGCCAGACGGGAGTAGCCGGCGAGCAGCAGGACGTTGAGGACGGCCGTCGCCAGTGGGCACAATTGACAGGGGCGGATGTTCATTCGGTTCGCTCCAGAGCTGGGTTAGGCGGGGCGGGTGACGAGATTGACGAGTTTGCCGGGCACTTCGATGCGCTTGACGATCTCGCGGCCCTCGACAGAGCGTTGCACGGGCCCATGAGCCAGGGCCAGGCCGGAGTAGTCAGCGGCCGGCGTGTCGCTGGCGACTTCGAGCGATGCCCGCATGCGCCCGTCGACCTGCACGATCAGGGTGAAGCTGTCGCCGACCAGCAGTTCCGCATCGTAGGACGGCCAAGGGCAGTCGACGATGTCGTGCCGATGGCCGAGGTCGCGCCAGAGCCGGTGGCACAGGTGCGGCGCCATGGGGGCGAGCAACTGCACCAGGGTTTCCAGCACCCGGCCGCGGGCGGCCCAGTCTCCAGCCTCTATTATGGCAAAGGAAGCGGCCTGCGTCAATAGCTCCATGGTGGCGGCGATGGCGGTGTTGAATCTGTAACCGCGCTTGATGCTGTCGTCGACGCGCTTGATCTTTTCGTGGACGATGCGCCTGAGCTGCCGCTGCCGTTCGCCGGGTTCGGCCGGCGCTTCTTCCGAAGTCGTCTCGGCCAGGTGGCTCCTGACCGTGCGCGCCAGCTTCTTGAGGAACCGCTGCGGACCCTCGATGGCGCGCTCATTCCACACCAGCGTCTGCTCCGGCGGAGCGGCGAAGAGGATGTAGAGTCGCACGGTGTCGGCGCCGTAGCGGTCGATGAGCTGCTGCGGGTCGACGCCGTTGTTGCGCGATTTCGACATCTTGCAGACGCCGCCCCAGTGCAGCGGCTCGCCGTCAACCCTGCTCCGGGCCTGCAGCGGCCGGCCGTGGCCGTCACGCTCGACGATCTCGACTTCCGCAGGGGCGCGCCAGCATCTGCGGCCGCCCTTCTTCTCGGCGTACCAGGCATCGTTCAGCACCATGCCCTGGGTGGTCAGGCGGGTGAAGGGCTCATCGCTGTCGACCAGCCCCTGATCGCGCATGGCCTTGTGGAAGAAGCGGGCGTAGAGCAGGTGGAGGATGGCGTGTTCGATGCCGCCGACATACTGGTCGACCGGCAGCCAGTAATTGGCGCGTTCGTCGAGCATGGCCGCGGCGTCGGGACAGGCGTAGCGCGCATAGTACCAAGAGGATTCGACGAAGGTGTCGAAAGTATCGCTCTCGCGCTTCGCCTCCCGCCCGCCGACCCGGGTCTGCATGAAGTCGTCGCGGTCGCGCAGCCTCGAGTTGACGCCGTCGAACTCGATATCGAGCGGCAGTTCGACCGGCAGGTCGTCGTCGGCTACCGGCAGGACTTCGCCGTCTCTGCTGTAGGCCACTGGAATCGGGCAGCCCCAGTAGCGCTGGCGGCCGACAATCCAGTCGCGCAGGCGGTAGGTCGTGGCGGGGCGCCCGCGGCCGAGCTCGCCGAGCCGGGCGGCGATGGCGGCGCGGCCCTCCGCCGAGGAGAGGCCGTCGAAATCGCCCGAATTGTAGAGTACGCCGTCTTCGATGGTGGCCTCGTCGCCGGCCGGCTCAGTGCCGTCGGCGGCGCGGATCACCGGCAGCACCTCGAGTCCCTGGCTCCGGGCGAAATCAAAGTCGCGGACATCGTGTGCCGGCACGCCCATGACCGAGCCGGTGGCGTAGTCGGCCAGCACGAAATTGGCCACCCACACGGCCAGAGGTTTGTCGGTCAGCGGGTGGCGCGCCTCGAGGGCGGTCCTGAGGCCGCGCTTTTCGGCCCGCGCCTGATCGGCTTCGGCCGTCGAGGTGCCCTGTTCGCACTCGCGGATGAAGGCGGCGACCTGGGGGTCGCTTTCGGCGGCGGCCAGCGCCAGCGGATGCTGGGGGGCCACGGCCAGATAGGAGACGCCGAAGAGGGTGTCGGCGCGGGTGGTGAAGACCGTCAGGGCGCCCTCAGCCATGGGAAAGTCGATCTCGATGCCGCAGGAGCGGCCGATCCAGTTGCGCTGCATGTTGCGCACCGACAGCGGCCAGCCGTCGAGGTCGTCGAGGCTGTCGAGCAGCTCGTCGGCGTAGCGGCGGATGCGCAGGAACCACTGGGCGATGCGGCGGCGTTCGATGAGGGCGCCGGAGCGCCAGCCGCGGCCTTCGACGACCTGCTCGTTGGCGAGGACGGTCTGATCGACCGGATCCCAGTTGGCCAGCCCCTCCTGGCGATAGGCGACGCCTTGTTCCAGCAGGCGCACAAAGAACCACTGCTCCCAGCGATAGTAGGAGGGCGTCGAGGTCTGGATCTCGCGCGACCAGTCGATGCCGATGCCGAGCCGCTTCAACTGGCCCTTCATCTGGGCGATGTTTCTGTCGGTCCAGGCGGCCGGGTGCACCCTGTTCTGAATGGCGGCGTTCTCCGCCGGCAGGCCGAAGGCGTCCCAGCCCATGGGGTGGAGCACATTCTTGCCCAGCATGCGCTGGTAGCGGGCGATGCCGTCAGTGATGGCGTAGTTGCGCACATGCCCCATGTGCAACTGGCCGCTGGGGTAGGGCAGCATGGCGAGGCAGTAGAATTTTTCCCGCTGCGGGTCTTCGGTGACCTCGAAGACGCGCTCGCGCTCCCAGTACTCCTGAACCTCGCGCTCCAAGGCGTGAAAATCGACCTCGGCGGTCTCGGTTGCGGTTGCGGAGGCGCTGGGGGAGGCGGCGCTGCCAGCGGAACCCGGCATCTCAGTCTTCTGCCTCTTCGCCGCCGCAGGGATTGCCGTCTTCGCCCCGCTGCTGCCACTCTTCTTCAGCCCCGGCCCGCAGCCCGGCGCTGTCCTCGACCGGGCCCTCCCCTTCGAGTTCCTCCGCCTCGTTCAGATTGATGACGGCCATACGGGCCAGGCAGTCCTCGGCATCGAGGCGGATCAGCCGCACCCCGAGGGTGTTGCGGCTGGTGCGGCGAACGCTGGCGACGGTCGTGCGCACGAGGATGCCGCCCTTGGAGATCAGCAGCAGGTCCTGGTTTTCGCGGACGCAGAGGGTGCCGACTACGGGGCCGTTGCGCTCGTTGGTGCGGATGTCGAGCACCCCCCGGCCGCCGCGGTGTTGCAGCAGGCGGTATTGCGCGACCGGGGTGCGCTTGCCGTAGCCGCGCTCGGTGGCGGTCAGGATCTCGTCGTCGGGGCCGGGCAGGAGCAGGTCGCAGACGCGGTCGTCGGCGTTCATGCGGATGCCGATGACGCCCGAGGTGGGGCGGCCGAGCGGCCGCACGCCCTTTTGCTGGAACAGGGTCGAGCGGCCCTGGCGGGTCGTCAGGAACACCAGGCCCTCCTCGTCGAGCGAGGTCCGCACATGCATCAGTTCGTCGCCGGGGCGCAGGCGGATGGCGATGAGGCCGGCGCGGTTGAGATTGCGGAACTGCTCAATGCTGGTGCGCTTGAAGTAGCCCCTGGCGGTGGCGAACAGAAAATGTCCCCGCTGCCCCTTGGTGGAGGAGCCCGACAGCATGACCGCGATGCGCTCGCCTTCATTGAGCTGCAGCAGGTTGACGATCGGCCGGCCGCGCGAGGCGCGGCTGGCCAGGGGAATCTGGTAGGCCTTCTGGCCAAAGACCCGCCCCCTGGAGGTGAAAAACAGCACATTGTCGAGCCGGCGGGCGGTGCAGAGGGCGAAGACCTGATCCTCTTCCTTGAGGCTGGCGGCCGTGCGGCCGCGGCCGCCGCGCTTCTGGCTGCGGTAGAGCGAGATCGGCTGAGCCTTGAGATAGCCGGTGTCGGACAGGGTGATGACGACTTCCTCGTCCTCGATCAGGTCCTCGACCGTCATGTTCTCGTAGTCGTTGCGGATCTCGGTGCGTCTCGGGTCGTTGAATTCCGCGGCTACGGCCTCGAGCTCCTGCCGCATGACGGCTTTCATGCGCTCGGGATCGCTGAGGATGGTCTCCAACTCCTCGATGTTCTCGAGGATCTGACGGTACTCCTCGACGATCTTCTCGCGCTCGAGGCCGGTCAGGCGCTGCAGGCGCATTTCGAGAATCGCCTGCGCCTGCTCAGCGGACAGCCAGTAAAGGCCCTTGCGCAGGGAGCCCGCAGCCGCACGGTCGCTCCGGGAGCGCTCGACCAGGGAGGCGGCAAAGCCCGGCTCCCAGCCGCGGGCGCGCAGCTGCTGGCCGGCCGTGGCGGCGTCCGGAGCCGCCCGGATCAGTTCGATCACGGGGTCGAGATTGGCCAGGGCGATGGCCAGGCCCTCGAGCACATGGGCGCGGACGCGGCTTTTTTTCAGTTCAAAGAGGGTGCGGCGGGTGACGACTTCGCGCCTGTGGCCGATGAAGGCGTTGAGAATCTCGACCAGATTCAGCAGCCGCGGGTGCCCGTCGATCAGGGCCACCATGCTGATCGAGTAGGACTGCTGCAGCCGCGTCATGGAGAACAGCTGGTTGCGCAGGATTTCGGCGTTTTCGCCCTTGCGCACTTCGATGACGATGCGGATGCCGTCCTTGTCCGATTCGTCGCGCAGGTCGGCGATGCTCTCAAGGGTGCGGTTGCGCGCCAGATCCGCGATTTTCTTGATCAGTTCGAGCTTGTTGGTCTGATAGGGGATCTCGTCGACGACGATGGCCTCCCGCTCGACGCCCTTGATCTGCTCGATGTGGGTGCGCGAGCGGATGTGAATCTGCCCCTGACCGCTGCGATAGGCATCGCGGATACCGCGGCTGCCGTTGATGATGGCGGCGGTGGGGAAGTCGGGGCCCTTGACATGCTCCATGAGGGCGTCGCTGTCGAGCGTCGGCTCCTCGAGCAGGGCCAGGGTCGCCTCTATGACCTCGCCGAGGTTGTGCGGCGGGATGTTGGTCGCCATGCCGACGGCGATGCCGGTCGAGCCGTTGACCAGCAGGTTGGGAAAGCGCGTCGGCAGCAGCGTCGGCTCGCTCTCGCTCTCGTCGTAATTGGGGGCGAAACTGACGGTGTCCTTTTCGAGATCGGACATGACCTCGTGGGCGATGCGCGCCAGGCGCACCTCGGTGTAGCGCATGGCGGCGGCGCGGTCGCCGTCGAGCGAGCCGAAGTTGCCCTGGCCGTCGATCAGCGGATAGCGCAGGGAGAACTTCTGTGCCAGCCGCACTATGGTGTCGTAGACGGCGGTCTCGCCGTGGGGGTGGTATTTACCGATGACGTCGCCGACGATGCGGGCGGACTTCTTGTAGGGCCTGTTCCAGGAGTTGCCGAGCTCGCTCATGGCGTAGAGCACGCGCCTGTGCACCGGTTTCAGGCCGTCGCGCACATCGGGCAGGGCCCGCCCGACAATCACGCTCATGGCGTAACTGAGATAGGAGCTCTCCATTTCCTTGCGCAGAGGTACGGGCGTGATGTCCTGGGCGATTTTCATGGCGGCGGCAAAAGCGGTTGTGGGGGCGGTAGAAAAAGAGCTCGACGAGAAAATGCGGGCGGCAATGAGAGCGGTCTGACTGCTTTAAGGATAACGCCATGCCGCCCTGAAAATGCAGTTGCAGGCAGGTTGAAAGCGCACAATCGAGCCCGGCCGCGGTCGCCTCGGCCGCCACGCCCCTGCCGCCACGCCCCTGCCGCCGCCCCGGGAGGCCGCTGCCGCAGCAGAAAAGGCAGGCGGCGGCGTCCGAAAAGCGCCGATTTTCTGTTTCTTTGGCTCCCCCGGGGCCTCAGGGTCCGGGCATGCTGTTATCATGATGCGAATTCTGCGGCAAGGGCGCCCTGAACCGCCCGGCCACAGGGGTTCGCTGTCGGGGGCGCGGTCCCCGCCGCCACCTTTCTGCTATTTTTGCCCCTGATGCCCGCTCCGGACGATCTGCTGCCGGCGGGCAACGGCGGCAGGGGCGCGGTGTCAAAGCTGCCGGGCCCCCGTTTCAACAATTGAGGATTCTTTATTGCGACACTATGAAATCGTGTTTCTGGTCCATCCCGACCAGGGCAATCAGGTCAGTTCCATGGTGCGTCGTTACCAGGCTCTGGTCACACGCAAAAAAGGGAAGGTACACCGCCTTGAGAACTGGGGCCGCCGGCCCTTGGCCTACCCCATTAAAAACCTCGAGAGCGCCCACTATGTGCTCATGAATGTCGAGTGCAACCACCCCGTCATCGAAGAACTGGCCGAGGCCTTCCAATTCAGTGATGCCGTGATTCGCAACCTGATTCTCAGGCGCGACCACGCCATTGTCGGAGAGTCGGTCATCATGCGGCAGAAGCAGGAGGAGAATCAACAGCGCGCCGACCGCGACGCCCGCGAGGAGGGCGATGCGCCCCAGGATGCAGCCGAAGCCGAGGCCGACAAAGGCCAGGGCATCAATGGCGCCGACGACATCCAGGACGGGGCCAGGGCCGCGGTTGCAGCCGGCGATGACTCCGTGGCGTCCCTGATCTCCAAGGCAGAGACTGCAGCCCTTAAGGAAATTGAGGAGCGGGGGGCCGCCGTCGAAGATCAGGAGGCCGAAGCTGCGCCGGTTGAAGAGCCGCAGACAAAGGCCGGTTCTGCAACGGCAGAGCCCCTGCCGGCGAGCGCAGAGGCCGAATCTGCGCCAGTTGAAGAGCCGCAGACAAAGGCCGGGCCGGCAGCGGCGGAGCCCCCGCCGGCGGGCGCAGAGGCCGAAGCTGCACCGGTTGAAGAGCCGCAGACAAAGGCCGGGCTGGCAGCGGCGGAGCCCCCGCCGGCGGTCGCAGAGGCCGAAGCTGCACCGGTTGAAGAGCCGCAGACAAAGGCCGAGCCGGCAGCGGCGGAGCCCCCGCCGGCGGTCGCAGAGGCCGAAGCTGTGCCAGCTGAAGAGCCGCAGACAAAGGCCGGGCTGGTAGCGGCGGAGCCCCTGCCGGCGAGCGCAGAGGCCGAATCTGCGCCAGTTGAAGAACCGCAGACAAAGGCCGAGCCGGCAGCGGCGGAGCCCCCGCCGGCGGTCGCAGAGGCCGAAGCTGTGCCAGCTGAAGAGCCGCAGACAAAGGCCGAGCCGGCAGCGGCGGAGCCCCCGCCGGCGGTCGCAGAGGCCGAAGCTGCACCGGTTGAAGAGCCGCAGACAAAGGCCGAGCCGGCAGCGGCGGAGCCCCCGCCGGCGGTCGCAGAGGCCGAAGCTGTGCCAGCTGAAGAGCCGCAGACAAAGGCCGGGCTGGTAGCGGCGGAGCCCCCGTCGGCGGGCGCAGGGGCCGAAGTTGCGCCAGCTGAAGAGCCGCAGACAAAGGCCGGGCGGGCAACGGCGGAGACCCCGCCGGCGGGCGCAGAGGCCGAGGCTGCGGCAACGGAGCAGCCGGAGCCCGCTGAAGCGGCGCAGGCCGACGCCGGTAAAGACGGCAAAAAAGAATGATTCAGCGCCTCCAGTAACCAGGATTCTCACACTTTCCGCCAAGACCCCATGCGACACACCCGAAGCAAGAGCTCTCGTCAGCCGTCAGAAAAGCTGACCGCGATCGACTACACCAACCTCGATCTGATCAAGGAGAATCTCAACGATCTCTATAAACTGGCCCCGGCGCGCGTAACCGGCTACCCCAGCAAATACCAGCGCAAGCTGGCCTTGGCCGTGGCCCGGGCGCGCTATCTGGCCCTGATTCCATACACCGAACGCCAGACCTGACCCCCAGGGCTTTCTCGCCTGTGGGCATCCGCCAGCTTCCCGCCTTTTCCCTGCGGGGAGACCCTCAGCTCGCGCTTGTCTCCCTCCTGAGTCTGGCGCTGGCTTGGGTATTTCCGCCCTTTGGCTGGGTCAGCGGCGCCTTCATCGCCCTGGCGCTGCTGCGCCGGGGAGGTCGCGCCGCCCTCAGGGGCCTGCTGCTGGCAACCGTCCTCTTTGTCGCCGTCCTCACCCTCCTCGGGGGGCAGAGCCTCGGCGCCTCTCTGGCCCTGCCGCTGCTCTACTGGCTGCCGCCCCTGCTTCCGGCCTGGGTGCTGCGCCGCTATGTCGACCTCTCCCTGGCCCTGCTGTCCTCGGCTCTGCTGTGGGTTCTCGCCATGGCGCTGCTGCATGTCCTGTCCGACCCGGCGGCCCTCTGGCGCGATTTCGTCGATGTTCAGGTCGCCGCCGCCGAGGATCTGAACCCGGGTCTCGAGGCCGTCGACCTGCGCGCCCTGCTGCACGGCTACAGCGACTACATCACCGGCGGCCTGGCCTCGGTGTTCTTTCTGTTTTCGCTGGTCTCCCTCATGCTCGCCCGCGCCTGGCAGTCGCAGCTGTTCAACCCGGGCGGCTTCAGGCAGGAATACCTGCAGCTCCGCTTCGGCCGCATCGCCGCCGCGGCCGCCGTCCTCATTCTGGTCCTGAGCCTGGCGGCGCCGCTCTGGGCCAACATGGCCATCCTCGCGGTTTTTCTGTTCGCAGTTCAGGGGGTGGCGCTCTTCCATGCCCTCGCGGCCTCCCGCGGCCTCGGCGGCGGTCTGATTCTGTTCGTCTACGCCCTCCTGCTGGCGGCGATTTTTCTGCCCCTGATCCTCTGGGGCTATGCCCTGGCGGGACTTGTCGACAACTGGTTCGATTTTCGCAATCGCTTTGGGCGGCAAGCGGACTAGTTGTGTCATTATACTGTTTAAGGCCCCGCGAATTTCACCGCCTTCAGGGGGGCTCTATTTTTCTGATGTTAATCTTTTCTCAAGGAAGCTGTATTTATGAAGATTCTTTTGACTGAGAGCGTCGCCAACCTCGGCCACATCGGCGATATCGTCGAGGTCCGCGACGGCTATGCCCGCAACTGGCTGCTGCCGAAAAAGCTGGCATTGAGGCCGACGCCAGAACTGATCGAAGAGTACCGCATGCTGCAGAAGAACGCCGAGAAAGAGCGTAAACAGAAGGAAAAAGAACTCGTCGAATACGCCGCCACCCTCGAGAAGCTTCGTCTGAAGATCGCGGCCAGAGTCAGCGAAGCCGGCACCCTCTACGGCTCGGTCAACAGCAGGACAATCGTCCGGGAGCTCGGCGAACAGCACAAAATGGAGATCGAAGAGCGCCATGTCGAGCTGCCGGGCGGCAGGATCAACACCCTCGGCGTACACGAAGTCAACCTGCAGGTCGGCGAGCGGAAGATCGCCCTCACCGTCGAAGTCGAGGCCAGTGAGGAGGCGTGAACGCCAAAAGGGCTAAGGCTGCCGCTGCCGATGTCGAGGTGCGGGACGACCCGGGCCTCGACGCCGACCCCGGGCGCCTGGCGGAGGAGGAAGCCGGGGGGACGGCAGCGGAGCTGACGACTGCGGTTCCCCATTCCCCAGACGCCGAAAAGGGGTTGCTCGGTTCTCTGCTGAGCGACAGATCCTCCTGGGACAAGATCGAGGGCCTGGTGCTCGCCGAGGAGTTTTACTCTCCGGCCCACCGCCATATTTTCGCCGCCATGGAGGCCGCGGCCAGGCAGCACAAACTTGTTGATCCGCTGACGGTGCACGACCAGCTCGACAGCCGCGGGCTGGCCCCGTCGGTCGGCGGAGTCGACTATCTGCTGCAGCTGGCCGAGAGCCCCCTGAACCTCGGCGAGATCGAGGTCTATGCCCATCTGATTCGCGAGAGCGCCATCTGCCGCCAGCTGATTCGTGCCGGCAGGGACTTCGTCAGTCAGAGCTTAAACAGGGGCGGGAAGTCGGCCAAGGAGCTGCTCGACGAAGCCGAAGGGCGTATCTTTCAGCTAGGCGGTCGCCTCGAGGTCGGCAAGGGTTTTCGCCTGGTCAGCGATGTGCGCGAGGATGTGCTGCAGCGGATTCAGGAACTCTGCGACGCCGGCAGCGACATCAGCGGCCTGGCCACGGGTTTCAGCCAGCTCGACCACCTGACCTCGGGGCTGCAGAAATCCGACATGGTCGTCATCGCCGCCCGGCCCTCCATGGGCAAGACGAGCCTGGCCCTCAACATCGCCCAGAATGTCGCCCTCGGGTCGAACAAAGGCAAGGTGGCGATCTTCAGCCTTGAAATGTCGGCCGAACAGCTGGTCATGCGCATGCTGGCCTCCCTGGGCCGCGTCGACCTGAGCCACTTGTCCAAAGGCAGGCTCAGGGACAAGCAATGGGCTTCGATCAACTCAGCCGTCAGCCTGCTCGGCGGGGCCTCGATCTATGTCGATGAGAGCCCGACCCTGAGCGTCCTCGACGTGCGCCGGCGGCTGCGCCAGATCATGCGCCGGGCCGACGGTCTCGATCTCGTCATTCTCGACTATCTGCAGATGCTGACCGGTGACGGCAGCAAGAGGCGGCAGGAGCGTTTTCAGGAGATCACCGAGATATCGCGCGAGCTGAAATCGCTGGCGCGGGAATTCGGCCTGCCGGTCATCGTCCTGGCGCAGCTCAACCGCGATCTGGAAAAGCGCGAAGCGAAGCGGCCGCGCCTGTCGGACCTGCGCGATTCAGGGGCCATTGAGCAGGACGCCGACCTGATCGTCTTCATCTATCGTGACGAATACTACAGGGAGGACAGCGAAGAGAAGGGCGTGGCCGAGCTTATCATCGGCAAGCACCGCAACGGCCCGACGGGAACGATTAAGCTCAACTACCACCAGGAGTACACCCTCTTCGAGTCGCCCGCAGGCGACCATCCGGCCGACTTCGGCGGCAACTATGTCGACCGCCCCCAGCACGAGGCGGTCGACGTCGGCGAGATGCCCTGAGGCCGGCTCGGGCTATTTTTTCGCCGCCTTTTTCGCCAGCTCGTGCAGGCCGAGCAGGCGCTCCCTGATGCGGATCTCAAGACCCCGCTCGACCGGCTGATAAAACTCCCGCGGCTCGACCCCCTCGGGAAAATAATGGACGCCGGCGGCGTAGCCGTCGGGCTCGTCGTGGGCGCAGCGGTAGCCTTTGCCGTAGTCGAGGGCCTTCATTAATTGGGTCGGGGCGTTGCGCAGATACTTGGGCGGCGGCTTGTCGCCGAGTTCGCGGGCGCACTCCATGGCCTCGCCAAAGGCGCGGTAACTGGCGTTGCTCTTGGGGGCGCAGGCCAGATAGATCACGGCTTGGGCAATCGCCAGCTCGCCCTCGGGGCTGCCCAAGCGAAGATAGCTATCCCAGGCAGCCAGGGCCACCGTCAGCGCCCGCGGATCGGCGTTGCCGATGTCTTCGCTGGCGATGCGCAGCACCCGGCGGGCGACATAGAGGGGATCGCAGCCGCCGGCGAGCATGCGCGCCATCCACAAGAGGGAGGCGTCCGGGTCCGAGCCCCGCACCGACTTGTGCAGGGCCGAGATGAGATCGTAAAAAGACTCGCCGCCCTTGTCGAACTGCACCGGTATGTAGTCGCCGACGGCCTGGGCGGCGATGTCCTCGCCGATCTCCCCTTCGGCCAGGGCCGCCGCGGCCGCCAGGATGTTGAGCGCGCGCCGGGCATCGCCGTGGGCGGCGGCGGCGATCAACCGGGCGGCCCTGTCCTGCAGGGCGACGCCGCTGCCGCCGAGGCCGCGCTCGGAGTCCCCGACGGCTTTCTGCAACAGCGTCGCCAGCTCCTCTTCGGCCAGAGGTTTCAGCACATAGACGCGGGCCCGCGAGAGCAGGGCCGGCCGCACCTCGAAAGAGGGATTCTCGGTGGTCGCGCCGACAAAGATCAGAACGCCGTTCTCGACATGGGGCAGGAGCACATCCTGCTGCACCTTGTTGAAGCGGTGCACCTCGTCGATGAAGAGGACCGTGCGCCGCCCCTCGGCGCTGACCAGGGCTGCGGCCTCTTCAGCCACTTTGCGCAGTTGCTGGACGCCGCTCGAGACGGCCGACAGCAGGCGGATCTCGGCCTGCCAGTACTGGGCCACGAGACGCGCCAGGGTGGTTTTGCCGCTGCCGGGCGGCCCCCAGAAAATCATCGAGTGCAGGTGCCCCTCGACAAGGGCGCGGCGCAGCGCCGCCCCCTCGGCCAGCAGCTCCTCCTGGCCGACCATGTCCTCGATATTGCGCGGCCGCATGCGGTCGGCCAACGGCTGGGCGCCGGCCGAGAGATCCATGCCGGCAAGCGGCCTCGATCGGTTTTTTTCAGCCATGGCCCCGGCCGCTAGTTTTTACAGTTCCACTGCCGGGGCATCGCCCGGGGGACCCGGAGGCACCCTTCAGGCGCAGCCGGCAGCCCGCCGTTGAAAATCAGCAGAGGGCCAGTCAGAGCAGGGGCCGAGAGCGATTTAAGGGAGGGCGGGGGCGGCCTGAAAAAAGCCGGCGGACAAAAAAAATCGGCGTTGAACATGACGGAAAAATCAAAGTGAGAAAAACTACCACCATTAAATATAGAGCCAGCGCCAAGATATTGGCTATGCCTTCGCACATCCCCTCCAATCGACGCCTTGACCGGCGGGCGCTCAGCGTCAACGAGAGCTTTTCCCAGCTGGCTCCGCTGGATATCGCCCTCTACCGCGCGACGGGCGTGTCCCTGTGGCAGTGGCAGCGGCTCTACCGCCCTCTGGTCAGGAACACCCGCTCCCTCCTGATACCGGCGGCGCCCGGCAGCTGGCGCAACTTCGTCCAGCCGCTGCTGGCTGAGCTGGCGGCCTGCCGCGGCCAGGCGCGCTACGACAGCCTGGCGGCGGAGGCCGAGGAGCGCCGCACCTACGCCCTGACAGTGGCAATCATCACCCGCCGCCTCTGGCAACAGCAGGGTCCCTGTCGGCTGCGCGGTCCCGGCGGCGAGTTCTGGAGCCTCTTCTGCGGCACGCCCTCGCGCCTCGGCATCAAGAAGGCGCGGGTGCTCGACAGGGAGGAGCGCGACTGGCCGGAGGAGGCCTTTGTTTTACTGCCCTACCTGGTTCCCGCCTGCGGCCTCTCCTGGCTGCTTGAGGAGCAGTCTATGTGGCGGGCGCTGCTCTCCTTTGTCTGCGGCCGCGGCGGTTTTCTGTCGGGCCCTGCCGACTCCCCGACGGCGGTTTCCGCCGGCGTCCCCGGGGCAGCGGAGGCCGCCGGATCCCAGTTCCCCCGCCACGGATCGCCGGCCCCCGGCGAGCTCCTGGCTGTCGCCGAGCCGGCGAGGAGAGAGATTCGCCGGCAGGGCAGGGCGGCTGCCTGGGAGCCGGGCCAGATCGACACAGGGCCGGGGTTCGGTCAGCGCAGTCCCCGCCGCCGGGACGCCTCTGCCGCGGAGCTCTGAGATGTTCAGACCGAGTCTGAGGCCGCTGCATGAAGTGCCCGTTCTGGCGGCGCTCCTGATTGCCATCCTGTGCCTGTACAGCGGCTGGGTGAAGCCCTGGCCGCTGAGCAGCACCGAGGCCGGCGCCGTGCTGGCGCTCTTTGCCGTCCTGCTGCTGGCGCGGGCGGCCGGCCTGATCCGCGCCTGGTGCTACAGGCGCGCCCTCTGCCACAGGCGCTCCCTGTCCCTGAGCTCCTGTCCCCGCAGCCGCAGCTCGCTCTATCTCGGGCGCGGCTTCACCTGGAGCGGCGAGCACAGCCGGCGGGCCCTTGAGATCGAGCGCGCCCGCAGCACCGGCCTGATCAGATCGGTGGAGCTCGGCGCCGGAGACCCCATGCTGCACGGCCTCGGCCTGTTTGAGGAGCGGCAGATCCGCGCCAGACCCCTGGACTTTCTCGGCCATGCCCTCGTGCTCGGCTCAACCCGCTCGGGCAAGTCCCGCCTCGCTGAAATCCTCATCGGCCAGCAGATCCACAGTGGAGACACGGTGATCTACCTCGATCCCAAGGGCGACGAGGGCCTGGCCCTGCGCATGTTGCATGAGTGCCGCCGCGCCGACCGCAGGAGCGATTTCATGTTTCTCCACCTGCGGCACTGGGGCGAGAGCGCCCGCCACAACCCTCTGGAGCAGGCGCAGACATCGGCCGACATCGCCACCCGCGTCGTCGCCGGCCTGCCGCGGGGAGGCGACAGCGAGGCCTTTGCCGGCATTGCCTGGGGCTATGTCGATCTGGCTGTGCGGGCGCTGTTGCGCCTGGGCCGGCAACCGACCTACAGGCTCATCGCCGAGGTGCTGGCGCGGCCGCGCGATTTTCTCGCCGCCGAAGCGGAAAAGAGCAGGGAGGCCGAGGAGCTGCGTCTGTTCTGCAATCGCCACGAGGAGATCCGCACCAGGCTGCTGCCGTCTCTGCTGTCTCTGCTGGCCCAGCTGAACGCCCCCGGACTGGAGGGCATCCTGTCGCCGGGCTACAGCGACGGCGGCGACAGGCGGCCCCTGTTGAACTGGCGCGCCGCCGTTCGCCAGGGAGCCGTCGTCTATATAGGCACGGACGCCCTCGGCAATGCCGATATTGCCCGCATCGTCGGTTCGGCCATCCTGGCGGCCGTCACTTCGGTCGTCTCCGAGCTCTATCTCTTCGGCCCCGAGCGCGGCTTCCCGGCCGCCGGTCGCGGCAGGCAGGCGGCGCCGCCGATTCGCATGCATATAGACGAGTTCGGCGAGGCCCTCAGCGAAGAAGTCATGCAGCTCGTCAACAAGGGGGCCGGGGCCGGGGTCGACGTCTTTGCCTACAGCCAGACGCTGTGGGATCTGCATGTGGGCTCGGGCTCACGCGACCGCGGCCTGCAGATGTTGGGCAACTTCAACAACCTCATCTCCCTGCGCCTGCGCGACGGGGACACGGCCGACGCCTTCTGTTCCCGTCTGCAGGAGGCGCCGGTGGAAACCCGCTCTTCCGGCAGTTCGACGGTCAGCCGCGGAGCCGCCTTTTTCACTTCCGATCAGGAGCAGCAGGGCGAGCTGTGGCGGCCGCTGTTGCCGCCACAGTATCTGATGTCGCTGCCCCAGGGAGAGGGCTTCTGGTGGAGCGGCGCCAGCCTGCGCAAGCTGCGCTTTCCCCTCCTCGCACCCCTGCAGGAGTCCTTCGACGATCTGCGCCGCCACCTGAGAAACAGCTATGCCCACGCCTGACAGCGGTTTCTGCCCCCGCCTGTTCCTGCTCATGGCGGGGCTGTCCCTGATGCTCGCCTTCACGCTCGAGTTCACGCGCCCGGGGTACTATGAGCGCCTGCTGTTTCTGGGTTGGAGCAGCGGCGCCCGCTTTGCCGGCCTCTGGTCCTGGCCCCTGTGGCTCGGCTCCGACTTGAGAAACGCCCTCGTCGCCCCGGTCCTGATTCCCGTGGCCGAAGTGCTGAGCGCGGTTTTCAGGGGATTCCTGATTCTGTGCCTGCTGCGAATCGAGTTGCTGCTGTCCATGCCGGTGATCGGCCTGCTCTTTGCCATTGCCCTCATCGATGGCCGCTGTGCGCGGGCCTTCCGCCGCGACCAGAGGAGAGATTCGAGTTCGGTTCACGGATTTTTCCAATTCATGCTGCGCTTTGCCGCCGTCGCCGCTGCCGGGCTGTGGCTGTTCGCGCCCGTGATCTGGAGCTCGACGGCGGTCCTGTCCGCCGCCCTGTTGCTGGCGTTTTCCGTTCGCCAGTGGACAGCCACTTTCAAGCAAAAACTTTAGGAGGTACCCCCGTGTCCAATCTGCTTCCCTCGACTGCCGCCGCCCTCGATCAGGCGTCCCCGTCGCCTCACCCGGCCCCCCTGGCGGCCGCAGAGAGCCCGCCGAAAAACAGTGACTGGAGCAGGCAGATCGATGTCGAATTTGAAGTTCACACCCGCGACATTTTCACGACCATGGCGAGTCGGCGCGGCGAGGGACGGGATTTTCTCATCGGAGCCGACTGGTGCCTGACGAAGATTGCCACCGTCCTGGCGGCGGCGGAACGGGGGGACATCCAAGCCTTCAATCTGCTGCTGCGCTATGAAAAGCTCGTCGATCAGCAACTGGCCCTGGCCGATTCCTGGGGCGAGGCCCTGGAAGAGAACTTCGTCGGCGAGGTGCGCCTCAGGAAGACCCGGTCTCCGAGGTTGGTGAAGCTGAGCTTTTTTCCGATTGCGGCGGTAGCCGCCGAGGATCTGGTGCGGGTGACCCGCGCCACCGACGACGCCTGCGGCATGATCCTGCCGGTCACCTGGGTCGGCCGCATCGACCGCGAAAAAGGCAACCGGGCGCGGCAGAACCTGCGCGCCTCCCTGTTGACGATCTTTGCCCTGCCGCTCGAATTCAACACCAGGGCCGGCGGGCAGGGGACCCAGGTGGAAAAGTGCGAGGGCGTGAGCCGCTACCTCGGCCAGAGGATCTGAGGTGGATTTCCGCCTTTCCACCTCTCTCGGCTTCGCCCACGCCGTCCTGTCGAGCTGGCGGGGCCCTTGACGAAATATCGCTTCTCGCGATCAGGACGCCTCTGGCGTCTGTCAGCCGGATGGCCTTCAGGGGTCATCTATTCACTCACGGAGCTCGAGTTTCCCTGTGGAGACGGAAGTTCCTCAACTTCAGGAGGTCTTTCACCATGTGGACCAGACTTTTGTCCATCGTCGTACCGAGAATCCTCGACAAGTTCGATTTCTCTGCGCGTGTGCGGCGTATCAGCCCGGCAAAACGCGTCTTGATGTCGCAAATTGCCGGGTACGGTGCTGAAGTGCTTACCGAGGTCGGTCGCCGACTGCGTTCCAATAAGTGGAACTAAACAGTCGACAACGCCCGAGAAGGCATTTCGCATTCTCCGGAGGGGAGGTGGCTTCGGCCGCCCCCCTCCCATACGCATCCTGTCCCCGGGGCCAAGCCCTAATTGCCAATTAATCACAGAGGTTATCGACTATGCATTTCCCCACTCCGCCTCTCAGTCGGGCCGGACAGGCCCCCGTACCCGCCCCGGGGTCCCTGCCCCCGGCTGCGGCGGCGGCGCCGCCAGCCAGGCCCGCCGCCGCCCCGGCTCCCTTGTCGTTTCGCTCTTCAACAGGGGTCCAGGCCGTTGCCCTGATTCTGCTCTTCGCCCTGAGTTTCACAGCCGGGGCCGCCACCGGCGGCGACGTCGCCATTTTCGAAGGCCTGCAGAGCGAAGTCGACGCCAATGTCTTCGGCCCCCTGGCCCGCGTCGGCATCGCCCTTTGCGGCCTGGCCGGCCTCGTTTTCATGATGCTCGGCAAGTTTCTCTACGGTTTCATGGGAGTTGCCGGCGGCGGCGGTCTCTATTTCACCGATCAGATCGTCAACTCGCCGGCGTTCAGCGCGACCCTCGATCTGCTCGACCTCGTCCATCTGACGGCTGGCTGAGGCCCGCTGTCCGCCGGCCCCGGGAGGAGCGCCCTCATGCGCGTTCAGGCCGCCGTGCCCCAGACGCTGGATGCGCCGCCGCTGTTTCTCATCTTCACCGCCGACACCGCGGCCGTCTGCTGCTTTTTCTTCATCCTCGGGCTGGTGTTTGAGATGCTGTTCAGCTTCACCCTGATCGGCGTGATCGTCGCCTGGTTCTATGCGCGGTTGCGGGGAAGCCTCGGCGGCATGGGCCTTCTCGTGCAGCTGGCCTATTGGTCGCTGCCGCTGAAGAGCGACCCGCCGCTCTATGTCAGGGAGTGGTGCGGCTGATGGACGCGAGAATCTACCGCTCGCGGCTGATCGAAATCGGCGTCGCCCGCCGCGGCTTCGCCATCTGTCTGCTGCTGTCGCTCCTCGTCAATGCCTTTCTCACCTGGTCGCTGGTGCAGCGGTTCGCCGACAGCCGCGTCGTGCTCCTGCCGCCGCGCATCGATCGCCCCTTCACCCTGACCGGCGGAGAGTACAGCGTCGAGTACTACCAGCAGCTCTCCTCCTGGCTGGCGGCCCAACTGTTGACCTACACCCCCGAGACCTACCGCGCCCGGGCCCTGAATTTTCTGCGCTATGTCGACGGCGAGGCGCGCGCCCAGCTGCGCAAACGCTTCGACAGCGATTATCGCGAAGTCAAACGCTTCGGTGAGAGCAGCGTCTTTCATGTCAGCGACATCAGAGTCGAGGACAGAAGCGTCGAAATCCTCGGTCAGCTGACGCGCTGGCAGGGCAACAACATCAGCTACAGCGGCCCCTGGTCGGTGAGGTTTCTGTTCTCTTTCCGCCAGGACGGCCTCATCCGGGTGCGCTCGGTCGATCAGGAGAAGGCGTGAGGGCGCAGCGGACCATGGCTGTGGCGCTGAGCGCCGCGGCCTGCATCTGGCTCGGGGCCACAGCAGCCGAAGCCTCCCCGGCACTGCGGTCGGTATCTCCCGAGCGCCCGCTGCCGGTGTCGCTGTCGGTCGAGGACATCAACCGCATCGGCTTTGTCGGCGAGGCCGTTCTCGCCGGGGCCTGGGCGGCGGACGATGCCGTCACCCTCGAAAAAAGTGAAAGCCTCGGCCAGCTGTTGCTGACGGTTGACAGGGAGCGGCCTTTTTCGCTGTACCTGCAGGACGGCGACGGCAATGTCTACTCGCTCGAGGTGACGCCGGTCACGGGGAGCGGCCGCACCCTGCTGCTGCGCCCCGAGGTGGAGAGCCACGATTCATGGCTCGGAGAGCTGCGCTCCAACCCGGGTTCGGCGGATGAAATGCACATCGCCTCGATTAAATCGGTCGTGCGGCAGCTGGTCGGCGAAGCGAGAAGCGTCCTGCCGAGCCCTGCCCGCGGCGACTACGACCTCAGGGTCGGGGCCGTCGGGTTGCGGCGCCTCGAGTCCTCGAGCAGCTCTCTTTTCCGCTCCAGCCTCTGGCAGGCCGAGATCGTCGGCGGCGGCCCGGGGCAGATCAAACCCCGCGCCCTCAGGCGCGCCCTGGCGCGCAGCAGCGGCGCCCCGATCGCGGCCATCGCCGCCCACCGCTGGCGGCTTGAGCGCGGCCAGCGCACCCACCTCTACGTCCTCAGTCCCCGGCGATGAGCGCTGATCTCTATCAGGGGATCGACCCGCGCCGGCGACAGTGGCTCATGGTCGCGGCCCTGGCCCTGCTGGTGCTGCTGTTGATTGCCGCCGTCTGGATCTACGACAGGCAGCGCAGCCAGAAGCCGCCGCCGGTCGCCGAGCAGAGCTTCCGCATGCCGCGCGACATCATCAGTCCGGAAGAGGACTGGATCGCCGCGCGGGAGCGACAGCTGGAAGACATCGGCTCGGCCCTGATGTCCATGGAGGAGGGGCAGCGGTCGCTGAAGGGCGATCTCCGCTCCATGCGGGACAAACACAGCCAGCTGCTGACCGAGAACCGCAAGCTCCAGTCCGAGGTCGGCCGCCTGCAACGGGGCCTGGCCCAGGCAGCCGGCAGGGCGGACGCCCAGCAGCAGGACAGGGAGGCGGTCGGCGAGGCCCTTGAAGGCAAGAGGGAGCTGTCGAGCTTTCTCGGCGCCAAACGCACCATTCAGAAGGTCTCCTTCAAGGTCGCCGACAACGACAGGGGCCAGAGCGTCCGCCAGCTGATTCCGGCGGGCACTTTTGCCCGGGCGGTCATGCTCAGCGGCCTCGATGCCCCCACGGGCACCAATGGCCGCAGCAACCCGCTGCCGGTGCTGCTGCAGCTCTACGACCAGGGGAGCCTGCCGAACAACTACTCGCACCGCGTCCGCTCCTGCCGCCTTGTCGCCGCCGCCTGGGGCAACGCCTCGAGCGAACGCGCCGAAATGCGCCTCGAACGCCTCTCCTGCCTGCTGCGGCACGGGGGCGTCATCAGCGTCGCCGCCAAGGGGTGGGTCGTCGGCGAAGACGGCAAGGCCGGCATTCTCGGCCGCCTCGTCACGCGCCAGGGAGCCTTACTCGCCAACAGTTTCAGCGCCGGCCTCATCGGCGGTCTCGGCAGCGCCTTTTCCGCCGGCAACTCGTCGCAACTGGTTTCCACCAGCGGCTCCCTGCGGACGATCGGAGACAGCCAGGTCTACGAATACGCCCTCGGCCAGGGTCTCGGCAAGGCCGGCGAAAACTTGGCCGAATGGTATCTGGAGCGCGCCGACGAGCTCTATCCGGTCATAGAGGTGCCGGGCGGGGCCATCGTCGATGTGGTGTTCAGCGAAGATATCTCCCTCAACAGGGACCTCATTACCGAGCACAGCCCATGAGAGGACTCCGCTTGCCCCTGATCGCCGCCTGCTCGCTGCTGCAGGCCGGCTGCTACAGCCTCGTCCGGCGAAAACCTGGCCGAATGGTATCTGGAGCGCGCCGACGAGCTCTATCCGGTCATAGAGGTGCCGGGCGGGGCCGTCGTCGATGTGGTGTTCAGCGAAGATGTCTCCCTCAGCAGGGACCTCATCACCGAGCACAGCCCATGAGAGGACTCCGTCTGCCCCTGATCACTGCCTGCTCGCTGCTGCAGGCCGGCTGCTACAGCCTCGTCCGGCGAAAACCTGGCCGAATGGTATCTGGAGCGCGCCGACGAGCTCTATCCGGTCATAGAGGTGCCGGGCGGGGCCGTCGTCGATGTGGTGTTCAGCGAAGATGTCTCCCTCAGCAGGGACCTCATCACCGAGCACAGCCCATGAGAGGATTCCGCTTGCCCCTGATCGCCGCCTGCTCGCTGCTGCAGGCCGGCTGCTACAGCCTCGGCCATTTTCAGCCCGAGTGCCGCGGGCGGAACAGCGAGGAGTGCCCGACCGTCAAGCAGTCGTACCTGCAGTTGACGGCCGGCCGCATCGAGGAACCGGAAAGCCGCCGCTCCCTTTCGGCCGGGGCGGCGGCAGCCGCGACCCGACTGGCCGGGGGCGCGACCGCGGCCGTTGACCGCAGCTCGCGGCGACCTCAGCGGGCGGCCGAGGCGGCGGGCGAAGGGCGCTATCTGTCGCCGGAACGGCTGCGCATCTGGGTCAACTCCTGGGTCGACGGCAGCGGCGACCTGCGCGGCGAGCAGTATATTCAGATCGTGCTCGACCGGGGCCACTGGTATATAGACCCCGGCCATCTGGTGCCGCGGCCGGGGGTGCGGCCGTGAAGTCGCTGCTGCGGGCACTCGGCCGCGCCCGAGCCGAGATGCCGGCGTCCCAACTGCTGTCGTCGCTGCCGCCGAGCGCCGCCGACTGGCGCCGCATGCTGCCGCGCCACAGCCTGGCGTCGCTGCTGCCATGGGAGGCATGGGACAGCGGGCTGAATCTGTTTTTCACGGCCGCCAGCTGCGGCTTCATTTTCGAGTTGGCGCCGCCCCTGGCCATGGATGAGCGCCTGGCCGAGGCCCTGTCGTCGCTGCTGCTCGAACCCGAAGAGGGCGACAGCCTGCAGTGGTGCCTTTACGCCTCTCCCGACATCGCCGCCATCCTGCGCAAGTGGAGTTCGGTCGGCCCGGATCCGCTGGGACTGGTGCGCCGCCGCGAAGAGTTCTACAGTCGCAGGCTCTGGCGCCAGTCGTCGGAGGGCTCCCTGATCCTGCGCGACTTTCGCCTCGTCGGCATCCTCCAGCGGCCGCTGGCAAGGGGCACAAACGAGGGCCTGGTGCAGCTGCGCGAAAAGATTCTCAAGCGTTTCGAGGCCGCCGGCGTACCCGGCAGAGTCTGGGGAGCGGACGATCACGCCGACCTGCTCGACACCCTCATCAACCCGCGCCCCTTCAAGCAGGAGCGAATCCGCCACGATCCCCTGAGGCTCTTCCGCGACGCCCTGCCGCGGGCCGAAACCGGGCTGACGGTGAAATACAACGGCCTCGGCCTGCACACGGCCTCCATGGTCGTCGATCTGCGCTCCTTTGTGCCGGCCCTGCTGCCGACCCATTGGGAGGGCTGGCAGAACACCGAGCTGCTCGGCTCCATGCAGGACGACAACCTGCGCTACGACTGCCCCTTCCTGATCTCGCTGTCGCTGTCCTTCCCCGACTCGTTCGGCGCCCAGAACTCGTCCGAGACCAAGGCCCTCTACGCCGAGAGGATGCACAGTTCGGTCGGCCGCTATGTGCCTTTCTGGGGCGAGCGCGCCGCCGACTGGCGCCGCGTCAGCGAGGAGCTGAAGCGCGGCGGCCGCCTCGTCCGCGGCGTCTATCAGCTGGTGCTGTTCGCGCCGACGCGGATCGGCGACAGCGACAGGGCCACGGCCGGCAACGACGCCGAATCGCGGGCCGACGGCATCTACGGCGCCAACGGCTGGCGCTTGGCGCGCGAGCGTTTCATCGCCCCTCATGCCTGGCTCCACGCCCTGCCGGGAGGGGCGACGCCGGCCTCCATGGCGACCGCCGAAAGCTACAGGAGAACGCGGACCATGCTCAATCAGACGGCCGCCAACTTCACGCCCTTTGCCGGCGAGTGGAAGGGCACACGCGAGCCGCTCATGCTGTTCGCCGGCCGCCGCGGCCAGCTGTTTCACTGGTCGCCCTGGGCCAGCGATTCAACGAACTACAACATTTCCGTGGCAGCGGTCTCCGGCGCCGGCAAGAGCGTACTGATTCAGGAGCTGATCTTCAACGTGCTGCGCGGCGGCGGCCGCGTCTGGGTGTTCGACAAGGGTCGCTCCTACGAGCGCCTGTGCCGCCTGCTCGGCGGCTCCTTCATCGACCTGAAGCAGGCCGTCAGCCTCAACCCCTTCAGCCATGTGCGCAACTGGGACGCCCTCGACAGCGACCGGGCCCCGGAGCAGGCCATGGTGCGGCTGCTGTTCGAGCAGATGGCGCGTCCCGAGGGCTCGCTCAGCCCCCAGGAGAGCGGCTGGCTCGAGCAGGCGCTGAACGAGGTCTGGCGCGACCATGGCCGCGGGGCCGAAGTCAGCCATGTCTACGAGCGCCTGCGGCTGCACCCGGACCCGCGCTGCCGCGACCTCGCCGACGCCCTCTGGCGCTTCGGCCGCGAGGGTTCGGTAGCCCCCTACTTCCGCGGACCGGCGGGGATCGACCTGGGACGCGATTTCGTCGTCCTCGAACTCGGCGACATCGCCCAGCTTGACAAGGCCTTCAAGTCGGTGGTGACGAACCTGCTGATTCTGCGGATCGTGCAGGAGATGTTCCTCGGCAGCCGTGGTTCGCGCCAGCAGCTCTGCGTCATCGACGAGGCCTGGGATCTGCTGGCCGGCGGCAGCTCCGGCGAGTTCATCGTCTCGGGCTACCGCACGGCCCGCAAGTACGGCGGCTCTTTCTGCACCATCACTCAGGGCCTCGAGGACTACTATCGCAGCGAGGCGGTGACGGCCTGCCTGTCGAACAGCGCCTGGAAGCTGCTGATGCAGCACTCGCCCGGCCAGTTGCGCGAGTGCGTCAGAAAGCACTCGGCGCCCATCCCCGAAAAGCTGCTGCCGCTGCTGGAGACCATCCGTTCGGTGCCGGGCCTGTACTCGGAGATCGGCATCCTCGGCAGCAACGGCTGCGCCCTCGGCCGCCTGCTGCTCGACCCCTGGAGCCAGAAGCTCTACACGACCCGCAGCGAAGAGGTCGCCGGCATCGAAGAGCTGCGCAGGAAGGGGGCGACTCTGGCCGAAGCCCTGGATCAGGCTGTAGCTCAGGAGCGGCTGGCGCGGGAGCGGACATGAAGCGGCGGCTTCTGAACAGCGGCTCCCTGTGGTCCGGTTGCCGCCCGGCGCGCCCGGGCGGCCGCGTCCCCGTGCTGCTGCCGCTGTCGCTCTGTTCGACGGCGGCGGCCCTGGCCAAAGCTCTGGATCAGGCTGTAGCTCAGGAGCGGCTGGCGCGGGAGCAGACATGAAGCGGCGGCTTCTGAACAGCGGTTCCCTGTGGTCCGGTTGCCGCCCGGCGCGCCCGGGCGGCCGCGTCCCCGTACTGCTGCCGCTGTCGCTCTGTTCGACGGCGGCGGCCCTGGCCAAAGCTCTGGATCAGGCTGTAGCTCAGGAGCGGCTGGCGCGGGAGCGGACATGAAGCGGCGACTTCTGAACAGCGGCTCCCTGTGGTCCGGTTGCCGCCCGGCGCGCCCGGGCGGCCGCGTCCCCGTGCTGCTGCCGCTGTCGCTCTGTTCGACGGCGGCGACCCTGGCCCTGCTGCTGGCGCTCTCCCTGCAGCAGCGACCGGCGCAGCCGGCAGTTGCCGATGTGCGCATGATCCTGCACAAGGCGAAGGAGAAGTGGACCGCGGAGGAGCTCGGCGCCGCCGAGTTGAAGGCGCGCAGCGCCAACCTCGGCCGGGCCCTGGAGGGCATCATCCGCCGCCTGGCCGAGGAGCGCGGCCTCAGAGTCTTCACTGCCGGCGCCGTCATCTACGGCGCCGAGGACATCAGCGCCGAGGTCATGCGGCTGTTGTCGGAAGAGGGGGCCTGGTGATGAGACCGCTGTTTCGGCGCTTCCCGGCCCCTGTTCTGCGCCGCCGACTGCAGACCCTGCCCCGGGGCCGCCTGGCGGCTGCGGCCCTGGCCGCCGCCATCGCTCTGGGGGCGCCGGCCCTGGCCTCGCGCTACCTGCTGCTGCGCAATGTATCCGACAGCCTTCCCGGAACCTGGTTCCTCGTGGTGCGCGGCAGCGAGCCACGCTGTGGCGATCTCTTTTCTTTTTCCCTGCCGCCTGGCCAGAGCCGTCTCGCAGGGGTGCGCATGCTGAAAATCGCCCTTGGCTGCGGCGGCAGCCTCATCGAGGCGGCCGATGGAGCTGTCTGGATCGACGGCGCCCGGGTCGGGCAGTTGCAGCGGCAGACGGCCGGCGGCCGTGCGCTCGAGCCCGTCAGCCGGACCCTGCTCCAGCCCGGACAGCTGTTCGGCTGGGCGCCTCATGCCTCGAGCCTCGACTCGCGCTACCGCTACATAGGCGTCATCGAAGCGGACTGGATCGATGGGCGGGCCTTTCGTCTCTGGTAGGGCCCTGGTGGCGCTGCTCTCTCTGGGCTGCCTCGCCGCTCCCGGGGCCGCCTCCGCCCTCGACCTCGGCGCCTATGGCCGAGTCTGGCCCTTGGCTGAGCGCTCCTTTCTCGAGTGGATGGAGCAGCGGGCCGAGGCGCTGCTGCCCAGATGGAAGCAACTCATGGGCGACGCCCGCCGGAGATACCGCGACCGCGTCGAGCGGCCGCCGCCGACGAGGCTGCCGGCGGCGCCGGCCTACCGCCGGTGGCTGCACGACCCGACCTATGTGGCGCCACGCACGGTCGTCGATCACAGGGGCCGGGCGCTGGTGTTGGCCGGCGAGCGCATCAACCCGCTCGATCAGGTCTCCCTGTCGCAGACGCTGGTGTTCTTTGCCGGCGATGAGCCGCGGCAGCGCTCCTGGGTGCGCAGCCGCGCTGACAGCGGGGGCGAGACCTGGATTCTGACGAGCGGCCCTTACATGCGCCTGCTGAAGGAGTGGCGGCGGCGCCTCTACTTCGATCAGGGCGGGGAGCTGCTGCGCAGACTCGGCATCGAGGCCCTGCCGGCGACCGTGCGCCAGCAGGGATCAAGGCTGGTGCTTGAAGAGTGGCCGCTGTGAGGTCCCAAGGAGTGGCGGCGGCACCTCTGCCTCGATCAGGGCGGGGAGCTGCTGCGCAGACTCGGCATCGAGGCCCTGCCGGCGACCGTGCGCCAGCAGGAATCGAGGCTGGTGCTTGAAGAGTGGCCGCTGTAAGGTCCAAAGGAGTGGCGGCGGCGTCTCTGCCTCGATCAGGGCGGGGGGCCGCTGCGCAGACTCGGCATCGAGGCCCTGCCGGCGACCGTGCGCCAGCAGGGATCGAGGCTGGTGCTTGAAGAGTGGCCGCTGTGAGGTCGTTCGGCTCCCGACTGGCGGGAGCGACGGCGGGTCCGCTTGTCGGACTCCTGGCCGCGGCTTTTTCCGGCCCGGCGGCCGCCGCCTGTGTCGGGCGCATCCCCAATCCCCTGACCGACGTCTGCTGGAGCTGTGTGCTGCCCTTCGAGATTCAGGGGTTCTGTCTCTGCGGCCTGCGCCCCGGCCTCGGCATCAGCTTCTGGGAGCCGGCCCGGGCCGCCGAAGTCGTGCGGGAGCCCTTCTGCAGCCCGCTCCTCGGAGGCGTCGATTTCGGCACCCTCGGCTCGGTCGCAGGGGGCGACAACCACCGCCAGGGCCGCGACCAGAGCGCCAGCTACCACCTTCACTGGCTGGTCTATCCGCTGGCTTCCTGGCTCGGCCTGCTGGCGAGCTTCGCCTGCATCGAGCCGGAAACCTTCGATGTCGCCTACATGTCAGAACTCGACCCGACCTGGCACAACGATTCCCTGGCGGCGCTGTTCAATCCCGAGGCGCTGCTGCTGGCGAACCCGGTGGCCCAGGCAGCCTGCGCCGCCGACTGCCTGGCCGCGAGTTTCAACCGCCCGCTCGACGCCCTCTTCTGGTGCGCCGGCTGCCAAGGATCCCTGTACCCGTTCAGCGGCAACCACAGCGGCCATGAATCAGGACTCGAGGCCGGGGTGCTCAGCGTCATGCGGCTGCACGCCAAACTCCACCGCAGCGGCGTCGCCCGCGACTCCGCCGGCGATCTCTGCGGCCTCAACTTTCAGCCGATCATGCGCAAGAGCAATTACCGCCATCAGATGCTCGCCCCCTTTGCCGACGCCCTCTTCAACCACGCCTACGGCAAGCAGGTGTCGCTCTGGGGAATCGGCCGCCAGTTTCCTGTGGCCGGCGAGGACTGGGGGTTTCTGATGTGGAGAAAACGCTCATGCTGCCTGTTCTGACGGTGCGGTTGGCGGCCGTCCTCGTCGCGGTCTGGCCGCTTGCCGCCGCCGGGGTTCCCCCGCCGGCGGCAGCAGCGGACGGGCCCTTGCCAGTGGCTTCGGCGCTGCCTTCTGCGGCCCAACTCCGGCCACAGACGCTGCAGCGGCGCCAGCGCCAGCAGGTGCAGCAGAGGGCCGATGCCGCCGGGGCCTCTCTGCCGCCGGCGGCAGCAGCGGACGGGCCCTTGCCAGTGGCTTCGGCGCTGCCTTCTGCGGCCCAACTCCGGCCACAGACGCTGCAGCGGCGCCAGCGCCAGCAGGTGCAGCAGAGGGCCGATGCCGCCGGGGCCTCTCTGCCGCCGGCGGCAGCAGCGGACGGGCCCTTGCCAGTGGCTTCGGCGCTGCCTCCTGCGGCCCAACTCCAACCGCAGATGTTGCAGCGGGCCCAGCGCCAGCGCCAGCGGGTGCAGCAGAGGGCCGATGCCGTCGGCCCCCCCCTGCTGCCGGCGGCAGCAGCGGACGGGCCCTTGCCAGTGGCCTCGGCGCTGCCTCCTGCGGCCCAACTCCAACCGCAGATGTTGCAGCGGGCCCAGCGCCAGCGCCAGCGGGTGCAGCAGAGGGCCGATGCCGCCGAGGCGTTCCTGCCACCCGTTTTCGCCGGAGTCTCCCTGGCCGCCACAGCCTCGGCCTCAGTCGGCAGCCTCTACGGCGGACGCCGCCTCTTTGTGCTGCTGTCGTCCTCCCTGCCGCGCTCCCTCGCCCGCTCGCTGGCGCGCCAGGCGAAAGAGAGCGATGCCGTCCTCGCCGTCCGCGGCCTGGTCGGGGATTCCTTTCCCGCCACCCTGCAATGGAACGCCGATCTGGGCAGGGACGTCCGCCTGTGGATCGACCCCTTCCTGTTTGAGCGCTTCGCCGTCGAGGCGGCGCCGACCTTCGTCTGGTCGACCGAACCGCTCAGCCCCTGCTCGCCGCAGGGTTGCGCGACGCCGCCCCACCTGAAGGTATCCGGCGCCCTGAGCCTCGAATACGCCCTCGGCGCCATGATTCGCGGCCAACCCCAGCATGAGCCATGGCTGCGCGCCTATCTCAGGCCCTAGCCGCGGCCGGGTTGCTGGCGGCGGTCTCCACGGCGCCGGTGGCGGCGGCTGACCGGGACGCCCGCGAGCCCCCGGCCTCCGCGGCCGAAGCCGGCGAGCGCGGCCGCTTTGTCGGCCGCTGCGGCGCCCGCAACATTCGCAAGCTCATGGCGGCCCTGGCGGGGAGAGGGCCTCCCGAGACAGATGCTGCAGGCCTGAGCGAAGAGGAGCGCCATTGCGCCTCGGCTTCGCTGTCGCTGGATGCGGCGCGGGCCGCCCGCTCGGGACAGGGCCTGGCGAGCGGGGCGACAGCGGTCGGGTCGGAGCGCTCGCCGGCCCTGGTCAACGACCTGCAGCAGCTCTATCGCGACGGGGATGTCGGGGCGCTTCAGGCGCGGGGGCGCCGGGTTCAGCAGGAGACGGCCGCCGGGCGTCAGTTGAACAGGGTACTTGAGCGGGGGGACGGGGACGCCCGGGCCCTGGCCGGCGGGCCGGAGCGGCTCAGGGAGGTCGAGCGCCGGGCCAGTGCCCGGGCCTCGGACGACGGAGTGCTGCGACATGAATCCTGTCGGCAGTTGCCTCTGCAGGAGGAGAGCCCGGAGCCGCAGAGCTGCCTGGCGCAGGCCGAGATCCGCGATTATGACTGCGATCTTCACAGAACCGTCCGCCTCGACTGGCAGAACGGCGCTCTCAGCTGTCCGGAAGCTGATCCCTCCAGCTGGACTGCCGCCTCCTACGACGAGGGAGGGCTTCAGGACAGGGTCGGCCTGAGGGTGCCCTGTGAATTTTCCGAAGAGGGTCAGTTGACTGTCGATCTGGCTGCGACCGAGGCCGGACGGCGCTGTGGTTCTCTGACGCTCTACCAGCGGCGGCAGCTCGGAGTCGGTGCGACGGCGCAGTATTCGATTCGGGCCAGCTTCGGCCCCAGGAGCTGCCAGACCGTCCGGGTCGGGGCGCGTCTCGAGTGCGGTCTCGGCGGCGACAGCGGCCGCTGCCGCATTCAGGCATCCTTCTCCCGCTTCGTCGAGGTGCCCGCGCCCTCCTGGCAAAATCAGCCGACGACTTTTGAGCTGCGCGTCATCGCCTCTATTGCCCTCAACTTTTATCGCCCCCGGGCGCTACCCGCCGTCTCGTCATCCTGGGATGAATCGAGCTGCGCCCTCTTTGACGGCCTCAGCGAGGATTCCTGATGGTCGTTACCGCGGCCCTGGTCCTCGGCGCCCTGGCCTTGTGGGCGGCGGAGGCGCCGGCTGCCCCCCGCCGCTGTCAACTGGTCGGCGAGGTCTGCCTGGAGCCGCGCGAGAGGCGCCTGATCGACGGCCAGCCGATCACTCTTGACTGCTGGCGCCGGCGGAGAAGCTACCGCTGCCTCGAAGACGTCTACCAACCCGAGGCCAACTGCGGCATTCTGCAGCGGCGCGGCTGTCGCAGAAGGCCGCCGGAGCAGCCGTGCGAGGAGGCAGAATGCGTCTGGAACTACGACTGTCCGCGCTCGGTCGAGACTGTCCTCGACTGCCGCACCCGCTCCATGGAACTGCCCGCCCTCGGCGCCGTTCCCACCGACGGCGGCGCCAGTACCGACTTCCATCGGGTCGCATCCCAGGCCTCGGCCGTCGGCGGCGCCGCCTCGGAGCTCTGTGACGGCGGGCCCTGCGAGGATCTGTCGAGCGGGGACGACTTCATTTTCAGAGGCAGGGCGCTCTCCTGCACCAAGAGCTTCATCAATGCCGGCAACTGCTGTTCGGGAACCGAGACGGGCTGGTTGAACAGACTCGTCGGCGATACCTGCTCCCAGGGCGAGCGCGACCTCGGCTCCGCCTACCGCAACGGCCGCGCCGTCGCGGTAGGCAGCAGGTGCCGCGGATTCTCCATCTTCGGCTCCTGCACGGGAGGCAGGGTCTACACTTCCTGCGTCTTCCCGTCGCGCATCGCCCGCATTATCCAGCGCGGCGGCCGGGGCCAGCTCGGCCTGGGCTTCGGCAGCGCCGGCCGGCCGCACTGCGGCGGCTTCACCCTCGGGCAGTTGCAGAGCCTGGATCTGGACGCCATCGATTTCTCCGACTTTTTTTCCGAGATCAAGGAGCCATCGGTCGATCTGCAGACGCTGAAAGAGAGCGTCCGCGCCCATCTGCGCTCCGCCGACCCCGGGGAGGAGAGCCCGTGAGGGAAGTGGCGGCCCGGCCGCGTCCGGGCCCTGTCGCGTCCCTGTTGCTGGCTGGCGCCTTGGCTTCGGCCCTGTCTGCTGTCGCTGAGGACGGCGACAGTTGGCACCGGCGGCAGCGGGAGGGCTGGTTCTGGTACAGGACGGAGCCGGCGCCGGAGGCAGAGCCCGTCGAAGAGAGCGCTGCCGCTCTCTATCCACCGCTTGAAGCGGCGATCGACGCCCCGGTCGAACTCGAGCGGGTGCGGCGGCAGGTGGCCGAGACGCTGGCCCGGGCCGTGCTGCAGCCGAACGAGGAGAATCTTCTCGCCTATATCGAGACCATGGAGGAGGTGCTCGGCCGCGCCCGTCTCGCCGCCGACTACCACAAGCGCGTCCTGTGGCGGCACCCGCGCTTCGACCGGGCCGTCAAGCGCCCCTCGACCAGCCCCCTCGGAGCCCTGGCCTGGAAGCGCGAACTCAGGGAGGACATGGATCGAAGCCTCGGCAAGCTGGCCGGCAATCACGGCCTCTACTTCTTCGTCTCCGGTTCCTGTCCCTACTGCGAGGTCATGGCGCCGGCCGTTATCAGCTTCGCCCGGCGCCACGGTTTTGTCCTGGTGTCGGTGTCGCTCGACGGAGGGGCGCCGGCGCAACTTTCCAATGTTGACTACGGGCCCGAGCTGGGGCGCGAACTGGCGGTGGCCACGGTGCCGGCGGTGTTCCTCGTCGAGGCGGGCACGGGCGCGGCCACGCCCGTGCTCTACGGCGTCGCCAGTATGGAGGAGATCGAGCGCCGCCTCTACCGGCTGTTCGTGCGGGTTCCGGGAGAGCCCCTGTTCGATCTCGGCGGCGGCCGGCCCCCGGCCAATCCGCTGTTTCAGGAGGTCGACCGTGGGCTTTAGGCCGGGCCGGGCCGGCTGGGCGCTGGCCGCGCTCCTGCCGCTGCTGGCCGTCGCTGTCGCTGCCCGGGCCGATCTCGAATCGAAGATGCGCGAGTGGGTCCAGGGCGGCGGCGCCATCCATCTCAACGATCCCTCTTCCTACCGGGCCCAGGGGCGCTCCTATGCCTCCGGCGGCTCCATGCTCTACCGGGTGCCCTCGGGATCGCACTCCCTGGCCGGCTTCCGCGCCCCCCACTTTTCCGTCGGCTGCGGCGGCATCGACATCTACGGCGGCTCCTTCAACCTGATCGAAGCCGACCAGTTCATCACGGTCCTCGAGGAGACGGTGCAGAACGCCGAGGTCTTCTTCATCGATCTCGCCCTGCGCACGATCTCGCCGCAGATCGCCAACACCATGGAAAAGGTCTACGGCTGGCTCGAGAAACTCAACGAGATCTCGATCGACAGCTGCCAGGCCGGGCGCGCCCTGGCCAATGCCCTCTACCCGCAGCAGGAAGAGGCGTCCATGGAGACCGAGTGCATCCGCATCAAGCAGCTGCAGCCGCACCCGGCCCACCCGAATCGGCTCGGCCTGTCCTATGCCGACGCCGGGGAGGCCTGCAAAAGCGGGCGCGGCTCGGCCCTCGAAGGGGAGGAGACAACGGCCTTCGTCGAGGGCAACCTGACGTGGAACGCCATCGAGGAGGTCGGGCTCTTCGCCGACGACGACGATTTCAAGGAGATCATGATGTCGATTCTCGGCACCGTCGTCAAACGCTACGAAGACGCCGGCGGCACGCCCCTGGACGCCGCCGCGGCCGATGACGACGCCGGTAGCGGCAAGAATGTCGATTTCTATGAATCCAAACTGATCACCAACGAGGACTCCCTGCTCGACGCCCTGCGCTTCGGCGGCTCGGCCGAGGTCTATCAGTGCCGCGCCTTTGCCGGCCTGCATACGCGCTACCGCAGCGAGGGCCAGCCGACCTGCCTCGACATCGGTCGGCGCATCGTCACCGTGCGCCCCCAGGACTCCCTGAGCGAGCGCATCAGCGACATGATCGGCGAGCTCATGGACGCCATCCGCAACCGCCAGGATCCGTCCGAGGAGAATTTCCGCATAGTCAACCGCTGGCCCGTGCCGCTGCAGCGCACGGCCATCCTGGCGGTGGCGCACGGCGGCAGTTCGTCCGTCTTCATCGGCCGCTACCGCGACGTCATGACCAACTGGGTGCTGGTCGAATGGCTCGAAAACGTCGTTGCCAGGGTCGAGGAGTACATTCGTTCCAAGCCCGACTGGCTCAGCGACAAGGCGGTCCAGGCGCTGGCCGACAACCTCATCGCCGTCGGCCAGCGCATTCAGTCGCTCGAGGCCCGGGCCAACGAACGCCTGCGGACGCTGCGCGAGTTCGACATGCAACAGCGGGCCCTCGACCAGGACCTCTTCGTCAACCTGCCGACGAGCCTGCGCAATGCCTACGAATTCTAGTTGGCAGTCGTCCAGCGGCTGCAACGGCGGGCCTGCGAGCGGAACCTCTTCGTCAAGCCGCCGACGAGCCTGCGCAATGCCTGGGAGTTCTGGTTGGCAGTCGTCCAGCGGCTGCAACGGCGGGCCTGCGAGCGGAACCTCTTCGTCAAGCCGCCGACGAGCCTGCGCAATGCCTGGGAGTTCTGGTTGGCAGTCGTCCAGCGGCTGCAACGGCGGGCCTGCGAGCGGGACCTCTTCGTCAAGCTGCCGACGAGCCTGCGCAATGCCTGGGAGTTCTGGTTGGCAGTCGTCCGGCGGCTGCAACGGCGGGCCTGCGAGCGGGACCTCTTCGTCAAGCCGCCGACGAGCCTGCGCAATGCCTGGGAGTTCTGGTTGGCAGTCGTCCAGCGGCTGCAACAGCGGGCCTGCGAGCGGGACCTCTTCGTCAAGCCGCCGACGAGCCTGCGCAATGCCTGGGAGTTCTGGTTGGCAGTCGTCCAGCGGCTGAAGCCGGGGCCCGGCCCGGCCTGCCGACGCAGCTGCCGTTCTCCCCTGCCGGTTCAGCGGCATGTTTGATTCCGGCACCGGCGCCCTCGTCGTCATCACCTACACCGACGGCCTGTTGATTCAGCAGTTTTTCTCCGTCATCGCCCTGCTCACGGGGGCCCAGGGGGAGCTCAGACCGGTGTTCTCCATACTGCTGTCGATCGGCGCCCTGATCGCCGTGCTGTCGGCGGCCTTCAGCGGCAGGCTGGGTCATTTTGGCCGCATCGCCTCCATGGTGCTGGTGGTCTGGCTCATGCTGTTTCCGCGTGTAGACGTGCAGATCGTCGACCGCACGGACACCGCCCGCGGCGGCCCGGTCGAGAATATGCCCCTGGGGCTGGCGCTGCCGGCGGCCCTGCTGTCGCAGCTCATGGACGGCATGACCCAGGCCCTTGAGAGAGCGCTCATGCCTGTCGGCGGCACCGCCATCCTCGGCGTCCGTTCGGATCCGCCGGCCGCCGTGCGCTACTCCAACAGCGGCGCCATGTACCCGAGCCGCGCCATAGAGCGGGTGCGCTACGCCGCCGGCCACCTGGATCCGGTCTTCCGCGCCAATCTCGCCGAATTCGCCTCCTATTGCGTGCTGCGCGGCATCCGCGTCGGCTGGATTCAGCTGGAGCAGCTCGTCGAGGGAGCACACCCCTGGGAGCGGGCGCTGAACCCGGCGAATTTCGGCAACGCCCTGACCATGTTCTGGCAGCATCCGGCCGCGCTCGGCGGCGGGCGCGAGGTCGTCGGCTGCCGCGATGCGCGCCAGCGACTGGAGGGCGACTGGCCCGGCTCGCAGAACCGGCTGCTGCTGTTCCTCTCGGGAGGGGCGGAGACGGCTGTCGCCGCCGAGGCCATCATCCGCATGCCGCCCCTGATCGCAGCCTCCTATGCCTACATGGGGAGGCTGTCGTCAACGGCGACGCAGATACTGCAGACCTCGGTGGTCGCCCGCGCCCTCGAGGACGGCATGCTGGAGCGGGGCGGCAGCAGCAGGGCCCTGACTTCCTTCGCCGTCGCCAGGGCCGAGGTGCAGCAGAAGCGCACCTACCAGACCCTGGGGCGGCTGGCGGCGCGCACCCTGCCGATCATTCACACCACCCTTGAAGGCCTCGTCTATCTGCTGTTCCCGCTGTTCATCGGCGTCGTCATGCTGAGTTTTTACCCCTCGAGGACTCTGTTCTACTACATCAAGTACGTCGCCTGGGTCATGCTGTGGCCGCCGGTCTTCGCCGTGATCAGCTACATCGGCAACCAGGCGGCGGCCCTGAGCCTGCAAAACCTGACCCTCAACGGCATCGGCGACAGCCACCAGTTGAGCCTGAGGGCGATCGAGGCCATGGGGCGGGAGGCGATTTCGGTCAACGATCTGGCTGGCTATCTGCTGTTTTCCGCGCCCCTGATCGCCTGGTCGGTCGTCTCCGGCGGCCAGTTCGCCCTGACGAGTCTGGCCGGCTCCCTCGGCGCCGTCGCCCAGTCGAGCGGCAGTTCGGCCAGCCAGGAAGCGGCGGGCGGCAATGTGCGGGCCGGCAACGTCGAACTCGGCAACAGGCGCTGGATGCAGGAAATGGTGCGGCCGAGCCATGTCGGCGGCGGCTATGACCTCGACACGGGCAGGGGCTTCACCCAAGGTTTCCGCCCCGAGGCCTGGGGGGCGGGGGGAACCCGGGGCGGCTCGATCGAGCGGGCCGAGCGCGGCGACGCCGGCATCTCGCTCGACTGGCGGCAACTGGCGAGCTCCTCAGTGCAGAGCCAGCTGCAGACAACCAGCGAAGAGCTCAATCGCGTCACCAATCAGCTGGGCCAGGCGCTGAACCGCTCCTCGTCCTCATCCCAGCGCATGCTCGAGGCCTACAGCAGCGACAGCTCCTTTGCCGAGGGCCTGAGCTCGCAGCAGCGCCAGGCCCTCGGTGATTTTTACGGCCTGGTGCAGGCGGAGCAGAGCCGCCTCGGCGCCGAGGGGTCGAGCGGCATGGAGCAGGCCCTGAAAAGTCTTTACAGCAGCTATAGCTCGGCCGAGGCCGGCGCCCGCTTCGGCACGGGCGCCGGCGGCCTCGGCGCCGGCCTCGGCGGAAGGGTCGGCGTCGAGGCGCGGTCGACGTCGGAGGAGGGCAGCCGCGCCGGCGAGCGTTTCTACGAGGGCCGCGAGCACAGTCGCGGCAGCGATTTTCGCCAGACTTACGAGCGCGGCCAGAGCGCCCTGGCCGAGATCGCCTCGCGCCAGAGCTGGAGCTCCCGCAGCGACAGCAGCAGCGAAGATGCCCAGGTGCTGGCCAGCGTCCAGTCGCTGAGCCGCGCCCAGGAATCACTGACGGCAGAAAAAGAGGCTCTGGGCAAGCTGTTGCAGCAGACTCAAGCTTGGGGCACCGGCCTTCAGGTCGATCTCGGCAATGCCTTTGCCGCCGATCTGCGCAGCCGCGGACTCGGCGGCCTGCTCAGCGGCGTAGCCAGCGGCAACCTCCAATCGATCGCCGCTGTCAGGGGGCTGGCCGAGGACTGGCTCAGCGCGAACGGGGCTGGATTTGCCAAACCGGAGCTGTCCATCGCCGAGCCCTCGAGCCAGCTGTCGCCAACCCAGCCGCCGGCCTTGGGCGCCGGGGCCGGCTTTTCCGCCGCGGCGGCAGAATCTTCGGCGAGCGAAGTCCGTTCCGTCCTGGAAGGCGGCCGCGAACAGTTGCAGCAGTCCCTGGCCGGGACGGAAAAGCAGGGCGAGGCCCTGATCGGCAGCCACCCCAAGGGCGACCCGCGCGGCCAGATGCCGCCGCCCCGGCCGGACGGGGATTGACAGGCGGACGGCAGAAGGGCGGCCCCTGATTCGGCAGTTTTCCGCCGCAGTTCGCACGGGGCCGGGTTTTGCCGGCAATCAAGCCGAATTTCCCCGCCGCCCTGTTATACTGAGGAGAGGAAACATTTGCCGCTGCGGCTGTTGTCTTCTGTCCATTTATCTGTCCGGGCGCTCTGCCGCCTGCTCCCTCAAATGAAGATTCCATCATGCCCCAGAGGTGGTTTTTGTTGATGAAACAGACATGGTTCCGGCCTCTTGCGGCGGCGGCATACGGCTTGGTTTCTGCCGTTTTGTCGGCAGCGCCGGACTTTGCCGCCGAGGCCCAGGAGATAGAAGAGGTCTTTTATAATTCGAGTCCGATAAGACTGAGTCTGACTCTCCCCGGCTCGGATGGTTCAAGGCGGGATCTGTGCCTCGACATCGACACCGCAACGGTCGAGGCCAGAAATCTGAAGGTGGAGCTTGTCGATGAAACAGTATTCGCAGCCGCAGTTGGCTCAGCTGGAGGCGCCTCGGCCCCCGCGCGACAGACGGCTGCGGTCATGATGAAGACGAGGACAATGGCCGCGACTGGATCTGGACCCTCGTCTTCAGATCCAACGATTTTATCGGCGACAGCGAGGCCGATATCGATGTCCGCTTCCTTGTCCTCGATGACGACGGCGAGGAGGCGGACCGACACGAGGTCACCCTGAGAATCCGCTCCAGCGGCATCGGGGCCGTCGGCTGGACCGAACTGCTGCTGTTGGCCCTGGCCTTGGGGGCCGCTATGTTGTGGCTCCGGAGGCGCAGGCAGCGCGCCCGCCAGGAACTGCTTCCGTAGAGCCGGAAGCGGAGCCGGCTCGATTGGGAGGGCCTGGCTCGAGGTCGGGGCCGGCTGCCGCCAGATGAGAGCGACAATGAATTTGTGGCGGTCGCCGCGCCTGTAGGAAAAAACAGTAGGAATCCGCTCCAGCGGCATCGGGACCGTCGGCTGGACCGAACTGCTGCTGTTGGCCCTGGTCTTGGGGGCCGCTATGTTGTGGCTCCGGAGGCGCAGGCAGCGCGCCCGCCAGGAACTGCTTCCGTAGAGCCGGAAGCGGAGCCGGCTCGATTGGGGAGGGCCTGCCTCGAGGTCGGGGGGCCGGCTGCCGCCAGATGAGAGTGACAATGAATTTGTGGCGGTCGCCGCGCCTGTAGGAAAAAAACAGTTCGGGGTGGGCGAAGGTGCAGAGGCCGCAGTTGTAGATTTGCGTTAATCCGAGCTGGCGCAGCTGGTGTGCGGCCATGCCGGGCAGGTCGGCGAGCCAGCGGGGGCCCGGAGAGGCATCGGCTTCAGCCGTCTTGGGCGGCGAGGGGAGGAAAAAGGATTCGAGGCGCGCATCCCGTTCGAGGAAGGCCTGACGCACTTCGCTGCCGACCTCGTAGTGCTGCTGCGAGATGGCCGGGCCGATCCAGGCTCGCAGCTTTTGAGGGCGGCAGGGCAGGGCCTCGAGGGCGGCGTCGACGATGCCGCTGGCCAGTCCGCGCCAGCCGGCGTGCAGGGCGGCGATGACCGTGCCGTCGTCGTCGGCCAGCAGCAGCGGCATGCAGTCGGCGGTTTCGATGGCCAGTACCAGATTTTCCTCGCGCGTCCAGAGGCCGTCAGCTGCGGCGCCCCGCCTGTCCTCGCTGGCCTCGACAACCCGACTGCCGTGCACCTGTTTGAGCCCCAGAGGGCGACCCGGCAGGCCGGCAAACTGTTGCAGCAGTTCGCTTCGGGCAGCCGCCTCGGGTCTGTCGCCGGCATGGCGAAGGCTCGCCGAGAAGTCCTGTTGCAGCCGGCCGCCGACGACAGCCGACCTGAGGGTGGAGCCGGCCTCGACTCCCGCCGGGGCCGGCCAGCCGGCGGCGATGAAAGCCCCGCCCGAGCTGGCGGCGGCGGGCGACGGGTCGCCGGCGCTCACGGCTGATTCCGCGGATTGCCGCTCTCTGTCGCCGCTGTCGCCTCGCTGTCGAGGACGCGGCACAGGCCGGCGAAGTCGGCCGGCAGCGGGCTCTCCCAGCAAAGCGGCCGCTGCAGTCGGGGGTGAAACAGCTCCAGGCTCCTGGCGTGAAGGGCCTGGCGGCGAAAGGTCTGGAGGGCGGCAACGGTCGCCGGCGCAGCTCCCGCAGGCAGCCGCAGCCTGCCGTAGAGGGGGTCGCCGACAACGGGAAAGCCGAGGTGCTGCATATGGACGCGGATCTGGTGGGTGCGCCCGCTTTCGATTTCGACATTGACCAAGGTGTGGGCGCGGTAGCGGCAGGCGATGCTGTAGCGCGTCAGGGCCGGCTTGCCGCCGGTCGGGCGCACGGCCATTTTCAGGCGATTGCGCGGGTGGCGGCCGATGTCGCCGTCGATGGTGCCGCCGGAGATCGGCAGGCCCTCGACCAGGGCCCAGTAGCGGCGGCGCATCCGGCGCCGGGCGATCTCCTCGATGAGTTTCAGCCTCGTCTGCTCGTCGCGGGCGACGACAAAGAGCCCGCTGGTGTCCTTGTCGAGGCGGTGGACGATGCCGGCCCGTGGCAGGGCGGCAAGCCTTTCGTCGAGGGCGAGGAGGGCGTTTTCGACGGTGCCGCCCCAATTGCCCGGCGCTCGGTGCATGACGAGACCGGCGGGCTTGTCGACGACCAGCAGCTGGTCGTCCTCGTAGACCAGATTGAGCGGAATGCCCTCGGCTTCGGCGATCGAGAGCCGGTCGGGCGGCGTCGCCCGCACCCTGTAACTGTCGCCGGCGCGCACCAGAGATTTTTTGGCGGCCGGGGCGCCGTTGAGCCAGGCCTGACCCTGTTCGATCCGCCGCTGCAGACTCTGGCGCGAGCAGGAGGGACAGGCCGCCGCCAGGGCCTTGTCGAAGCGCTGCCCGTCCTGGACGGCGCCGAAAGAACCTTGGAGCCAGCCCTGCTGCTGACTGTCGTCAACTTCGCTGTTCATGTCCTCTATAATAGGGTTTCTCCGGCCTCTGGAGCGCGCTTCCGGCCCGCGGGCAAGCTCAATCTGGCCCGCCTGAGCGAAAAACTCTCCTCCCGCCCAAGTCTTCCGTCCCATCCAATGTCCAAGTCGATGCCTGACGAAACAGTGCCGGCTGCCACCGGCAGGGGAGCGCGCCTGCTGTCGTGCGCGTTGCTGTCGTTGCTGCTGGCTTCCTGCTATCCGCCGCCCGAGCTCGGCACCGAGGGCTGGACGGCCGAGCAACTCTATCGGGCGGGCGCCGTGGAGCTCGACCAGGGCAACGCGGAAAGAGCCCAGGAGTACTTCGGCTACCTCGAAGCCCGTTCCCCCTTTGGCGACTACTCGCGTCAGGCGCAGCTGCAGGTCGCCTATTCGCTTTATAAAGGGGACAAATACGAGGAGTCGCTCGAGGTGCTGGAGCGCTTTGCCAAGGTCTATCCGCGCGACCCCAAGAGCGACTACGTCCTCTACCTGCGTGGGCTCAATCACTACAGCTTCGGCAAGGGCCTGTTCGACAGCTTCTTTCCGCGCTCCCTGGCGAATTCCGATCAGGAGCCGCTGCACAAGTCCTTCGAGGCCTTCCGCCAGCTGCTGCAGCAGTTTCCCGAGAGCATCTACGCCGCCGACGCGCGCAAGCGCATGCTCTACCTCGTCGATCAGATGGCGCTGCACGAGCTCCGCACGGCCCGCTTTTACCGCGACCGCGCCGCCTATGTCGGCGCTCTCGGCCGCGTCAATTACCTGTTGCGCCACTACGTCCGCTCGCGCCATGTGCCGGCGGCGCTTGAGCTCATGGTCGAGATCTACCGCGAACTGGGGCAGCCCGATCTCGCCGCCGAGGCGGAAGAGCGGCTCAGGCTCAACCGGCGCCGGCAATTGCCCTTTTCCTCCTCATGAGCATCGTCCCCCAGCTCATCGCGCCCGACAGCCTGGCGCTGCACGGCGGTCAGAAGCCCGACCCGACGACCGGATCCCGGGCCGCCCCCATCTACCGGACGGTGTCCTGCGTCTTCGAAGACGGCGAGCACGCCTCGTCGCTGTGCTCGCGCCCTGGGCCGGCGGCGCTCGAGCTCATGGCCGAGATCTACCGCGAGCCGGGGCCGCCCGATCTCGCCGCCGGGGCGGAAGAGCGGCTCAGGCTCAACCGGCGCCGGCAATTGCCCCTTTTCTCCTCATGAGCATCGTCCCCCAGCTCATCGCGCCCGACAGCCTGGCGCTGCACGGCGGTCAGAAGCCCGACCCGACGACCGGCTCCCGGGCCGCCCCCATCTACCAGACGGTGTCCTGCGTCTTTGAAGACGGCGAGCACGCCTCGTCGCTGTGCTCGCGCCCTGGGCCGGCGGCGCTCGAACCCAGGGCCGAGATCTACCGCGAGCCGGGGCCGCCCGATCTCGCCGCCGAGGCGGAAGAGCGGCTCAGGCTCAACCGGCGCCGGCAATTGCCCTTTTCCTCCTCATGAGCATCGTCCCCCAGCCCATCGCCCCCGATACCCTGGCGCTGCACGGCGGTCAGAAGCCCGACCCGACGACCGGCTCCCGGGCCGCCCCCACCTACCAGACGGTGTCCTGCGTCTTCGAGGACGGCGAGCACGCCTCGTCGCTGTCCTTGCGCCCTGGGCCGGCGGCGCTCGAGCTCATGGCCGAGATCTACCGCGAGCCGGGGCCGCCCGATCTCGCCGCCGGGGCGGAAGAGCGGCTCAGGCTCGACCGGCGCCGGCAATTGCCCCTTTTCTCCTCATGAGCATCGTTCCCAAGCCCATCGCCGCCGGCACCCTGGCGCTGCACGGCGGCCAGAAGCCCGACCCGACGACCGGCTCCCGGGCCGCCCCCATCTACCAGACGGTGTCCTACGTCTTTGAAGACGGCGAGCACGCCTCCTCACTGTTCAACATCGCCCGCGCCGGCTACGTCTACTCGCGCATCTCCAACCCGACAGTCGCCGTCCTCGAAGAGCGCATGGCGGCCCTCGACTGCGGCGTCGGCGGCGTCGCCGCCGCCTCCGGCATGGCGGCGATTCACCTGACCATAGCGACGCTGCTCAGCGCCGGCGATCACATCGTCTCTTCGCGCTCCCTCTACGGCGGCACCCACAACCTCATGTCCTACACCCTGCCGCGCTTCGGCATCGACACCACCTTTGTCGACCCGCGCTCGCCCCGGGCTTTTGCCGAGGCCGTCAACGAGCGCACCAGGATGGTGTTTGCCGAGACCCTGAGCAACCCCCTGCTCGAGGTGCTCGATCTGCCGGCGGTCGCCGCCATTGCCCACGAGCGCGGCCTGCCGCTGGTGGTCGACGCCACCATGACCACGCCCATGCTGCAGAAATCGCTGCAACTGGGGGCCGATCTCAGCGTCCACTCGCTGACGAAGTTTGTCGGCGGCCACGGCATCGCCCTCGGCGGCTGCGTCGTCGACAGCGGCAATTTCGATTGGGAGGGCTGCGGGCGCTTTCCGACCCTGAGCGAGGATTTCCCCGGCTTCAACGAACTCGATCTGGCCGAGGAATTCGGCCCCAGCGCCTTTCTCGTGGTCGCCCGCATGCAGGGGCTGCGCGACTTTGGCGGCAGCCTCAGCCCGCAGAACGCCTTCTACCTGCTGCAGGGGATCGAGACCCTGCCGCTGCGCATGCGCCGCCATACCGAAAACGCCGACGCCCTCGTCGATTTCCTCAGCAGTCAGGATGAAGTCGAGCGCATCCTGCACCCGCGCATGGCGCAACATCCTGATCATGAGCTGGCGCAGCAGCTGTTGCCCCGGGGCTGCGGCGCCGTCTTCTCCTTCGAGCTCAGGGGCGCGCGCGAGGCGGGCATCGAGTTTGTCCGCTCCCTGCGCCTCTTTTCACACTTGGCCAACATCGGCGACGCCAAGTCGCTGGTGATTCATCCAGCCAGCACCACCCACAGCCGCATGTCGCGCGAGGACCTCGACAGAGCCGGCATCTCCGAGGGTCTGGTACGCTTTTCAGTCGGCCTTGAGGACATCGACGATCTGATCGCCGACGTCCGCCAGGGGCTGGCAGCCGTTCGTCGCCTGAGCCGCAACAGGACCTGAGGGCTCGATTTGTACCTCGAGGTTCTCGGGCAGCCGACCTTCGTCGCCAGCAGCCGCAAGGCGACGGCATCGAGCCCGGCCCTGCTTTTTGTCCACGGCGCCGGCATGGATCACTCCGTCTGGGCACTGTACCGCCGCTTTTACATGGGCCGCGGCTTTCAGTCCCTGGCTGTGGATCTGCCGGCTCATGGCCGCAGCCAGGGCGAACCGCTTGCCTCCATCGAAGACATGGCCGACTGGCTGGCGGCCCTGCTCGACGGCCTCGGGATTGATCGATGTGCGCTGATCGGCCACAGTATGGGGGCGCTGGTCAGTCTGGCAGTGGCGGCGCTTCTCCCCGACCGGGTTGGCTGCTCGGTGCTGGCCGGCGTCTCTGCCCCCATGGCAGTGCACCTTGAACTGTTGCAGCTCGCCGGTGATGGAGACGGCAGAGCCATCGAGATTCTCGCCGGCTACGGCCTGACCTATCAGGATCGCCTCGGCGGCGGGCGCAGCGCCGGCCTCTGCATGGAACAACTCAGCCAGCGGCTGCTGACGAGGGCCCCCCTGGCCGTTCTCGCTGCCGATCTCGCGGCCTGTGCCGTCTATGATGAGGGCCTGACTCATGCCGGTAAGGTGCGGTGTCCGACCCATTTAATTCTCGGCGATGAAGATGCCCTGGTGCCGCGATCGGCGGCCCGGCCGCTGGAAGACGCCCTGAGGAGCGGCGGCGCCGCGGTGACGACGATATCTCTGGCGACGGGCCACATGATGATGATCGAGCAGCCCGAGCCCTTCCACCGGGCGCTGTTCGCCTCGCTACAGGACTTTCTCCGGCAGCAGTAATCAGGGAGCCGGCGCCGCGGCAGGCGCCTGCCGGGAAAGAGCCGACTTGTTGTCGGCAACGGGGGGAGGGCCGGCCGCCGCCAGAGCAGCAGGGCCGCGGCAATCGCCGGGAGCAGCCACAACGGGCCGCCGCTGTCTGGCGAGGATGCTGCTGCGAAAATCGTGCTGATTCCACACCCTGAAGACTGGGCAGAGGGCCAGGCCCCAAGCCGGCTGCCGGGCGGCGGCCGGCCCTTCCCCGGCGCCGACAACTCTGGAGCCGGGTCTTTCCCGGCAGGCGCCTTGCGGCGCCGCCGGTTCCCTGATTACTGCTGCCGGAGAAAGTCCTGCAGCGAGGCGAACAGCGCCCGGTGGAAGTCAATCCGGCGGCGAAATTTCTCAGGGTGCTGCCGTTGCCGGCGGCGCCGGCCGGGATCGGCCTGTCCCTTCCCTTCTATCCGCTGGTCGGCCTTGCTCTCGCTCTGCTGCTGTGTCTGTGGGTCGGCGCCGCCGGCGGATTGATCGAGGTGGCGTCCCCTGTCAGCCTGGCAGTGGCGGCGTTTCCTTGCTGATAACTGCCTGCCGCGCCCTCGCCCTGACCGCTTCTTGAATTTGCGTCGCCGGCGCTCCCTGTGCTATAATTGACGGCAAGGCAGGTTCCGCCTCTCTCCCGGTGTCAGCGTTTTGCGGCCGGGGAGCGCTTCTGCAGGCGGCGGGGCCTCTTTCAAGCTCTATCATTCAGCCACGATCGGGGAGTTTTCCAGATGTTCAGCAGCACCAGGACGAGCGGCAGCGCAACCGGGCAAGCCGGGCCATCGGCCGCCTCAGCGGCGGCGAGAAGGCGGGGGGGCCTGTTGTCTGCGTTGATTGCAACCCTGGGGCCGTCTCTGCGGCGGCAGCCGCCGCATCGCGCCCTCCTTAAAGGGGGGCTTGCCTCGCAGGCCCCTGTTCACCCGGCGCCGGCGGGATTCTGCACAGATGGGCGGCCCAGCCGGCGGTTAGCGCTGCCGCCCGGTTTGAGCGGGCCGGGCGGGCCGGGCAGTCGCGGCCATCGGCGGCAGCCCGCAGCGTACAGAGGTCTGCCATCGGGCCGGATTCCGGCCCCAATTCCGGCCCTGATGCCGCCGCTGACGACCCCGCTGACGGACCCCCCACTGACGATCTGGTCCCGGCGAATCGCCGCCGCCGCCGTTCTGCTGGCCGCCGCCCTCATCACCGTCCTCCCCGCCTCGGCTCAGGAGCAGCAGCAGCCGACCCTCACCCTCAGGGTGCTGCCCCCCGAGACGGCTTCGGTGAGCGAAGGAGAGACGGCTCAGGTGCCGGTGTGCATCGAGGTCGTGGGTCAACCCGAGGGAATTGAATTCCCGGTCAGGATAGATCTGGATGTGGTGACGGAACAGCTCTCTAGGTTTCATCTAGATGCGCCAGCCGACGACGGCAGCGGCAGAGCCTTTGCCAGCACGGGCAACGATTATATTGAAAACATCGAGCCGTCCCTAACTTTTGAATTGCGGATGCCTACGGCGAGGCCCTGTCAAAACTTTCAGGTGAGAACAATTGAGGACCGAACAGAAGAAGCTGATGAGCTGTTCCTGATTTTAGTGAGCATCAACAACGCCTTCGGGAGGACGGTGATTCTTCTTGGCAAAAGATTAATCTACACGATCCTCGACGACGACGAGCCCGTCGTATTTGCTATCCAAGGCGTCGAAAGCGGCGCGTTTGACGACACCATAGTTCCCCCCTTTGAGGAGGGCGATGAGGAGGATATTGGATTCAGAAAGATATGCGTCGCAGTTGTGAGCCACCCCGGAGGATACCCGAGGGAAGGCGGGGCGACGCTTTTTATCAGTTTGTCGGATGACAGCGCCGTCTCGCCCGATGATTATGTGTTGTCAGACAGCTCTGAGCGGGTGCTGGTCTTTCAGCAGAATGACCGAGTGGTTTGCGCAAGATTCATTCTGGATGTGGTGAACGACGCAATCTTCGAAGGGGACGAGGATCTGCTCATCTTCCTGAGTTTGGCGGAGGGGTCGCCGGCGAACCTGAGGGTGTCGACTCCCGATGCCCGCCTGAGGATCCTCGACAACGAGGAAGGACCCGGCATCAATCTGTTCGACACGGCTGCAGCCGGGCGGAGAACGGAGACGTTGACAGTGGATGAAGGGGGAACTGTCGAGTATTTTGTGGCGCTGAATTCACAGCCAAGCGAAGATGTGGAACTCCAGGTGCTTTTTTACGGGATCCCGGCCGACGGCGGCTTGGTCGTTGGCGACGGCAGCGCTGTCATTGCCAATGCAGCTGCAGTGACAGAGCCTCTGACATTCACGCCGGGCAACTGGGATGTCAGGCAGGCAGTGACGGTCCGCCTGAATGATAACGACTATTTTGGCCCGAACCCGGAAATGGTTATCGTGTACGATGCATCGAATTACGGTTACGGTGCGACGAGCATGACGCTGACGATTGGCGATAACGAGCCTGCTCCCGTTTTTCTGCCTCTGCTTCTGACCATCCCGGGTTCGTCGGCCTCGGGCGAGGCCCATGTGAACAATCTTCGTATTGATGACGATCGCGGCCGCTTTGATCTGGAAATCGTAGCTACGCTGAGCGGGCCGCTTGCTGAGCCTCTTGAGTTGGCCCTGTCGTTCGGGCCCTGCGACGCCAACGGGGCCTGTAATGCCGAGGCGCCGGTCAACCCGTACGACTACTTCGTGGTGCCGGCCAGTCCGCGCCTGAGCATTCCGGCATTGCGGCTGTCTGGCACTGCAACCGTGGAGTTGACCGTGATCGACGATGGCATCGTCAAGGGGAGCTCAGACTTTTTCATCCTGGCGGAGGCTTCGGGGGGCGTCCCCGGGCAGGGCAAAGCCCAGGCCCGGGTGACGATTGATTACAACGACGACCAGGGCTTCGTCTTTTCACGGGAGGAGTTGCAGGTAGCGGAAGGCGGCCCGGGCGTCTCCTACGGACTGGCACTGGCTTCTCGGCCGACCGACTCCTTGACGGTCGTGCTGCAGGTGGAGGCGGCCACGGCCGCCAACGGCGTCCGCAACAACGACATCCGGCTGGCGACGGCGGCAGAGCCGACGGCGGCGGCCACCAGCCTGACGCTGAGGTTCACGCAAAGCAACTGGAATCGGCCCCGGATCCTGGTCGTCAGCGCGGCCGAGGACGACGACGCCCGGTCGGGCCGGGCGAGGATTGTCCACAGCCTGGAGGGTCTCGCTCTTGCCGACGGGATCGTCGGGGTGACGGATCGGGAGAACGACAGCCCCGGGGTCCTGTTCTACGCCAGCGGCACCCTGGAGATCGGGGGCCTCGGGCAGGTCACGGGCGAGCGCATCCCCCTGTTCCCGACCACGACTGTGTGGGTGACGGAGCCGGAGCCGGGGGAGATGGAACGTTTCCATCTTTTCATGGCGCTGGCCTCGCAACCGGCTGCTGAGGTAGAGGCTATTCTACACTCTCCTATCACCGGCGAAGGTATTCAAATTTTGGGTGGCACTGGTGGCATTCATTCCTTCAGTATGGTTCAGTGGCAGAGCGGCATGGTGACGATATTTCTCTTTTCTGACTTGGACGCATTCGACAATATTTTCGACTTTTACTATCGCACCGACAGCACTGATCCGGATTACCATCGGTTGGCCCCCGCCTCGGTCCCCGTCCTGGGCAACTACGTACGGGCCTTCTCCATGGAAGAGAGAGACAGGGACCGCCGCGGGCTCAGCTTCAGCAGCGGCGGCCGCCGCATTCTCCCGACCGCCACCCTGAGGGTGGCGGAAGGCGGTGCCGTCTCGTACGATCTCAGGCTGGATTCGCAGCCGTTTTTGTTCGGCCGCCGAGAGGAGCTAAGTCTGATGCTGGTGGTCCGGGGGGACGATCGCGATGCAGACGTCGCCGACATCCTGCTGAGCCCGCAGCGGCTGCTCTTTTCGGAAGTTACCTTTAGACCCGACTTTTACAGCAAGCCTCACAGGCTGACCCTGACAGCGCCGGAGGACGCCGACGCCCTGTCGGAGGAGGTGATCATCGGCTACCGCTTCGTCAACACGGATTACCACGGCTTCATGCTGGGCTCCACGACCCTGATCATTGAGGACAACGACCAGCCGTCGGATGCCGTGATTCTCAGCTTGTCCGCAGAGCCGGGGCTGGCGGTGCCTGAAGGCGGGACGCTGACCCTGGGGGTAGTGGCCCGGCTGAACGACGCGGCGCGGCTGGAGGACACGGTGGTGCGGCTGTCCTTTGCAGGCGGCAGCGCAATGGCGGGTCAGGACTACAGGGTCCTCGACATCGGAGCCCTGACGATAGCGGCAGGTTCTTTGACGGTTTCGCTGCAGCTGGAGCTGGATATCTTAAGGGACGGCCTGATCGAAGAACAGGAATCTTTCCTGTTCCGTGCCGAGACCGATTCCGGCCTGCTCCTGAAGTTTGCCGAAGCCGAGGAGGGTCAACGGCTGATTGAGAGAGAGATCGCTATCCTCAGCAGCGACGAGATCGGCCTCAGGGTGAGCGGCACGGCTCCGGGGGAGGGTTTGCTGCCTGAGGTTCTGCTCCGCCCGCACGCCGGGATTCCGCCCTTTGAATTTGAGATCGAGGGGGGCGCCCTGAGGCTGAGAGAAGGGGTGGAGGACGACGTCATCACCCTGACGATGCGCCTGGGTTCGCGGCCGACGGACACTGTGAATGTGAACACCTTTCGGAATGGTATTGTGCCTGAAGGGCCGCCCGACCGCCTGGAGACGTCGCCGGTGCTCCCCCTCAGGTTCAAGCCCGAGAACTGGGACATCGCCCAGGTGCTGGCCATCCGGGTGCCGGACGACGACATCGACCGGGGCACCAGGAATTACCTGCTCGGCCTCGATGTCATCAGCGCGGGTGCCGGTAATTATAATTTTGCGAACTGTTGTTTCAGCCTGCAGCTGGAGGATGACGACGAGGCCGGGGTCCTCATCGTCGGGCCCGATGAGGGCAACCGGCTGCTGCTTGAGAGCCCCTCCGGCGACCCTCTGGCCGGCTCCGCCGCCACCAGCTACAGGGTGGCCCTGAGTTCGCAGCCGATGTCCACGGTCAGGGTGTCGCTGCTCATCGCTGAGGGTCAGGGCGCTGTCCGGCTGGACAGGGTGGACGGGAGCAACCGTATTCTGACCGCTGGGGTGGCGGCGCTGGAGTTCGCGCCGGGTCGGTGGAATCAGACGCAGACGGTGCAGGTCCAGGCCTTGGACAACAACCATTACTCAGGCACCCGCGTGGTGCGCATCGAGCACAGCCTCAGCAGCGAAGACGGCAGCTACGCGGCCTTGAGCGGACTTCCCTCGGTCGAGCTGAGCGTTGCCGACGACGAGGGTCCGCCGCAGCGGCTGGTGGTGACCCTGTCGCGGGACGGCTCCGAGTACACCGATTCCATCGAACTTCGGGAGGACGATGGCGAGGTTCAGCTGGGAGTCAGGGCGGAGCTGGACGTGGCCTATTTCGGTGTCTTCCGGGTGACCTTGGATGGCCGTGGGCTCAGTGAAAACCATGGCGCGGCTTCTGCCGGCGTCGATTTCTCTGTTCCGCCGCTGGAGCTGGATTTTCTCCCCGGCGAGGCCGTGACCGAGGCGCTCGTCCTGTTGTCTGTGGTGGACGATGATTACGCCGAGGAGACGGAAGCCTTGTCGTTCTTAGCTGGCGCGTCCAGCTTCAGCATTGCTGAGGTGCGGACCCCGGTGGTGACGATCATCGACGACGATCAGCGCGGTCTGGTCATTGAGCCGGAGCCGGAGCCGGGCAGGCCGCAGAGATTGAGGGAAGGCGGGAGCTATGAATACAGGGTCAACCTGAGTTCGCGGCCGACCGGCGATGTGGGGATTGCCCTGGAGTTTGACGGGGCTCTGGCCGGCCGCGTCTCCGTCTCGCCGTCCTCGCTGACCTTCAGCGAGGACGGCTGGTCTGCGACTGAGGGCAGGGTTGTGACCGTCACCGCCCTTGACGACAGCGACCCGGACAATCACGAGCTGGAGATCCGCCACAGCGTGGCCGCGCCGGCCGGCGGCTACAGTGTCGAGAGCGCCGTCCTTGCGCTCAGGATTGAGGACGACGATCGGCCGTCAACCCGCGTCGATATCATCCTCAGGGGCTTGCCGGATAATCTGCAGCTGGGCGAAGCAGGCGGGGTTGTGGAATGGACGGTCGAGGCGCGGTTGAATGGGGCGGTCACGGATACGGCGGTGGTGATCGATCTGGAACTGCAGCAGGGCAGCGCGACCGGGGGTGAGGACTACTCCTTTGTGCCGGCGCTGCCGCAGCGGCTGACCATTGAGGCGGGGGCGGCGATGCGGCTTCTGACCCTGACCCTGAGTCTGACAGACGATGAAGTGGCCGGGGGAGACGAGGACTTCAGTCTCGTCTACAGCACCGCTTCCGGCCTTCAGCTGTCGCCGCTTTCTCACAGCATCAGCATCCTCGACGACGACGAGCGCGGCCTCTGGATCGACGGCGTCTATCCGGGGGCGGTCGCGGCTCGGTCCGTGTCCGAAGGCGAAAGGGTTTCCTTTACGGTGAGGCTCAATTCCGAGCCGCATCCGGGCGAGCAGGTGAGTGTCGGCATCGCTGTCCCCGAGGGCGCCGGGGAGCTTCTTGTGTCGCCGGCGCTGATCTTTGACGCGGACAACTGGATGTCGCCCCGGGAGCTGTCGATCGGGGCGTCGGACAACTCCGTGGCTGAAGGGAACAGGAATTACCGGCTGCTGCTCGAGGCGGGAAGCAATCAGGGAGGGGCCCATCGTTACGGCAGCGAGCAAAACCTGGGATTCGGCCTGACCGTCGTGGACGACGACGAGGCCGGCATCCTCATCTCCGCGGCCGGGCAGAGGACTGTGCCGGAAAACGCCTCCACGACCTACGAAGTGGTGCTGACTTCCCGGCCGACGGCCGAAGTGACGGTGACGCTGGCAGTCACTGCGGGTCGGCAGGCGATTCGCCTGGATCGGGTGAGCGGCCGGAATGGGCTTCTCAGGGAAAATGTGCCCTTCCTGAGCTTCGCGGAGGACGACTGGAATCAGACGCAGACGGTGCGGGTCAATGCGATCGGCAACGACTATTATTCAGGCACCCGCGTGGTGCGCATCGACCACAGGGTCAGCAGCGAGTTCCCGGACGGCGGAGACCCCGTCTACCATCTGCTGCACGAGCGACAGCCGCTGGAGCCGGTCGTCCTGAGCGTCCTCGACGACGAAGAGCCGCCGCAGCACTACAGGCTGACCCTGTCGAGAGACGGGGCGGAATACACCAGCACCCTCGAGGTCGGTGAAGGCGAAGGCCGGGTGCGGCTGAGCATCCGGGCAGAACTGGACGTGCCCTACTTCGAGGCTGTCGTGGTGGAGCTGGTCATTGCCGGGGAGGGAACCGATGCGCTCGCCGAGGCTGGGGTGGACTATCTCCTTGAGCCTCCGACTCTGTTGATCCCGGCGGGCCAGGCGGCGGTGGAGACGGCGGTGGAGTTGCAGCTGCTGCAGGACCGGATCGCCGAGGGGACCGAACATCTGCAGGTTGGTGCCATCAACGTCATTGCCCAGACGCCGCTCAGCGCCGATGCCGAGGCCCCGGTGCTGAGCCTGGGCATCCTCGACGACGATGAGCGCGGCCTGCTCTTTGCGCCGGCGTTGCTGAGAGTGCTGGAGGGCAGGGGCAGCGAGTACAGTGTACGGCTGGCTTCCTCGCCGACGCTCACCGTGAACCTGGAGATCGCCGTCGTCACTCCTGACGGCTACCCGGGTTCGCTGGAGAATGCGGGCCTGAGCTTCAGTGTCGCTGGAGAGCAGAGCGACAGGCTGATGTTCACGACGGAGAACTGGCATCGGCCCCAGACCGTGATCGTCTCGGCGGCCGAGGACACCGGGGCCAACGGCCCCCGGGTCCTGCAACTCGTTCACCGCGCGACCGGCGGCGACTACGACGGCGAGAGCGGCACCCTGTCCCTCGAGCTCAGCGACACTGACGCCCGCCTGAGTTCTCTGGAGGTGGCGCTGGACGGGGGCCGGATGGCGACGCTGAGGCCGGTCTTTGACGCCAATGTGCTGGAGTACGGCGCCGACATCCCTTTCGGCACCGACAGAGCCTTCATCAGGGCCGTGCCGACGGCCACCGGGGACATTGTTGTCGATGGGGTCAAGGTACAGAACCGGGCCGAAGTGCGCATCTTCCATGTCACTGGGAGCGGCGCTCCGGAGGCGCTGGAGGACGGCGACAACGTCGCCGGCCAACAGGTTGTGGTTGATCGGCAGAGGCTGAGGCGGGATGGAGTTGACTTCGAGTTCCGTATCCAGGTCTCTGTGGATCCTCTGGAGGGGTCGAATGATGAAACCGTCTTCGAGACCTACACCCTGAGGCTGAGGCGGGCCCTGCCGGCGGCGGCGGCCCTGCTGGTGTTCCCCGCTGCCGACGCAGAGCGGCAGAGGCCGCTGACGCTGGACGCGCCGCTGAACTTCGGCCCGGACGTCGACGAGATGGATTTGATCTTTGTCGTGCGGGACGAAGACGGCAACAGCTACAGCATCAGCGAACTCGAGGCCGCTGGCCCAGGGTTGGGCGCCCGGGTCCGTGTGGACACGGGTTCGCAGACGGAGCCTGAGGAGGGCGCTTTCGAAACTCCGGTCACCCTGAGGCGGGACCAGGCCCTGACGGCGGGTACCTTCACCTTCAATTTGACCTTCACGGCGACGCCGCAGCGTCCGCTGGCGGTCGGCGCCGAACAGCTGACGGTCGGGGTCGCCGGCACCCTGTACGACAACAGCGATACGGCGACGGGGATTCGCGCGAGCTACAGGGGCCATGACCAAGAGCAGGCGCTCCCCGTTAGTCAGGGAGATCTGATCAGGGTTTCCAGCAACGGCACCCTGACCATTGACCTGGGGGTGGAGCGCCGCAGCGGCGGTCTCCGCGACTTTGAGCAGGCGAGCTTCACTCTCAGCGTCACCCCGGCTGATTCGGACAGGGTGAACTTGACCGACGACCGCCTTGAGATCCAGTCAGGCGATAACATTGGTGTGACGGTCGACGCCACGGGCGGTGCAACCCTGGGGGACAGAATCAATGACCCGGTGCCTCTGCAGTTCAACGTCAGCTTCGTCAGGCCGACGGCGGAGATCCGCCCGGCCGCCAGCGCTGATGCCCTGTTCGACTTCGACAGCAATCTGTTCTTCGCTTTTGTCAACGAAGACAACGGCGAAGACAACGACAACGACAACGACAACCGCCTGCCGCTGGAAGTGGCGCTGACAGGGGACAGCACGCCGCTGGCCGACAGCGGGAGGATCCTCGGGGGTATCAGCCTGACATTGACTGTTGTCGGAGAGGGAGCCGGCAATGCCATCCGCCTCGGCGGCCCCGCCGGTTCCGCGGCCCCCGGGCGCGACCTGCTGTTCGAGGTGATGGCGCCGCGGGCGAATGTCGGTGTCACAGTCGGGCTGGCGAATGACGCCTCAGCCGAACGGACCGCCCTGGTGGACGTCGCTTCTCTGGACTTCACTGCGCACTTGCTGTCGTTCATCTATGATGATGAGATCGGGATTAACAGCGACGAGGAACAGCCGGTCGTCATCTCCAGAGTGATGCTGAAGGGCGCCGGTTCGGCGGAGAGCTGGACGCTCAGCGTCGGCAACCCCCTGGAGTTGGACGACGGCGGCTACGAGGTGGAAGAAGTCGTTGTCGTCGAGCGCGCGACCCGGGTCTCCCGGATTGTCGGCAGAGTGGTCATGCCCGCTGAGCCGGGGTCGACGACCTTGATTACGACCTACAGCAGCAGGACAGTCACCGTCAGGCTCCTGGACGGAGACGGCCCCGATACGACGGTGGCGACCGCCTTCGAGGATGTCGCCGAGGCGGATGTGCCGGTCGATGCGCTTGCCCAGTTCGCGGCCGATGATAGCCTCAGGACCGCGACCGTCGTGACTGAAATTCCAGCTACCTATCGCCCCGCAACTGGGGAGGAGCGGCAGGCGGCGACAGTGACGCGCACCCTGCGAATCACCAGCACGAGCGATGATCCGAGGAACAGCAGGATCCTGCTGGGCGTTGATTACAGGCCCGGCGTCGTCGACGAAGGAGCTGCCGGCCGCTTCAGCCGCATCATTGCCCTGCTCACCGGCGAGGAGCCCGTGCTGAACGCCGAGGTTCGCGGCGACAACGACGAGACGGTGGAGGATATCGTGCTTCCCCGGGGCGGCTCGACGGAGTTGACGCTCGTGATCAGCAACCTGCTCGAGACCGACGATCCGAACGTCCGCGGCGCCATTACCTACAGGTTTGACCAGACAGACCTGAGGGTCGCCCCTCTGGAGGCCGCCGAAATTGACAGGAACAACCGCAGGTCTGAACAGCGCCTGACAGTCGAGGTGTCGGAGAGTGCGGACAGGGCCGGGTATCCGGTTTCGATAGATGTGCGTCTCGGCGGCAGGAGCGCCCGGGCCGAGTTCCGCATCGACATCAACGATGCTCCGGAATATGTCGGCGAGACCCGGCTGACAGTCAAAGAGGACGGCGATGCGGCCGCCGGCGGCATCCAGGCCTATGTCCTGACCGTCCACGACCCCGACGGCGGCCTGATGGAGCTGAGCCCGGATGATTTGATGCTGGAGGCGGTCCTAGGCGACAACAACTCAGAGCCGTTCACCTTTGGCACGGGAGTACAGGAGTTGGTGCCCTACTTCAGTCTGGCGTCCGGCTCCGTCGAACGGAGGGATCTGGCAGGGGGCGCCAATGAGCTCTTCGTCACCCTGACCCTCACCGGCCGGCTGGCGACGCCCTTCGGCAGTGTCGTCGAGTTGCGCCTGTCCGGCGCCACCGACGGTTACGATGTGCTCAACCAGCGCCTGCTCGTCCAGGTCGAGGATGTGGCGCCGACTTTTATGTTGGCGACGACCACGGTCACTGTCTTCGCCGACCAGCGGGAAGTTGTCCTGAAGCTGGATGAGTTCTCGGACGGCAGGAGAGGCGCAACCCCTGGGGACCAGCTTCCGGTCGTCGTCGTGCAGCATGCGCCGGACGATCTGGTGGTCCGGTTCGACAGGGAGCAGCGACAAGTCACCCTGATACGCCTGAACGACTCTCAGGACGACGAGGATGAGCAAATAACCCTGGTGGTGGTCGACTCCCAGGGCGGGCGGACAGAGGTGACCCTCAACATTGAGCGCCCGTCGCTGTTGCCGCAGATTCTGCCGCCGAGCCCGCTGTTGGTGGTTGCCGGCGATGACAACCCGGTCGTGCGGGAGCTGAGTTTCACCGAGGCCACCGACCTGGAGGTGATCTGGACAGCCTCTGGGCACGAGGATCTCAACGCCGTAGTGGAGACCCTGGACGATGGCAGCGGCCGGGTGGCCGTGAGCGCTTTGCTGGCAGTGGCCGGCCGGGCCTTCATGCTTGAGTTGACCGCGACCTCCGCTGACGGCATGCAGCGGACGGCAGAGCTCCCCGTGGTGGTGGTGGCGCCCGCTCCCAGGCCGCGCCTGCAGTTGAGTCTGAAGGCCGCGGACCCCGCCGATCCGACGACCGCAGGGTCGACGGTCTCCAGCTTCCTGCTGACCGACACCCTCTTCGTCGAGGCGACCCTGGCAGGCCAGCTGCCGCAGCAGATTGAGGTCGGCAGCGTCACGACCTTCACGCTCAGCATCGCCCGGCTCGGCCCCGACGGAGAGCCGATAGCCACTGCCACTGTCGAGTGGGAACTGACGACGACGGTCGAGGTCAATGCCGACCTCCGTGTCGGGCTGGCGTTGATGACAGCCTCGGCTACTGGACTGCAGGGACTGGATGTTGCTGACGGCCAGGTGGTGGAGATCTCGATCAGTCACTTCTTCGGCTCAGGAGTCATAGAGGGCGACCGCCTGCGCCTGCCGGTCGTCGACCTGCGCGACTCAGCCGAGCCTCTGGACGCCTTCATCGACACGGACAACGACGGCCTGGTTGACGCCGCCGGCGACGAAGTCGACCCCGCCATTCTGGGGCCGATCGAGGCCGCCGTCGCCGCGGTGACGGACGCCGGCGTCGAGGTGCAGGATGACGAGCTGTCGCTGTCGCTCGGCAACCTGGCGCGCTCCCTCAATCTCGGCCAGTGCGGCGGCGTGACCCTGGCGCTGATGGTGGCCATGGACGGTACCGTCGCCGGTTTGAGCGGTTGCGGCGACGCCCTGCTGACCGACTTTGAAAACCTCGACACGGCAGAGGCCGTGACTCAGGCCTTGTCTGCTGGTGGTTTCGGCGGCGGCGCGGGGGATTACCTGATCGTCGATCTCTCGATCCGCTTCGACAGCTCTGAGACCGAAGCCAACGAGCTGGTGCTGATCAACCTGCCGCCCCATCCCGGGGAGCACCTGTCCTACGAGGTCTATCGCCTCGTCGAAGCGACCTGGGTGCCGGTGATTGACGCCGGTCTGCCCGGTGGCGCCGGCGGCGCCGGAGCCCTGGAAGGCGTCGCCGACTGCGACACCTGCTTCTACGGCGTCGACGACGACCGCGACGGCTCGGTCGAGTTGCTGTTGCTGCTGCGGTCCGTGGAAGAGCCGCTGAACCTTGAGGTGGGCGAAGAGTTCCGCGACCGCCGCCTCGAGCTGGATGCCGGGGCGGACGGAACTGTCATCCCCCTGTCCGGCCTGCGCCCGGGTCTGACTCCGGTCGTCACGGGAAGCGACAATGTCGAGGGCGAATTCAGCAACACCGTTGCAGCCGGCCCCGCCCTGATTCTGACCGGTAGCAAGCGCACCCTCGGCGGGCCCGAAGAGGTGCTGGTCGAGCTGTTTGACGATGACGGCGGAGCAGCCGTCGCCTCCTTCACCCTCCAGGTCGGGGTTCGCAATCAGCCTCCGGTCATCACCTTCGAGTTGGACGGCGAGGAAACCACGACGATCAGCCTGGAGCCGAACACGGAAACGGTCGTCAGGGTGATCATCACCGACCCCGACGGCGACGACAGCTTCAGGCTGGAACTGGCGAAGCCCGGCGACGATGAGATTGCCCGGCTGGTGTCAAGGGCGATGCCCTCTGTCAACGATCCCGCGGTCTTTGTGGTTGAGCACAGACTGGTACTGACCCCGGGCGCTGCCCGCTCGCCCTTCAGGCTGAGGGTCAGGGCCACCGATCTGACCGATCCCGACGACGACGGGGGGACGCTCTCCGAGCGACTGACCGTCTGTGTCCTCAATGAAGACGGCAAATGCCCCGCGGCCTCTCGCTCCTCCGGCGGCGGCGGCGGCGGCGGCGGCAGCGGCCTGCTGTGGCTGTTCCTCGCCGCCCCGGCGGCGTTGGTGACCCTCCGGCGGCGGCGACCGGCCCTCCACGGTTGCCGACAACAATAGCTTCCAGGCCTTTTCCGGCAGGCGGGGTCTCTGTCGCTCTGCAGCCGGCTCGGGGCTTGGCCCCCTGCTCACAGGCTACAGCTTCCTGGGCCCTTCTCCGGGACGGGCTCCGGCGGCGCCAACCGACCCTCCGCGGTTGCCGACAACAATAGCTGCCAGGCCTTTTCCGGCAGGCGGGGCCTCTGCCGCTCTGCAGCCGGCTCGAGGCTTGGCCCCCTGTTCACAGGCTACAGATTCCTGGGCCCTTCTCCGGGACGGGTTACGGCGGCAAGGCCCTGCTGCCGAAGAAACGCCAGGCCCTGCGCATCGCCGGCGCCCGGGCCCGCCGGCGAGGGCCGGCCGGCCGGGCACAGGCTGATCATCGGCGTCGAAGCGCCCGACGGCCGCAGCGATTGCAGCGCCGCCGCCTTCCCCTCGGCCTGAGGCCGATATTGATGTCCGCTTCCTTGTCTTCGATGACAACGGCGAGGAGGTCGACCAATACGAGGTCACCTTGAGTATCCGCTCCAGCGGCATCGGAGCCGTCGGCTGGAGCGATCTGTTGCTGTTGGCCCTGGCTCTGGGGGCCGCTATGGTGTGGCTCAGGAGGCGCAGGGAGCGCGCCCGCTAAAAACCTGCTCCTGCGGGCTGGAAACGGAGCCGTCCCGACCCGTGAGGGCCTGGCGGGAGGTCGCCGGCTGCCGCCAGATGAAGGTGACAATAAATTTGTGACGGTCGCCGCGCCTGTAGGAAAAAAACAGTTCGGGGCGGGCGAAGGTGCAGAGGCCGCAGTTGTAAATTTGCGTTAATCCGAACTGGCGCAGCTGGTGTGCGGCCATGCCGGGCAGGTCGGCGAGCCAGCGGAGACCCGGGGAGGCGTCGGCTTCGGCCGTTCTGGGCGGCGAGGGGAGGAAAAAGGACGCGAGGGCGCCCATCCTGCTCGAGGAAGGTCTGACGCACCTCGCTGCCGACCTCGTAGTGCTGCTGCGAGATGGCCGGGCCGATCCAGGCCCGCAGCTTTTGAGGGCGACAGGGCAGGGCCTCGAGGGCGGCGTCGATGATGCCGCCGGCCAATCCGCGCCAGCCGGCGTGCAGGGCGGCGACGATCGCGCCGTCGTCGGCGGCCAGCAGCAGCGGTATGCAGTCGGCGGTCTCGATGGCCAGGACCAGATTTTCCTTGCGCGTCCAGAGGCCGTCAGCGGCGGCACCGCGGTGACGACGAGATCTCTGGCGACGGGCCACATGATGATGATCGAGCAGCCCGAGCGCCCTTCCACCGGGCGCTGCTCGCCTCGCTACAGGACTTTCTCCGGCAGCAGTAATCGGAGAGCCGGCGCCGCGGCAGGCGCCTGCCGGGAAAGACCCGGCTCCAGAGTTGTCGGCGCCGGGGAAGGGCCGGCCGCCGCCGCCAGAGCAGCAGGGCCGCGGGAACAGCAAGGAGCAGCCACAACGGGCCGCCGCTGTCCGGCGAGGATGCTGCTGCGAAAATCGCGCTGATTCCACACCCTGAAGAGGGGGCGGGGGGCCAGGCCCCAAGCCGGCTGCCGGCCGCAGAGGCCCTGCCTGCCGGGAAGGATCCGACTTGTTGTCGGCGACGGGGGGAGGGCCGGCCGCCGCCAGAGCAGCGGAGCTGCGGGAACAGCGAGGAGCAGCCACAACGGGCCGCCGCTGTCCGGCGAGGATGCTGCTGCGAAAATCGTGCTGATTCCACACCCTGAAGAGGGGGCGGGGGGCCGGGCCCTGAGCTGGCTACCGGGCCGCGGAGACCCCGCTGCCGGGAAAGACCCGGCTCCAGAGTTGTCGGCGCCAGGGCAGGGCCGGTCGCCGCCGCCAGAGCAGCAGGGCCGCGGGAACAGCGAGGAGCAGCCACAGCGGGCCGCTGCTGCCGCCGCCGCCGCCACCGCTCGGCGAAGATGCTGCTGCGAACATCGGGCTGATTCCACACCCTGAAGAGGGGGCGGGGAGCCGGGCCCCGAGCCGGCTACCGGACGGCAGAGACCCTGCCTGCCGGGAAAGACCCGACTTGTTGTCGGCGCCGGGGAAGGGCCGGCCGCCGCCGCCAGAGCAGCAGGGCCGCGGGAACAGCGAGGAGCAGCCACAGCGGGCCGCTGCTGCCGCCACCGCCGCCGCCGCCGGCGGCAACGGTCGTGGAGCGGCGGCAGCGGCCGTCCCCGTCGAGGACGCAGACGCTCAGCGAAGCGAAGGTCTCGCTGTCGTCGGTCAGATCCGTCGCCTTCAGTCTCAGCTCGAAATTCCTGCCGCCGGCGTCCGGCGTCAGCCTCAGCTCGTTGGTGACGCTGCCGCCGCGGTTGAGCCGCGGCACCAGCTCGGCGATGCCCCGGTCGTCAAGCAGCTGCAGCTCGAAGCTGCTGTCGCCGTCGACGGGGTCCTCGACCTGCACGATCACGATCACCGGGTCGCCGTCGGCTTCAATACGAATCGAAGTCGTCGCCTCGCCGTCCCGCATGAAGAGGATGTCCGGCGGCCGATTGGCAACCGCGACCAGCAGGGTCAGGGTGGCGACCGCGCCGCCGCCGGCGTCCAGCGCCTCGACCCGCACCTCCTCGGGGCCGTCCGCCGTGCGCCTCAGGCCGCGCAGCACCACAGCCGGGCCGGTGCTGACGTCCCTGCGGCGGACTATGGTCGCCGTCTGGCTGTAGACGCCGAAAACGCCGTCCATTTCTGTTATGACCCGGACCTTCTCCAGATCGGCGCCCAGCTCGAGCGGGATGATCAGGAGCGGGTTCTCTTCGGCCTCGGGGTCGACCTCGAGCTCAATGACCCTGTTCTGGTAGCCGGAGGCATCAGCGGCCAGGGCCAGGCTCAGATCCTCGACCGTCTGCAGCAGCAGCAGCATCTCGACCGAGCCGTCGCGGTCGCTGTCGACGCCGTAGAAGCAGGTGTCGCAATCGCGGTTGATATTGCTCAGCGCCCCCGGGCCGCCGTCCTGACCCGGCAGGCCGGCGTCGATGACCGGCACCCAGGCCTCGAGCTGGTCGTCGTAGCGGTAGACGCGGGTCGTCTGCGGGTCGAACGGCAGGCTGACGACCAGGGGCTCGTCGTGGTTGACGGCGCTGCTGTCGAAGCCGGCCGAGAGGTCGATCAGCTGGTATTCTCCCTGTCCGAAGCGATCTGCCAGCGCCAGGCTCTGCGATAGGGCCAGGCCTGCGAAGTTCTCCGACAGGCCGCCGCAGCCGCTCAGCACAGGCGGAGCTCCATCCATGCCCACCGTCAGCGCCATGGTCACGCCGCCGCACTGACCGAGGCCGAGGGAGCGCGCCAGATTGCCGAGCGCCAGCGACACCTGCCTGGCGCCCTGCACATCGATGCGGTCCTCCGTCACCCGGGCGACGGCCGCCGTGATCGGCGCCGCCGCCGACCCCAGGGTCGACGGATCCTCGTTGTCGTCGAAGGCGTCGACGACGCCGTCGTTGTCGCTGTCGAGGCTCGACGCACTGATCGTCGTGGTCACCGGCAGGCGCAGGCGGTCGCCGGCGATGATCTCGCCGTCGGCCCACAGGTGTTCAATCGACACTTCGACGACATCGCCCGGCTGAAGACCGAGCAAGGCCCCCTCTGCCGTCGTCAGCGCCCCCGTCTCCACAAGCACCTCAATGTCAATCTCGTCGGCCCCGACCTCGACAGTCGTCAAGGTCGTGGTCCGGGCGGCGCCGGGGCCAGCTGCCCCCACTTTGGCTATAGCGATCGAGAAGGTGGCGACCCTGTCCAACAGCTCTTCCGGCACATCTCCCTCCAGGGTCGCCTGGACGAAGAGGGTATCGTTCGCCGGGAAGCTTGAAATCACGGCTGGCTCTCTGTCGTCGACAACGGCCTTCAGGCTCAGCTGCAGCCGCGGCTTCGGCTCGGCCGGCACCACCACCACCGGCATCTCGACCCGCCGCCGATGGATGCCGTCGTAAGCGCTCGCCTCGAGGAGGATCCGCGCCTGGCCGGGCGGCGCCGAGGGCGACGCCGTCACTTCCAGGTCGACATGGCCACGACTGTCGGGGCGACTCAGCTCGATCCCGAGACCGGAGCCGACTGAGACCGAGGCGGTCCACTCCAGGTCTTCTATGCCCGTTCCCTGCTCCAGCTCCACAGCCCGTTCCTCTGTCCCGCCGACGACGATGAACAGCGGGTTCTGCGGCCTGATCTGCGGCAGCAGGGCGGGGCGTTCGACAGTGAACGGCAGCTCCGTCCGGCCGCCCTGGGAGTCGAGCACCGCCAGCCGCACCAGGCCCCCCCTCCCCGGGGCGTTCAGCCGCCTCAGGGTGACCCGTCGGTTGACGGCGTCGACCCGGACCGCCAGATCGTCGGGCGCCTCCGCCACGACGAACGTCGGAGCCCCGCCAGTGCCGTCCCTGCTGCCGTCCGAGAAGCTCAGCTCCAGGGCGAGCGGCTGCTGCTGCTCGAGATAGACGGGCACGGCCTTGTCGTCCAGTTCCGCCCTCAGCCTGAAGGTCGGCGCCACATCCTCGACCCGCACCCGCAGCCGCTGCTCGAAACCCTCGCCGTAACCGTCGCCGACGCCGGACAGCCGCAGCTCGACGACGCTGCCGAACGGCGTCGCCAGCTTGCCGCTGATCCTCAGGGTCAGGGACAGCTCATTGCCGTTGCCTTCGGGCCCGGCCTGCTCATCGGTCTTCTTCTGTTCGACGACGCTGGCTTCCAGGTCAAAGTAGTTGTTCGAGTGTCGCAAATCGCCAATCGGCCGACCTTCGTCCTCGAAGCCGATCACTTCCAGGCGCAGCTGTGACGGCTCCAGGAACCTGAGGCCGCCGTCGGGGTCGACGACCCGCAGCAGATACTCCTCGACGCCGGCAACGCCATCCGAAGCCGAGCCGAGCTGCACTTCGATGACGGTCGTCTCCACACCGCTCTCATTGACCCTCAGGGTCGTCTCGCCCTGGTAGCGGGGCGCATCGTTGATGTCGATGCGGAACTCGGCCCTGAGGTTCCTCCTGCCGCCGAGGTTCACATCGACCCGAATCACGTAGTCGGGAGCGGTCGCGTCCTGGTCCACCCGCACCTCGAGCCGCTGCTCGAAGCGGCGGTTGGTCCGGTCCACCCCGGCGCAGGCCCGGGGCGCCACCTGCAGATCGGCGGAGTGCCGGAAAACGAGGACGCTGCAGGGATCCTCGCCGAGCAGCAGGTTGCTGACCACCAGCAGCACCTCGGCTGTCCCGCCCTTCGGCAGCACCAGGGCCGCCGGGCTGAGCGTCGCCTCCAGCCTCGCAGAGATGCCGGTCGCCAGCGGGATGATGCGGTTGAAGACGCCCGCCCGCCCCAAGCCGGGGGGAGGGGTGTAGGCGAAGCGGAGCGCGACCCTCGAGTCCGTGGCGTCGGCCCGCAGGCGGCGGATCCTCAGAGTCCGCGTACGGGTGCGCGCCTGCCGCTCCTCCCCGGTCGCCGGGCGATCGTGGGCCGGGGTGACGCCGACGATCAGGGTCAGGGTCGCCGGCCCCTCGGCGTCGAGCAGCTGCCGCACTTCGGGCGGCACCGCCCCGTCGACGGCCAGGGTCGCCGACAGCTGTTCGGCGGTCAGCTCCTCAGTGGGAGCGCCGGGTTCAATCCCGGGGACGATGTCGTCGAAGACCTGCACCGAGACGATCTCAGAGCTATAGTTGTCGCCGCCGCCGGCAGGCTTTCTGATGATGTTCAGCAGCCGCTCCCCGGGCACCTGGATGACCTCCTCCGCCTTGTAGCCGTTGTCCTCGAGTTCGAGGACGTTGGCCACGCTCAGCGTCCAGGTCTCGGCCGCCGGCTGCTCGCCCCTCAGGGAGATGCTGAAGACCCTCTCGTCGCCCTTGAAGTCGTTGCCGCTGACCCTGTCGAAGGGCACTTCCAGGGGGTGATCCAGCGACAGGAAGTGGGCGTCGAAGCGCAGCTCATCGACGCGCACCCGCGGGTCCGGCACTCTGATTCCCACGGCGACGGCGACACCGTTCCTCGGCTCGGCAGCGGCGAACAGCAGATCGCGGCCCGAGCCGCCGCCGAGGCTCAGTCCCTCCGTCGCCTCGCCGCCGATGGTCATCGTCGGGCTCAGATCGAGGCCGCGGAGAATCCCGTCTCTGCCCTGCAGCGGCGTGCTGTCCGCTGTCAGCACCAGTTCGAGCGGCAACTGCAGGTCCAGCTCCGGCGGGTGCCGCCGGTTCTGCCGGTTCAGCCGCTCGCCCTCCTCGACAAAGACGAAGAGCGGGTCGCGGAAGGCCCGCAGCGGCTCGGCATCGACGACCGGACGAAGCAGCGCCCGCGGCCTTTCGAACACAAGGGTGAAGCTCAGTTGCTCCGGGTCCCGGATCTTCGACAGCGAGCCTCCGTGCGTCGCCGCTATGCGGACCTCGACCTCGCCCTCACTCCCGTCCAGTGAGAGGACTTGCCGCAGCTCTTCATCGTCGTCCTGCGCCATCCTCAGGGTCGCCGTTTCGCCGACGCTGAGGGTGGAAGTGAAGTCCGACTGCTTGAAGGAGCGGTCGCCGCCGCCCGAGCGCCCGAGGCTCCAGACGAGGGTCAGCGGCCCGTTGGCCGAGACGCGGACGGTCGTCGAGACCGGCAGCAATTCTTCGCCCTGAGCCTCGCCGCTGTAGTTCGCGCGGATCTCCGTCTCCGTCTCGCTGTTCGCCTCCAGGGTGCCGGCGAGTTCGGCACTCAGCTCCTCGGCGCCGGCGGCCCGCGGCCGCTGCGCCGTCGCCCTGAAGCTCAGGCGGAAGTCGAAGTCCTCAGACAGAGCGGGTCCGTTGCGTACCAGCCGCACCGGCGTCTCGAAGCTGCCGTCTGCAACCACCTCCCCCCGCGACAGGGCGAGCCGGCCCTCCTCAACCCGGGTCGGGTTGCCGTCGTCTTCGCTGAGGAGAGTGAAGTCGTCGCCGTGGTTGACCCTGAGTTCGCTGATGGGGTAGCGGTTGCCGCCGGCGCGGACGACGAAAATCAGATTCATGCCCTCCTCGTCGGGGCCGAACCGCAGCGGCGTCCCGGCCGTCAGCGGCGTCCGCCCTCCGTCCTCATCAACGACCAGGATATGCAGCCCGGCGCCCTCCGGCAGGGCTCTTCTCAGCGTCAGGCGGTAGTTCTGGACGGCAGGCGGGGTCTCTCCGTTTTCCTGCGGCAGCGCCACCGAAACCTCGATGTCGAAGACAAAGAGCTCCCCGCCCGTCGACAGGTCCAGGCGAACCTCGTCGCCGGCGACGTCAGCGCCGTTCCCCTGGGGCTCGCCGTCGAGGAAGAGATAGACCTCGCCGGGGCTCTGTTCACTCTCCCCGGCATTGTCCCGGGTAACAGTCGGCGTCGCCGTCAGAACGGCACTGCGGGCGCCGGACGGAATTTCGGCCTCGTAATCGGCCACCCGGGGAGCGAAGCCGACGTCGCCGTCGGGCTGCTGCCTCAGGGGCAGCCGCTCGCCGCCGCGGCTCAGCCTCAGCTCCAGGCTCTGCAGGCTCGTGTCGACGTCAGTCAGCTCGAGGGTGGCCGAGGCGACGGCAACGATGTTGTAGGGCGGATCCTCGCTGCTTGCGTCGAATTCAATGATCAGCCCGCCGAAGCCCCCGACCTCCTCTGCCGCTTCGAGCCGCAGCTGCTGCGGCCGATCCCAGTTCGCATCGTTGAACCTCAGCGGCCCCGGAACTTCGATATCCTCCGCCCGGGCCTCAGAGCCGGGCGCAGCCCGGACGCGCGCAATCACCGTCACCGTCCCGAAGTTCGGCACCGTGTCCAGCACCAGAGCGTAGCCGACCGGCTGCCCGGGACGCACTCTCCGGGACGCCGGCGTCACGGTAACGCCGGCGCTGTCGTCGTCGAGGATATCGAGGCGGGCCGGCACCACCGTCAACCCCCCCTCTGTAAAAACGCTGAAAAAGAGGGGATCGCTGTCGCCCTCGTCGATGTTGTCGTTGATCGGAGTCAGCGTCAGCTCCAGCTCCCCATATCGACCGAATGCCGGGATGATGAAGCGGGGCAACTGCCGATCGCTCGTAAAGTCAAGGCCCAGCTCAGCTGCATCCGGAGAATCTTCGGGGATGTCGTCAAATACAAGGGTCAATACCGTATCCTGCTGGCGCGGCACATCGAGGGTGGCGCGGACCCTCACCGGCACGGGGCCCTGATCTTCCCGCAACTCCGCATGCGACAGGCTCAGCCTGACCTTCGTCGTCTCCTCCTCCTCTTCGTTGACGACGGTCAGCGTCACCGTCGCCGCCTGGGCGCTGTCGTAGCCGCCGCCGACGGCGACATGCTCCATCCTGATCTGCCGATTCTCTCCCGAATAGTCGTTGTCCGCCAGCCGCACCGTCACCGCCTGCGGCTGATCCCAGTCGTCCCCGTCGAAGATCAGCGGCCGTTCCGCCAGCACGGCATCGGCGACGGCAGCGGAGCCGTCCGCGCCCAGACGGCCCCGGGCGATGCTCACCCGCACGGTCACCTCTCCCGTCGGCGGCGAGATCAGCGTCACGGTGTAGCTGGCTGCCCCGCCTTCAACGACTGTCAGGCGGTCCGTCGAGATGAGGATGCGGCGGTCCACCAGCGTCAGGGAGACCTGCGAAGCAGGGGCGGCACTGTAGTCCGTGCCCTCGGTGCTGTGGCGGAGAAAAGCCTCCCGGGTGTCATGCCGGCTGTCGTTCTCTGCCAGCGAGACGTCCACGGTCTGCCATTCATTCCACTGAGGGCCTGAATCACCTCCGAACACCAGGGAGTTCGGAACCCGTTTGATGCGGTCAGGCGCCGCGCCCGGCGGGGTCTCAGTGCCCGCGATTCTTATCTGTACGGACACTTCTCCCTCAGCAGGCGCCAGGACCCCGTCCCGGTTCGGGTCCGGGTCCGGCTCCGAAGTCAGGCGCACCTCGTAGGTCCGGGTCTCGCCCCCCTCCACCAATGTCAGGGCCTGCGGCCGAATGTCAAGGCCGCGGACATCGTTGTCGATGATATCCAGAAAGACAGGAGCCGCCGTCCGAGCGCTCAGGTCCTCGAGGGTGCCGCCTATCTGGATATCCTCCCCATCATCTTCGTCGCTCCGGTCGGCCTTCACCTGAAACTCGAGTCCCACCGTGATTGTCGTCCTCTCTTTCGGCAGCGTCAGCCTGAGGGCAGCTGCCCCCGGAGCGATCCACCCCTGGCCAATCCCTGTTCCCTCAGGATCGTCAGGGGTGGCTGTGAGAGTGGCCGAGAAGTCCCGGCCGAGCGTTGCGAGGCTCAGTTCCTCGTCAACGGACAGCAGCAGAACCCGGTCGTCCCTGAAGGGCGCCTCGTTCAGGTGGGCCCTCAGCTGCACATCCACAACATTGTCGACGAGGGCGCCGCCCAAGGGTCTCTCTTCATTAAACTGGACAAAAGGACCGAAGTCGCCCGAATCACCAAGGCGCACCTCCAGCAGGAGCATGTCGGACTCCAGATCCTCGTTGTCGATGGTCAGCTCCACAGCATCGATGGCCAGTCCGGCGTAGCCTTCATCGTCGCTGCTCGCGCTGTGGCTGATCGTCACGGGCTCATTCTCCCCCGAATAGGGGTTGTCCTGCGCCTGGACCCTCACCGTCTGCGGAGTATCCCAGTTGTCCGTCGTGAATGTCAGCGACGGCAGAGGATCAGAGGCCACAGCCGTCCGCTGCCCGCCGATTTCCAAATGATCGATGGCATCGGCGTCGCTGAGGCTCAGCTGCACCTGCACCGATGCGGTCGGCGCCGAAAGCAGCACCAGACTGTATTCGGCGGTCCCTCCTTCCAAAACCGACAGCTCTGTCGGCGAGATGCGAATGCCACGGTCAGCGAGCCTCAGGGCGACGGCAGCCCCTGGCAAACCCTGGTAATCGCCGCCCTCGGCACTGTGGCGGAGAATCGCCTCCCTGTTTTCGTTGCTGTCGGTGTTCTCCTCCAGGGTGACCCTGACCTCCTGCTCCTGATCCCAAGCGTTCTCGCCGCTGACTCCAAAGGTCAGCAGCAGCTCTGGAATGCCGTTCAAAAGGACGCTGTCGGCCATGCCATCCATGGCCATGCCCTCCATGGCGGCGCCGTAGTCGACTTGGATGAACACCCCCACCAGCGCCGTCGGCTGCGAAGTCAGGCGGACAGAATAGACCTCGGCCTCGCCGCCCTCGACCAGGAACAGCCGCTCCCTCGAGATCCGGAGGCCGCGCTCGTCGTCGTCGATGATGGTCAAGGTCGCCGTGCCATGCGCGCGCACATTGTCAAGATCAGCAACGGCAGCGACGAGAAAGACCTCGCCACCGTTCTCATCGATGTCGTCGTCGATCAGAAGCAGGGTGAAGTTTCCACTTCCACCGCTGTCATAGGCCTCTATGACCAAGAAGAATGAGGCGCTGTCCACCGCATAGTCAGAATTCCGTCCAGCCGTTGCGTACCCCCCGGTGGCGGGGTCATCGTCAACGGGTTCGGCGACAACACGAAGCTGCACCATCGTATCCTGCTGGCGCGGCCTGTCGATGCCCGCCGTTACGGTCACCACCACCCGGCCGGCCGCCTCGCTCAGCTGCGATGGCCTCAGGCTCAGGGTGATGCTGCGGGCGGGCTCATAGTTGTCCAGCACCGTCAGGGTCAGGGTCGCCTTCTCTCCGCCGTAATCCGCGCCCAAGGCGATGTGCGTGATGAGCACCTGTTCCAGGCCATCCGGCGATGAATAGTCGTTGTCTGTCGTACGGACGATCACCGACTGGGTGCGATGCCAGTTTTCAGGCGTGAAGCTCAGCACCCCCGGCACCTCCACCGAGTCCCGATCCGCGATCTCAAACCGGCCATTATCGGTCTCCAGGCTCCTCAGGGCCCGGCCCTGACTGACCAGCACCGCCACCTCGACGGCGCCGGCTGGCGGCGACCTCAGCGCCACTTCGTAGCGGTACTCTTCGCCTTCGTTTACTGCAGCTGTCTCCGTCAGGACGAGGCCGCGCTCCACCACCCTCAGCAGGACATCGGGCACCGGCACCCCGTTGCTCTGGTAGTCCGAACCTGTTAAGCCGTGGACGATGGTCGCCTGCCTCGGATCCTCTTCGACCCCGTTGTCCGCCACGGAAACACGGATCTCCCGGGGCTCAGACCAGGGCGCATCGTTCGGGCGCTCGAAACTCAACTCCATCGGCTCGATCAGGACGGCGGGAAGAACAGCAGACGCCTCACCGCCGTCGCCGCCGCTCTGCAGAGTCAGCGTCACCGTCAGGGGGCCGCTCGGCTGCGAAGTCAACTCGAGGGTGTAGGTGGCCGCTTCGCCGCCCTCCACCACGATCAGCTGCTGCGGCGACACCTCGACGCCTCGCATGTCCTCGAGCGCGTCGGCGATGAAGATGGAATTTATTATGTCCGAAAGCGAAGGATCTAGAGTGTTCCCCGGAACCTCGCTGATTCTGATGTCAATCCGTTCCACGCCTTCAGCGATGTCGTCGTCCGTAAAGGTCACCCTGATGGTTGTGCTTCCAACCCGCTCAAATGCCGGAACGGTCAGGCTGGGGGCCGCTGGTTCCACCCTGTAGTCGTCTTCATCGGCAGACCCCTCGAAGGACAGGGACAACTCGATATCCTCAGAGCTCGGTCTGTCCAGCATGGCCACGATTTTGTATGCCACCGTCCCGACCGACTCTTGACTTTCTATCGTCGGGAAGAAATTTTCTGGAGCACTCAGCAAGGCAAGGGACAGAGCCCCCACCTTGGGAAAAGGATCCTCATCCTCAAGGATTATCGTCAGTTCAGCCTTGTGACTCTCGTTGTAACCGGCCCCCCCGGGAATGAGCGCGATGGTCACCTCCGGGTTCGGGCCGAAAAGCTCGTTGTCTGCACTGAAGATCACTCTCCTGGGACGGTTCCAGCCGTTCTCCGTGAAGATCAGCCTCAAGTCGCCGGAAAGCTGATGGGAAACGCCGTCAACTTCCAGGTAGCTGAGACCGGGGACATCGTCGAGATTCACGTCCACACGCACCGACTCGCCGGCCGGCGGCTGCGAAAGCAGTCTGACCGTGAAGTCGCCGACCTCTCCTTCACGGGAGCGGATTGACGTCGCCGAGACGAGAAGACCCCGTCGGTCGTCGCTTTTGATTGCCACGCTGGCCTCCGGGTTAGCCAGGCGATGAAGACTGGGAAAAAAACGCTCCTCCATGCTTTTGTAGCCTCTGATTTGAAAACTCTCGTCCGGCTCCGCAATGTCATCGTCAATCAGAAACAGGTCTACAACTGTGCTTACCTCGCTCCCGAATGCCGGAAGGGTCAGCATGAATTCCTGCGGCGCCACCCTGTAATCGAGCAAATAATCAGCGGCCTGCCTCTCATTCCAGACCACCGGCCGGAATTCCATCGTCAAATCGAAAGGTTCGGAAAATGCCCCCGCCCTGTCGCGCATTCTCCTTGCAAAGACCTTGATCGTCAGGCTGATCGGGGCACGGCCCTCAGTAAAACGATCGTGATCAATATCATCCGCAGTGACCGTCTGCCCATCATCCGTGAAAGTAAACTCTATGTCCACAGCGGGAACCCTGTCAGTGTCGCGAACCGTCAGCGTCAGGGTCGCCGCACCGTAATCCGGTGCGCCCGAGACGGCATCGTAGCGGATAACCACTTCCCGGTTCGGGCCAAAATAGTTGTTATGATTCAGGATGACAGGAACCCCCTGCGTGCTCTGCCAGTCGGCCGGCGTGAACGTCAGGGGCGCTCCCAGTAGCTGAGATCGATTGTTAACGGCAGTGCTGCCGTCGCCGACCGGGTCATCGATAAAGATCTGGAGATTCACATTTTCGCTCGGCGGTGAATTCAGCGCCACATAATAGGTGATGTTACTCCCTTCACTCACGGTCAACCGATCCACTGTCCGCTCGGCTGCAGCCGTGTCGAACAGATCGATGCCGGGTGGTTCCTCGTTGTCGAGGATCCTCAGGCGGGCCTTGGGAGTCGACACCCTCAGGTCCGCCGGCGACCCCGCCTCCAAACTCAGGGAGATGAGCAGATCCTCGTCCCCTTCATAGATTTCGTCATCCACCACATCCAGTGCGAAGCGAGTGCAAACCCATCGGTCGCCCTGCTGAAAAAACAGCGGCCGCTCACTGCTCCCTGATAAGCTGTAATCCTGGGGCGAGACGGCGCTGCCATCCGACATACTGAGAGAAAGCGTCACCCCTGCTTCCCGCGGGAATCCTCTGGAGTGGCTCGTAACCAGGGCGCAGATCTCCCTGAATCCAGCATCCTCCTCGTCGCCCTCCTCAAAGGGGGGAACTATGGTGTCGTCAAACACGCCGCTTTCGACGTCCTGGATAGCAAATACGACGGGCCCGTCGTCGTCGAGGATGATGTAGGTGATGACGTGGCCAAGTAAGATTACCGGCACCCCGGAGGGACCGTGTAGCAACTCTATTAGAATTCTGAACCTCTCATCAGGTTCTACTTCTTGGTCCTCAATTGTTTGTATCGGAAAGATTCGACAAAAGCTCGCCCCTGGTGCCGGCCATCGAATCCTCACAGGCCCTATCACAGCTACATAATCGATGTTTTCGCGGGCGCTGCCGAGGCCTCCTGGTTCATGCTCAGTTGGACTGAAAACTTTCGATTCCAGGAAAAGAACTATATCGAACGGGAATACAATCTCCTCGGGTGGTTGACCCACGACCTCGAAGCACACCGCCCCCGAAGCTGTATCTCCTTCGTTCACTGAAATCGTCTCGGGGGGCAGCACCCTGAGGGTGAGGGTCGGCGGCTGTTGCTCCTGGGCCGAGGCGGGGAGGACGGTGATGAGGGCGGCGGCCAGCAGAACGGCGGCGGCGGCGATTCGCCGGGACCAGGTCGTCAGCGTCGTCAGCGGGCTCGTCAGCGGGGCTGCCAGCGGCGGCCCCAAGGCCGCAGATGGCAGATCCCTGCATGCTGCGGTTGCCGCCGATGGCCGCGACTGCCCGACCCGCCCGGCCCGCTCAAACCGGGCGGCAGCGCTAACCGCTGCTGGGCCGCCCATCTGCAGAATCCCGCCGGCGCCGGGTGAACAGAGGGCCTGCGAAGCAAGCCCCCCCCCCCCCCCCCCCCCTTAAGGAGGGCGCGATGCGGCGGCGGCCGACCGGCAGTGGCCGCAGAGACGGCCCCAGGGTTGCAATCAACGCAGACAGCAGGCCCCCCGCGCCTTCTCGCCGCCGCTGAAGCGGCCGATGGCCCGGCTTGCCCGGTTGCGCTGCCGCTCGTCCTGGTGCTGCTGAACATCTGGAAAACTCCCCGATCGTGGCTGAATGATAGAGCTTGAAAGAGGCCCCGCCGCCTGCAGAAGCGCTCCCCGGCCGCAAAACGCTGACACCGGGAGAGAGGCGGAACCTGCCTTGCCGTCAATTATAGCACAGGGAGCGCCGGCGACGCAAATTCAAGAAGCGGTCAGGGCGAGGGCGCGGCAGGTTGAGTGCACCATCAACGGCATCGGCCGGCGCCCATGCCCGGTGCTCGCCCGACTCAGGGCGAACAGTCGCCCTCGGGGGCGGAGCAGTTCTCAGCAGGGAAACGCCGCCACTGCCAGGCTGGCAGGGACCAAGGGCCGCCGCGAAGCGGAGAGAGAATCCAAGGGCAGTGTCCCCCTGGCCGCCCCCTCAGGCCCTTTGCTTTTCCCGTGCCCTGTTTCGAGGTCGTGGAGGGGCTTATAAGGGGGAGAGAGCCGGCTGGCGGCCATGGCCGCCGTTTGGCTGTCCAGCTATTCGTTGCTCCGACTTCGCCGGCGGCGTAATTTCAGAGGCCATGGAGGCGCCTGTGAGCACGCCCTGGCCGAGAGTCTTCGACTTCGCGCACCAAGAGGCCACCCGGGAGGCGCGGCGGCCGCCGAAGACGATGGCCGGGGTCGGCACGCCCCTGGGCTCGTCGAATGCCGGCGGGCGGGCAGATCGGGCAGCGGTCGATTGAGACCGTAAAGCGTGAGTTGAGATGGGCTGCCGGCTGACCGGCGTCGCTGTCGCAGAGGCGGCCCTGCAAGTCGGGGGCCGGTTCGCCCTCTTCCCGCCCCTCCCACCAGGGGCTGTTGTCGGCCGTTATGGCCGCGTTGGTGCAGTTTTTGCCCTTTTATTTTGCTTTTTTGCTTGACAGAGGCGCATGAACTGCTATGATAGGGACATGTTCAACCTGACCACATACAGAACTGAACGGTCCGCAGGCCGGCTCCTCCAAACCTTGGCACTGCCGCTTTCCGCGGGCGGAAACCTTCTGGCTGAGCTCCTCCTCCTGCCGTAGGCGGGAGAATATAAAGCCCTGGCGAGGGAATACGCAACAGACCAAAAAACTTGACAACCAACCGGCCCACCGGAGGCGGGAACCTTCGGGGAGCTACTATTGAGGAGCACTTCAATGAACACCAAGCTGATTATTTTTGACACCACTTTGCGCGACGGGGAGCAGAGTCCAGGCGCCTCCATGACTCAGGCGGAAAAGCTCCGCATCGCCCGCGCCCTCGAGTTGATGCGTGTCGATGTGATCGAGGCGGGCTTTCCCGCGGCCAGCCCCGGCGATGCCGCCGCCGTTGCCGCCGTTGCCGGGCAGATCAGGGAGAGCACGGTCTGCGCCCTTTCGCGGGCCAATCCCCAGGATATCGACGCTTCGGCCGAGGCCTTGAAGCCGGCGGCGCGGAAGCGCATCCACACCTTCATCGCCACCTCGGCGCTGCACATGGAAAAGAAATTGCGCATGACGCCGGACGAGGTGCTGGCAAGCGTCGAAAGTTCGGTCAAGCGGGCCCGCAACTACACCGACGATGTCGAGTTTTCCGCCGAAGATGCCGGCCGCTCCGACTCCGATTTTCTCTGCCGCGTTTTTGAGCGCGCCATCGCCGCCGGCGCCGGCACCATCAATGTGCCGGATACCGTTGGCTACACGGTGCCGCAACAGTTCTCCGGGTTGGTGCGCCAGCTGTTTGAGCGGGTGCCCAACATCGACAGGGCCGTCGTCTCGGTGCACTGTCACGACGATCTCGGCCTCGCCGTCGCCAACTCCTTGGCCGCGGTTCTGGCCGGGGCGCGGCAGGTTGAGTGCACCATCAACGGCATCGGCGAGCGGGCCGGCAATGCCTCGCTCGAGGAGATTGTCATGGCGGTGCGCACACGCCGCGACTACTTTCCCTGCGACAGCGCCATCGAAACCCCGCATCTGGTGCCGACTTCGAAGCTGGTGTCGAACATCACGGGTTTTGCCGTCCAGCCGAACAAGGCCATCGTCGGGGCCAACGCCTTTGCCCATGAGGCCGGCATTCACCAGGCCGGAGTACTCAGGGACCGCCAGACCTACGAGATCATGGAGGCTGCCGATGTCGGCTGGCACCGCAACCACCTGGTCCTTGGAAAGCACTCAGGCCGGGCCGCTTTTAAAGCGCGCCTCAAGGATCTGGGCTTCGAGTTTGCCGATCAGGAAGAACTCAATGAGGCCTTTGCCCGTTTCAAGGAGCTGGCCGACCGCAAGCATGAAATCTTTGACGAGGACCTGCAGGCGCTGATCACGCAACTGCACGATGACACTGAGGGGGACGATACCTTCCAGTTGCTTAATGTGCAGATCAGCAATGAGTTCGGCAAGACGCCCTTCAGCTCCGTGACCCTGTCGGCCAACGGCAAGACCAGCACGGGCACCAGCGGGGGCAATGGCATCGTCGACGCCGTCTTTGCCGCCATTGAAAAGGTCGTCGGAAGCGGTGTCGAACTGGAGTACTACGCGGTCAACGCCATCACCAGCGGCTCCGATGCCCAGGGCGATGTCACCACCCGCCTGAGTCTGGGCACGAGGGTCGCCAATGGCCACGGCACCGACACCGACATTGTTTTTGCTTCAGCCAAGTCCTATATCAACGCCCTCAACCACCTTTACCGCAACGGCAAATCGACTGTTGTTGAAGGCGTCCAGGGCAATGAGATCTGACCACTTCCACAGCGGTTTCGGCCAAGCAACGGCTGCAGGTGGCTGACGGGGAGGGCGGCCCGGCCGCACTCGAAAAAAGGTTCTGGGCCGATCGCTGGCATGAAGGCCGCATCGGCTTTCATCTCGACTTCACCCACCCGCGGCTCGACGACGTCTGGCCCCTGCTCGGCCCCCCGGAGGCGGGGCAGGCGGTGCTGGTTCCCCTCTGCGGCAAGAGCCTCGATCTGCTGTGGTTCCATCGACAGGGCTACAGAGTCATTGGCGTCGAGCTGGTCGAGGAGGGGGCGCGACAGTTTTTTGCCGACAACGGCCTGGCGGCCGAAGTCGTTGTCGGCGCATCCATGCCCTGCTGGCGCGGTCTGGGAGTGGCGGCCGGCATCGACATCTATCAGGGAGACTTCTTCGATCTGAGGTCCGGGGATCTTGCATTCGTCGCCCCCGGGCCGATCGCCCGCGTCTACGACCGGGCGGCACTGATCGCCCTGCCGCAGGAATTGCGCACTCGCTACGCCGCTCGCCTGAAAATGCTCGCCCCTGAAGCGGAGCAGATGATCATCACCCTGCGCTATCGGCAGCAGGAGATGGACGGCCCCCCCTTCTCCGTTGACCGTGCCGAGCTGAAGCGGCTTTACGGCGCCCATTGGCAGATCGATGTGCGCGACGACAAGACCCGCGATGTCCTGGCCCACAATGAGCACTTTCGCGAAAAGGGGTTGACAGAGCTGTGGGAAGAGGTGACCCTGGCCCGACGCCGCCCTCTTTGCAACGACGTCCCTGTGCGATAATTGGCTTTGGGGACCGTCTTGGAAGCTACTGACAATACAATGGAGACATGGACCAGACTGACAGGAGATCGACCCTGACCTGTCCGCGCTGCGGCCACAGACAGCGCGAGGCGATGGCGTCGAACGCCTGCGTCTATCGCTACGAGTGCGCGCAGTGCGGGGCCGACATCAAAACCCGGCCCGGCTCCTGCTGCGTGTTCTGCTCCTATGGCGATACGCCCTGCCCACCGGAGCAGGTGGGCGGGAGCTGCTGAGAGCCGATGGCCCCCCAGATCCGGAGTCAATGGATTCAGCGCTGACAGAGAGCATTGATTAAGCGGAAGGAAAGGCGATAGAATGGGGTTGAGGGTGTGAATATTCCTGGCTTGAATGTTCCGGGTGCGCCCTGTTTAGCTCAAAGGCCCTCGTCCGTTGAGGGCTCTGATGCCGATGGAGACCGTTTTTATGCATGAGGAGGAGCGATGACAAAGAATAGGCCGCAGAATAGGCCACCGCCTGAAGAAGCCTTTGCGGTGCCGTCCAATAATGTTGTCGGCGCTTGGTGGTTCGGCATTTTTTCGACTCTGGTCGTCGGCCTGCTTCGCCTTCTGTTCCGCGTTCAGGTTCAGGGAATCGAGCGCCTGCCCCGCGAAGACGGTTTCGTGCTCGTGTCCAATCATGCCTCTCTGCTCGACGGCCTGCTTCTGCGCGCCTTCATTCCGCGAACCTTGGTCTTTGCCGTCGATTCGGTCTTCAGTGAAAAATGGTGGGCCCGCTTCCCTCTGCGCATGGCCTATTTTCAGCCGCTCGAGTTGTTCCGCGCCCTGCATCTGCGCAAGCTGGTGCAGGTCCTCCGCGGCGGCGGCAATCCGGCGATTTTCGTCGAGGGCCGCATCACCGTCACCGGCGGCCTCATGAAAGCCTACCCGGGCGCCGCCATGATTGCCTCGAAGAGAGAGGGAGCGCCGATTGTGCCAGTGCATCTTGACGGAGTCGAGCGCACTCTCTTCAGCTATCAGCAGCGCCGCTTCTGGTTTCCCCGCATCCGCATCACCATCGGTGAGCCGAGGCGGCTCGCCCTCCCTGAAGACATGCCGATGCGGACGAAAAGCCGGTGGTACAGCCGCGAGCTGTGGAATCTACTGAGCGAAACGGCCTTTCATGCCGATGACTGCAGGCGCCCGCTGGCCGTGGAGTGGCTTCACGCCTGTCAGCGCCACGGCTGGAAAACCTCAGTCCTGTCCGATCTCAGGCGCAGCCTCCACTACCGCCGCCTGCTGACGGGAAGCTTGATTCTCGGAAAACACCTGCAAAAAAGTGCGCAGAGCGGAGAGCAGGAAAACATCGGCATCATGCTGCCCACCTCGATCGGCGCCGCCATCTCCTTTCTCGCCGCCCAACTGGCCGGCCGGCCGGCCGTCATGCTGAATTTCTCCGTCGGCGAGCAGCACCTGTTGTCTGCCTGCCGTACGGCCGGCCTCAGGGAAATACTCTGTGCACGCCGCTTTGTCGAGGCCGCCAGACTCGAGCCGCTCATTGCCGCGATTGGAGCCGAGGGCATCGCCATCACCTACCTCGACGAATGGATGGCGCAACTGAGTCTGTGGACGCGGCTCTCTTCCCTGCTGCAGGTCCGCTTCGCACCCGGACGCACTCTGCGCAACATGCCCGGTGCCCGGCGCTCGCCGGATGAAACGGCAGCGATTCTGTTTACTTCCGGGTCCGAAGGCGACCCCAAAGGAGTGGCCCTGAGCCACTACAACCTCATCGTCAACTGCCGTCAGGTCAAGGTTCGCCTCGATGTCAACGCCGCCGACAAGCTGCTCAACAAATTGCCGTTATTTCACTCCTTTGGCCTGATCGGCACCCTGCTTCCCCTCTTTGCCGGGGTGCCTGTCTGTCTCTACCCATCGCCGCTCGATGTCCGCATCATCCCCGAAGTCGTGTCCCTGCAGAACATCACGGTTTTCTTCAGCACCGACAGCTTTCTTTTGCGCTACGGCCTCGCCGCCCACCCGGGCGACTTTTCCCGTCTGCGGCTCGTCATTGCAGGCGCTGAAAAGCTCAGTGCGACAACCCGCCGCCTGTGGCAGGAAAATTTCGGCATTCGCATCCTGGAGGGCTACGGCGTCACTGAAACATCACCGGTCATCTCCTTCAACACGCCGCTGGACAATGGCCCCGGCACTGTCGGCCGGCCACTGAGCGGCATCGAATACCGCCTCGAGCCGGTCGAGGGACTCGAGCGTGGAGGGCGGCTGCTGGTCAAGGGCCCCAATGTCATGCAGGGTTATCTCTTTGCCGATGATCCCGGAACCCTGCACCCGCCGCGGGATGGCTGGCACGACACCGGCGACATCGTCGAACTCGACCGCGAGGGGCGGATCCTCATCGTCGGCCGGGCGCGCCGCTTTGCCAAGGTGGGCGGGGAGATGGTGCCGCTCGGGAAAATTGAGGAACTGATGGCGGAGTGCTGGCCTGAACACCGCCACGCCGTGGTGTCTCAGGTCGATGAACGCCGCGGCGAAACCATCATCGCCTTGACGGAGGCCGCAGCAGCGGAGCTCAAGGATCTGCGGGCCTTTTTAACCAAGCGCGGCCTGCCGTCGCTGTGGCAGCCGCGGTCATTGAAGCGGGTGCAGCAGTTGCCCCTGCTGGCTACGGGGAAAATGGATTATCGGGCCATCGCCGATCAGGGGCTCGCTGTTGCGGGGGCGACAGCGAAGGGCGACAGCGGAACAGCCACAAAAAAGGCCGGGAAAGAGCCGGCGAAAAAGGCGGCGGCCAAGCCTGCACAGAAGAGGAAGAAACCCGGATAAAAGCGTGCGAATAAAGGCGTCCGCGCTCAGGCGCGATCCCCTGCCCCGCGGCAGGGCTCAGCCGAAAAAGCTGCTGGTTTTCTTTTTGCCCGAGTCGTCGAGGTGATTGCGCTCGCCGAGGCTGTCGGCAAATTCTTTCAACTGGGCGCGCTGTCGGGAGTTCAGGTTGACCGGGGTCTCGACGCTGATGTGACACAGCTGATCCCCTTTGCTGGAGGAGCGCGGCGATTTAAGGCCGAGGCCGCGCAGGCGCAGGATCTTGCCGCTTTGAGTGCCGGCCGGAATCTTGAGATTGACTTCGCCGCTGATCGTCCGCACCCTGACGTCGCCGCCGAGGGCGGCAGCGCCGATATCGACGGCTACCATGCTGTGCAGGTCGGAGCCGTTGCGCTGAAAGTGCGGATGGGGCCTGATGTGAATCTCGAAATAGGCGTCGCCTGGAGGGGATCCGGCCAGGCCGGCTTCGCCTTCGCCTGTCATGCGGAGGCGGTCGCCGTCGTCGGCGCCGGCGGGGATCTTCACCTGCAATTCTTTTTTCTTGCGCACCCGCCCCTGGCCGCGACAGGCAGGGCAGGGGTCGACGATCATCTTGCCGGTGCCTTTGCAGCGGGAGCATTGCTGCTGCAGCGAGAAAAATCCCTGCTGCACCCGAACAGCGCCCTGACCGCCGCAGTCGGTGCAGGTTTTTTTGGAGCTGCCCTCCCTGGCGCCGCTCCCCCTGCATTGATCACAGGCGGCCTGCACCTGAACGCTGAGGTCGTGGGTGACCCCGGCAGCCGCCTCTTCGAGGCTGATGGCGACTTCAAGCAGAATGTCGCTGCCGCGGTTCTGCTGCGAACGGCCCTGGCCGCCGCCCCAAGCACTGGACTGGCGAAAGATATCGCTGAAGACATCGCCGAAAATATCGTTGAAGCTGGCCCCCGGACCCTGGCCGGAAGGGCCGCCGCCCGCCGCCTTGACGCTTTCGTGACCGAAGCGGTCATACAGCTGGCGTTTCTGCGGATCCGACAGGACATCAAAGGCTTCCTTGGCTTCCTTGAACTTCTCCTCGGCCGAGGAGTCGGAGGCGTTGCGGTCCGGGTGATGCTTCATCGCCAGCTTGCGAAACGCCTTGCGCAGTTCACTGTTGTCGGCGTTTTTGCCGACCCCGAGAATCTTGTAGTAATCCACTTTAGTCATGGCTGCAGAGGCGCGGGAGGGCGGGGCTCATCCAGTCCGAAGGCCTGGGGCAACAGGGGGCGCAGCAGAGAAAGGCCCGGCACGGAGCCATCGGCTGGCCGAAGGCTTCAGGACTTGCCGCCGTCCCTGTCGTCCTTCCGGTCTTCAAACTCAGCGTCTTCGACTTCGGCATCAACCTTTTCATCAGCCTTCGATTCGGCGTTCTCCCCGGTTTTCTGCTCCTTCGATTCGGCAGCGGGAATACGGCTGATCACCACGGACAGATCGCTGATGGCGTTGCGAATGGCTTCGAGGTCGTCGCCGTCCCTGGCCTTGCGCAGGGCTTCGGCTTTCTCTTCGAGGTCTTTCCTGAGATCGTCCTCAAGGCCCTCGCCGCGCTCCTTCAAGGTCTTTTCGACCAGATAGACCGAGGAGTCGGCCTGATTGCGGAGCTCGACCAGATCGCGGAACCTGCGGTCTTCCTCGGCGTGGGTTTCCGCCTCCTGCAACATGCGCTTGATCTCGTCCTCGTTGAGGCCGCTCGATGCCTGGATTTCAATCGACTGACTGCGGCCGGTGGCCTTGTCGTGAGCCGAGACGTTGATGATGCCATTGGCGTCGATGTCGAAAGTCACCTCGATCTGCGGCATGCCGCGGGGAGCCGCATCGATGTCCTTGAGGTCAAAGCGGCCGAGCGATTTGTTGGCTGCTGCCTGCTCGCGCTCACCCTGGAGCACATGCACCGTTACCGCCGACTGGTTGTCCTCAGCCGTCGAAAACACCTGGGAGGTCTTGGTGGGGATGGTGGTGTTTTTCTCGATCAGCTTGGTCATGACGCCGCCGAGCGTCTCGATGCCGAGCGACAGGGGAGTGACGTCGAGCAGCAGCACATCGGTCACATCGCCGGCCAGGACGCCGCCCTGAATGGCAGCGCCGATGGCGACGGCTTCGTCGGGGTTGATGTCCCTGCGCAGCTCGGAGCCGAAGAATTCCTGCACCCGCGCCTGCACCAGCGGCATGCGCGTCTGGCCGCCGACGAGGACGACATCGTCGATCTCGCCCGCCGGCAGACCGGCGTCTTCAAGGGCGGTGCGGCATGGTTCGATGGTTCGGTCGACGAGATCCTCGATCAGGGATTCCAGCCTGGCCCGCGTGAGCTTGATGTTCAAGTGTTTGGGGCCGCTCTCGTTGGCGGTGATGAAGGGCAGGTTGACATCGGTCTGCTGAGCCGAAGACAGCTCGATTTTGGCTTTTTCCGCGGCTTCCTTCAGGCGCTGCAGCGCCAGGGGGTCTTCACTGAGGTCGATGCCCTGCTCCTTCTTGAATTCGTTCGTCAGGAATTTGATCAGGCGCAGGTCAAAGTCTTCGCCGCCGAGGAAGGTATCGCCGTTGGTCGCCAGCACTTCGAACTGATGGTCTCCGTCGACCGAGGCGATTTCGATGATCGAGATATCGAAGGTGCCGCCACCGAGGTCATAGACAGCGACCTTGCGGTCTTTGGAGGTCTTGTCGAGGCCAAAGGCGAGGGCCGCGGCTGTCGGCTCATTGATGATGCGCCTGACCTCGAGGCCGGCGATGCGGCCGGAATCCTTGGTCGCCTGACGCTGTGAATCATTGAAGTAGGCAGGCACGGTGATGACGGCTTCCCTGACCTCTTCGCCGAGGTATTCTTCGGCAGTGCGCTTCATCTTTGCCAGAATGCGCGCTGAAATTTCGGGCGGAGCCATTTTCTTGCCCTCGACCTGAACCCAGGCGTCGTTGTTTTTCGCCTTGACGATCTTGTAAGGCACCATGTCGATGTCGCGCTTGACCTCTTCTTCGTTGAAGTTGCGACCAATGAGGCGCTTGATGGCAAAGAGGGTGCGCTTGGGGTTGGAGACCGCCTGCCGCTTGGCCGGCTGGCCCACCAGCACTTCTTTGTCATCGGCGAAGGCGACGATGGACGGGGTCGTGCGCCCGCCTTCGGAGTTTTCAATGACCTTCGGCTCGCCGCCCTCCATCAGGGCGACGCAGGAGTTGGTTGTGCCGAGGTCGATACCGATAATTTTTGCCATTTTCTCAGTTCTCTGTGGAGGGTGAAGGGGTATTCTTGTCCGAGCTTGGGTTGTCCGCGTTCTGGTCGAGTTCGGATGCCTGCGGAGGGGCCGTGGCGATGCGGACACGCGCTGGGCGCAACAGCCGCTCGCGCAGGCTGTAGCCCTTTTGCACGACTTCGAACACCGTGTTCGGCGCCTGTTCCATGGTCGGGACCATGTCCAGCGCCTCGTGTAGGTTGGGGTCAAATTTTTCCTGTTTCGGGTCAATGGCCTCGATGCCGTGGCGGCGCAGGGTATCGAGCAGGACTTTCAGGGTCATCTCAGTGCCTCCCCGAAGCGCAGCTACATTGTTTTCGCCGCCGTCGGCGCTGGCGAGGGCGCGCTCGATGTTGTCGAGCACTTCGAGCAGGTCGCGGGCGAAGCCTTCGACGGCGAAGCGGGTGTTGCTCTCCATCCGCCGCTCGGTCCTTTTTCTGTGGTTTTCGCTTTCGGCCCGAACCCTCAGCAACTCGTCGCGCAGGCTGGCGATCTCTTTGTCGGCCTCGTCGGCGCGCTCTTCGGTGGCCTGAAGCAGGGCCTGCCAGCCGGGGCTGTCATCAGTGACAGCGCCATTCCGCGGCGGGGCAGCGGCAGGAGGCTGCTCTGGCGCAGTCTCGGGGTTGAGCGGGCGGGCTTTTTTACTCACGGTAGAGGGAAGGGGTGAAGCCGTCGGGGGAGCGGGCAGAAAAGATGGCTCCATGGAGGCAGAGCTTCGCTGGATATCCTATCTATAGGGTGGGGTGCGCTCGCTGAATTTCAAGGCATGACTCGCTCTTTTTTCAGTTTTTTCCCGCTTTCCGGCGCCGTCGGCGACAGAATAAGCCGCCGAGGGCTGTACCTGCATGGGGCGCCGACTCCAGGCAGGCGGCTAGAATGAGGCTTTGTGTCCAGTTCTTTTTATGCCCCGATGAATCCTTTGTTGCCCAGTTGATGGAGGCCTCCCCCTATCTGCGGCCGCGGCCGACCTGCCCCCTTTGCGCCGGCAGCAAATTCAGGGTTTTGTTTGCCGCTCCGCTCGACAGCGGCGAAGTCTGGCATTTTTTACAGGACTTTTACGGCGGCCGCCCCGACCGGCAAAAACTGGAAGGCGGCCGTTACGAATTGCGCCGTTGTGGCCGCTGCGGCCTGGTCTATCAGGCCGGGGCGCCGACCGAAGACTTGGCGGAAGAGCTGTACGAGCGCTGGGTCGACGCCCGGAAGAGCCTCGATAAGAAACGATTTGCCCCCCCTTCGCTGCGGCGAAAATATGCCCGCCAGTGCCGGGCGGCGGTCCGGCTTGTGCAGACGGACCCAGGCCGGGAGCTGAAAGCCCTCGATTTTGGCTGTGGCTGGGGCTATTGGGGGCGACAGGCGGCAGAGTCCGGTTTTTCGGTTGTCGCCTGCGACCGCTCGCCGGTGCGGTTGCAGCATGCCCGCTCTCTCGGGCTGGAAACCGTCGCCGATGCGCGCCAGTTGCCCGAATCGGCCTTTGACTACATCCACTGCGAGCAGGTGCTGGAACACCTCTGCCAGCCGCTTGAAATCCTGACTCTGCTGACCCGCGCCCTCAAGCCCGGTGGCTGCATTCACCTGCGGGTGCCCAATGCCCGGACCGAACTCAGACAATTGGCCCGCTGCGGCTGGTCGCCCGCTCTCTCGGCCCTGCACCCGATCGAGCACCTCAACGCCTTCTGCCGCAGAACCCTCAAGCAGTTGGCGGGCGCGGCGGGGCTCGAGCCAATTCAGCCGCCGCTCATGCTGTCTGTCGACAGTCCCGCCTCCCTGTTTCGGAGCCTGAGGCGCGAATGGCGCGACCGCACCTGTGAGGCCCACCTCTACTGCAGGCGCAGACGTTGAGATTCTCCCCGGTTGATCTTATTCTTTTTTCGCGCGCCCCTGGCAGCCAGGGCAGTAAAAAATCGAACGCCCGCCGGGATTGGCTCGGACGATCTGCGTCCGGCATCGCTGGCAGGGCCCGCCCTCCCGTCCGTAGACGGTCAGCGAGAGCGCGAAATAACCGGGCTCCCCCCTCGGGTTGACATAGTCATTGAGGGTTGTGCCGCCGACCTCAATGGCCGAAGCCAGCACCTGCCTGATGTTGCCGACGAGGCGGGCGCAGTCGGCTGCGGTCAGGCGGCCGCCGGCCGTCGCCGGGTGGATGCCGGCCAGGAACAGGGCCTCGTTGGCATAGATGTTGCCGATGCCGGCAACCAGACGCGAGTTGAGCAGCAGGTCGCGGATGGCGCGGCTGCGGCCTCTGATTCCCTGTTGCAGATAAGAGGCACTGAATTCTTCTGCCAGCGGCTCGGGGCCGAGATTGAGCAGGAGGGGGTGATGGCTCGGATCCCCGTCAACCCAGAACACGGATCCAAAGCGGCGCGGATCGTGATAGCGCAACTCGAGCCCGGAATCGAGCCGCCAGATCAGGTGGTCATGCCTGCGTCTCTCCGCTTCGGTGCCGCTGAGGTTGGAATCGACCAGGCGGAGGCTGCCGGACATGCCGAGATGAACCACCAGACCTCCGCCATTGACTGTGAAAAGCAGGTACTTGGCCCGGCGGCCGACCGCGGCAAAGCTCTGCCCGACCATGGCGTTGAGGGCGGCTTCGTCGACGCGCTGCCGCAGGCGGTGTTCATGGACCTCGACGCCGGCGATGAGGCGTCCAATCAGATGGGGCTCGAGGCCGCGCCTGGTGGTTTCGACCTCGGGCAGTTCCGGCATGGAGCGATCGACTCAGAGATCCGGCCGGGTCTGTTCCATGGAGGGGCGCCGGGCGAACTGGTCGTACCAGGAGGCCAGGGACGAGTGGGCGCGCCAGCCGACTTCGGCGTCCTGACGGAAGGCGATGTAGCCGAGGGCGGCTGCGGTCGTGATGGTGGCGATGTTGAGGTTCTGGCCCTGCCGTTCGATTTCGCGCTCAACCAGCGGTAGGGCGCGCTTGATCTTTCCGACCTGTTTGCGGGTCCATTCCTCGGAGCGCGCGTCTTCGGGGCGTTTAAACCGCTCGATGGCGCACTGCACAGACGCGTCCATGACGCCGTTGGCCAGCCAGTAGAGGCGCAGCACCGCATAGCTGTCGTCGGCCGGATCGGCCGGAAAGAGCTGGCCGCCGGCGCGATGGTCGAGGTACTGGCAGATGGCGGTGCTGTCGCACAACACGCCGGCGTCTTCGGTCGACAGGGCCGGCACCTTGCTTAAGGGGTTGTCGTCGGCGATGTCGGATTCAGGCGACCAGGCGTCGGTCAACTGCCGTTCGATCTGATCGTCGATGCCGAGCTCAATGGCTGAGATCGAGACTTTGCGGACATAGGGCGAAGTGGGGGAGAAGCGTAGTTTCATCGGGTGTCGGAAAATGGAGGAAGGGAGAGGGTGGAAGGGAAGGGAAAAAATCAGAATACTCAGGAAGATCCGGCGCCTTCAGGGCGCGGGTGATTGGGGTCGACGAGAATGCAGTCGACTGGACAGAGTTTGACGCAGCGTGGTTCTTGGTAATGGCCGACGCATTCGGTGCAGAGCCCGGGGTCGATGACGTAGATCTCGGGCCCTTCGCTGATGGCGTCGTTGGGACAGGCCGGCTCGCACACATCGCAGTTGATGCACTCGTCGGTGATGAACAGGGCCATGGGGGTCAGACTCCGCGGTTTTTTGCCATGATGCGCTGGGCCACGGGGAGCGGCACCATGTCGGTGACATCGCCGCCGAGCTCGGCGATCTGTCGCACCATGCTGGCCGACACATAGACAAAACGCTGATCAGCGGGGATGAAAATCGTCTCTACGTCCTGCAGCATGAGCCGGTTCAGGCCGGCCAGCTGAACTTCATATTCAAAATCGGACAGGGCGCGCAGTCCGCGCACGATGACCCTGGCGCCGGATTCCCGCACGGCATCCACCAGGAGGCCGTCGAAACGGTAGAGTTGCACGTTATCGAGGTGAGCGAGAGAGGTGGCGGCCAACTCCAGGCGTTCCTCTATGGCAAAGTGCGGCGTCTTGCCGGAATGAAGGGAAACGCCCACGATGACCCGGGAAAAAATCGAGGCCGCCCGCTCGACGATATCGAGGTGGCCATTGGTGATGGGGTCAAAGGAGCCGGGATAGAAAGCAGAGTTCATCAATCTTGAGTCCGGAGTGCTGTCGGGGCGTTCATGAGGCTTTTGCCGGAAGGGAGCGGGAGGGCCAGGGCTCGCCGAAACGGTAGAGGTATCCAGTGGTGCGGCCGCATTTACACCTGCGCAGGGAGTGCCAGGCGGAAGAGCCCGGGGCCGCCTGAGCGGACTCCACGGGTGGCGGTTGTGCGCTCGAACTTTCAATATACACCAAAGCGCCCTTGGCCAGCAGACCGCCGCGCTCAAGGGAACTCAGGGCATGCCGGGCCAACTGGGGCTCGTCGAAGGGAGGATCGATGAAAACGAGGTTGAAAGGCGCCTTTGCCGAACAGGACGGGGAGGGACGCAAAAAGTCCTCGACGCTTTGCCGATGGACTTCGACGGCATCCGTCTGCAGGGCCTGCCGATTCTGTTCCAGCAGTCGGACAGCGCCGGGCGATTTTTCCACCAACAGGGCCCGGGCGGCTCCGCGAGAGACGGACTCAAAGCCGAGGGCGCCGCTGCCGGCGAAGAGGTCGAGGCAGACGGCGCCCTCAATCCAGGGCTGCAGCCAGTTGAACAGCGTCTCGCGCAGTTTATCCGGCGTCGGGCGCACAGGTCCCGAGGCGTCGAACTGCAGCCACCGGCGGCGCCAGAGCCCGCCGATGATGCGGACCTGGGATGTCTGTTCAGGCTTCTGCGTCGATTTCCTGAGCGAAATCTTCTTCATCGGGCTTGCTTCACTGAGCCTCGGTTTCGGGTCGCACGACGATGGCGGCGAGACGGCCCGGATCAATGTGTCGCTGCCAGGCGAGGACGGCCTGCCTGTGATCGATGCTGTCGATCAGGTCGGCGTAGTTCCACAGGTCGGATTCGGGCCGCCGGTAAAAGGCGAGCCGCGCCAGGGCGTTGGCGAGGCCGCTGTTGCTGCTGCGGGCGAGGAGCGCATGGGTCTTGAGCTTCATTTTGGCCAGGTCAAAGGCCCGGGCGTCGAACTCTTTGGTCGTGAAATCAACGGCCAGCTGGCGCAACAGCTCTTCCACCTCGGCCGTCTTTTCCGTCTGGGTACCGGCCAGCAGAGCGACAAAACCGCCGCCGAGCTCGATCCGCACAGCGCTGAAGGCGCCGTAGACCAGTCCGCGTTTGGTGCGCAGCTCGTCCATCAGGATCGAGGCGAAACCGCCGCCGCCCAGCATCTGGTTGGCGATGCGCAGCGCATGGCGGTCTTCGCCTGCGGCTTGCGGCAGGGGCGCGGCCAGAAGCACCACGGCGGGTTCGTCAGAGACGGTTTCCAGGGCGCGCAGGCCCGGTCTGATCGGCGGCGCCGCGGGCGCCCACGGCGCCGGGCGCCCGCGGTCCAGTTTTTCTGTCAGCAGGTCGACGGCCCGCTGCGCCCGCCCGCGATCGAGGTCGCCGACAAGGGTGACGATGGCGTTGGCGGCCACGTAGTAGCTCTGGTGCAGGGCTTTCACTTCGCTTAAAGTCAGGGAGTTGACGCTGGCCTCGTCGGCGATCGAGCCGTAGGGGTGACCGCGGAAAAGTAGCCGCCTCAGTTCGCGCGAGGCGAGGCTGTAGGCGTCTTCGCCCTGTTCGCGGAGTTCGACGAGGACCTGCTCGCGCACTCGTTCGATGTCCTCGGCCCGGTATTGCGGTTGGGCCAGGACGGCTCCGAGGGCGCGGGCGGAGCGCTCGAGGTGGTCGCCGCTGCTGAGGATTCGCAACTGCAGGGTGGCGGCGTCCTGCGACAGGCTGGTGTCGAGGCGGGAGCCCTCGTCTTCGAGAGATCGGAAAAGGGCGCGGCCGTTATTTTCCACGAGGCTGCTGAGCGTCAGGCGGGCGAGGCCGCCGCGGCCGCCCTCAATCGACTTGCCGGCGGCAAAGGCGATGTGGATATCGACGATCGGCGGCGACGAGGCCGGGGCGTAAAAAACCACTTGGGTGCCTTTGGCTGTCTGCCATTTATCGGCCCTCTGCGAGGAGTCGACATCGGCGTGGGCAAGGCTCAGGGCAAAGAGAAGGAAGAGGGAGCCGGCCGCGAGGACAGGGGTTGGCAGCCGGCGGCGCATGGGTCCGAGAGGCTTGAGTGGGGCGATCACGATTTGGGTTCTCCTGTTGTCGAAAGAGCCTTGACCCCGTCGGCGCCGCTCGCCGGCAGGAGGTAGCCGATAAGGCGGTTTTCCATCTGCAGGTAGCGCCGGGCAACACGGCGCAGATCGGCTGGCGTCAAAGCCCGCAGGCGCCGCTCAAAGGTTTCCGGCGACGGGTCGAAACCGGCGGAGAGCAGTCGGCCGGCCTGACTTGCGCGTCGGAACATGGACTCGTTGCCGTAATGGGCGTTGGCTACGGCGAAATTGGTTGCGCGTCTCAGAGCGTCGCGGTCGGTGAGTGCGAATTGCTTTTTTTCGACTTCGCGCAGCACCTGCTCGACCAGCTCTTCCAGAGCCACGCCGGGCAGGGGCGTCAGCCAGAACTCAAAGAGCGCGTCGCCTCTGCTGTACAGGCTGTAGCTGGCCAGGACCGAGGCGGCCTTTTTTTGCTGGACAATCAGAAGATCGTCGAGCAGGCTGGTGCGACTGCCGCTCAGGACCGACATCAGCATCAGCAGGGCGTAGGCATCGCGGGGGCGGTGGGCCGAGGCGAGAGATGGCACCCTCCAGGAAATCACGGCTTTGGTGATCTCGTTTTTTCCGCGGTGAGAAACCGTCCGGGGCCCGTCGGAAAACAGGGTCGGCGCCGATTTTCTCAGGCGAGGCCAGTCGGAGACGTTCGCATCCTCCGCTGTCGACGGCACCGCGCCATAGACCAGTCGCGCCCGGGCGAGAGTCTTGGCGGCATCGACATCGCCGATAATCACGACCAAGGCGTTGGCGGGATGATACCAGCGCTGATACCATGTCCTCAAAACCGTCGTGTCCGTTGCCAGCAGGTCTTCTTCCAGACCGATCACGGGGAAGCGGCGGCCGCTGTCGGCAAAAAGCAGCGGCAGCATTTGGTTCCACAGCTCGACCTCGCCGCCGCTCCGTTCGCGCTTTTCCTGCAGCACCACCTCGCGCTCGATGTCAACTTCCTCGGGAATGATTGACAGCCGGTGCATGCGCTTGGCTTCGAGCGCCATGATTTCTTCGAGGTGCTGTTTCGCAACCGTGATGTGATAAACCGTATGATCCTGGCTGGTCCAAGCGTTGGACTGGCCGCCGAGGCGGGCGACATGATCGGAAAAGGGACCCTTGCCCTCGCCGGCGCTGGTAGCGGACGGGCCCTCGCCCTTGAACATCATGTGCTCGAGGAAATGCGACAGCCCCGTTGAGCCCATGGCTTCATCGCGGCCACCGACGCCGTACCACAGTTGTTGAATGACGATGGGTGCGCGCGGATCCTCGATCACGACGACTTTCAGGCCGTTGGCCAGAGTCGTCAGGGCGGGAGCGGCCGGGCGCGCGAGGACAGGCGACTGGGGGCAGGCGACCGCAGCCGACAGGGCGAGGGCGGCGAAAATACTGCTATAATGGACGGGTGCACACCCTCCTTCCTGCAAGCGTTTGATTAACTTTTTAAAGTGGATTTCCATGGTCCCGGCCCCGAAATATTATTCTCAGAAAGTTATTCTCAAGATGGTTATGTCCTTGAGGTTGACGGCGGATGGAATTGGAGTTCCTGCCCTTAGGATAGCATAAATGGGCGGCTTTTTGCTCTCCCGGCTCGGCAGGGGATTGCGACAGACGCGGGAGCGGCTGTCGCAGGCGCTCGTTCGCGGCAAGGATGACAACTTCGACATCCAGGAGTTTCGCGATGGTTTGGTCATGGCCGATCTGGGACTGCCTCTCGCCGAGGCCGTTGCCCGCCGCGTTCAGGGGCGCCCGCGCAGCGAAAGCGCAAGCGCGGCCGCCAAAGAGGCCTTGGCAGGGATTCTTGTCGGAGCTTCGAGCGAGCCTGCGCCGCTGGAATTCAGCGTCAAGCCCCTGGTGGTCATGGTCTGCGGCGTCAACGGCGTCGGCAAGACGACGACTATCGGCAAGTGGGCCCGGGCCTTGGCCAGGCAGGGCAAAAAGACGATGATCGCCGCCGCCGACACCTACAGGGCGGCCGCGGTCGAGCAGGTCAGTGCCTGGGGGGAACGCGCCGGCGTCGAGGTATTCAGCCTCCCGGGAAGGCAGCCGTCGGCAGTGGTTTTCGACGCCTGCCAGCGGGCCAGGGCAGAAAATTTTGATGTGCTTCTGATCGACACGGCCGGTCGCATGCACACCCGCACCGGCCTCATGGAAGAGCTGAAAAAAATCAAGCGCGTACTCGGCCGCCATGACGAAAGCGCGCCCCACGAGATCGTCATGGTGCTCGACGCCTCGACCGGACGCAACGCCCTCAGCCAGGCCAAAGCCTTTCATAAAGCCCTGGGGATCGATTCCCTGGTGCTGACCAAGTGTGACGGCTCAGCCAAGGGCGGGGCCATTTTCGCCATAGTCAACGAGCTGCGGCTGCCCATCCGCTTTCTCGGCATCGGCGAGAGCGCCGAGGATCTGGTTGACTTCAGGGCCGCCGACTTTATCGACTCGGTGCTGCCGGTGGAGGCGGAATGAAGTGCAAGCAGACATGGAGCGGGATCTGATGAAGAAGCACATACTCGGTTATCCCCGATGGCTCGTTTATTTGGTGGGCATCGTCCGCTTCGTATTTTACTTGGTCTCCGGTCTTGCCATCTTGACGATTGTGGGTGCTGCGGCATTCTGGTCCTTTCGCTATCTTTTCTCGTCATGATTCATTTCGATCATGTAACCAAGCAGTTTGTCGGCGGCCAGATCGGACTCGACGATGTCTCCTTCAAGATGCCGGCCGGCGCCATGGCCTTTCTGACCGGCCGCTCGGGTTCGGGCAAGAGCACCCTGCTGCGCCTGATCATGGCCCTGAGTCGGCCGACCAAAGGCCGCGTCCATGTGGGCGGCGTCGATGTGGCGTCCATGAGGAAACGTCACATCACCATGCTGAGGCGCAGCATAGGCGTGGTCTTCCAAAATCACCGATTACTGTTCGATCGCACCGTTTTTTCCAATGTGTCCCTGCCGCTGGAGATTCTCGGTTACAGCCCTCAGGACACCGAGCACCGGGTGCGATCCGCCCTGGAGCGGGTCGGCCTCGCCAACAAGGCGCGGTCCCGCCCCGATCAGCTTTCGACCGGAGAGCAGCAGCGTGTCGGCATCGCCCGCGCTCTGATTCACCGGCCACGGCTGGTGCTGGCCGACGAGCCTACAGGCAATCTCGACCCGCTGCTGTCGCAGGAGGTGTTCGGACTTTTTTCGAATTTCAATCAAAGTGCCCGCGTAACGGTGCTGATCGCCAGCCACGACCTGTCGCTGATCAAAAGGATGGGCCTGCCGATGATCGTGCTGAACAACGGCAAGATCACCTACAACGACTTCTAACCCAGCATGGCCCAAGCGACCCGATACCGGCAAGCCCCGCCGAGCCGCCGTGGGAAAAGCTCGGTGCAGCAGTTGGCGCCGGGCCTGTTTCGCAAGCTGGCCTCCTGGCTGGGGCACCATGTCCGCTCATGCCGCTTTGCTTTTTTTCAGGTGTTTCTCGAGCCTTGGTCGGGGATGTTCACCGTCATCGTCATCGGCATTTCCATGGCGGTGCCAGCTGCCTTTATTCTGGTCGTGGAAAACCTGCGCACGGCCGTCAGTGAATGGCGCGAGGCACCGACGCTATCGATTTTCCTGAAGCAGGGCATCAGTGAAGAGCGCGCCCGACAACTCGTCGGAGAACTCAATGGCATCGAAGGAATCGCCAGGGTCGACTACATCTCTCCGCAGCAGGCCCTGCGCGAATACCACCAGTGGCTCGGCGTACCCGGCGACGCCTCTGCCTTGGCGCGCAACAATCCCCTGCCGTCCGTGCTCGATGTGGTGCCGCCCATTGACCTTTCGCCATCGGCGGTTCGCGTCCTCGCCAAGCGGCTCGAAAAGTTGCCTGAAGCGGAAATCGTCCAGGCCGATATCGACTGGGTGTTGCGCCTCAATTCCATCATTGCCCTGGCCGAGCAGGGATTTTTCATTTTCGGATCCATACTCTTTGTCGGCATGGTGCTGCTCGTCGGCAACACCATCCGCCTCGACATCCTCAACCGCCGCGAAGAGATCGTGGTCGTCAAACTCATCGGCGCCTCCGACGGCTTTGTCCGCCGCCCCTTCATCTACGGCGGTCTGTGGCTGGGCCTCATCGGCTCCTTCGCCTCCATAGCGCTGCTGCTGGTCGCCTCCGTCTTCATCAAATCGTCTCTGGAATATCTGCTCAATCTGTACGGCATCAACGAGTTCAACCTGAAGTTTTTCAGTTTGCAGGAGCTTTTGATATTCGTCGTCATCGGCGCCCTTATCGGTTGGATGGGCGCTTGGATCAGCGTTCACTTCCGCCTGCGCCTGATCGACCCGTCCAGTATTCGCGAGTAGAGGGCGCAGCGACCAGTTGCAGCGAAGGGCGCTTGATAAATTCAGCCCCGGCCTTGAAAAGGATCATTCTGTCGCCATCTATGGAGGCGAGGAGAGCAGTTCGCAACCGCTGTTTTCCATGGTTGTACAGGGTCGGCAAAACTGACAAAGCGAGGCTTTGAGGTTATAATGACTCGTTGCGTCGGATTTTTATCGGTCCGGTGCCCTGATTCCTGTTGTCCCATCTCTCTTCCGAGGGTTTAGTTTCCATGGCAAGCAGCTTGGTCGCCATCCCGTTCAATCGTCTATCCGCCTACAACTCGGGCGGTCTCGACGCCTATCTGCGGGAAATTTCATCGATCCCCATCCTCGATGCCGAGGAAGAGCGCAGGCTCGCCCGCCGCTTCCGCGAGAAGGGTGACATCGAAGCCGTGCAGAAGCTCATCATGGCCAACCTGCGCTTCGTCGTTCACATCGCCCGCACCTACAGCGGCTACGGTTTGGCCCTGTCCGATCTGGTGCAGGAAGGCAATATCGGCCTCATGAAAGCCGCGCGCCGCTTCGATCCCTCTGTCGGCAGCAGACTGATCTCTTTTGCCGCCTATTGGATCCGGGCCGGCATTCACGATTTCGTCATCCGCAACTGGCGTATCGTTACAGTGGCGACGACCAAAGCCCAGCGCAAGCTGTTCTTCAAGCTGCGCAGCTCGAAAAAGAAGGCCGGCTGGTTCACCAACAGCGAAGCCGCGGCGCTCGCCGAAGAACTCAAGGTAAGCAAACGCGATGTGCTGGAGATGGAGGGTCGCCTGAGCGCCCGCGATCTTTCGCTCAGCATGGAATCGGACGACGACGGGGCCGCCCCCTCGCCGGCCCAGTGGCTCGAAGCCGACGACGCCGACCCGGCCGACACCGTCATCGAAAACAGCACCCAGGTTTCCCAGCGCGCCCAATTGCGCAAAGGTCTGGCGGCGCTCGATGAACGGAGTCGCGACATCGTCGAGCAACGCTGGCTCGCCGCCAAAAAGACGACCCTGCAAACCCTGGCCGACCGCTACAAGCTCTCCGTCGAGCGCATTCGCCAGATCGAGGTCAGCGCAATGCAAAAACTGCGCTCTTCCTTTGAACAGGAAGCGGCCTGAAAAAGGAGCTTTTTAAAGGCCTTTTCGGCCCGGCCAGGTTTTTGATTCCAGCCAGTTGTCGTTGGCTGGGCTGAAGCGAAGAAAAAATCCGAAATAAAACCGAAGACCCTCAGCGCTTCTGAGGGCGCACCGGTTGAAAGCGAGGTGAAAAGAGGGCAGCGAACGGAGGGGTCGGCTAGATGCCGCAGGCAATTCCCAGACCGCCGAGGCCGCAATAGCCGTTGGGATTTCTGGCGAGATATTGCTGATGTTCGGGCTCGGCGTAGTAAAAGGGTGTTGCCGGCATGATTTCACTTTCTATGTTTCCCTGGCCGCTTTTGTCGAGCCGTTGTTGAAACAGCTTGCGGCTGCTTTCCGCCAGCCGCCGCTGCTGATCGCTGTAGAAAAAGAGACAGGAGCGATACTGGGAGCCTGTGTCATTGCCCTGGCGATGGTATTGGGTCGGGTCGTGTCCCTCCCAGAACAGTTTCAGCATCTGTCTGTAGGAAACCGCCTCGGCGTCGAACTGGATGCGGACAACTTCGGCGTGTCCAGTCATGCCGCTGCAGACATCGCCGTAAGTCGGGTTTCGGGTACGGCCGCCGGCGTATCCGACCTGGGTGCTGTAAACCCCTTCGGTGTGCCAGAAGATGCACTCGGCGCCCCAGAAGCAGCCCATGCCAAACATGGCAGTATCGAGGTTTGCTGACCAGGGGGGCGACATGGCGGAACCGAGGACGAGGTGGCGCTGCGGCACCGGCATGACTTCAGTGCGGTCGGGGACCGCCTGATCGCGGTTGGGCATGGACATGGATTTCATCGGATTTTTCCGGTGGGTGAGGGCTCTATTGAGGAGGCGGCCTGTCCGCCTCCACAGTGCTGTCAACTGTCCCATTCGACATCGAGAAAGCGCTGGCGTCGATCGGCCGAGCCTCTGAGGTGTCGCTTGAGGTTGGCGCAGTTTTGCCGGTGGATGGAAATTTTTTGTGAGCGCGTGATATAGCCGACAATGGCAGCCGGCGGGACCGGCTTGCAGCAGGAAGCAAAAAGGGCCTGGATGCGGCCGATGCCTTGGGCGCGGACGCTGCGGCTGCTGGTTGAGGTTTCGTCTGCTTTTGCCGGCGCCGGCGGAACTGGCCTGGACGGTTGGTGGTGAAGCATCTGATCGATGGCGTTGGCCAGCCGGTCGGCGCTGACTTCGCTGGATTCCAGGGCCAGCAGCATTTCGTTGGGGCGACTGAAGTTGAGTTTGCGGGCGAGCTTTTCAATTGAGAGGTCGCGCGCTTCAAGGCGTTGCAGTTCGCGGTCGAGAATCTGCTGGCCGCGAGCCAGGCGGCCATCGATATCGCGGGTGTTGAACCAATTTCGCACTCGGGCAAGAGCTTGGCTGGTCTTGAGATAGCCCTCTCTGCGATCCATCCAGGCGGGGCTCGGAGAGGCGTTTTTATTGGCCAGGATTTCGATGCGATCACCGTTTTTTACTGGATATTTTAACGAGACGATGGCGCCGTTGACTTTGGCCCCCCGGCAGCGGTGGCCGATCTGGCTGTGGATGCGGTAGGCGAAGTCGAGAGCGGTGGCTCCGCGCGGCAACTCGATGATATCGTCGTTGGGCGTGAAGGCGAAGACGCGATCGGCAAAGAGCGGAGACTGCTCCTCTTCGTCCCGGCCCCGCTCGATCAGACCCCGCAGGATGCGGGTGCTGCGGTCGAGATCCTCGTCGTAGCTGCGCTTTTCCTTGTATTGCCAGTGGGCGGTGACGCCGAGTTCGGCGGCCCGATGCATGTCATGGCTGCGGATCTGTACTTCGAGATTCTTGCCTTCAGGTCCGCGAATGGCCGTATGCAGCGACTGATAGCCGTTGGGCTTGGGGCGCGAGATGTAGTCGTCGTACTCTTCGGGGACCGGCGTCCAGTGCTCGTGAACGATCGACAGGGCGCGGTAACAGCTTTCGACATTGCCAGTCAGCACCCGGGTTGCCCGCACATCGAAGAGGGCATCAAAAGCCAGCCGTTTGCGCTGCATTTTGCACCAGATGCTGTAGATGCCTTTAGGTCGACCTGAAACCTTGATCCTCCGCAGGCCGTCGGCGTCAAGCAGGGCCTTGAGCTCCCGCGCGAAGGCCTGGACATAGGCTTCGCGATCGCTGCGCCCCCCTTCCAGCAGGGCCTGGATTTCGTCGGAGGCCTGGGGATTGGTCAGATGAAAGGCGAAATCCTCCATCTGTGACTTCCACTGAGACAGCCCCATGCGGTTGGCGAGTGGCGCATGCACCGCCAGGGTTTCGCGGCCGAGTCCGATGTTTTTCGGCTCATCCGGCGTCGCGCCCCTGAGGATGCTGATGCGGTGTGCGAGGGCGATCAGCAGGGAGCGGATGTCGCCTGTCGCCAGCAGCAGGTGCTGCAGACGTTCGGAGTGGTTGCTGCTGATGGCGGATTCGCGGTCGATGGCGGTTGACAGGGTGGCGGCCGTCGCTTCGACGTCGCGGGTGCCGCTGAGGATGCGACTGACGCCGGAACCGAAGTCGCGTTCGACTTCCTCTTTCTGCAGGGGGGTGAAGGCCAGCAGGGCGGCCTTGACCGATTCCTCGCCGAGATTGAGTTCCCTGATCAGCGAGGAGCAGTACAGCGACGGCAGGAACTGGACAAGATTTTCGCCGCAGGCGCTCTCGAGGCGATGGAGCGCGGCTGTCAGGGAGTCCTTCAGGGTATTTTGCTGCTGCTCATCTTCGGCGACGAGCTGCTTTATGAGGTGGTCGATCTCATTCTGAAGCTCGGGTTGATCCCGTCCCGGGCGATCCCGCCCGGCGGGAGCCGCCAGGTTCTCCGAAGCGACGGCGGCGTCAGTCGAGGATTGAGGGGCCATTGCTCAATGCAGTGTCCGCCTGGGTGTACTTCTGGTATTCAAGGGCCAGGCGGTGCAACAGCGGCCAGCTGTACAAGCCCGTCTCGTGGCCGTCGTCGAAGCGCAGCTTGACGGCGTAATGGCCCACATGCTCGATGTCGCTGATGTTGACCTGGCTGTGTTGCTCCATGCTCGCCAGCTTTTCGGCGAGGGGGCGGCGGTTTTCATCGGCCGATGGCGTAAAGGCGCGCAGAAAAGCGCAGGGAAAGGAACAGGCCATGCCAGAGTCAAAGACGACGTGCAAAACCCGATCGCGCTGTTTCAGACGGATTTCCGTCGGCGTCGTCACAGCTGTACCCGGTTTCTTTATTCTTCGAGGAAGTGGCGCAGCTCTTCGGCCTGCTTGCGTTTGGGATTGCGCATTTTGCGCAGGGCCTTGCTTTCGATCTGGCGCACGCGTTCGCGCGTCACATCCAACTGCTTGCCGACTTCTTCGAGAGTGAGGTCCTTGTTCAGGCGGATGCCAAAACGCATGCGCAGCACTTTATTTTCGCGTGCCGTCAGGGATGCCAGCATCTTGTGAGTCGTGTCAACCAAGGCCTGGTTGTTGGCTTCTTCGTCGGGCGAGACGGTGTCGGAGTCCTCGATAAAATCCCCGAGAACGGAACCTTCGTCCTCGCCGAGCGGCGTCTGCATGGAAAGGGGCATGCGGGAGATTTTCTGGGCCTTCCGCACCCGGTCTTCCGTCATCTCCAGACGCTCGGCGAGCTCGGCGATCGAGGCCTCGCGCCCGGTTTCCTGCATGAGCTGGCGCGACATGCGGTTGATCTTGTTGATCGTCTCGATCATGTGCACAGGGATGCGGATGGTCCTTGCCTGATCGGCAATCGAGCGCGTGATGGCCTGGCGGATCCACCAGGTGGCGTAGGTTGAGAACTTGTAGCCGCGGCGGTGGTCGAATTTGTCGACAGCCTTCATGAGGCCGATGTTGCCTTCCTGAATCAGATCGAGGAAGTGGAGGCCCCGGTTAAGGTAGTTTTTGGCGATGGACACGACCAGGCGCAGGTTGGCCTCGGTCATCTCCTTTTTCGCCTTGCGGGTTTCGATGTCGCTGGCCTTGACTTGCCGATGGATCTTTTCCAGCATCGACAGAGGCGCGAAGTTGGTGCGCTTAATGGCGCGAAGGCGGTTCTGCTGCGATTCGATGTGGTAGGAAAAATGCCTGAAAGCCTCGCGCAGACGGGGAAGACGGCGCACCTGCAAACGGGTCCACTGGGTATTGGTCTCGTTGCCGGCGAAGCTTTTGTCAAACTCCTCAGCGGGCATGCCGCAACGTTCGATGCAGATGCGGCGAATCTGGTCGCGGCATTTTTTGATCGTTTTCGTGGTGTCTTCCAGGTAGCGCACCATGTGGTCGATAAAGTTCGAGGCGAAGCGGAATTTCAGGAAAATGTCGGCAGAGGCCTTCATGCGTTGACGCACTTCCGCTCCCTCCAATTTGTTTTTGCCGCGCAAGTCGTCACAGAATTTTGCCAGGCTATTGGCCAGGGCGAGGCTCATCTCATCGGTGACGGCAGGGGAGGGAACCAGCGAAGGCTTGGGTTGCAAGTCGGCAGCCGGACTCTCTGCCAGAACCTCGTCTCCGTGGGACTCGCCTTCAGTGCCATGAGGCTCTGTCCGGGCTTCCGATCCCTTCTCCCCGGCTTTCGCTCGAGTTTCTGTTTGATTGCCGCTGTTGTCAGTGGCGTCGGAGGCGAGCGGGAGCTCAGCGCCTTCCTCATCGTCGTCTTGATAGAGGGAGCTGATAAAAAGGCTTAGCCGATGGCCGCCCTTCTTCATCTCCTCGAACTCGCTCAGCAGGTGCGCTGACGCCGCCGGAAGGTGGGAGATCAGCTCGGCCGTGGTACGCAGGCCGCTGTCGATGCGTTTGGCGATTGCAATCTCGCCCTCGCGGGTGAGCAGTTCGATACTGCCCATTTCGTGCATGTACATGCGCACCAGATCATTGAAGCGGCTACGGTCCTCGACCGAAAGAAGCGATTCAACAACCTCCGAATCGTCGTTTTCCCCATCGTCGCCGATATTGATGGGAGTCTCTGCGAGCAGCAGGTCGGCGGCGTTGGGTGTCTCCTCAAACACCGGCATGCCGGCGTCGTCAAGAGTCTTGATTATGCTGTCAAAGGTTTCAGAGTCGGGCTGCTCATGCATGTGGTCAGCGATGTCCGCGTGAGTCAGGTATCCTTTCTTTTTTCCCTCCAGTAGCAGGGTTTTATAGATTAACGCGGTTTCTTTTTTCATCAATCGGTCGGGGGTAGGGGGACAGGGGGAGAGAAGCTTGCTTCACCCTATCCATTGTCATGTATGGGCAAAAAGGGGAAAAGCAAGGGGCGGGGCGAAATTCTCAGGACGCAGCCTGAATCTGTTCTTCCCAGGCGAGCATCTGCTTTTTGCGCTCGAGGCCCCAGCGGTAGCCGCGCAGGGAACCGTCGCGGCCGACAACGCGGTGGCACGGGATCAGCCAGGAAATCGGGTTGGTCGCGACGGCCGAGGCGACAGCGCGGACCGCGCTCGGCCGACCGAGCACGGTGGCCAGATCTGTGTAGGAGAGGGTCTGGCCCGGAGCAATGTCTAACAGGGCCCGCCACACCTGCAGTTGCAGGGGAGAGCCGATCACATGGAGCTGCACCTGAGGCCGGGCATCCGCCTGTTCGAACAGGAGGCGACTCAGCTCGCCCGCGGCAGCCCTGTCCTCAAGCCAGGTTGCCGGGGACTCGGCGGGAGCCTGGCGCCTGAGTTCCTGGAGGCAGAAGCTGGGGTCGCCAAAGAACAGGGCTGCCAGGCCCTTTTTGCTGAAGGCGGCGGTGAGGGGGCCAAAGGGGGATTCTCCTTGGCTATAGCGGGTCAAGGACGGCAGGGCCGCGCCCTTTCCCTCTTCAGCCAGCATGGCGCCGGCTGTGGAGGCGAGAGGGATGCTGCCGATGTCCGCCCGCGCTGCAGCCGAACCATCGCCGCCGGCACAGGCGGGGAAGGCGGAAGTCTCCCTGTTCTGCCGCCACTCCCCCGAGGTGTAGGTATGCAGGGACAAGGCGTGTACCGGGCCGGCGAGCTCATTGGCGAGCAGCTTTTGCACCTGGCGATGGCGCTCGATCGGACGGGTGTCGGCAAAATGGTCGCTGACGATGGTCACATCAAAATGGGTCTCGGCATCATCCGGCACCCTGTGCTTGCTGCTCTCGTTGACGATGTGCAGAAATTCAGGTGCGAGGCTGCGGCGAATCCGCTCTTCGATTTGATGTTGAACTCTCATGACAATAGGCCCAGGCTGGGGGAGAGGAAAAACAGGGCTGCCCGTTTTCTTCGCGGCAGCACCGACCGGGCTCCCCGCGGCAGAGAAGGAGGGGATGAGAATCGCCGCGATCGGCAACAGGGCGAGTCGTCGGGCATGGCGGCCACGGAATGCTCCGTCTGTCTGTTATTATAGCAGCTGTTGGAAGGGCGATTTTGTCTGCATAGCCACGCAGGCAAATCCGCCGGCCCAAAGCAGTGGATTTTCGACTCCTGCAACCCTCATCAAGACTTTTATTTCAGGATTTTTTCGGCCTCCATGCGCGTTTCCCGGCGGATGCTTTTTATTTTTTCGGCAAAACCTTTATGACCTCTTCCACGGTCTCCCACCGCGATCTGGCCAATGCCATCCGCGCCCTGTCGATGGATGCGGTCGAAAAGGCGGCTTCCGGCCACCCGGGCCTGCCTCTGGGGGCGGCCGACGTGGCGACAGAGCTCTTTGCCGGCCAACTCAAATACGATGCCTCTGCCCCCGAGTGGCCCGACCGCGACCGCTTCGTGCTGTCGGCCGGTCACGGCTCCATGCTGCTGTATTCGCTGCTCTATCTGACGGGCTATGAAAAGATGCCTTTGTCCGAGTTGCAGAATTTTCGCCAACTGGGGTCCAGGGCTGCCGGCCATCCCGAAAAGGAGCCCGCTGCCGGCATTGAGACGACCACCGGGCCTCTGGGCCAGGGTTTTGCCAATGCGGTCGGCCTCGCCATCGCCGAGGCCCGGCTGCGCAGCCAATGGGGAGCGGATCTGGTCGATCATCGCACCTGGACGCTGGTGGGCGACGGCTGTCTCATGGAAGGCATCAGCTATGAGGCGGCGAGCCTCGCCGGCCATCTGGGGCTGGGGCGGCTGAATGCCATTTTTGACGACAATGCCGTTTCCATCGACGGCTCGACCGATCTGAGCCGCAGCGAGAACATAGTTGACCGATTTCGTGCCTGTGGTTGGCACGTGGAGCAGGCCGATGGCCACGACAGCCCAGCTGTCGCCGCAGCCCTGGAGGCCGCCGCCGCCGATCCGCGCCCGTCCTTGATTGCCTGCCGCACCCGCATTGGCTGGGGCGCACCGACGAAAGAGGGAAGCGCCCAGGCCCATGGAGCTCCTCTGGGGGCCGATGAAATCGCCGGTGTGCGGGTCCGCATGGATTGGCCCCATGCGCCCTTCTCGATTCCCGAGGCAATCCGGCAGGAGTGGCGCTCCATCGGCGGCAGGGGCCGTGCCGGGCGACTCGCCTGGGAAGAGAGGGTGCAGCAGGCGGGAAGCAGGGGGCAGGATTTTCTGCGCTCGCTGGACAACGCCAGTTCCCGGATTGGCGAGATTCTGGCTCCCCTGATCAGGCAGTGGAGCAGCGAATGCCCCGAGGCGGCGACGCGGGTAGCGTCCAACAGGGTACTGAGTGCCCTGTCGGCGGGCCTGCCCAACCTCGTCGGCGGATCGGCCGATCTGAGTGAATCCAACGGAACCCGCACAGCCGATCAGACGACCTTCACTTGCGACAACAATGCCGGCTGCTACATCCACTACGGAGTGCGGGAGCATGCCATGGCAGCTGCCCTCAACGGCATGGCCCTGCATGGCGGCCTGATTGCCTACGGCGGTACTTTCCTCGCTTTCAGCGATTACTGCCGGCCGTCCATGCGCCTGGCCGCCCTCATGGAACTGCCGGTGGTGTTTGTCATGACGCACGATTCCATCGGCCTCGGCGAGGACGGGCCGACACACCAGCCAGTTGAGCATGTAGCAGCTCTCAGGGCCGTTCCCGGCCTCCGCGTCTACCGGCCGGCAGATGCCATGGAAACCCTGGAAGCCTGGCAGAGTGCGCTGCTTGACAAGGGGCCTTCGGTGCTCTGTCTGACGCGACAGAAGGTGCCCTTTCTGCGCGCTGGATTTGAGCAGAGTCCGGGGTCGAACCCGACAGCAGAGGGAGCCTACCTGTTGCGCCAGTCGGAAAATCGCGACCTGACCCTTCTTGCCAGCGGCTCGGAAGTTTCCATCGCCCTGGAGGCAGCGGATCTGCTTGAAACCAGGGGCCTGAAGACGGCGGTGGTTTCCATGCCCTGCTGGGAACTGTTCCGCCAGACGGATGCCGATTACCGCCTGAAAATCCTGGGCCGGGCGCCACGCCTTGCCGTTGAGGCCGCGGTGCGCCTGGGTTGGGATGAGTGGCTCGCCGGGGGCGGCGATTTTATCGGCATGGAGGGCTTTGGCGCCTCGGCCCCCGCGGGCGATCTCTACCGGCATTTTGCCGTCACTGCCGAAGCGGTGGCGGAGCGCGCCCTCGCCCTCGTCGCCAGGCAGTCGAACTGAGGCCGCCATGAAAGCCATAAGAGGCGGAACGCCCCTGATCGCACCCTCGATTCTGGCTGCCGATTTTGCCCGTCTCGGTGAAGAGGTCTCAAGGGTACTGGCCGCCGGGGCCGATCTGGTGCATGTCGATGTCATGGACAATCACTATGTGCCCAACCTCACCTTTGGCCCCCTCGTCTGCCGGGCCCTGCGTGATTACGGTATCGAAGCCCCGCTCGATGTTCATCTGATGACGCGTCCGGTCGAGCGGTTGATCGATGATTTCGCCGCCGCCGGCGCCAACTGGATCAGTTTTCACCCCGAAGCGGCCGACCATGTGCATCGCTGCCTGGCCCAGATACGCGAGCGCGGCTGTCGCCCAGGCCTGGCGCTCAATCCGGCCACTCCGATCGAGTGGCTGGAAGGGGTCGTCTCCGAGCTCGACTTTGTCCTCGTCATGTCGGTCAATCCGGGCTTTGGCGGGCAGAAATTCATCCCCCAGTCCCTGGCCAGGGTCAGCCAGATCCGCCAGCTGCTCGACGATGCCGGCCAGCCGCAGGTCCCCATTGAAGTTGACGGCGGCGTCGGCCCCGACAATCTCGCCCGGCTAAAAGCCGCCGGCGTCGATATTTTTGTTGCGGGGTCGGCACTCTTCAGCTGTGGCAGGGAGGCCGACAGGAATCGCTACGACAGCGTAATCGCCGATTTTCGGCGCATCCTTGCCGCCTGATTTCATCCCGGGGGAATCACAATCAGAGCGCCGGTTTTTTCGGCAGGCCCCTGTAGACGATTCCTATGAACGGCTCTGCCGGCGGCTTTGGCGGCGGCCGGCCCGTTGGGCAAGGTCGGCCGCTTGCAGAGGCATATCAACTTCACCGAGGCTCTCGACGACCTCTTCAAGGCTGGGGCGAGGACCGGCTTCCTCACAAGTCTCCAGCGCTTTTCGCATGGCGGCCAGCTGTGGGCAGTCGGTGCCGCAGCAACCGCCGATGATGCGGGCGCCAGCGGCCCACACCTTGAGGGCGTACTCGGCCATGAGTTCGGGCGTGCCTTCGTAGTGGATGACGCCATCCCTGTAAGAGGGCACGCCACAGTTGGCTTTGGCGACAATGGGAATGTCAATGTTTCCCTTGGCGCTGGCATCCGACAGTTCCAGCACAGTTGCCACCAGCTGTGCCGGTCCGACGCCGCAATTGGCTCCGAGGGCGACTGGAGGGGGGAGAAGGCAGACGCAACCGACGAAAACTCAGCGGCCCGGGTGCCCATCATGGTCGAGCCCTTGGTGTCGAATGTCAGAGTGCAGACATAAGGCAAGCCAGAACTGGCAGCGCCACGGCAGGCAGCCCCGAGCTCTTCAATCGATGAAATGGTTTCGATCCAGAGCACATCGACGCCGCCTTCGGCCAGGGCTTGAGCCTGTTCGCTGAAGACGGTCTCAGCCTCGTCTTCGGACAGGGTTCCGGCAGGGCCGAGAATATCGCCGGTCGGCCCCATGGACCCGGCGACGACGATGGGGCGATCGCTGTCGTCGACGACTTGGCGTGCGAGGCGGGCGGCGGCTGTCGCCAGCTCGGTGCAACGCTCTTCAAGTCTTTTGTGCAGTTTCAGTCGCAGCCGGTTGCCGCCGAAGCTGTTGGTCAGGATGATGTCGGCTCCGGCTTCGACGAAGCCGCGATGAACGGACAGCACCTTTTCCGGCTGCTCGAGATTCCAGCGCTCCGGTGCCTCTCCGGCCTCCAGCCCGAGAGCGAACATGCGGGTGCCCATGGCGCCGTCGGCCAAGAGCCACGGGCGATCGCTGAGCAACTGTTTGAGCGGGGCCTTCATATGCCCCTCACAGTCACAGCCTCAGGATTCTTTTTTACAGGCGGCCAGTTCAAGGGCGGTGCGAACCTCCGCCCGTTTCCGCCACTGCGGCTTTTCCTTGGCAAGATCCGTGAGGAGCTGTCGCCCATCGCTGTCGCCGAGTTCGCATAGAACGATTCCATACAGGGCCTGAGCCTGCCAGTAGCGGCCAATTTTTTTCATGCTTTTCTCTTGTTTTGGTGTCCTCAGTGAAGCGAGCAGAGCCGAGGCCGTCTCGGGATCTTTCTGTTCATGGGCGATTTTCGCCAGGCGGAAAATGGTGTCGTTGTTCGGTTCCCGTCGCAGGATGATCGGTTGGTCGGCGAATTTCCCGGGGTTCTCAATGCTGCGGTAGACCTCGGCGATCCTGTCTTCTTCCCGCCCGTCTTGCAGCAGACGTAGATAGCGCATGACCGGCTGATAGCGACGCGGCGTCCACTCCATCAACTTTTCGATGTACTTTTTGGCGTTCTCGTAGTCATTGCGGCTGGCATAGAACTCGATCAGTCGACTCAGCTGTCGAAAGCCGTTGAACTCCGAATGGTCCGAATGGTATTTCAACAGATTAAACTGAGCCTGCCGTGACCCGGGTTGTTTAAGCGAATTGTAGAAAGTATCGATGGCGGCGATCACCTCGGGAAAGGCGTAGTGTTGAATCGCCAGCCCGTCAAGCGACTGCTTGGTCGCCTCGGCAATGACCTGCGGCCGGCCGATGCGGTCTGACAGGTAGCGGATGACGCCGAACCAGCGGACGTTGAGGACAGAGACGACAATCAGCAGCGGCAGGATGATCACGACACTGCCGATCAGGGTTTTCTGGTTGAACGCCAGGGACAGGCGCGGCAGGCGCAACCGGAATCGGGCCACCGCCTGTTCCGGCTCCTCAAGGGCATCCTGACGGCCAGCTTGCTCTGCTTTTCGCACCTTCAGATAGTAGGCGCTGATGATGGCAAAATAGCACATGAAAATGATCTGTGGCACGATGATCTGGTAGGGGAAGCTGAAATTGGCATTGACGAAGGTGCCGATCAGACCCAGGCTCGGGGCCATGAACAGATAGAGGTCGTGGTCGTTGTCCGATTTCCATAAATGGAGGAACACGCGCAACCACATATAGAAGGCAGTGAACACCATCCACAGGAACAGGATGCCGCCAATGGCTCCAAGCTCCACCAGCAGTTGAAAGAAATCGTTGTGGGCCCGGCGCGTCGAGAAGGGCGAGAGGTCGTCGGTGTAGTGTTCGTAGGAGTATTCAAAGGAGTTCAGACCATCTCCGAGGATGGGATTCTGCTTGTACATCTCCCAGGTTCCGCGCCAGATGCCCCAACGTGAGTTGCCCCCTTGGTGGTAGTCTTTCATGTCTTCTTTGATTGTGCCCAGGCGGACCATGAAGTTGTTGTATCGCTTTTTGTATCCAGGCGGCGAGAAGAAATAGCTTAAACCGATGATGAGAAGTATGCACAACATCATCGCCGGGCCCATGCGCTGGAATTTTTTCTGACGACTGTACTGGCGTTTCGGACGTTTCCGCAGGCGGAGCCACCAGTTGAGCGCCAGAAAAATCGCGAAGACAAACAGAATCGCGCCGACCGAGAGCAGAGCCGCGCGGGTCTGCGTCAGGAGCACGTACAACAGTACCATTCCGAGGACAACGGTCAGGTAGGCATCCCGCATAAAGCGAGGCCTGAGCGGCGCCAACAGCAACATGGACATGACCGTAGGCAGGCAGAGTACCATGTAGTGCATGGCCATGTTGCGGTTGTTGAAGGTGGAGGCGGGCGGCGCCGACTGCACATACCAGTCGACATTGTAGAGGCTCTGGGCGATGCCGATGAAAGAGACAAAGATGGCCGTGCCGCAGAAAACCAGATAGAAGGAGCGGATACGGCGTTCGCTGTCGAGCGCCGACAGCATCATGACGAAGGTCAGGAGGGCGGTGAGCCACTGCAAGGTCATGACGATCACATAGTCGGAGTTGTGCGCCCATAAAACCGAGGCTGCGCCCCAGGCGGTGAGCACCACTATGGGCCAGATCAGGGGCGGGAACTTGAGCCTTGGCAGCAGGGCTCCATCCTGCCTGACAAAACGCATGATGAGCCAGACGGCGACACAGGCGAAAGCGGCAATTTCCGCAAAGCTGGCTTTTTCAATCAGGGGGGCGGCGATGCTGATCGCCCCCGGTTGGGCGACAAGGGCGGGGCCGGTGACGACCACCATGAGCGCGACAAAGAACCAGTTGGAGACAAGACGGGAGGCGCCGGCTGCAGGCGGGGGTAAAAGACCGATATTGCTGTAGTTGTCTGTGCTGGTGGCGCGAGTCCTCTGGCCCCAGCCTTTTCCTGTCCCGGCTTCGGCTCTATCCTGGGCCTGCCGGCTTTTTTTCGAGGCCTGGGCGCCGGCCGGGCTCTGTGCCGGAACTGGCCGGCGGGAACTGCGTCGAGATTTTTTCTTTGCCATGGATAAGGGGGAGTTCCTGTCTGTGAATCTTGATGGAGTCCAAATAAGAAGAAAGGTTGAAAGCAGCGGAGTCAGGCGGTGCAGCAAAGCCCTGCGATTTCAGTTTCCCCTGCCCGAAGGAGCAGGGAAAAAAGCGGAAAGGGCGAAGTTTGCCGTTCCAACTGCGGTCGAGAAACGACTGAGCACCTTATTATAAAGCAAGGTTTTGCGCCTGAAGTCTGAGGCGCTCTACCGTCCCTGTTTTTCAGTCGCAAAACGACTCCCGGTTTTTTCTCTTTTTGCAGTATCTGCAGAACCTCTCCACGCCTTGTCCACCTTTGATCTGCTGTCCATCGTCTTCATCGGGGCGGCCGCCCTGGCCGCTGCGGTGCTCTACGCCCGCCAGGCGCTGCTGCTCGCCTATCTGCTACTCGGATTTGTTCTGGGGCCCTACGGCTTCTCGCTGCTGGCCGATGTCCCCCAAGTGGCCGAAGTATCGGAGATCGGCATCGCTTTTCTGCTGTTTCTACTCGGGCTGAATCTGGAGCCGGCAGACTTGAAACGCCTGCTCAGCGAGGCCGTGGTCGTCACCGTTCTCAGTTGCCTGTGCTTCGGCGCCCTGGGCGCCGCCATCGCCCTTGCCTTTGGCTTCAACTGGACGGAGGTGATCCTGATCGGCATCGCCCAGATGTTTTCCAGCACCATCATCGGCATCAAACTCCTGCCGACGACGGCCCTGCACCACCAGCGCATGGGCAACATCATCGTCAGCATCCTGCTGCTTCAGGATATGATCGCCATTATCGTCTTTGCCTTTCTGGGGGGGCCCGTCGCCGGTACCCTGCTGTCGCCCTCGGCGACCATAGCGGTCAAGCTGATGTCCATGCCGCTACTGATCGCCGCCGCCTGGTTCGGCGCCCGCCATGTGCTCATGCCTCTGGTGGAGAAGTTCGAACTGGTGCGTGAGTTTATCTTTTTGCTCGCCATCGGTTGGTGCCTGTTGTGGGCTCAGGCGGCCTCCCTGGCGGGTATCCCGCATGAAGTGGGGGCCTTCATCGCCGGGGTGTCGCTGGCGGTCCATCCGGTCTCACGCTATCTGGCCGAGGCTTTGCGACCGCTGCGGGATTTCTTTTTGATTCTGTTTTTTGTCGCCTTGGGGGCCAGCCTCAAGTTGCCGCTCCTGGCGGATGTGGCTCTGCCGGCCCTGCTGCTCGCCGGCGTGGCGCTTTTCATCAAGCCATGGGTGTTTCGCTTTCTGCTTGAGCGTTTTCGCGAAGAGGTCGATCTATCACAGCAGATTGGCGTCCGCCTCGGACAGATCAGCGAATTTTCGCTGTTGCTGGCGCTGCTCGCCCTGCACAACGGCCTGGTGTCCGAAAGCGCCTCGACCCTGATTGAAAGTGCGGCCATCATCGCCTTTGCGGCTTCGTCCTTCTGGATCGTCCGCCGCTATCCGACGCCGATCGCCACTTCGAATCACCTGCGGGCCGACTGACCATGGCTCTTTTCGTGCGCCTTGAGGAGCGAGTGCTGAAGGGCTTTCTCGCCCGCTACCCCGACATTGGCGAACTGGTCAAGTATGAGGGCATCTATCAGGGCGTCACCAACACCAACTATTTTGTCGACACGACTCGGGGACGCTTCGTGCTGACCCTGATCGAGCAGGGGAGCAGCGAGGATCTGGAGTTCAGCTGCCGGCTGTGCCTCTTCCTGCATGCCAAAGGCCTTTCGGGTCCGAGGCCCATAGTGGCCAGCGACGGTTTGAGCATGCAAATCCTTCAGGATCGCCCGACGGTTCTGGTCGAGCGCATCGAAGGGCACCATGTCGAGCCCCCCGACCTGAGGCACTGCGCCGCTGCCGGTGCCTGGCTTGGCCGGATGCACAGAGTAGTGCCCGAGGTCGATATGGAGCGGGCCAATCCCCGCGGATATCAGTGGTTTTTCAAAGTTGGCGAACGCCTGCTCAGCCGTGGAAGTCTCGATGAAGAGACGGCGATCCTGTGCCGTTCCGAGCTCTGCGAAATCGAGCAAAACCCGAATCTGGATCTGCCGGAGGGAATCGTGCACGCCGATTTTTTTGTCGACAATGCGCTTTTTAATGAAAGCGGGGAAATTGCCGGCATCATCGATTTTTACTACGCATGCAAGGACGCCCTGCTGCTGGACGTGGCTATCGCCGTCAACGACTGGTGTACAACAGGGGAAGGAGGGCTCGACGCGGCGAGGGCGGCGGCTTTCTTGTCCAGCTACCGCAGTCAACGGCCTTTTATCGACAGGGAGCACGAGTTGTGGCCGCACATGCTGCGGGTGGCGGCCATGCGCTTCTGGCTGTCGCGTCTGGAGGACATGCACTTTCCCCCTGCCTCCGAGGAGGCGGTGCTCATGAAAGATCCTGGGAAATTTGAGCGGATTTTGCGCCTGTGGCGGACTCAGCCCCCCGTGCTCGACGATTTTCTGATTGCTCCCCCTGAAAAGATCTCGAAAAAGCGCAGCGGCTAGGAGGCAAAAAGGCGCCTGAGGACCTCAAGGTAGATCTGCCCCAGCTGCTCCAGATCTTTTTCTGCCACCCGCTCATCGATCTGGTGCAGGGTTTTGTAGGGCACGCCGAGTTCGACGACTTCGGCTCCATAAGGGGCGATGAAGCGCCCGTCCGAGGTGCCGCCGCCGGCTGAGCGCTCAGGCGTGAGGCCGGCGACCTTCATGGCCGCATGCTCGACGGCCGAGTGCAACATCCCGGGGGTTGAACTGAAGGGTTCGGCGCTCGGGCGCCACTCGATCTCAAAATCGAGGGCGTGCTGGCGACACAGCTGCTCAATCCTCTGCTGCAGGGCATTGGCGGTGACTGCCGGAGAAAAGCGCAGGTTGAAGCAGGCTCTGAGAGTATCGGGGCTGACATTGACGGCTCCGGAATCGGATTCGATGCTGGTGCACTGGAAGCTCGTCGGCGGAAAAGTTTTGGTGACCGCATCCCCCCAATCCTCGGCGGCCATGGCAGCCAGCGCAGCGGAAGCGCTGTGGATGGGATTGGCCGCGCCCCTGCCGGCGGCCACATGCTCCTTTTGTCCGCGCACCCTCAGAAGGCCGCTCAGCGAGCCGCGGCGGCCGACGCGGATGCGATCGCCGCTCTGCCCGTCACTGGAGGGCTCGCCGACGAGGCAGAGTCCGGCCAGTGAGCCGCGCCCGGCGAGAACGGCAGCCGCATGGCGCACGCCCCATAGAGCCTCGCCTTCTTCGTCGCTGGTCAGAAGCAGGCTCAGGCCGCCCTCGGCGTCGGCGGGCGGCAACTGCGGCCCCAGTTCTTCAAGGGCGGCGAGGAAGGCGGCCAGACCCCCTTTCATGTCTTCGGCCCCGCGGCCATGTACGGCCCCTTGGGCGCGGGTGCCGGAAAAGGGGGGATACTTCCACTGCTCCTCGGGATCCGCGGGTACAGTGTCCACATGGCCGAGCCACAACAGCAGGGGCGTACCCCGACCGCGGTGGGCCCAAAGGTTGGCGACTCCGTTTCGATCCAGGCGTTCCGTGGCAAATCCGAGAGTCTCCAGGTGCTGGCCGACCAATTGCAGGCAGCCGCCATCGTTGGGCGTCAGGGATCTCAGGCTGACGAGCCGGGAGGTCCATTCAACTGCCCGTTCTCCGAGTTTTGACAGGGGCATGGCGGTCAGACGGGATTGATCGCTGCCCGGGGTCGCGGGCTCTTCATTGGGAGCTGGAGCGGCTTCGCTGGATGCGGCGGATACGGATGAGGATGCCGAGCTTGGGATGATCGATAAAATGCAGTTCGTTGCGCCTCAGGCGGCGGCTGAGGCTCAGCGGATAGCTCTGCATAAAGGTTGGCGAGGGGGCGACGGCCAGGCGTATTTCCACCTGCTCCAGCGCTTCGGCTGAGTCTCCATCCGCGGCTGCATTCAGCAAAATCGGCGTTCGGCGTGTTTTTTTCTGCGTCAACACCAGCTCGGCATTGAAGTGAAAAAAGCGGCGGGCAACAATCCAGAAGCGTCCGTTCAGTGCCCGGGTGGCAAAGACCCGATTGCCGGGGGAGATCTGTTCGCGGGTCCCGTCGAGCATGCGGAAGCTCGCCTGCAGCATGGACTTGACTGCTGAGGCCGCATTGATGACGTCGCTGTCGCTGGCCTCCAGCAACCAGCGTTCGCCGCCGGTCAGGTGATACTGGGCAAAGGCCCCTGGTACCGGCTTGGGAGTGAGCCAGGCCAGATGGGCAAGGATGCGGTAGTGTGGCGATTCTTCCATGCTTTTTTTGATATCGAGAAAGCTCAGTTGGCTTCGGAGCATGGGCTGCAGGGACGCATCCAGGGTGAGAGTGACATGGAGGCGGCTGAAATCGATCTCTGCATCGGTCAACAGGAGTGAAATCTCCCGACTGTCATCGGCCGCTTCCTGATCCAGGGTCAAGGTCGTGGTTGTCTCAGGGGCGCTGGCTTCGATCGTTTCAGTCAGGCTGGCATTTTCCGGGCTGCCGGCGCCGAGGGTTGCGGTCGGAGTCTTGCCGGGGGCTGTTGTTTCCCGCGGCGGCGTTGAACGGGAGCGCCTGCCGCCCAGAAAGTTTCCCGCCTGCTCCCGGGCGAGGGACGCCGAAGCTTCTTCGGCGCTGGGCTCCGGGTCCCGGACATGGACATCGGGCGGCATGGCCGTCAGGCCATCCAGGCTGGGAATCAGGGTTTTTTCGGGCCATTTTTGCATGGAGAGGCCGGGGACTTCGAGATTCTCGAAAATCAACATCTCCACCTCGTAGACCGGCTTTTGCCTTTCAAGCAGGGCTTTCAGCTGCTCGCGGGCCTCGCTGGCCGCCAGCACTGAAGCCTGGCCCGTGGTTTCAGGTGCCGACTCTTCGCCGGCGTCGCCCTGCTGGCCGTGGACGACAGGAGAAGCCGCCAGGCATAAAGCGGCCAGGGTGAACTTAAGCCGCCAGCCGATCGAGGAGGCGGAAAACGAAGTCAAGGCGCTGTAGATTGTCTTTGAGGTCAAGGGAAAATCGTAGTGTCTGCTGGCGATCGAAACGATACAGAGGTGGGTCCTCCTGCAAGAGTTCAACCACTTTGGCAGGGGCAAGGGAGGTTGTCTGGCTGAATTGCAGAAGGCCGCCATCGGCATGGGCCCGGAGCCGGCTCACTCCCAGGAGGCGGCAACGCTTTCTCACTTGCATTGTAGCGAATAGATTGCGCGCAGGTGCTGGAGAGGGGCCAAAACGGTTCTCAATTTCTTCGCGCACCCGTTCGAGGGCGCTGTCGTCTTCGCAGCTGGCAAGCTGTTTATAGAGCTTGAGGCGGAGGGCGGCATCCTGAATGTAGGTGTGCGGCAGCATGGCCGAGAGGCCGAAGTCGATATCCGGTTCCTCTTCCGGCGCCGGCGCGTCCTTCTGGCGGCCGACCTCGGCCATGGCGCGCTTCAGGATCCGCTGAAAGCCCTGCAGACCGATGTCCTCGACATGACCGCTCTGCTCTTCGCCGAGGAGCTCGCCGGCCCCCCGGATATCCAGATCCTGAATGGCGAGGTGCAGGCCTATGCCCAGGTCGTCGTAGCTGGCGATGGCTTCCAGGCGTTTGCTGGCGTTGCGGCTCAGGACCGAGGGCGGCGGCGTCAGCAGGAGCGCATAAGCCACATGGCTGGAACGGCCCACCCGGCCGCGCAACTGATGGAGCTCGGCCAGCCCGAGGCGATCGGGGCGGTCGATCAGGATGGTGTTGACATTGGCCATGTCGATCCCCGACTCGATGATGGTCGTGCAGACCAGAATATCGAAACGCTGATGGAGGAAATCACTCATGATGCGCTTCAGTTCGCGCCCGCTCATGCGACCGTGCGCCACTCGCATGCCCGCCTCTGGCACAATCTGGGCGAGCCGTTCAGCCGCCTCCTCAATGGAGGATATACGGTTGTGGACATAAAAAATTTGCCCGCCGCGCAGCAGTTCCCGCTGGCAGACTTCGTGAATCAGGTCGTCGTCCCACTCATGAATCAGGGTTTTGATGCGCTGGCGCCGCGGAGGAGGCGTGGAGATCAGCGACAGATCGCGCAGTCCTGTCATGCTCTGCTGGAGAGTGCGCGGTATGGGGGTGGCGGTCAGCGACAGCACATCGATGTGGGCGCGCAGCTCCTTGATGCGCTCCTTGTGGATCACGCCGAAACGGTGCTCCTCATCGACAATCAGAAGCCCCAGTCGCTTGAAGCGGATGTCTTTCTGCAACAGGCGGTGGGTGCCGATGACGAGATCGCAGTTGCCGTTGCCGATTTCTTCAATAGTCTGCCGCGTCGCGTCCTGGCCGGCCACGCGCGACAGCAGCCCCAGATTCAGCGGCAGGCCGCTGAAGCGGTCGCTGAAGGTGCGGTGGTGTTGTTCGGCGAGGAGCGTTGTCGGCGTCAGCACCGCCACCTGCCAGCCGTCGAGGGCGCAGACAAAGGCGGCGCGCATGGCGACTTCCGTTTTGCCAAAGCCGACATCGCCACAGATCAGACGATCCATGGGGCGGGCGGCGCGCATGTCGGCGATCACTTCATTGATGGCCCGCTGCTGATCCGGCGTCTCCTGAAAGGGAAAGGCGGAGGCAAAGCGTCTGTAAGCCTCTTCATCGACATCGAAGCTGTGGCCCCGCTGACTCTCGCGGCGAGCGTAGAGCTCGAGCAGGCGCACGGCGGCATCCTGGATTTTTTTCTCTGCCCGCCTGCGGGTGCGCTGCCACTCGCGCCCTCCCATCTCATGCCAGGGGGCGTCCTCGCCGTCGCCGCCGACATAGGGCTGCACCAGACCGAAATCCTGCGCCGGTACATAGAGGCGCGAACCGCCCCTGTACTCGATATGCAGAAACTCATTGGCAACTCCGTTGATATCGATCATCTCCAGGCCGCGGTAGCGCCCGATACCCTGCTTTTCGTGAATCACCGGCGCATCCAACAACAGGTGATCAAAGCCAAAGGCATCCTGGTCCGCGGCGGCCGAGCCGGTCAAGGCGGCCAGGCCCTCCTGCGGCTGAGGGGCGGCGGAATCGTCGAGGGCGAGATCGCTGATAAGGGCAAAGCTCCAGGCCTTTTCACCGAGGGTAAAGCCGCCGTCAATGGCGGCGGTCGTAAGGCAGATTTGCGTTTCAGTCGCCGCCGGCAGGTCGCGCCAGCGCTCGGCGATCCGGAAGGGCAGTTGCCGCCGGCGCAGGGCGTCGCCGATGATCTCGCGGCGGCCGCTGGAGGCTGCGGCAATTAAAACCAGGCCGCGCCTTTGGCGGCAGAAATCCTCAATGTATGAAGCCAGGGCATCGGCTCCCTGAAGGCTCTTCGCCGGCAGCGGCCGGGCGCCGCAGTCGCTGCCCCGTTTTTTCTCGTCGACAGCCAGGGCAGGCCTCAGCCTTGACGCCAGCTCCTGCGGGTCGAGGTAGAGCAGATCGGGAGCCAGCGTCGGCCTCTCGCCCAGTTCCTGCTGGCGGCGGCAGCGCTGGGTGACCAGATCGTGGAAAAACCCGGCCGCCTCGTCGCTGCCAGCGGCGACGAGGACGGCGGCCCACGCCGGCAAATAGTCGCGGAAGCTGACGAGTTCGGCATGAAAGAGCGGCAGGTAGTTTTCAATCCCGGGCGGGCGGATACCGCGCTCGATATCGGCAATCAGAGAGTCTCCGTCGCCTCTGGGAAAGAGTTGACTCAGTCGGGTTCTGAAGTCGGCGATGACCCTGTCCTCAAAGGCGAACTCATGGCGCGGAAAAATATGGATGCGATCGCAGCGCTCAGCGGCCAGTTGGGTCTCGGCGTCAAACAGCTGGATTTCGCACACCTCTTCGTCGATGAAGTCGAGGCGCATCGGTTTCTTCTGCCCCATGGGCCAGACGTCGACCAGAGAGCCGCGAACGGCGAACTCCCCCTGCTGCGACACCTGAGATACGGGCACATAGCCGTTGCCGGAAAAGCGTTCTATCAGTCGACTCCGAGTCTGGTCCCGATCGCCCACGCTCACCACCAGAGAGCGCATGGAAATGAAAGAGGGCGGCGGTAGCCGCTGCATCAGGGACTCGACCGAAGCGGTCACTACTCCGGTTTTCATCTGGGGGAGGCAGTGCAGAGTCTCGAGCCTTTCACCGACGCTGTCGGGCGAGGGCGAGTAAACATCGAAGGGCAGGGTCTCCCAGGTCGGTAGCGAGAGAACGGGCATGCTCTGATCGGCGAAATACTCCAGGGTCGGTCGGACGCGCGCGACCGCGGCCATGCTGGGCAATACCCACAGCACCAGGCGCTCTTCTTCGCGGGCCATCTCCACGGCGGCCATGGCCTGGGCCGTCTCGGGCAGACCCCGCAGATTGCCTTCCCGTCCAGACAGCTGGGGCATAAAACGGAAATGGGCGGCAGCGACGTCGCTCATGGCTTCGGTGAAGATTTAAGGGAACCGCCCCCTGTCCCCCGATCGCGCCAGTCTCCGTGACAGGCCATGAGGGTCGCCATGCCGGCGCAGGCTGCAGTTTCGCTGCGGAGGATGCGGGGGCCCAGGTGGACTCCGATGCAACCGCTCTGCTCGGCGGAGGAGACCTCTTCATCGGTGAAACCGCCCTCGGGGCCGATCAGAAGGGAGGCCTGCGGGCCTCCCAGAGCCACCCTGGCCAAGGGCTGAACCGCTGGGGGGTGGAGGATAAATCGAGCCCCGGGGGCCGGAGTCGCCAGCCAGGAGGAAAATGGCAGAGGAGGCTGCACTTCGGGAATGACGGAACGGCCGCACTGCTCACAGGCATGGATGGAGATGTCGCGCCAGCGGTGGGTTTTTCTGGCCGCCGATTCGGCATCTTTAGCTGAGACGACCGAGCGGGCGCAGAGCAGGGGCACGATGCGGGCAACCCCGAGTTCGACGCCTTTCTGAATGGCAAAATCCATACGGCTGCCGCGGGTCAGAGCCAGGGCCAGAGTGATGCGCAGCGGGGCCTCCCGCTCGACTTTCAGCGGCGGGCCGCTCAACTCCAGTTCAACCGGCTGGGAGGCGTGGATGACGGTGGCGGGGTAGTCGAAGCCCGAGCCATCAAAAAGCCTCAGGGCGTCGCCCGGGCGCGCCCGCATGACCGAGCGCAGGCGGTGGCTTTCGGCGGCATGGAGGCGAATGCGGCCGGAGATGCCCGCCAATTCGCGGTCAAGATATAGCCGCAAAGCGCGCATGGTTCAACGAAGAGAGGTCCTGGGAAGGTGGAGGGCCGCGCACCACCGCAATGAGGGGACGGGGCGGACGGCCGTTCGCAATGATTGATCGGAATTGAGGCAGGGGAAACTGGTCGGGGTGAGAGGATTTGAACCTCTGGCCTCTGCCACCCGAAGACAGCGCTCTACCAGGCTGAGCTACACCCCGACGGCAATCAATTATAGAAGATGGCCGCCCTGACGGGGCCAGGAGGGGGATGCCGGCCCGCCGTTGCGGAGATTGTCAAGAGGGCGTTTCAGTCCGTTTCAGCGGCTTGCCGGCGCAGCGCGAATTTTTGAATCTTGCCGGTCGAAGTCCGTGGCAGGGGGGCGAAGACAAAGCGGCTCGGGCACTTGAAGTGAGGCAGGCGGGCGCGGCAAAACGCCAGCAGATCCTCTTCCGAAGGAGCCTGTTGCTGCGGATGGAGTTCGACAAAGGCACAGGGCGTCTCGCCCCACCTGGGGTCGGGAGCGGCGACGACGGCGGCGGCGGCGATGGCTTCGTGGGTCAGAAGACAGCTTTCGATCTCGATGGAGGAGATGTTCTCGCCGCCGGAAACGATGATGTCCTTGGCGCGGTCCTTGATGCGTACATAGCCGTCGGGCTCGACCACGCCCAGATCGCCCGTGTGGAACCAACCGCCGGCGAAGGACTCGGAGGTCTTCTGTGGGTTTTTGAGGTAGCCTTTCATGACCAGATTGCCGCGCATCATCAACTCGCCCAGGGTTTCGCCGTCGGCCGGCACGGGCTCCAGAGTCTCGGGGTCGCGCACGCTCAGGCCCGACTGGGTCGCGTAGGGCGCTCCCTGGCGCGAGCGCAGACGCGAGCGCTCTTCGGGAGCGCATTGATCCCAGTCGCTCTTCCACTCACAGACGGCCGCGGGCCCATAGGTTTCGGTGAGGCCGTAGACGTGGGTCACCGAAATGTTGAGTTCGGCGGCCCGATCCAGAATCGCCGGCGCCGGCGGGGCCGCGGCGACGAGAAAGTGGATCTCGTCCGCCATGGAAGCGCGGTCCTGAGCCGCGGCCTGCATGAGCATGTCGGGCACGATGGGGGCGCCGCACAGATGGGTCACGCCATGGCTGCGGCAGGCCTCAAGAATGCTGTCGGCCGAGACCTGGGGCAGGCAGACGGAAGTGGCTCCAGCGGCGGCCAGCGTCCACGGAAAGCACCAGCCGTTGCAGTGAAACATGGGCAGGGTCCAGAGGTAGATCGAATCGGGCCCGAGACTTCGCCACGACAGCAAGTTGCCGACGGCGGTCATGTAGGCGCCCCTGTGGCTGTAAACCACGCCTTTGGGGCGGCCGGTGGTGCCGGAGCTGTAGTTGAGCGACAGTGCCTGCCACTCATCGCCCGGCTCCTGCAGGGCCAGGGGTTGTCCGGGCGCCTCGGGGGCCTTCGCGATCAGCTCTTCGTAGTCGCTGCCGCCGGCCTCGATCACTGCAGGCTTACAGTCGCTGGCAAGGCAGGCAAGCCGGGCCAGTTCCATGCGGTTGCGGTCGGCGATCAGCAGCCGGGCTCCCCCATGATCAAGCATATAGGCAAGGCTGTCCTCGTCGAGGCGGATGTTCAGCGGATTGACGACGACGCCGGCCGCGGGCGCGGCAAAGAGCAACTCAAAGAGCTCGCTGACATTGGCCGCCAGGACGGCGACCGTATCGCATTCTTGAGGGCAGTGCCGGCCCAGACCGGCAGCCAGCTTCAGGACCCGCTGCTGCAGCGGGTGCCAGCTGTGGCGGCGAAGGCCGTCGATGACGGCGACCTTGTTCGGATAGACGAGCGCAGCCCGGTTGAGGAAGGCGACGGGAGAAAGGGGTGCGAAGTTGGCGGCGACCCGCGCCATTTCCGGCGCCTCAAAAGGGTTGGCGGGGGATTTCATCGCAGGAGTTTCGTTGGGGGCGGATCTGCTTGAGCAGGGAAGGCAGCGAGGGGTTTGACAGCACCAAACTCCCCGATTATAAGCGGCTCAGGCATTTGTAACACAGCTAACTGCATAATCTACACAAACTGCAAGGACGCGCTGCCCCTTGGCGCGGACGACCGCCGATACTTTGCCATACACAGCCCCATCTTGTCAAAGGAACAACTGGCTGGAGCGACAAACAGCGGGCAGCACCCAGCAAGGACTTTCACGCCGCCATCGTCAAATGCCCGGGCCAGTTGCGGCGATACCTGCCCGACTGCAAAATCAGCGATGACTTTGACCCGAACGGGTACGCGCCCGACACGCCATCGAAACAAGCGATGGTAGCCACTGAACGGCTGGCCCCGCCGGGTTGCGCGGAAGCCGAAGACCTGATAGCCGGGAGCCAGGAGACAGGGGATTACTGGTTTAATAAAGAGGTGGTTTTGTCGGGGCCGCTCTTTGAAGAGCCAGGCAGGCGGAATCCCGGGCTTGCAGAGCTTTCGCCCAAGGATAAAGACAAGGTACTGAAACGGCTGGACTATTGCTGTCTGGGGCCTGTCCGCGTCCAAGTATTACCAGTACAACCTTTTGCCCCTGTTTGCCCCGTCGGCAGACGCGGGAGGCGACTTTTCCCGCAAAACTTCCGAGGGTGCTATACTTGAGCCATGGAAAACCTGCAACTACTCTGGTGGCACTGGGCTGTATTCGGTGCTTTTCTGCTGATCGTCGATATAGCGCTCATCAACCTTTACTTTCTTGTCTGGTTCGGTTTCGGCGCGGTTTTTGTCAGCCTGTTGAAGCTGGTTGCGCCGGCCATGCTGGTGTGGCAGCAGATTATGGTGTTCAGCCTCTTCTCGGCCTTGCTGCTGGCGCTGTGGCTGGTGGTGCTGAGGCCGCGATACAGCAAAAAGCATATGCAACAGGCCCAGCTTGAGCTGCCCGGTCAGGCCGGAGTGGTGGTGCGGTTCGCCGATGGGCGGGGCCTGTTGCGCCTGCAGCGGCCGATAGGCGGGTCGGATATCTGGGCTTTCACCGCTCCCGTTGGGGCTGGCCCGGATCCGGGTCCGGGCGATCGCCTGATCATCAGATCCGTTGACGGGGACGGGGTGGTCCAGGTAAGCGCCGAGGCCGCGCCCGACGCGTCTTCAACAAACGAAACTGTGGAGGTTTAACTCATGACGGGAGCCGAAACAGGCCTGCTGATCATTAGCATCGCCGCTCTCTTACTGCTGTTTGCGCTGCTGGCCATGGGAGTGCGCACGGTTTCCCAGGGCGAGGAGTGGGTGATTGAGCGCTTTGGCCGCTATCTGCGCACTCTGCCTTCCGGCCTGTCGCTGATCATTCCGCTCTTTGACCGCGTCGCCTACAGGGTCGTTACCAAGGACATCGTGCTCGACATCGATCAACAGGAGGTCATCACCTCTGACAATGCCATCATCATGACCAATGCCGTGGCCTTTATCAAAGTCTCGGATCCAGTCGCCTCGGTTTACGGCGTGGTTGATTTCACTGTTGCCGTGCGCAATCTCGTGCAGACGGCCCTGCGCTCAATCATCGGCGAGATGAGCCTGGATGATGCCCTGTCCTCGCGTGAAAAAATCAAGTCGCGCTTGCGCGACATGGTCAAAGACGATATGGAGGGCTGGGGCATCACCCTCAAAACCGTCGAAATTCAGGATATTCAACCCTCAGCTTCCATGCAGAAGGCTATGGAGCAACAGGCTTCGGCCGAGCGCGACCGCAAGGCCATGGTGACCCGCGCCGAAGGGGCGAAACAGGCCGCGATTCTGCAGGCTGAGGGGCGGTTGGAATCGGCCAAACGCGACGCCGAAGCCGAAGTGACGCTGGCCGAGGCTTCGAAAAAGGCGATTCTGCAAGTGCGGGAAACCACCGATGACGCCGAGTTGCCGTTGCAGTTTCTGCTCGGCCAGCGCTATGTGGAGGCGATGAAAAACCTCGGCGAATCGGACAACGGCAAATTTATTCTCCTGCCCGCCGATCTCCACGAGACCCTGCGCGGACTGGTCGGCAAGCGCAGATAAAGCCGGGCACAGTGCCCAGTGCGCGAGACGTGCACGGCCGTACCCATGGGGATGGCGACCGCTTCCAAAATCGAAAACCCCGACGTTGCCAGAGTATTCGACGGCTACCCGCCGCGCATGCGCAGAAAAATGATGCGTCTTCGGCAATTGGTGCTGGAAACGGCATTAGAGACGGAAGGCGTCGACATGCTGGAGGAAACCCTGAAGTGGGGCGAGCCCGCCTGTCTGGCAAAGGGCGGCAGCACAGTGACAATCGGCTGGAAGAAAAAGGCCCCGGACACCTATGGAATCTATTTTATCTGCAACACGCCGCTCGTCAAAACGTTCAGAGAGTTATATGCCGACCTGTTCACCCTTGAAGACAACAGGGCCATCCTGTTTGAAGAATCTGACGAATTGCCGGTCGAAGAGCTGAGGCACTGCATCTCAATCGCGTTCACCTTTCACCGCCCGAAGCGGCTGCCTCTGCTCGGCGCATGATCGCCAGTTGTGTTATTTTTAGGGGAACAGCCCTGCTTTTCCCTTCTTTTTCCCGAACCTACCCATGTCCAGCTCCACCGCCTCGGCCCTGAAATCAGAAAATGCCTCCCCTGTGCTGTTGCGGGAGGATCAGGACGGCATCTGCATCCTGACGCTCAACCGGCCCGAGAGGCGCAATGCCTTGTCGGACCAACTGATCGCTGCCATGAGCGGTGCTTGGCAGCAACTGGCCGGCGACCGCTCTGTGCGGGTCGTCATCCTCGCGGCGGCCGGCGAAGCATACAGTGCCGGCCACGATCTCGGCGAGGTCGCGGCCCGCTCGGAACTCGATCAATTTCGCAGCCTCTTCCGCAGTTGTTCCGATATGATGCTGGCGATTCCGCGGCTGCCTCAGCCGGTGATCGCCGAAGTTCAGGGCGTAGCTACGGCAGCCGGCTGTCAGCTGGTCGTCTCCTGCGATCTCGCGGTGGCGTCGGACAGGGCGGCCTTCGCCACCCCCGGAGTCCATATAGGTCTCTTCTGTTCGACCCCCATGGTGGCCCTGAGCCGCAATGTCGGGCGCAAGGCGGCCATGGCCATGCTGCTTGGCGGCGAGCGCGTCCAGGCCGAGGAGGCGCAGCGCATCGGTCTGGTCAATCGGATTGTCGCCCCCGAAAGATTGCGCCAGAGCACAGTCGAGCTCGCCCGCTCAATCGCGGCCAAGTCGACGAAAACAGTGGCTGTCGGCAAAGAGGCCTTCTATCGTCAACTCGAGATGACGCTGGAAGAGGCCTATGACTACACAGGGGAAGTCATGGCGAAGAACATGATGGCCGCCGATGCCCGCGAAGGCATCAATGCCTTCCTCGAGCGGCGGCCAGCGGACTGGCGCGACGCCTGAGGAAACAGCGCCCTCACCCAGGCTCAGGCTATGCGCCCTCGGCTGTCTTGGTCAGGCGGCGGACGAGGGCCTGAATCATGTCGAGGTTCGATGCGCTGGCGGCCGTTTCGATAAAGTTCTCGTCATAGCCCAGAGAGAGGGCGCGCCTGGCTCCCCGCTCCGAATTGACGATCAGTAGAGGCGGCCTTTCCCGCTCCCCGAGGGTTTTTTTGGACAGAGACAGGAAGTTGCCGAGAATCTCCGAGCTCGTGGTCATGACGGCATCGCAGGTGGCCGCACCCGAAAGATCCATATCTCCTTTGGGCAGCACTCTTCTGTAGAGTTCGACAGCGGCGACGGCGGCACGGCGCCGGCGCAACTCCGTCGGCAAGAGTTCGCGGCCGCGCTGTCCACAGAGGATGGCAACCAGACGGTGACTGGCATTCTGCAGTGCCGGCAGTTCCAGCAACTCTTCGCTGCCCCCTCTCGCAGGCAACTCCTGCGACTCTTCGCTGCTGCCGAGAGGGGGCACAATCAGGTTCTGTGCACCCGCCGCACGCAGGGCCCGGGCCGTGGCGTTGCCGACGGCGATCAGAGAGCCCTGCCAGGGAAGCGGGGCCAGCGGCAACGCAAATTTAACAGCATTGACACTGGAAAAGATGGCGATGTCAGCGGTGCGGGCAAAGCGAACTCCGGCCCGGGCAGCGGTGCGGTCGGAGATCGACTCGATTTTGACGCAGGGCAGGGACAGAACCTCAGCAGCCTCATTTTCCAGTCGCCGCCGCAGGCCTGCCTGCTGATCCTGGGCGCGCGTGATCAGCACCCTGACGCCTTTGAGGCGTGGTGGGGAAGGGCTCGAGTCGGTGCTTTTCATGCCTTGGATTCCTGCAGGGCCCCGTCAGCTCCCTGGGCGATCAATTGGTTGGCGGCCTCATAGCCCAATTCCCGCGCGTCCTCTTCGCTGGCAATGTGGCCGCGGACACAGGTGCTGAACAATCTCTCCCCCGAGGGATATCCGACGAGGCCGCGCAATGACAGCTGCGGGCCAGCTCCGGTTGTGGCGTAGCCCGCCATGGGCGCGTGGCAGTCGCCCCCCAGAGCGCGATTGAGGGCCCTTTCGGCGGCAATGCGCAGTCGTGTCGGGCCGTGATCGATCGCATTGAGAAGGTTGCGGGCAGAAGAATTTTCGCGCAGGCATTCTACACCGATGATACCCTGTCCGATGGCGGGCACTAGAGTTTGGGGTGGAATCCAGCAGGATATCCGCGCCTCCAGACCCAGGCGCAGGAGGCCGGCCGCCGCCAGGGCCAGGGCGTCAAACTCGCCTTTTTCAAGCTTTTTCAGACGAGTGCCGACGTTGCCGCGAATATCGAGCATCTCCAGCTGTGGAAAGGCGTGCAGCAACTGGCAGCGCCGCCTCAGACTCGAAGTGCCGACCCGGCTTCCAGCCGGGAGACTGTCGAGGCTCTGGCGACTTGTCGTTACCAGGACATCACGGGGGTCGGCCCGCGGCAGAAAGGCGGGAAAGACGAATTCCCCGGCAACCTCGGCGGTGACGTCTTTCATGGAATGCACGGCCAGATCTGCCTGCCTTTCGAGCATGGCCATCTCCAGTTCTTTGACGAACAACGCCTTGCCCTCGATTTCGCGCAGTGGCCGGTCGAGAATGCGGTCGCCGGCAACCATCAGAGGCACCAGTTCGACTTTGATCCCGGGCCAGCGGTGCTCGATCAGTCCAGCCACTTCCTGCGACTGGGCCAGGGCCAGGGGGCTGGTGCGGGTGGCGATGCGCAATAAATTCATGAATGAAGGCGGTGGATGTCCAGTGCAAGCACCATAATATTAAACGGTGGGGGCGGCAAAGAAGCCTCCCGCTCGTCGCCCAGGCATACAGACGCTTCTCTCCCATGAATGATTCCCGCCCCGAAAAAGCTGATCCGCAGAAGTCGAAAAAGCCCTGGGGCGGTCGTTTCAGCGAGCCGATAGACAGCTTTGTCGAACGCTTCACGGCCTCCTATACGTTTGACAGGAGGCTGTTCGATTTTGATATAGAGTGCTCCCGGGCGCATGCGTCCATGTTGGCGTCGATCGGCGTTTTGAGCCGGGACGACCTCGAGAAGATTCTGGGCGGCCTCGACCAGATCCTCGCCGAGGGGGTTGATGCCATCTCCTGGTCGCCGGCGCTGGAAGACGTGCATATGCATCTGGAGGCGCGCCTCGTTGAACTCATCGGCGAAGCCGGCAAGCGCCTGCATACAGGCCGTTCGCGCAACGATCAGGTGGCGACTGACCTGCGCCTTTTTGTGCGCTCCGCCATCGATGAGATTCTCGGCTACGGCCGTCTCCTGCTCGAGGCCCTGCTGACAAGGGCCGAAGAGCATGTTGCCACCCCCATGCCGGGCTTTACCCACCTGCAGACGGCCCAGCCAGTGACTTTTGGTCATCACCTCATGGCCTGGTTTGAAATGGTCTTGCGCGATGTCGAGCGCCTGATCGATTGCCGTAAGCGCCTCAACTCTTCCCCCCTGGGTGCGGCCGCCCTGGCCGGCTCGACTTTTCCTCTCGACCGCGAAGCGACGCGCGCGGCCCTCGGCTTCGACCGTCTCTGCGAAAACTCGCTCGATGCCGTCAGCGACCGTGACTTCGCGCTCGAGTTCTGCGCCCATGCCGCCATCGCCATGGTGCACTTGTCGCGCATGTGCGAAGAACTGGTGCTCTGGTCTTCTCCGGGTTTTGGCTTTGTCGAGCTGCCAGAGCGCTTTTGCACGGGTTCTTCGATCATGCCGCAGAAGAAAAACCCCGATGTGCCCGAACTGATTCGCGGCAAGTGCGGTCGGGTCTGCGGAGCCCTGCAGAGCCTGCTGGTCATGGCCAAAGGCCAGCCGCTGGCCTACAACAAGGACAATCAGGAAGACAAGGAACCTCTGTTCGACAGCGTCGACACCTGGACGGATTCATGGCGCGCGCTGGCGGCCCTGGCTGCGGGCCTCAATCCCAATCCCGACGCCATGCGGCGGGCAGCGACTCAGGGCATGCCTCTGGCGACTGACCTCGCCGATTATCTGGTCGGTCTCGGTCTGTCTTTTCGCGATGCCCATGAAAGGGTCGGCAAAATTGTTCGTGCCTGTGAAGACAGTGGCCGTCTGCTGGAGAGTCTCAGCCTCGAAGAGTTGCAGAGCTTCCATCAGGACATAGGGCCCGAGGTCAGAGAGGTCCTGTCGCTCGACAGCGCCCTCGCCCGCCGCGATCAGTTGGGGGGCACGGCTCCCGCTCAAGTCAGGGCCGCGGTAGCGCGGGCGCGGCAGCGGCTCGAAGCCTTGCTCCCCTCCTAGGGGGCCGCTGCCGCCACGCCGGGCGACAGACTCAGGTTATCGCCGCTACCCGAATTCTGCTGCCCTTCGATCTCTCCGACCAGCGCCTGGAACAGTCCGGAACGCTGTAGCAATTCATTGAAGCTGCCGCTATCGACGATTCTTCCCTGATCGAACAGGAACAGTCGATCGGCATTCCTGAAAGTGCTGAGGCGGTGGGCGATGGTGACGATCAGATGTTTTCCGGCCAAATTCTTCAGGGTGTTGACAATCTGTCTTTCCGTCAGCGTATCCATGGAGCTCGTCGCCTCGTCGAATACAAGAATTTTCGGATTCCGCACCAGGGAGCGGGCAATGGCCAGGCGCTGGGACTGGCCGCCGCTGAGCTTGGCGCCGCGCTCGCCGATATCACTGTCCAGGCCATGCGGCAGGCTCTCGACCAGAGAGGTCAGGCAGGCTTGGTCGAGCACTTGATAGAGGTGGTCGTCATCGACCTTGGGGCCGGCGCCGATGCGAAGGTTGTCGCGGATGCTTCCCTGAAAGAAAAAGGTCGATTGAGGCACGTAACCAAAGATTTTCCACCAGGGCAGGGCGGGATCGGGCAGGGGTCTGCCGTCAACCCGAATTTCGCCTTCCTGGGGTTGCACAAGCCCCATCAGCAGGCGGGCGGTTGTCGTCTTCCCCGAACCCGATGGGCCGACAAGGGCGATGCTCTCCTGGGGGTTCAGTGAAAAATTGAGATCGGTGACGGCGTCTTCGTCGCTTTGCGGGTAGTGGTAGCAGACACCGCGGAATTCGACTTTGTCAAAGGACTTGATGGCCTTCATATTTTTCGGCTGCGAATCCTTGCGCCCGTTCCACCGCAGGGATTGCCTGTAATCTTCCTCGATGAGTTCGATCTTGGGCAGGGAGGAGCGAAGCTGGGTGATGAGTCCGGATACCTGAGTGAACTGGGACAGCAGTCGGTAGGAGATCAGCATGAAGATGGAGATGCGGGCAAAGAGGATCTCCGCCTCGTATTGATCAATCAGGACGATCACAGTGGTGAAGGTGATCAGCACTATGGCTGCGCTGATCATGGGATTGAGGGTATCGCGGATGATTGCGGAGAGGATCTGTCTTTTGTCGGCGGATCGGGTAAGTTTCGTGTACTCCCGGGCCTGCTTCTGTTCGAGCCCCTGCATGCGGATCTCAAGTTGGCCGTGGATGCCGTCCTGTTGGGTTTTTTTCGATTTTTTTCCAATTTCCAACTGCTCGGCCACAAGCCCTGCCAGCAGGGACTGGCTCATGTTGTGGTGGATCAGGATGATGCCGGCGAGCGTCGATCCGACGAGAGCCAGCATAAGAGGGTCTATGTAGAACAGGCCGACGAACATGATCAGGACAAAGAGTATCTGACTGCCCATGGCAAAAGGCACTCTGGGCCATAGAATGGCGAGGTCGTTGGTCATTCCGATGCGTCGAAGAAGATCGGAGGAATGATGCTGCAGATGGAATTCAGTCGTCTCACTCATGTAGTAGCCAAAAAGGCGCCCTGAAGAGAAGCGGTGAATGGCGTTGTATAACCAGTCTCTATAGAAGCGGAGGGCGGTGTTGAAGAAGATGGAAAACACGATGACGCTGACGCTGACAGTGCCGAACAGCAACACGAATTGGGTGCGGCTGTCGAAATGGATCCAGGAGTCGAGCCATTGGTAGAGCAGGCGGACATGCCTGCTCTTGTCGATGAGAGCGGGGTTTGCCATGACGGCGAGAAAAGGGGCCAGGGATCCGAGGCCGAGAAGCTGCAGCAGATTATGCAACAGTTGCAGACATTCAACGGCGACAAAATGAAAGCCCTGCCTGCCATAGAGCCCGCGCCAGAACAGGCGGTGATATTTCCACAACACTTTGGGCTTCAAGGGTCTCTGCCCTTTTTTCATGACACCCCTCAGGGTCTTGGCAATCTGCGAAAAATCAAGCAAGGTATAAAGTCTGGGGAGATGAGGGGAGGGATTGATTGTGTCGATGAAACAAAGAAAAAACAGCCAGGGCCAGGGCCAGGGCCGAGGCCGAAGCGAGGAGCGCGCTTATATGAGATGAATCGGGTGCCGGGAAAAACCCTTGGGCAAGGGGCCAATCAACAATTATACCAAAAATCCACTGCAGGCAAAAGGAGCCGCCGATGGCGAAGCCGTTGATGATCGTCGTTGAGAATCCCGAGATCGATGGGGGCACAAGGTTTTGAGCCAGGGTCAGGGCGAGGATGGAACCGCCTCCGGCGAGGCCAAAGAGGATGTAACCGGCGATGAAGGGCGGTATGCTGGTGCTGAAGGCGATCAGAAAATGGGCGCAGGCGAAGCTCAGGGCGAGAACGATGAAAGCGCGGACGGCGTTTAAATACTTGGCGACCAGGCCGGAAACGGCGAAGCCGACGGAGGTCGCGAGATGCAGTGTCAGCAGGATATTGCCGGCGGTGACGGAGTCAACGGCAAACCTTTTGTATATTAAAGACCCGGCCCAGAGTCCCTGAAAGCCGAGCAGAGAGCCACTGAAGAAAAACCCCAGGAATCCCAGAGACCAGAGCCTCGGATCCCGCAGCAGAGAGCGGCGGGATTTTTCTACAGCTGAGATCGCGGGTTCGGGCCTGGCTGTTCTTTCGGCTTTACTGTGCAGACAGCGCCAGTAGACAAGGGCCGCCACCGCGAGTACCAGAGGAACTGCCCAGGCAAAAGCCAGACGCCAGCCAATCTCCTGCACCAGCCAGGCGAGCGGAGTGCCGGCTGCGGCGGCGCCCAGAGAACCCAGGCCGACAAATTGGCCGGTGCGCTGCGTCAGCACTTGCGGCGGGTACAACAGACGGAACTCTTTGACCGCCCCCATTAAAACCCCGGCCATGCCAAGACCCAGCAGGGAACGCGACAGAGCCAGGTGGAAAAATCCCTGGGACAGGGCCATCGCCAGGCTGCCGGAGGCGGCAAACAACAGCAGAAGGGGGGTTACCCGACCGCTTCCCCAGCGATCCAGGGCCAGGCCGATGGGAATCTGCGCCAGCGCAAAGGCGGCGAAGAAGAGGCTGTTGGCCAGGCCCAGTTCGGCAGGACTCAGACCGAGGTCAGCCTTCAGATCGGGGACGATGATGGCGTTGGCCGAGCGGTAGAAATAGGAGAGCAGGTAGGCGGCGAGAAACGCCAGGAAGATAAAGCGTGCCTGGCTGGCTGGTTTTTCCTGGAGGGGCACTGGCAGGACAGGTTTATGACGGGATGGGGCGGTCGAGTGGAAAAATTGCCTTGGAAAGATTGCTGATGTAGACGGAAACAAGCCCGGAAAGCACCCGAGACGGCCTGATTCCAGACCCCTATTATACCTTTGCCAACTGGCATCAGGGGCAGGTCCTTGGGGTGCGGGCAGCGCTCTCTGCTCTGCCTGCATTTTTTGTTGCAGTGCCGATAAAAAAGCAGCAGTTTTGATAGAATGAAAGGAGTTGATCCGGGGCAATCTGCTCCCGGGCCCTGCCTTGACCGGTCGGTGAAGGCAGGGACGCCCTCCCTGCGAAAACGCGCCCTGACAAAGCCTTTTCCGTTTTAGACATTATTTTTCCCAGGACTTCCCATGAAAATTGAAAACCTGACAGCCGGTGCCAATCCGCCCCAGGAAATCAACTGCATTATCGAGATTCCCGCCGGCGGCGGCCCGGTCAAGTATGAGTTCGACAAAGATGCCGCCTGCATCGCCGTCGATCGTTTCATGGGCACCGCCATGCACTATCCGGCAAACTACGGCTTTGTCCCCCACAGCCTCGGCGATGACGGCGATGCGCTCGATGTGCTGGTGATGACGCCCGTGCCCCTGGTCTCGGGCTGCGTCATTGCCTGCCGCCCCCTGGCCATGCTCGACATGGAAGACGAGTCAGGTCTGGACAGCAAAATTCTCGCCGTTCCGACAACCAAAATACTGCCGCTGTACAAAGACATGAAAGATGTCGGCGATTTGCCGCCGACTCTCAAGGCCGAGATCGGCCACTTCTTTGAGCAATACAAGGCCAACGAAGCCGGCAAGTGGGCTAAGGTCAGTGGCTGGTGTGGCCGTGCCGAGGCCGAGAAGGCCATAGAAAAATCCCTGGCGGCCTCCGGCTAGAGCTTCGGCGACGGGACCCTTAAACCCGGGGCGGCCCGCTCCCGTGCACTCCCCTCTTTCTCTGCTCTATAGCGGCAAAGTCCGCGACATCTACAGCTTCCCCTCGGAACGGCTGCCGGCATCAGCCCAGCGCGATCGAGGGCCGGCCCTGCTGCTGGTGGCCTCTGACCGCATCTCCGCCTTTGACGTCATCCTGGCCAACGAGATTCCGGGCAAGGGAAAAATTCTGACGGCGGTTTCCCGCTGGTGGTTTGAACGCCTGGCCGGCATCCTGCCGTCGCATGTGCTCAATGTCGACGTCGATGCGCTCCTCAGCGACGAAGAGGCGGATTTTCGCGGTCGCTCCACCCTTGTCGAAAAGCTCGGGATCTTGCCGATCGAGGCTGTGGTTCGGGCGCGCCTTTCCGGCTCCGGCTGGCGCGACTACTGCGATACGGGCGCTGTCTGCGGCATCAGCCTGCCGACGGGCCTGCAGGAGGGCGAGGAGCTGCCCGAGCTGATCTTCACGCCGGCGACCAAGGCGCCTAAAGGGGAGAGCGACAAGAACATCGATTGGACTGCCTGCTGTCAGCTGATCGGCGAAGAACGGGCTGAAGAGGTGCGCAGGCTCAGCTTCGCCCTGTTCAAACAGGCCCTGACTGATATCGAGAAGAGCGGCAACGGCTTGATTCTGGCCGACACCAAGTTTGAATTTGGCACGGACGCCGATGGCGTTCTGAAGCTTGCCGACGAAGTCCTGACGCCTGATTCATCGCGCTATTGGGATCGGGATCAGTGGTTGCCGGGCATGTCTCCGCCGAGCTTTGACAAGCAGTATGTGCGCAACTATCTGTCGAATCTGCAGCAGGAGTGGGGTCGGGAGAAGCCGCCCAAGCTGCCGGCAGAGGTGGTCGCCGGCACTCTTGAGCGCTATATTGAAGCCGCGCGCCGCCTCGGCGTTCCAGAGGCGAAGCTGTAAAAGTCAAGATTTTTGGCGGGAGCCGATGGATGGCCTGAAAGCGCATAAAAGGCCTGTGCATGGCGGCGTCTGGCAAAGTAGCCGCGGTCTCTGCTGTGCGCATCCAGGAGCAAATTTTTTTGTTATAATTTGAATTAATGAAAAACGAAGAAAAAGTTGAAATATTTTCCGACGGCTCCTGCCTCGGGAACCCTGGGCCCGGCGGTTGGTGCGCCCTGCTTCGCTCTGCCCGGGGCGAAGAATTGCTTGTCGGCAATGAGGTTCACACCACCAACAACCGCATGGAACTCTTGGCTGCAGTTCAGGGGCTGGAGGCGCTGAAGCGTCCTTGCCGGGTTTCAGTCACCACCGATTCGCTCTATGTGCGCGACGGTATCAGTCAGTGGCTGCAGAACTGGATGGGCAACGGCTGGCGCACGGCGGGCAAAAAGCCAGTGAAGAACAAGGACCTGTGGCAACGGCTCAGTCGGGCGCGCGATCGCCACCTCCATGTCGATTGGCACTGGGTCAAGGGACACCGGGGGCACATCGAAAATGAGCGCGTCGATGAAGAGGCGCGACGTCAGGCCATGCTCGCCCAGGCCGATCCAGAGAGCGCAGCGGACAGTAGGACGGGGAGAGGGCAGAAGATCATTGACTTCTCGGGGGATTCTTAGGAGGAGCCCTCCCCTTCGGCCGCGGCTTCGGCCGCGGCCACTCCATAGACGGCGGCCAGCCTTCCATCGACATAAATCAAGGGATGCGCATCTCTCTGCCAGGGAGGGATGCGCGCCTCCTGCAACAGGGCCTTGACTGTTTTTGTCCGACCGCGGCCGCGGGGGCGCATTTTCTCGCCGCCTCGACGCCGGCACAGTTCGATCAAGGCATTTTCTGTCGGCACGTCCATCCCCATAGCGAGCAGGGCCTCAGCCGAAAATGTCCTGCCTGCCACAACTAGAAATTGAGGCCAGTCCGCCCAGAGTGTCCGTGGCGGCAGCTCGGCCTCGGCCCCGTAGCCGCACCACAAAAAGCCATTCCAGGAGCGCACCCAGGCTCGGTCGCCGACAAAGCGCACTTCTCCCAGTTCTTTTTCCTGCCCGACCAGCAGCTTCACCTGATCCAGTTCTTCTTTTGAGGGCGAGGCCAGGCCCTGGAGCCTGAACCAGGTGCGGAGAACAGGGCCCAGACGCTCAAGGGACAGAGAGTTGAGGCCGGCCAGCTCAAGAGAGCCATTGCCGCTGAGGGCCTCAAGATGCTCGAGGTCCCGGGCGGCCACCTCGGCCAGAACTTTTTCGGCCTCGGCGAAGAGGCCGCTGGCTCGGGCCAGGGTGGTGCCGACCCGGGGCCAATAGCGTTGAATTGCCGGCATGACTTCGGAACGCAGATAGGCACGGGCAAGGCGGAGATCCAGGTTCATAGGGTCTTCAATCCATTTGCGTCCCTGGGCCTGTAACCAGGCGCGCAGATGCTGGCGGCTGCAGTTGAGCAGGGGGCGCAGCAGCAGGCCTTCACCGACGGAGGCTTCAGCGGGCATGGCTGCCGCTCCCTTGATGCCGGTGCCGCGAAAGAGTTGCAGCAGCAGGGTTTCGGCCTGATCGTCACGGGTGTGTGCGCAAAGCAACCACTGACCCTGTTCGACATGCTCGGAAAAGACGCGGTAGCGCGCTGAGCGGGCTGCATCTTCAAGGCCGCGAAAGTCCTGGTCGCCCCGTTCAGCGACCCGGGCCTCAGCGATGGTTAAACCGATGTCCAGATCATCGCATTGCTGCTGACAGTGGAGCCTCCACGACTCGCGCTCGGCGGCCAGGCCGTGATCGACATGAAGGGCGCGGATTTTGCAGAGATCGGCCAGATGCTCGGCTGCCAGGGCCAACAGCGCCGTTGAATCGCCGCCGCCGCTGTAGGCAATCCAGCACAGGCGAGGAGGCGGCTGGCGGGCGCCGAGCACAGCCATGGCCTGGTCGGGTGGGGAAGCTGGACGGGGATCCACGGGAATGCCGGGCTCCAGGGAGCCTTACAGGAGGGCAGGGCGGCAGCCAGAGAACCGGCTGCCGGATGCCTCAATTTGCCAGACTTTGGGCTAGGCCGCCGCCGATTGGCGCAACAGCCGTTCGTACCTTTGCTGCGTCAAGAACGCGCCTTTGCCGCCAGCGGCCTGACGCTCCTGCTCGATTTGGTCAAAGGCCTCTATGATGGCTTCTTTGAGATTGGAGGCGGCCTCGTCAAAATTCCTGTGAGCCCCGCCTTCGGGCTCGGGCACGACAGTATCGATAAAGCCAAGTTTCTCCAGGTCGGTGGCTGTCAGTTTCATGGCCTGAGCCGCATCAGAGGCCTTGGCCGGATCGCGCCACAGAATCGAGGCGCAGCCTTCAGGGGAGATGACGGAGTAGATGCTGTACCTCATCATCAGGACGCGATCGGCGACACCGATGGCGATGGCGCCGCCAGAACCGCCCTCGCCGATGACGGCGGAGACGATGGGAACCTGAAGTTTGGCCATTGCCTCCAAATTTTCGGCGATGGCCACGCTCTGGCCGCGCTCTTCAGCCTCGGTGCCGGGATGGGCCCCGGGGGTGTCGATCAGGGTGATCAGGGGCAGTCCAAAGCGCTCGGCCAACTGCATGAGGCGCTGCGTCTTGCGATAGCCTTCGGGACGGGCCATGCCGAAATTGTGCAGCACCCGCTCGTGCACTGCCCGCCCCTTTTCGTGGCCGAAGATGCACACGGGCCGGCCTTCAAACATGCCGATGCCGGCGATGATGGCGCGATCGTCGGCGAAGCAGCGGTCGCCGTGAAGCTCTTCAAAGTCTTTAATCAGCCGCTGGATGTAATCCATGGTGTGCGGCCGCCGCGGATGGCGCGCCAACTGCACGGTATCCCAAGCGGTCAGGCGGGAAAAGATCGACTTGACCAGAGAAGAGCGCGACTTTTCCAACTCCTGGTAGTGCTCGTCAAGCTCTACTGAGGCGTTGTTCTGCCGCATTTGTTCAATCTGCGCTTCAAGTTCAGCCAAGGGAGCTTCAAAAGAGGGCAGATTGGAAAAATTTGTCGTCATAGCAGGTGCGGACCATGGATTGAATACCTGCCCCCGGCCCCCGGAGTAACGATAACAAACAAGCCTGAAAAGCCCGGGACAGTATTAATGCCTCCTATTTTAGACTATTTTCTCTGCGGGTGCAAGTCTTGGGGCACAATTTGGCCAGATTCGGGCTTTTTTCCCATCCCGCCCCTCAGGCGGGGAAGGCGGCGATGCACAAAGACATCAGCAGAGTGGGGAAGAGGCCGAGGACAAGCAGGGCCGCCACATCGACGGACATCAGGCCGCGCGAAACCATGGAGGCCCGGAGCTCCAGGGGCGGTACCCCTTCGGCAGGGGCATCGAAATAGGCGATCTTGATCACCCGCAAATAGTAGAAGGCGCCGATGACCGAGAAAAAAACAGCGATGCCGGCGAGCCACCAGAAGCCCGAATCGACCACGGCCTTCAGCACGGCCAGTTTGGCGTAGAAGCCGGCCGTGGGCGGCACTCCGGCGAATGAAAACATGGCCACCAGCAGCAGAAAGCCCATCCAGGGGTTGCGCCGGGCGATGCCTTTGAGGTCTTGCAGATTTACCAGATGCTGATTGTTGGCTGCCGCCATGGCAAGCAGGCCAAAGCAGGCGAGGCTGCCGATGACATAGACAGAGATGTAGAAGGTCGAGGCGGCGTAGCCGCTGGGCAGGCCTGAAAACAGGCCAAGCAGCAGGTAGCCGCTGTTGGCTACGGCCGAATAAGCCAGCAGGCGGCGGATGTTGCTCTGCATGATGGCCCCGAGGTTGCCGATGGCGAGCGACAGCACGATGATGGTGATGAGCGGGTACTGCCAGTAGTCAAACAGGGGCGTGAGCCCGTAGACCAGCAGGCGCATGGCGAGGGCGAAGGCGGCGATCTTGGGCGCCGCGGCCAAAAAGAGCGCGACTACGGCCGGGCTGCCGCTGTAGACGTCGGGCGCCCAGTAGTGGAAGGGGGCGGCCGCCAGCTTGAAGGCGATGCCGGCCAACAGGAACACCAGGCCCAGCAGGAGGGCCTGATCCGGGGCCGCCGACAGCGAGGAAAAAGCGATCTGGTCGAATTGAAGGGTGCCGGCGGCGGCGTAGACCAGAGACATGCCGTACAGCAGCAGGCCCGAGGCGAGGGAGCCGAGGACGAAATACTTAACGGCGGCCTCGATGTTCTGCCGGTCATCGCGGCGCAGGGCGATCATGGCGTACATGGGCAGCGACATCAGCTCCAGGCCGATGTAAACCGTCAACAGGCTGTAGCTGGAGATCAACAGCATCATGCCCAGGGTTGCAAACATCATGAGGCTGTGGTACTCGATTTTGTCGAGCCCTGTGGGCCCCAGTCCGCGGCGACCGACGATGGACACCGCCACCACGGCGATCAGCACCAGGGATTTGAGCAGTTGCGCGGCCTTGTCGAAGACGAAGCTGTCGCCAAAGAAAAGCTCGTTGCTGGTGGGCGTATTCAGAACGATGAAGAGCGTCGCAACCAGCACCAGGATTGTCAGGTTCGCGCTGGAGCGAAGCCGCGGCAACAACAGGTCGATGAGCAGCACGGCGCAGGCGGCCAGAAGCAGAAAAAGCTCGGCCAGGACAGAAGCGTATTCGAGACTCATTGAGGTTATCCGAGTTTGGTCCGGACAGCGAGCTCCAGCAGATGCTGGAGCGATGCTTCCATGACTTCGATCAGGGGTGCAGGCCAAAGGCCCAGGCCGAGCACGAACAGCGCCAGGACTCCCAGCACCAGCTTCTCGGAGGCGCGCAGGTCGACAAGACGCTGGACTTCGCGGTAGACGATGCCGCCGTAGAACACCCTTTTGACCATCCACAGGGTGTAGGCGGCGCCGAGAATCAGTGTAAGGGCAGCGAAAAAGGCCACCCAGAAGCTCGCCTTGAAGCTGGCCAGAATGACCATAAATTCGCCGACAAAGCCGGAAGTGCCGGGCAGGCCGGCATTGGCCATGGCAAAAAAGACAGCGAGGGCGGCAAAGACCGGCATGCGGCTGGCGACGCCGCCGTAGTCGGCGATCATGCGCGTGTGCATACGGTCGTAGAGTACGCCGACGCAACAGAAGAGCGCGGCTGAAATCAGGCCGTGGGAGATCATCTGCACCATGGCGCCCTTGAGCCCCAGGAGGGCGTGGAAATCTGAGGCGCCCTCATAGGCGGGCTGCAGCAGCAGGAAGGAGCCAAGGGTGACAAAGCCCATATGGGCGATCGATGAATAGGCGATGAGTTTTTTCATGTCGAGTTGCCGCAGGGCGACAAAGCCGATATAGACGACGGCGATCAGGGACAGGACGATGATGACATGGGAAAACTGACGCGCCGCGTCGGGCACTACGGGCAGGGACAGGCGCAGAAAACCATAGCCGCCCAGCTTCAGCATGAGCGCCGCCAGCACCACCGAACCGCCGGTGGGCGCCTCGACGTGGGCGTCGGGCAACCAGGTGTGTACCGGCCACATGGGAACCTTGACGGCAAAGGCCGCGAAAAAAGCCCAGAACAGCAGGGCCTGGGCCGTCGAACTCAGGGGCTCATAGGCCTGGAACTCCAGGATCTCAAAGCTGCCGGTCTGCAACCGCAGATAGATGAAGCCGACCAGCATCAACACCGAGCCGAGAAAGGTGTAGAGGAAGAACTTGATGGCGGCGTAAATCCGGTTGGCGCCGCCCCAGATGCCGATCAGGAGAAACATGGGAATCAGCCCGGCCTCCCAGAAGACATAGAAGAGAATGGCGTCGGTTGCGGAGAAAACGCCGACCAGCAAACCGCTCATGATCAGAAAGCAGCTCAGGTGCATGGCCAGCCGGTCCCTGATCGAACCGTTGGCCGTGATCACCACCAGAGGCGTAATCAGCGCTGTCAGGACGATCAGCGGCAGGGCGATGCCATCGATGCCGAGGCCGTAGAAAATGGAGAAATCCTCAAGCCAGGCCGTATTTTCGACAAATTGCAGATTGGCCGAGCCGCCTTCAAAGCCGTGCCAGAGCAGGGCGGCCAAGGCCAGGTTGGCGAGAGAGAAGATCAGGGCGACAGCAAAGGCCCGTCTGTCGCCGACGGCGAGGGTGGCGATGCCGCCGAGAATCGGCAGCCAGATCAGCAGGCTCAGCAGCGGTATGGAGTCGATCACAGCTGCCACAGGAGGGTGGTGAGCAATACCAGGAGCCCGCCGACCATGGAGAAGGCATAGACATAGAGGTAGCCGCTCTGCAGGCGCTGGCTGAACTGCGACAGCCTGTAGGTGAGGCGGGCCGAGCCGTTGACAAGACAGATATCGATCAGGAGCAGGTCGACAAAGCCCCACAGCCAGGCGCTGAAGCGGCGCACATTGGCCGTGATGACAAAATCGGCGAAGGCGTCGAAGCCGAGCTTGTGCAGCAGGGCCCACCTGATCCAGGCGAGGCGCGCCGTGACCAGAGCCCGGAAATCAGGGGCTCGCACATAGAAGAACCACGCCCAGAGGGCACCGGCCACAATCAACAGGAACGCCGGCGTGATCAGGCCGTGCAAGGCAAACCCCAGAGGTCCGGAAAAAGGAATGCGACTGATGCTGTCATTGGCTGCGAGAGGGTCTATGGCACTGCCAAACCAGTTGCCGAACAGCAGGGGCTCGATGATGAAAAATCCGAGGAAGATCGAGGGGATGGCGAGAAACACCAAGGGACCGGTCACCGGGATGGGGCTCTCCTGCAGGTGCTCGAGATCGGCGGGGTCGACGCGCGATTTGCCGTGAAAGACAACAAAGAGCATGCGGAAGCTGTAACAGGAAGTGATGAAAATCCCGAACAGCAGCACGTAGTAAGCCAGGTCGGAACCGGCGATGGTCGAGTGGCCGACGGCTTCAACGAGGCTGTCCTTGGAGTAAAAACCCGAGAAAAAGGGCACGCCCACCAGGGCCAGAGTGCCGATCAGTGAAGTCGCGTAGGTCCAGGGCATGTATTTGCGCAGGCCCCCCATGGCGCGGATGTCCTGCTTGTGGTGCAAGGCCATGATGACGGAGCCTGCGGCGAGGAAGAGCAACGCCTTGAAGAAGGCGTGGGTGCCGAGGTGGAAGATGGAGGCAGCATAGGCCGAGACGCCGAGGCCGGCAGTCATGTAGCCGAGCTGCGACAGGGTCGAGTAGGCGACGATGCGCTTGATGTCCTGCTGCACGAGGCCGACCAGCCCCATGAGCAGGCCGGTCGAGGCGCCGACCCACAGAATCAGGCTCAGGGCCGTAGTCGAGAACTCAAACAGCGGCGACATGCGGGCGACCATGAAAATTCCGGCGGTGACCATGGTGGCGGCGTGGATCAGGGCCGAGATCGGCGTCGGGCCCTCCATGGAGTCAGGCAGCCAGATGTGCAGCGGAATCTGCGCCGATTTTCCCATGGCGCCGACAAAGAGGCACAGACAGATCAGGGTGGCGACCGACACCGATTCCCCGAGCAATTCCATGCGTTGGGAGGAGATCTGGTCGAGGTTGGCGAAGATGTCGGCGTAGTGAATGCTGCCGAAGACCACCGAGATGGCGGCGATGCCGAGAATGAAGCCGAAATCGCCGATGCGGTTGACGACAAAAGCCTTGAGGCCGGCACTGGCGGCACTGGGCCTGTGAAACCAGAAGCCGATCAGAAGATAGGAGATGAGGCCGACGCCCTCCCAGCCAAAGAACAGCAGCAACAGGTTGTTGGCCAGCACCAGCATCAGCATGGCGAAGGTGAAGAGCGAGATGTAGCCAAAAAAGCGCCTGTAGCCGGGATCAGCGCGCATATAGGTGAGCGAGTAGATGTGCACCGCCAGGGATACGGAGGTGACAATGACGGCCATGAGAGCGCTGAGGCGGTCGAGCATGAGGCCGACCTCAAGGTGAATGCCAGAGTTGCCGAAGGGCGCCCAGTCGTAGAGGTGAAGCTCAATCGGCGGGGCGGCGGCGCCGCCGGCCAGGTTGATCAGCAACCGGCAGGAGAGGACGAAAGAGACAAAGACGGAGAGGATGGTCAGGCTGCTCGCCGCCCGCTTGCTCGGCAATGCCAGGGCGAGCACGGCACCGGCCAGCGGCAACAGCGGAATTGCGGCGGCCCAGAGCATGCCTAGCCCTGCAGCTGGTTGAGTTCGGCGACGTTGATGCTGCGCCAGAGACGGAAGACGACGAGCATGATCGCGAGGCCAATGGCCGATTCAGCGGCGGCAACCGTCAGGATGAAAAAGACGAAGACCTGGCCTGAGAGATCTCCGAGAAAGTGGGAGGCGGCGACAAAATTGATGTTGACCGCCAGCAGCAGCAGTTCGATCGACATCAGCAGCACCAGCAGATTCTTGCGGTTGAGGAAGATGCCGGCCAGGCCGCAGCCAAAGAGCAGGGTTCCAAGGACGAGAAAGTGCTGCAGGGTCAGCATGAAAGAGCCCTCATGGCTTGTTCTCAGACGGCATTTTAATGATGCGCAGACGATCCTGGCGCCGCACCTGCACCTGCCTGCCCGGATTCTGCCGGCGTACCTGCCCTTTCTGCCTGATGTTGAGGGCGATGGCGGCGATGATGGCGACCAGCAGAATGGCCCCGGCCGCCTCGAAATGCAGCAGGTGCTCGGTGTAGAGCAGCCGCCCCAGCTCCTTGGTGTTGCTGTAGTCAGCCGGCGGCATGGCCGGTCTCGGTGTGTGGCTGACGGCGCTGCGGCTCAGCAGCAGCAGGGCCTCGGCAACGGCGACGGCGCCGACCACCAGGCCGATACGGAGGTACCGCACAAAGCCCTGGCGCAACTCCTCAATGTTGATGTCGAGCATCATGATGACAAACAGAAACAGCACCATGACGGCGCCCACATAGACCAGAATCAGGACGATGGCGAGAAACTCGGCTGCCAGCAGCAGCCACAGGGCCCCGCCGGAAAAAAAGCACAGCACCAGCGACAGGGCGGAGTGCACTGGGTTGCGCGCCGAGATGACGCGCATGGCCGAGGCCAGCAGCACTGCGGAGAAAATCCAGAAGAGGGCGGTGTCAAAAGTCACGGGCGGCGCAGAAACTAGCGGTAGGGGGCGTCTTCGCTGCGGTCGGCTGCGATCTGTTTCTCGTGCAGGTCGCCTGTCTTCAGCAGATCCTGTTTGTTCATGATCTGCTGACCACGCTGTTCAAAGTGATACTCGAAAACCCGCGTTTCGACGATGGCGTCCACCGGGCACGCCTCTTCGCACAGACCGCAGTAGATGCATTTAAAGAGATCGATGTCGTAGCGGGTGGTGCGGCGGCTGCCATCGGCCCGCTCCTCTGATTCAATCGTGATTGCGAGCGCCGGGCACACGGCTTCACACAGCTTGCACGCGATGCAGCGCTCTTCGCCACTGGCATAGCGGCGCAGGGCGTGGAGGCCGCGAAAGCGCGCGGACTGCGGAGTTTTTTCTTCCGGATACTGGACGGTGATCTTGCGCGAGAACAGTCGCCGGCCAGTCAATTGAAGCCCGCGAAACAACTCCCACAGGAAAAAGGCTTTGAACAGGCGCAGCATGATAAAACGATTGGGCTTGGGGTTGCGGGCAAGACCCTTCCAGATGCCGTCCTGAAAAACGGCTTCGAGGCTTACTTTGGCAGAATTATAAAGGGAAAGAAGAGCTGGCGGCCCACCCCGCGCGCGCCTTGGCGGATTCTGAGGGAGCGGGGGGGCTGGCAGGGGCGGCAAAAGCTGTTATAATTGTCGTCATTCAATGGCAGCGGCATCAAGGCTGTGGCGACGATGATTTGGGGGTTCTCGACAGATTTCGGGTCCGGGCGTCCCACAGGGCCGTGGTCTGTTGCCTGGGCGGGGGCAGGCCTTTTGCCGCCCGCTTCTGTTGTCTTCGGTTTTTTCCTCCTTTGTTTCTGCTTGTATGAATAGGCCGTTGAACCGACGCCGTTTTGTCTGTCTCTCCCTCGGCAGTCTCGTGCTCGCTCCCAGGGCGTCGGCGCGTACCAACACCCGGGCGGAACTGCAATCGGTTGGTGTCTCCAGCTTCGGCTCCCGCTCCTACATCGAGTTGAAGTTCAACGAGCCGGTTTCCTATAGACACTTCAGCCTGGGCGATCCGGAACGTCTGGTCGTCGATCTGTCCGACACGACCCTTCCGAGTGGGCTTGTGACGACAAAACAGGACAGTTCCCTCGTCAAGAAGATCCGCCCCGGCCGGCGCCGCGGCGGCAAGACGCGGGTGGTGTTCGATCTGGCCCAGCCGATCAAGCTGCTGTCCAGTGGCTGGAAGGGTTCAAGACTGGTGTTTGAGTTCCGCCCCTTCGTCACCTCCACTCCCGGGCCGGCCAAGGCGCAGCGGCCGCTGGTCGTCGTCATCGACCCCGGCCATGGAGGCAAGGATCCAGGGGCCATCGGCAACAAATACAAAGAAAAAGAAAAGGACATTGTTCTCGCCGTCTCCCGCAAGCTTTTCAAGCGACTGGAGCGCGAACCCATGATCGAGGTCTATATGACACGCAGGGACGACACCTACATCTCCCTGCGTGAACGCCTGCGCATTGGCAGCCGCCACAAGGCCGACCTCTTCGTCTCCATCCATGCCGACGCCTTCCGCCTGCCCAGCGCCCGCGGCTCTTCGGTCTACGCCCGCAGCCTGCGCAACAAAGCCTCGTCCGAGGCGGCGGCCTGGCTCGCCGAACAGCAGAACAAGGTCGATCAGGTTTATGGTTCCCTGCCGCTGTCCGAAGACGACCCGCTGCTCAACCAGACGCTGGTCGAGCTGGCGCAGGAGGGCACCATCGGTTTCAGCATCAAGATGGGGGAACAGATCCTCAAGAGCATGGAAAGAGTCAACCGGCTGCACAAAAAGCATGTCGAACAGGCGGCCTTTGTCGTACTGAAATCGCCCGATGTCCCTTCGGTGTTGGTGGAAACTGCCTTCATCTCCAACCCGAACGAAGAGAAAAAGCTGCGCACCAAGGCCCATCAGGAAAAGCTGTCGAAAGCGATTCACGAGGGCCTCATGGCCTACATCGAAAACTCCTGGAGCCAGGGCATCGACCCCTCCGGCTCGGCCCGCATCTGAAGCTGCCCAAAAGAGTAAAGCTTGAATTTTTTGCAACTGTCCCCACTATGTTAGAAGCCGCGAAAAGCGGACTCTGAGAACATTGGCGGATGCACAAATTCGCCGGTTCATCCACACCACACCCCAACACCCAAGGAGATCTTTCGTATGAAAATACGTCCCCTCAATGACCGCGTCATTGTCAAGCGTGAAGAAGAGGAGCAGACCAGTGCAGGCGGCATTGTCATCCCCGACAGCGCCGCCGAAAAACCGATTCGTGGCAAAGTCCTGGCCGTAGGCAACGGAAGAGTTGGCGACGACGGCAAGCTCCAGCCCATGGCCGTCAAGGTCGGCGATCGCGTCCTGTTCGGAAAATACTCCGGCAGCGAGATCAAGGTCGATGATGAAGAGTTGCTCGTGATGCGCGAAGACGACATCGTCGGCGTCATTGAAGGCTAGGGGCGCGGCTGCAAGGCTTCCCCGATTTTCCCCGATTTTTCGTTAACCGTTCCAACCGAACACACCTGGAGATTTAACAGATGAGCGCAAAAGATGTTCGCTTTTCAACCGACGCCCGCAACCGCATGGCCAGCGGCGTCGATACCCTGGCCAGCGCGGTCAAGGTCACTCTCGGCCCCCGCGGCCGCAATGTCGTTCTCGACAAATCCTTCGGCTCCCCCAAGGTGACCAAGGACGGCGTCACAGTCGCCAAAGAGATCGAACTCAAGGACAAATTCGAGAACATGGGCGCACAGCTCGTCCGCGAAGTTGCCTCCCGCACCTCCGACGAAGCCGGCGACGGCACCACAACCGCCACCGTTCTCGCCCAGTCGATTGTCCACGAAGGCCTCAAGGCTGTGGCCGCCGGCATGAACCCCATGGACCTCAAGCGCGGCATCGACAAGGCCGTCATCGCCACCGTCAAGGCCCTGTCTGAGCAGTCGATCCCCTGCAGGGAGCAGAAGTCGATCGCTCAGGTCGCCACGGTTTCCGCCAACAACGACCAGGACATCGGCGACATCATCGCCAGAGCCATGGGAAAAGTCGGCCGCGAAGGCGTCACCACGGTTGAGGAAGGCAACTCCCTCGAGAACGAACTCGACATCGTCGAAGGTATGCAGTTTGACCGCGGCTACCTCTCGCCCTACTTCATCAACAATCAGGAGCGCATGGTGTGCGATCTCGAATCGCCCTACATTCTCCTGCACGACAAGAAAATCTCGACCATCCGCGAGCTCATTCCGGTGCTCGAGGCGGTCGCCAAGAGCGGCAAGCCGCTGCTGATCGTCGCCGAGGACGTCGATGGCGAAGCTCTGGCCACCCTCGTGGTCAACAGCATCCGCGGCATCGTCAAGGTCTGCGCCGTCAAGGCCCCGGGCTTCGGCGATCGCCGCAAGGCCATGCTGCAGGACATCGCCATCCTCACCGGCGGCCAGGTGATTTCGGAAGAAGTTGGCCTCAGTCTCGAGAAAATCACCCTCGGCAATCTCGGCACCGCCAAACGCGTCTCGATTGACAAGGAGAATACGACCATCGTCGACGGCGCCGGCAAGAAAGAGGAGATCAAGGCCCGGGTCGAGCAGATCCGTCTGCAGATCGATCAGGCGACCTCCGACTACGACCGCGAAAAGCTGCAGGAGCGCGTGGCCAAACTGGCTGGCGGTGTTGCCGTCATCAAGGTCGGCGCAGCCACCGAGGTCGAGATGAAGGAGAAGAAGGATCGCGTCGACGATGCCCTCCACGCCACCCGCGCCGCCATTGAAGAAGGCGTCGGGCCCGGCGGCGGCGTCGCCCTCGTCCGCGCGAGCCTGAAGGCCTCGGACGTCAAAGGCGACAACCCCGACCAGGATCACGGCATCACCATCGCCCGCCGCGCCATACAGGAGCCGCTGCGGCAGATCGTGCAGAACGCCGGTGAAGAGCCCTCCGTCGTGCTCAACAAGGTACTTGAAGGCGAGGGAAACTTCGGCTACAACGCCGCCGACGGCAGCTATGGCGACATGGTCGAGAAAGGCATTCTCGATCCGACCAAAGTCAGCCGTATCGCCCTGCAGAACGCCGCCTCGGTGTCATCCCTGATGCTGACCACCGAAGCCATGGTATCCGAGCTTCCCAAGGAAGATGCCCCTGCCCCCGGCGGCGGCGGCATGGACGGCATGGGTGGCATGGGCGGCATGATGTAAGGCCGCGCACCTGCCAAAGTGCCTGAAAAACCCCGCTCCGGCGGGGTTTTTCTTTTTAAGCCCGGCGAAAAACGAGCCCGGAATAATCTCAGAGCAATTCGATGCTGCTGGCTGGATCAATCAATGCAACGGCTATTTCGTTTTTGCGGTGATCATCCGGCTCTGTTCTTCTGCTTTCACAATGTTGCTTTTGGCCCTGATCATCTTTCCTTTGGGGCTTATATACCTGACTGGCCAGGAAAGTGATTCAGTAATAGATCCCGCACGGCTTTGATGCCGGCCAATTCTCGTACAAAATACGCCATGTTTTCCGACTGATCAGTTGTCCGGGCTTGCACTATCTCATCGTAGTCAATTTCCAGAAGTTCACAAAACTCCCTGCCTGTCATGGCCTCATCCATCTCAATCTTGCTCTTGAAGCCTTGATGTATCGCCTCCCGGCTGTCTTGGTTGAAACAGCAGAAATGAGCTGAGACCTTGTAGGACAGGTGCTGGGCGTTCTCTCTGATAAATGTGTACATCTGCGTTCTTTCAGCCGCCGCTTTCTTGGTGTCAAATGTATCGCCGTCCTTGAGTTCCACCAGGTGGCAGTGCTGCTTGTTGTCACGTCGGCGGAATATCACGAAGTCGGGTTCTGAGCCTTCGGAGCCAAGGATTTCGCTTGCCTTGATCTGCTTCTTGATTGCGAGGAATACGCCATCGGGCATTAGATCCAGCGTCAGGAAGTCATCCAGCGCCTCTATTTTCTCCATTTTGTCTGCGATGATGCGTTCCAGCTCCGTGCCGGACGATATGACGGCGGCTTGCACCTTGCTGATGAGTTCTCCGAGTTCTGTATCCCCGAACAGGCGACCATAGCCGCCGTCCCTGCGCCCCTTGCGGTCCTTTATGAGGGCCATTAATCAGCCTTCGAGATCGCAACCGATGAAGTTCCGACCGCTTGTCTTACAGGCTTCCAGTATGACGAAACTGCCCGCTGCCGGGTCTACCACGAGGTCGTCGGGATTGGATACGGCCTCAATGAGTTTGCTTTGCAAGTCCAGCGGTTTTCTGTGCGCGTGTCCGTTGCGCTTGACTTCCTCTGGCCAGACATCGGGGATATTGTGCAGTTTCCACACACCTTTTGCACGGCGCGGTTCCTTTTGCAGGATGACCAGATATTCACTCTTCCGCCTGGTGCGGTATCCCATGCCGATTCTGCCTTTGTTCCAAGTGAGCATATCTACGACACTCAGCTCGGTACCGTTCAGCCAGTCGGTGAAGTCTGTGCAGAGGTGAAACTTGTCCATCCACAAAAACAGGTGCCCGCTGGGAATCAGGGCGCTGTTGATGCCCCGGATAAACTTGCAGATCGTTTCATTCGTCATCTGCTTGAGTTCACAACGGGCTTTCCCGCGCTTTTCCCCCTCGTTACCATAGCCTAATTTGTCCAGGACCCCGCGATATTGGGGGTCAAAGAACGCGACCGGTATGCTGTCGGCGGGCAGGAGCGAAAGGAACCTCTCGCCGTCCATTCTCAGGCGGGTGTTCAGCTTCAGTTGCTCCGGCAATTCAATGGCCGGGGGCTTGATCTCCCGTGTGCATGAAAACACCGACGCCGTAAGACTTTTCGGGGTGGTGTCAATCGGCTGTATGACTTTTTCCGACAACCTGCTCACTTGATTGACTCCTTGTGGGGCGGGTGCTTTTCAACCATTGACCGTGCGCAGTTGTCTATGCGGAGTTGGATGTCATGCGCTCGGCGATTGTAACTTGTGGCAAACTCGTCAATGTAGAGCGATTCAGGTGCTTTTCACTCATGCGATGACAGACACCATGATAGCCGCACTTGAGCGGAGATCAGAAAGACTCGACGCCGTTGGCATGTGCCATGCTGTTGACATGTCAATGCCCGACGATGCGCCTGAAAGATTCGTGTCCATAGCCTGCCAGATTGTGGTATGAGTGAAAATCATCCATACAAACAGTCGCACCTGACTTAACATTCGCCTTGATAGTGTCATGTACAGACCCCTGCGAAGTCAAGTCGGATCGGTACTCCCCGCCGGCCACAGGCCCACACCGAAAGGGAAACGGGCCTGTAGCCGGGTTTGGCTGCGTGCGCTGTTACGCCGGCGTTCTGCCGCTGGCGTAGTAGTTGCGCGTCAGCTTGATGACCAGCGGCGACAGCAGCGCCAGTGCGATCAGGTTGGGCAGCGCCATCATGGCGTTGAGGGTGTCGGCGACCAGCCAGATGAGGTCGATGCCGGCGCGGGCTCCTCCCTCCATGGTCAGGGCCAGAGGGCCGACGAAGATCACGGCGATGTAGATAAAGCGGTAGATCTTGATGCTGTTGTCGCCGACGCCGTCGGGCACCCGTCCACCCCACAACAGCTTGAAGCCATAGCCCAACTTGCGCAGGGGCATGAGCGTGAGTCGCAACATTAAGAAGAGACCGACGCCGACGATGAGGATGAGCATCGGGGCTCCCCATACGATACTGTTGATTGAGCCTACAAGGCTACCGATAGTGTCCACAGTAAAAACCTCCATGGGATGGTTGGGAAAACACCTTGATGGCTAAAGCAACGGCACACGGCTGCTTATTGGCCTTGTAGTCTAGCCTATCCGACTGAAAAAATCAAGTTTTCGCAATTTTTCAGTGATTGGCTGATTTTTTCGTGGGCCCTGCCTTGGAGGCGGGGCTTGAATCCAGTGTGAATCGCCGGCCCGGGCCGGGCGAAATCAGGCTGTTGTGGAAATCGGAGCAGGCGTGAAAGCCTGAATATCAATACTGGGGGAGCGGCCTTTGCTGTTTTCGCACTAGAAGTTTGTTTTCAGATCCATGTCGCTGTAGAGACGGGCGATCTGGTCGGCGTAGCCGTTGAACGCCAGGGTGTCCTGGCGTGCGCGGAAGAGGGCGCGCAGGCCCTGGGAAGAGGCGTCGATGCGGCGTTCGGAGGCCTGGCTCCAGCGGCGGTGGCTGACGGCGGGGTTGACATTGGAGTAGAAGCCGTACTCCCGAGGCGTAGCCTTGGGCCAGGATGTCAGCGGCATGGTTTCGCGCAGGACGATGCGGACGATGGACTTGGCGCTCTTGAAGCCGTATTTCCAAGGCACGACGAGGCGGACGGGGGCGCCGTTCTGCGGCGGCAGGGCGCGGCCGTAGAGGCCAACCGACAGCAGCGTCAGCGGGTGCATGGCCTCATCCATGCGGAGGCCCTCGATGTAGGGCCATTCGAGGACAGTGGAGCGCTGTCCGCGGAGGTTTTCGGGGTCGTGGATCGACTGGAACTCGACAAACCTGGCCCTGGATGTCGGTTCGACCTTGGCCAGCAGGTCGGCCAGCGGGAAGCCGAGCCAGGGAATCACCATGGACCAGGCCTCGACGCAGCGCAGGCGATAGATGCGCTCTTCAAGCGGGTGTCGCCTGACGAGGTCCTCAATGGCGATTTTCTGCGGCTTGTGCGCCTCGCCGGCGATTTCAACCGTCCAGGGTTCGGTTTTCAGCGAGTCGCCGTAGCGCGAGGGGTCTTTCTTGTCGAGGCCGAGCTCGTAGAAGTTGTTGTAGGTGGTCGCCTGCTCCCAAGTGGTCTGGGCCTCGCTGGTGCTGCCCTCCCAGGAGCGGTAGGAGCCGATGCTGACGGCCGCGGCGGCCGGGCCGGCGACGGCGCTGGCCGCGGCGGTCGCTGCCAGCGACAGGGCCGAAGCCGTGAAAGTGCGCCGATTGAGATAGACCTGCTCCGGCGTGATCTCGGAACTGAGCGGTTGGCTGGGATTTTTAATGTGGCTTGACACTGGAGTTTTGCTGAGGCGGGGCGTGGAGAAGGAAGAGGACGCTGATGAAATGGTCGAATTCTATTTTAATGGCAGGAGGGGGCCCGGCGGCAGCAAAAGGGGGCGCGGAGCGGCGTCTTGCCCGGTCGGCAGGCTCTGGGAGTTGATGCTCAGGGGCCTGGCGGCTGTTTCAGTCGCTCTTCGGGTTCTGATTACGTTGCCGCAACTCTTGCCGGCGGACTTTGCCCGAAGTGGTCAGCGGCAACTCGTCGATGAACTCGATCTGCCGCGGGTACTCGAAGGCGGCGAGGCGATCGCGCACCTGATTTTGAATCTCTTTTTTGAGGCTGTCGCTGCCGGCGATGCCGGAGCGGGTGACGACATAGGCTTTGATGACTTGTCCGCGCAGGCCGTCGGGGTCGGGGACGCCGATGACGGCGGCCTGCTGGACGGCGGGGTGGCGCCTGAGCTGCTCTTCGATCTCGCCCGGGCCGATACGGTAGCTGGCACTGCTGATGACGTTGTCCCGGCGGCCGACGAACCAGAGGTAGCCGTCTTCGTCCCTGTACCCGAGATCGCCGGTGCGGAAGTAGTCGCCGGCGTATTTTTCGCGCGTTTTCTGCTCCTGCTTCCAATAGCCGAGAAAATGCACGGGATCGTCGCGGTGGGCGGCGAGCTCGCCCGTCTCGCCGTCCCTGACGGGGTTGCCTTCGTCGTCGATCACGGCCAGGCGATGGCCCGGATAGGCCTTGCCGAGGGCCCCGGGTCGGGTCGGCAGGCAACAGCTGTTGCCGACCATGTAGTTGTGCTCGGTCTGGCCGTACATCTGGTTGGTCTCGACGTCAAGGACCTCGCGGCTCCAGTTGAGAAGCTCGGGGCCGACCGGCTCTCCGGCCGACATGATGGCGAGCAGATGCAGGTCCGGCCGGGACTCGGGCGCCTGGGCGCGCATCATCTTCATGGCGGTGGGCGGCAGAAACGAATGGGTTATGCGGTCGCGGGCGAGGAGATCAAAGGCGAAGTCGGGATCGAACTTGCCGCGGTCGCTGCCGATGACGGGGCAGCCGTGATAGAGGGCCGGCAACAGGCCGTCCCAGAGCCCGCCGGTCCAGGCCCAGTCGGCCGGAGTCCAGAAGACGGCAGCGGCGGTGGGGAAGAAATTCAGCGACAACTCGCAGCCCGGCATGTTGCCGTGAAGGATGCTGTGCGGCTTCAGGGCGCCCTTGGGCGGGCCCGTGGTGCCGGAGGTGTAGATGAGGACGGCGGGATCGCTCGATCGGGTGGCAACCGAATCGAAGTCGTCGCTGGCGCGCTCGAGGCTTTGCGCGAAACTGGGGTGGTCGATGAGGATGACTTTTTCAAGATCGGGCAGATCGGCGATCTCGGCGGCGATTTTTTCGTGGGCGGCGGCGGTCGTCAGCAACACCTTGGTGCCGCTGTCGCGCAGCCGGCATTCGCAGGCTTCGGGGCCGAAGAGGTGCGACAGCGGCACGACGACGGCCCCGGCCCGGTAGCAGCCGACATGGATGATCGGCACCTCGATGCGCTGGGGCACGATGAGGGCGACCCGGTCGCCGCGCCCGACGCCGAGATGCTGCAGGTAATGGGCCAGGCGATTGGCCTGGGCCTGAAGTTGGCCAAAGGTCAGGAGGCTCTCTCCGCCCCCGTCGTTGTAGCATCTGATCGCCAGGGCGTCTGCGGCATGGCCGCAGCAGAGGGCATGGCCGATGTTCAGTCGGGGCGGCACCTGCCAGCGGAAGCTGGCGTAGATTTCGTCGAAGCTCAGATGCGGGGTCTTGATCAGGGTTTTGCGGGCGATGCTCATGCTGGGAGCTGGGGTAGCGGCCTTGTTTATAGGCTGGCACGGGGCGGGGGCGGGCGGCGCTTATTTCAGGGGTGATTAATTATAGGCCAGGCATCGGCAGGCGCTTTATGAAAAATTTGTAACTCGCCTTCTGCGGCAGCCAGCTTTTGTCGCTGGCTGTCGGCGGGCGAGTGCGCTATAATTCTTTAGCCATCCGTCCGCCAAAATATTTTCCCGCCCATCTGATCATGCCTTCAGCCCAACACAGGGGTCCAGCCCATGAAAGCAGGGGTTCAGTCGCCCTGACCGAGCCGCAGAGCCGGTCGCGCCGACAGCTTTTGCTGGGCGCCGCCGCCTTTTCACTGACCGCCGTCAGCCCGCGGGCTTGGGCGCAGGGCTATCAGAAGTTTGACGCACCGCTGTGGGCGATGCCGGCGCCGGGCACTCAGGAGGTGATCGAGTTTTTCTGGTATGGCTGCCCTCACTGCTTCAGCTTTGAGCCCTACATTGAAAACTGGGTGGCGAACAAACCGCCGGCGGTGCAGTTTCGGCGGGAGGCCGCGCCCTTCAACCAGACATGGTCGAACCATGCGCGCTTCTTCTACGCCGCCCGGCGGTTGAACCTGCTCGACAGCTTGCATGACAGTCTGTTCAAGGAGATGCACCTGCGCGGCAACAAGATCCATCGGCTCGGCGACCTCGCCGCCTTTGCCGCCAGCACCGGCGCCATCGATGCCCAGACCTTCCGTCAGACGATGGAATCCTTTTCCGTCGAAGGGGATCTGAATCGGGTGCGCAAACTGCTGACGGCCTATAACGTCTCCTCCGTGCCGACCCTGATCGTCAACGGCAGCCACCTCATCAACGCCAACACGGCCGGTAGTGAAAAAGGTATGATCAGGGCTATTGAGGAGTTGACGGGGGGCCAGACCGCCGACTTGATTAATCGGTCAGGCGCCGTTTAATTCGCACCCGCCCGGCTTCAGACAGGGGCTCAGCGCAGGCGTGAACGCAGCCAGGCGCTGAGCTGCTCAATGGCGATGAGCGCCGCCAGAGTGACCATGCAGAGGACGGCGACGCGCTCATATTGAAAGGCGCGGGCGTAGAGGTGGATGTAAAAGCCGATGCCGCCGGCCCCGACGAGGCCGAGCACCAGAGACTCGCGGATGTTGAGCTCGAAGCGGAAGAGAGTGTCGCGCAGCAGGTCGGGCGCCACCTGCGGCCACAGGCCATAGACGGCTTTCTGCAAGGTTGAGGCGCCGCTGAGTTGCAGTGCTTCAAGTGAAGATCGATCGGCGTTTTCAAAGGATTCGGCATAGAACTTCGCCAGCATGCCCGTCGAGTGAACGGCGATGGTCAACACCCCTGCCGTCGGCCCGAGGCCGACGGTGCTGACGAACAGCAGGGCCAGCAGAATCAGCGGAATGCCGCGGATGGCCGCCATCAGGGAGCGGTAAAAAATCTGCACGGGTCTGCTGGAGGCGCCGGCGGTTGCCAGCAGCGCCAGCGGCAGGGAGGCGAGGATGCTGAACAGGGTGCCGAGAAAAGCGATCTGCAGGGTTTCGACAATGGCTTCGAAAACGAGCCCCGAAACGCTCCAGTCCGGCGGGCTCATGCGAGCGAGAAACTGGCCGAGGCGGGCCGGTAGTGCGGCCATGCCGTCGAGATCAATGCCGAGATCGCTCCAGCTCCAGAAGGCAAGAACGGCGATCGCCGCCACGACAAAAGGCGCCAGCGATGGCCGCTGGCCGGCGCGCCTGTATGGCCGCTGGCCGGCGCTGCCCGCTGTCTTCATGTCCTGAGGCCGGGTCATGCCTCATCAAGCCCTGTTATTTAAAGGCCCGCTGTCGGTCTGTAGAGGCTTTGCAGTTGGCTCTTGTCGAGGCGGCCGGCGCGGCTGTCCAAATCGATCCTGCCCCGGCTCAATCCGAGGACGCGCCCCAGCATGCGCTGCGCCAGATCGCTCTGGTGAAGGCTGACGATCAGGGTGGCGCCGCGCCTGCCGGCGTCGTCGATGAGGAGTTGCAGGATGCGCTCGGCCCAGTGGGGGTCGAGATGGCTGATCGGCTCGTCGGCCAGCATCAGGTCGGCCTCCTGCATGAGCGAGCGGGCGACGGCCACGCGCTGGGCCTCGCCGCGGCTGAGATCGCGCACCGCCGACTCCTTGTGCGCACCGAGGCCGACGGCCTCGAGAATGTCATGGGCGCGGGCGACATCGGCCGCGGCAAACCAGCCGGCCAGCGAGTGCCAGCCGCTGTTGCGACCGAGGGTGCTGAGAAGCACATTTTCAAGGGCGGTCAGCTGCGGCACCAGAGCGAGGTTTTGAAAGATCAGGGAGATCTTTGCCGAGGATGGTACCCTGGCCGCGGCCTCGCCCCAGGAAGAGTGGCGGCCGAGAGAGCCGCTGCGCAGAGGCAGCAGGCCGGCCATGCCCCTGAGCAGGGTGGTTTTGGCGCTGCCGCTGGGGCCGATGAGGGCAATCCGTTCGCCGCGCTCAATGTCGAGCTCGTCGATTTTCAGCGTCGGGGTTCCGTCGCCGTAGCCGAAGACGGCGTTGCGGATGGTGAAGGCCGCGCGTTCGCGGGGGTTGCGGGCGTCCCTGGGGAGGGGCGTCGCGATGACGGAAGGCTGGGCAATTTCGTTCATGGCGGGGTGGTGAAGGTCACTTGAAGTTGCTTCAGAGAAGGCCAAAGCGGCGGGCAATTTCTTCGACGCGCCTGTAGCTGTGTTCACTGGCTCGTCTGTAGCCGTCGGGCGAGAACACATAGGCGCGGATGGAGGTGAGGCGGGGGTCGTTGAGTTTCAACAGCGCTGCGCGCACCAGGTCGCGTTCAGCCTGGGGCAGTTCGCGGCGGGCGACGACGAGATGAGAGGGGATGGCTTCGGTTTCGCCGATCCAGGTGAGGCTGGCGGCCTCGTGCGCCGGCAGCAGGGAAATGGCGAATTCGCTGGCTGCAGCCGCTTCGACCGAGCCGTTGGCGAGTGCTGAGAGGGCCTGTTGGTAGCCGCCGGCAAAGAGCACGGCGCCGAAGAAATCACGGAGGTTTTTGCCGTCGGCGCGAATCAGCCCTCTGTCGACAAAGAGCTGCAGGGGAAACATATAGCCCGACTCCGACAGCGGATCGACAAAGGCTACGGCCTTGCCGCCGAGATCGCGCAGCCGTTTGATGCCGCTGTCGCGGCGCACATAGATGCGGCCGCGGTAAGACGGTTGGCCGCGGTAGATCTCTTCGACCAGCGGGCGTACGCCGGCTTCGCGCCTGGCGATCAGATAGGGCAGGGCGCCGAGGAAGGAGATGTCGGCCTGGCCGGAGGCAAGGGCCTGAATGGCCGAGGCCTGATCGAGGCTGATGTGGGTTTTGACCTCGCGGCCAATTTCGGAGCCGAGCCAGGCAGCGAAGCCGCGGACGTCATTCTCCAGCCGCCGCGGATCCTCCTGGGGAACAAAGACGATGCGCAGAGGGCTCTGGGCGTCGGCCAGCGGGGCCCAGGCGGCCTGAGCGATCAGGGCCAGACCGAGGACGGCCGGGCGGAGACAGAAAGCTCGCTTAAAAGGTTTCATGGGAGGCCAGTTGCTGTTGCAGTTGCCGGTAGTCGCTGAAAACTCTCTCGGCGCCGCCCCAGTCGCGTCTTTTAACTCGGGCGATCAACCGTGTCATGAGCTCCGTCATGCGGTTGAGTCCTTCGCGCAGCTCAAGGTTGCCGACGGCGGCAAAATCGAGACGCAACTCTTCGGCGATGGTGGCGCCGACAATCTGCGCCTCCCGTGCCTGCCGCTTTTTAAGGAGCGGATCGAGCGCGCTGGAGAAGACCTTGATTTCATCGAAAGCTCTGGCGAGACGGGCGGCTTCGCCGCCATCCTCCCAGGGCTCGTCCTCTGCTCCGATCGCTTCGAGGTAGGCCGTGAGGTCCTTGCGCTCGCCGCGGCCCAGGCCCAGGCGATAGGATCTGTCGAACCAGGCGACGACGGATGCGAGGGTCGGCAGGGAGCCGTCGTGAAAGTAGGGAGCCGTGTTGGCGCTGCCGAGGAGCGAGGGCGTCTCGAAAGCAAGCCGCTCGCCCTCATAGCCCGGCTTGCCGCTGCCGAGTTCATGGCGTCGGCCGTCGGTGAAGAAGGACCCCGGGTTGTGACAGTCGGCGCAGGCGCCGAGGCGGGGAAAGGCTTTGTTGAAAAGCACCTGGCCGCGTCGTGCCGCTCTGGAGGCCGAGGAATTCAGGCGGTTGCCGCGCCCGAGGTTGGAGTTGGACAGAAAATCGAACTCATTCATGTAGGCGACGAGGGCGTCGAGCATGAGGGGGGTCGGCTCATCGCCGGAGAACTCGAGAACGATGGCATTGCGGGCGAATTCGCGCAGGCTGGCGAAGCGGCCGTCGCGGCCGTAGGGAGCCGTGAAGCGGATGCCGCGCAGGCTGGGCGTGTCGATCGGGTCGAAGCGGTGATCGTTGAAACTGTGGTTGAAAAAACCGCCGTCAACATCGATATTGGCGGCGCGGTTGCTGAGGCTGGGAAAGAAGAGGTTGGCCGTGACGGCGCCGTTGCTGTGGCAAGTGGCGCACGACATGGACAGGGCGCGGGCCGGGTTGCCGAGGAGCGAAGGTGAAGAAAAGAGCGCATCGCCGAGGGCTACCAGAGGCATGCTCTCCTCGGGTACACCGCGCTTTTCCACATTGAGCAACTGCGCCGGCTCGGGATTCGGGGGGTCGAGATTCAGGTCTGCGGGCACGAAAGAGGCGGCCTCAAAGCCTTCATCCAGCAACGGCCTGGCGGCAATGGAAGGTCCTTTTGGGGGAGCCAGATGGCGGCGGAGCAGGGCTTGGAGTTCGGACTTGGCTGCGCGGTAGGCCGCGCTTTCGCCGGTGGTCGTGGCGCTGGTCAGTTCGAGCCAGAGGCGCGCCGCCCGCGCATGATCTGTGGGGGCGTAGAGCCGTATCAGATCGGCGAAGGTGCGATTGAGGGCCTGAGCTTCGGTCAGCGTCTGCTGGCGCCGGCTGCGGGGGGCAGACTTCTGTCCTTGATCGAGCAGGCGGGAGATGCGCCTGAAGAGGTCGGCAGCGAGGACATTGGCAAGGGCAGGAGCGTCTTTGCCGGCGGCCGCGGCGGCGATCTCAGGGGAGACTTTTGCATCGGCGGCACGGACAGCGGCCTGCAGGTACGACTCGACCTCTGACCAGCGACGCGGCTCCAGAGTCAACAGAAAGAGCGCGTTGCGGTAGTTCAGCGCCAGGGGGTGCCAGGGAATTGGCCTCGATACATGGGCCCTGGCCATGGGCGAGACAGCCCAGGCCGAAAGGGTCAACAGGACCGCAAACGCATAGACAAGCGGCCCAGCCCAGGGGGTTGCGCCCTCAATGCCGGGGCGGGTCCCAGGGTTCATCCTTGGCAAAGTTGGCAGAAAGAAAAAATATAAGACACAGCAACATTATACTCCTATTGCATAAAATATCAACCTTTGCTTAATTAAAATAGCGCCCCAACGGCGATTGCGACCATGTTTTTGCAGGTTAAAATTGGATTTCGGTCCGACATGTGATGACTATGTTGTTCATTGGCTCTTTTGCTGTTATGATGGTGTTTACCAGAGTGCCAGTGTGTGCATGGCAATAAAATGCACAATATGAGGTGTTTGATGACGATGTGCCAGAATGATTCGTGCCTTTGTCAACACACCGCCGCGATCATTTCTTTTCTCTTCTCCACTTGTTTACAAAACCGCTGGAAGACCTGTATTTCGGTTGCGACGGCCCGGTGTTCGCCCACAAAACTACAACAGGCCCTCACCGGGGTGTGTGCCAGTCGAGAGATGCAGGCTGAGGGTCCCAATCGGCGCCGCTGGATTACGGCTTCCCTGTTTGAATAACAACAACTCCGCTCCCTCCAGGGAGGCCCCGCGGGTTTTTGTCCGCACTTGGGGCTGCCAGATGAACGAATATGACTCGGCGAAGCTCATGGATGTGCTCGGGCAGTCCCACGGGGCTGTGGCGGTCAATGAGCCCGAAGCTGCCGATATTCTGGTGCTGAACACTTGCTCGATTCGGGAAAAGGCTCAGGAGAAGGTGTTTTCCGAGCTCGGTCGCTGGAAGGAGCGCAAAAAGCAGGGCGCCCTCGTCGCCGTCGGCGGCTGCGTCGCCAGCCAGGAGGGCGAGGCCCTGCAGAAGCGAGCGCCCATTGTCGATGTAATCTTCGGTCCTCAGACCCTGCATCGCCTGCCGCAGTTGGTCGAAAATGCATGGGCCAGAAAGGGCCCGGTGGTCGATGTCTCCTTTCCCGAGATCGAAAAATTTGACTGCCTGCCGGTGCCCAGGGACAAGGGTCCCTCGGCTTACATCTCGATTATGGAAGGGTGCAGCAAGTACTGCAGCTTCTGCGTCGTCCCTTACACCCGGGGCGAAGAGATCAGCCGCCCCTTCGATCAGGTGCTGGAAGAGGCGGCGCTGCTGGCGGCTCAGGGCGTCCGCGAAATCAATTTTCTCGGCCAGAATGTCAACGCATACAGGGGCGCCCTGAGCGATGGCGGCGGCGATGACGGCGAGTGCGCCGATCTCGGCCTGCTGCTGCGCTATGCCGCCGCCCTCGACAACATCGGCCGCCTGCGGTTCACCACCTCCCATCCGCTGCATTTCGGCGAAGATCTTTTTGCCGCTTACGCCGAGGTGCCGAAGCTCGCCTCCTTCCTGCACCTGCCGGTACAGAGCGGTTCCGACCGGGTGCTGGCGCGCATGAAGCGCGGCTACACGGCCCTCGAATACCGGCAGAAGATCAGGCGCCTGCGCGAAATTCGCCCGGGCATTTCGATCTCGTCGGATGTCATCGTCGGCTTCCCGGGAGAGAGCGAAGAGGACCACCAGAGTACGCTGCGCCTGATCGAAGAGGTCGGTTTCGACGCTTCCTTCAGCTTCATATACAGTCCGCGCCCGGGTACGCCGGCGGCGGCCATGGTTGATGAGACTTCCCTGGAAGTCAAAAAACGGCGGCTACAGGAGATACAGCAACTGATCGACCGCCAGGCAAGAGCCATCAGCGAATCCATGGTTGGCAGCGTGCAGCGCCTGCTCGTGACCGGAGAGGCCAAGCGCGGCAAGGGTTTGCTGAGCGGCCGCAGCGAAAACAACCGGGTGGTTCATTTTGCCGGATCAGCCGATATGATTGGAGACTTCGTCGAAGTCGTGATCGACGGGGTCCTGTCCCACAGCCTTAACGGCAGCCTCATCTCCGCCCCTGCTGAAGTGGCGGCCACGGCCTGAGGAACAGATGCCGGCGACAATCCAATTGAAATTCCGCCTCACGCCCGCCGACAACGAGGTGCTGAACCGGATCTGCGGCCCCGTGGAGGCGAACCTGCGCGGACTTGAAAAAAACCTTGGCATCGAAATCGAAAACGCCGGTGATCGCTTCCTTCTCAAGGGCGCGGCCCATCAGGTGCATCTGGCCGAAAGCCTGTTGCAGGAACTCTACCGCAGTGCGATCGAGGGTTCTCTGTCCGACGATGAGTTGCAGCGAGTCCTGCGCGAAACGCACATGCAGCGCAAGGATCCCGAGGCCGATGCCCAGAGTGTCCACACCGTATCCACGCCTCTGTTTAAGGTCGCCTGTCGCGGCCCGCGCCAAGTGCAGTATGTCGAGCAGATGCGTAACTCCGATCTCTGTTTCGGCGTCGGCCCCGCCGGCACCGGCAAGACATACCTCGCCGTGGCCTGCGCCGTCGAAGCCCTGCGTCAGGGGCAGGTGGAGCGGCTGGTGCTGGTGCGGCCCGCCGTCGAGGCTGGCGAGAAGCTCGGCTTTCTGCCTGGGGATCTGAGTCAGAAGGTTGACCCCTATCTGCGCCCGATCTACGATGCTCTCTTTGACTTTCTCGGCCACGACAGCTTCGCCCGCGAGCTCAGCCGCAACCGCATCGAGATTGCGCCTCTGGCGTTTATGCGGGGGCGTTCGCTGAACCATGCCCGCATCATCCTCGACGAGGCGCAGAACACTACGAGCGAGCAGATGAAAATGTTTCTGACCCGCATCGGCGCTGGTTCCAGCGCCGTTGTCACCGGCGATTTGACGCAGATCGATCTGCGACCGGCGCGGCTTTCTGGCCTGCGCCATGCCCTCAGGGTGCTCCGGGGAGTGGAGGGCGTCAGCGTGACTCATTTCAGCGGCAGGGATGTGGTGCGCCACCCCTTGGTGCAGCGGATTATTTCGGCCTACGACCGCAGTGAGGGCCGGCCGGCCGAAGATGTGCCCGGGCCTTGGCTGGAGGCGGAACCAGCGCCGGTCGCCGATTCTGCTGTGCCCCCCCAAACCGGCACTGAGGTTGATTTACCGGCCGCTGCGAATGGAGAAAGAACCGGGACGACGGCCCAGGGGGATAAAATTTTCAGTCGCACCCGGGTACGCGATGATGAAGTCGAGGCCCAGGCGGCCGAGGCCTCGCCCTCTCCCTCTCCCGACATTCACGGCAAAGAGGTTGTCGTCTGAAAACTGTTGAACGCCAAGCCCTGCCGTTGTCTGCCGACATGAGTGACCCTGCCTTAGCAGCCAGGCTGCCGGCGACAACCGAAACCATAGAGGTGCAGTTCTGCTCTGATGAGAAGACTCCCGATGCCGACCGACTCAGATTGTGGGCGGTTCGGGTTTTCCCTGACCGCGACTACTCCCTGACGCTGCGAGTGGTCGATGCCGGCGAGATGGCCGCGCTCAACGGCCAGTTTCGCAACCGCCCGCAACCGACCAATGTGCTGTCCTTTCCCTTTGAGGAGGCGGCCGCAGGAGAGGGCTTGGCGTCGGATGCGGCCGCTTCGTCAGAAATGCAGTCCTACCTCGGCGACATCGTTGTATGCGCCCCCGTTGTCGGGCGCGAGGCGCGCGACCAGGGTCAGGCGCCCGAGCGCCACTGGGCTCATCTGGTGGTTCACGGCGTGCTCCACCTCTTTGGCTACGATCACGAAAACGACGGGGACGCCCTCGTCATGGAGGGGCTTGAGAAGCGCATCCTCGAACGCTTCACCCGTGAGGGTCTGATTCCGTTCCGCTGACTCCATGGAAAAGCAGGAAGGAAACAAAAAACCCTCATCGTCCGGGTCCGCGGCCGATGCGCCGCGCGCGGGTCCGTCTCTGTTGGAGCGCCTGACCGCTCTCCACCGCAGCATCCGCGGTGGGCCGCGGCGCCGGGAGGAGTTGACCGAATCGCTGCGTGAAGCCGGCAACGAGGGCGTGATACCGGCCGATTCTCAGGCCATGATGGAGGGCCTGTTGCGTTTTGGCGATCTGCAGGTGCGTGACATCATGGTTCCGCGCTCTCAGATTATCTCGATCAACAAGGACCAGAACATCGAGGATTTTCTGCCGACCATCATCAGTTCGGGTCACTCCCGCTTCCCGGTCATCGGCGAAAGCAAGGACGAGGTCGTCGGCGTGCTCCTGGCCAAGGATGTACTGCGTTTCTGGAGCCCCGAACGCATGAAGAAAGGGCGCAACAGCAGAGAAGAGAATCAGGACTGGAGCGAGGCCCTGCGCAAGCCGGTGTTCATTCCCGAGAGCAAACGCCTGAACGACCTGCTGCGTGAGTTCCGCGTCGATCGCTACCACATGGCGGTCGTCGTCGACGAGTACGGCGGCGTCTCCGGCCTCGTCACCATTGAGGACGTGCTTGAGGAGATTGTCGGCGAGATCGACGATGAACACGACACCAAACAGGAGGCGAACATCCGCCGGCACGAGGACATGGACTGCTACTCGGTGCGCGGTCTCACCCCCATCGACGAGTTCAACGCCGAGCTCGGAAAATCCTTTGAAGCCAATGGCTACGATACGGTCGGCGGCCTGCTGATGAAGGAAGCCGGCCATGTTCCGGCCGTCGGCGAGCGCATCGCCATTGAAGACATTGAATTCGAGGTGACGGCGGCCGATTCAAGGAGAGTTTTTCTCATCAAGGTTGTGTGGAAATCCGCCGCTTCTGCTGAAAAGGGGAGCGGCCATGAACGAAGCTAGCAGGCAGGCGGCCTCTCAGTCGCTTTTTGCCGAAGCCGCCGGGTACATACCCGGGGGGGTCAATTCTCCGGTCCGCTCTTTCGGCGCCGTCGGCGGTATCCCGCCCTTCATTGAGAGGGCTGAAGGCTGCCGGTTGATCGACGCCGACGGCAACGAGTACCTGGATTTCGTCGGCTCCTGGGGGCCCCTGATCGTCGGCCACGCCCACCCCGCCGTCATCGGGGCCGTGCATGCGGCCGCTGACCGCGGCCTCAGTTACGGTGCGCCGACCCGCGGCGAGACCGAACTCGCCCGCCACTTGTGCCGCCGATTGCCTTCGGTCGAATTGGTGCGCCTCGTCAACTCCGGCACCGAGGCTGTCATGAGCGCGGTGCGCCTGGCGCGGGCCGCCACCCGGCGGGCGCGCATCATCAAATTCGCCGGCTGCTATCACGGCCATGCCGACACCCTGTTGGTCGCCGCCGGTTCTGGCGTTCTGACCCACGGCCTGCCCGACGCAGCCGGCATCATGGAGGGCATCAGCAAAGAGGTGCTGGTGCTGCCTTACAACGACCGGGAGGCCCTGACGGGGGCCTTTAAGCGCGAGGGGGCGGAGATCGCCTGTGCCCTGATCGAGCCTGTGGCCGGCAATATGAATTTCGTCGCCGCCGATGCGGATTTTCTCTCGCATCTTGCGCGCCTGTGCCGCGAGCACGGGGCCCTGTTGATTTTCGACGAGGTCATGAGCGGCTTCCGCGTCGCCGGCGGCGGCGCCCAGGAGCTTTACGGCATCGCAGCGGATCTGACGACGCTGGGCAAAGTCATCGGTGGCGGCATGCCGCTCGCGGCCTACGGCGGGCGGCGTGATCTCATGCAACAGATCGCCCCTTCGGGCCCGGTCTATCAGGCCGGTACTTTAGCAGGCAATCCAGTGGCCGTCGCCGCCGGCCTGGAGACGCTGAAAATGACCGAAGAGCCCGGCTTTTACGACCGCCTCGAGCAGCTGTCGGCCCAGTGGATCCAAGGGCTGACCGCTGCGGCCGCCAGACACGGCCAAGCGCTCAGCGGCGACTGTCGCGGCGGCATGTTCGGCTTTTTCTTCAGCGACAGGCAACCGCTTAACCTCGAGCAGGTTCAGGCGACTGACGGCGGCAAGTTCAGGAAATTTTTCCACAGCATGCTCGCTGGCGGCGTTTACCTTGCGCCCTCGCTCTTTGAGGCGGGTTTCATCAGCTCGGCTCACAGCAGCGAAGACATCGACCGCGCCCTCGCTGTCGCCGACGGAGCCTTTTCCTCTCTATAGGCCTTTCATTCTGTGACAGCGGTCGCGGCTCTGGGCGTCTTCGCTGCCGTAGGCTTTGTCGCCGGCCTGACCTCGGGCCTTTTCGGCGTCGGGGGCGGCATCATCATGGTGCCGGCCATGATTTTCCTGTTGCCAGTTTTTGGCGTCGACCCCGAGGTGGTGGTGCATCTGGCAATTGGCACAAGCCTTGCCATGACCTGCTTTACCTCGCCCTCCTCGGCCTGGGCCCATTACCGCCGTGGCGGCATCGACCGTCGCCTCTTCTGGGCCATCGCCTTCTGGCTCGCTCTGGGCGCGGCTGCGGGGGTACAACTGGCCGCCGTGATGCCGGGCATCTTCATGAAAACCCTTTTCGCCATCTATGCCTGTACCATCGCCGTCAAGCTCGCCAGAAGCCAATCCTCGCCAGACGGCCAGGAGGTGGAGTACCCGCGCCCGTGGGTCCCGATTGTGTTCGGTTTGATCATCGGTTCGGTCTCTTCGCTGATCGGCGTGGCCGGCGGCGCCATGCTGGTGCCGCTCTTCCTCCATTTCCATGTGCGCGAACACCGCGCCGTCGGCACCTCCTCGGTGTGCAGCGTCCCCCTGGTGTTCTGCGGCACGATCAACTATCTCTGGGCCGTGCCGGACTGGCCGCAAATGCCGCCGGACGTCATCGGCTTCGTCCATTGGCCGGCGCTGCTGGCAGTCATCATACCATCGATTTTGGGCTCTCAGGCGGGCGCCCGCATCGCCCATACCCTGCCGCGCCGGGCTCTGCGCCTGCTATTTGCCGCCTTCCTCTGCTACGCCGGCATCTTTGTGCTGTTTCGCTGAGACTTGCTTCGTTCAGCGGTGCCGGCCCGAGCCGAAGGCCCAGGCCCTGGAGGGACTCAGCAGGGCGGCGAGCCGCTGAGGGCCTTCAGGCCGCGAGTTGACTCGAGGCCAGGTTAATCCAATACTGCACTCCGTATGGAATGAGGTCGTCGTTGAAGTCGTAGGCCGGGTGGTGCAATCCGGCACGGTCCTCACCGCCGCCGGCAAGGATGTAGCAGCCTTTGCAGGCGTTGAGCAGAAAGGAGAAATCCTCGCTTGTCATCTGGGGTGCGGCGGTGGAGACAGCCCTTTCGCCGACGACTGTTGCTGCGGCCTCAAGGGAGATGCGAGCCTCCTCGGCGGTGTTGACGGTCTGCGGATAGACCATTTGATAGTCGAGCTCGTAATCACAACCGAAGGCTTTGCAGACGCCGTCGAGCACCCGCCGCATCATGTCGGGGACGCGCTGTCGCAATTGCGTTGACAGAGTGCGCACGGTACCGCTGAAATCAATCTCGGAGGGGATGACATTGTAGCTGTTGCCGGCCTGAATTTTGGTGAGGCTGAGCACCAGGGCATCGTTGGGGTCGGTCGAGCGGCTGGCCAGGGTCTGCAGGGCCAGGACGGCCTGGGAGCCGGCGACTATGGTGTCGATGGTCCTGTGCGGCATGGCCGCGTGGCCGCCGCGGCCGGTGATTTTAAGATCGAAGATATCGGCCGCCGCCATGATCGGCCCCGGGCGCGTGGAGAAGGCGCCCAGAGGCATGCCAGGCCAGTTGTGCAGACCGTAGACCGCTTTCATGGGAAAGCGCTCGAACAGGCCCTCCCGCACCATGACATCGCCGCCGCCGCCATTTTCTTCGGCGGGCTGGAAGATGAAGTAGATGCGGCCTTTGAAGTTGGGCTTAAGCTTCAGGCGCCGGGCCGCGCCGAGCAGCATGGTGGTGTGGCCGTCGTGGCCGCATGCATGCATGACGCCCTCGCTCTGGGAGCGGTGATCAAAGTCGTTTTCCTCAAGGATGGGGAGGGCGTCGATATCGGCCCGCAGGCCGAGTGCCTCGCCCTTTTCTCCGTTGTCATTGCCGTTGTCGAGCCAAGCGACCACGCCAGTGCCGGCGAGGCCGGCCTCGTAGGGGATGCCGAGTTCGCTCAGGCGCTGCTGGATCCACTTTGAGGTTTCGTGCTCGTTGAAGGAGAGCTCGGGATGGCGGTGCAGGTGACGGCGCCACTCGCTGAAAAGCGGCATGTCATTGAGAATATCCTGGTCAATGCTCGGGGGAGTGGACTTGGATTTCATATGAAGGGATCTCAGTTTGGAGTGAGTAAATACGACGACAAAAATATTATCGCGCGAATCCCCGCGAATCAGGCTGTGCAGACAGGCAAAAAAGCCTCGGTCTGCGATCGCCTGTAAATGGAATGGCGACGGGCTGCCCCTCGTCAGCCTGCCCGCCGCTAAAATGCTAAGGTTATTGTTCGCCTCCTCCCCTCTCTTCGCCATGTCGCAACTTCTGCTCATCCTTGCTCTGGGCGCTCTTCTCTGGTGCCTGCGCCTGTGGGCGCGGGCGCGGCGGCAGGTGGAACTGGCGGCTGTCGAGGCCTGTCGCCGGTGTAAAGTGACTTTTGTCGGCGGCAGCCTGCGCCTGCGCGCCCTGCGCTGGATGGGCAACGACGGCAGACCCGGCTTGGGACAGGCTTACAGCTTCCAGTTCTTGGACAAGGACGGCCGCGTCGGTCGCGGCGGTGCCGTGACCCGGGGCTCGAAAGTCGTCGACATGCACCTTGATCTGGATGTAGACGCCCTTAATAAATAGCAGCCTCCCGCAAGGATTGGACGGAGCAGGCAAAAAGCCGCCCGCGGCGGCCGCGGCTGTGTTAACGTTTGGCTTCTGCGGCTCCCTGCTGTTGCCGACTGCCGCTTCTGCGAGAGGTTGCGCGTCTTGTAGCGGATTCAGGTTCCAGGATCCGTCCTGCGGGTTCGGACACAGGCTCGCGGGAGCCAAAGAGAAAACGGGAGATCAGGCTTTTGTTGCCCTTCCTGCCCTTCTTGCTTTCAGGCACGGGTGCAGTGGGTCGCTGCTCTTTCGCGGGCTTGACTTTTTCGCTTCGTTCACTCCTCAGGCTTCTTTCACCTTTTTCGCCTCTCGCGGCCTTATCGCGCAGCTGCTCGCTGATCACGGCCCTCAGGCTTCTTTCACCTTTTTCGCCTCTCGCGGCCGATTTTGCCCGGCTGCCGGCTCCGCGCCGACTCCTGCGGCGACTGTTTGACGTTGTGTTGGACGACTCCCGGGCAAGGTCCCTGGGAATGTCATTATTGCCCGGAGGGGCAGGGGCGGCCGCCTCGACCGCCTCGACCGCCGCTGAAATCCTGTCGTCCGCCGAACCGTTGGCGGGATAGGGCATTTCCAGGACGGTATTGTGGGCCGGCGGCTGATAGTGCTGGGATTCTTCAACGGGCACAGTCTCAGCCTTGCTCGCCTTGGCGACTGAGGTACTTTCAATGGAGTACAGAGGTTGGCGCATCTCGGGCTTGGGGATGATGCGGATGCTCACGCCCTGCTGCTCTTCGATGCTGGCGATGCTCTCGCGCTGTTCGTTCAGGAGGTAGGCAGCCACCTCCACCGGCAGAAAGGCGGTGACGGTGCGGATGTTGTTTTTGCTGGCTTCCGCCTGAATACGGCGCTGTAACGAGAGCACAAAGGAATTGAAGTTTGGCACGAGACCGTTGCCCTGGCAGAATTCGCAATTTTTCTGCGACAGCTCGCTGATCGAGAAGTTGAGGCGTTGGCGCGACAACTCGAAAAGACAGAATTGCGACAGGCTGCCCAGGCGGATGCGCGCACGGTCGGGTGCGGTCGCCTGTTGCAGCCTGGTCTCGACAGCACGGCGGTTTTTGTGCGAGACCATGTCGATGAAATCGATCACGATCAGGCCGCCGATGTCGCGCAGGCGCAGTTGAAAGGCGATCTCTTCGGCGGCTTCGAGGTTGATGCGTGTGGCCGTCTCCTCAATGCTGCCGCTCTTGTTGTCATTGGCCGAGTTGATGTCGATCGCTGTCAGGGCCTCGACTTGGTCGATGACGATGTAGCCGCCGGACTTGAGCTTGACTTCGCGCCTGTAGATCTGCTCGATCTGCCCCTCAATCTGGTGATGGCTGAAGAGAGGTGTGGGCTTTTCAAAAAGTACCAGCCGGTGGGCTTCCCGCGGGGCGTAGATGGCCAGAAGCTCTTTCGTGCGTTCAAAGGTCGCCGGCTCATCGACGACAATCTGCTCAAAATCTTCCCGCAGGAAGTCGCGGATGGCCCTGGTCAGCAGATCGCCTTCGCGGTAGAGCAGGTAGGGGGCGTAAACCTTGCCGGCCTCTTCCTTGATGCGTTCCCAGGTACCTATGAGGTGGTCGAAATCCCGCTGCAGATCCTCGGTTGAGCAGCCGATGCCGGCGGTGCGGGCAATGACGTTGACGTCCGGGGGAGCTTTCAGGGCTCCAAGTTCGGTGCGCAGGGATTCGCGGGCCTTGCCGCGGGCGCGCTGGGAAATGCCCCCGGCTGAGCTGTTGGGACGCAGCACCAGATAGCGGCCAGCGAGGCTGATGTAGGTCGTGAGCGCGGCTCCTTTTTTGTTTTGCTGCCCTTTTTCAACCTGAATGATCAGTTCCTGACCGACAGACAGACCCTTGTTGGGTGCGCCTGCCGGGCCGCGGTACTGCGGCGAGACATTTTTGTAGGGCAGGAAGCCCGGGCGGTTGCCGCCAAAATCGGCAAAGGCCGCTTCAAGGCTGGGTTCAAGGCGCGTGATGGTGGCCTTGTAGACGTTTGATTTTAAGGTTGCGCGGCTATGCTGCTGCAGGTGAAAGTCGAGTAGTTTCTGATTGTCGGCAATGGCGACGCGCAACTCTTCGCGATGGATCGCGTTGATGAGCATTCTTTTCATTGGAAAACTTGTGGGTAGACATCCACAGTCTGGCCTCGCGCAGTGGAGGCTGGCGTTCCGGCAAGCTTCGTTGCACTTTCACGGAGAGGCGCTTGTCTCTATTGAGAAGCAGTGCGTAAAAATTCCTCGCGAAAAAAGGAGGGGAAGCGGACACGCAGAGAGGCAGACTCCATTGGGGCAAAGGCCCAGACTGGAGATTGATGTTCAGGGGTATAAAAAGTGGCAGAGAGAAAGCTTGAACTCTTTTTTCTGCTGTGACTGTCCGCCAAAGGCGGAAACAGCCTCTATAAACTGAGCCCCAGCGAACCGCGGCGAGGAGGGGCCTGAAATTTGCGGGCCCGGACTGCTTTGAACGGCTGAAGAGGGTCAATTTAAATATGTGGGAAATTAAATATGTGGGAAATTTCCTCGGAATGAGGAGAACCGAACTCCGTGTTTTCATGAGAGACACAGTGTCCGGGGGAGAACCGGGGTTGATAGCAGGGGGTACCTGGCAAGAGGAAGATGAACGAGGGGCAAGAGACCCCTCGTTCACTTCCAATTGCCAGCCTAAGGGTAGGCTGAGATCAGAGACGCAGGTATTCGGCGTCGGTGAACTCAAGATCCTCGAGGGACCATTCGCCGCGCCTCTGGGCGTGCAGGATAGCGGCGTCGACTTCAAACTCGAGCGGGTTGGCTTCAATCAGGAAAACCTGCTCGGGGAAGATGAGGTCGGGATCTTCAATTTTGTCGCTGTTCAGCTTGTAGATCAGCGGCCACATGTACGAATCGCCGTAGATGTCATCGCGGCCGGCAATGCTCCACAGGCTGTCGTTGGTGCCGACGCTGTAGCTGATGATGTCGCCGTACTCGACTTCGGCGGCAACGGCATCGGCATCCATCATGGCTTCGTCTTCGCCTTCGGCCATGGCCATGAGGTCAGGCACTTCACCGATGCAGTTGATCAGCTCGTCTTCAACAACGCGCTTGGCCTCATCGGCCGTGCTCAAAGCTGTGACGGCATCACCCGCATCAAGGGCATCCTGGGCGTCGACGATCATATCGCCGGCATCTTCCCAGGCGCAGTTTTCGGTCAGGGCGATCTGGTTGAGCTTGACGACTTCGTCAATGACATTCAAGGTTTCTTCGTCAACGGAGAATTCGGGCTGCTCAAAGGCCACCTCAGGTTCGGCAGGGGCAGCATCGGAGACCATGGCGTCTTGAGAAGCGCAGGCTCCTACGAAGCCGGCAAGGACGAGAAGGGCGCCAGTGCGCATATAGGAAAAATTATTCATAGGTTAAACTCCAGAGAAAAGCTGTATTCAGGTTGGTTCTTACAAGGTGGCTCAGAGCCTCCAACGGCCTACTACAGCCGTCAAGACTATAATAACCCAGACGGGGGCCATTTTGCAAGAAAATTTAATCTTTTTGCAAAAAGAAACGGTTTTTTCCATTTTGAAACGGAGCGGGCACTCTGTGGAATCGCCTGCACGAACCTGAGGCCTTCACTCGGGTTTCTTTCGCTGTGCACGGGCTTTCGAGCGGGAGAACAGCGGGCCGTACAACGGACGAAAGAGCACAGAACTACTCAGTTGTCCGCTGTCCAGCGGCTCGCACTGAAGCGACCGCACCGCTCTTTAAAGAACGGGTACCCTGGACGAACCCTGCATAGGTTCCTGAGGACGGGGCAAGCTGAACGCCGCCGATCAGAGCCTCAGGTAGCGGGCATCTGAAGCTTCGAGGCTGTCGAGGGACCACTCGCCGCGGGTACGGGCGTGATTGACGGCATCCTTCACTTCCTGCTCCAGTGGGTTGGTCTGGACCGAGAAGATCTGATCGGGGAAGATCAGGTCGGGATCTTCGATGACGCCGCTGTTCTGTTTGTAGATCAGGGGCCACATGAAGGGATCGCCGTAGATGCTGCCCTTGCCGGCAATGTCCCACAGGTTGTCGCCGCGGCGGACAGTGTAGCTGAGCAATTTTGCCGAGACCGGTTCGGGCTTGTCCTCGGACTTGGCCGCCTGAATACAGGCTTCCTGCTCCTGCTCGACGGCGCTCTGGGCATCGTCGGCCAGGTCCAGGGCGCGCCCCGCCCGCCCGGAGGACAAGGCAGCGCGGGCCCGGTTCAGCATGCGATCGGCTCTTGTCAGAGGGCAGTCGCCTGTGCGGGCCTGTTCAATGAGGGTGGCGGCCTCATCAATGGCGGCCTTTGCCTGCTGGCAGCGCCGAAGCCGGGCATCAAAGGCGCGTTTGGCGTCGGCGGCAAAGCTCATGGCGAGCTCTTCATTGCGGTCGTCCAGCGCCTTCTGGGCGCTGGCAAGCAGATCTTCGGCTCTTTTCGCCTTGCAGTTGGCGGCCCGGGCCGTCTGTATCCTCTGGGCCAAGGTGTCAATAGCTTTCATGGCCTCGCTCTCAACGGGATCGCTGGCAGTGACCTCGGGCTCGGGCTCGCTCGTCGTGACGGCCGGTTGCTCTGTCTGGGTCTCGGCGGCCTCGTCATCACTGCCGCAAGCGGCCAGGAAGACAGCAGAGAGCATAAGGGCGCCTATACGTGTGTAGGGGAAAATTTTCATGGCAACCTCCAGAGGATACTTGGATCTATGAGTCTTCAATCGATAGGCGATCTATCTCGCCGCAAAAACAGCGACGACTAGAATGACTGTAGTTCATTTTATAGAATCAACGGGTAATTTTGCAAAGATTCGGCTTTTTTCGTGGCAAAAACAGGCTGTTTTTGCCGCCGCCGACATGCCTTCAACCCGGAATCTTCTGGCCTTCAGGCTCCGGGGAAAGCGGTGCTCAAAGCATTTCCCAGGCAGGCGGCGACGGTTGAGCCTATAATTACCCTTGCTCTCGCAACGACTTTGAACCCCGTTTTTCCACGATTTTTTATGAAAGGTAACAACTTCGACCACTCTGGAGGGGCGCCGGAAGCGGAAGCGGGAAGAATCGGATGACTCAGGAGATCAGGGCAGCCGTATGCCGCGCCCAGGGCGCGCGCCTCGCCATTGAAACACTGCGCTTGGCCGTCCCGGGGCCCGATTCGGTGCGGGTACGGATCAAGGCAGTCGCCATCTGTTACAGCGATGTCAGCTGTATCGACGGAGCTTGGGGCGGAGAACTGCCCGCCGTTTACGGCCACGAGGCCTCAGGCGTGGTCGAAAAGGTGGGAGAGGCTGTCGATAAAGTGAAACCCGGCGATTCGGTGGTGGTGACCCTGGTGCGTTCCTGCGGCCATTGCCCGTTCTGTTGCCGCGGCGAGGAGAACCTGTGCTCGACCGATCTGCCGCCCGCCCCTTCGTCGGCCCTGCGCACTCTCGAGGGAGAGCCTGTTGTCCAGGGCATGGCCACGGCTGCCTTTGCCACCCAGACTGTCGTTCATCAGTCGCAACTGGTGCCGCTGCCTGTTTCCATGCCGTTCGACGAATCGGCCATGCTGGCCTGTGCGGCCATTACTGGTGTCGGCACGGTCATCTACGAATCGGGTTGCCGCCCGGGAGGACAGCCTGGCCGTCATCGGAGTCGGCGGTGTCGGTCTCAACAGTGTTCAGGGGGCGGTCTGGGCGGGAGCTGCCAGAATCATCGCCATCGATGTGCAGCATGCCAAGTTGCAAAAAGCCCTGGAGCTCGGTGCAACCCATGTCGTCGATGCCGGGTCGGGCGATGTAGCCGAGGCGGTTCGCTCCCTTAATGGAGGCCAGGGGGTGGATCGGGTCATAGTCGCCGGGGGGGCGGTCCCCGCCATTGAACAGAGCCTCAAGCTGTTGCGACCCGGCGGCACCGTGGTGCTTGCGGGCATGGCCGCTCTGCAGCAGCAGGCGCGGTTTACCGCCGTTGACTTCGCCAGCGCGGCTCTTAAGATGCGTGGCAGTAAAATGGGAAGCGGCTGCATCCGCATCGACATCCCTCAACTGGTTGAACGGTATGATCGCGGCCAGCTCAAGCTGGCCGCGATCATCAGCGGCCGCTACGGCCTGGATCAGATCAACGAGGCGGTGGCGGCGACCAGAAGCGGTCAGTCGCTGCGCAATGTGATTCTGCTGTAGAGGAACCTGTGAAATTCATTGGCGGTGGCAGTGATCTGCCGGTCAGCCTTTTGCGCAACCCTTTTCAGCCCTTGTCCCGTACTTTTCATTCCCCTTGCTAAACCCAAAGCCCCCCAGTCTATGAAAATCACCGACCTGCAGACCTTTGTCGTCGGCAACCCACCACCGCACCATGGCGGACGCTATTTTATCATCGTCAAGCTGACAGCCGACAACGGTATCAGCGGCATTGGCGAGGTCTATGCCGCCAGTTTCGGCCCGCACACCATCGTCAAGATGATCGAGGACGTGGCCGAGCGCCATGTGATCGGAACCGATCCCTCGAACATCACGGCCCTGTACCGTGCGGTATACAGCCGCGGCTATTCCATGCGGCCCGACCCTTCCGTCAGCGGTGTCCTCAGCGGCCTCGAAACCGCCTGCTGGGATCTGTGCGGCAAGGCCCTCGGCAAACCGGTTTACGCCCTTCTGGGGGGCAAGGTGCGCGACCGCCTGCGCTCATACAGCTACCTCTATCCGCCCGAGGGCAGGGGCGACGATTTTTATTTCGATGCCGATGCCTCTGCTGAGCAGGCCGCCAAATATGTGACCGAGGGCTTTACGGCCATCAAGTTTGATCCGGTCGACCCCTACAACATCTATGATCCGCGTACGCCGACGCTCGAGGAACTCGACCGCACCGAACTTTTCTGCCGCCGTCTGCGCGAAGCCGTCGGCGCCAGGGCCGACCTGCTGCTCGGCACCCATGGCCAGTTCACGGCCGCGGGCGCCGTGCGCCTCGCCCGCCGTGTAGAAAACTACGACCTGCTGTGGTTTGAGGAGCCGACTCCGCCAGAGATGGCTGAGGAGATGGCCAAGGTCGCGCGCCAGACGCGCATCCCGATCGCGACGGGCGAACGCCTCTGCAGTCGCTTCGAGTTTCGCCGCCTGCTCAATCAGGGCTCGGCCGCGATCCTGCAGATGGCCATCGGCCGCGTCGGCGGGATTTTCGAGGCGCGGGCCATATCAGGCATGGCCGAGGGCTACTACACCCAGATCGCCCCCCACCTCTACTGCGGCCCTGTGGAAGGGGCGGCCAACATCCAGTTGGCAGCCTGTATCCCCAACTTCCTGATCCTCGAGAGCATCCGCAAGTGGGACGGCTTCCACGCCGAGCTCCTGAAGACGCCGATCCAGTGGGAAGAAGGCTATGTGGTGGTGCCGGATGAGCCCGGCCTCGGCATTGAACTCAATGAAGAAGTGGCCCGGGCCCACCCCTACAGGGGTGACCGCCTGCATCTGGAAGTCGATGAAGCGCCCCGGCGCCTTTGATGTTCTCTCCTCCTGGCCGCAGGCTGCCCTGAGGGACCCAGAGTCTGGAGCACCGGCAGTCCGGGGTTGCCGGCCGGCGCAGGAGGCTGAGGGCAGATTCCGCCCGCAGCGTTCGGCGAATTAACTCAATAACTCATCATCATCCCTGAGAGCAGCCTGGGCGGGCACTGCCAAAGTCTGGTGATGAATTGCTGAGTCTGGCTGCTGAACCAAATCAGTTAAGATAGCCGCTGATGGACTTGCCCAACTCCGATGTCAGACCGAGGATCGCTTCGTTAAACTCGAGATTGACTTTGTTTGCGGTGCTGATGACCTGGGTGCTGTGCTTCTGCCAGCCCTGATCGGCGCCTTCCGTGACCAGTTGACGGAGCTCGACTTCGGTCACCATGACATAGAGGATATCTTTGACGCTGGCGTCGAAAAGGGTGCCGATCAGGCCACCGAGCAAGGTGGCGCCAAGCAGGGCCTCCTCATTGCCGTTAGCGGTAACGGCCAGCAGGGCACCGATGCCGGCTCCCGTGCCTCCGGCCTCCTCTCCGGGAGAGCCTTCCCCCAGAAGCCTCTGGGCTTCGCGCAGATCGGACTGCTCGACCCGGACAACCTGAGCCTGCAGGACGAAAAACGCATCGGCAGGGTCATCGACAATTTTGTAGCCCTTGGTGATGAGAGCCCCGGCAATGGGGCCGGCGATATCGACATTCTTGCCCGTGGTGTCGCGGACATTGAGATAGACGCTCTTGTGGCTTGAGGGGTAGGGCTCAAGGAAAATAGCCTGGGAGGCCTGCGTCTGCAACACCAGCTCCGATTTGCTTGCCTTGGTGAAGATGGCGCCACAGCCACCGAGCATCAGGGCGAGAAAGAGAACGGAAGGAAGTCGCAGATGCCTTGCGATCTGAAGGGAGCGAATGTTCTTCATGGTGTTTCCTCCTCGATTGAAAAATAGTGAAAAACCGGTGTCTCTGATGGGGTCTTCCAAAGCAGTGGAGAGGCCGCGCTCTGGTTTTCTGAAGAGCAGAAAACAGGCAACCCATTATAACATAGTCCTGAAGACAGTTGCGAGTGTTTATTGCCATTGACAGTCTCCCCAGCCTCTGCTCACGCCCGTTCAATCCGGCCCAACCAGACCCCGTCCACCATATTTCATATGTCAAATAGATTCAAAGCGGCTGTCATTCAGGCCGCCCCCGTTCTTTTCGACCGCGAGGCCACGGTTGCCAAAGCCTGCAGGCTCATTGCCGAAGCCGGCGCCGAGGATGTGCGCGTAGCCCTGCTGCCCGAGGCCTTCATCACGGCCTGTCCCAAAGGGCTGAGCTTCGGCGCCGTGGTCGGCCAACGCAGCGAGCCGGGCCGAGACAGTTGGAAGAAGTACTGGCACAACGCCGTTGACGTGCCCGGTCCCGTGACCGAGGCCCTCGGCGAGGCGGCCCAGGCCGCCGACCTCTATCCGGGCGTCGGCGTCATAGAGCGCGACGGCGATTTCAGCGGCGGCACCCTCTACTGCACTCTGCTCTATTTTGGCCCCGACGGCACTCTCCTGGGCAAACACCGCAAGCTCAAGCCGACGGCCAGCGAGCGCCTGATCCGGGGCGAGGGCGACGGCAGCACCATGCCGGTCTTTGACACCGAATACGGCCGCATCGGTGGCTTGATCTGCTGGGAGAACTACATGCCGCTCGCCCGCATCTTGGGCAAACACCGCAAGCTCAAGCCGACGGCCAGCGAGCGCCTGATCCGGGGCGAGGGCGACGGCAGCACCATGCCGGTCTTTGACACCGAATACGGCCGCATCGGTGGCTTGATCTGCTGGGAGAACTACATGCCGCTCGCCCGCATCCTGGGCAAACACCGCAAGCTCAAGCCGACGACCAGCGAGCGCCTGATCCGGGGCGAGGGCGACGGCAGCACCATGCCAGTCTTTGACACCGAATACGGCCGCATCGGTGGCTTGAATCTGCTGGGAGAACTACCATGCCGCCCGCCCGCATGGCCACCTACAGCAAAGGCGTGCAGATCTACCTGGCGCCGACGGCCGACGGCCGCGATTCATGGCAGGCGACCAGGCGTCACATCAGCTGCGAGGGCCGCTGCTTCGTGCTTGGATGCAATCAGTTTTTTACCCGCGACCACTATCCCCGGGAACTCGAAAGCCTTGAGGAACTCGAAGGGCAGCCGCAGATTCTCTCCCGCGGCGGCAGCACCATCATCTCGCCCTTCGGCGAAGAACTTGCCGGACCGCTCTATAACGAGGAGGGCATGCTGACCGCCGCGATCGACCTCGACGAGATCGTGCGATCCCATCTGGATTTTGACGCTGTCGGCCACTACGCCCGCCCCGACGTCTTTCAGTTGATCGTCAACGAGGAGCCCATGCGCCCTGTCGTCACCCTCGGCAAAGACAAAGGTGACTGAGCGCTGCCCAGGCCGGGCGGCAGCATTTAAACAGGGGACTCAACAAAAGCCGTTATTGCTGACAACGGAACGGCGTTTAACCACGCTCTTTCAGCCTCTCTGCTATATACTATAGCAGGCGAATGCATGGTTGCCCCCTGTTTCTCCGTCGCTTTTCCCCGTCCCCGCCTTATGCCCGCTCCCTTATGTGCCGGGGCAGGGTGGGTGTGCCTTTGTCGCTTTAAACCATTCCAAATTTTTTCATGCCGCGTCCCCGAGAGAAGGACTTTCAAGCTGCAAATCCCAGATCCGCGGGCTTAAAGGCCTCAAGTTTAACAGAGTTCAGAGCTGTCTTTGGCTGGCAGCTTTCCTTGGCGGCTGTGGTCGCTCTGGTTCTGGGCATGACTCTGGGCAAGGCCGCTTTTTCATCGGCACTCGCCGGCATGGCAGTGGTGCTGCTGCCCTCCTGGTGGCAGGCGCGGGTACTGGTTCGCTGCTCCCTGCACGAGACGGCGGCCTGGCGAGCCTGGTGCCGCTCGCATCTCGGCAAATGGCTCGGCATGACCGCCCTCGCCGCTACCTTTGTCATCGGTGGCCGCGAAACCTTGAACTTCCAGGTTTTTTTCGCTCTGATCCCGATCTCGCAGCTGGCGGTCCTGCCCGCCCTTTTCAGGGGGCATGCCTCGAGCGCCCAGTCCGGATGAAAACTCAGCTGCCCATCGCAACCACTGATTTCCACTTTTAATGGCTGCCAAAAATCCCGAGAATGCAGGCGAGTACATCCAACACCACCTGGAGAACCTGACATACGACTTTTCTGCCGGGACCTTCCAGGGGGCCCAGAAGGGCTTTTGGGTGCTGCACCTCGACACCCTGATCATTTCCACGGTTCTTGGCGTCGCCGTGCTCGGGTGGCTGGCGCGGCTGTCGCGCCGCGCCAGCCCGGGTGTGCCCAGCCGCCTGCAGTGCGCCGTCGAGATGCTGTTTGAGATGGTTGAAAGCCAGGTCAAGGACATCTTTCACGGTCAATCCCCTCTGGTCGCGCCCCTGGCGCTGACGATCTTCGTCTGGGTGCTGCTCATGAACGCCATGGACCTGGTGCCGGTCGACCTCTTGCCCCAACTTCTTGGCCTCGCCCACATCAACTACGTCAAGCCCGTGCCGACGAACGACATCAACCTGACCCTGGCCCTGGCCCTCTCGGTTTTCTTGCTGATCATCTTCTACAACATCAGGATCAAGGGGCCCGTCGCCCTGACGCGCGAAGTCATGTTCGCGCCCTTCGGCAAAAACCCCCTGATCATTCCGATCAATGTCGGGTTCCGCCTGATCGAGGAGTTGACCAAGCCGGTGTCCCTGTCGCTGCGGCTTTTCGGCAATCTCTTTGCCGGTGAGATGATCTTCCTCCTGATCGCCGTACTGCCCTTCTACGCCCAGTGGGTCCTCGGTGTTCCCTGGGCGATCTTCCATATTCTGATCATCGTCCTCCAGGCATTTATCTTTATGGTTCTGACGATTGTCTATCTCAGCATGGCCCATGAAAGCCACTAGTTTCACTGTCCGTCTATCTTTTTAGTCGATCCTTTTCCTTTCAATAACCCAGGAGGTTTTTTCTTATGGATTTGATTTTCGCGCTCAGTGCCGTCGGCGCTGGCTTGATGTTTGGCATGGCGGCCATCGGCGCCGCTGTTGGCATCGGCCTGCTCGGAGGCAAGTTTCTTGAAGGCAGTGCCCGTCAGCCCGAACTCATGCCGGTGTTGAGGGTCAACTTCTTCATCGTCGCCGGTCTCGTCGACGCTGTGCCCATCATCAGTGTCGGCATCGGTTTCCTGCTGCTTTTCGCCAACCCGCTGGCCGGTTAAACCACTCAGCGACCACCCGACAAGACCATGAACATTAATCTGTCCCTGATCGGCCAGATGTTGACTTTTATCGGGTTCGTCTGGTTCACGATGAAATTCGTCTGGCCACCGCTGTCCGAGGCGATTGAGCAGCGGCGGCAAACCATCGCCGAAGGCATAGCTGCAGGCGAGCAGGGCAAGCGCGATCTGGCTTCGGCCAGTGAAGAGCGCGATGCCATGCTGTCCGAGGCGCGAAGCGCGGCCCAGGCGGCCATGCAGCGAGGCGAGGCCCGAGCCGGCGAGATCATCGCCGAGGCCAAGACTGAGGCCGGCAGAGAGCGCGATCGCATCCTCGCCAGTGCGCGCGCCCAGACCGAGCAGGAGATGCTGGCAGCACGGGAGGCGCTCCGCGCCGAAGTCGTCGCCCTCGCTCTCGCCGGCGCCGGCAAGATCCTCGAGGGCCCGGTCGACGCCTCGGCCCACTCGGCCGCTCTGGAGCGGCTCGCCAAGCAGCTTTAATCATGTCACCTGCGACCATCGCCCGCCCTTACGCCCGCGCGGCCTTTGCCTATGCCCGCGATCAGGGAGAGACGGCCGGATGGGAAGTCTGGCTCGGCGAACTGGCCGAGGCCATCGCTCTTCCTGAGTTCAAAAAAACCCTGGGCGGGGTCTCGGTCATCGGTGTCAAACCGGTGCAGCAGTTGCTTGACGGCCTCGCCGGCAGCCGCTGGAACCAAGCCTTTGCAGCTTTTGCCCGTCAACTGCTGCATGCCCGCCGCCTCGAACTCGCCGGTGCGGTGTTTGAACTCTTCCAGCGCATGCAGGACGAGCACCTGCAGCGTGCCCGCATCCTGGTTCAGACAGCCCGCGAGCTCGACGGCCAAGAGTTTGAAAGCATGGAGGCAGCCCTGGGCAAACGCCTGGGCTGCGACATCATCGCCGAGCGCGAAACCGTCCCCGGCCTGCTGGGCGGCGCGCGCATTCAGGTCGGCGACGATGTGATAGACAGTTCCCTGAGCCACAGCCTCTCCCGCATGGCAGATACCCTGCGCAACCCCTAGGAGCAAAGCCCAACTATGCAGTCATTGAACCCCGCTGAAATCAGCGACATCATCAAGAAGAAAATCGAAACCTTCTCACTCGATATCGAGATGGTCAACGAGGGGCGGATCCTGTCGGTCTCCGACGGCATCGCCAATGTCTATGGCCTCAGCAAGGCCGTCCTCGGCGAGATGCTCGAATTCCCCGACGACACCTACGGGCTGGCGCTGAATCTGGAGCAGGACTCGGTCGGCACTGTCATCCTCGGCCCCTACGCCCACCTGTCCGAAGGCGACACCGTCCGCTGTACCGGCCGCATCCTTGAAGTGCCTGTCGGCGACGAGCTCGTCGGCCGCGTGGTCGGAGCCCTCGGCAATCCAATCGACGGCCGCGGTGCGGTCAACTGCAAGCAGAGCTCGCCGATCGAAAAAGTCGCGCCGGGCGTCATCTCGCGCCAGTCGGTGAGCCAGCCGGTGCAGACCGGCCTTAAATCAATCGACTCCATGGTGCCGATTGGCCGCGGCCAGCGCGAGCTCATCATCGGCGACCGCCAGACCGGCAAGACGGCTCTCGCAGTAGACACCATCATCAACCAGAAGGGCAAGGACCTCATCTGCGTCTATGTCGCCATTGGCCAGAAGCAGTCTTCGGTAGCAAACGTCGTGCGCAAGCTGGAAGAGGCCGGAGCCATGGAGCATACCATCGTCGTCGCCGCAACCGCATCGGAGACGGCTGCGCTCCAGTTTGTCGCCCCCTATGCCGGCTGCGCCATGGGTGAATACTTCCGCGACGCCGGACGCGATGCACTGATCATCTACGACGACCTGACCCGCCAGGCCTGGGCCTACCGTCAGGTTTCACTGTTGCTGCGCCGTCCGCCGGGCCGCGAGGCCTACCCCGGCGATGTGTTCTATCTTCACTCGCGCCTGCTCGAGCGGGCCGCCCGCGTCAACGCCGATTATGTGGCTGTGGTCACCGGCGGCAGAGTCAAGGACCGCACCGGTTCCCTGACAGCCCTGCCGATCATCGAGACTCAGGCCGGCGACGTCTCGGCCTTCGTACCCACCAACGTGATTTCGATCACTGACGGCCAGATCTATCTCGACACCGACCTGTTCAACTCCGGCGTGCGACCTGCCATCAACGCCGGCCTGTCGGTCTCTCGCGTCGGCGGCGCCGCCCAGACCAACCTCATCAAGAAGCTCGGCGGCGGCATTCGCCTGGCCCTCGCCCAGTACCGTGAGCTGGCGGCTTTTTCCCAGTTCGCCTCCGACCTCGACGAGCAGACGCGCAAGCAGCTCGAACGCGGCCAGAGGGTCACCGAGATCATGAAACAGCGGCAGTATGCGCCCCTGTCGGTCGCCGGCATGGCAGTGTCCCTGTTCGCCGCCAACGAGGGCTACCTCGATGATCTCGGGTTGGACAGGATCGGCCCCTTTGAGACGGCCCTGCAAGCCTGCATGGACGATGAGTGGGGCGAACTCATGGACGACATGAACAAACGCGCTGAATACGACAACAAAGTTCAGCAGGATCTGCGCAAGGCCCTCGATCACTTCAAGGCCAACGGCATCTGGTAGAACCCTGTGCCCCTGATCTTCTCCCTCCCTGTTGATTCGCTCTCATGAGTTCCGGCAAAGAGATCCGCACCAAGATCAAAAGCGTGCAGAACACGCAGAAGATCACCCGCGCCATGGAGATGGTCGCGGCCAGCAAGATGAAGCGCGCCCAGGACAACATGCAGTCGACCCGCCCTTATGCCGACCACATCGACAGGGTGGTGCGGCAGCTGTCGGCCGCCCGTAGCGAGTACCCTCACCCCTACCTGAACGAGCGGGCGGAAGTCGGCGGCATCGGCCTGATTTTGATTTCGACCGACCGCGGCCTCTGCGGCGGGCTCAACATCAATCTGTTCAAGGGGGCGCTGAAAGAGCTTTCCTTCTGGAGCGAGCGTGGCGCCAGGGTGCAGATCTGTACGATCGGCCGCAAAGGGGCGAACTTTTTCTCGCGCCTCTCGGGCATCGAGCTCGTGGCTCAGGCCACGGGTCTCGGCGATCGCCCGCGGCTGGCCGACATCATCGGCCCGGTTTCGACCATGTTGACGGCCTACGACGAAGGTCGCATCGACCGCCTCTACCTCCTGGGCAACAATTTCGTCAACACCATGACGCAAAGGCCCCATTCCCAGCAGATGCTGCCGGTTCCTCCGATTGAGGAGGGAGACTATGCCGAACGCTTCTGGGACTACATCTACGAACCCGAGGCGCCGGCTCTGATCCGCGAGGTGCTGCGCCGCTACATCGACTCTCTGGTTTATCAGATGGTCGTCGAAAATCTCGCCTGCGAGATGGCGGCGCGCATGGTCGCCATGAAAAGCGCCTCCGACAATGCCGGCACCATCATTGATGACTTGCAGCTCGCCTATAACAAGGCGCGCCAGGCGGCCATCACTCAGGAGATCGCCGAGATCGTCGGCGGGGCCGCGGCCGTATGAGTGTCCGCCGCCGCCTCCCTGTTTTTTAGTTTCCTTACACCCACCAGCACAGGATAAATAATGCCCAGCAAATCCTCCGCCGCCAGTAGCGGCATCATTGTCAGCGTCATCGGCGCCGTTGTCGATGTTCTCTTCCCGCAGTCCAGCCTGCCCAAGATTTACGACGCCCTCAAGGTTGAGGAGACGGGTCTGGTGCTCGAAACCCAGGGCCAGATCGGCGACGGTGTGGTTCGAACCATCGCCATGGGTTCGTCCGACGGCCTGCAGCGGTCGATGAAAGTCATTAATACCGGCAAGCCGATTCAGGTTCCGGTGGGTACCAGGATGCTGGGGCGCATCGTCAATGTGCTCGGCGAGCCGATCGACGATGCCGGCGACATCGGCGCCGGAGAGAACTGGTCGATTCACCGGCCGGCTCCGAGCTACGCCGACCAGGCAGGCGGCACCGAGCTGCTCGAGACAGGCATCAAGGTCATCGATCTGCTCTGTCCCTTCGCCAAAGGCGGCAAGGTTGGCCTCTTCGGCGGCGCCGGCGTCGGCAAGACCGTAAACATGATGGAGTTGATCCGCAATATCGCCATCGAACACAGCGGTTACTCGGTGTTTGCCGGTGTCGGCGAGCGCACCCGGGAGGGCAATGACTTCTACCACGAAATGAAAGAGTCGCAGGTGCTCGACAAGGTCGCCCTGGTCTATGGCCAGATGAACGAGCCGCCGGGCAACCGCCTGCGCGTCGCCCTGACCGGCCTGACCATGTCGGAGTATTTCCGCGACGAGGGCCGCGACGTGCTGCTCTTCATCGACAACATCTACCGCTATACGCTGGCGGGCGTCGAGGTCTCGGCGCTGCTCGGGCGCATGCCCTCGGCCGTGGGCTATCAGCCGACATTGGCCGAGGAGATGGGTGTGCTTCAGGAGCGCATTACCTCGACGCAGAAGGGCTCGATCACCTCGATTCAGGCGATCTACGTGCCTGCCGACGACTTGACCGATCCCTCGCCGGCGACGACATTCGCCCATCTGGACGCCACGGTGGTGCTGTCGCGCCAGATCGCCGAACTCGGCATCTACCCGGCCGTGGACCCGCTCGATTCAACCAGCCGCCAGCTCGATCCGCTGGTCATCGGCGCAGAGCACTACGATACTGCGCGGGCCGTGCAGAACACCCTGCAACGCTACAAGGAACTGCGCGATATCATCGCCATTCTCGGCATGGACGAGCTCTCGGAAGAGGACAAAAAAGCCGTCGAGCGCGCCCGCAAGATCCAACGCTTCCTGTCGCAGCCCTTCTTCGTCGCCGAGGTCTTCACCGGCAGCCCGGGCAAGTATGTGCCCCTGGCCGAGACGATCAAGGCGTTCAAGGGCATCATCGCCGGCGACTACGATCACCTGCCCGAGCAGGCCTTTTACATGGTCGGCTCAATCGAGGAAGCCGTGGCGCGCGGCGAAAAGCTGAAGGCCGCCTGAGAGATTTCATGGCAGCAACACTGCAGATCGAAGTCATCAGCGCCGAAGGCCAGATATTCTCTGGCGAAGGCTTCATGCTGGTCGCTTCGGGCGAGGATGGCGATCTCGGCATTGCCCCGGGCCATGCGCCCCTGTTGACGCGGCTGCGGCCGGGAGAGGTGCGGGTCAAGAGCGATGACGGCGACGAGAAATCCTTTTATATTTCAGGCGGAATTCTCGAAGTCCAGCCGCGGCGGGTCACTGTTCTCAGCGACACCGTCATCCGCAGCGCCGATCTCGACGAAGAAGCCGCCCTTGTCGCCCAGCGCCAGGCCGAAGACGCGCTCGCCAACCAGACCGACCGCGTCAGTGCAGCTCAAGCCCGTGCCGAGTTGCTGAGGGCCGTTGCCCAGCTCAAACTGATTCGCAAAACCCGCGGTTCCTAGTTAGCTGGTCGCTTTTTTGCCCTTTGTAACCGGTGTCACAGTGACAGAAGCAGGCCGTCGGCCAAAGCCCGACACAGCAGCCCGGAGGGTCGGATGAACCTCGACAGCGAAATCGATCGCCTCAAGCGCATACCGCTCTTCGCCGCGCTCGATCCGGCCAAGCTCAAGTTCTTTGTCTTCACCAGCGAAGTCCTCGACTACAGCCACGGCGAGATGCTGATTCACAAAGGCGACATGGACCAATGCGCCTACCTTGTCATGCAGGGGGAGGTCGAGGTTTTGGGCGATTCGGGGGAAGTGGCCGTGGTTCTCGGAGAAGATCAGCTGATCGGCGAGTTGGCGCTGTTCAATCGGGCCCCGAGAAACGCCGATGTCCGCGCCTGCGGCGAGCTCAGAGTTCTGCGCATCGAGGGCGAGATGCTGATGAAGCAGTTGCGCGAGAGCCCGGAGATGGCGCTGGCGGTTATCGAACAGTTGAGTGCCCGCCTGGCGCAGGCGCATAGCCGCGCCGAGCACCTGCAAAAGCAACTGGGCAAGGACTCTTCTGCCGGCAGTTGATCGGGGATGGATGCCTCCCGCTTCGCCCGCCTCTGGACGGTCAATAAAGCTGAGACGGAAGCCGAGGATCGCGCGGCTGAAATTTTCATCGACCTGCAGCGACTCTACGGCGAGCCGCATCGCCATTACCACAATGGCGAGCACATCGATTTTGTGCTGGCCCGCCTCGACGAGGTGCGCGGCCATCTGCAAAACCCCGACGCCGTCGAACTGGCCCTGTGGTTTCACGACGCCATATACCGGGTTGGAGCGGCCGACAACGAGAGAGCCAGTGCCGACCTGTTCGCAGGCGCGGCGGCGGGACAGCTGGCCCAGCCCCTGATAGACCGGGTTGAGTTTCTGATCATGGCCACCCACCACCTGGCGGGCAGGCCGCCCCTCAGCGATAGCGATGCCTGCCATATAGTCGATATTGACCTCGCCAGTTTCGCTCTGCCCTGGGATCGTTTCAAGGCCGACGGCGCCAACCTGCGCCGGGAGGCGGAACAGGAGTCGGAGGACGATTTCAACGCAGGGGTACTGCGCCTGATCGATCATCTAATAGGCGAGAGCGGGGATTTCTACCTCAGCAGCTACGCCCGCGAGCACTGGCAGCCTCAGGCCATGGCCAACATCAGTCGCCTGAGAGCCGAGATCGGCCGCTGAGAGCCAGAAGAGCCTGAAGGAGTTAATAATAAAAAACTCAAATTTTTTCGATCCCTGTCGGCCCTGTTGAAAAGGCCCTCTAGAGGCGAAAAACAGGGCGGCTTTAAGATTTTTCGTTTATCGCCTGCGACACTGGCAGATATTCACCTAAAGCCTGAAAGAGGGGAGTTTTTTTTATGGTGAAATGGCTCGATTGTCGATATTATGGTATCCAGGAAATTGAACTTGCAATTTCACCTGTCCCCTCATCACTTCTTAAGGTTCCCTCACCATGGCTGTAAGACTAGGCGATTTGGCCCCCGACTTCAAAGCTTCTTCAACGGAAGGAGAAATCAGTTTCCACGATTGGATTGGCGACAGCTGGGCCGTGCTGTTTTCCCACCCGAAAAACTTTACGCCGGTCTGCACCACCGAGCTCGGTGAAGTGGCCCGCATCAAGCCCGAATTTGAAAAGCGCGGCGTGAAGATCATCGGTCTGTCGGTTGACGCTCTCGAATCACACCAGAGCTGGAGCGACGACATCTACAAAACTCAGGGGCAAAACCTGAATTTTCCCCTGATCGCCGATGCCGACCGCCACGTCTCCGACCTCTACGACATGGTGCATCCCAATGCCAACGACACCTTGACAGTGCGCTCGGTCTTCATCATCGACGCCAACAAGAAGGTACGCCTGATCCTGACCTATCCCGCCAGCACGGGGCGCAACTTTGACGAGATCCTGCGTGTTATCGACAGCATGCAGTTGACTGACCAGCACAAGGTGGCGACGCCGGTCAATTGGAAGGACGGCGACGACGTCATCATCCTGCCGGCATTGAGCGAGGAAGAGGCCAAAGAGCGTTTTCCCCAGGGTTGGGACGAGCAGAGACCCTACCTGCGCGTCGTCAAGCAGCCAGGCGTCAGCGCCTGACGGCAATCAGATCCGGGTGCAACCGGCAGGTCCCTGCCAAGAGTGCACCCTCCAGTTCGTCTGGAGCCTTCCCGGCGCCAGACACCAATACAGAGTCGGCAAGAGTAGCCGGCTATTAAGGCTTGGATGCCGGTGTCCTCCTCTCCCCCCCTAGAGGCACCGGCTCCTTTCAAATGGCCGCTCCGTCGGCTGCTGTCAGGAGCTCAGCTGTCAGCAGAGGCCCGCGGCGCCCGGACTTCGGTCCAGGGCAGACCAGAAGAGGCAGCGCAAGATCCCTGCGAAGGGTGCGCTCTCCGGCTGGTCCGGGTTCCCTTCCGGCGCCAGACAGTAACACGGAGTCAGCAAGAACACGGAGTCAGCAAGAACACGGAGTCAGCAAGAACACGGAGTCAGCAAGAACACGGAGTCAGCAAGAACACGGAGTCAGCAAGAACACGGAGTCAGCAAGAACACGGAGTCAGCAAGAACACGGAGTCAGCAAGAACACGGAGTCAGCAAGAATAGCTGGCTACCAGAGCTGGGATGCCGGTGTCCTCCTCCCCCCTCGAGGCGCAGGCTCCTTCAAATGGCCGCTCCATCGTCTGCTGTCAGCAACTCAGCTGTCAGCAGAGGCCCGCGGCGCCCGGACTTCGGTCCAGGGCAGACCAGAAGAGGCGCGCAAGATCCCTGCGAAGGGTGCGCTCTCCGGCTGGTCCGGGTTCCCTTTCGGCGCCAGACAGTAACACGGAGTCAGCAAGAACACGGAGTCAGCAAGAATAGCTGGCTACCAGAGCTGGGATGCCGGTGTCCTCCTCCCCCCTCGAGGCACCGGCTTCCTTCAAATGGCCGCTCCATCGTCTGCTGTCAGCAACTCAGCTGTCAGCAGAGGCCCGCGGCGCCCGGACTTCGGTCCAGGGCAGACCAGAAGAGGCGCGCAAGATCCCTGCGAAGGGTGCGCTCTCCGGCTGGTCCGGGTTCCCTTTCGGCGCCAGACAGTAACACGGAGTCAGCAAGAACACGGAGTCAGCAAGAATAGCTGGCTACCAGAGCTGGGATGCCGGTGTCCTCCTCCCCCCTCGAGGCACCGGCTTCCTTCAAATGGCCGCTCCATCGTCTGCTGTCAGCAACTCAGCTGTCAGCAGAGGCCCGCGGCGCCCGGACTTCGGTCCAGGGCAGACCAGAAGAGGCGCGCAAGATCCCTGCGAAGGGTGCGCTCTCCGGCTGGTCCGGGTTCCCTTTCGGCGCCAGACAGTAACACGGAGTCAGCAAGAACACGGAGTCAGCAAGAACACGGAGTCAGCAAGAACACGGAGTCAGCAAGAACACGGAGTCAGCAAGAATAGCTGGCTACCAGAGCTGGGATGCCGGTGTCCTCCTCCCCCCTCGGGGCGCCGGCTCCTTAATTCACAGATCCCTTCCGTCAGTTGCAGTCACAGACGCCGCCACGCCCGCGCGTTCTCCGCATTGCAATCCGGGACAGGCCGGGAGGCGTACAGACCCCAGGGTATTGGGGTAAAATTAACCGGGAAACTGACTTGCCCTGACCGACCTCTTCTGATGCTGACACCCTACCAGACTGCCATTGGCGACGCTCTCTCCGCCATCCTCGACCCGCACACCGGCAAGACGCTGGGCGATTCCGAAGCAGTGACTTCCGTTGAACCCTCGGCAGATTCGGTGAAGATTCAACTGAGGCTGGGCTACCCGGCAGAGGGCTGGCGCAACGGGCTTATCGAGGAGATCAGGCAAGCTCTGGCAACAATTGCGGGTTCAGCCGCGATCGAGGTGAGGATTGACTGGCAGATCCAGGCTCAGGTGGTACAGCAGGGGCTGACCCGCTTCGACAACATCAAAAACATCATCGCCGTCGCCTCGGGGAAGGGCGGTGTCGGCAAATCGACGACGGCTGTAAACTTGGCCCTGGCCCTGGCTGCCGAGGGCGCGGCCGTCGGCCTGCTCGACGCCGACATCTACGGCCCCAGCACGCCGCAGATGCTCGGCGTCAAAGGCCAGCCGGAAAGCCCCGACGGCAAGTCGCTGGAGCCGCTCAGGGCGCAGGGCATTCAGATCATGTCGATCGGTTTTCTGGTCGGCGACGATCAACCCATGGTCTGGCGCGGCCCCATGGCCACCGGAGCCCTGCAGCAGCTGTTGACACAGACGCGCTGGGAAAAGGTCGATTATCTGGTGGTCGATCTGCCGCCTGGAACCGGGGATATTCAATTGACGCTGGCGCAGCGGGTGCCGGTCAGCGGCGCTGTCATCGTCACCACGCCCCAGGATCTGGCGTTGCTCGACGTGCGCAAAGCCATCAGAATGTTTCAGCAGGTGCGGGTCCCCATGCTCGGCCTGGTCGAGAATATGAGCGGCTATGTGTGCCCCGACTGCGGCTCCGAGGCCGAGCTTTTCGGCAGCGGCGGGGGAAGCAAACTCGAACAGGAATACGACATGCCGCTTTTGGTGAAGATACCTCTGGATCTCAGTATTCGCGAGCAGACCGACAGCGGCCATCCGCCGGTCTCGGCAGACGCGGGCGGGGAGGTTGCCAGCCGTTACCGTCTTCTCGCGCGCAGGGCGGCGGCAAGGCTGTCGTTGCGGGGGCGAGACTACAGCGCGGTCTTCCCTAAAATCGTCATCGAGAAGGCCTGACAATCAGACAGGGCGCGATCGCCCGGCACAAATTCCAGATTCTCCCGATCAACCGCCCCCAGCCGCAGTTGCCGGCTGCCGACGGGCTCAATCGCTGAAACCTAGTAGCGATCCTGGTAGTTTTCGTGCCCCTCCACATAGGGGTAGGCCGTGAATCCATCGATGTTTTTTGCCTCCAGCTGCTGGCGGATGCGCACCAGTTCAGGACCACCGTTGACCGGCCCGATGGCGACCCGGTAAACCCAGTCTCCATCGATCTGGATCTCGCGCATGTGGGCATCGAGCTTTTCGCGCTGCAGCCTCTTTTCCATTTTTTTCGCCTCAAGCGGGGAGTCAAAGACGCCCACACGCACCAGATATTGCGTCCTGGTGGCTGAAGCCCGATAGGGGTCGTTGCGCGAGCCTTCGCGGAAGCGGCGGGGCTCGCCGTAAAAATCGTTGTTGACGCCGCCGTCGTTGTCGAAATCGGAGCCGAAGCCGGGGTCATCGGCAAGGTCGGGCTTGAGGCTGAGCAGCCCCTCATCGGCGTTCGGCGGCGCCAGAGGGGCGCTGCGGCCAGAAAAAACCGGGAGCTGCCGTGGGGGGATGCCGTCACTTCTCGGGGCGCTTTTCGGAGGCGGAGGGGCCACGGCCAGGCGCGGCTGCTGTGCCCGAGTGGGCTCCTGTGCCTGAGTGGGCGCCTGCAACTGTCGAGGCTGTTGCGTCTGTTGTTGCGGCGGCGGCTTTGGCAGGAGTGAGGGCAACAACTGGGCCAACTCCTGCGCCAGCTCTTTGGCCAGAGGCTGGGAACTCGGTTTTTCCGGCGATTTGGCCAGCGATTTTTCCAGGGTTTGCTCCAGGGTTTTTGTCAGGGATCTCTCGAGGGATTTTTCCAGTGCCTGGGCAAGGGCCTCGCTCAACGGCTTACCGGGGGACTGTTCAGCCGGTTTGGGCAGCAGCGGCGCCAACTCCTGGGCCAAATCCTTTGCCAGCGGCAGGGCCGTCGGTTTTTGCTCAGATTTGGCCAAAGCTTTGTTGAGTGTTTTTTGCAGGGTTTCCTGCAGGGTTTTCAGATCTACGGTCTTCTCGGACTCCGCCACGACTCCGCCTCTGCCCCCAAATCCTCTGGACGGTGGACCGCTGTCCCCCTGAGGCGCCAGGCGCTTTTTCGGCAGGGCGTCAAAAAACTCATACAGAAACTTCGAGCTCGAGGGCTTGTCGGCGTTGGCATCGGCCTCGGCGCTCGGTTTGGATTCCCCCTGAGCGGTGCCCTCAGGTGGCGGCAGGCCGGCGATGTAGCCGCCGATAAAGCCAAAGCCGATGCCGAAGAGCATGAATTTAATTTTGCCGCCGCCTCCTCCCGGCACATAGGCAGCCTGGTGTCTGAAACCAAACATGGATGTCAGCCGACTCCGAGGCGGACGAACTCCAACGGGAGGCGGGCAGGGTCGGGCGAGGATGTGGCGGGGACCACTCCATGGACAAAGGCAAGGTTGAGTTCAGTAGACATTACATGGTCTGGGGTGCCGTCAACCCGAGCAGTGACAGCCCATTGACAAGGGTCTGGCGCACGGCGGCGCACAATTTCAGCCGCGCCCGCCGCGTCTCGGTATCCTCCACCAACACGGTGTAGCCATTATACCAAGAGTGGAAGGCCCCTGCCAAGCCCCTAAGGAAGTGAGTCAGGAGGTGCGGAGCCAGATTTTCGGCACTGCGGCTGACGATCTGCGGAAATTGGCCGAGAAAATCCATGAGTTCGCGGCACTCCTCCCGACCGAGGACGGAAGAAATCGGCGTATCCGCGGCCAGATCGTCTTCGCCGAACCCCCGGCTGATGGCGGTGCGGGCAATGCTGGCGAGGCGGGCATGGGCGTACTGCACATAGTAGACCGGGTTATCGCTCGACTCCGACCGCGCCAGTTCGAGATCGAACTCCAGATGCTGCTCGGGCCTTTTCATCAAATAGAAAAAGTGGGCGGCGTCGTTGCCTGCTTCGGTGCGCAGTTCTCTCAGGGTGACGAATTCGCCGGCCCGCGATGACATCTGTACGCGCTTGCCGCCGCGCGACAGCGCCACCAGTTGGATCAGCACGATCTCGATGGCGGTGTCTCCAGCCCCCAATGCCTGCAGGCAGCTTTGCAGGCGGGCGATGTAGCCGTGGTGATCGGCGCCCCAGAGATAGATGATGCGGGTAAAACCGCGCTGGATTTTATCCCACAGGTAGGCGACGTCGGAGGCGAAATAGGTGGTGCGGCCGTTGCCGCGCACCAGCACCCGATCCTTGTCGTCGCCGAAGGCGATCGAGGCGAACCAGACGGCGCCGTCCCGATCATAGACATGGCCGCGGCTGCGCAGGCGTTCGATGGCGGCTTCAAGCAGACCCCGATCGAAGAGGGAGCTTTCGTGGAACCAGACATCGAAATCGACGCCGAACTCATGCAGGTCGGAGCGGATGTCTTCGAGGATGGAGTCGCGGGCGAAGGCGCCGATCTCTTCAAAACGCCCGGCACCCAGCTGTTCACGGGCCTGGGCGATGGCGCGGTCGAGGGCGGCGTCGGCATCATCCGAGTCGGCCCACTCCCCGGCGACTGCCGGGGAGTGAGCCTGGCCTTTGTCGTCCTCAGACTGCAGATCAAGCCATTTCCGACCGATCTCGCCGATATAGTTGCCCTGATAGCAGCCCTTGGGCAGAGGCTGGTCGGCCTCGTTCTGCTGCTGCGAGCGCAGCCAGACGGACAGGGCCAGGATGTCGATTTGGCGGCCGCTGTCGTTGAGGTAGTACTCGCGCTCTACCGTCCAGTCGGCGGCCTGGAGGATGCGGGTCAGCGCCGCCCCCAGAGCGGCGCCGCGGCCGTGGCCGATGTGCAGGGGACCGGTGGGATTGGCCGAGACGAACTCGATCTGTGCCTTGGCCGGTTGACCCGAGGCGGTTTTTTCAGCTCTGGGATTGGCGCTGTGCCCCCAGCGATCGCCTTCCGCCAGAATCCTTGTGATCAGGGCATCACGCGCCGAGTTCGAGATGAAAAAATTGATAAAGCCGGGGCCGGCGATTTCAACTCTGTCAATGTCAGGGTCCCGGGGGAGGGCGGCGATCAGCTTTTCGGCCAGTTGGCGCGGCGCCAGGCGAGCGCCTTTGGCGTGCACCATGGCGAGGTTGGTCGACCAGTCTCCCTGATCGGGCCTCGGCGGAACTTCCAACTGGGGCGGCGGGTCGGCGGCGAGGCCGAGTTCGGTTAAAGCCCGGCTCAACAGTTGTTCAAGTTTGCTTTTCAACAGGCTTGGCTCGGCATGAAACAGGGCGGAAAAGGGTGCGTCAAGGGACGGGCAACAGCTTGAAAGTGGCTTCAGTTTAAGGCAAGAGGGCTCTTTATTTCACTGGATTGGCCGGATGGAGGCCGTCAGACCCTATAATTTGATAGTATTTGGCTCTTAATCGGCAGTCATTCTTCTGGTCCTGTTCCGGTCCGCTTCCTTAATCTGGTTCTTATCCTGATTCGGCTCCGCCTCCCTACATGAACTCAAAAGTTGTCCGCATCACCGTTGACGGTGAGGAAATAGAAGCCCGGCAGGGCGAGATGCTGATTGGCGCGACCGACCGACATGGCATTGACATCCCCCGCTTCTGCTACCACCACAAGCTGTCGGTGGCGGCCAACTGCCGCATGTGTATGGTCGAGGTGGAAAAATCGTCCAAACCCCTGCCAGCCTGTGCCACCCCAGTGACAGAGGGCATGGTCGTGCACACCCGTTCGGCCCAGGCCATTGAGGCCCAGCGCGGCACCATGGAATTTCTGCTGATCAACCACCCGCTCGACTGTCCCATCTGCGATCAGGGCGGCGAGTGCGAGCTGCAGGACGTCGCCCGCAAATACGGTGCCGGGGTGTCGCGCTACAGCGAAAACAAACGGGTGGTGTTCGACAGGAATCTCGGCCCTCTGGTGGCCACGGATATGACGCGCTGCATCCACTGCACCCGCTGCGTGCGCTTCGGCCATGAGATCGCCGGTCTCAAAGAGCTCGGCGCGACCGGCCGCGGCGAAGACATGCGAATCGAGACCTTCGTCGAAAAATCCCTCGAGTCCGAGCTTTCCGGCAACATCATCGATCTCTGCCCCGTCGGCGCCCTGACGGCCAAGCCCTCGCGCTTCAAGGCCCGCGCCTGGGAGCTGGAGCAGACGTCCTCGGTGGCAGCGCACGACTGTGTCGGCTCGAATCTCTACTACCACAGCTTCCGCGGCCGCGTCATCCGCGCCGTGCCGCGGGAAAACGAGGACATCAATGAAGTCTGGCTGTCGGATCGAGACCGCTTCAGCTACGAGGGACTCTACAGCGGCGACCGGCTGCGCAGCCCGCGCATCAGGGAGGACGGTGTCTGGCGCGATGCCAGCTGGCAGGAGGCCCTCGACATTGCCGCCAACCGTCTCGAAGGCGTGATCGGCCTCGACGGCGACCAGCTGGGTTGCCTCGCCTCGCCGAGCGCGTCCTCGGAAGAGCTTTTTTTGCTGCAGAAGATCGCCCGGGCGCTGGGATCCAACAACATCGATCACCGTCTGCGCCAGATGGACTTCTCCGATCCCCGGGGCGACCCTGTCATGCCCTGGCTCGGCTGTGACTGGCCGGCTTTCGACCAACTGGAGTCGACGCTGCTGATCGCCTCCAACATCCGCAAGGATCAGCCGATCGCGGGTCTGCGTCTGCGCAAGGCCGTCGGCGAGGGGGCGGCCGTGCACTTCCTCAATCCGCGCCTTTGGCCGCAGCACTTCAAGGCCGTCAGCGAAACGGTGGTGCCCTCCTGGGGGCTGTGGCGCGAACTCGTCGGCATCGCCAAAGCCCTCAATGTCAAGGATGAAGATATCAAGCCCCTGCTGGCCGACGCCGAAGTGACAGCCACACACAAGCGCATTGCCGAGGATCTGCGCAGCCGCCAACGGGCGCATGTCTTCCTTGGTTCCCACGCCTTTTCCCACCCACACTTCGCCACCCTGAGGCGTCTGGCTCAGGCCGTAGCGGTTGCCTCCGGCGCCTTTCTGGGTTATCTGCCCCCGGCCGCCAACGCCTGCGGTGCCTGGCTGGTCGGGGCCGTGCCCCATCGTGGTCCGGGGGGGGCGGAGCTCGATTCTGCAGGAGCCGACTCGCGCTCCATGATGGAATCGTCGCGGCGCGCCTATCTCATCCTCGATCAGGAACCCGAGATTGAGTATCTGGCCGAGCCCAGGCGGGCGCAAGCGGCTCTGGAGGCATCCAGGTGCGTGATCTCCCTGACAGCCTATGTCTCGCCGGCCATGGAACGCTATGCCGATGTGCTCTTGCCGATCGCCTGCGCCCCGGAAAACGAGGGCAGTCTGGTCAATGCCGTCGGCCTGTGGCAGTCGCTGACGCCGGCGGTGGCTCCGCCCGGCGAGGCGCGGCCGGCCTGGAAGGTTTTGCGGGCTCTGGCCGACCAGCTGGGCCTGGATGATTTTTCTTCTTACATTGAGGTTGGCGACATCACCAGAGAATTGCGCAAGCTCTGCTGGGACACCGAATTGGAAAACAACCGCAAAGCGCGGTTGAGAGTTCCGGGCGAATCCCTGCCGCGGGCCTTTGGCTGCAGCTACGGTGCTGCGGTCCACGACAGCGACAGCCTGGTGCGCCGCGCCCGCTCGCTGCAAATGACGCCGGATGCAGTGGCTGATCGCTATCTCCATGTTTCGCCGGAGGCGGCGGAGCGACTGCGCGTTTCCGATCAGTCCAACATCAAGGTCGCCCGGGGCGGCCTGACCATCGACTGTCAGGTGCGTATCGACAAGGGCGTACCCAATGGAGCCCCCTGGATGTCGAGCGCCCTCGCCGGCGGCGCCGGCTTTGCCTGCGATGCCTGGGACGTAGAACTCCTCTCCTGAGGCTCGATGTACACCCCCGACTGGCTCGCCTCCTTCCTTTTCTGGCTCCCCCCCGAGGGCCAGTGGACGGTCTGGACCCTGCTCAAGATCGCCGCCATCATCGTGCCTCTCCTGATCGGAGTAGCCTACCTGACTCTGGCCGAGCGCAAAATCATCGGCTACATGCAGTTGCGTTTGGGACCCAACCGCGTCGGTCCGCACGGGCTCCTGCAGCCCATCGCCGACTTCCTCAAACTGTTGGCCAAGGAGATCATCGTCCCGACCAGCTCGAATCGCTACCTGTTCTTCGCCGCCCCCCTGATGGCGCTGACGCCGGCCCTCGCCGCCTGGGCCGTGATACCTTTTGGCGACGGCTTGACTCTCGCCTCGATTGATGCCGGCCTGCTCTATGTGCTGGCCATGACCTCCCTCGGCGTCTACGGCATCATCCTCGCCGGCTGGGCCTCCAACTCCAAATACGCTTTCCTCGGCGCCCTGCGTTCAGCCGCTCAGGTCATCGCCTACGAGATCGCCATGGGGTTTGCTCTGGTCGGGGTCCTCATGGTCGGCGGCAGCCTCAACCTCGGCGATATAGTCGAGGCTCAGCGCGGCGTCGAATATTCGCCCGTTTTTCATTGGTTCTGGCTGCCCCTGCTGCCGCTTCTGGCGGTCTATTTCATCTCCGGCATCGCCGAGACCAACCGCGCCCCCTTCGATGTAGCCGAGGGTGAATCGGAGATCGTCGCCGGCTTCCACGTCGACTATTCTGGCATGGCCTTCGCCGTCTTCTTCCTCGCTGAATACGCCAACATCATCCTCATCTCGGCGCTCACCGCAACCCTGTTCTTCGGCGGCTGGCTCTCGCCCGTCAGCGCCTCGGCCCTGGCGGCCATGCCGGCCCCCCTCGCCGCCGTTCTGGCGGATGGCATGCTCTGGTTTCTGCTCAAGACTTCCTTCTTCGCCTTCGTCTTCCTCTGGCTCCGCGCCACCTTCCCGCGCTACCGCTACGACCAGATCATGCGCCTCGGCTGGAAGGTGTTCCTGCCGCTGACGATCCTGTGGATCGCCCTTGAAGGCGTAGCCATCTACTACAGGGTCGATCCCTGGTTCAACCTCTCCTGAGAAGCAGAATCCCCGCCCTTCAGGGCAGCAGCCAGCCGCCGGCGAGTTGGGCGGCCAGAACGACGAATAACAAAACAAGGGCCGCCCGGGTCACCAGCGCACAGGCACGGCGCACATCTGCCGCCTCGGGCCGGGGGCCGCAGCCGAGAGTTGGGCGCATCTGCCACTGACCGTGGTATTTTGACCGCCCGCCGACCGAGACCCCCAGGGCTCCGGCGCCAGCGGCCATGGTTGCGCCGGCGTTGCGGCTTTTCCAGGTTCGCGCCTGGCTGCGCCAGCAGGAAAAGGCCGCTTTTGTCGATCCCGCCATGGCATAGCCCAGCCCTGTCAGCCGCGCCGGGATCCAGCCGACCCAATCATCGGCGCGGGCTGCAGCCCAGCCGAAATGGAGGTAGCGGTCGTTGCGGTAGCCCCACATGGCGTCGAGGGTGTTGAGGGCGCGGTGGAGCACGGCCCCTTCGACGCCGGCGACGAGAAACCAGAAAAGCGGGGCTATGACGGCATCGTTGCCGTTTTCGACGATGGATTCGACGGCGGCGACGGCCACATCCGGCAGTTCCATCCACTCGGTGTCGCGGCTGACGATATGGTCGAGGGCCCCGCGGGCCCTGGCCGCCATGCCGCTGTCGAGGGCGGCGGCAATGTGCCGGCCGGCGTCGTTGAGGGCGCGCCCGCCGAGGCAGAGATAGAGAACCAGTACCGACATGGCCTGCTCATAGCCGTCGCCGAGCCAGGGTGCGGGAGCGCGGACCAGGACTGAAACGCCGAGGGTCGCGGCTGTAGCTGCGATCAGGGCGGCGGCTGTCCCGCGCACTCTCTGCCGGTTCGCAGAAGAGCTGGAGGAATCGGAGTGGAGATGATTTTCAAGCCAGCTGGCGAGGCGGCCGAAAGCCACCAGAGGATGGGCCCGACCGGGCTCGCCCAGCAGGCGGTCGAGCGCGTAGGCGAGGCAGACGAGGACGGCAGGCGTCAACTGATCAAAGGGCATGGAGCCGGAACGGGCGAAGCTGCTGGCAACAGGACCCCGCCAGGGGTAGCGTCGGCTTCAGCGCCGCCCCCTGTTTTCAGGCGATATCGATCGTTTTGTCGAGATAGACGTCCTGAATGGCGTGGAGCAACTCAATGCCCTCGGCCCTGGATTTCTGGAACGCCTTGCGTCCCGAGATCAGGCCCATGCCGCCGGCGCGCTTGTTGATGACGGCGGTGCGCACCGCCTGGGCAAGGTCGCCGGCGCCGGTGGAGGCGCCGCCGGAGTTGATCAGGCCGGCACGCCCCATGTAGCAGTTGGCGACCTGATAGCGCACGAGGTCGATCGGGTGGTCGCTGGTCAGGGAATCGTAGACGAGCGCACTGGTCGGGCCGAAGCCGATCGCTCTGTAGCCGCCGTTGTTCTCGGCCTGCTTCTGCTTGACGATGTCGGCCTCGATGGTGGCCGCCAGGTGGTTGGCCTGGCCGGTCAGGTCGGCCGAAGCATGGTAGTCGACGCCGTCTTTCTTAAATTCAGGGTTGCGCAGGTAAGCCCAGAGCACCGTCGCCAGGCCTAATTCATGGGCCGCCTGAAAAGCCTCGGAGACCTCCATGATCTGCCGCCGCGACTCCTCGGAGCCGTAGTAGATGGTCGCTCCCACAGCGACCGCCCCCATGTCGGCTGCCTGTTCGACCTGGGCGAAGAGGGTCTGGTCGTAGATATTGGGGTAACTCAGGAGCTCGTTGTGATTGATTTTGACGATGAAGGGGATGCGGTGGGCGTATTTGCGGGCGACCGAGCCGAGCACGCCGAGAGTGGAGGCGACGGCGTTGCAACCACCCTCAAGGGCGAGCTCGACGATATTGGCCGGATCAAAGTAGCTTGGATTGGGGGCGAAAGAGGCCGCCCCTGAGTGCTCGATTCCCTGATCGACCGGCAGGATCGAGACATAGCCAGTGCCGCCGAGGCGGCCGTTGTCGAAGATCGTCTGCAGGGAGCGCAGCACGGGAGTGAGTCGGTCGCTGTGGCAGACGATGCGCTCGATGAAATCGGCTCCGGGCAGGTGCAGGGCCGACTTGTCGATGCCCTTGCAGCGGTGGGACAGCAGCGAATCAGCTTCTTTTTGCAGCAGCTGGGCGATATCGGTCATGGAGTGGCCTCAAATTGTTCAGGTTGCCTGGGTCCCTGTGCGGGTCTGGGGGCCTGCTCAGGCACTGGCCAAAACACCGGCGGTGTCGAGCATGCGGTTGGAAAAGCCCCACTCGTTGTCGTACCAGGAGTGCACCATGACGGTGCGGCCCTCGAGTACCCGCGTCTGCGACTCCTCGTAGATCGAGGAGTGCGGATCGTGGTTGAAATCGCAGGACACCAGGGGCTGGTCGTTGTAGGCGAGGATACCCTTGAGCGGTCCTTCGGAGGCTTTTCTGAGGGTGCTGTGAATCTCCTCGACGCCGGTGTCTCTGGCGGCTTCGAAGACGAGGTCGACCACTGACACATTGAGCGTCGGCACCCGCATGGCCATGCCGTCGAGCTTGCCATTAAGCTCCGGCAGCACCAGGCCGACGGCCTTGGCCGCCCCGGTGCTGGTGGGGATCATGGAGGAAGTGGTGGCCCGTGCCCGGCGCAGATCGGAGTGATAGACATCGAGCAGCACCTGATCGTTGGTGAAGGCGTGAATCGTCGTCATCAGGCCGCGCACTACGCCGATCTCCTGATGCAGCGGCTGCACCAGCGTCGCCAGGCAGTTGGTGGTGCAGGAGGCGTTGGAGACAATCCTGTGGCTCGCGTTGAGCGTCTGCTGGTTGATGCCGAATACGACGGTGGCGTCAACATCGGTAGCGGGGGCCGAGATCAGCACCTTGGCGGCGCCGGCGTCCAGATGGGCCCTGGCTTTGGGACCGGAGGTGAAGAGACCGGTGCACTCGAGCACCAGATCGACGCCGAGTTCGCCCCAGGGCAGTTTGCCCGGGTCGCGCTCGCGCAGCACCTGGATGCGGTCGCCGTTGACGATCAGGGCGTCCTCGTCGGACTCGACGGTTCCCGGGAAGCGGCCGTGGACGCTGTCGTAACGGGTCAGGTGGGCGTTGGTGGCCGGATCTCCGAGGTCGTTGACCGCGACGATGGAAAAGTCCCGATGCCGGTCCGCCTCGTAAAGCGCACGTAAAATATTGCGGCCGATGCGCCCGTATCCATTGATCGCCAAGCGAATTGTCATCGGTAAAATCTCCTTGCAGGGTTGAATGTTTGCCAAAGGGGGCATCGAAAAAGCGTTCTTTACTCTTTCCTCCTTTGATTATAAATTATTATGTTGTCTGCAATCCCCACTTTCCCATCGAGCTTTATGGCTGAACTGATTGACGGCAAGGCCGTCGCCGCCCGGTTGCGGCAGGACATCACCCGCGAAACCGAAGAATTTGTCCGCCAGCGGGGGCGTAAGCCCAGCCTGGCCGTAATTCTCGTCGGCGACGATCCCGCCAGTTCGGTCTATGTGCGCTCCAAGGCGCGCCAGACCCTCGAGGTCGGCATGAAGTCGGTCGAACGCCGGCTCGCCGACGACAGCACTGAGGAGGAGTTGCTCGGCATGATTGAGCAACTCAACAGGGATGACTCCATCGACGGCATTCTCGTGCAGATGCCCCTGCCGAAGCACATCGATTCCGATGCCGTCATCGCCGCGATCGACCCGGCCAAGGATGTTGACGGTTTTCACCCGCTCAGTGCGGGCGCACTGGCGACAGGTTCCGAGGGCCTCTTCCCCTGCACCCCGGTCGGCTGCATCATTCTCGCCCAATCGGCCACAGAATCGTTGAGCGGCAAGGAGGCGGTGGTCATCGGCCGCTCCAACATCGTCGGCAAACCCCTGGCATTTCTGCTGTTGCGAGAGCACTGTACCGTCACTGTGCTGCATTCGCGCACTCCGGGCGAAGACATGCCGTCCATCTGCCGCCGCGCCGACCTGCTCTTTGCCGCTGTCGGCATCCCCCACTTCGTCAAGGGCGACTGGATCAAGCCCGGTGCTGTCGTCATCGATGTCGGCATCAACCGTATCGACGCCGGCGAGGGCAAGACGAAACTCGTCGGCGATGTTGACTTTGACGCAGCCAGGGAGGTTGCCTCCCACATCACGCCCGTGCCCGGCGGTGTCGGTCCCATGACGATCGCCTGCCTGTTGCGCAACACCCTCAGATCCGCCCGTATGCGCGGCTGATTTCGGGCGGGATTCCAGGCGATGGAAGCGTTCAGCAAATTGCAGTCAGTGGTGGTGCCGATCGACCAGTCCAATGTCGACACCGATGCCATCATTCCCAAGCAGTATTTGAAGGCGATCGGCCGCACCGGCTTTGGCGATTATCTGTTCGACGAACGCCGCTATCTCGATCCCGGCAGCCTTGACACACCGGTGGCCAGCCGCCGCCTGAACCCCGACTTTGCCCTCAATCAGCGGCGCTATAGCGGCGGCGCCATCCTGCTGGCGCGAAGCAACTTCGGTTGCGGCTCTTCGCGGGAACACGCTGTCTGGGCCCTGATGGAGTATGGCTTTCGTGTCGTCATCGCCAATGGCTTTGCCGACATCTTCCGCACCAACTGCCTGCAGAATGGGCTCCTGACCGTCGACCTGCCGGCGGAGCAAATCGATCAGCTGTTCCGCGAACTCGCCCGACAGGAGGGCTATGAGCTGACCGTCGATCTCGAAACCCAGCGGGTGACGGATGCCGCCGGCCGCGAACTCGCCTTCGACATCGCCGACGGCGACAGGCAGCGGCTGCTTTCCGGCGAGGATTACATCTCCGGGACCCTGAACCAGGCCGAAGCCATTCGCGCCTTCGAAGACCGACGTCGCCGCGAGGCTCCCTGGCTCTTTGACGGAGACAAGGCATGAGCCAGCAGATCGTGCTGCTGCCCGGAGACGGCATCGGGCCGGAGATCACGGCCGAAGTCGTCAAGCTGCTGACCTGCCTGCGCGAAGATCACGGCTGTGCCCTTGAATGGCGCGAGGCCCTGATTGGCGGCGCCGCCTGGGAGATCACCGGCAGTCCCCTGCCGGATGAGACTCTGGCCAGCTGCCGCGAGGCTCAGGCGGTCTTTCTCGCCGCCGTCGGCGGCCCCAGATTTGCAGAGGTTCCCAGCGAGTTCCGCCCGGAGAAGGGGCTGTTGCGCCTGCGCAGCGAACTCGGGCTCTTCGCCAATCTGCGGCCGGCCGCGGTCCATCCGGCCCTCGCCGCCAGTTCGACGCTCAAGGCCGAGGTCGTCTCCGGCATCGATATGCTGATTGTCCGCGAGTTGACCGGCGGCATCTACTTCGGCCAGCCCCGCGGCATCGAGCTCGACAAGGGCGGCCATCGCCGGGCCGTCAACACCATGGTTTACGACGAGGGCGAAATCAGGCGCATAGCAGTGGTCGCCTTTGAGGCGGCCCGCCGCCGCAGCCTGCGGCTCTGTTCGATCGACAAGTCCAATGTGCTCGAGGTCTCGGAGCTGTGGCGCGAGCTGGTCGAGGAAGTCGCCCGCGACTACAGGGATGTGGAACTGTCTCATCTCCTGGTCGACAACGCCGCCATGCAGCTGGTGCGCAACCCGGCTTCGTTCGATGTCATTCTCGCCGGCAACCTCTTCGGCGATATCCTGTCGGACATCGCCGCCCAGCTCACCGGATCGATCGGCATGCTGCCCTCGGCCTCGCTCAACGAAAGCGCTCTCGGGCTTTACGAGCCCGTCCACGGGTCGGCCCCGGACATCGCCGGCAGCGGAACAGCCAACCCCCTGGCCTCCCTGCTGTCGGTCGCCATGATGCTGCGCCACAGCCTCGACGACAGTGTCCGCGCAACCCTGGTCGAGCAGGCTGTCGCCGATGTACTGCAGAGCGGCCTGCGCACGCCGGACATCGCCGTCGAAGAAGACGATGTTGTTTCGACCTCGGCCATGGGCGATGCAGTCATCAGCCGCCTGCGGCAGATTTCGCCGTCTACGCTTTGAACCGAACAATTTTGAAGCTGCCGGTATCGTTATTGTAAAGTTTTACTGGTATGACAATTGCGAAAGTAGAAACCGGCTCCACACCCGGTCCACGCATTGAGACGCTCTGCAAAATCGCGGACGCGCCCAGCATGAAGGCGGACGATTTACTTTCGTAATCACTATGGCAAATTCCAAAGAAGCAAAAGCGCGAATCAAAATCAATAAACTGCTTGAAGAAGCGGGTTGGCGATTTTTTGATGATGAAAATGGAAAAGCCAATATCCAGCTTGAGTCGAACGTAAAAATTTCAAAGAAGGTCATTGACGACGTTGGTGAAGATTTTGAAAGCACACAGGGCGGGTTTATAGATTTTCTTTTGCTTGATGAGAAAGGATTTCCATTTGTTGTTCTGGAGGCAAAAAAAGAGGAAAAAGATCCGCTCGACGGCAAGGAACAGGCGCGCCGCTACGCCCAGTCACAAAATGCCCGCTTCGTTTTGCTTTCAAACGGCAATCTTCACTATTTTTGGGATTTGGAGCGAGGTAATCCGGAAATCATCGCCGAATTTCCAACGCAGGAGTCGCTTTTACGCCGCTTGGAATTTAGGCCAGACAACAGGCGTCTCGCTGTCGAGAAAGTGGAAAATGATTATATCGCTCTCACGAAAAATCCAAACTATAAAGAGGACCCACGCTACCAGGACGAGACAACAAAAGAAAAATATCTTTACGACGAAGGATTACGGATTTTACGTCCTTATCAGCTTCAAGCTATTCAAGCTCTGCAAAGAAACGCGGAATCCGGCAATGATCGCTTTCTTTTTGAGATGGCAACGGGCACAGGAAAAACACTTGTGTCCGGAGCAGTCATTAAACTTTTCTTGCACACCGGCAACGCGAAAAGAATTTTGTTTTTGGTGGATCGCCTGGAGCTTGAAGATCAAGCCCATAGAAACTTCGTCCGCTATCTCGGAAAAGACTACAGCTCGGATATCTACAAACAAAATCGCGATGGCTGGAAAAAAGCAGAAATTGTTATTTCAACCATTCAGAGTCTTTCCTCACAGGATAAATACAAAAAACTTTTTTCGCCAACTGACTTTGACCTTGTTATTTCCGATGAGGCGCACCGCTCAATCGGCGGCAATAGCCGCGCTGTCTTTGAGTATTTTGTCGGCTACAAGCTCGGACTCACCGCAACACCAAAAGATTATCTTAGAAATGTTGATCCGCAAAAACTTTCTGCCAAAGATCCACGCGCATGGGAGCGCAGGCAACTGTTGGACACTTACACGACTTTCGGCTGTCCGAGCGGCGAGCCAACCTTCAGGTACACTTTGCCCAACGGCGTAAAATGCGGCTACCTTATCAATCCCGTTGCCGTCGACGCTCGCACGGACATTACCGCCGAGCTTCTTTCAGAAAAGGGCTATGCCGTCATGGTGGAAAACGAGGAGGGCGGAGAAACAGAAGAAACTTTTTTCCAGCGCGATTTTGAGAAAAAATTCTTTTCGGGCAAGACCAATCAGGTATTCTGCAAAACGATTATTGAAAATGCCTTGTATGACCCGATAAGTGGAGAGGTCGGCAAAACTATTGTTTTTTGCGTGGGCCAAGGGCACGCTTGCAAGATTGCGCAAATTCTCAATCAAATGGCGCATCGAGTGTGGCCGGACAAATACAACTCGGATTTTGCCGTGCAAATTACCTCAAACATTCAAGACGCCCAGCAGATGACGATTAACTTCGCAAACAACAATCTCAACGGGCACTCCAGGTTTTTGCCTGGCTACAGATCGAGCAAAACGAGAGTGTGCGTTACTGTCGGAATGATGACAACCGGCTATGACTGCGAAGATATTTTGAATCTGGCTCTCCTTCGCCCTGTTTTCTCGCCGACTGATTTTGTCCAGATGAAAGGTCGGGGAACGCGAAAATTCATCTTTGAATACAAGGCTGAGAACAGCGAAGTGCGAAAAGCAAAGAAAGACAAATTTAAGTTTTTCGATTTCTTTGCCAACTTTGAATACTTTGAAGAAAAGTTTAACTATGACGAAGCGCTTCGCCTTACCAGGAAAGGCGGCGATGGCGGGGGTGAAGGAGTGGGTGTTGATATAGACCAAATTGAGATTTTTGATCCCGACAAAATAAAGCAATTAACCGAAACGCCAATCGGCGCCGAGGGAATGAAGGTTGATCGCAAGCTGTATGAGAAAGCAAGCGAGGAAATCCAAAAAGACGAAGAAGTAAGGGAGGCGTTCAATCAAGAGCAATGGGAAAGGGCGGTCAAAATCACACGCGACAGGTACGAAGACAAACCGGAATTATTCCTCAATCTTGAGAAAATCCGCAAGAGCGAAAATCTTGACCGCCGCTTGACTTGGCGCGAATTTTTGGAGCGCGTGTTCGGCTTGATTGATGCTTTCAAATCCAAAGACGAAAAACTGGAGGAAGAAGTTAAGAAATTCATCTCAATACACAAGCCCGCAAGTAAATATGTGCCCCTTATCCGAAACTTTCTGAAAGCGTATGTTATCGATGAACGCTTCCGCGAAATTATTAACAGTAAAAATTTTGCCGAGTTGAATGTGTATCCTGGATTTTCCATGCGAGAATTTAAAGCACTCAACTGTTGGCGCGACCTTGTGCCGGAATATGTGAAAGATTATGTGCCGGTCAATCAATATATGAGATAACTATGGAATTAAGATGTTAGACGCAACCACAAAACGAAAAATTGATTCGGCCCGACAAATTCTTGTCGGCAAAGTTCCTGATCCAAAGGCGCAGGTGGAGCAAATCACCACAGCGCTGGTCTACAAGTTCATGGACGACATGGACCAAGAATCGCAAGGGCTTGGCGGCAAGGCAAAATTTTTCACCAACGGCTTTGAAAAATACAGTTGGCCCAAGCTTTTGGACAGACGACTCTCCGGGCAGGAACGGCTTGATCTCTATGGGCAGGCCATTAGCAATATGTCCAGAAATCCGCACATCCCCCAGCTTTTCAGGGATATTTTCAAAGACGCTTTTTTGCCATATCGCGACCCCGAAACACTCTCACTCTTTTTGAAAGAAATTAATAATTTTTCATACGATCACAGTGAAAACCTTGGAAATGCGTTTGAATATCTGCTTTCCATACTTGGCAGTCAAGGCGACGCCGGACAATTCCGTACGCCGCGTCACATTATTGATTTTATTGTTGAAGTTGTTGCGCCAAAGAAAAACGAGGCGATTTTGGATCCCGCTTGCGGAACTGCCGGTTTCTTGATTTCGGCCTTCAAGCACATTCGCAAACGCAACTCGTCAAACTTCAGAACTGCAAAGGAGTCTACAGAAGAAGAGCTGCCTGAAGGCGAAGCTATCGCTGAAGCCGGGCTAACCGAAAAATCGTATCGCGGCGACCTGCTCACACCAAGTGAAAAAGAAAGGCTCATGCGCAACTTTGTCGGCTATGACATCAGCCCCGATATGGTAAGGCTCTCGCTCGTCAATATGTACTTGCACGACTTTCCGGAGCCGAAGATATACGAATACGATACTCTCACCAGCGAAGAGCGCTGGGACGAGCAATTTGACGTGATAATGGCCAATCCACCCTTTATGACGCCCAAAGGTGGTATTCGTCCGCACAAGCGTTTTTCCGTGCAAGCCGGTCGTTCCGAAGTGCTTTTCGTAGACTATATCTTGGAACACCTCAACCTGAAAGGCCGGGCCGGTATCATTGTGCCGGAAGGAATTATTTTCAAAACTGAGAACGCCTACAAGCGACTACGCCGAATGCTTATTGAGGACGGACTTTTTGCTGTTGTTTCGCTTCCCCACGGCGTTTTCAATCCCTATTCAGGCGTAAAGACGGGTGTTTTGCTTTTTGATAATCAGCTTGCCTCAAAGTCGGATGAGATTTTGTTTGTAAAAATTGCAAATGACGGCTTTGATCTCGGCGCGCAAAGACGAAAGATTGATAAAAATGACTTGCCCGAAGCCTTGGAAGTTTTGGAAGCTTGGAAACAAGGCAAAAGGAAAGAAAGCGACCTCGCACTTTGGGTGAAGAAAGAAAAGATTGCCGAAAGCGGTGATTACAATTTGACTGATGAGCGATATAAAGAAACCGAAATCCGTAAAAATCAAAAGTGGCCATTGGTGGAGCTGGGGGAAGTTGCGGAAGTGATTGCTGGTCAATCGCCCAAAAGTAAATTCTACAATACAGACGGCAATGGAACACCGTTTTATCAAGGGAAAACAGAGTTTGGTGCGGTGTACTTAGGTGATCCAAGAAAGTGGACTACGAGAATCACAAAACTTGCAGAAAAGGGTGATATTTTGATGTCAGTACGCGCGCCTGTTGGACCAGTAAATATAGCAAGTCAAAAAATATGTATTGGCAGAGGGTTAGCTGCAATCAGGGCTAAAGAGATTGACCAAATGTATCTCTTTTATAATTTGCGAGCGATGCAGGATAGAATGAAAGGTAGTGGCGGAGCCGTGTTTGATTCAATCAATCAAGATCAAATCAAAAAAATCAAAATCCCGCTCCCGCCACTGGAGGTGCAAAAGGAAATCGTGGAGCAGATTGAAATAAAACAAAACGCAATCAACCATGCCAAAGAAATTATCAAAAGTCTAGAGAGAGAGAGACGATATTTTGGCCAAGAGCTTAGGAAGTTAGAAGACGTTGGTTTAATACAGCTTGGTGACATTTTGGATTATGAACAACCAACAAAATATATTGTGAAATCAACAAATTATGAAGACGAGTACAAAACCCCCGTTTTGACTGCCGGACAAACTTTTATTTTGGGCTATACCGACGAAAAGGAAGGAATTTATCTGGAAGAAAAATTGCCGGTTATGATTTTTGATGATTTTACAACTGCAACAAAATTTGTTGATTTCCCTTTCAAGGTAAAATCATCCGCGATGAAAATTTTGAGCGTGAAGGATAGAATCAAGGCAGATATAAAATTTGTTTTCCTTGCTATGCAGGATATTAAATTTGACGCAAGTAGACACAAACGATACTGGATTGCTGAGTATTCCAAGTTGAGAATTTCGCTCCCGCCGCTTGAAATCCAAAAACAGTTCGTGGCCCAAGCAGAAAAAGAAGAAGAATTCATCGCTTCCAACCGCCGCCTCATTGACCTTATGGAGCGAAAAATCGATGGAGTCTTATCAGATATTTAGCCATGTTTGAGAAAGTATCAAAACTTAAAAAATTCGGCATATTCCGTGATTTCTCCTGGGGTGCGGACACGCCAGATTTCGCTCGCTTCAATTTGATCTACGGCTGGAATAAAAGCGGTAAAACAACTTTTTCCCGTGCCTTTGTCGCTTGTGAAAAGAAGACCACGGAGACCACGGAATTTACTCAATATCCCCAAGGCGGTATATTTGAATTAAAGGCAAAGGGTAGCACTGTCATCAGCCACACAAATTGCCAAAGCGGAACAAAGAAAATCAGAGTTTTCAATAAGGATTTTATCGAAGATAATGTTTTCTTTGATTCTACAAACCCAAGCAGCAAGCCGATTGTCTATGTCAGTGAGGAAGATATTGAAAGCAATAGAATACTAAAAGAACTGCAAGAGAGAGTCACCCCTTTGGAGAAAAAGTACGAATTCGCTCGAGGGAATCTCCAAAGGGATGAGAAAGCGGAAGATGACTTCATGAAATCAACCGCACGCACAATAAAAGATATCGTTGGCAATTTGCAAGTTGACGATAAATACCGAGATTATGACAAAAGAAATGTTGGAACGACGATTGGAAATGTTGGGATTGATAACTTTTCCAAGCTTTCAGGTGAGGATTTTGAAGAGAAAAAGAAGCTGATTGGCGGCGACCCTCTAGAGATACGAACCCCGCTCTCGCCATACAATTTTTCTTTTTCTTGTGATGGGAAAAGCTTGAATGATTTTTCTGAAGTATTCAGCGAGATCTCAAGACTTCTCAAGCGAACAATCGTTGCAGAAACGATTGACCGCTTCAAGGATGATCCAGAATTAAATAAATGGGCACAACACGGTTATGAACTTCACAGGACAAAAGATGAAAAGAATAAATGCCTGTTTTGCCAAAACGAATTTTCGGCTGGATTCCTTGATTCTCTGTCAAAACATTTCAGCGATGATTACGGGAAACTGCAAAGCGGCATTAATTCTTTCAAAGAGAATTTGGGAAATTTAAGGCGTGATAAGGAAACGGAAAAGAATCAGCAGCTTTATTCCGACCTGCAAGACAGGTACGAGAATCACGCAAAAGAACTGAACAGGATTGTAAGTGAGTTGGTCACTTGGGTAGATGAAGCCGTGGGGCAATTAGAAGAAAAGTACGAGAATCCACTTTCGGGAGTATGTGATCCTGAAGCACCAAAAGATTTTTCTGCTCGGTATGACGAGAAAGTTGCAAGTATAAACGACGTTATAGAAGAACATAACACCAAGGTTGAAGGTCACGAACGAGAGGTCGGACAAGCAAAAGAAGAGTTGGAAAAACACCTTATCGCAATCGCGATAGAAGAGCAGAACTATTCAGGGATCAAATCGAAATTTGATGAAAGTATTGAGGCAGAAAAAGAAGCGAACAGATCAGTTGCCGAAAATAAGAAAGAAATTTCCAAGCTGGAAGAAAAAACTTCAAATATAGGCAGGGCGGTTCAGAAGATTAACAAGCACCTCGAGGAGTTTTTTGGTAGACAAGAAATCTTGCTCGAGTTGGACGGTTCAGGAAGGGGTTATATCATCAACCGCGACGGAGGAAAAGCGGACAATCTTAGCGAAGGTGAAAAGAACGCCATTGCATTTGCATATTTTATCGCCAAGACCCAGGAAAGGGGATTTGAGGTTAAAGAAGGAATAGTCGTAATTGACGATCCTGTCTCCAGCTTTGATTCCAACTTCACATATCACTGTTTTTCGCTTATCAAAAATCACTTCAAAGAAGCAGAACAGTTGATCGTCTCCACGCATAACTTTGAATTTTTCAATCTGGTCAAGGATTGGTTTCAGCAGAAAAATGGCGAAATTAAAAGTGATAACAGGAAAATTGCCAATAAATCGGATAAAAAGCCGATTCCGTGTGAGTTTTTCATGGTTGAAAACATAATTGAAAATGATATGCGATGCGCTTCGATTGTTCCTCTTGAGAAAACTTTGCAAAAATTCAGATCAGAATATCATTTCCTGTTCTCAAGATTGAATGAGTTTGTTACCGAGGGCACTCCAGATTATGCTGATTTTTATACTGTCGGGAATATTGCCAGACGGTTTCTGGAGATCTACATAAATTTCAAAATTCCGACTACTGGCGACTTGAAAAGTAAAGTTGACCAACTTGATACACCAAATGTCAGCGAGACCGAAAAAGATAAGGTGTATAGACTTGTTCAAGAATTTTCGCATGGACATGATCCTGTAAGCGCAATCGAGCACAAAGACAAAACCGAGATTAAAGATGCAATTGAGATATTGATGAAAATGGTTAAAGAATCAGACGGGAAGCATTTTAAATCTTTGCAACAAAATCTATAATCCACCCACCATCCTTAGTTCTTGTAGTCTCGCAGAGAATTTCAGGGTGAAGCCCAGACGGGCGGGAAAAAAGTAAAGGGGTCCGGGGGAAGGAATTTTGTCCGCCTGCTCACCGCGCCGAAGGCGCGGCTGGGGTGGAGCCCCTTTGCCTCTCTGCGTTAAAGCTGTTATATATGGGAGCCCCCTGAAGGTTCGCTTCTACCCGCCCCGGCTGCGCGCCAGCAGCTGTTCGACCTCGTCGGCAAAAGCATCGCCGTTGTGCTGGCGGGCTTTGGCCAGCGCATCTGTGAGAAAATCACTGCCGAACTGCTTTTCCAGCTGCGAAAAGGTTTGCGCGACCCATTCGGCCCCGGTGTGCCGCGGCGCCTTGTCGACCAACTCGTAAAAACCGGCCCTGTCATCGATGAAAATGTGATGGTTGAGCGCCAGGCCCTTGTCGTCGTCGAGCGCGCCGGCGGAAACTGCCCACAGGGGCGCGCCGCCGGCCCGCCAGAACAGAGGCGTCCCGCATTCGCAGCAGAAACCGCGCTCGCCCCATTCGGAGCTTTGGTGCCAGCGCAGCGATTGGTCGGCCAGCAGATTCACCTCAGCGTTGACGACGGCGAGCGGCAGGCCGCCGGACCAGCGGCGGCACATCCTGCAGTGGCACAGTCCGACCTGGGAGGCGGGTTCTTTCAGGGCGAAGCGAACCGCTCCGCAAAGGCATTGCCCAGTAGCTTCAGTCATTTGAAATCCTCCGAAATTTCGTGGGGAGACAGAGCGCGCTCTTCTCTGCCAGTATATAGCCGCTGAACTTCAGGCGAAGGGTCGGGGGCAGTTGTATGACATTGGAGGCGGTTGAGGCCGTTTGCAGCGATGCGGCGCAGAGCCCCGGCGGCGCTGCGATCATGGCAGGATTTACCGGGAAGGGTGAAGGGGTGTTTTGCCGGCTTTTGCGAGGAGTAGCCCGGAGTTGAGCGAAAAACAGCAGGGTTCGGCCGTCTGAGGCTTTAAAATTAAGCAGTCGTCCATTGTCAGTTGTCATTTTTTCTTTTTTCAATCATGCCGGTAGCCGTTAAAATACAGAAAAATCCCGAACCTTCATTGTTGCGACGGAGCCTCAGTCGGGGGTCAGCCATGAGAGACTGCCCTGTGCGCGTGCTGGTGATCGGCGGCGGTTTTGCAGGGGCCTTCGCCGCCCGCGAACTGCGCTGCCGCCTGCCGCCACACGCCGAGATCGAGTTGATCAGCGAGCGCAACTACTTCGTTTTCCAGCCGCTTTTGCCGGAGGTGGTGGCGGGCATCATCAACGTCCTCGATGCAGTGACGCCCCTGCGCCTCATGCTGAAAAACATCCGCGTGCGCATGGGCGAGGTGCGTTCGATCGATTTCGACAGCAAAACCCTTGAGCTCGTCCAGGGCAGCAAGCGCAAACCGATTCAGCGCCCGTACGACCACCTGGTCATCGCCCTGGGTCAGCGGACCAACCTCGAGATGTTGCCCGGTTTTGCCGAACACGGCTTCTGCGTACGCAATCTCAACGATGCCCACCACCTGCGCAACCAGGTGCTGCAGTGTCTGGAGCACGCCGATGTCACCGAAGACCACAGCCTCAAACGGCGCCTGCTGACCTTTGTTGTCGCCGGCGGCGGCTTTTCCGGCGTCGAGGTCGCCGGCGAATTGAGCGAGATGATCGAACGCACTCTGTCGGCCTATCCCCACATCTCTCTCTCTGAGGTGCGCACCATCATCGTCCACCGCGGCGACCGGCTGCTGCCGGAACTGCCGGAGAAGCTCGGCCGCTACGCCGAAAAAAAGCTGCGCCAGCGGGGCCTCGACATCCGCCTCGACACGGGGCTCACCAAGGCCACCAGCACGGCGGTCTACACCAGCGACAGTTCGATTCGCTGCCAGACCCTGATCACGACAGTCGGCAACGCTCCCACCGACCTGGCGGAGGGATTGGATGTGCTCAAGATCCGCGGACGCATCGTCACTGACTCCAGGCTGCGGGTGCCGGATCGGGAAAATGTCTGGGCCCTCGGCGATGCGGCCCTGATTCCCCTTTCCGGGGAGGGGGAGGTGTTCGCCCCGGCCACGGCTCAGTTCGCCGTCGCCGAGGCCAGACATCTGGCGAAAAACCTCGCTGCTGCCGTCAAGCAGAGGCCCGAGAGCAATTTCAGCTGCAAGCCCAGGGGCTCCATGGCTTCGATCGGTCGCTACCGGGCCGTCGCCGAGGTTTTCGGCGTGCGCATCTCCGGCCTCTCCGCCTGGCTCCTGTGGCGCGGCTTCTATCTCTCCATGCTGCCGGGTTTTGCCACCAAGGTGCGGGTGGCCCTGAACTGGCTGTTCGACTACTTTCTCCCGAGAAGCACGGTCCAGACCGAAGTGGCCACCCCCCGCGGGGCTCGCCGGCTGTGCTACTCCCAGGGAGATGTCCTGTTCGAGCCGGGCCAGATCGTCGACGGCTTCTACTCGGTGATTTCGGGTTCCCTCGAGTCGCGGGTGCCGAGCCCCGGCGGCGGAGAAGATTTTGTCCGCACTCTCGGCCCGGGCGACCACTGGGGAGAGCGCACCCTCAGCGAAGGCCGGAAGACCCAGGGGCGCCTGGTCGCCGCCGAAGATTCAACAGTGCTGGTGCTCAGCCGCGACGATTTCCATCTTCTGGTCAGGGCTGTGCCGCCCCTCGACGATTATCTGCAGAGCATCCCCGATAAAACCTATCCCGAGCAACTGCGCAGGAGAGTCAAAAACAGAGAAGGCTGACCGCCGCCGCCGCCTCGCTGCTGATAAAAAAGCGGTGGTACGGGCCTGGTCTCGGCACACCCTGAGAGGCGCCTGGTACATACCCTTATAATTCAGGCCATGAAAATTCTCATCAACTACGCGACGCCCGCATTTGCCCGGAGTCGCAGAATCAACACTGCAACCGGCTATGCCATGGGAAGGTTCGACAAGGTCATAGAATATTCGCCGGAAGACCTGGATGAGAACTTTCGGCGGAAAAATCAACATATTCTGAAGCACAAAAAGGGTGGAGGCTATTGGCTGTGGAAGCCTTATATCATCAGAAAGACACTGGAGGGAATGGAGGAGGGGGATTTTCTGTTCTACGTCGATGCAGGCAGCTTTTTCCTGGGCCCCGTAGAGCCGCTGATTGAGATCATGAGGCAAAAAGGTCAGGACGTTCTGCCTTTTTTGCCTGAGGGGGGGGGGGCAGAACGGAACGTCGTTACACCAAGCGGGACGCCTTCGTCTTAATGGGCTGTGACAGCGCCTGGTATGAAGAGCGAAGGCAAATTAAGGGGGGATTTTCCCTGTGGAGAAAGACGAACTTCAGCCTCAGGCTTGTCGATGAGTGGCTATTCTGGGCCCAGGATGAAAGAATCATCACAGACATGCCCAATCAATGCGGCAAAGAAAATTATCCAGGGTTCATAGAACATCGGCACGACCAGAGCATCTGGAGTATCCTGTGCAGAAGATACCAATTGGAAGAGTTTGTATCGCCCCCGAAAACTTTCTTCATGTACGATCGTAATTCCTACTACAATCCTGTGGGCTTCTACAAATCCTTTCGTCAATTGGATCCTGATTTTTTTTCATATCAGGGACGACATCATGCTTTGTGCTTACTTCTGCTTAAGACATCCGCTGAAATTTCGTCTGAACTTTCTGATATTGAGAGAAATACATTTGGCGGTGGGGTCTCGGAAGTTCCTCACCTGGTGGTTGAGGAGGATAAAGATCATAATGGACTCGTTCTCGCGGGCTTGAACTCGCTGAGCGGGGCAAAACGGCAAAGTGAACGCTGAGGTGCCAAGCGGATCCTCGGAAATTTCGTTTGAACTTTCTGATGTTGAGGGAGATGCACCCGCCGGGGAGATTGAACCCTATTATTCGTTATTCAGGGCCCGGCAAAGATGGCTTCAGCGGGCCTGAAATTTTCTGGCCCGACGGAACGGAAGAGCGCGTACCAGTACCTTGCATCGACTTAAGGATAGAGGGCGCGGCCAGTTGTCGGCGGAGACGCCTGGCGGCTTGCTGTTTCTGTCTCGACGAGCTAGATGGCCAGTTGATTGAGGAGCCAGGCGATGACGACGATCTGGGGCACGGCGATGAGCGGCATCAACAGGGGGATGCGCCAACTGCAGGTGGTGTCACGCAGCACCATGATCTCGGTGTAGTCGGTGGCGACGCCGGCCATGAGGAAGGCAAAGCCGTTGCCCGGCGCCTGGGCGCGGTTGAAGAGATCAGAGGCGATCGGCGTCGAGCCTTCGGAGCAGACTTCGATAACCGTGGCGGCGACGAGCGTTGCCGCCAGCCCGAGGGCCGTGGCGCCGAAGTATTCAGTGAAGTTTTCGACCGAGAGCGAGGCGCGCAGAACCGAGGCCAGTAGAATGCCGAAAAACATCCAACGGGCGACCAGGCGCGAACCCTTGATGCCACTGATGGCAGTTTCGACGAAGAAATGCCTGTCCCAACGGGCGGCCGCCAACCCACGGCGGGCTTCGCGCCAAAAGTGAAAATCGGCGGGCACTTCGACTCGGTGGACGTTTGCCGGAATCAGACCACGGGCGAGCAGCAGTTCAAAAACCCAGCCGACGGCGATGGCAATCAGCATGGACAGGACGATGAAGGCGAAGGTCCAGCCGAGGCCGATGAGGCCGATCAAGATCAGCGTCAGTGAAAAGGAGTTCCAGGGGCTGGAGAGCAGAAAGGCGATGACCCGACCGGCGCTGACTCCGCGTTCATAGAGCTTGGCGCCCACCAGGAGGATGCCATGCGAGCACAGATCCAGCAACAGGCCGGCGGCAGCGGCGCGCGCGACACCATCGAGGCCATGGCCGTTGCCGAAAATGGCGACGACGAACTCGCGCGGCACCCTTGCCAGCAGCCCGACGGAGACAGCGCCGAGCAGCAACCCCCACCAGATTTGGTTCACCAGTTCGTGGGCGCCGTGGGCGAGGTGGGAGAACCAGGGATAATCGACGATGAAGTCGCCGGCCAGCAGCGCGCAGGCGTACAAGACGACAATGCTGCCGGCCGAGCCCCACAGCAGCCAGTCAAAACGGGTTTTTTCGCTGCCGCAGGAGGGTGGTCTGGACACCTCGGATGAGGGCGTGGCGGTGGCGTTCATGGTGTTGACCGGCGGCGGGAGGGAGATTTGTAGGGGCAGGGCCTGTGTTTTTCAGTGTAATGAAAAAAGCTCCGTTCTGCTCTCCCCCAGGCTGCCGTATTCTGCTGACTCTCTTCCGGGATGCAGACGGACAGGGGACCTGTCGCTTTTTGCATCTGTAGCTGGTTGTTGTCGTTCAGACAACTCAGTGCCCTGAACCAGGCGCCGTCGCGCGTGTCTGAGCGGGGCACCTTGATCATGGTGGCCAGCACCGAGGCGCTGAGGTGCTCTGCGCCGGCGGCGTCGCGGCTGTAAATTTCCCCTTCGACGGTGCCGATACGCTCGCTGCAGTGCATGACGCTGCCGCGCCCGATCAGAAGCTCGCCGATCGACGGGGCCACATAGTTGATTTTCAACTCGACGGTCAGGGGGACTTCTTCTTCGGTCAGCAGGGAGGCGTAGGCCAGACCGCAGGCATTGTCGCCGAGAGCGGCGACCACGCCGCCGTGGACATAGCCGCGGTGTTGCAGGATGCGCTCGGAGATCGGGATCTGAATCTCGACATGGCCTGGATCAAGTACGGTCAACTGAGCGCCCCAGCTATGCATGACGCCCTGGTGGCGGTAAAAACGCGAGCGCAGACGCTCGGCGGAGTCAGAGTTGAGACTGGAAGGGGCGGGCGGGCGGTTGAGCAAGATCGAGGCGCGCTTTGGTTGGAAGTTGCAGGCTTTATTCTATAGCCGGGCGGCTTGGCGGTGCCGACGGGGAAGTCAGACAGGAACCGGGGGGAAAAAGCCGGGCCCTGAAAAAAGCCTTAATAAAAAAAGGCCGGCACCGACAGGACCTCAGGTCCCGTCTGCCGGCCTCTAAAAGGGTCGTCCATAACTGGTAGCTGGAATGAGGGCAGAAGAGGTAGCCCCCCGCTAGCCATAAAGACAACCCAAAACAAAATCCAAGCCCCTCAAACTCTGGCAAAAACCCTTGAGCGAGGAGCAGGAGAATTCTCGTGCAGGCGAAACCTCAACGAGATGACTCTGATTATAACAACTGGTGAATTAAAATCGTGCATTTTGCAGTTTTTCCTGTTCAATTTTTGAGCACAGGCCGCGATCGGCGATTATTTTTTATGCCTGGGTCGAGTCACTGGTGGGTCTGGGTGGATTCGAACCACCGACCTCACCCTTATCAGGGGTGCGCTCTGACCGACTGAGCTACAGACCCGCGCAAATTTTCAGACGGCAGGACACCGCCCTGGCTCATCCCGGAGCAGAATCTGTGAAGTGAGAGTCCGGGTTCAGGCCTCAGCGCGGCAGAGAAAAACATATTTTTTAAGGTACACCCTCGTCATGCCTTCCCAATGCAGCACTCATCGATGGTTTTCAATGAGGAGAACCCTGTTCATTCATAAATCGAGTGGACTCTGTGGACGCCCGATGGTGTCTGGACGTCTGATACTCTTAAAGGAGGTAATCCAGCCGCAGGTTCCCCTACGGCTACCTTGTTACGACTTAATCCCAGTCACTGACCACACCGTGGTGAGCGCCCTCCCGAAGGTTAGGCAACCCGCTTCTGGTGCAGTCAACTTCCATGATTTGACGGGCGGTGTGTACAAGGCCTGAGAACGTATTCACCGCGACATTGCTGATTCGCGATTACTAGTGATTCCGACTTCATGCGGTCGAGTTGCAGACCGCAATCCGGACTGAGAACGGCTTTCTGGGATTGGCTCCCCCTTGCGGGTTTGCGACCCTCTGTGCCGCCCATTGTAGCACGTGTGTAGCCCTGCCTGTAAGGACCATGATGACTTGACGTCGTCCCCGCCTTCCTCCGATTTCTCACCGGCGGTCTTTCTAAAGTTCCCGGCCGAACCGCTGGCAACTAGAAATAGGGGTTGCGCTCGTTGCGGGACTTAACCCAACATCTCACGACACGAGCTGACGACAGCCATGCAGTACCTGTTACCCGGCTCCCGAAGGCACCAAGGAATCTCTTCCAAGTTCCGGGAATGTCAAAGGCAGGTAAGGTTCTTCGCGTTGCATCGAATTAAACCACATGCTCCACCACTTGTTCAAGCCCCCGTCAATTCCTTTGAGTTTCAACCTTGCGGTCGTACTCCCCAGGCGGTCAACTTATCGCGTTAGCTGCGCCACTGAGAAACCCGTAAAGGGTTCCCAACGGCTAGTTGACATCGTTTAGGGCGTGGACTACCAGGGTATCTAATCCTGTTTGCTACCCACGCTTTCGTGCCTTAGCGTCAGTATGAGCCCAGAAAGCCGCCTTCGCCACTGGTGTTCCTCCGGAGATCTACGCATTTCACCGCTACTCCCGGAATTCCACTTTCCTCTGCTCTACTCTAGTTCAGCAGTATTGAATGCAGTTCCCAAGTTAAGCCCGGGGATTTCACATCCAACTTACCAAACCGCCTACGCACCCTTTACGCCCAGTAATTCCGATTAACGCTCGCACCCTCCGTATTACCGCGGCTGCTGGCACGGAGTTAGCCGGTGCTTCTTGTGCGACTAACGTCAAGAGGCAACAGTATTAGTGCTGTCTCCCATCTTCGTCGCTGAAAGTGCTTTACAACCCGCAGGCCTTCTTCACACACGCGGTATTGCTGGATCAGGCTTGCACCCATTGTCCAATATTCCCCACTGCTGCCTCCCGTAGGAGTCTGGGCCGTGTCTCAGTCCCAGTGTGGCTGATCGTCCTCTCAAACCAGCTACGGATCGTAGCCTTGGTGAGCCTTTACCTCACCAACAAGCATAATCCGGTGCAGGCTCATCCAACAGCGAGAGGTCTCCGAAGAGAGCCCCCTCTTTTCTCGACGAATCGAGAATATTCGGTATTAGCCCGAGTTTCCCCAGGTTATCCCCAACTGTTGGGTAGATTCCTACATGTTACTCACCCGTTCGCCACTCGTCGCCTTGAGTCTGCAAGCAGACTCAGTCGCTACCGTTCGGCTTGCATGTGTTAAGCATACCGCCAGCGTTCAATCTGAGCCAGGATCAAACTCTTGTTACAGAAATTTGATAACGGGCCGGGCAACGAATTGCCGGCCCTTGAGCTCTGAACGCCAAACACCTATCGAGCGTCCACAAAATTCACTCGATTCCGACATGTAAAAGATCAATGAGCGGGAGAAAAACCCCCGCAAGCAAGATTGTTAAGTATATGCGAAAAAACGCAGAATTGTCGAAAATCCACTGCAAAGAATCAAAAAAGAATGAAATAAAACAGAAAAAGAGAACAAGGCGACCCCTGAAATGGCAGGGACCGAGCGGATTTTCTGGCTACAGTCAGAAGCGGGCAACAGGCCTTGACGCCGCCGATGACGCTCATTGAAGCAGCCGATACCGACTGCCTTCGAAGCGGGCAACAGGCCTTGACGCCGCCGATGACGCAGAGGCTCTGACCCGCCGGTGCCTTCAAACCTGCAGTTTTTTTTCGAGGGCGCCCAGAAGGTCGCTGGTTGCCTGCCCGACTTCGCGGGCCCTCTGCGGCAGCTGATCGCGCCGGCATGCCTGCAGTTCTCTGCCGGAAAAAGGCCTGCCGTAGCCGATCAGGACGCGGCTCAGGGGGAGGATCAGCTGGGTGCGATCCCAGGAGTTGAAAGTGATTTTGCGCTTGACGGCGATCGCGGTCGGCACCACCGGCAGGCCTGTAGCCGCGGCCAGGGCGACGCAGCCGAGCTTGGGCTCGCGCCGGGGTCCTGTCGGGCCATCCATAAAGACGACGACGACATGCCCCCGCGACAGTTTTCTCGCCAGTTTGACCGCGCTGGCCGCGCCTTTGTCGGTCAGCGAAGCGGAGACGGGCATGCCTCCCAGGCGCCCGGAGACCCAGGAGCCGGTTCGGCCCTCACGGCTCGATGAAATCAAAACAGAGACGGGCCGCGCCGGCACAGGCGGATGCCCCTTGCGGAACGGACGCCAGCTCAGGGGGCCTTGGGGCCAGTTCTCATGCCAGGCAGCGAGGATGAAGCCGCCTTCCTGAGGGAGGTTTTCAATTCCGCTGTACTCGATTTTGGAAGTTGCATAGCCGAGACGCATCGAACTGTAGATGAACCAGCGAAGAAAGGGCTGAAGCCGCTCTTTCTGTCGCCGCGAAGGCTTCCAGGCCATGTCGTTCTCTGTCTCGGGGTTGGATCGAATCGGATTAGCGGTTCTGGCAGGTCGAAATCTTCAGGGAATCTGCCATAGGCTCGGCTCCGGGTCGTGCAGGCGCCGAAATGGCCGCTTCTTTATTATATGCAGGCGATGGAGATGAACAGGGCCGAGCGCGGGTCTCGGGTTTGATTCCCCGAGGCCGACAGGGACGTCTCCCAAGATCCTCTCTTGCCGTAAGGGCAGAATGGGCAAAAGATTCGGGCTTGGGGAAGCCCTGCCTGGGGAGTGTTTCCCGAGCAGCGGTTCGGCCCTCAGTTCTTCAGGATAGGAGGGGCCTCCCCGATCAGATTTTTGATGTTTTTCGCGGGGACATAGCCGGGGATGGCCCTGCCGTTGTCGAGAAAGATGTAGGGCGTACCCTGAATCTCCAGTTCCTGACCGAGGCGAAAATGCTCGGCGACAGGGTTTTTACAGGTCCGCGGCGGCAGGCGGCGCCCGGCCTTGGCTGCCGTGAGGTCGCGCCGGCGGTCGGTCGAGCACCAGGCGCTCTCCATCTGGCGGGCGGCATCGGAGTTGAGGCCCGCCCGCGGATAGAGGAAATAACGGACATCGATGCCGGCACTGGTGATTTTGCCGATTTCCCTATGCAGACGGGCGCAGTAGCCGCAGGAGACATCGGTGAAAACAGCGAGCCAGCGCTTGCTTTTGTGCTTGCCGCTTTTCGACCCGGGAAAGACCAGGGCCCGCTTTTTGCCGCGGGGGGAGAGGGTTTGGGCAACCAGAGTGGCCCTGATCGGCTCAGTCAGGCTCTGCCGCGACGAGGAATCGAGGATGTTGCCGCCGACGATCAGACGCAAGCCATCGGCAGAAACATAGTACAACTGCATTCCGACCGCGACTTCATAGAGGCCGGCGATCGGCGAGGGAGCAACGGCCTTTGCCTCAAGCTGCGGCCATGCCTGCCGCACCCTGTCGGCGACGGCTGCCAGTTGGGCATCGGTCTCGGCCGCCGAGCCCGACATGGCGACAAACAGCAGCGAGGCGAGAAGCAGAAGCCGTATTGTCGCCCGCTTCAGCGAGGCGCCTGTGGAGGTCGGGATCAAAGGAGGGGGCGCAGTCATGGTTGTATCAACCTCTATCGAGTTTGGAAAGAAAGCAGTAAAAGAGAGCCTTGGGCGCACTGCGTCGGACCCATTATAACAAGGCCCGGCGGGGCAGTACAGTTGTCTCTGCATCGGCCCGATGCCAGGGTTCCGCCGGCGAGCGAATTCAGCCCGCCTCTGCCCTGTCTTCGTAGTACTTGACAGTGTCGGCCAAGGCGCTGCTGACGGCGGGGTTGTCCGCGTGCTCTCCGACCAGATCCCGGGCTTTTTGCAGCAGGCCGGGGCCCTGTGTTGCAAATTGCTCCCGGCAGTGTTGCCGCCAGGCCTCTTTTTCAATGTCGTTGAGTTCATCGGGAAAATTGCGTGCCTTGTAGCGCGGCAGGATCTCGCGCCAGCGCGGGTCCTTGAAGGAGAGGCTATCAAAAGCAAAGAGCTCAGGGCCGAGCAGGCGCAACTTGACCGCCTTGGCCTGATCGACATCGCTGATGAAACCGCCGCCGTAGAGCCGGGCCTCGGCCAGGGCGGGGTCGGGTTGCAGACGGCGCGGCGGGGCCTCGGCCTCCGCTTCGAGCATGGCGGCGATGCGCTGGCACAGCTGATCGCGTTTTTCCTGCACCTTGCGGTAGTGCGCCCGCGTCTGCCGGCGGTCCAGGCAGGCGGCGGCAAAGAGCGCAGCCTGAGTCTCCCCGTCGATTTTCTCAACAGGGTAGAGCAGGGGGTTTTTGTTGATGATGATCTTCTGCAACCCCAGAGGCTTGAGGCCGGCCTCCTCGAGATCGATGAACGGAGTGAAGCGGCGCCTGTTGGCCTCGGCAGCCGACAGACTGAGCAGGGTTTCGGGGTCAAAGCGCAGGTCAAAACAGAAAACCTCTTTGTCATGGCCCGGGTCAGGGTGCCGCGTCAGCGGGAACAGCAGGGTCGCACTGTGATGGGCCGAGGGCAGATAGCCGGACACATACAGCAGGCACTGGCTCTTCCTGGCAAAGAGCAACTGCTCGACCTGTCTCTTCAGGCGCAGTTCAAAGCAGTATTTGAAAAACCCGGGTTCGGCTTTTTTCAGCCTGCGGGCGAGCAGCAGCGTCGCTTTGGTGTCGTAGGCGGCGTGGTGGGCTGAATCATCCGGCAGTTCGTCAGCCACGTTGGCTAGGGCCAGATCTGCCAGCCTGAACGAGGGTCCCCTCTCTTCATTGCGGGGAATCTGCAAGGCCCCGGGCGTGACGAGGGCGGCCAGGCGAATCACGTCAATGAGGTCCCACTTGCTCGCGCCGTCTTTCCACTCGTGCTCATAGGGGTTGAAAAAGTTGCGGAACAACAGGTGGCGGATGAATTCGTTGTCGAAGCGGATCGAGTTGTAGCCCAGACTGCAACTCGCCGGTTGCTGGAACTGCCCGGCGATCTTTTCGCTGAACTCAGCTTCGGTCAGGCCTTCCTCCGCCAGTTTCAGCGGGCTCCAGCCGTGGGTCGCCACCGAGCCGGGGTCGATCAGCATATCGGGCAGCGGCTGACAGTAGAAGGTCTGAGAATCGATCTCCTGCAGATCAGTATCGGTACGGATGCAGGCGAACTCGGCGATGGTCGAGGCCTGGGGGGAGAGGCCGAAGGTCTCGAGATCGTACCAGAGAAAGGTGGGCTGGTCGTTCATGGCAAGGGTTGGCGGTGAAAGAAAAACTTGACAGCAGTGCAGACGCAACGGCTGAATTCTGAGTTTAAGTCAGGTTGTTAAAGAGAACCTTGACAAATTGCCATTTTTTGGGGGATCATTTTGCTTGACCAGGGTATGCCTGAGGCAAAAAATGATGAAAGGGCCTTGAAAACGCGGCCTTAGGGCCAGGCCCCGGCAGCGGCTGTGCCGGAGCACGGGTTTTGCGTTAAAATAACAGGCGTCCGCGCCGCCTTCCCGTTCTGGATCGCCGCCAACCCCGTCAGGCCCGGAAGGGAGCAGCGGCAACGGCGAGCTCAGGGGTCGGGTTCAGGCGTGCGCGGACACTCTTTACTTCGAGGTCCCTCCCGCTTCCTGATTCCGCCGACGGCGGCCCCGGGTCCGCGAATTCATTATTTTCTGCACAAAAGCTCGCCTCGCCGCCGCTTCGGCTCTGCCGAGCCCTCACCAGTGTTAAATACCGCAGCAAAATTCGCCCGCAAGCTCTTCGGCAGCCGCAACGACCGCCTGTTGCGCCGCTACCAGCGCACGGTCGATCAGGTTAACGCGCTCGAAGGACAGGTGAGCGCCCTCGATGCCGACCGTCTCGCCGCCCGCACCGGCGAGTTTCGTCGGCAGCTCAAAGCCGGCCGACCCCTCGACGAACTCCTGCCCGAAGCCTTTGCCGTCGCCCGCGAGGCGAGCCGACGCTTTCTCGGAATGCGCCCCTTCGATGTACAGCTGGTCGGAGCCCTTGCCCTGCATGAAGGCAAAATCGCCGAGATGCGCACGGGCGAGGGCAAGACTCTGGTAGCTACCCTGCCGGCCTACCTCAACGCGCTTCACTCCGACAAGAGCGTCCATGTGGTGACGGTCAACGACTACCTGGCCCGCCGCGACAGCGACTGGATGGGGCAGATCTACCGCAACCTCGGCCTTGAGGTCGGCGTCATCACCGGCAGCGACGAGGAGCGTGCAGACCGCATCAAAGCCTACAGGGCCGATATCGTCTACGGCACCAATAACGAATTCGGCTTCGATTACCTGCGCGACAACATGGTGCTGTCGTCCGAGCGCAAGGTACAGAGCGCGTTGAATTTTGCCATCGTCGACGAGGTCGACTCGATCCTCATCGACGAGGCCCGCACTCCTCTCATCATCTCGGGTCCGACCAGAGACGACGGCAGCCTCTATAAAAGGGTCGACGCCATAGCACGCAAGCTGCATCAGGCGCCGCCGGTGGGCGAGGACGAAATACCGGACGGCGATTTCACCATCGACGAGAAAACCCGCCAGGCCTACCTCACGGAGGAGGGCACCGACAAGGTCGAGCGCCTGCTCGCGGCGGCCAACCTCATGGAAGAGGGAGAGAGCCTCTACAACCCCATCCACACCAATCTGGTGCATCACCTCAACGCTTCGCTGCGGGCGCACTCGCTGTTTAAACTCAATGTCGATTACATCATCGATGCGGAGCGCCGGGTGGTCATCGTCGACGAGTTTACCGGCCGCACCATGCCCGGCCGCCGCTGGTCCGACGGCCTGCATCAGGCGGTTGAGGCCAAGGAGGGCCTGGAAGTCCAACAGGAGAACCAGACATTCGCCTCCATCACCTTCCAGAACTATTTTCGCCTGTACGACAAGCTCTCCGGCATGACAGGCACGGCCTCGACCGAAGAGCGCGAGTTCATGCAGATCTACCAGCTCGAGGTCGTCGTCATCCCCACCCACAAGGAGATGGTGCGGCGCGACGAGAGCGATCTGATCTACCTTACCGAACAGGCCAAATACAAGGCCATCCTCGCCGACATCGAAGACTGCAAGGTGCGGCGCCAGCCGGTTCTGGTAGGCACGGCCTCGATCGAGTCGTCCGAGCGCCTGTCGAAGCTCCTGAAAGAGCTCAGCATCGACCATGAAGTGCTCAATGCCAAGCGCCACGAGCAGGAGGCGCAGATCATCACCCAGGCCGGTTGCCCCGGGTCGGTCACGGTGGCGACCAACATGGCCGGCCGGGGAACCGACATCGTCCTCGGCGGCAGGCCTGACCCGGTCGGGTCGGAGGGGGCGGAAGAAGGCAGCGGCGATAGCGTCGGGGCAGCCGAGAGCAGCTGGAAGAAGAGCCACGCCGAGGTGTTGCAGGCGGGGGGCCTGCGCATCATCGGCACCGAGCGCCACGACTCGCGCCGCATCGACAATCAGCTGCGCGGCCGCTCAGGGCGCCAGGGCGACCCGGGCTCATCGCGCTTTTACCTGTCGCTCGAAGACAACCTCATGCGCATATTCGGCACCGACCGCATGACCGGCATGATGCGCAAGCTCGGCATTCAGGACGATGAGGCCATCGAGCACCGGCTGGTGTCGAAGGCCATCGAGAACGCCCAGAGCAAGGTCGAGGGCCACAACTTTGATGTGCGCAAGCACCTGCTCGAATACGACGATGTCGCCAACGACCAGAGGCGCATCATCTACAGCCAGCGCGACAGCCTGCTGATGCTGGAGAACGTCCGCTCTATCGGTTGCGCCATGCGCGAGGAAGTGCTCGATTTATTCCTCGCCGAACATTTCCCCGAGGATACCAATGAAGACTGGGACACCGGGCGGGCCGAAGAAGAATTTGCCGGCCAGTTCGGCGTCGCCGCCCCCGTCGGCCAGTGGATGGAAGAGGAAGAGGGCACGCCCCTGCGCCTCCGGACGCGGCTGCTCGAGGTCATCGAAGCCAGCCGCCAGGAGAAGATTGACGCCGTCGGCGCCGATTACTTTGAGGGTTTCGAACAGTTCATCATGCTGAAGATGCTCGATGAACACTGGAAAGACCACCTGGCGTCCATGGATCACCTTCGCCAGAGCGTCGGCCTGCGCAGCTACGCGCAAAAGAACCCCATGCACGAGTACAAGCGCGATGCCTTCGCCATGTTCTCGAATCTGCTCAATGAGACTCAAAGAGCTACTGTCCGCTTCCTCGGCGGCATCAAACCGGCGACAGTCGAGGAGATGCTTGAACGGGAACGCCAGCACCAGGCAGAAAAAGAGGCCGAGGCCGAGCTCGCCGCCCAGCAGGCGCACGCCGCTCAGGCGGAGGAGGGGGCCCAGCCTGGAGAAGCTGAGCCCCGGCGGGAAAGGACGACTCTTGCCAGCCTCGGCCGCCGCCCGAAAAAAGGCAGAAAACGCGCCACTGCCCTTTCCGGTCGGGAAAAACCGCGACCTCCGGGTCCCGCAGACCAGGCGCCGCCTCCGGGGGCCAGTTCCCGCTCGCCAGCCCTGCCTGTGGCCGGAACGGGTGCCGCCGCCGGCAAGATTGCCCGCAATGCCCCCTGTCCCTGCGGTTCCGGCCGCAAATACAAACACTGCTGTGGCGCGGCTCAAAAGGCGGCTTCTTGATGATTCTTCAGAATAGGCGACTGAGATGAAGTTAGCGGACACTGCCGAGAAGTGTTTCGTCGTGTGTTGCATCTTGGCGGGCCTCGCCGTCGTCGCCGGGTGTGCCTCGTTGGCGGTCTTGTTGTTGGGGCAGTTATAGGGCAGAATGATGCTGGAAGCGAATTTTTACAGAGACATCTGAGTGGATGTGGAACACCGGATGCCGAATGACAAGGATTGGTATGTCCGAACTCTGAACGATGGTGTCCCATTGTTTCAGTTTTTGGCGCCAGAAGTGGAGAGCTTGTACTGGCGAATTGACGATCATGAAGAGGAGTGGCAGGATGGGACGCATCCTCTTGGAGTGGTTTTTAGTGGAAGAATTTATCGGATCAGCAGGGTAGGCGAACGGGCTCTTCGGTCGAGCCGGCCCTCAAACGGGCCCGGACTTCTCTGCCGTGGATAAAACAATGACAGAGAGAGATGCTTCGACCACAGCCGGAACTCCCCGGACCTCACCCAATCCAGGTCAGGACATGACCATCGACGGCCGCTTCCTGGCTCCGGTTCCGGGTGTCAGCATAGGGGCCTGCGCCGCCGGTATCAAGGACAACAACAGCCTCGATATGGCCCTCTTCGTGCTCGACCCTGAAAGCGAGGCGACGGCGGTCTTCATCCGCAACACAGCCGCGGCAGCACCGGTCATCATCGCCCGCCGACATCTGCTCTCCGGTTCCATCCGCGCCCTTCTGGTGAACTCAGGTTGCGCCAACGCCGGCACAGGGGCCGCCGGCCTCGAGGTTGCCAGCCGCAGCTGTCAGGATGTCGCTGACTTCCCCGGCATTGAGAAGCACCAGGTGCTGCCCTTTTCCACCGGCATGATCGGTATGCAGCTGGCCGGCGAACGGCTGGCCGATGCCCTGCCGCTCTGCCTCGAGCGGGCCTGCGAAGACAACTGGTGGGCAGCGGCCGAAGCCATTATGACGACAGATACCGTCGCCAAGGGCTTCAGTGTGTTCAACTTGAGCTCGGCGGCCACCTCGTCACTGTTACCGGCATCGCCAAGGGCGCCGGCATGCTTCACCCCGCCATGGCGACCATGCTGGCCTACATCGCCACCGATGCCGGGCTTTCCAACGCCGATCTCAAAATGATTCTCAACGCCGCGCTTGAAGAGAGCTTCCACCGCATCACCCTCGACGGCGACACCTCAACCAACGACTCCTTCGCCCTGATTGCGACCGGCAAAAGTCCGGCTCGCATCAGTCGCCAGAGCCCTGCAGGCGAAGCCCTGACCAAGGCTGTCACAGCCGTGGCCCAGGAGTTGGCGCGGGCCCTGATCCGCGACAGCGAGGGCGCCAGCTGCATTGCCGAAATCCGGGTTACAGGTGGAACCTGTCGCGATCAAGCCCTGCAGGTGGCGCGCACCATTGCCCTGTCGCCGCTCGTCAAAACCGCCCTCCATGCGCGGAACCCGGCCATGACCGTGGGTCGCTCTCTGGCCGCAGCCGGCCGCTCCGGTCTCGATTCCGACGCTCTGGCGCAGGCGCAGATTTCAATCGACGCCGGCCTCGCTTCCGCACCCGTTCGGGGCGCTGGAGCAGAGGGGGAAGAATCTCGTCCGCATTCGGATTCCACTGCTGCCGCCGCCCCGGTGACGCTTTACCGCCATGGCAGCATCTCCTCCGAGGCCGTCAACAGTGAAGAGGCGCGCGCCGCCATGGCAGGCGAGGATTTTACCCTGACAATTGAACTTGCTACAGGCAATGCCTCAGCTTCCGTGTGGACCGCGGATAACTCGCGCACATACATTGACATCAATGCCGGCGCCCCTACCTGAAGTGCGGCCCAGGGAAACGCAACCCGGGACGCCGTCGCGCCCTGTTCGAGTCGCCGCCGCCGCCGTCTTTTCCGCCGACGGAGAGCGGGTGCTGTTGGCGCGCCGTTCCCAGCATCAGACCTACGCCGGCTACTGGGAGTTCCCGGGGGGCAAGATCGAACCCGGCGAAGCACCCGTGGACGCCCTGATCCGGGAACTGCGCGAAGAGGTCAATATAGTTCCCACCGCCTATCGCCCTCTGATTGACGTTTTCTACGATTCCGGCAACGGCAGGCACCGTGCCCTCAATATCAAGACCTGGCATGTCTCCGGCTTCAGCGGCGAGCCGCTCGGCGCCGAAGATCAGGAGGTGCGCTGGTTCAGCCGCGACGAAATCGAAAGCCTGAAAATGCCGGGCGCCAACCGCACCATCGTCACCGCCGCCCGCCTGCCGGAACAGTGTCTGATCACGCCCGACCTCGAAATCACCGATGACGGCAGGAATCTTTTCGTTCCCCTCGCTCGCGCCCTCGCCGACGGCATCAGGCTGGTATTGCTGCGCCTGCCCCGCGCCGCCCCCGATTCATACCGACGGGTTGCCCTTCACGCCAGAGAGCTGTGCCGCTATGCCGGCGCCCGGCTGCTGCTGCACGCCGCCGCCGGCCTCAGCAGTAACGACCTCGGCATTGCCGACGGCGTCCACCTCGACAGCCGCACCTTGACCGCGAGTAAAAAGCGACCCCCTCTCGCTCCGGGCCAGTGGTTGTCGGCTTCAGTTCACAATGCCCGGGAGTTAGGGGCCGCCAGAGGGGTGGGAGTCGATTTTCTTTTTGCCTCGCCGGTCGCGGCCACTGCCAGTCACCCTCAGGCACGGCCCCTGGGCTGGAAGGGCTTTAAAGCGCTTACCGACAAGACCAACCGGCCAACCTACGCCCTCGGCGGCCTCGGCCCTGCCGACTGCGATCAGGCGTGGCGACACGGGGGCCAGGGCGTTGCCGGCAGCCGGGCCTTCTGGCCTGATCTGTGAAGCTCAAGCGGGCTTCACTCCTCTGGCTTTTTGCAGAAAACCGCTACGAAATCGCTCGAATCGGAGGAAACACAGAAAGCGGTACTGTCGGAAAGCAGTAGAAAAAGCAATAGAACCCCGCCCAGAGTCCCCCACAGAGACGACTCATAGTTTCCGCCCGTGTATTGCAGCAGGCGGCTGTCGGCGCCGGCAAGCTGCGGCCGCAGGCCCGGTGCAAGCGCGGCTTCTGTGCGGTCAACAACTGGACCTGGCCGAGGCCAGCCATCGGAAGATGTTGCAGTCAGAACCGGTGGGCTGGCCGGCGATGAGAGCTCCCGCCAGCTGTGGTGCCTGGAGCTGCAACCTGAAAGCAGAAGTGCTGCGATTAAGATTGCAGCAGCGGCGGGCAGGGATCTCATTGTTCTGAAAAAATGGTTTCTCCGCTTCATTCTGATAACATAGCCGAAATAGCGGTTTTAGAACGCTCCGGGGACGGTCCGGGGCAGTTGTTTTTCTCTGCCGCGATTAAAAGCCAGTTCGCGGGAGCAGGATTTTCCTGATTGTCATCTTCTGCTGCCGACGCCGCTCTATGATGATGGAAGAGGCCCCGTTCTCGCCCGGAGCACCCCCGACTCAGGCAAAAGGCCTGCCCTGTCCGCCAAACACCCCAGCGCCCGAACATGAACAGCATCAAACAGACGATCGATGCCAGACTGATCAAAGCCGGCGCCCACTCCTGGGCGGGCCTGAAGGCGACATGGAGCGACGAACAGGCATTCCGCATAGAGGTGATGTTGGGCCTTCTCCTGTTTCCCGCGGCTTTCTGGCTCGGCGACAGCCTGGCCGACTACCTGTTGCTTTGGGGCAGCATGGCGCTGGTCTTAATTGTTGAAATCCTCAACACAGCCATAGAGACACTTGTCGATCGAGTGGGTACGGAGCAGAGCCCGCTGTCGAAAAAAGCGAAAGATCAGGGATCCGCGGCTGTTTTCATCGCCATGATGTTTTTTGTGGTGGTCTGGCTGTTCATGCTTGCTCATAGACTCGGTTTCTGGTCGGGCTGAGGTTTCCTGTCCTCAGAAACCTGTTTCATGAATCTCTGGTTTTTCTTCAGATTTTTCGGGCTTTTGCGGACAATTTGACAGGGAGTCGGGAACAAAGTAAAATGAAATCATCTTTTCTATTTAAGTTGATTGCCTGAGGATAATCCCATGAATTCCCCTGAACATCTACCCGAGGGGGCGGGTCTGATTGTTCCATCCCTGACGGTGCGCGATACCCGCAAAGCAGCCGACTTCTACACAAAAGCCTTCGGTTTCAGTATCTCGCACGAATTGCAGGGGCCAGACGGCAAACCTCTCCATGTGGGCCTGAGTTTCCATAACCACAGTATCGTCATGCTCGGTGCCGAGGGCGCTTGGCAGAACTCCATGCAATCGCCGGCCACCACAGGCCATCCCGTGTCGTTCGACCTATATGTTATGGTTCCCGATATCGACGCCTTTTTTATCCGGGCCAAAAAAGTCGGTGCTGAAGTGACCAGCGAACCCGACGACATGTTCTGGGGCTATCGCATGGCGAGCTTCAAGGATATCGACAGCTATCGCTGGAGCTTTGCCAGCCCCATCAAGGACTTTGACCCGCAAGCCCTGAAAAGCGAGGAAGCAGGCAGCCCTCCGCCCAGAACAGTTTGCCCTGAAGCCCTCCCGGGCAGCCGTTAAAATGTTGAAAGACAAGCCGGCTTGCCAATCATGGAAGCACCTGCTTAGGGGGCGCTTATTGGAAAAACAGAGGAGAAAACAGGATGGATGTTGTTTCCTCTGAAAGCATAAAAGCAGTAAAATCCGGAAACTCGGATCCCCAGGTACGAACAGCCGGCGAGAGATGCCTGAGGGATGGAACAAACTGATGGTGTCGTATGTGGAAAACACCTGAACAGGGGAGCCATGAGAAGACACGACCTCAATACAATAACTGTGCACTATAATGTTGCAATCCAATCTCCAATTAATCCCCCATCCCCCTGTTGTCAATTCCTGTGCATAGACGCGAAAAATGAATAAGACAGGGGCCAGGGAGGCGCAGATGAAAGAAATCCAAGTGCACTATACACCAAGCACTCCCCGGATGGCTTGGAAACGTCAGTTTAGCGAAGCAGGATATCAGCTTTCAGGGACCGACCAGAATCCGGACATCATCCTTTTTAAGAACGATACCCTGAAAAGCACCTGCCGCAATCTGATCTTTGCGAGGAGGCGCTTTGGTTGTAAACCCTTGCTGTGCCTCCGACGTTCAGAACCCCACAGGATTGACGGAGTCCATAAATATTTCGACTATATACTACCCTACTACCTCGATAGAGAGAAAAAGTTGCTTGAAGAAAATCTGGATCATCGGTTTGATGTTTTTCCCAAAACAAAATTCTGTAATTTTGTTTATTCCAATTCGTATATGCGAACAACAAAGGTACGGATGGTTTTTTGCAAAAAACTGATGGAGTACAGGCAGGTTGACTGTCCGGGCAAAAGCCTCAACAACATGCCCCGCCTTCTGCCCTTGCCCTATGGAACAGGGGCAGCAGGAGAAGAGGGTCATAGGGCAAAACGGGACTTCCTTGCGCACTATAAATTCACCATCGCGTTCGAAAATGGTTCGGTGCCTCACTACATCAGCGAAAAGATTTTTCACCCGTTGAGGGTTGTCAGCATTCCCATCTATTGGGGCTGCCCTGAAATTGCGCAGTACATCAACCCGGACTGTTTCATCAATTGTCATGATTTCTCTTCTTTCGACGATGTGATCCAAGAGGTGCTGAAGATCGACAGCGATCAACAACTGTACGAAAGTTACCTCAGGGCACCGCCAATCCTGCCCGGCACCCGCTTCGGGATAGTGAAAAAAGAGACCGACAGCATCCTGCGCGACATGGCAGAAGCCGCCCTGTGGAGACGAAGCCATTACAAAGAAAACAAACTATTGTCTTTCTGCCGATTGCACAAGACTGTCACCGAGCTCAGGCTTCAAGGCGGCCTTGATCGATTGCGCAGGGCCGCCGCCAGAATCGCCCCCCCCCCCCCCCCCCCTCTCGAAACATTAGTGAAACAGGGCCCATGGAAGAGAGCATCCAGAAGAAAAACCCCGATGCAAAAAAGCTGATCACTCATATCTTTATTGTCAACCCGCCAGGCTTGGGAAAGAAAAGGCGCAGGATATTTGATGCGCAATTCAACGATTGGCAGCGCCCGGTCCCTGCTTGTACTTATATCGGGGTTAATAAAAACTACCTGGACATCCGGGAATGGAGGTATGAGCATGTAATTGAGGATGACCGTCGGCTTTGGGTCAGATTCAAATTAGTGGTGGGAATGCAGTCGCGGGCAGAAAAATTTGTCGAAAAATACGGCCACGGTATTTTCGGGGCCTTGTCGGCAAAGCCTGTCGGCAGGGGAGATGAATACAACAACCAGAAGGATGGTTCAACTCTGGAGATTGGTCGTTTTGCGAATTGGTTGTCGCAAATAAAAATTTGGCAGAAGATCAGCGAATTTCCGGAAGACGAACTATGCATGGTCGTTGAGGACAGGGCAATAATAAATCCAGCGATTGAATTTGACGGAATTGAGTGGCCGGAAGAAGCGGATTTTATGCACCTGTGGCCTGGGGGCATTAAGCGCTATGAAAAATATTCGGACGAGCATGTGAGGATTCTCCCGAAGTGGAGCCCGGAAAGATGCAACCATACGTCAGTGGGGTATATCCTTTCTCCGGTGGGCGCCCGGCGCTTCCTGTCCGACTTGAAGCCCTTGCTCGGCAAAAGGACAGTGGATTTATATCTGTTGTATTGCAGCAGCCCCAACCTGTTTGCGACCAGAAGGCCCTGGGTCATTCCGGGGTACGGTCCCAGCATCGCAAAGACGCAGTCATTCGCGTGGTTGTTCAGCCGCTGGCTTGCCTATAGGCTGAAGTTCCTGTTGCCGCCGTCTTTTCGCAAAAGACATCCCTACCTGTTGAATTGTCCAGCAAAGTCCCAATTTGATTGGCCGCGCCTCGACTCTCCGGAACTGGGCTGAGTGGTCTTAATCTGCCGAATCGATACAGCAATCAGGGGTTGCAGGGATTTCAGGAGATTCCCTGCAGGGTTCTGCGCAACCGGCGACAAACGCCACTATTTCTTCAGGGGCATAAACCAGCACAGCACCTCAATGTTTGATGCGCCGTTTTGCCCGGTTCAGAAAATACAAGCCAAGGGCTTCCTTATGCTCCTCTTCAACCACCGGATCAGAAACCTTGGAGTCCCCGGGGCCAAATACATTTCTCTCAGGATCAGAAAGTTCAGACGAAATTTCAGCGGATGTCTTAAGCAGAAATAACCACAGAACCTGATCCAACCTCTGAAATGAATAATAAAACAGGGTTCCACTTGACGAAAGTGCCTGTATTCCACCTTTAAATTATAGAATAGAACCTTCTGAGACGGTGCATACGCCTCTAATTGACGTTTCTTACACAGGAGGCTCCAGATGCTCTGGTCGTGTCGATGTTCCCTAAACCCTGGATAATTTTCCTTGCCGCACTGGTTGGGTATGTCTGTGATGATTCTTTCATCCTGAGCATAGGATAGCCACTCATCGACAAGGTTCATGCTGAAGGTTGTCTTTTTCCACAGGGAAAAACTGGCCATAAGTTGATTTGTATCTGTATACTTGGCGGTGTTGCAGTTCATTAAGATAAAGGCGTCCTGCTTGGTGTATTTACGCTCCGTGTGACCATTGGAGACGGAGATTTCAAACTGAAAAGGCAAAATATCCTGATTTTTTTGCCTCATCAATTCGATCAAGCGCTCTACGGGCCCCATAAAGAGGCTGCCTGCGTCGGCGTAGAACAGGAAATCCCCCTCCCTCATTCCCTCCAGCGTCTTCGCGATGATATAGGGCTTCCACAGCCAGTAGCCCCCGCCTCTCCTGTGTTTCAGGATATGTTCGTTCCTGTGCCGGAAGTCCTCATCCAAGTCTTCCAGCGAATACTCGATGACCTGGTCGAACCCTCCCATGGCATAGCCGGTCGCAGTGTTGATTCTGCGGTGGCCGGCAAATTTGGGCGTCGCGTAATTGATGAGGATTTTCATGGCTCAAATTGTACAGGGAGCCGTAGTGCCGGCTTCCGGACTGTATCGCGAAAGAGATCTGACTGCAACTGCTTTTTTACAGGCAGCGAGCCAAGTACTTCGGGATGGATGCCCCGCTGGTGGCGCGGCTGAAAAGGGCCGGGATGAAGGAGTGTCACCTCAGGCGGGCCTGTGCCGGGAAAAGCCACGGAGATGGCCAGTGTTCAAAGCTCAGCCGGGACTCAGCTGAGGCTCTTGGCGGTGAGGTCAAGGCAGGTGATAACCCTTTTGATCAGTTCGTCGGCTTCGGCTTCTGACAACACCAGAGGCGGGCTGATGATCATGGAGTCGCCGACGGCGCGCATGACGAGGTTGTTGGCGAGACAGAAGTCGCGACAGCACTGGCCGGCGGAGCCCTGATCGTCGAAACGCTCGTGGCCGGCCTTGTTTCTGACGAGCTCGAGGGCGCCGACCATGCCGACCATGCGGGCTTCGCCGACGAGTGGGTGGTCGGCCAGCTCAAACCACTGCTGCTGCAGATAGGGGCCTATATGGTCGCGGGCGCGGTCGATGAGACCTTCGTCGTCGAGGATGCGCAGGGTTTTCGCGGGCGATCCGGCAGGCCACCGGATGGCCTGAATAGGTGAAGCCGTGGGCGAACTCCGTGCCCTCGGCAGTCAGGACTTCGGCCACGCCGGCGTCGAGCATGACACCGCCGAGGGGCTGGTAACCGGAGGTTACGCCTTTGGCGAACGTCAGCAGGTTGGGAGTGAAGCCGAAATGCTGGTGGCCGAACCAGTGACCAGTGCGGCCGAATCCGCAGATGACTTCATCGGCGACGAGAAGGATGCCGTACTCGCGGCAGATGCGCTCGATCTCGGGCCAGTAGGAGCTGGGAGGGACGATGACGCCGCCGGCGCCCTGAATCGGTTCGCCGACAAAGGCGGCGACCTTTTTCGGGCCGAGGACGTGGATCTTCTGTTCCAGCTGGGCCGCCATCAAACGGCCGAACTCTTCTGGATCGCTGTCGCCGCCAAGCTCGTACCAGTGGGGCGGGTCAATGTGGGCGTAGTCGCCCTGATCGCCGCCGGTCTGCTTTTGCATGGCGCCCATGCCGCCGAGGGGCCGCGCCGGCGACAGTGCTGCCGTGGTAGGCCCGCTTGCGGCTGATGACGATGCGCCGCTGCGGCTCGCCGCGCAACTGCCAGTAGCGCCAGAGGATGCGCAGCATGGAATCGATGGCCTCGGAACCGGAGCAGGTGAAAAAAGCGTGGGAGAAGCCCGGGGCGCGCCGGCACAGGTCCTGTGCCAGCAGGGCCGCGTTGGGGTGGGTGGTTTTGAAAAAGCAGTTGTAGTAGGCGAGCTCATTCATCTGCTCGGCCGCGACCTTGGCCAGTTCGGCGCGACCGTGGCCGGCGTTGACGCACCAGAGCCCGGCCATGCCGTCGAGGATGCGCTCGCCGGCTTCGTCCTCCAGCCAGACGCCCTGGCCGCGGACAATGACGCGCGAACCCTTTTCGCGGTTGAGTTCGCGCAGATTGCTGAAGGGGTGGATGTGGTGCTGCTGGTCGGCGCGCTGGACGGCGCTGAGCGGGGAGGTAACTGCGGCCATTGTTATTGCTGAAATGCTGGAAGGATGGGTACTGAGAGTATTGGATGAGAGAAGTAAGAAAGCCTATTTTAGTGCCCCTGAAGGCGACGGAAGGCGAAGAGAATGACTCCATGCCGGCACCGGTCAAACCCCGGGTTCTCTTTTTGAAGCAAAGACGGGCAGCTTGCGCAACAGTTCGTTGATCATGGCCGTGCCGACGACGATGCAGAGCCCGCCGGCAAGGAGGCGCAGGCTGATGGCCTCGCCGAGCAGCAGCACTCCCCAGGAAACGCCGAAAAACGGAATCAGCAGGGTAACGGAAGCGGTTTTGCTGGAGCCGATATGCTTGATCAGGTCAAAATAGAGAATGAAGGCAAAGCCTGTGCAAAATACGCCGAGAAATAGCGGCACGGTCCAATCGGAAGCCGCGATCTCACTCTGGGGCCAGAGGGCGAACGCCAGGGGCAGCAGGCACAGCAATGAGGCACAGAGGCTGATGAAGCTCAACTGCATGGGGTCGGCTCTACTGAGGAAGCGGCGACTGGTGGTGATGGCGACGGCCTTGCTGAAGGTCGCCCCCAGAGAGAGCAGGACGGCCCAGCCATAGCCGCCGGAAGTAAAGGACAGGCGCCCCCAGAACAGCACCACCAGACCGATGACGCCGAGCGCGAAGCCGAACCACTGGTTGCGGGCGAAGGGCTCGTTGAGCCACAGCAGGGCGATGAGAGCGGTGAACATGAGGGTCGTGGAGTTTGTCACCGTGATCAGCCCGGCAGTCATCGACAGGGCCGCTTGGGCAAAGAGGGTGAAGGGCACGGCCGAGTTGAGCACTCCCACCAGGGCCGTAATGGCGATGACGCGTCCCGAGGGCAACTGAGCCCGGCGCAACAGCAGGAAGGGCAACAGGAAAGCTGCTCCCGAAGCCACGCGAACGAAGGTGAGCGGTACCGGGCCGAAATCGAGGGCGCCGATTCTCAGCAGACTGAAGGAGCCTCCCCAGAGGGCCGACAGCAACAGGAGTTTGGCGAGATGGATTGGTTGCAGGGAATTCCTTGAAGCCTCAGTTCTGTTTAGTGCTGGAAGGCCTGGTATTGGCCAGTCTCAGGGTCGGTCAGGGCAGGCCCGGGGACGGTTGCAGGGGTCGATTGGATCGAACTCGGGGGCGCGGCTTTGCAGAGAGCGGGAGATCAGGCGGAAGAAGGCGGAGACTGGGCAGGATTCTCTTTGTGGCTCAAAGTCTGTCAGGCCAGAGAGAAAGTGAGGCCTGCAGTTTTTTATAAATTTGGTGGGCGGGATTGCAGATAGGCGAGTCTGGCAGGAAAGGCGGAAGCGTAGATGGCGGAGGCAGGTTTGAGTGGTTGGGAGTCAGCCCCCGCCATGGCAAATTCTAAACGGGAAGAGCGCGAAAGACTGCCCGGGGGTGCGCGCTTGGCGGCTCTATGGCGGCGGGACTGCGGTCAGGCAGAGGGGTCCTTTGTGGACGACTGTGCTCGCTCAGAAAAGGTTGATGGTGTAGACCAGGTTCAGTCCGTGCTGAACGTGCAGCAGATCGTTGGATAAAGATCTGCCGCCGTCCCCGGAGCTTTTGCCGCCCAGAGAGGAGCGCCAGCTGTATTCGATCGATGCCCCCAGTCTGCGCGACATTCTCATATGATAGCCAAAGGCGAGGTATCCGCCCGTGGTGGTGATTTTTTCCCGATCGCCGGGGATGCCGTCGCTGAAAATCGCAAAGCGGGCCAGGCCGGCATCGACGTAATAGGAAATTGGGTTGAAGCGGCGCCCGCTGGAGGAAACAGGTTTCTGAAATTTGTAGGCGAGAGAGAAGACGTCGACGTTTAAGGCAATGTCGCGCTGGGCTCCGGGCACATTGCCGAGGTAGGTCGAGTTTTTCGAGCCGAAGTCGTATTGCAGGGTCAGGCCGTGGCGCCTGGTGAAGCGGAAGTCGTAACGGAGGCCGAAAAAATTGAGATACTCATCGATGGAACGGGTGTTGCTATCAGGATCTTCGCTCTCAATGAAGTTCTGGATGCCAAAGGGGGTGATGCCGATGCTGTGCCGCGGGGTTTTGCTCTTGCCTGAGCCCGAAGCAGTCTGGGCCTCGGCAGAAGAGGCGAAGGCCAGCATCAGGACCAGCAACAGAGCGGCGAAACGACTGGCGGCTGTAATCATCAAAGTTCTCCGGAGATGTGAGAAATGGCGGCCGAGGCCCGAAAAACCCGAGCTTCAATTACTGCCGATTATATACCCCAAACACTAGTCAGCCACAGCCTGTCGGCGATTCAGGCCGTTAAGTCTTGGCCGCTGGTCCGGGGGCCCGAAAATGACCCAAAAGCGTGGAGACCCATCCGCTAATCCGCGACCGGAAGATTCATGAGCAACTGACAGCTGGACACCGGTGGGGGGACCTTGATGGGCTATGCTATAGTTGACAGCGAAAGCCCCATGCCACCAGTCAATTCATGAACGCGCTCCCCGCCGCAGTGTCTCCCCGACAGAGGGCCGCGCAGCTCCCCGATACGGATCTGCCGGCCGACCTGAAGCCCAATAGCAGGATGCGTATGAACGGCCTTGAGTTGCTGTCGCTGCTGCCGGGGGACAGCATGTCGGTCGCCTTTTTCGACCCTCAGTACCGCGGAGTGCTCGACAAGTTGCAATACGGCAACGAGGGGGTCCAGAGGGGCCGTCGGCGCAGCGCCCTGCAACAGATGACAGAAGCCGACATTGCCGCCTTCGTCCGCGGTATTGACCGGGCCCTGATTCCGTCCGGACATCTTTTCCTGTGGATGGACAAGTTTCACCTGTGTCAGGGTTTTCGTTCCTGGTTCGACGGCACCCTGCTCAATGTGGTTGACCTCATCAACTGGGAGAAAGGCAGATTCGGCATGGGTTATCGCTCGCGCCGTGTGACCGAGCACTGTGTGGTTCTGCAAAAGCATCCGCGCAGGGCCAGAGGGGTGTGGAAAGCCCGCAACATCCCCGACACCTGGCATGAAAAGATGGCGGCCGGAAGCGCCCACCCACACATCAAACCGGCAAAGCTGCAACGGGAGCTGATCGCGGCCGTCAGCGACGAGGGAGATTTTGTCCTTGATCCGGCGGCGGGCTCGTTTTCGGTGCTGGAGGCCGCCAGAAGCCTGAAGCGGAATTTTATTGGCTGCGACCTGAATGGCTGAGCGCCGCTACGGATGTGCCCGCGAATGAAAACCGACGGGGCCGGGAGTTGAGGAATTTGCCGGCCAGGAAACAGTCCCCGGGAGAGAAAGACAAATAATGCCACCTATTTTTTGCTGTTGGCGTCGTCTGGGGAAGAGTTTTCGTTAAAATTTTCATTTATACAGCCGAGGCGGGTGCCTTGGCGGCATCGCTTCACTTAACCTTCACCATTGTGTCAGATATGCAGATCAGTCAAACCCGTGCTTTTTCGATACCCGTCGCCAGCGCCCCAACCCGCTCCTCGCTGCTGCTGCCGCTCCTGACGATCGCAGGCGGCCTCTTTCTCCTGTGGATTGTCGGCTTCGCGCAGCCGGAATTTCTTCACAACGCCGCCCACGACAGCCGCCATTCGGTCGCTTTTCCCTGTCACTGAAACGACCCTGAAAACGGCCCCCCAGCCGACTTTAAGGGCCTGAAAACAACATGGCCCGGCTTCTGGCGGCCGCCAAAACAGTCCTTTTCGCCGGCCTGCTCGCAGGTCTGGCAGTCTCGCTCGTCCAGTCCCTGACAACCCTGCCGCTGCTGGTGGCGGCGGAAGCGCACGAGCAGGGGCACCGTCATCGGCATGGCGGCGACATTGAAGAGCGCGGCCATGACAGCACTGCCCCGGTCCCTCCGGGGCACACCGGCGGCCTGATCGGTGCCGTCCGCTATCTGCATGTCGCCGGCTTCAAACGCTGGTTGCTGACTGCCGCCGCCAACGGCCTCGTCGGCGTCGCTTTTGCCATGATTCTCTTTGGTTGCATGGAAGTCCGGGCGCGTTTTCGCAGGCCGGCAAAGGAAGCACAGGACAGTTCCGCCCCCAGAGGTTTTCCTGTGGGCCTCGCCTGGGGCCTTGCCGGTTTTGCCGTCTTTGCCGCCGCCCCGGCCATGGCGGGCCTCGCCGCCCAGTCGCCCGGAGTTACCCTGGCTGGCTTTGAGACGCGGCAGCTGTGGTGGTTTTTCGTCGCAGGTCTGACCGCCCTCGGCCTGTTCTACACCGTCTTTGCCGAACGGCCGTGGCTCAAGTGGCTGGGCCTGGGGGTCATGGCGATGCCACTCATCATCGGCGGCCCGGAACCGGTCCTGATGCAGGAGAGCTCCCTGCCGCCACAATACGCCGCGGAGTTTGCCGGCCGCTCCCTCGGAAGTTCGGCGGTTTTCTGGTGCGTGATCGGGCTCCTCTGCCACCGCTTTCGCCTCCTTTTCGCCGTCCAGCCCCGCGAATCCTCTACCGGCCCGGCTGAGGCCGGCTGAGAAAGGCGGCTGCGGCCCGTCGAGACGAGGCTCCTGATGATGGATCCGAAACCGCTTTTGAAAATGATCGAAGACGGCCGCGACGCCGCTCCTCTGCGCTTCGCCCTGGCGACCCACTACTTCAAGGCCGGCGACTACGCAGCTGCGATCAGGCATGCCGAGCGCGCCCTCGATCTTCAGGGCGATTATTCGGCCGCCTGGAGCCTCTGCGGCAGGGCCCTGGAGGCTGCCGGCCGCCCGGCCGACGCCCTGGCCGCCTATAATCGCGGTCTGGAGGCGGCGCAGAAACAAGGCGACAAGCAGACCGAAAAAGCCTTGATTGTTTTCATCCGCCGTCTGCAGAAGACTCAGGGCGAGCCCGGCTGAACGGGCGCCGGAATCGCCCTGCGAGAGCCTTGCCGGCTATAATTAACGAAAGGGAGGCGCCTGGCGTCGCCGTTCACAGCTTCCATGCCCCCTCGGAAGGGTGTGGATGTCAGGCTTATAACAGAGGTGTTGCCAGCGTTTGAACCTTCACGAATATCAAGCAAAAAACCTGTTTCGCAGCGAGGGCATGCCGGTGTCCCGCGGCGGCGGTGCCCGCACTCCGGCCGAAGCGGCCAAAATCGCCCATTCGCTGGCCGGCAGGGTAGTGGTCAAGGCGCAGATCCACGCCGGCGGCCGCGGAAAAGCCGGCGGTGTCCGTTTCGCCGATACGCCCGATGAGTGCGCCGACGTCGCCGACGCCATGCTCGGCACCCGCCTCGCTACCTACCAGAGCGGCCCTGAGGGGCTGCCGGTGGATACAGTTCTGGTTGAAGAGGTGCTGTCGCTGGAGCGCGAACTCTATCTCAGCGCCCTGATCGACCGCTCCCTGCGCCGCCTGACCCTGATCGGCTCAGGGGCCGGCGGCGTCGATATCGAGCAGGTCGCGGCCGAAACGCCCGAGCGCATCTGCAAGGTGGCGGTGTCGCCGATCGCCGGACTCCAGCCTCATCAATGCCGCGCCCTGGCGCGTGCGCTCGAGATCAGCGGCGACGCCGCCAAAGATCTCGCCGCCATTGCCCGCGCCATCGTCGGCATGTTCAATCGCTACGATCTCTCCCTCGTCGAGCTCAACCCGCTGGCTGTCACTGCCAATGGCCGCCTGGTCTGCGCCGACGGCAAGATCAATGTTGACGACAACGCCCTCTACCGCCAGGCCGCCATGTCGGAGTTATCCGATCCCAATCAGATGGATGCGCGCGAACGCGAGGCCCAGCAACACGACCTCAACTATGTGTCCCTGAGCGGCAATGTCGGTTGCATGGTCAACGGCGCCGGCCTCTCCATGGCGACCATGGACGCCATTCATTTTGAGGGCGCGGCCCCGTCCAACTTCCTCGATGTCGGCGGCAGCGCCACCTCCGGGCGGGTGGCCGAGGCCTTCCGCATCATCCTGTCGGATACAGGGGTCAAGGCGATTCTGATCAACATTTTCGGCGGCATTGTCCGCTGCACGGAAATTGCCGCCGGCATCCTCGAAGCGGCCCGCGACACAGGCATACAGGTGCCGCTGGTCGTCCGCCTCGAGGGCACCCAGGCCGTCGAGGGGCGACAGACGCTGGCCGAATCCGACCTCGATATCATCGTTGCCGACGATTTGGCCGATGCCGCACAAAAAGCTGCGGCCGCAGCCGGAAAAGTCAAATGAGCATCCTCGTCAACAGCGACACCCGCGTCCTGTGCCAGGGATTCACCGGCCAGCAGGGGACCTTCCACTGCCGCGAGGCGATTGAATACGGCACCCGGATCGTCGGCGGCGTGACCCCGGGGCGGGGCGGCCAGAGCCACCTCGACCGGCCTGTGTTCGACAGTGTCGCCGAGGCGGTAGCCCAGACCGGCGCCAACGCCAGCATCATGTTCGTGCCGGCGGCGTTCTGCAAGGATTCGATCCTCGAGGCGTCCGAGGCTGGCATCGAGCTCATCGTCTGCATCGCCGAGGGCTTGCCGGCGCTCGATTCGCTGGCGGCTGTCGAGGTCATCGCCTCGACGCCGGGCGTGCGCCTGATCGGCCCCAACTGTCCCGGCGTGATCACGCCGGGACAGTGCAAAATCGGCATCATGCCGGGCTTCATCCACCGCCCGGGGCGCATCGGCATCGTCTCGCGCTCGGGCACCCTGACCTACGAGGCCGTCAAGCAGACTTCCGACCGCGGCCTGGGCCAGAGCACCTGTGTCGGCATCGGCGGCGACCCCATGCCCGGCACCAGTTTTGTCGATGTGCTCGAGCTGTTCCAGCAGGACGAGGACACGGATGCGATCCTCATGATCGGCGAGATCGGCGGCAGCGCCGAGGAAGAGGCGGCTGAATTCATTCGCAGCCAGATGACCAAGCCCGTGGTCGCCTACATCGCCGGCGTCACCGCCCCCGAGGGTAAACGCATGGGACACGCCGGCGCCATTATCAGCGCCGGCAAGGGCACGGCCGAAGAGAAATACGAAGCCCTGGCGTCGGCGGGCGCCTCAGTAGTGCGCTCGCCGGTCGATCTCGGCGGCGGCGTCGAGCACGCGCTCAGGCACTGAGAGTCCCGGCGGCAGAGTCAGTCGGTTGGCGGCAGGGCTTAAAGGCTTGCCTCAACTGTCGAGATAGCCGGCCGTGAAAGAGCTCCAATTGCCGATTGTGAAGGGCCTGGTCTGTTTTCGCGCCCCCAGATTGCAGAGCGATCGCTGCAGGCGATCGAGGTTGCCGTTTCGCCACCAGGAGAGCGATTTTTTCTTTTTTTCTTTTTCTTCGACAAAATAGGCCTGGTCGAAATCGACTATGTAGACCGGCTCGGTTGCGGTCTTCGAATTTTCCGGCGGCAGCAGGATATTGTGGGCGTTGAGGTCGCCGTGACACAGATCGGCATTGTGAAATCGGCGGATGGTCGCGCCCAGGGTGCGCCATTCGTCGTGTTTGAGCTTGCGCTCGGCCAGCACCCTGGCGAGCGAGGACCAGGAAGACTCGCCCGGGTCGAGGTGGCGCGTGACCAACTGGCCGCGGTAGAAGAGCCCGCTGTGCTCGACCCGGACCGCGTAGGGCACGGGCACCGGCATGCGCAGCCGCACCAGCCGTTCAAGAGTACTGAACTCCCGCCACATGCGCGCCCGCTCGAGGCCGCGCCAGAGGTACTGATCGGCCAGCAGGGGGGCCAGCAGGCCGCCGTGGACATAGTGCTTGAGGACGAGGGTGGCGCCCTCATCCCTGAAGGTGTAGAGGCGACTGCGGCTGTGCACGTCCAGGCAGCTTCCCAGGCCTTCCTCGACGATGAATTTGCCGTCGAACAGGCGGCGGTCAAAAGTAGAAGAGACAGAGCGGAGGTGGGTCTGGGGCATGTAAAGGCTGGCTTCTGAAGGGAGGAGGTCGGGGTGAAGGGCGGCATCCAGCAAAGGGGCTCCCTCCGAAGAGCGCCGGCGTCGTTCGCCTGTCGGCAATCGGCGGTCTGGTCAGCCCGTGCCTCTGGTCTCAACCTGCGGCCAATTCTGGCTTGGAGTCCGGATCGCGTGCAGAGAGGCGCAGATACTCGACGACATGGAGGGCCTGGCTCCCAGTCTCTATGATAAACGCTGCCCACGGCATTCGCTGTCGAATATCGGCAAAACGGAATCAGGGCCCCCTAGGGCGCTGTCGGGGATTAAATCAAAAGCTCAGGCGGGCCGTTCGCTCTGAGGTAGCGGGCCAGTTCCGCCGCCCGACAGTCTGGCCCGGCAGAATGGAGCCGCGACGAGGGCAGAACAGCTGCCGGGCAGGAGGCGGGCGCTCTCGATTGGGCGGGGGAGGGGTGCCTGGAGAAAATTCAAGGTGCAGAGGGTGAAAGCCGCGCCGAATGCGCCGAAAACAGCTTGCTCGATCTTTTCTATGGTATATTGAAGACCGGTGAGTGTCGGACCTGCCCGATGCGGAGCCGGCCTGGCAAAGAACTGGAAGCTGACGCCATCTCAGTTGAGGTTCCACTTCCCTGTCCGGATGGATCAGCATGTTGACCTGTGACTTGGGTGCCACAGGATTTTTAACCCCCTCAATCTCTTTGAAAGGAGGTGTGCAAATGTCAAATCAAAAATCTCACTATCTGCTAAAAGAGCTTAATCTGGAGCCTGTTGTCATTAAGGCAATGGACAAAGAGGAAGGCTATGGCTGGAGCCTGGAATACGCTTTGGCGGTGTCAGAGGAGTATCGCAAATTTTTGGTCTTGTGCCTGAAAAACCTCGATGAGGCGGTGGTGCCGTCGTCAAAAGTGGATGATTTTTGGCATCTGCACATTTTGGACACTCAAAAGTATGCCGAAGATTGCGCCATAGGTCTTGGCTATTTCCTCCACCACTTCCCCTATTTCGGCATGCGGGGCGAAGAGGACGAGCGGAACCTGCAATCGGCGTGGGAGAGAACCAAGAAATTGTATCTCTCGGAATTTGGAGGCCTCCCCGCAGGGCTTTGGGTGAATAGCAAGCGGTGCCCAAATTGTGGCCGCCGCATTCACGGGGATCCGTCTTTTGTAGATAAGCGTCCCTCTTTTGCCGATCTGCAATTGACAGCCTGAGAACCCTTGCTGAACTCCGTTATTTCAGTCTGGGAAATTGGTCGGCATTGACCAGGACTTTCGGTGAACGTCCGATCCTGGAGTTGGGAGATGCCGAGATTCAAAGATTTTCTTGAGGGATTAATTAGATCATCAATCTCTCACCTTCCCCCAAAGAAACAAAAATGCACAAAAAATCATCACGCCACAGCGGCCTTATTCGTCCTATCCGGATGCGCCGACTTCCAACGCACGATTGACGCGCCAGACGCACTGGATAAGCAAGTCATAACAAAAAAATCAAAAATTGCCATACACCAGGAACAATCTTTACCAATTGCCACACAAAAGAGGCGCAGCCAATGTAGTAACGGCAGGAGAAACACTAATACGAAACACAAGAGCACGGGCCAGAAATGAAGTAATCGCGAGAGGCTGGTGTACTCAAGAGGAATTCAGCGAAACCGACATGGGCTTGGGCGACCTCGGCTGGATACCCAGCGCAAACTACGGATCAAGATACGAATTCGCCCTCTGCGACACCTATGTAGGACAAAAAGTCTATCTCGACACACAAACAGGCGAAACCTGGCCTGATGATTCAGATCGGCTTGGTAAATCGGTCTAGTAAATCGGCCGGGAAGATCGGCCGGGAAAACCAGGGAGGCTTGGAGCGCGCAGCCGAGGAAGCCGGGCCGAGGCAGAGGACGGGAGAACCAGGGAGACTCTGGACGCGGCCGGGGAAGCCGGGCCTCGGCAGAGGACGGGAATCGACAGCTCAGGCGGCCCTTCGCCCTGAGATAGCGGGCGAGTTCCGCCGTCCACCAGTCTGGCTTGGCAGAATGGAGCCGCGACGAGGGCAGAGCAGCTGCCAGGCAGGAGGCCGGGTGCCCCCGATTGAGCAGGGGAGAGGTGCTTGGAGAAAATTCAGGGCGAGAGGGTGAAAGCCGCGCCGCCTGCGCCGAAAACAGCTCGCTCAAGCTTTTCTACGGTATACTGAAGGCCAGCGAGTGTCGGGCCTGCCCAATGCGGAGCTGGCTTGGCAAAGAACTGAAACCTGACACCATCTCAGTTGAGGTTCCATTTCCCTGTCCGGCTGGTCCAGCATGCCGACTTGAGACTTAGGTGGCACATGATTTTTGTCCCCTCAATCCCTTTGAAAGGAGGCGTACAAATGTCAAATTAAAAACCTTGGCCACAAAGAATACTTGACAAGCCTTGGATATGGATTCTTTTCATTGTCCTTTATTTTTTAATCGTTTGGTTAATGGATTGCTTAATAGCAGATGTTGTAGATAAAGGTAATTTCCATTTTATTTTGGGCCTTCCTTTGGTGGCTTTAGGCTTATATTTGTCTTACAAACGAACCCTGGCTTTAGATAAAGAGGGTGTCACAAGCACCAAGCGATTGACAACGGATATTTTTGCCAGATCCATCAAGTTGTTAGGCGACGAAAAAGCAAGGGTTCGGCAAGGGGCTATTTATGCCTTGGGCAAACTTGCCAGAGAAGAGTCAAGTGAACAGCGGGAAGTCATTATGCATACCCTATGTGCTTATATTCGAGATAAAAAGCTGACGAATAATGAAAAAGGATCAACTTCAGATACAGAAGGATCAACTTCAGATATAGATATTGAAGCAGCTGTAAGAGAAATTGTCAAACTGAGTCGAGAAATTGATCTCAGTAAAGAATATGAAGAGGAAGAAAATGTAAAAAGCTTATACAACAAATACGATTTATCCAATATTCGTTTAAAAAGAGCAGATTTTGGTGGAGCGGATCTATCGGGATTTAATTTGTCGGATTCATGTTTCGAAGACGAGTGTATTTTTGAAAGTGTAGAATTTTTTGGTAGCAATCTTGTAGCAACTGATTTTACGGATGCTTAATTTAACAAGGAAACAGTATTTAACAAGTGCACGGTATTTTACCGTGATGATGCAGAAGCCAGCGGAAACGCAAAATTTGGCGAACAAAGGGTTGGGAGCACTGAGATTACAGGATTTATAGAAGGAAAAAGCAAGAATGGGCTGAAACCCAAAATTTTTGACATTCCGGCTCTTATCAAGTATTGCAAGAAGAATAAAGGCACTGTAAAAGGCTGCTAGGGCTATCTTGAAATGTTGGGACATCTGATTTTTCACCCTCCCAATCTCAAGGATTCTGTATGAGCCTCGGCATCGCTAGGTCTGCTGCTTAAAAATGCCGATGGCCCGTTAAACTCTCCGTTATTTCAGTCTGGGAAGCCGGTTGGGATTGACCAGGATTTTCGGCGAACGTCCGATTCCGGAGTTGAGAGACGCCGCGATTCAAAGGTTCTCTTGAGGGATTAAATCAAAAGCTCAGGCGGGCCGTTCGCCCTGAGGTAGCGGGCCAGTTCCGCCGCTTCAGCGTCCAGGCCGCAATCGCGCAGATAAAAAACCAGGGACTGGGCGCGGGCAATCGCCAGCACCGGCATGGCATGGCGCCTGGCGACCACCTCGCCGGCGGTGCTGGCGCCCTCCAGCAACTCCTGACGGTCGAGGGCGATGACGAGCCCGGCCGGCCGGCCGCCGACAGGGGCGATCGCCTGACAGATCTCGCCCAGGGCGGTCCCGGCAGTCAGCACATCGTCGAGGAACAGCACCGCCCCCCTGGGTTCGCGCCCGACGAGCTCCCCGGCTTCTCCGTGCTGCTTCGCCTCCTTGCGGTTGAAGCACCAGGGCAGATCCCGGCCGTAGTGGTGCTGAAGGGCCAGGGCAACGGCAACGACCAGAGGAATGCCTTTGTAGGCCGGGCCGAAGAGAATGTCGGCCTGTAAAACACCGTCCGTCAACGCCCGGTTGACGACAGCGGCATAAAAACGCGCCAGCCGCTCGAGCAGCGAGCCGCTGTCGAAGCGGGCGAGGTTGAAAAAATAGGGGCTGGTGCGGCCCGATTTAAGCTTGAATTCACCGAAGTCCAGAGCGTCGGCCTCAAGGGCGAGGACGAAGAATTCCTCCTCGAGGGGGTCCAGTTTCCGGTCGGATGCAGCGGCCATGACTTCAGGTGGGAGAGGCAAAGACAGAGGAGCTCAGGCGGTGGCGCAGGAGCCACAGCAATGTCAGGCCGGGGATGGCGGCGAGCGCCGTCAGGACAAAGAACAGGGCCCAGTCGCCTCCCATGCTGTCGACGGCCAGGCCGCTGAAAGAGGCCAGCGAAGTGCGGCCGAAGTTGCCGAGCGAAGCCATGAGGGCGTATTGGGTCGCGGTGTAGTGGCGGTTGACGAGTGCCGAAATGAAGGAGACGAAAGCCACGGTCGAGAAAGCCGCGGCAAAGTTGTCGGCGGCCACGGTGACGACGAAGGCCCAGCGCACCGGGCCGATGATGGCGATCCAGGAGAACAGCAGATTGGCGGCGGCCATGGCGACGCCGCTGATGAAGAGGCCCCGCCAGAGACCGAGGCGGTAGTTGAGGACGCTGCTGGCGAGGGTGAACAGAATCGTCACCCACCACCCATTGAGCTTGGAATAGAGGGCGATGTCGGTGTTGCTGTAGCCGACTTCCTTGTAGAAGACGATCGCCATGCGCCCGAGAAAGGCCTCGCCGACCTTGAAGAGGAAGATGAAGCTGAAGATCAGGATGACGATATAGAGTCCGTTGCGCTGCAGGAACTCGCCGAAGGGGGCGACGAAGGCCCTCTGCAACCAGATGCCGGCGGCTTTGAACAGGTCGCGGGGCGGGGCGGACCCGGGGGGCGCGGCGGCGTCTTCTCCGCCCTCAGCTTCCCGAGGCGAGGGAATGGCCAGGGGGATCAGCATGGACAGGCTCAGAACCGCCGCCAGCATGGCGTAGCTTCCGGGCCAGCCGATGCCCGGAAGGTCTGCCATGAAAAAGGCCAGGGCGCCGGGCAGGCTGAAACCGGTCCACCAGCCGCAGGTGGCGGCGGCGGCGGCCAGTGGGATTTTGCGGGCCTCCTCGGCACCGAGTATCTCAATGCGGTAGGCATCGACGGCGATATCGAGGGTGGCAGAAGCCGCCGCGATCAACAGCAGCAGGGCCGACAACTGCCAGACGCCAGCCGCGGGACCGCCGCTGAGCGACAGCAGGGCGACGCCGGCGCAGACCACCGCCTGGCACAGCAGAATCCAACTGCGGCGTGGGCCGAGCAGGCGACTGAGCAGGGGTGGCCGCACCTGGTCGAGCAGGGGCGCCCAGAGAAAATTCAAGGCGTAGAGGGTGAAAACGGCACCGAATGCGCCTATGGCGCTGCGGCTCATCCCTTCTTCCTGAAGCCAGGCTCCCATGGTGGAGCCGATGGCAACCCAGGGGTAGCCGCTGATGAAGCCGAGTCCGAAGACAAAGGCCAGGCGGCGGTCGCGGAAGAGCTTCAGGAGGTGCATGCGGTGCGGTTGAGCGTGGATGGCGGCAGTTGCGGCGGCTGCCGGGGACAGGGGTTTGGGCCAGGCGTTTACGGAGATTCTAAGAGGCCGAGCCCCTTCCGATGGCGATGAGGGTGCAAAAAGGGGCCTTATCGGCGCCGGTTTTTACCTCCAACGCCTTCTTCCCCACTATGATTTACATGAGATGAGCGCCCTGAAAGCCGCCAGTCCGTTTTCTGTCTTGAATCGCCATGCCCCGAGTCGCTGCCCTGCAATTTGCCTGTCAGGAATCCGTCGCCGCCAATCTGGACTGCGCCGAAGAGTGGGTGCACCGTGCCGCTGCCGAGGGAGCGGAACTGGTGCTGCTGCCCGAGCTCTTTGCTTCCCGCTATTTCTGTAAAGATCAGGACCCGGTTCACTTTGATCTGGCCCAATCCTTCCCCGACAGCCCGCTTTTGGCCCGCATGAGCTCGCTTGCCGCCAAGCTCAAGGTGGTGTTGCCGGTCAGCTTTTACGAGCGCGCCGATCCCGTGTTTTTCAATTCGCTTGCCATGATTGACGCCGATGGCAGCTGCCTCGGTCGCTACCGCAAATCGCACATCCCCGACGGTCCGGGCTATCAGGAAAAGTTCTACTTCTCGCCGGGCGACAGCGGTTTCCGCGTCTGGCAGACGGCGGTGGGGCGCGTCGGCCCGGCCATATGCTGGGATCAATGGTTTCCCGAGGCCGCCCGCTGCCTCGCACTCCAGGGCGCCGAAATCCTGCTCTACCCGACGGCCATCGGCTCGGAGCCCCAGGATCCGAAGCTCGACAGCCGCGACCACTGGCAGACAGTCATGCGCGGTCACGCCGGCGCCAACCTCGTGCCGCTGATCGCCGCCAACCGCGTAGGCACCGAGCAGGGAGCGACCTGCGAGATCAACTTCTACGGCTCTTCTTTCATCGCCGGGGCGACGGGCAACATCCTGGCCGAGGCCTCGCGCGACGGCGAGGAAATGCTGCTCGCCGACATCGATTTCGAGCAGTGCCGCAACGTCCGCTCCGCCTGGGGCGTATTCCGCGACCGCCGCCCCGACCTCTACCAGTCCCTGTCCACCCTCGACGGCGACGCCCGCCACCCCTACATCCTGAAGTTCACCAAGTGACCGACAGGCAGCAGCACCTCAACCTGATCCAGTGGCCCGGGGAAGCGGCCGTCACTGACGCCGGCGATACCGCAGCCGGCGGCGGAGGCGGCGACCAGACAGGCGTCCTCGGCCTCAACACCTTTGTCGAGCGCTCCTATCTCGATTACTCCATGTATGTGTTGCTCGACCGGGCGCTGCCGCATCTGGCCGACGGCCTCAAGCCGGTGCAGAGGCGCATCCTCTACGCCATGCACGAACTCGGCATCGGGCCTGGAACCAAGCCGAAGAAATCGGCCCGAACCATAGGAGACGTCCTCGGCAAGTTCCACCCCCACGGTGAATCGGCCTGCTATGAGGCCATGGTGCTGATGGCGCAGTCCTTCTGCTACCGCTACCCGCTGATCGACGGCCACGGCAACTGGGGCGCAGCCGACGACCCCAAATCCTTTGCCGCCATGCGCTACACCGAGGCGCGGCTGGCCCCCTACTCGCGGCTGTTGCTGGCCGAGATCAATCAGGGCGCGGTCGACTGGAATTCCAACTTCGACGGTACTCTCGACGAGCCGGTCACCCTGCCGGCACGCCTGCCCAACATCCTGCTCAATGGCGCCAGCGGCATCGCCGTCGGCCTCTCCACCGACATCCCGCCGCACAATCTGCGCGAAGTCACCCGGGCCTGCGAGCACTTGCTGGCCCACCCCAAGGCCGACGTGGCCGCGCTCATGCAGTTCATTCAGGGGCCGGACTTTCCCGGCGGCGGCGAAATCGTCTCGCCGCGCACGGAGTTGGCGGAAATCTACAGCACCGGCTCAGGGCGCCTGCGTGTGCGGGCCAGCTATGTCGTCGAGGACGGCGACATCGTCGTCACCGAACTGCCCTGGGGCGTTCCCGGCAGCCGCCTCGTCGAGCAGATTGCCGATCAGGGGCGGCGCGGCAAGCTGATCGAGGATGTGCGCGATGAATGCGACCACGAGCACCCGGTGCGGGTGGTGATTCGGCCGGCGGGCCGCCTCGCCCCGGCGAAATTGATGGAGCACCTCTTCGCCGTCACCGACCTCGAACGTACAGTGCGTGTCCAGTTCAACGCCGTTGACGCCCGCCGCTGCCCGCGCAATTTCAACCTGGCCCAGCTCCTCGGCGAATGGCTCAGACTGCGCTCGGCCGCGGTGCGCCGCCGCCTGCAGCACCGCCTCGACGAACTCGAACGCCGCCTGGAAATCGTCGCCGGCCTGTTGCAGGCCCACCTCAACATCGATGAAGTCATCGGGATCATCCGCCGCGCCGACGACCCGGCGGCGGACCTCGCCCAGGCCTTTCCCCTGAGCGACCTGCAGATCGATGCGATTCTCGCCATCCGCCTGCGCCAACTGGCCAAGCTCGAACGTGTCAAGCTCGAACAGGAACAGGTCGCTCTCAACGAGAAACGCGACCAAATCAACAGCAACCTCTCTTCCGACAAAAGCTTCCGCGCCCTCCTGCGCGGCGAGTTTCGCGCCGACGCCAAGCTCTGCGGCGACGATCGCCGCACCCACATCAACGAACAGGCGCCGGCCGTCCGCTTGCGGGAGTCGGGGCGGTTGCTGAGCGAGGCCGTCACGGTCCTGCTGTCCAGGCATGGCTGGGTGCGCTCGGCCAAAGGCCATGATTTCGATCCGTCGAAGCTGCCATTCAAGACCGGCGATCGCCTGCTGGCGAGTCTGTCGGGGTACAGCGATCAGCCGCTGTCCGTGCTCGACCACCACGGCCGCAGCTACTCGGTGGTGGTGTCTCAACTGCCGCCGGCCCGCGGCGCGGGCGAGCCCCTGAGCAAATGGCTCGAGGTCCCGGCCGGCACCCGCTTTATAGGCGCGGTTCTGGGGCGGCCCGACAGTCTCTGGCTCTGCGCCAGCACGGACGGCTATGGCTTCGTCGCCACGGCCTCATCCCTGAGCAGCAACAAGAGGGCGGGGCGCCTGACCATGCACCTCAATCCCGGGGCGGAACCTCTGCCGCCGGTAGCCGTCAGCGACGCCGATTCCGAGGTGTTCCTCATCACCAGTGAAGGTTGCGCCCTCGGCTTCTCTGTTGTCGAACTGCCGCAGATGGCTCAGGGCAAGGGCCTGAAGCTGGTCAATCTCGGCAAACCCAAGCCCGGCGAGTCGCCGGCCCGCATCAGCCACCTGATCTGTGTGCCTGCTGGCCATGAGGTGGCTCTGGTACAGGGCAAGCGCCGCCGTCTGCTCAAGGGCGAGGCGCGCAGCGCCTTCACCTTCGGCCGCGGCAAAAAGGGCAGGCCCCTGCCCAAAGGGTTGGGCAGCTTTTCACGGCTGACGCTCGACCCGCCGGTGCAGCCCTGGCGAAAACGGGTCGTCGTCGAGGCTGTCGCGCCGGATCAGACGGAACCCGAAGCCGGAACTGAGGACTAGCGATAAGGAATCGGCGCTCAGGTTGCTCCTGATTCCCGGGGGTCGTCGAGGTCGGCACCGCAGTTCCAACAGACTTCAAAGGAGCCGCCGTTGCTTTCTCCGCATCGGCTGCAGTTTCTCGATTCGGTGGCGCTGTAACGCCGCCGGTCGAAGCGGGCGATGATCTTCCTCGCTTCGTCGAGGCGGCTCTCATCGCGGATCCACACCTGCACCAAATTCCCTGGAGGCAACTCGCCGCTGCCGCCCATCAAGTAATCTCCTGTGGTATAGGCCTCCACCTCATGCCGCTGCAACTCGTCGCAGACCAGGCGGGCGTCGACGAGGTCGGCGGCGCCGTAAACCTTAGGCATGCAGATTTTCCTGCAACACCGCGGCGGCGTTTTCTTTCAACGGTTCAAAACGCATTTCAGGGCTCTCCATCGAGGTCAACTCGCCGATGCGGTCGAGGGCGTCCCTGTCGAGCACGGCCAGGGCGTAGCCACCGGTCCCGGCCATGACGGCATCGAGGATCATGCCGGGCTCGCGCCTGCCCGAGCGCTCGCCTTCTTGCCGCTGAGCCAGAACACTTGAGGGCGCCGGCGCTGCCGAGGCGCCGGAAAAGGCGAGCCGCTGCAAACAGCGGTTGCTCTGGCTGCGGAAGTGCAGGCGGGCGACGACTTCCTGCCCCGGGTAGCAGCCCTTGGACATGCTGGTTGCGCCGAGCTCGAGCAGGTTCAGCATCTGCGGCAGGAACAGATCCTGGGTGAGATTTTCGAGCCAGGGCTCTCCTTCGGCAATGGCGACAAGGCGCCACAGGGGCTGACCCCGCTCTTCAATATCCGACTGCAGTCGGGAGTGGGCTGCCGCCATGGAGTCGGCCGGGCCGAAGACGAGTTGGCGCGGGATGGTGCGCGAAAGATCGACACTGCAGATGCCGTCAATGTCTTCCAGTCCCGCCTCAGGGGCGGCCGGGCCAATCAGGGCCAGGGCAGTCCAGTCGTCGAGAAGGCGCACCTGCAGACGGCGGCGCAGCACATAGAGGCGCAGGCGGTTGGCCAGGCTCCCGGCGAGGCTGGCGGGGACCATCAAGGCGTAGCCGGTGGCGGTGGGAAAGAGGTAAAACACTGCCAGTACCCGCCCCTGCGGTTGACACAGGGAGCCAAGTATGAAAGGTTCTTCGGCGAGTCTTCCGAGGTCGCAGGCGCAGACAGCCTGAAGAAAATCGAAGCTTTCCTCGCCTTCAACGGCGATGAAGCGGTGGTTCAGGGCTTCAACCTGCATGGTCGGGTATGGAGATGCAGGGATTCATAGGCAGAATGAGATGAAATCGGGGAGAGAGCGGGAGTGCATGGAAAATCCTTGCCAGATGCGAGTGCCGACCCCCGCATGCCCTCCCTTAAATAAGGTATTCTATAGGTACTTCATTCTATGCAGGGATACGAGCGATCATTTCCTGTCGATTTCCTCCACGCTCTTGGATGTAATTCCCCGATTTCCCCATCACTCAACTGCGAGCGCGAGACTCCTCACTCCCATGGCTCAATCGAATCTGGCTTATACCGACCACCACTGGATGCCCTTTACGGCCAACCGTGATTTTCTGAAAACCCCGCGCGTCATCGATCGGGCTTCAGGCATGCTGTGCTGGGACAAGGATGGAAACGAGTTGATTGACGGTTCAGCCGGCCTTTTCTGTGTGGCGGCGGGTCACTGTCGGCCACAGATTGTCGAGGCCATCCAGCGCCAGGCGGCCAAGCTCGACTACACGGCTCCTTTCCAGACCAACCACTCCCTGTCTTTCGAGCTGGCCCGCAAGGTCACCGAACTGACGCCGGAGGGCATCGATCACGTCTTTTTTGGCTGCTCCGGATCCGAGGCGATCGACACCGCCATCAAGATCTGCTACGCCTATCATCTGGCGCGCGGCGACGGCCAGCGGCAACGCCTGGTGTCGCGCGAGCGGGCCTACCACGGCGTCAACCTCGGCGGAACCTCGCTCAGCGGCTTGGTGCGCAACCGCCAAGCCTTCGGCGTGGGGCTGCCCGGCGTGGTCCACATGCGCCACACCTGGCTCGAGGAGAACCGCTATGTCCGCGGCCAGCCGCAGACGGGGCGGGACTTGGCCGAAGATCTCGAGCGTTTTGCCGCCCTCTACGGCGGCGGCACCATAGCGGCCTGTTTTGTCGAGCCGATTGCCGGATCCACCGGCGTCCTGGTGCCGCCTGTCGGCTATCTTGAGCGGCTGCGCGAAATCTGCGATCAGCACGGCATCCTGCTGGTGTTCGACGAAGTCATCTGCGGCTTTGGCCGTCTCGGCAAGCCCTTCGGCTCCCAAGCGTTCAGTGTCAAACCCGACCTCATGACCATGGCCAAGGCCCTGACCAATGGCGCCGTGCCCATGGGGGCAGTCGCCGTCAGCGACGAGGTCTACGACACCGTCGTCGGCTCTGCCCCTCCCGGCATCGAACTGTTTCACGGCTACACCTATAGCGGCCACCCGCTGGCCTGCGCCGCCGGCATCGCCAGCCTCGACCTCTACGAAGAGGAGGGGTTGACTGAACGCGCTGCCGGGATGTCCGACTACTTCCTCGACGTCATGTTCGGCCTTGAATCCGAAGATGCGGTGGTCGATGTCCGCGGCTACGGCCTGATGGCGGGCATAGAGGTGGCGCCGTCCGGCGCGCCTGGTGCGCGCGGCTTCGCCTTGCAGGTGGCGCTGTTTGAGAATGGCATGTACGCCAAATCGACCGGCGACACCACCATCATCGCGCCGCCGCTGATCGCAGAGCGCAGCGATATCGACCGCATGGCCGACTGCCTGAGAAAGTCCCTGCGGGCGGTTTAACGGCCATAACGGGCAGGGGCTCGTCGGAGGCGCTGCTTGCCCCTACGGCCGGGCTGCCAACCCTGCAACTTCCCATTCAACCTCAGCATGAACCCAGAAGCTGCAACCGAGACCGGGATTAAAGCCCTGCATCACCACATCGACGGGCGCCGAATCGGCGGTAACAGCGGTCGCTCAGGCCCCATTTACGACCCTTCGAGCGGTGCCGTCACGGCCGAGGTGCCTCTGGCTTCAAAGGCCGAGGTCAAACAGGCGATCGCCGCTGCCGATCGGGCTTTTCCCGTCTGGGCCCTGACCTCAGCATGAACCCAGAAGCTGCAACCGAGACCGGGATTAAAGCCCTGCATCACCACATCGACGGGCGCCGAATCGGCGGTAACAGCGGTCGCTCAGGCCCCATTTACGACCCTTCGAGCGGTGCCGTCACGGCCGAGGTGCCTCTGGCCTCAAAGGCCGAGGTCAAACAGGCGATCGCCGCTGCCGATCAGGCTTTTCCCGCCTGGGCCCTGACGCCGCCGGCGAGAAGGGCGGAGGTCATGTTCGCCTTCCGCGGGCTGGTGCGCCAGCATATGGACGAACTCGCCGCCATTCTGAGCTCGGAGCACGGCAAGACTCTCGACGATGCCAGAGGTTCGATCACTCGCGGCCTCGAAGTTGTCGACTTTGCCTGCGGCATCCCGCAGCTTCTGAAGGGAGAGTTCAGCGAAAGCGTCGCCAAGGGCGTCGACTGCTATCAGGTGCGGCAGCCGCTCGGCGTCTGCGCCGGCATCACCCCCTTCAATTTCCCGGCCATGGTGCCCATGTGGATGTTTCCCATCGCCATTGCATGCGGCAACAGCTTTGTGCTCAAGCCGTCGGAAAAGGACCCCTCCACGCCTCTGCGCCTGGCCGAGCTGCTCTATGAGGCGGGCCTGCCCCAAGGAGTGTTCAATGTCGTCAACGGCGACAAGGAAGCGGTTGACACCCTGCTGTCAGATGTGCGGGTGCAGTCGGTCAGCTTCGTCGGCTCGACCGCCGTCGGCGAGTACATCTACCGCGAGGGCTGCGCCCACGGCAAGAGAGTGCAGGCGCTCTGTGGCGCCAAAAACCACGCTCTGGTCATGCCGGACGCCGATCTTGACAATGCCTGCGACGCCATCCTCGGTGCGGCCTACGGCTCGGCCGGTGAACGCTGCATGGCGATCTCGGCTGTCGTCGCTGTCGGCGATGAAACCGGCGATCGCGTCATTGCCGGCCTCAGGGAGCGCATCGCCGGCCTCGAGGTGGGGCCGGGCTCGACCGCCGGCGTCGACATGGGGCCGGTCATCACCGGGGAGCACCGGCAGAAGGTGCTCGGCTACATCGATCTCGGAGTGAAGGAGGGCGCGGAGCTCGTCGTCGACGGTCGCGGCCTGAAGGTGTCGGGGAGCGAGGGCGGCTTCTTTGTCGGCGCCACTCTGTTCGATCGCGTGAAACCCGATATGCGCATCTATCTCGAAGAGATTTTCGGTCCCGTCCTGGTGGTGCTCCGCGCCGCCGATTACGAGGAGGCCCTGGCCCTTGTCAGCGACCACGAGTACGGCAACGGCGCGGCCATCTTCACCAGAGACGGCGACAGCGCCCGCGATTTCGCGGCCCGTGCCCGTATCGGCATGATCGGCGTCAATGTTCCCATACCGGTGCCTGTAGCCTACTACAGCTTCGGCGGTTGGAAGAGTTCGCTCTTCGGCGATCACTACATGCACGGCCCCGAAGGAGTGCACTTCTTCACCCGCCTGAAGACGGTCACCAGTCGCTGGCCTTCGAGCATCCGCCAAGGGGCCCGGTTCCATTTTCGCTCCGGCAGCGACAGCTAGACCGTGGTTTTCCTTCGGGCTCGGCATTGAAGGGTGTGGAATCCCTGCTGGTGCGCCCACCAGAGGTCGCCAAGTCCTTGGCTGCCGCCGAGGACGACAGCGGCCTTCTGATTGTCGCCGTCGGTCGCGGCGGCCCCGATCTCTTCCCGGTCTGGCTCCCCAAGGCGGTCTTTCTCGATCTCTCCCTGCTGCTGCGCTCCGAGCCGCCGGCCGAGGGGCTGCTGCCGGACGCCTCTCAGCTGAGCCAGGCTCTGGAAAGTATCGGCTTCAGGCGGCAGCGGCCCGTCCTGGCTTATGATCTGGAGCAGGGTCTCGCCGCCTCGCGCCTGATCTGGACCCTCCACTGCGCGGGCATCACCCGTGCCTCCCTGCTTGAAGGGGGGCTGCATGCCTGGGTTGAAGAGGGCCTTGCCGTCCAGTCGCAGCGGCGCATTCCCCGACCGAGCCCGGGCCTCGATCTGCCCGATCCGCAGGCCTCATCCTGTGCCATCGATCTGGCCGAACTCAAGTCCAGGGTCCTCGGTTCCGCGCCGCCCCTGCTCATCGACACCCGCTCCGCCGAGGAGTACAGCGGCGCCGATGTCCGCTCCGCCCGCGGCGGCCATATACCGCAAGCTGTTTCCTGGGATTGGCGGCGCCTGCTCGAAGATGGGCTCGGCCGCCTGCGGGCTCCCGCTGCCCTGTGCTCTGAACTCAAGGCCCTCGGCCTCGAGGACCCCGAGCGCGAGATCGTTACCTACTGTCAGACGCATCACCGCGCCGCTCTGACCTGGCTGGTGCTGCGCCACCTCGGCTACAACCGCGTCCGCGGTTACGCCGGTTCCTGGTCGGAGTGGGGCAATCGAGACGACACCCCCATCGAAACCCTGCCGGCGGCGGGCGGCGGCTGATGGCCGGCAAGTGCGCCCTCATCACCGGCATCACCGGTCAGGACGGTTCCTATCTCGCCGAGTTTCTGCTTGGGCGCGGCTACGAGGTGCACGGCCTCGTCCGCCGCTCTTCCCAGTTCAATACCCAACGCATCGATCATCTGTACGAGGATCCCCGCTATGGCCAGTTTTTCCTCCACCATGGGGACCTGACTGACACCAGTAGCCTGCACCGTATCTTTGGCATCTGCGAGCCCGACGAGGTCTATAATCTGGCGGCGCAGTCGCATGTCGCCGTCTCCTTCGAGCAGCCGGAATACAGTGCCGACACGGCCGCCATGGGCGCGCTTCGCATGCTGGAGACGGTGCGTGAAAGAATTCCCGGCGCCCGTTTTTACCAGGCTTCTTCGTCGGAGCTTTACGGCAGGGCCGCCGCCAGCCCGCAGAATGAGGACACCCCCTTCCACCCGCGTTCGCCTTACGCCAACGCCAAGCTCTACGCTTACTGGGCGACGGTCAACTACCGCGAAGCCTATGGCCTCTACGCCTGCAACGGCATCCTGTTCAACCACGAATCGCCCCGCCGCGGCCCCACCTTCGTCAGTCGCAAGATCACCATGGGGCTTGCCGCCGTCGAGGCCGACCTGCAGCCATGCCTCTATCTCGGCAACCTCAACGCCCTGCGCGACTGGGGACACGCCCGCGACTATGTCGAAGCCCAGTGGCTGATGCTGCAGCAGGAAAAGCCCGAGGACCATGTGATCGCCAGCGGCGAGCAGTATTCGGTGCGGGAGTTTGTCGAACGGAGCGCACCCCACTTCGGCATGCAGATCGAATGGCGCGGCCAAGGTCTCGAGGAAGAGGGCTTTGATCGAATCGGCAAGCGCGTAGTGGTGCGCGTGACTCAACGCTATTTTCGCCCCACCGAGGTTGACAGCCTCCTCGGCGATGCCAGCCGCGCCCGCAAAAAGCTGGGCTGGGCGCCGAAGTGCAGCTTTGACGAACTCGTTGAGGAGATGGCCCAGGCCGACCGCCGCCTCGTGCAGGAACGCCTGCGCCAGAAGAAGTGAGCGCCGCTCTCTCAACACCCCCTCTGGCAGGCAAAACCTTCTACATCAGCGGCCACAGGGGCATGGTCGGCTCGGCCTTGGTGCGCCGGCTGCGGGCAGCCGGCTGCGACAATCTTCTGACCCGGAGCCACAGCGAACTTGACCTCGCCGATCGCCTGGCCGTGCGAGCGTTCTTTGCCGCCAATAAAGTCGATTGGGTTGTCGTCGCCGCCGCCCGTGTCGGCGGCATCCACGCCAACAATACCTATCCGGCCGACTTTATCGAAGAGAACCTCGACATCAGCAGCAACCTCATTGTCGAAGCCCGCCGTGCCGGCGTCGAGCGGTTGCTCTTCCTCGGCAGTTCCTGCATCTATCCGCGGCTGGCCTCCTCGCCGATCCCCGAATCGGCCCTGCTGACGGGCCCGCTCGAGCCGACCAACGAGCCCTACGCCGTCGCCAAGATCGCCGGCATCAAGCTGTGCGAGTCAAGCAACCGCCAGCATGGCACCGACTACCGCTCCCTCATGCCGGCCAACCTCTACGGCCCGGGCGATAACTTTCACCTCGCCGACAGCCATGTGCTGCCGGCCCTCATGCGCAAGTTTCACGAAGCCAAAATGAGCAGGGCCCCCAGCGTTGAGGTCTGGGGCGATGGCAGGGCGCGGCGCGAGTTTCTCCATGTCGACGACCTCGCCGATGCCTGCATCCATTTCCTGAGTCTTCCGCCTGAGAAATATCATGCCCGCCTCGACCCGCGCTGCTCACACCTCAATATTGGCATCGGCTGCGACGTCTCGATCGGCGAGTGCGCCGAACTCATGCAGCGCATCACCGGCTTTGTCGGCAGGATCGTCTTTGACCCGACCAAGCCCGCGGGAGTGCCGCGCCGCCACCTCGACTGCTCGCTCGCCGGCGAACTCGGCTGGCAGGCGAAGATTTCGCTGGAAGACGGCCTGGCGTCAACCTATGAGTGGTTCTGCCAGCAGCGGCAGGACGATTTGCGTCTCGGATGCTGAGCGGTTGTATGACCGTTCAGCGCCTGTTTGCGGTACGGAGCTGAATTAAAAAGTCTTGACGGCAGCGACGAGGTCGCGGGCCGCTGCCGCCCCGTCGCTGAACAGCATACGGCAGTTGTCGAGGGTGAAGAGGCGGTTGCTGATCCCTGAAAAGCCCGCCCCCTGACCGCGCTTGATGACGACGACATTGCTGGCGCGGTCGGCGTCGAGAATCGGCATGCCGTAGATGGGGCTGCCGCGGTCTTCCCGCGCCGCCGGATTGACGACGTCGTTGGCGCCGATGACGAGAACGGTGTCGGTGGCGGCGAATTCGGCGTTGATCTCTTCCAGATCGAAAATCAGCTCGTAGGGTACGCCGGCCTCGGCCAGGAGGACGTTCATGTGGCCCGGCATGCGACCGGCCACGGGGTGGATGGCGAAGCGCACCTCGACGCCGCGCTCGCGCAGCAGCGCCGCCAGTTCCCAGATCTTGTGCTGGGCCTGGGCCACGGCCATGCCGTAGCCTGGGACGACGATGACTTTGCTGGAAAAGGCCAGCATGGCGGCGACGTCATGGGCCTCAATCGGCTTTTGCGCGCCCCCGCCCTCGACAGTGGCGTCTTCGGTTGAACTGCCGAAATGGGCAAAGAGCACATTGCCGAGGCTGCGGTTCATGGCCTTGGCCATAAGCTGGGTCAGGAGGGTGCCGGCCGAGCCGACAACGATTCCGGCGATCATCATGGCGGGAATGTCGAGCGCATAGCCCTCAAAGCCGACGGCCAATCCGGTCAGGGCATTGTAGAGCGAGATGACAACGGGCATGTCGGCGCCGCCGATGGGGACGGTCAGCAGGACGCCGAAGACAAGCGCCGCCGCGAAAAACAAAGCGATCGCCAGTGACAGCCAGACAGCGGGAACCAGGCCGTTGATCAGGGCCAGTCCGAGGACCGAGGCGGCCGCCAGCAGCAGGCCGTTGATGAGGTTTTGCGCCGGATAGCGCCAGGTCCTGCGCATGATCCCCTGTAGTTTGGCATAGGCCACGAGGGAGCCGGAGAAGGCCGTGGCGCCGATGAGTGCGCCCAGCATGGCGAGGAAGAGGGTGCCGGGGAGACCGCTGTGCGAAGGGGCCAGCAGTTCGATGGCGGCAATCGCCGCCGCCGCGCCGCCGCCGAGGCCGTTGTAGAGGGCGATCATCTGCGGCATGTCAGTCATCTCGACACGCTGGGCGGTCCACCAGGCGAGGGCCGAACCGACGGCCAGTGCCCCGGCGATCAGAAGCAGTCGGGGCCAGCCGCCGGCGATGTCGGGATGGATGAAGGTGATGAGGATGGCGACCAGCATGCCGAGACCGGCGAAGGTGATGCCGGACTGGGCCGTCACGGGCGAACTCATGCGCTTGAGGCCGACGATGAAGGAGACCGCCGCCAGCAGGTAGCAGGTCGAAATCAGAGTGGAGAGGGAGACCAGGCTCAAGAGCCGCCTCCGGCTTTGGCATCCTTCTGGCCGCGGCCCTGATTCTTGGGTTGGAACATCTTCAGCATGCGCACAGTCACAACATAGCCGCCGACCACATTGCCGGCGGCGAGCAGTACAGCGACGACGCCGATGGCAATCTGAGCCGGCGTAGTGGCGTAACCGAGGACGATCATGGCGCCGATCAGGACGATGCCGTGGATGAAGTTGGAGCCTGACATGAGGGGAGTGTGCAGAATCACAGGCACCTTGGAGATGACTTCATAGCCGGTGAAGCCGGCGAGGATGAAGACATAGAGGTAGATGAAGAGTTCCACGGTCAGGACATCGCTTTTTTGGCGGCCGCCTTCTTCTTCGGCGGTGTCGGTGCGGCCGCGGCCAGCCACCGGGCGGCCTGGCCTCCGCGGGCTTCGCCGGAGGCCAGCAGCAGGCAGGCGTCGACGATTTCGTCTTCGGGATCGAAGCTGACCCTGCCCTCTTCGGTGATTGAGCCCAGCAAATTCGTCAGGTTGCGGGCATACATCTCGCTGGCGTGCAGCGGGCTGGAACTGGCAAGATTGAGCGGGCCGCTGATGGTTTTGTCGCCGAACTGAATGGTCTCGCCCGGCTTGGTCAACTCGCAGTTGCCACCGCTCTCGGCCGCGGCGTCGACGAGGACGGAGCCGGATTTCATCTCGGCGACAGTGGCCGCATCGATGATACGCGGAGCGGGCCGCCCCGGCACGGCGGCCGTAGAGATGACGGCATCGGCCTTGATCAGATGGGCTTTGAGGACCTCGGCCTGGCGGGCGCGCTCCTCATCGGTCAGCTCGCGCGCATAGCCGCCTTCGCCACGGGCGTCAATGCCGACGTCGATGGCGCGGGCGCCGAGCGATTCAATCTGCTCCTTGGCCTCGGGGCGGATATCGTAACCCTCGACGCGGGCGCCGAGGCGGGCCGAGGTGGCGATCGCCTGGAGGCCGGCGACGCCGGCGCCGATGACGACAACCGTCGAGGGGCGGATGGTGCTGGCAGCGGTCGTCAGCATGGGGAAAAGTCTCGGCGACAGCTGCGCCGCCAACAGGGCCGCCTGATAGCCGGCGATGGTCGCCTGGGATGAGAGCGCGTCCATGCTCTGGGCGCGGGTGATGCGGGGCATGCTCTCCATGGCGAAGGCACTGGCCTGGCGCGAAGCCAGGAGCGGCAAGAGTTCAGGGTTTTCGGCGGGAAACAACAGGCCCAAGAGCACGCCGCCGCTCTTCCAGGATTGAATCGCTGCCGCCGAGGGGGTGCCGACGGAGAACCAGAGGTCGGCCCTGGACAATACGGCGGAGGCGTCCTCGGCAAAGTCGGCGCCTTCATAGTCGCTGTCGGCAAAGCCGGCGCTCTCGCCGAGACCCTTTTGCAACAGGCAGGAGCAGCCGAGGGCTGCAAGGCGTCTGACCGCGGAGGGGTCGATGGCGACGCGCCGCTCAGATGTTTTCTGTTCGCGGATGGCGGCGACTACAGGTTGACTGAAACTGAGGCTCAAGGTCATGAAAGGGAGGGCTGGCTTTTGGCAAATTCTACCAGATCCTGGCCGGCGACGACGCTGTCTCCTTCGGCGGCGTGCAGCGCGGCTATGGTTCCCGCCCGTGGCGAGTGGATGACATTTTCCATTTTCATCGCCTCGATGATGGCCAGGCGCTGGCCCGCTTCGACGGCATCGCCCTCCCCAACCAGCAGCTTCAGCAACAGGCCGGGCATGGGCGAGGGCAGAGTCTGCGAATGGTTGGCCGATCTTTTGGCCGGCATCCACCGCCACAGCGAGGCCAGGTGTTGCGGCAGGGCGACGGCGCTGGTGCGGCTGCCGTCGGCGGCCAGCTGCCAGAGGAGGCCATCCCGCTCGACGCGAAAGACGTGCTCGCCGTCGTCACTGTGGACTCGGACGAGGCCGGGGGCAAAATCCTCATCGATGTGGAGCGAAAAAATTTCGTCCCCCAGGGTCAGTTGATAGAGGCTTTCGCTGTCCGACACATCGAGCTCCACAGCCAGGCCGGTTTCATCGGCAGCAGCTTCACCCCCGTCGGCGTTCTCGGGGAAGAGGCGGTAGCGGGCATTGCCTGCTACCTCGCCGTTGAGGTAGCTGTCGTCGAGGAATTGCAGCAAGGCGATGAGGGCGAGGGCGAGGGGGCTGTCGGCCCCGGGCGCCCGGGCCGAGTCGTAGCCGTCGGCGTATTCTTCTTCGATGAAGAGCGTCGAGAGCTTGCCTGCCTGAAAGCGGGGATGGTTGAGGATGGCGCTGAGAAAATCGAGGTTGTGGCGGATGCCGCTGATGGAGTAGCCGTTGAGGCCGCGTCTCAGGCGGTCGATGGCCAGTTCGCGGCTGTCGCCGGTGGCGGTGACCTTGGCCAGCATGGGGTCGTAGTGGATGCTGATTTCGGAGCCGTCGACGACGCCGCTGTCGACCCGCAGCCCCTCGCCCTCGGGCTCGGTGTAGCAGCGTAGCCGACCGCTCGACGGCAGAAAGCCGCGCTCGGGGTCCTCGGCGTAGACGCGCGCCTCCAGGGCCCAGCCCTGGGCGCAGATGTCCTTTTGCGAAAAGGGCAGCTTTTCGCCGGCGGCGATGCGCACCATCTGCTCGACCAGATCGATGCCGGTGATGGCCTCGGTGACGGGGTGTTCGACCTGCAGGCGCGTATTCATCTCAAGAAAATAGAAATTGCGCCCGGCGTCGGCCATGAACTCGACCGTGCCGGCCGAGCAGTAGTCGACAGCCCGGGCCAGGGCCAGGGCCTGGCCGCACATGGCTTCGCGCATGTCGTCAGTGACGAAAGGCGATGGCGCCTCTTCGATGACTTTCTGGTGGCGACGCTGTATCGAACACTCGCGCTCGAACAGGTGCACGGCGTTGCCGTGGGTGTCGGCCAGGATTTGCACTTCGATGTGGCGCGGCCCCGAGACGAAGCGCTCGAGGAAGACCCGGCCGTCGCCAAAGCTCGACTGGGCCTCGCGCATGGAGGCCTCCAGGGCGGCGCCCAGTTCATCGCCCCCGGCGACCACCCGCATGCCCTTGCCGCCACCGCCGGCGGCCACCTTGATCATGAGCGGGAAGCCGATTTCGGCGGCGACCTCGGCGGCGACCCTGAGGTCGGACACCGCCTCTTCGGTGCCGGGGATCACAGAGACACCGGCTTTGACAGCGATTTCCTTGGCCCGCAACTTGTCGCCCATGGCGGCGATGGCCTCGACCGGCGGGCCGATGAAGGCGATGCCTTCGCGCGCCAGGCGCTCGGCGAAGGCGGCGTTTTCCGACAGGAAGCCAAAGCCCGGGTGAACGGCCTCGGCGCCGGTTTCTCTGGCAGCGGCGATGATGGCGTCGATATTGAGATAGCTCGCCGACGGTTCGACGCCGCCGACGCAGCGGTATTCGTCGGCCTCCAGCACGAAGGGGGCATAGCGGTCGGCCTCGGAGCAGATCGCCACCACCCGGATGCCGAGCCGCTTGAGGGTGCGGGCGATGCGACTGGCAATTTCACCGCGGTTGGCGATCAGCACTGAGGAAAACATGGCGCAGTTCAGAGGGGGATGTTGCCGTGTTTTTTCGGCGGATTGGCGAGGCGTTTGCTGCGCAGCTCGACCAGATCGCGGCCGATGCGGGCCCGCGTCGTCGACGGCTCGATGATGTCGTCGAGGAAGCCGAGACGGGCGGCTACCAGCGGGTTGGCGAAGCGGGCGCGGTAGCTCTCGGTCAGCTCCCTGATTTTTTCCGGGTCCGACTTGTGTTCGCGAAAGATGATCTCGACGGCCCCCTTGGGGCCCATGACGGCGATTTCCGAGCCGGGCCAGGCGTAGTTGACGTCGCCGCGCAGGTGCTTGGAGGCCATGACATCGTAAGCCCCGCCGTAGGCCTTGCGGGTGATGACGGTGATCTTGGGCACGGTCGCCTCGGCGTAGGCATAGAGAAGCTTGGCACCGTGGAGGATGATGCCGCCGTGCTCCTGGTCGCTGCCGGGCAGAAAACCCGGCACATCGACAAAGGTCACCAGCGGTATGCCGAAAGCATCGCAGAAGCGGACAAAGCGGGCCGCCTTGCGACTGGCGTCGATGTCGAGGCAGCCCGCCAGAACCAGAGGCTGGTTGGCGACGATGCCGACGGTCTCGCCGCCGATGCGGCCGAAGCCGACGACGATATTGCGGGCGAAGTCGGGGGCGATCCCGAAAAAATCGCCCTGATCGAGGACGCGCCCGACCACCTCGTGCATGTCGTAGGGGTGGTTGGGGTTGTCGGGCACCAAGGTGTCGAGGGCCGGGACGGGCGCCTGTACCGGTTCACCGCCCGATTTGCGCGGGGCCGGCTTGTCGTAGGCCTGGGGCAACAGGCTGAAGAAACGGCGCACGGCCAGCAGGGCTTCGATGTCGTTGTCGAAGGCGCGGCTGGCGACGCCGGAGAGCGTCGTGTGGGCCGAGGCGCCGCCGAGGTCTTCGGCTGAAATTTCCTCGTGGGTCACAGTGCGGGAGACTTCAGGGCCCGTGACGAACATATAGGAGCTGTCGCGCACCATGAAGACGAAATCGGTCATGGCCGGCGAGTAGACGGCGCCGCCGGCGCAGGGGCCCATGATCAGCGAAATCTGCGGCACCACGCCCGAGGCCAGCACATTGAGCTGAAACACATCGGCGTAGCCCGCCAGTGATTCAACGCCTTCCTGAATGCGGGCGCCGCCAGAGTCATTGAGGCCGATGATCGGCACGCCGAGCTTCATGGCCCGCTCCATGGTCTTGCAGATCTTGCGCGCGTGGGCGGCGGAGAGGGAGCCGCCGAAAACCGTGAAGTCCTGGCTGAAGACGCAGACCTGGCGGCCGCCGATGAGGCCGTAGCCGGTCACGACGCCGTCGCCCGGGATGTGCTGTTCCTCCATGCCAAAATCGGTGCAGCGGTGCTCGGCGTAGATGTCGGTTTCGACGAAGCTGTCCCTGTCGAGCAGCACCAGCAGGCGATCACGCGCGGTCAGTTTGCCCTTGGCCAGTTGAGCGTCTATACGTTTTTGTCCCCCTCCGAGCTCGGCCCGGGCGCGGATTTCCCGCAGGTGATTGCGTACCTCTTCCATGCCCCTGATTATACTGGAGACGAAAGCTCTGCTACCGCCGAGTCCCAGCCCGCCCGCCGACCCCAGGCAACTCCACCAGCCCCTTGTCAGATGCCAGCGAACTCCAACGCCCTTGAGGCCCTGCCAGGCACTGTCGCCGTCGTCGGCCTCGGCCTGATCGGCGGCTCTGTGGCTCTGGCCTTGAAGGCCGCCGGATACAGCGGTGAGATCCTCGGCTGCGATGTCGATGCCGAGGCCGGCCGCCTGGCGCTCAAGCGCGGCGCCGTCGATCGCCTGGCCGCCCTCGGACAGGTCGATGCGGGCCTGGTGGTGCTGGCAGTGCCGCCCAAAGCCGTGGATTCGGCGCTCGCGCTTCTGGCGGCGGGTCCTTTGCACAAGCAGGCCGCCATCACCGATGTAACCAGCGTCAAGGAAGCGGTCGCCGCCAGCGCAGAGGCCCGGCTCGGCGTGGAGCGGAGCGCATTTTTCGTTCCCGGCCATCCGCTTGCCGGCACGGAGCACAGCGGCATGGCGGCGGCACGCGCCCAGATGTTCCACAACCAGTTGGCCCTGCTGACGCCGTTGCCGCATACCGACAGCGCCGCCATGAGCCTGGTCGGGGCCCTGTGGCAGGCGGTCGGTTGTCGGGCGGTCGAACTTATGGCAGTGGCGGATCACGACCACATTTTCGCCAGCACCAGTCACCTGCCGCACCTTCTTGCCTACGCTCTGGTGTCAACCCTGGCGGCGAGCGAGGAGCGCGATTCGCTTTTTCGCTACAGCGGCGGCGGCCTGCGCGATCAAACCCGGGTGGCGGCCAGCGACCCGCGGCTGTGGAGCGACATCTTCCTGGCCAACCGCCGCCATCTGGTCGCGGCCCTGGGCTCTTACCAGAGCCGCCTCGGCGCTCTGGCCGAGGCCCTTGAAAAGGGCGATGAAGAGGAGTTGCTCGAGCAGTTGCAACCGCTCGCCGAAGCTCGCCGGGGGCTTCTTGCCAGAGGCGATTGCTGAGCCCCTGATGATTCTTTTTCGCGGGGGCGACAGCCGATGACGGCCTGGCTGGTTGCGCCGGGCGGCCCGCTGCGAGGCGAGATCACAGCGCCGGGCGACAAGTCGATCTCCCACCGGGCCGCCCTTTTGGCGGCTCTGGCGACAGGGGACAGCGGCATCGAAAACTACCTCGAAGCCGAGGATACGATGGCGACTCTGACAGCTCTCGGCGCCCTCGGAGTCAGGTGGCGCCGTCTCGGCGAGGGCCTGTTTGAAATCGCCGGCGCCGGCCTCAGGGGGCTGCAGGCGCCGGCCGCCGATCTCAACTGCGGCAATTCGGGCACGGCCATGCGTCTCCTGGCCGGCGTTCTGGCGGCCCAGCCCTTTGCCAGCCGCCTCGTCGGCGACGCCTCCCTCAGCCGCCGGCCCATGGAGCGCATCCTCGAGCCGCTGCAGGCCATGGGGGCGAAAATCGAGGCGACGGCGGGGTCTGCGCCGCTGTCGCTCGGACCTGCGGAACTGAAGCCCATCAACTACAGGCTGCCAGTTGCGAGCGCCCAGGTTAAATCCTGCCTGCTTCTGGCCGGCCTCTGCTCGGGCGTGGAGGTCGACATTGAGGAACCCGTCCCCACCCGCGATCACAGCGAGCGCATGCTGCGCCACCTCGGCGCCGCGGTCAGGTTCGGCGACGGCCGCATCCAGCTGCCGGCCAGGCAGCAGTTGCGCGGAGGCGAAATCAAGGTCGCCGGCGACATCTCCTCGGCCCTGTTTTTTCTTGTCGCCGCCCTGCTCTGTCCTGGTTCCGAGCTGATCGTGCGCGGTGTTGGCCTGGGGCGGGCGCGCACCGGTGCCCTCAAGGCACTCGGCGACATGGGGGCGCGGCTGGATCTGTTCAACCGCCGCCAATGCAGCGGCGAGCCGGTGGCGGATCTGCGGGCGCGCCACTCGTCCCTGTCGGCGATAGAGCTCAAGGGCGAGGATGCGGCCTCAATGATCGACGAATATCCGTTGGTCTTTGTCGCCGCCGCGGCCGCCCGCGGCCGCAGCCGCTTCGCCGGCCTCGGCGAGTTGAGGCACAAGGAGAGCGATCGCCTGACATCCATGGCCCGGGCCCTGGCGGCGGTCGGAGTCGGCTGCCGCATCGAGGGCGACGACATGGAGATTGAAGGGCGCTCAATCGCCGGCGGGGCAGTCGAGACCATGGGCGATCACCGCGTCGCCATGTCCATGGCTGTCGCCGGCCTGGCGGCAGACGGGCCCGTGCGCATAGAGGACTGCGCTGCCGTCGCCACCTCTTTTCCGCATTTTGCCGACAGGGCGCGGGCCCTGGGCTGGGACCTGCAGGAGGCCTCTTGATGACGGCCGGCAGCCGTGGCTGAAAAGTTGCAAGACCGACCGCCGGTCATCACCGTAGACGGTCCTGGCGGTGCCGGCAAGAGTTCGCTTTCGCGCTGGCTTGCGGCCTCGCTCGGCTTTCACCTGCTCGACAGCGGCGCACTCTATCGCTGCCTGGCGCTGGCGGCGCGGGAAGAGGGCGTCGACCCCGGCGATTCAGCGGGCCTCGCCGCCCTCGCCGGCGCTCTCGACATCGAGTTCCGCGAGCAAGCCGGGCATCTGGGCGTCTTCTGGCGGGGCCGCGACCGCCACTCGGACATCCGCAGCGAAGAGACGGCGGCGCTTGCCTCGAAGATCGCGGTCCTGCCGGCGGTGCGTCAGTCTCTGGTTGCGCGGCAGCGGCTTTTTCTGCGCCCGCCGGGGTTGGTCGCCGAGGGGCGGGATATGGGCACTCAGATTTTTCCCGATGCCGATTCAAAGGTTTTTCTCGAGGCCTCACCGGCAGAAAGAGCGCGCAGGAGGTGCCATGAGTTGTCAAAAGTGGGAAAAGATGCTAAAATTGATGAAATCTATGGCGATCTCTCGCGAAGAGACGAGATAGACAAAAACCGAGCTTCGGCTCCCCTCCAACCCGCCGTGGATGCCCGACATTTCGACACCACTGGTCTCGGCCTTGACGAGGTCCGCCAGCAGGTGTTGAAGTGGGCTGAAGCAGCCCTTCGCCGCTAGTTGATGGCGGCCTCGCCACCCACTCACCTCCAACCCGGTCCGACCGGCAACCAAACGGATATTATTTTGACCACAACCCAGACGAGTACACCAGAAACAACTTCATCTTTCGCCAATCTTTTTGAAAAAAGCATCCAGGGACTAGAGATGCGCGCAGGGAGTCTCATCACAGCAACAGTCGAGGATATACAACAGAGCTACGTCGTTGTCAGTGCCGGCCTCAAATCCGAGGCCATGATCCCCATTGTCCAGTTTCAGGACCCCGAAGGCAAGCTGCAGATCGAGCCGGGGTCGGAAGTCGAAGTCCTGCTCGAATCGCTCGAGGAGGGCAGCGGCGAGACCCGCATGTCGCGGGAAAAAGCCATCTATCAGCGCTCTTGGCACATCATCGAGACGGCGTTCGCCGAGGGCGAGACCATCAAAGGCTTCATCCAGGGCCGCATCAAGGGTGGCTACGCCGTCAACCTCGAAGGCATCGCCGCTTTCCTGCCGGGTTCCCTCGCCGATGTGCGCCCGCTGCGCGAGGAGGCGACCATCGAATACAGCGAGCAGGAATTCAAGATCATCAAGCTCAATCGCAACCGCAACAACGTGGTGGTATCGCGCCGTGCCGTGCTGGAGAAACAGCACCTGCAGGACCGCGAGGAGGCCCTGTCCAAGTTCAAGGTCGGCGATATCGTCGAAGGGGTGGCGAAAAACATCACCAGCTACGGTGTTTTTATCGATCTGGGCAGTGTCGATGGCCTCTTGCATGTGGTCGATATGTCGTGGAAACGCCTCAAGAATCCGGCCTCGGTCGTCGAAGTGGGCCAGAAGCTCAAGGTCAAGCTGCTCGGCGTCGATATCGAGAGTGGCCGCGTCTCCCTCGGCCTGAAGCAGATGGGATCCGACCCCTGGGACACCATTGCCGAGAACTATCCCGAGGGCTCCCAGCTCAAGGGCAAGGTCACCAGCATCACCGATTACGGTTGCTTTGTCGAGGTCGTCGAGGGCATAGAGGGCCTGGTGCACGTCTCCGAACTCAGCTGGACTGATCGCAACGTCAACCCGGCCAAACTGCTTAACATCGGCGACGAGGTCGAAGTCAAGATATCCAGCATTGATCAGGAGCGCCGCCGCATCTCGCTCAGCATAAAGCAGTGCCAGCCCAATCCCTGGGAGCAGTTCGGCCTCATGCACAAAAAAGACGAGACCGTCACCGGCAAGGTCAGTTCGATCACCGATTTCGGCCTTTTCGTCACCCTCGGCAACGGCCTCGACGGCCTTGTCCACCTCGGCGATCTCTCCTGGTCTGTCTCCGGCGAAGAGGCGATTCGCGAATACGAGAAAGGCCAGGAGGTCTCAGTCGTCATCATGGGCGTCGACCCCGCCCGTCGCCGCATCTCGCTGAGCATCCGCCAGGGTCAGAAGAATCCGTTTTCCGCCTACCTCAAAGAGCACCCCAAGGGCAGCATCGTCACGGGCACGATCACCAAAGTCAATCAGGGCAATGCCATAGTCGAGCTGGCGGAGAATGTGCCGGGCATCCTGCTCAGCAGAGAGGCCTCGCGCGTCCGCATCGAGGACATGCGCACCAAGTTCAATGTCGGTGACGCCATTGAGGCCAAGCTCATCGGCAACGACCGCAGGCAGCGGATGCTCGGCCTGTCGATCCGTATGAAGGAAGTCGATGAAGAGCGCGATGTTATCAGCGGCTACGCCCAGGACAAGGCTGGAAGGCCGACTCTGGGCGACGTGATGAAGCAGAAAAGTGACGAAAGCAAAGAGGAGCCGCAAGAGGCATCCTGATCTGCGGACATGCTCTCTGGCGGAGGCGCTCCTCCCCAGCGCCGCCGGGCGGCATTCCCGGCGAAGCGGCGCGCCCGGCAACGCAGCCTCTCGGGGTGCGGGTATAACTGCTGAAATCTGATGGCGCTTGAGCCTGTGTGGCTGTTGGCCCTGCTGCCGCTGGCGGCGATCAGTGGCTGGTTGTCGGCCGCGTGGAAGTACGGGTTGCGGCGGAAGGGCGGAAAATTTCCCGCCGAGTACATGCTCGGCTTCAAATATTTGCTCAACCAGCAGCCGGACAAAGCCATCGAAGTCTTCGTCCGTCTGGCCGAAATCGATGTAGAGACCCTTGACATCCACCTGGCGCTCGGCAACGTCTTTCGCAGGCAGGGCGAGATGGAGCGCGCCATCCGCATTCACGAAAACCTCATCAACCGCCCCGGGCTGCGGCCGGAGATCCACCGCGAGGGGTTGCTTGAACTGGCGCGCGACTTCATGGCGGCGGGTCTTTTCGACCGCGCCGAGAAGATGTTCCAGACCCTGATCGGCATCGGCGCCACCAATCCCGACGTCATCGAGGGCCTGTTGCAGATTTACGAAAACCAGCAGGAATGGGCCAAGCTCATCAACATCGCCAACCGGCACAAATCCCTGCTCGGCGAAAAGGCCGACAGCCGTATTGTTCACTACCACTGCCAACTGGTCGAGCAACAGATCGCCGCCGGCGATTTGAAAAAAGCTCAGGAATGGCTTGACAGGGCCCGCTCCTTCATGCCGAAAAGCCCTCGCGCCAATTTGCTCCAGGCCGACATCAACCTGTTGCAGGACGAGCCTGCCGAGGCGGAGAAAGTGTTGCTGAAGTTCAATCAGGAGGACAGGGAAATCCTGTTGCCGGAAATCTCCCGGCGCATGTTCAGAATCCTTGGCAAGCTCGGCAGGACCGACCGATTAAAGTCTTATGTTGAAGAGTTGCTGGAGGCGGATATCGACGCCTTGACCCTGACCAAAGACTCCCTGGAGATGCTGAAAAAACTGGACATGGTCGAAGAGGTGCGGCAGAAAATCCACCAGCGGCTGGAAGAAAACGCCTCCCTCGCCAACCTCTATATGCTGGTCAAGCTCGGTCGCGGCGAGTCGGCGCCGTCCGACAGCGACACCGACAAGGTCTACGCCCTTCTGGGAGAGGCCTTCGATCAACTGCCGCTGCACCGTTGCCGCAACTGCGGCTTTGAGGCGCGGCAACACTACTGGCACTGTCCCAGCTGCCATAGCTGGGACGGCACCGAACGCTCCCCCGCCAAGCGCCTGCCGATTCACGCCTCCGTTTAGGGCCCTTCTTGCTCTGACGTTGCCCGGAGTTTTTGTCAGACGCCGGTCAGGGCTTCGAAGAAAAGCACTGGAGCCAGGGTGTTGTAGCGGCTGTCTACATCGAGGCGATAGACGCCCTCCACCTTGCAGCCGCGCCTGGGCCTCCAGCCGGGATCCGGCCTCAGGGCGAAGGCGGTAACGCCCTGGCCTCTGCTGTCGCTGAGATCCAGCCGGAGGGTGCCGCTGTGTCCCCAGTGAAAATGATTGACCGAGAAGCGATCGTAAAAACAGGGCTCGGGAAAGTCGTTGCCCCATGGCATGGTGACTTTGATGGCCTGGGCCAGCTCCAGGTAGTCGGCCGAGCCGTCCACCGGGCCGTCGTGATCGACGCAGGGGGTACTGTCGAGCGGCGGGAACAGATCGGCGAACACTTCGTTGGCGACCTTTGAGAAGCCGCTGATTTCCGTAGCCGCCAGCGTCAGGCCGGCGGCGGCGGCGTGCCCTCCGAAGCGGCTCATGAGGCCGGGGCGGCGGCGGTCAACTTCGCTCAGAAGGTCAAGCAGATGGACGCTGGGAACTGACCTCGCCGAGGCGCGCAACTGTCCCGGGCTGGACTGGTCGGAGGCAAAGACGACGATGGGCCTGTTGAGCTTGCGCTGCAGGGAACCGGCGACGATGCCGACCACTCCCTGGTGCCAGGAGGGGTCGTGCAGGCAGATGACCGACTGATCGGCGCAGCCTTTCAGCTGCGCCTCGCTCTGGGCCAGCATCAGCGTCTGGATGGACTGGCGTTCGCGGTTCTGGTCCTGCAGGGAGCGGGCGAGGCCGACCGCCTCTTGCTGTTCTGCCAGCAGGCAGTCGACGCCGAGAGTCATATCGTCGAGGCGGCCGGCGGCGTTGAGCCTCGGCCCGACGTGGAAAGCGAGTTCCGAGGAGCCGGTGTGCCCCGGCGCCTTCTGGGCGCAGCGCAACAGCGACATGATGCCGGGCCGGGCCCGCCCGTTGCGAATCAGCTTAAGCCCGTGCTGGGCGAGGATGCGGTTGTTCAGATCCATGGGCACCATGTCGGCGATGGTGCCGAGGGCGACCAAATCGAGATAGTCGGCAAGACGCGGCGGCTCGCCGCTGAACCAGTTGCGTTTCTGCAGCAGGTGACGAACGGCCGAGAGAAGGTAGAAGATCACGCCGACGCCGGCGAGGTTTTTGCTGGGGAACTCATCGCCGTGCTGGTTGGGGTTGATGATGGCCGCGGCCTGAGGCAGTTCTTCTCTGGGCAGATGGTGATCGGTAACTACCAGCTGGATGCCCTGTTGTTTCAGGTATTCGGCCCCGTCAAGGGCGTTGATGCCGTTGTCGGCCGTCACCACGAGATCGGGCTTCGGGTCGAGCGCGGCCAGTTTGGCGGCAAACGGCGCCGTCAGACCGTAGCCGTCGGCCATGCGGTGAGGCACGGCGTAGCGCAGCCTGGGGGCGCCGCAGTGGCGCAGATAGAGCACAAACAGGGCCATGCTGCAGGCCCCGTCGGCATCGTAGTCGCCGGCAACCACAAGAGCTTGGCCTCTGCAGATGGCGTCGGCCAGGATCTCGGCGCCCTGCTCCAGATTCAGCAGGCCGGCGGGCGGCAGCAGCGAACTCAGGGGCAACTCGAGATCCGCGTTCGTCTCCAGGCCGCGAGCGGCCAGGGCATGGGCCAGCGGCCTGAGGCGGTGGATGGCGTCGGCGCTGCCGTTTTCGGCGCCCCGCCGGCGAAAAGTACAGTAGGCCATTGTTAGCGACTACGAACAGGCAGTGAGAGTTGGTTAATCAGGGGGCGGGAACGGCTCAGGGAGCATTGGCAACCGGCAGCGAAAGTTTCGTTTATTATACTAATGGCCTCAGGGCCCGAGAGGGGGCCACCGGCCGGTAGTGCCGATTTCCTTCTCCCTGAATCGAATCTTTCACCGCCCCTCTTCCTTTCCGTGGCTTTCGCGCTCTTTCCCCCCCGCCTCTGGTTCCGTCCCGACCGCTGTGATTAACCTCGCCCGCCGCCGAATCCCGGCCATCAGGCTGAAAAGCCCGGATGAGGTCGCCGCCATCCGCGCCGCCTGCCTCGAAGCGGCCCAGACGCTCGACATGATCGCCTCTGCTATTGAGCCCGGCGTCACCACGGGCGAGATCGACCGCCTGTGCCATGCCTACATCGTCGATGGGATCGGCTCGGTCCCGGCCCCACTGAACTACCGCGGTTATCCCAAGTCTGTCTGCACTTCGGTCAACGCCGAGGTCTGCCACGGCATTCCCAGCAATCGCCGCAAGCTGCGCGAGGGCGACATCATCAACGTCGATGTAACTGTCATCAAGGACGGCTGGCATGGCGACGCCAGCCGCATGTTCAAGGTTGGCAAGGCCGGCGGCAACGCCCACCGCGTTTGCGAGGTAGCTTACGAGTGCATGGCCGCCGGCATCCGCGCGGTCCGGCCCGGCGTTCCGCTGAGTCACATCGGCCGCGCCATCGAAAAGCGCGCCCGTGAGCGCGGTTGCTCGGTCGTGCGCGAATACGGCGGCCACGGCATTGGTCGCACCTTTCATGAGGAGCCCTCGGTGCTGAATTACGAAGACCGGCTCAACCCCGGTCCCGCCCTCGAGGTCGGCATGACTTTCACCGTCGAGCCCATGGTCAACCTCGGCACCGCCTCGGTGCGCCTGCTGGACGACGGCTGGACGGTGGTCACCCGCGACGGCAAACTCTCGGCCCAGTGGGAGCACACCATCGCTGTAGCCGAGGATGGCTTCGATGTGTTGACTCTGCCCCCCGGAGCCTCGCTCTAGGGCCTGGACCCCAGGCTCGCCGGTAATCGGCAAAAAGCTTCCCGGCAGAACCCCTCCCGGGAATCAGATTCAACTGAGCAGGTTCAGGAGGTCCTCCGGCCGATCGATAATCGCCGCCGCGCCCCATTTCTGCAGGGGCGCAGAGGGGCAGTGGTAGCCGTAGCGGGCGGCGATCGGCGCCATGCCGGCAGCCCGCGCCGCCTCCATGTCGCGCGGGTCGTCGCCGACGTAAAAACACCGATCCGGCTCGGCTTCGGCCGCCCTCGCCGCATGCCACAGGGGTTCGGGGCGGGGCTTGTTCCATTCGAGCGAATCGCCGCAGACCACGGCGACGGCCCGCCCGCCGAGTCCGAGGGCCGAGGCGATCGGCAGGGTGAAACGGGTCGGCTTGTTGGTGATGATGCCCCAGGGCAGGCGGCGTTTTTCCAACTCCCGCAACAGGGATTCAACGCCTGGAAACAGTGTCGTGTGCTCCATCATGTTGTCGCTGTACAGGCGCAGAAAGTCTTTGCGCAACTGCTCGAACCCGGCGCCGGTCGCCGCCGGAAAAGCAAATTCGACCAGGGCCTTGGCGCCGCGCGAGACCCGCTGGCGCACGGCCTCCAGGGGCAGGGATTCCGATTGATGCTCGGCGCGCAGCCGATTGAGGGCCCGGCCCATGTCGATGGCGGTGTCGGCCAGGGTGCCGTCGAAATCAAAAAAGACCGCGGCCGGCGGCGGCATGGCGGCGCCGCTCACGGCTGTAGCGGTCGGCGAAAGTGCCCCAGATACTGCACTTCCGGCGAGCGGATCAGGCGGTGGTGCGAGCCGAAGGCATCGAAGTGGAGGCCGCTGATATCCTCAAGGTGCAGGCCGGCGTCCCGCGCCATGGCCTCGACTTCCGAGGGGCGCAGAAAGCGCGAAAAGGTGTGGGTGCCGCGGGGCAGGATGCCGAGCACGTACTCGGCCCCGACCAGGGCGAAGAGCCAGGACTTGGCTGTGCGGTTCAGGGTCGACATGAAAAAATCGCCTCCGGGTCGCAGCAGGCGGCCGCAGGCTTCGACGATCCGCTGCGGCTCGGGCACGTGTTCGAGCATTTCCATGCAGGTGACCACATCGAAAGCCCCCTCGCGCTCGGCAGCGAATGCGGCCGCATCGACTTCGAGGTATTCGATCTGCAGCTTTTCCCTGTCGGCGTGGTCACGGGCGCTGGCGAGCGCATCGGCGGCCAGATCAATGCCGACTACCGCGGCGCCGGCGCGGGCCATGGCCTCGCTCAGAATGCCGCCGCCGCAGCCGATATCGGCCACCTCCAGCCCCGCCAGCGACCGTTTCCGCTCGATGTAGGCGAGGCGCAACGGGTTGATCTGGTGCAGGGCGCGAAAGCTGCCGTCGCGGTCCCACCACTGATCGGACCGGGCGTTGAATTTGTCGATTTCGCCCGGATCGGACGCGGCAGAGGGAGGCGGGGCGGGCATGAGCAGTCGGTGAAGGGTTGGGCGCCGGGTTCTGGCACCTTTCAATTATAAGCCCTGAGACACCCGCCCACTGGAGAAGGTACCTGGCCCCGGACTCGCTCGGCCTGTGCGGACGCATCGGCAACGGGGGCATGAATGCTCACGCCGATTGCAGCCTTACCGATCCCAATCAAAATCACGTTGCAGCAGCTTGTACAACCGTGCATTGTGAGGCTTGAAGTACTCGATGAGGAATTTTCGTGTATCCTCGTCCATCGCCCTGTAATTTCTGACGTTGATATCCTGTGGATTCTCTATTTGAAAGGGGCGCACTCCGAGGAAATCAAAAACCTGATCCAAGGTTCGCTGTCGATTTTCGCAAAAGTCTTCTGTGGCCAAAATCAGGAACTTCTCCCGTCCGTAATACCTGAACCAGTTTTCCAACTGATCAGAGTAAAATCCCCGGGCGAGGTACGAATAAGGACGGTAGCCGGTCATAACGAAATCCGGAGCTTTGAACAGTTGCTCCCACCCCTTCGCGCACAGCGCTTCTTCCAACTTAATTACCTTCTCAAATGACAGTGACTCTTGACTGTATTCCAATCGCATATGATAATTCGAATATGCGTGATCAACGGGGTTGCGCAAAATCACGATCAGTTTGGCGTCAGGCAAAATCTCTTTCATCCTGCCGGGAACCTGAGGGTAAAAAAGATAATTTGGGCAAGTCTCTCCAGTGAGAAGCTTTTGCCTCGATTTTAAGGTAAAAAAATACCCCGACGCCTTAGTCGGAAAATGAGAACGATACCACCATTCGCCTTTTTCATAGTGCCAGTTAAAGTAATGGCTCTCCTTTTTAAAAGCGGGCGCAACTTCGGGGTGCTGGGCGAGAAAGCGATATAGTGATGTGGTTCCGGATTTCTGCGCGCCGATGATCACAAAGTCAGGCAACCTCCTCAAAAGCGGGATCACTCTTTGACGATGAAACCTTAGTAAAGGGGGGTACTGGCGAAGCCAACGCTTTGTTTTGTCCTTGAGAGATCCCATTATCCTGATTGACTGAATGTAAATTCAGTTGCCGCCCCAGTCCCAACATCGGCTGGCCAAGGCGTTGGATCTGTCTGTTGTCACCCGGATTGGACGCGGCTGTGTGTGGGGGGGGGCAAGACAGGCATGGGCAGTCGATGGAAGGATTGGGTGCCGAATTTCGACAGTTTTTATTATTATAGCCTTTGAGGAGGGTGGGCGCCTTGCCTGCCAGAGCCTATCGCGCAGCCCTTCAACCCTGTCCAGCTCTGTATGCTCGGCAACAACGGGGACGCAAGCAGCGACAACTACGTCGATCACAGCCTTAGCGAATCAGGCAACTCAATCCTCGCCGAGCAACTGCCCAATCTTTGCCTCCAGGCGGCCTGACTGCCCGAACGAGACGTCCCTGAGAACTCCCTTTCGGTCCACCAGGATCATGGACGGCGTCCCCTGCAGGGAAAACTTTTCAAACGTCTCGGCTGAGTGCTCCCTCGCTTTCATGTAGTTCCTCACTCTCTCGATCATCTGGTTCCTGTACTCCTCCGGCCGGGCGTCAAACTGCGGAATCTTCGAATAGATGAACTCCATAATCTTTTCTTGGCTGACCTCCTCCGCTGCGATCTTTGTCAGGTTGTCCATCGCCAGCGGAAACGGAATCCTGAACGGAATCCTGTTCCCATCCTGCAACTGACCGCACGACGACAGTGCTTCCCGGGTCTCGCCGACAACTTCCCCCGTCTCTGCAAGCATCCTCAGATTCTCCAGCGTATTCTTGTCAAAGTCCTCAAAAGCCGTGGCCAGCCCCAAAACCCGCACGCCCCGGTCCCCCTACCTGTGGTGGATATCAATTGCTTCCGGAATCGCATAGAGAAAGCACCCGGGACAATTCACCTGAAACACTTCCAGCAGCACGATCCGCCCCCTCTCCTGCTCAAAGTTCGTCGGGGCTCCCTGCACCCACTCCGAGACCCCGAAGTTCGGCGCTTTCTCGCCGATGACCGCGCTCATGACCATGACTGCATCTTTTTCATCTCATGATTTCTGGCTTGCGACTTGCGGAAGGGATGAATGAGCTCAAACTGCACAGGGGCAGCAGCCAACCTGAAGCGACGCATCCTGTCTTTCGGGCCGCTGGACCTTCGACACTCCCGTGCCCCAGCCACTATAACAGGCGCCCCGGATTTCCTGTGTCATCGTACCCGACCCCAGGCTCGCACAACCCGGCCCCTTTAGGGGCGCAACAGCAGCGCTGGCGAACGCCGGCGATATATTCCCGGTCAAACATCTGTTTCAGCTCCCCCACCGGAAAGACCCCCAGCTCCTGCCATGCAGACCGATGCCCAATGCATTTAATTATTTCTTCCAGGTTCTTATCTTTAAAAAGAGGCATTCCTGCCTCATCGCCGATATATTCCTACAAGGCCCAGACAAGCGCACTGCGAACCCTGGAATCGCCCAACACGGAGTCTCTAGGACAAGCAACTTCTTGTGCAATAATGGCCATTGGTGAAATTGGACCATTTGATCGACACGGTGGCTGGACAGATCCGTTACGGTGTCCTCGGATTGGTCAATTCCTGGATCTTTTTGGCGAGGAGTTCAGCTCTTGCTTTTATAAAGTCGCGGTAGCGGGTTTCTACCGTACCTTCAGCCATGAGGGCATCGTAGGGAACTAAATGGGATTGGACCCAGTCGCGTAATTGTTTTTCGGTCGGTCCGGATCGTTGTTCAAGAAGAGATGAGAGGTATTCCTTGGGGTCGGAACGGGAAAAGTCGTTATTTGAAGACTTGCTCAGTAGTATGCCGTTAAGTGCATGATCAATTTGCTTTCGATTAAATTCGTGTTCCTGTAACAACGCTTTCGGAAAAATGTGATGTCGATCCAGTTTGGACTTGCTTTCCAGTTTACGCACAGATTGACAAGTTAACTTTTCGCCCGTGGCCCAGTCAACGGGGTCGCTGTTCAGCGAGACCGATCCGATTGCGCGCCCGAGACGGTCGGTTAATCCGAGCCATGGCAGTGGGCGATCAAGACTGCCCAGAGTTTCTGCATCTGGAACCGGGTAGTCTTCGAGATTGAAGATGGGTGGCAGGTCGTTAGGTTCCCAGTCAAAGTCTCCGTCACTGGAAATTTTGTCAAGACAGGCATCCAGTTTGCTGAAGTCTTCGAAAAGCTTGTCGTTGGCGCTTGCCTCATACCGCTTCGTGAGGAATGCGCGCCATATATAGGCGGAAACCAGGCTTTGGGTAAGGCGTTTAATCACGGGCCTTCGGCTATAAAGGAGTTGCAGCTTTTTGCTGAGACCGGACAGAACATGTAGCGGGGGTAATGAGGGGAGCGATGATCTCGTCGGCGCACCGTGGTCCGCAAGAATGGACAATGCCCATTGGACAGAGGCGAGCAATTCATCAAACCGACTTTTCCCATCGGAAGGAGAATCTTTGACAAGTTCCATAACGACTTTCTCGTAGTGCTGTCTCTTGGGAGAAAGCGGGGGGCGTTGAGTAAGGCAGCCGGCAAAAAGCATCCATTCGCCAAGCGGAGTAATTGCTACCTCCGGGTCGTTACTTGCATGCGGGATGTAGTGGCGGGTTATGTCACTTCTTTCATGGAAGTGGGAGAGTTGTTCGCGCAAGCCTGCATCGTCGTCTCCTTTTTCTGTCGCCAGAGCCACGGCAATATCGAATCCGCTGACTTTGACAGATGACTTGTTGGATTGTACGAAGATGTCGATCGCAGTTTCCCTGCTGGTTTCAGCCGGCAACTCACAGTACTGGAGATATCTCTTCAGGAGAAACTCTTGCCGAATGGCATTGATCACGTCCTCAAGTTCCCGGGCCGCATCCGACGAGTCCCCTTGTGCCTGATTGCACCAATCCCAGATTTTGCCCCTGCCTGCCGTCTTGTCCCAGAGGATGTTGAGAGGCACCGCGTTCTCTCGGTAGGCTTCCTTGGGGTTTTTCAGTATTCTGCGGTATTTAGGATTATCAGGCCAGAAAACTGAGTCGACGGAGATGTCTTCTGAGAATTCATGGACTCTGACGTAGAAGTGAGCAGTGGCAGTACCGTTGAGAACTTGCCAAATTGACGTGAGGCGTTGTTGTCCGTCAAGGAGTAATTCCTTCACGTTTTCGGCCTTGGGAGAAATTCCTTTCAGGGGTCGGGATGGGAATTCCGGGCTACCACCGGTTTTCAGGACAAGAAAAAGTCCGGTAGGTCGATTTTGGAACAGGGCGGAAATGTAATCGGCAATCGATTGCCTGCTCTTCCACACATGACTCCGTTGGAATGTCGGCAATGCGATATCGCCTTGTTCGGCTTTCCGCAGCCAATCATCAATGCTTCTTTGGTAATACCTCGCCGGTTCCGGCTGGGTCATGTGCTGCCTCTCTTGTTTGATTGTGGATTGTGCTGGGTGATGTTCGACGTCTTCTCAATAACGTCCGCCATAATTGCGTCGAGTTCCTCATCAGTGAGGATGCTTAGTTCCTGTCGCCCCTGGTATGCGGTGGTGCGTCGACAGAGGCGCTGAAGATCTTTGGTTTCTCGCAGTTGCGAGTCTGGGTTGGACTGAAGAAATCGTGCCAGCGATCTCAGAAAGGCATTTCGAATATTCTCAGAACCGAACGTGGAATTTCTGAACACGATCCGGTCGACGAATTTTTCCCAGTAGTTTTGTTTGATCCGGACAACTGCTCGTATTTTCCCAGCGAGCTTCGGGTCTCCTTGGGCAGCTTGCTCAACCCAGCGCTCACGCCACCAGGCCCGGGCCAGTGGACAGTCCACGTAGACAGACCGATTGCCGCGGATCTCAGGCAGGCCGCCGAGCCGCCGCAGGATGGCGCGGACGCACCGGTCAATACGTTCGGCGGCCTGTGCCGTGGAATCCTGCAGAACCGAGTCGATGTGCTCGGCACCTCCGAGGTGTTTGCCACCGTTGGCAGCCAGGAAGGTCGATTGGATATACCCGTGCCGGATATGACGAAGTGTGAGATTGGCCCAGAATGTGGAACGACAGGCGGTCGCGGGCGGAAGCGCCGTCCATGCGTTGTAAAGCGCGGCCTCCGTGTCAGGAGGAGGTTCTTTGAATTCGTTTTCAGTCATCTTTGATGGAGCGAGCTCAGCCTCAGTGGAGCCGACGGTGGGGATCTTTTCCATGCGGTTCAAGAAAGCGCCGGTATTGCGTGCTTCTTCGAGAAAATTCCGTTGTTTTTCGCTCCCTTTCAAACGCAGCAGGTTCTGCCGCAATCGGGTGTATTCGATGTCAGAGAGTTCTTTGAACCCGTTCATGTGTTTTCGGTTTCATCCGCCGATTCAATGGTCGGCAGAACATGCGGGTGCAGCACTGTTGCAGCCTGCTCAGGCTGGAAATCATCGTCGGTCCAATGGCCCAATCCCTTATCTTCAAGGTGATCCGCAAATGCACGGAGATTGCTGTGGGATTTCCAGCCCGATTCATCGTCGTCTTCGTGGAAGTTCCGCTGAAGACGAGCGAGGCAAGCGGTCACGATGTGCGTCATAATATTGCTGCGGTGCTCGGTCCGGTTATGCTGCAAGTACCGGTGAAGATCAGTACTGAGATTGACGACAAAAAGGAACGGCTCCGTCTCAATGTTAACGACAAACTGGCCGTCCTTCAGTTTCGTGTCCTCGCGCAGGGAAAGAAGGCTTTTTCTCGACGTTTCCAACTGGATGACGCTGCCCAAGGCCAAGCGGGACCCTTTCTGCAACGTAACAGGCTGACCCTCCCAGATATTGTGAAGGCCGTCGCGGGCGACGTCCAGAGTAATGGCAAGGGGTTGTGTACAGAGGATCATCGGAGTGAAGAGCGGTGGTTCGCCGAGATTGTTTTGGTGGCAGCACACTTCGTGCCGGGCACCGTCGGAAGTATGGGTTTGGCGATACGAGGAGATTGGAGACGATACGATACAGGCAAACAGGGCTTTCCCAGCCTCCAGCAAGCGGGTAATCAGAGGGGCGCCGTGGACCTGATGGGTGATGAAGAAGGAGGTTCGATCAGTGCCTGGTTCGAAGTCAAGCGTGTATTGGCCCTTGGGAAACGAGAGATTACCGGATTCGAGTACGGGGTGGCGCTGGAACCGGATCAAGTTGGAAGGTTCCGGTACGGCTACATCAATACTGTGGGATTTTGTCATTGCGTATCGCCGTCCTTGTTGTTGTTCTGGCCATCGGCTTCTGGTTTCGTTCGGGACCTGAAGAGTTCGGCACGGAGCGAGGGGTCGGGAAGACCGTGGAAGTCTCCAGAAAGAGCGTAGTCCGTTTCGACCTCAATCGACGATCCAGCTTTGAGGTTGCCCAGACGGATGCCGATGACACGGCCGTCCAATGTGCATAGGCTTTCGGGGGAGGCCGGTTTGCCATCAACTGTGACATTTTCGAGGGTCGCTGGGGCATAGTCATCCTGATTGGGGCGATCACAGGTTACATCCAGAGCTTCATCAACCACGAGACGCAGTTCGGTATCGGTGTAGTCCTCAATGCACTCAACCACGATACGGCGGCGGTGTTCGCCGATGGAGAGTGAAGCAGCCCGAAATAGCGCAGGAAGCGACGGTCTTTGTCTGGCCCGGTTGGCATTTGAATTTCTCCTTTGCCCGGGGCGGTTCTCGGGTTCAGGCGTTCCCGGTTCCTTCTCGCCGGGGGAAGGCGGGTGCAATTTGCGTGCCGGGCGCCGTTTGGCAGCAACGGGCGTTCGCGCCCAATACGTTTTTCGAGACTTGCCGTTTCCACCACCCGCATTGTCGCCGAAATCAGACGTAAAGAAGTCGTCCGGGGAGTAGGCATCGGATTGGATGGGCGTCGTGTTGTCAAGAATCCAGTCACGGATCTGTATGAGCGCGCCTTGAAGGCATTTCTTCTTTCCCGGTGGGAGGCGCTTGAGCCGGATCGAATCGTGCAACGGTCCTTCCGCAAGGCGGATCAGATTGTAGAGGTCGCGTCCCCCATCCGGGTTCAGGGAGAGTACTGCATGGAATGGAGCTCGAGCCGTGAACTTGTAGCGGAAGATTGGAATGCTCTTGTCGTCGGTGATCCACATTCCGTTCCGGCAAAGGTCTATATGGGTGGTCCCGGAAGCTTTTTCCTGAAGGTGGACGACGACTTCGCCTGCGTCGGTCTCAACGTCGTGTACTTTGCCGGATTGGAATGCCCTGTGAGCGTCAAAGGCCCGTCTGCCGCTGAGAAAAGCGGCTGACCGTTTTTTCCCTTGGTGTTCAGTCAGTACATCTCGAAGGGTGGAGCGATCCAGAGTCTGGGGTTCGGAGTGTTGCTCATCTCGAAGGTCCTCGACAATAACTTTGAGATGATCATTTGCGATCGCAATGAAAAAGTTGGCCGAGGCCGCTTCCGACACCATATTCCAGAGAGACCGGCCCCGGTCTTCCAGAAAATGGTTGAAGGCTGTGATGATGACGGTCGTGCCGTGTCCGGAATGAGATTTGATGTCTGTTAAGTCTTGGCTGATCAGGTCTGGAATGTCCTGATCATCCGCGTATTCGTAGAGTGTGTCTGAAGTGGCTTGGAAGCCACGGATGAAGAACCCGTCGGCGCCCCGGAGATGTTCTTCCTCTTCCAGCCCGATGTGAGAGGCAAGAATGGCGTGTCCAGAACCGATTCGGCTGCCGTCGGCGATAACTCCTCCGTAGAGGATATAGCGCAGGTTGGATGCGGGAATGGCTGTGAAGTGGCCATTCCCGTACGTGCCGGTAGCCTGACCTTCCTTGGCGCTGACGCCGTCGCTGAGAAGCGCATCCATCCGTCGGTTATCGATCCCGCCGCCGTTATCCATGATGGAGAGAACATCCAGTCGCTCTTCGTTGAGAGCAGTTTCTATCTGATCTACAGTGAGTTGGGCCTGGCCGTGAAGGGTGTTGGTCTCTGAGTCATGCTGTCGCTTAATAGCCTTACAAAAAGCCGCTTTGTAAGCCTTGATGCCGGGAATCTGTTTTTGATCAATGCGCCTGAGTCGGAAGCGAACGACAGCAGGACTGGTTTTGGCCTCGCGTGCGGCATCAAGAGAATTCTGTATGAGCTCCCGCACCACGGCAGCAGGGCGAAGATCGTCGAACGATGCGACTCCCGAGGAAGAAAAGCCGGTGCTTGCACCAAGCCCAAAGAGAAGGTCCGGTCGGATATCTGATGTCATGCCTGATCCAGGCAGAAGGTGACTGAAACTTCTGAGTTTTGTAGGAATTCACTGACGACTATGGTTGGATCATTGCCATATGCAGTTGTTCCGATCGGCATAGAATCAACCACTTTGTCACTGCGATTAAAGTGGAGATCAGGCCTCGCTACTTTGCTTTTATCCATTGTTACCGTTGTCTGAATGCCCTTTGTTTGCAGAGCTTGTTCCTAATCAGTACAATCGCACGGCAACATGCTGTCGGCATTTTGGGCCACAATCCTGTCTCTATGAGTGTCGTTCGCCAGTAATTTGTACGAAAATCTGTTGTCCGACCCGAAGAATCCAATAAAATCAGTTCCATTTTTACGCAGCTTGCGTTTTTCTCTCTTCATATCCCGGCCATATTTCCGTTCCATGGATACCCACCAAGCGATATCTGAAGGTGTTTGAACCCAACTCTTTGGAAGGCTCTTTTGTAGTTTGGATCTAACCTTTTGCAAACCTCTTGCACCCTTAAGGAAGCAGTAGGTGCAATTCGATAAACCATCCTCTGCGTCAAGTCTTAAATCCCATGGCTGCTCGCGCCAGAAATCATTAACATTTTTTTGAGTAATGCCCATGACCGAGAGAGGCATATGAATATATTCGCCTTCGTATCCAGATGTTCCTGTCTCGCCGGAGTTTCGTTCGCGGATTTTAACAACACGGTGCATTTCATCATAGCGGATACCGATGAAAGAAATGTACTCAACGCCATCTTGGCCAAAGTAGGCATTGCCACCGAGTTGTCGTCCTTCAAGTATTTTGTTTTCAAAAGGAACTGCCGCTTTGGAAAAGTCACCAAACAACTGCTCAGGGCGAAATACGGGCCTGCTTCGGACAAATGATTTTTTTTCAAGAAAAACATCCCTTGGCATATCTCCTTGATTTCTCCGATGGCGTTGATAAAGGGTGTCATCGTTGAGGCGGCTTTTATCTCCATAGTGGCCTAAACGCGCTATGCCAGGCTTATTTGCAAACCAGTCCTTAAGGAAAGCACGGGTTGTTTCCAGTTTCAGGCTGGCTGTGCACACTCGGTTGAATTGATTGGGCACATACCCTTTCCCTGAGAGCAATTCTTCAAAGACCTCTCCACGCCAGTGATAACCGTCGGGGTTGGTTTCTGAATAGGGCTCAGGCTGCACCAACCTATACGAAAACAGCCGATTCCATTCGCCGTTTCTGGCATCTTCATAGGTCTGGGATTCTATCCAGAAGAATGGAATCTCATAGTCCTTCTCCACCATCTCCTTAAACTTCTTCGTGAACTCATAGGTTGCCGGGTGCTCGGCTGAGGTGTTGTTGAAAACAATCACATCGCCTCTGGCCGCTTTAAGGATTCCAGCCTCAAGAAGAATGAGCAACAGCATGCCGCTTGAGCGCCCGCCCGAAAACTTCACTACATGCGGTAATTTGTCTTGCCCCTTTGCTTCATAGTGAAACAAGTGAACAGCTTTTGGATCATAGGATTGAAAGCTTCTGATCTCCTTAGAAACAGATAGCTGGGGAATACCCTTCATCATAAACTGCACCTGGAAGTAGAGTTTTGCGAGGCCATTAATGGAAGCCTCCCACCATTCTTCACGCAATCTTTGTGATCACGATCATGCTTTCAGAGCACGGGGTCTTGCATTGATTAAATCTAAGTATAGTATACAGCGGTGCTGCAGTCAAGTGGTTTTGGGCAAAATCCGGGGTAGTGCGAGTAGCGGGCTGCCTGAAGGTGCTTTGCCGATAGTGTTTTGTTCGGGGCATGCATTTACAGTAACCGAATATGAACCCGCACCTCATCGCCGACCCTGATGTTTTCAGCCGAGCGTACAGCGGCCTTGATAAACAGCAGATACGTATCCCTCTTGTTATCTCGAAAAATGGATGTGTTCCACTCCGTGCGGCCAATTTTGGCCTGAACCCTGAAAGAGCCAAAGCCCCGGCTTTCTTCACGGAAAAAATATACCCTTTGAGCCTCGTCTTTGGGGAGCGAGACGAAGTACCAGGGGGCTTTCCTGAAAATACCTGCAATTTCCCGGTAAATTCGAAGGCAATGTCTATCATGGTTCCACCTCAGGCATCAGACTGTGTTTGTTCTCTATTGAATAAGGTTTTACATTCAGGAGCAAAGAATGATTTGGAATACCTTTATGAGGCTCTCGACTCTCTGTACCAGATTTGTGGGATTAATTTCTTGCTTTTGAAAGACCGGTGTTCTTCAGGTTTAACGTATCTCCAAGACTGCGGAACAACAAAATCCGGAAATTGTTTCTTCAGCGCTCTTAGGTTGGCGGGTTTTTCGTACTTCAAAATATTAGTTATTTCCAGAGCATGGGCAATCTCTCGTCCAGCATAATAAGCATCAAAATCTTCCTTATTGACTCCTGCAAGCTTGGACACATGCTTCCAAACCTCCCCTGGTGATCCGCTCCATACCTTCTCAACACGAAAGCGGCCTTGAAGCTGCTTGACCGGGCCGGAAACGTAAATAAACACGTCGCGGTTTTCCATGCGGGAAGCAATTTGCCGTCGCAGTTCAGCAGTTTTTTTGCCATTGAAAACGAGTTGCGCATAGCGAGGTTTCAGAGAGAGCAGCAAAGGGATCATTATCGTTTTCACAACTACTCCAGGTACCCGTGTTGGAATACTTTTTGAAATGTTTCTATCGGCACCCTCAGTGGGGCCTGAACCGAAAAACCAACTAGGTCCTTCTTGAAAATACACCGCAATTTATCCAATGAAATGCGTTTTCGAAAAGGAAACGTGTGGGAGAATTTCAATGCCATAATCTCATTCGAAACATCCTTATTACACATCTCATAAAGCTCTTCCCACTCCAGAATGCCGTGCTTTTTGAACTTCCTGAATAGATCTTTCGGAACACCCACCTCAACAGCATCAAGATGTGAAATAGCCACAAGACACTTTTCGGGGGCAGTTACATACCACAGAATCCGCCCGGGTGCCCCAAACATTTTATGTCGGTTTTTCTTTCGATAATATATGTTATACCAACTCAGCAACACACTGGGCACTCCTCCCAAGAGACTGCCGGCTGATCGCTCTGGGTCAACAAGGCTCTCTGCATAACCAGGACGAATCGGCATTAAAAAGCACGGCTGATCAGATGTTTTCAGGCTAAGGGGGGAGCAGCATCGTTCAAGATCAGGGCCTTGCATCTTGAAATATGCTTCTTTTGACTCAGGGTGCAAGGCAGAAATCTCGTCGAGTGCTTCTTCACGATCAAGGCACTGTGAAAAACAAAACCTCACGAAATCGCCATTATATTCCGTAAAGCCCATCTCGTAAAGACCCGTCATCATTCTGGTAGAAATAGCATCTTTCTCAATCTTCACCATACTCAGCTTTTTTTCTACAGCCTGAGAAACGGTGTCTGTTATTAAAAACCGATCGAAGAGCTCCCGCATTTGAGCAGCAGAACGTGCAACTCTGGCTAATTTTATGGACAACGTCTTTTTCGAGTTGCTCGTAAGAATACGGATTGCAACAGTCTCCCCCTCGGACTGAAGGAGTTCGCATCTGTAATGATCAGGCTCTGCAAGAAAAGCATTCAGTTTTTCCTTGAACGGGCCTCTCCTTTCTCCTTCATAAAGTAGCGAATCGTATGGAAGGTGGCTGAGGTTATCGGCATCCAAGCGGCAAAATATGAGACCGGAACCAGAGATCCGAGTAGACCTATAGGATTCTGGCTTGGAAAATTTGTGAAGTCGAATAATCAGTTCGGTTGGTTGTAGCACCCGCACACCTGTCTTATCGGCAATATCGTCGGCCTTTCCCCCAAGGGCTCTGTCGCAGGTAACAAAAGTCTTTACATCAGAAGCGGCCACCTTCGCTATATGCCGAATATCAGATAGTCGGCTCTCACTACCAGCAACTGGCAATATTCCCTTTAAGACTTCCTCAAAGTGCTCAGCCAATGGTCGCTTGTGCTCTATCTTTCTTAGCCGCCGATGAACTTCTTGCCGTGATTGGAAGCGCCGATCTGGATCTTTTCCACGGTGAATTTCGACAAACAGTTCATCGGTTGTCCAGAGTCTGAGAAAATCATCCGAAAAATCGTGAAACAACGCTTGGGAGGGTGCTATCCTGGCACTATCAGGTTCGTCAAAATCAAAGAAAACTTGAGCATCGATAGCAACATCATGGGCATCATCCGACACTTTTGCCTGAAACAGACTGAGCTGATCATCGCGGGCTAAAGTAAAGTGCCAATGCGTCAGAGGATGCCCGGAAGCAGAGCGTCCAGGCTTTTCACCCAGAGGAATAAACCCCAGATGACTCCACATGTGATTTGTCGGAAAATCATTACGGCAGTGAAGCCGTATGTCTTTTTGAGTAGTAACGGATTTTCTTAGTTCCTCAAAAAGCTGTTTTCCCCAGTCTTGACCTCGAAAGGTTTCTGACACACAAAGTTGGGTGATACGGATATAGTTTGGGTAAGACGCATAGAGAAGATAGCCAATGAGTTGCCCATCATCAGTCTTGGTACCCAACACACTCTCTTTTTTAAGAAAGTAGAGAAGGACCTCTCGGGGGAGGAAGCCAAGCGTCTTACTGTTACTTTTCATCAGGCTGTCCACGGCATGAAGATCCGCGGACGTCAGCTTTGAAATGGTCATGCCCTGCTTTTTTCTTCGATGATTGTAATTTCTTCGGCAGTCAGGCCGTAGAGCTCATAGACTAGCTTGTCAATCTCGGCTTCCTGCTCGCTGGTATCGGCATTCCCATTGTCGGCCTTAGCCTGCAAGGTTTGATCAACCAAGCGAATGAACGGCTCCTGCTTACTATCAGATACTTCTGGGATCGGAAAATTTTTTAAATACCCGGGCGTGTAGCGATAATATCCTTTAGCCAGAACACTTCCTGAATTTTTCACATAGAACCAGAGCACTTTACTGTTTAGCACCGCGAGAAGGAATTTATAGCTTTCTCGAATATGAGGTCTTTTGATGTATCCGTATAGTGTTGTGGTTGTATAAAACTTACCAATTTCATCTATCGAAAAATTTCCGCCGAAAGAGATGTCGGGAGCGAGAAGCTTGGGTAGCCGAAACAATCGCAAATTCTTGGGATAGATATAGCGATACCAATTATTGTCATTGCTAAGACGGCCACTTTCACGGCTCCTCAACGCTTCCTCGCATCGCTCCAAGTATTCCCAACCCATGGGAAACTTGGTCTGAATATCTCCAGCAGTCATCAGGGATCTTGTTGCCGGAAGATCATCGTTCCCAAGATCATATGGAAATACAACAACGTTATCTGTTCCAAGACATTCATAGCGATGAACTTGCTCGCCATACAATAACGGCTTTACCAACCACTTTTCTATCTTGATGACTTCGTCAAGTTCATCCGAATAGGCTTTGAAGAAACTTCCGCAGTCTTCGGCTCTTTTGAGAAAATAAACAGAATCCTTGCTACTTGCGATACCTTGGAATATGTTTGAAAAAATATCGCTAACAGTCCGGGAAGATCTCTGAATAGCGTCCATCGCCGCCTCAGCAGCATCCCCAGCAATAAGAATCCACGGTCTATCTGTAAGACTATCAAATGGGATTGATGTGAAACCCTGATCTGATAGTTTGTCCAGTTCCTCATCAATCAGAATCAATTTGGAAACATCAGGATCAAGCCGGGCAAGGCGGATAGAATCTGTTGGCTTTTTGCCCATCCAGAGCAACGAAGAATAGGTATGTGCCGAGAAAACCTTGTGTGCTCCGAAACTAATCAAACGATGCACACTTTTATTCTCGACAGAATATCCTCGGATACCCTTACCAAAGGCTGCATTCACCCATTTATCTGGATTGATGTAATTGAGTATGCCGTTGGGTTTAAGCAGGCTCATGCCTCGCTCCATGAAGATGACATAAAGGTCAAAGGAACCAGTTGCCGATTTCTTATAGTGCTTCTTATAGTAATCAGCAGCAATTGGTGAGACTTGCCGAATACCTTGGATTCTCATGTAGGGTGGGTTGCCGATGACTACATCAAATCCATCCTTAACAGTTTTGTCAAACATCCAGCGAGGCTCGAAAAAATCGGCAGATTCCTGAGGATCGTAGGGGTTCCAATCGGCAAGTTTGCGTCTGATTATTTCCTCTGCCCCGCCTTCTTTCAGTGCCTCGGCCAAGTCATCGCGATGTTCTCGGTCTTCTCTCTGAAGTTCAAGCCGACGTTCGCGTTTGTCGGCAGTGAAGTGATCATGACGAACGCGTTGGAGTTTTTCTTCTATCTCCTTGACTTTATCATTGTCAACCAAAACGTCGAGTTGCCTGGTAATCCCGAGACTGATAAGCGTGTCGGCAACGACGAATTTAGTTTCCAAATTAGGCAGTGGCCGGATTCCGCGGTTCTCGGTATTGTTGCGGTTAGTCTTCTGATCACAGATCAGCGAAATAAAGAAGCGCAATTTTGATATCTGGATAGCGATCGGTTGAATATCCACACCGTATAAGCAGTTCTCAATAAGGTAGAGTTTGCGGCCATAGCCGTCCTCGTTATCGGCAAAATCTTTTTCTATGGCATCAATAGCGGCCTTACGGGCAGAGGAGTCAGGAATCTCCTTCGCCTTGTCAATTTGGAGCTTCTTCCATTTACTGTTGTTCGGGTCGAGCTTTTGGATGACAAAGACCAATCTCTGCAGCATACCCATTGGAAACGCACCAGAACCACAAGCAGGGTCGAGTATTTTGCAGGTATGGATGGCACCAAGAAGAGTATCGACTTCCGCTTCTTTGAGCCCGTGTCCGTGCTCGGCGTAGGCAAAGAGAGCCTTGAGTTTGGTTTGGGTCCTTTTTTCAGCCATGCCTGTTTCGGTCAATGCTGTAGTGAGGTGCATTTTAAGCGATTCAGTGACCATGTAGTCCACTACAGGGCGGGGGGTATAGAAGGAGCCGGTTTTTTTGCGTGCTGTCGTCTTCGTTTCGGGATTGTAGAGGGCGAGCAGGTTCTCGAATACCAGGCCGAGGAGCTCAGGATCCAGCGCGGTTTCCTGTTCGATAGGCGTGTTCTCGACAATGGTGAACTTATAGTCGCTCAAAATATGAATCAGGCCTCGAACTTTTTGTTTTTTGCCTCTCTTATTGTTTTCCTGAAAAAACTTGTTGAGATCAACAACCTGCTCGTCCCCGAAAAACAGATAGTCGGGCACCTTTGACTGTTTCTTGGGGTTGCGCGAAAAGCCATCCAGATATTGCACTCTTCCCTCCTCATCTTCGCGGTCCAGGCACTCAAACAGACCGCCATTAAGGAATGGAATGTCCCTGAATAGATCAAGCGCCCTGCCAACATCTTGGAATTGGTCTCTGTATCGATAAATATTTTTGACCCCATACTCTTTTTTGTTTGTATGAAGGTCCGCATCTTGGGCAAACTTGCGGTGTGCCTCCTGATCGGTGTTCATCCGCTGGTTTAGTGTGGCGAAGAACAGGTTTTGCAAGATTGCCTGGTAAAAGGTTGATGATTCACCTTTCTTCATATCTATCAGAACCGTTTCAAGTTTTTCTTCCTCAAACAGATCCTTCGGGATCAGCCCCTTCTCCTTAAGAAACCAGCAGAAGATCAATCGGGTGATCAAACGAATTAAGCTGGTCGCATTGCGTGTCTCTTGATCCTTTTCAATGTCGTCGGGGAATTCCACCTTACCGGATGCCCAGAAGTACCAATTGGACAGCTCGAGATAAAAGCGCTTGTTAAGCAACTCAACGCTAAGCGCCTTCTCCCAAGCGGCGTGCAACGAATCAAAACTATCTACCGTCTGATCTCTGCGAAGTACATCGGCTGAAAAAGATTCCAAAATTTGTAGATGGCCTCGATGCGGCTCGAAGACATCTATATCTTGCATCAAAGTGACTTTGCCGAGAACATCCCTGTCTTGATGAATTTGATTGCGCCGGCGGTTGATGATGGCAATGGAAACTTTGCCGCCGTAACTGAAAAAGACCATCACGGGCATCGGAAAAGAGCAGTTCTGGAGTAGCGGCTTCCATCCAATTCGATGGCGAAAAAAACGTAGGACTGAATTCTTCCTGCATCGAATTTTTTACTTAACATGGTTGCATGCCGATCGCTCAAATCTTCGTCTGTCAGTTGAAAAAGGATGCTGGCTTGCTTCCATTCGTTGAATCGCGCTTTGTCTTCATTGAAGTTTGGCCATTTGTCTTTCGCAAATTCCTTGAACTCCTCCGGTGAATCGGAAATCCCTGGCGTCCTGTCGCCTGGATATCCCAGCGCATTGAGAATCGCCAGGCTGGACCTACGCAGTTCAACGGGGCTGAACCCCTCAAGCGCTGCCTGAATGGCCTGTCGGCGGCTGTCAGGCATCAGGTGCAAGGATGACAACCTAGGTGAGCAACTCGTACTCCTCTTCAGATTCCGAGGGCACTTGGCTTGTACTGGCGAGTTTGCCACCGCGCCCTGAAAAAAGATTGCCCAAATTTCGCTGATCAAAAGTGTATTTAATTGATTTCAACGCCTTCTTGATCAGAGTGTCGTATCGCTCCATATCACGGCCGTCCTGAGTCGCTTCATCGAACTGGCGGCACAAATCCCTGAGGGCCTCCTTATGCCCCCGCGCGACGCTGCGCAGCAAACTCAGTGCCTGTTTGGGCTGGGTGAAGGCAAAACGCACAGTGCCGTCGTCCAGGACATAAATCAGGTAATAACACCCCAGGGGGTTGATGACTTTCGCATCGTCTGACCCGGATTGCCTCAGGTGTCGCAGGCAGAAGACGACGCCGGGTTTGGCGGCCGGATTGTCTTCAACGGGCGGCACCACCGCGTAGAGCCCCGGGTTGGCCGCTTCCAGTTCTTTTCGGCGCTCTTCGAGGAACTGCAGCAGGTCAGAGCGAAACTCATCCAGCGAAAAGTCGGACAGGGCAATGTTGTCTTCAAAGTCTTCAAGATCGAGAATCTCTTCTTTTATGCGCTTCAGCTGCTCATCTCGAAACCGCAGGTCGTTCTCGACGAGTTTCCCGACTTCAGGGCCCTCCGCTTCGTAGGGCGGACTGACGTCCGTGATTTGGCCGTCGCTTCCTTCCTTGGTTTCAGGGATCTGCAGCACGTTGTCCGTCTGCGTGGCTGACACATCGACCAATGCCATGCGATCTTCGACCCGGCGCTGAAGATTAAGGTATGACTCCAGATCCTCTGTTGGCCAGAAATTAATCAGATGAACCTCCTCGTTGAGAGAACCGATGCGGTCGATGCGCCCGAACCGCTGGATGATTTTCACGGGGTTCCAATGGATGTCGTAGTTGATCAGCAGGTCGCAGTCCTGCAGGTTTTGCCCCTCTGAGATGCAGTCTGTAGCGATCAGCACATCAATCTGCTCACTCGGCGGGTCTTCAGGTTTTTCTTTTCCTTTTGAAATGGGACTGAAGTTGGTAAGGATGTTGTCGTAATCCCTACCAGTGCTCATGGTTGTTCTGTTGCCTCCATCGCCGCGAAGCAACGCTGTATGAGTACCCATGCCTTGGATTTCTTGATGCAGGTTGTCGTAAAGATAACCGGCGGTGTCGGCAAAAGCCGTAAAGATCAAAACCTTGCGGTTCTCGCGCCCGTACTTGTTGGTGGTTGTCGGATGATTCAGCTTGCGGAAGATTTCTTTGCGGAGACGCGCCAGCTTCTCATCCCGCTCAGGCCCGATTTTCTCGGTCCTGGCCCAAAGATGTCCAAGGGTTTCCCGATCGCCGCTAACCGCTCTCCGCCATTTGGGGATGTCGATGTCGGCCAGGCGGAATTTTCGCTTTTTTCCGACGACAAACTCGCTGCTTTCCAATTCAGGATCATCCAACCTGTCCGGGTCCAGGAATTCGTCGTAATCGATCTCCTGGTTTTCCTGCCGATGCTCCTCGAATTCGTCGAACTTCTGTAGCAATTCATCGATCTTTCCGATGGTTCGATGCAGTGTAAGACAGAATGAATGCACCGAGCTCTCCAACCGTTTGAGGAAATTGACCCTCATCATGCCGATGAGAATCTTCTCTCGCCTTTCCTGGGTGAATCCGCCCAGCACCCTGCCTTCGTATCTTTTTCTGATCTCAGTCGGCAGGTCGGGAAGCAGATACCCGCTAGGGTGGTATAGTGCGAGCTTTAGTTTCTTGATCTTTTCATTGATCTGCTCGAACGAAAAATACTCGTCCTTTTGGTCGATTGGGGAATAAATGGAGCGGGGCGGCGGGCGTTCCGGGAACTTGCCGAGCCTGTCCATGTCTTCCTTGTAGTGTTGCATGATCTGCCTGCGGGAGCGGGCAATGCTCAGCCCGTCCAGCAATTTGAAAAAATCAGCGCCGATGCTCTCCAACAAATCACGACTGTCCCTCTGGGGGTTCATTGACCACTGGGTGAATCTCTGCTGAGCTATTCTGGTCGTCTCTTTCACGGACTGAAGATCGAGGTGTTCCCTGAACACAGCATCCGCATGGGAGTCCCGGAAGACGTCGCCGCCGGCAATGAGTGAAATCTGGTTGCGCAGGTCGAAAATATTGTTGTTCACCGGCGTGGCCGAAAGCAGCAGCACTTTTGTGTTTATGCCCGCTTTAATGACGTCTTCGATCAGCTTTTCATAGCGCGTTTTTCTTGGTTTGTCGTCGGGTTGCATCTCACCCGGCTGCGGGTCTCGGCTGGCGTTGTTGTTTCTGAAGTTGTGGGACTCATCGATGACGAGGAGGTCGTAGTTCCCCCAGCTCAAGGTGGCGAGATCCATTCTGTCCGCGTGGCCGCCCTCCCGCGAGAGATCGGTATGGGAGAGAACATCGTACCTGAAGCGATCGTCTATGAATGGGTTGTATTCGGTGTTGTCGCGGTAGATGGTCCAGTTTCGTTCCAGCCTCTTGGGGCAGAGCACCAGCACACGCTCATTTCTGAGTTCAAAGTACTTGATGACCGCCAGGGCCGTGAACGTCTTGCCCAACCCCACGCTATCGGCAAGAATACAGCCGTTGAAACGCTTGATCTTGTTGATTGCCGCCTTGGCGCCGTCTTTTTGGAAGGCGTATAGTTTTTCCCAGACGTCCGTGTCCGGCAGTGCAATCTGTTCAATGTCGGATGCGGCGTCCTTTTCGCTGTCGAGGTAATCCTTGAAGATGTGAAAAAGTGTCAGGTAGTAGATAAACTCCGGTTTCTGATCGGAATAAAGAGCTTCCAACTCCTGTAGAACAGCGTCTTTCACGTCCTCGGTCGCCGTTTCGTCGCTCCACCACTCGTCGAACCAGGCACGCAGATCGTCGCGGTCCCGCCTGCTGTCCACCACCAGATTCAGTTCTACATTGCCCCCCTCATTGAGACCCAACCCCGCCGCGGTGAAATTGGAACTGCCGAGCAGGGCGTGGCTGTCTTCGCCATTTTTGATGTGATACATCTTTCCGTGCAGGAACTTTTCCCGCACAGAGCGAATTTTAACCTTTCGCCTGATCCAGCCGGCACAGTCCTTGGCGAGCCTGCTCTGGCGAAGCTGATTGACCAGCTTGAGCCCCTGCTCGGTCAGGCTGAATTCCCTGGACTCTCTCTGTTCCCTGCCCAGGGAGCCGAGAAAGCTCGGCTCTCCGAAGAGAAAGTGCAGGTTGTCAATCTGCTCCAGCTCCTCCTTCAGCTCGCCGTATGCATGAATCGTGAAATAGGCCGAGACGATCGATAAATGGGACTTTGCCTCCAGCAGGCCGGCGAGGTGCTCGCCGGCTGAGCCTCGGTCGCGGTTATCTCGAATGCCTGAGGGAAGCATGGGTGTTTTTGCCATCAAACCATTTGTTTTGTCGTTTTCAGGTACTCCGGGCCGGCCTCACGGGCGGCGGATTCCTTTACTGCTTCCTTTACAACTCCCTTTCCAAGTCGGCTGACAGACAGGGCCTTGTTTAGATTTGCCATGTTGGAATCTCCTGAATTGAGGATGGAAGCTGAAAGCTTAAAGGCTATTCCATCCTACACTATCCATCATTCCGAATCCCCCTTTGACTCGAATCTTCCGCAATCTCTCTGCGGTCTTCTCTCGGCAGCGGACGACTTCGCTCCAAGTCTCGGCGCGCCGGCGGCCCTTCAGGTCTTCAAGGTTTGCCCGCTCCGCCTCGGCAGGGGTTGTGGTTTTAAGATTCTTCGCTCTGTAGTTTCTTATTGCTGGCTTTTCTCCTCTCATCTAACAAAAGGCTAACAATGGGGTGCAGATCGGACGTTTTTGTCTTAGCATCCATCTGTGCTATGAACTCAGCCGCGCTTTTCTCTGAAAAATGGGCATGTGTTTGTTGAATCAACTCAGTTCGTGCCAGCGAACCAAATGGATGTAACAAGGCATGGGTAAGCAGTATCCGCTTGCGAAAGTAATCTTCTACACATACTTGCGTAATGCGTATTTCCCTGCTCAAGCTTTTCAACCATAGAAATAAAGGCAAGCATAGCCAAGGGAGTGAGAGAAAAGCTGCCGAGGCAACTATGAGATACTTCTCATAAGTAAGATCTACAGAAAGAATTTTTATAGCAACACACGCAGCGACGAGGATAACCGCAAAGACAATAAAGCCAATTACCCACAAGGCCATATTATACTGTTTCTGCAAAAGTGCTTTTCTCTGCAAATATTTATTCTCCCTTTGGCCAAATGTAACTTCAATCGTCCGAGGGCCAAGTACATTCTGAAAAGCCTCGATTATCTCAAGACCCTGGCGCGCCAAAGAGGAAGTGGTGTTGTTAGGGTCTAAACCGATCACTTTTTCAAAATCTTTACAGGCACTGTCAAAGTCGCCTTTTTTGAAGTAGGCGAGCCCACGATTATAGTATGTCACCGCATAGCGATGTCTTTGCTGGTCACTCACTCAAGTGAATCCTCAGATCCGTGGTCATGTTTGCCCTTCACTGACATCGTTGGGAATGTGCTCAATCACTCGGTCGAGATCTTCAATTGCTCTGTCATGATCGCCTTTTATCAGGTAAACTTCGCCGCGTTTCTCGTAAGCGTCCACATAGTCAGGGTTTAGCTCAATGGCTTGATTGAAGCTTTCAATGGCTTGGTCGTATTTGCCTTTTTTAATGTAGGTGATTCCGCGGTAGAAGTACGCCTCAGAATTTTTCGGGTCTAGCTCAAGTACTCGATTGTAGTCTTCAATGGCGCGATCATATTCGCCTTTCTCTTTGTATGCATCTCCACGGAAGAAGTGTGCCGTTGCACTGTTGGGGTCTACTTTAATCGCTTCGTTGAAGTCCGCAATGGCTTGATCATATTCATCTTTCTTAATGTAGGCAACTCCACGGCTGTAGTATGCCCAAGCATCTTCCGGGCCTGCTTTAATCGCTGCATCAAAGCTTCCAATGGCTTGATCATATTCGCCCTTTTTGGTGTAGGCAACTCCACGGTTGTAGTATGCCATGGCACTTTCTGGGTCTGCTTTAATCGCTACATCAAGGTCTTTAATGGCCAGATCGTATTCACCCTTTTCGGTGTAGGCAACTCCACGGTTGTAGTATGCCATGGCATTTTCTGGGTCTGCTTTAATCGCTGCATTGAAGTCTTCAATGGCCTGATCATATCTACCCTTTATGGTGCAGGAAGTTCCACGGTTGTAGTATGCCCAGGCATTTTCTGGGTCCGCATCAATCGCTGCATCAAGGTCTTTAATGGCCAGATCATATTCGCCCCTTTCGGCGTGAGCAACTCCTCGGATTCCGTATGACAGGGCATTTTGGGGGTCTGCATCAATCGCTGCATTAAGGTCTTTAATGGCCAGATCATATTTACCCTTTATGGTGTAGGAAGTTCCCCTCAATCTGTAAGTCTCAGCATTTTTTTGATCCTTGTCTAACTCAATTGATTTGGAAAAATCTTCAATGGCCAGATCATATTCGCCCTTTTCGGCGTAGAAACCTCCTCGGGTTCTGTATGCCAGAGCATTTTCTGGGTCTGCACCAATCGTTACATTAAGGTCTTCAATGGCCTGATCATATTTCCCCTTTTTATTGTAGGCAAATCCACGGTAGAGATATGCCAGGGCATTTTTGGGGTTTGCATCAATTGCTACACTAAGGTCCTTAATGGCCAGATCATATTCGTCCTTCCCATTGTAGGCCAATCCACGGCTGTAGTATGCCGTGGCATTTCCGGGGTCTGCATCGATCGCTGCATTAAGGTCTTTAATGGCCTGATCATATGCGTCCTTTCTGATGTAGGCAGCTCCCCTCAATCTGTAAGTCTCAGAATTTCTTTGATCCGTGCCTAACTCGATTGATTGGGAGAACTCTTCAATGGCTTGATCATAGTTGCCTATCTCAAAATAGAGGCCCCCACGACGCCTGTATGCATCAGCGCTTTTTGGATTTTTCTTGATCTCCCTTGATGCTTGAACAATATCTTGTTCGATTTTCTCGGGAGTCCTTTTCTGAGGAGTCTTGTTGGCCATGATTGAATTGATGGTAGATTTTCTAAAGTTGCTTTTTTAACAGTGTGTACAGGCCATCAGTTGTTGCTATGGAGACCAGTAGCTTTAGTCATGTAAGTGCACATTTCCGATTCTAGCCGTATAACGTTTCTCCGGCTAGTAATGGCATTATCTGCTTTAGGATCTTAGGGGCTCCAGCCTCTTCGTGAAATGCTCATTTCAAGGCTATAGTGATCTCTTGGAAGCGGTCAAAGGCCAAGAAGGCATCTTTTGCTTCACTGCCATGCTAAGCAACTGATCGCTTTCGATTCGCCGTTGGGCCAGGTAGCTGCTGGAGATTAGCCGTGCCCAAAAGTTGAAGGAGCATTTCTCGTTTCATCTGATCGGCAATGGTCATGCGCATAGATTGGGAAAGCACTCTTCGCTTTATCGGCATAAGAGACGCAAGGTCAATGCTGTGTGCAGCATCAACAGCCCGGGGGGCATTTTTAGCATTTTCCTTGACAGTTTCAAGAATTTGCTGAACCTGTGCTGGAGTCAAGCCAGGGTAGAATTGGTTACTCATGATTTCGTATTATATCAGAATTTACGTAAAGAAGTCTAGTCTATAGTTCTTCTAAGGCTTTGATTCTCCATGCTATCACCTTCTGATAGTTGCGCCCCTCTGATGGTTGTTCTCCATATTTTGATGCGCAAGCTTTTGTGCTTTCAGCGATTGATTTGGACACAGCAGCAGGCTTGGTAAATTCTTTCTTGATCCAAGGTCTTTTTAGAATCGCCCCTGGCGCAGTGACAATCCGAAATTGAGGATCAGAAGCCCCAGGATGACGATGCCGGCGAGGATGATCGCGCTCTTGGGTTCCTCGCCGAGAAAGGCCCAGACGAGGAGGGGGCCGAGGGGCATTTCCAGCAGCATGATGAGGCCGGTTTCGGCCGGTTGCAGGAAGCGGCAGGAGTGGTTGATGAGGAGGTAGGCGCTGGGGGTGACGATCATGCCGAGCAGGGCGCCGAAGAGGGCGTCGCTGGCGGAGACCGAGGCGAAGTCGACGAAGGGCAGCGCGATCAGCGTCCATGAGGAGGGTGCCGAACAGCAGGCCGCGCACGAGGTTGAGACGCGGGTGGCGGCGCAGCAGGCAGAAGTTGAAGCCGAGGAGCAGGGCGGCGGCGAAGGAGAAGAGATCGCCGAGCAGATGGCTGCTGCCGAGGTCGATGCCGAAGATGAAAAGGAGGGCCAGGAGGCAGCCGAGAATCACCAGCCAGGTGTGGAGCGGGGGCGATTCGCGTAGCCAGAGGAAGGCGACGACCGCGGCGCAGAGAGGAATCAGGGCGAAGATAATGAGGGCGTTGGCGACGAGGGTGCGCTCGATGGCGGCGATGAACAGCACGGCCGAAAGACCCCAGACGGCGGCGAAAATCAACTCGACGCGGCGGTCGGCGGGGGAGCGGTCCGCGAGTCCGCCGGGTCGGTTGCCGTCGCGGCGGCGGAGCCATAGCCAGATGGCGGCGAGGGTGGCGAAGGCGAAGATGCCGCGGACGAAGACGACGGTCATCTCGGGCGTGTCGATCAGGCGCAGCAGTAGAGTGGCCGGCGACAGCAGCAGGATGCCGCCGATGCCGAAAATCAACCCCAGGACATGAACCGATAGGCGCGGGCGGAAGGGTTCGCTCAAGGTGCGGGCCTCAGAGATCCGACAATCATCAATTAATGTGGGAGTTGGCAGTTAAGGGCGGGCGATTCGCCGGGATTCAGGAGCGAAACGACGGGGCCCGGCGAGGGCTCGTTGCGCTCTGGACGGGATGAGGCAGGTTCAAGGCGCGGCCCTCAGGGGTGTCCGTGACTGGCAAGGGCCGGGGCCAGGCGATTTCGCCGCAGGGAGAGCCAGAAGTTGAGGGTCAGCAGCGACATGACGACGGCGCCGGAGAGGATGATGGGAGTCTCGGGAACCTCGCTGATGACAGCCCAGGCGAGGAGAGTGCCGAGAGGCACCTCGAGCAGGATGATGAGGCCGACTTCGGGCGATTGCAGGAAGCGGCAGGAATAGCAGATGAGGAAGTAGCCCGGGGGCGAGAGAGCGAAGCCGAGCAGGGCGGCGTAGAGGCAGTCGAGGAGCGAGATGGAGGCGAAATCGGCGAACGGCAGCGAGAGGAAGGCGATGAAGAGGCTGCTGTGGAAGAAGGCGCGGATGGCGTTGATGCGCGGGTATCGCCGAAGCAGGCAGAGGTTGAAGCCGACGAAGAGGGTGGCGATGAAACTGAGGATGTCGCCGAGGAGGTGGGCGGTGTTGAAATCGAAGCCGAAGATGAAGATCACGGCCGAAAGGCAGCCGATGGTGGTGAGCCAGGTGTGAATCGGCGGGAATTCGCGCAGCCAGAAAATGGCGATGATGGCGGCGTTGAGCGGGATCAGCGCGAAAATGATGAGTGTGTTGGCGATGTAGGTGTACTGAATCGAGAAGATGAACAGCGTGGCCGCTGCCCCCCAGAAGATGCCGAAGACCAGCTCGGCCCAGCGGTCGGCCTCGGTGCGCGCCGACAGGCCGCCCGGTTTGCCGCCGTCGCGATGGCGCAGCCACAGCCAGAGTGCGCCAAAAGCGAGCACCAAAGGGGCGCCGCGCAGGAAGGTGACGGTCATGGTCGGAGCCTCGATCAGGCGCAGCAGCAGCGCGCTCGGCGAGAGCAGGAGGATGCCAATGATGCCGAGCAGCAGGCCGTAAGCGTGGGGCGAAAGGCGCAAGGGGCTACCCGCTCTGGTCCCCCAGTTCGGCTCGGGCCGGGAGGGGAGGAGGCTGTTGCCTCTGCCGCAGCGTCAGCCAGGAATCGAGGGCGAGCAGCACCAGGATGAGGACGCCGGCGACGACTACGAGGAGCTCCGGCACCTCGCCGATCACGGCCCAGACCATGAGCGGCGCAATGAGCATCTCGAGCAGCATGATGAGCCCGACTTCAGCCGGCTGGATCAGGCGGCAGGAGAAGCTCAGCAGCAGAAAAGAGAAGGGCACGATGATGCCGCCGAGGAGGGAGCCGTAGATGTAGTCGAGAGGGACGATCGATGACAGGTCGGCCAAAGGCAGGGCGATGAAGGTCGAGAAGAGGCCGCCATACATCAGGCCGCGCACGGGGCTGAGCCGGGGGCGGCGGCGCAGGATGCAGAAGTTGAAGGCGAGCAGCACAGCGGCGGCAAGGGCAAAGGCGTCGCCGAAGAAGTGCCCGCTGTTGAGATCGACGCCGAAGATCAGGGAGACCGACAGCAGGCAGCCGATGATCACGAGCCAGGTGTGCGGCCTCGGTGACTCGCGCAGCCAGAAGACGGCGATGACGGCGGCGAAAAGCGGAATCAGGGCGAGGATGATGAGAGTGTTGGCGACGAGCGTGTGCCGGATGGAGGTGACAAAACAGGCCGCCCCCAGCGCCCAGATCAGGGCGTATATGATTTCAGCGCGGCGGTCGCCGGCGCTTCGCTCAGAGAGTTTGCCGGCGGCGCCCGGGCGCTGGTCGCGGCGGCGCACCCACCACCAGAGGATCACGAGCATGGTGGTGGCGAAAACGCCGCGCAGCACCAGCACGGTCATGTCGGTCGCCTCCATCAGCCGGATCAGCAGCGAATCGGGCGACAGCAGGGTAATGCCGATGACGGCCAGCAGCACTCCGCGGGCGTGGTTCGACAGCGACTTCATTGAGGCCGCCCGCATGCCGGGTCGGAGGCCTTTGTCATCTGGGTGCGGCAGGGGTCTGCCGCCAGCGGGCGCAGGAGATTCACGGCGGCGGCCTTTACAGCAGGAAGGCGCGGTAGGCCGGGTTGTCTGTCTCCTCCTGGTAGGCGTAGTGGAGGTTGTCGAAGTGTGAGCGCGCCCGCGGCAGTTCGTCCTCGGGGATCTGCACGCCGGCCAGCACGCGACCGTAGGCGTCGCCGTGGTTGCGGTAGTGGAACAGGCTGATGTTCCAGTCGGTGCCGATGGAGTTGAGAAAATCGAGGAGCGCGCCGGGGCGCTCGGGGAAGGTAAAGCGGAAGAGATGCTCGTTCTCGACCCGAAGGGCGCGGCCGCCGATCATGTAACGCACATGGATCTTGGCCATGTCGTTGTCGGTCAGGTCCTCGACCGGGTAGCCGCCAGCGCGCAGTTTGTCGAGCACGGGCCCGAGATCGGAGCGGGCAACGCCGATGCCGACGAACACCTTGGCCTCGTCTCTGTCGGCGTAGCGGTAGTTGAACTCGGTGATTGAGCGCTTGCCGAGGTTGCGAATCAGACCGCGGAAGCTGCCCGGCTTTTCCGCCAGGGTGACGGCCAGCAGCGCCTCGCGGTTTTCGCCGATCTCGGCCCGCTCGGCGATGTGGCGCAGGCGGTCGAAGTTGACATTGGCGCCGGTCAGGACAGCGGCCAGAGTCTGCCCCTTGGCCTGGTTTTCTTCGGCCCAGATTTTGAGGCCGGCAACGGACAGGGCCCCCGAAGGTTCCATGAGCGAGCGGGTGTCTTCGAACACATCCTTGATGGCGGCGCACATGCGATCGACCGACACCAGCAGAATCTCGTCAAGGTGCTGGCGGCACAGGCGGTAGGCCTCGCTGCCGACCCGGCGCACGGCGACGCCCTCGGCAAAGTTGCCGACCTGATCGAGTTCGGCCGGCCCGCCGCGCTCGAAGGCCAGTTTCATGGAGGCGCTGTCCTCGGCCTCGACGCCGATCATGCGCACTTCGGGCCGCAGGTATTTGATGTAGGTGGCGATGCCGGCGGCAAGACCGCCGCCGCCGATGGGCACGAAGACGGCGTCGAGCCGGTCGGGGCACTGGCGGCAGATCTCCATGCCGATGGTGCCCTGGCCGGCGATGGTGTCGGCGTCGTTGAAAGGATGAATCAGGCTCGTAACCCTTGTCGTCGGCAAACTCGCGGGCGGCGCGGGCGGCCTCCTCATAGCCGTCGCCGATGAGTTGGACCCGGCCGCCGAGCCGCTTGACGGCCTCGACCTTGATCGAGGGAGTGGTCAGCGGCATGTAGATGTGGGCCCTGATGCCGAGGCGCTGGGCCGCGAGCGCCACGCCCTGGGCGTGGTTGCCGGCCGAGGCGGCGACCACGGCCCCGACCTTGCCCCTGGTCGTCAGATGAAACAGGCGGTTGTAGGCGCCGCGGCACTTGAAGGAGAAGTTTTCCTGCAGGTCCTCGCGCTTCAGCAGCACGCGGTTGCCGAGGCTGCGCGACAACCCGCGGGCCTTGAACAGCGGCGTCTCGCGGGCAACCTCGTAGACGCGGGCGCGGAGGATTTTTTCAATGTAGTTGTCGGGCAAGATGGAGTTCCGGCGAAAGGTGTTTCATTAAAAGGCGCGAGAGCAGTTGCGGGCGGCAGTTGCGGCTCGGATTGGTTATTATCGCATGGACAAAAAGAATTGTCCGCCGCCCGGGCACTGCGAAGACAATTGTAGACACATAAAAAAGGTTTTTCTGCTAGAATAGCAATAAAGCAAGCCTGTTTTCACTGAATTTTTTGCCTTATGGACACCAAAACCCGCACCGAGATCGAGGCTGCCGTATACCGCCGCCTGGTCTCCCATTTGCGTAGAGAGACGGGGGTGCAGAACATTGATCTGATGAACCTCGCCAATTTTTGCCGCAACTGCCTGGCCCACTGGTACAGCGAGGCCGCGGCTGAGCATTCGCTTGAGGTCGATTACGAGCAGGCCCGCGAACAGGTGTACGGCATGCCCTACAGCGAGTGGAAAAAGCGCTATCAGGCCGAGGCCAGCAGAGAGCAGTTGGCGGCCCGTGCGGCACTCGACAACAAGCACTAGCCGGCGGCGGTCCCCTGTGAAATCGGGCATCGGCGAACACCTGCAGACGGTTGGGCACCTTCGGCCTCTGCTTTTTTGCAGGTTTCTCCGGCGACCGGGGGCAGGCCTTTTATGAGCGAGATCAACCTGACCCATTCCTTTCTGCTGGCCGTGCCCTCGACCTCGCATAACTGGTTCGCCAAAAGTTTGATCTACGTCTGCCGCCACGACAGAGAGGGGGCCTTTGGCCTGATCGTCAACCGCCGGTCGAGCAGTTCCTTCAAGGAGATTTTGCAGCAGACCCGCATCGAGGAAATGATCGACATCGACAAGATCGTCGATGAGGCCGTCTGGATCGGCGGCCCGGTGCGCCCTGACTGCGGCTTCGTGCTCCATCCGCGCAGTGCAAAGGACAGGTGGCACCTGACGGCCGAGACCGATGAGGACGTCACTTTCACCAGTTCGCGCGACATCATCGTCGCCATCGCCAGTGGCAAGGGCCCGAAGAAACACCTGATTGTACTCGGCTACTCCGGCTGGGGCGCGGGCCAATTGGAGCAGGAGCTGCTGCAGAATGCCTGGCTCACCTGCCCGGCCGATCAGAAGATTCTCTTTGACACGCCCGGCTCCAAACGGCTTGCGGCCGTCAGCGACAAAATCGGCGTCGACCTCAATTCGCTCTCCCCCTCCAGTGGCCATGCCTGAGGCGGGGGCCAGAGCTGGCGACAGTGCGCCGGCGGCCCTGCTGTCTTTTGATTACGGCGACAGGCGGCTCGGCATCGCGGTCGGCCAGACGGTCTCGGCCACAGGTTCTCCCCTGAAGACCCTGCACCGCCGCAGCGACGGTTGGTGGGACGGACTCGACGAGCTCCTGCTCGAGTGGCAGCCGGCGGCCCTGATCGTCGGCGTACCCTACGACCGCCAGCAGGGCCGCGCGGCCGGCGCCGGCCCTGAAGGCGATGTCGATCGCCGCGCCCTCGATTTTGCCGCCGAGCTCGAGCGCCGTTACGGGCTGCCGGTACACCGCGTCGACGAGGGCGGCACGACCCGCTCCGCCCGCGATATCCACAGGCACAACCGTCAGCAGGGGCACAGCCGCACCAAGGGGCGCGACTATTTTGACGGCCTGGCCGCGACCCTGATTCTCGAGCGCTGGTTCGAACAGCAGGACTCGCCCTAGTGAACGGGCGCTGTATTGCCGATCAAGCGCGGGTCGAGGAGCTCCTTGGCGATATGGGGCAGAGGCTGCAGCGGCGGCTGGACAAGCGCGGTTTCGACAACCCGGCTTTTGTCGGCATCCGACGCGGCGGCGTCGAGGTGATGCGGCGGCTCGCTCCGCTTTTCGGCGGCGAGCGTGACACAGGCGAGCTTGGAATCCATTTCTATCGCGACGATTTTTCCCGCATCGGCCTGCACCCGCGTGTCAGCGACTCGGATATCGGCTTTGATGTGGAGGGGCGCACTCTGGTTCTGGTTGACGATGTGCTCTACACCGGCCGCACGGTGCGCGCCGCCATCAACGAGCTTTTCGATTACGGCCGCCCCCGGGCCGTGCTGCTGGCGGTGCTGGCGGTGCGCGATGGGCGCCAGTTGCCGGTTGCCGCCGATGTCTGGGGACTGGAGTTGGAAGTGGCGGATGGCGACCAGATCCAGCTTGAAGATGGCGGCCTGATGCTGAAAAAAGTGGAGTCGGCGCCGTTGTGAACGATATTCAGCTGGGCCCCCAGAGGCAACTGCGCCACCTGCTGACTATCGACGGCATGGAGCGGCCCATGATCGAGAAGTTGCTGCTGACCGCCGATTCCTTTCTCCGCGGCAGCCAGGAGGTGCGCAGTGTGCCCCTGCTGCGCGGGCGCACCATCGCCATGCTGTTCTTTGAAGCGAGCACGCGTACGCGCACGGCCTTTGAGCTCGCAGCCAAGCGGCTGTCGGCTGATATCCTGCATGTCGACGTCGCCCGCTCGGCTCTGGTCAAGGGGGAGGGATTGCTCGATATGCTGCGCAATATCATCGCCATGCAGTGCCGCGTGCTGGTGGTGCGCCACGGCGACGGCGGCGCGGCCCGTTTCATCGCCAATCAGGTCGACGGCGACGCCAGCGTCATCAATGCCGGCGACGGCTGCCACTCGCACCCGACCCAGGCCCTGGTCGACGCCTATGCCATTCGCCGCCTCAAGGGCGATCTGGCGCGACTCAGAATCGCCATTGTCGGCGACATCCTCCACTCGCGCGTGGCCCGCTCGCAGATTCAGATTTTTCACGCCCTCGGCGTCGCCGATCTGCGCCTGGTCGGCCCCTCGACTCTGGTGCCGCCCGAGACTCGAGTGCTGGGCGGCCGCTGCATGACTTCGCTCGACGAAGGGCTCGAAGGGGTCGATGTGGTCATCGCCCTGCGCTTGCAGAAGGAGCGCATGGAGAGCGGACTGCTGTCGGGAAACAGCGAATTTCACCGCGAGTACGGCCTGACGGAAAAACGACTTGAGCGCGCTGCGCCCGATGCCATAGTGCTCCACCCGGGGCCGATCAACCGCGGCGTCGAACTCGACGATGCCGTCGCCGACGGCCCCCGCTCGGCCATCCTGCGTCAGGTCGAATGGGGCGTGGCCGTTCGCATGGCGACGATCTCGCTGATTGCCGGCAACGCGCCCTCGGGCCCGCTGGCCGGTCCACTGGGGGCTGAAAACATATGACGAGGTCGATGGGCGATGCCGGCGATGGCTGTATTTTCAAGGACGCCGCCTTGCCGGACAGGGGCGCTCTCATGTCGGCTGCCGCCGCAATCTCGCTGGGTTCGCCGCCGACTCTGTCGGCGCCGTCGGGGCAGGGCCAATGACAACCTGGCACATCAGAGGCAGCCGTGTTTTCAGCGGCGGTGGCGGCGATGGCCGTATTTTCAGGGGCGCCGCCTCGCCGGACAGGGGCGCTCTCATGACGGCTGCTGCCGCAATCTCGCTGAGTTCGCCGCCGGCTCTGTCGGCGTCGCCGGGGCAGGGCCAATGACAACCTGGCACATCAGAGGCAGCCGCGTTTTCAGCGGCGATGGCGGCGATGGCGAGGTGCGGGATATCTGGGTACATGAGGGCCAGGTCCGCTTTTCGGCGCCGGCGAAGAAAAAAGCCGAAGTCATCGAAGGGGCCGGCAAGGCGCTGAGCCCGGGTCTTGTCGATCTCTATGTCGGTCTCGGCAGCCTGCCCTCATCGCACCTGATCGCCGCCGAGATGCAGGCGGCGGTGCGGGGCGGCATCACGACCTTCTGCTGTGGCCCCGATTCACTTTCCACACTCGACGAGCGCGCGGCTGTCGAATTGCTGACGCACACCGCCGACAATGCCGGCGGGGCCCGCCTGCGCCCCTACGGCGCCCTGACCGAAGGATTGAAGGGCGAGCGGCTGCCCGATCTGAAGGCCTTGGCCGCCGCCGGTTGTCCGGCCTTCAGCCACGGCGATCGGCCCCTGCCGCCGCCGCGCCTGCTGGCCAATGCCATGCGCTGTGCCAACGACTGCGGCCTGGCGGTGGTGCTGCAGCCGACCTGGGCCGATCTCGCTGCCGGCGGCGCGGCTCATCAGGGAGACATGGCGATGCGCCTCGGCCTGCCGACCATCCCGGTGGCCGCCGAGAGCGCGGCCATGGCGGTCGCTGTCGAACTCGCCTGTGAGACGGGCTGCCGGCTGCATTTTTCGCGCCTGTCGAGCGCCCGCGGCCTCGAAGTGCTGCGCCACGCCCGCAGCGCCGGCCTGCCGGTGACGGCCGATGTCGACATTCATCATCTCTTTCTCAGCGATGAAGTGCTGGCTTTGTTCGACGGCCACTTTCACACCCACCCGCCGCTGCGCTCGGTCGAGGACCGGCGGGCCCTGCGAGCGGCGGTCGCCGAGGGGCTGATCGAGGCGGTCTGCTCGGGGCACAGCCCCTGTTCGGCCGATGCCAAGCTGCGTCCGTTCCAGTCGACGACTGCGGGAATGCGGGCCTTTGCCGATCTGCTGCCGTTGATGCTGAAGCTCGGGCTCGAGCTCGATCTGCCGCTCGGCAGCACCCTGCAGCGTGTCACGGCCGGGCCGGCGTCGCTGATCGGCCTGGACGTCGGCCGCCTCGAGGACGGCGGCGTCGCCGACCTCTGTCTCCTCGACCCCGAAGTGCCGCTGCCGGATGAGGGCGAGGCCTCCGATTACAGCCCGGTGGAAGCGGTCTTTGTCGGCGGCGCCCGCCTGGTTTGACCCTGGATTTGCCAGCGGCCTGAATCCTTCGACCGAGGGACTTTCAGGGCCTGAATCCTTCGACCGAGGGACTTTCAGGGCCTGAATCCTTCGACCGAGGGACTTTCAGGGCCTGGATGCACCCTTTGTCGCCTCAGCTGTAGCATTGGCAACGGCTTGCCTATATTCTTAATAGGTTGCCTGGACGGCGACGGGACATAGCGCAGCCTGGTAGCGCATCTGCTTTGGGAGCAGAAGGTCGCAGGTTCAAATCCTGCTGTCCCGACCAAACATCAGGGCGCAGCGCATGTCGGAACTGCGTCCGTAGCTCATCTGGATAGAGCATCGGCCTTCTAAGCCGAGGGTAGCAGGTTCGAGTCCTGCCGGACGCGCCATATCTTTTGCGGTGGATGTAGCTCAGTTGGCAGAGCACTGGATTGTGGCTCCAGAGGTCGTGGGTTCAAGCCCCATCATCCACCCCATTTTTTGCGCCTGACTCCCGCAGGGTTCGCCGCTCCCCCCCGTGACCCGGGCGCTCTATCCTGTGACGACCGCATGCATGATACGCCCGGGCAGGAAGGTGAAGGCGCCGGTCAGGATCAGGGCGAGGCCGTACAGCATCGTCATCATCAGCCGGTGCCTTTTGATGTTGCCCGAGCGCGCGGCCGAGACGGCCCACCAGATGGACAGGAGGGTGAAGGCGCTGAGGATGTGAATCGGGCTGAAGGGCCCCCAGAGCCTGATCTCATGAATGAAAAAACCGCTGATGGCGACAAAGGCCAGCAGCCCCACCCAACTGTATCCCATCAGCAGGTGCCGGCGGGTACCCTTGGGCATCAGCAACTGGACGCTGCCGACGACGACGGCGGCAAAGGCGAGGACGGTGTGGGGAGGAATGGGCTGGGCTGCGTTGAGCAGAGGGGCGAGGGTCATGGCAGTTGTCTTTGAGGGGATATGGGCCCGGATTGAGGAGACCGCTCAATCCGGGCAAGCCAGAATATACTGAGTCAGTTTACCCGAAGTCAATTGAGTCTTGAGACCGCCCCGAAAGGACAGACATCGTCATCGGAGGCTGCTGAGCGCACTGGCTGTGCCCGCCGGAACAATCATGGCGATAGAGACGGGGATAGCGTGGGGACTGATGGGCCGGACCGCATTGCTTCAGTAGATACTGGGCCATGGCGGCTACCCTTGAGGGAATATGGAGGAATCGATTCGGTTTACGCCCGTTGGGGCGGCGGGGCGTTGAGCGGCCAACTTGCCGGGCTGGCCTGATCGTCGGAGCCGGTCAAGCGAAGCAGGGAGAACCGTTCAGCTTCTCCGCGGAGAAAAACTGGCGGACCTGCTCCAGGCAATCAGTAGTCGCATCGGACAGTGTCTTGAGTGTGCTGGACCGTTGATTCGAGACATCAGAAACAGCTACTTCAGTCTGGAGTCGATGAATGATACGACAATGTGCGACCTGATTGTCACGCTAGTGCCTTGGTTCGTAAGTGGTAAAATCTATTGAAAAAAAGTTTTGCTTTATATTTGAGAGAACGCCAATTATTTCTGGTTATTCTTCTCTCGATTTCTTTGTTGGTATCAAAAAATGAGATATTCTCTGCCTTCTTGTTCATTGGTTTTTGCCAAAAGTAATCAGCATTTTTAGCATTTCTTTCGTTATACAGATGCATGTCGCGTATTAAGAACTTCTCCACTGGAGACCCCTTGTACTTTTCATTTCTCGTCTCCTGATATAGAGAGGCTGTCCCTCCTTTGCCATAATGAAAAACAAACGAACGGCGAGATACGACACCGACTGCTTTATTACGCTTTGCCCTTTGAAAATATTCATGATTGTAAAATATAGAAAAATAATGTGGATGGACATGTCCGTTGAGTTCAAGAAAACGATCAGTAAAGACAGTTGTCTCAAAGGAGTTGGCTCTATAGTGCATAATTGTTTTTCTATCTTTATGTGACCTTGCCATACGATTCACATCTTCCATAGAAACTCCACTTGCAACACCGACTATTCTTTCGCCTTGTTTTGCAAGTTTCCATTCAGGTTTCAATTCCAGAGGAACAAGAGCATCTTTTTGAGGAATAAAAACTGATGAAGGTGTTAAGAAATCTGCGTATTTATAGCGCCTGAACTCAGCAAAAACTGTTTCTATCCAGCTATAAGGGACAATATAATCATCTGCAAACACCACTACTTTATGACACCTGTCTCTTTTATGCATCTCCTGCTGTAATCTGTGATAAGGTGCAACTATCATACTGTCGGGGAATTTGGCGGCCATAAGAGAGTATTGAGCATCCGAGGACCTCAACAGTTGTCTCACTGTACGCTCTGTTTCCCTGCCAACCCCGAGAAGAGCGGGATTACCGACGACAGTCTGATTCATCAAAACAGCAACTTCACTTTTTTGTCTGTATGGTGAATGGTGTTGATTAAGGACTGTAGGCAATGTGTGATTCTTTCCATGTGACTGGCATCATCATAAGGATTAAAAACCAGTAAACCCATTCCTAAATCGTACATGTTTGTGGCCAGATTTTCAGGGTCGTACCTTGTTGGTTAAGTAACAACTCAGGATTGTAAGAAATCCTGCCTCATGAGGATGCGCTGAAGGGACAGGGCAAGTAGTACAGACCCGCTTATCCTTGTGATGAATATCATTGGAGGAGTTTATATTGGGGCGATACAAAGCCTTTGGTATCGGGGTTTTCCAATCTCCATACAAGGGTCGAAGGACTTTGTCGCCATAATCGTCAGGGATTGCATAACATTTCCCATTTTTTTCTATTGTCTTGATATGGTCAAATGTACCCTTGGCAAAACAGAACTCTACCACGTACCTTTGCTTTTTATCGTCTTTTTGGGTTGAAAACTGAGAAACCTTTTGTGACGATTTAAAAAAATGGCAAAAGTCTACTCCTACTCCCTTGTATTCAAATCTTTGTACGCATATTGCGCCGTCTGAACGATGCTCCCAATTTTTGTTGAAATTCTGGAGAGCGAGACATTTCTCAAGCCTTGAATAATCCTCTTTTTTCGACCATATACCTATATCAATGTCTGTATTGTCTCCAATGAAACTACCGTCTCTCATTAATTTCAATAAGGTTCCCCTGTATAGCCAGTAGGTGATCTTCTCTTTTGTCAGTAGCTTATGCAGTATATCCAAGGCTTCCACGCCATGGTTTTTTAGCGCATTGTTTCTGCGCTGTTCTCTTATCCGATGAAGAATAACAGAAAAAATACGGCGGCGCCAACCAGCGCAAAAGGTATGCCACAGTTCTCTTACCCGGTGAAGATAACGGAAAGAAATACTCATTTAGTGCGTACCAATGCATAGTGAAATTTCTTGGGCGGTTACGGTGCCGCCTGGATCAAACAGGATGATATGGTCCATGAATCACTAATCCTTGATACTGAATCCGCGTCATATGGTTTGGTTCTGGACTTTCCACGACAGTAAAACTACCAGAGCGAAGTATAACATAAGGCACCAAGCCAGCGGCGCGCTGCAGAAGCGGTACAACCCTTCCCCGGCGGACCGCCAAGGTGCGTCGGCGGACTTGCACCGTCGCTTGGAGAGGCCTTTCGCGTTCACGCGAGCTTCAGCCGTTTGTGCAACAGGGCCGATTGGCGGGTACGGAAGATTCGATGAACCGAAACCCGTTCGACAAGACCGAGCGTCGGGAAATGTCCAGGAAAGACTTCGCGGATGCGCTCAAGGATGTGCTGTTGGCACAACAAGGCAAGGCGCGGAGCGAGAACCGCCAACCCACGAAGGCTGAACTCGAAATCCGATACCGGCTGAACCGGAAGCGTTGAAGACCGACACGCTAACCATTGCGAATTTTACTACATAAATTCCCATGTATTTTACCCAAACTTCCCTCTTTATCCTGTAACATCAAGCGTTTCTCGATTCTTCGGGCACGACTGAACAGCCTCCGATGCCGGTCGATTCGAGGCGGCAAAATCTGGTATAGTTCCTTGACGTTGGGGTGTGAGAAATGAGATGTTTCAGCATTTTAAGCCAGCCTTGTCAGCCTTTTATAGCACTTTCATCTTACAAAAGCGGAGAAGAACCCAAGAGCAGGATTTTGGTTATTTCTTCTCCCGCATGGATTTATGATCTTTTTTCAAGGCCAAAATCTTTTTCTCAAAGGGCAGATTCCATTTTTCCGGGTAGCTGTAACTTGGACTTAAGACGATTGCGGGAGGATGGTCTATGAAGTATCTGTTTAGATGGCTCTCATCATGCCAGAGCGCTATTACATCGTTTTGAAGGTCGGCATCAATGTTGGTTTTCAAGCAATTACTCATCGCGAGAAACTGATCGGTAGACCCGCCATTAAAACCCCCATAGTAGTAGATGTGTCCTTCATTTTTTGATACGCAGGCTTTGGATTTTGGGTTTTCATCATAGGTGCCACGTTTGTAGGTGCCACGTTTGCGGCGGGGAACCAGAAACCCTAAACCCAAACAAATGAGAATCGAGGAAATCAGATAGGTGCCGCGCGGGATTTTGCGAAAGCTAGGATGAACAACCCCAACCATGCCTTCATCTGGAATCGGCAAGATTTCTTCTCCGACATCTGCAACAAAGCGACTGTCCACATCGATATAAAACAAGAAATCCTGTTCTTGGATTCGGTTGCGGTATTTTTCAAAATAATGAAATCGCTTCAGGGTCACATAGGGCCAGGTTATCGTGTTCAATTTCGCAAATTGTCACCGCGTTGGAGTCCACAGGAATGGCATCACTATCGGTAAAGATATAAAAGTGGATATTGTGGTTTTTAAGAAAAAGTTTTTTCGCGGATTCGATGAGTTGCGACAGGAACACTTTATACTTCCCTGTAGCGATTACAAGTAGACCGACCTTAAAATTCATGGCATCAAAGCTGTTCAGTTTTTTCCCCTGCCGGCATCGCGCCAAGGTTGTGAGGGTGTTTAAAATTGAGTGTCACGCCAAGTCACAGGTCAACTTGCCCGGTCGTCCACGGAAGCGGATCATCAGCGGGAAGAGTGTCAGGCTCCGACTCTGAATAAGGCATGTTCAGCGTTCACTGGCCGTCATTATATCTGCGTAGAGCAGTTTAAGTAAGCCGTTTTCATTGACAAAGTCCCCCTTGGCCAAGCCTCCTTGGTTTTTCAGCAAGTTTCCTGAATTGGTGGTGCACCGCCTCAACCGCATTGGCCGTAAGGATGAGAGTGCGCCTGTACTCTATATGTTGGAAGCATGTGGAGAGCATCGGCCAGTCGCGCCGCCAGGAGCGAATCACCAAAGAAACGCCAATAAAAAGACACCGAGTATTTCAAATTCAAAATAAGGCAGCCTTCAATGCCTGATTTCGAACCCGTAATCTATGATTTACATTGCAAAAACGGAGAAGATCATTGATTTTCTGAATCTTCAATATTTCCAGTTGCCCCGAGTGCTGAGGAGGCTGGAGCGGTCAATCTGCGTCCGAGGCGCTGGAACCCTTGAGCGGCCAGTCGGCCAAGGTACTGTAGCCGCCGGCGTCGGTCGAGCGAAGCAGGAAGAGCCGGTCAACGTCCCAGCGGATCGGCGGCGAAGGCTTGGCCGGCAGCCAGCGGCTACGGCGGAAGACGGTAATGTGGGGGCGGAAGGCCCAGCCGGAACGGGGTCGTCCGTCCTCTGACTGTTGCAGCAGGTTCAGCTCCCGTGCCATTGCCTGCAGCCGCTCGACCAGGAGATCGAGTTCTGCCGGCCACTTCTTCGGGCCGAGCCAGCCGACTTCGGCTTTGGAAAAGCGGCCCGGGGCGTTGATCAGCAGCGAAAACGGGCAGCAGTCGGCAAGGGCGCCTGCCTGCAGCGGCAGGGTGGCGAGGCGGCGGGCGTCCTCGTCGTCCTGGGGGCCGAGAAACACCAGGGTCAGGTGAAGATTGTCGCTGACAACGGCCCGTGCCCGGGGCGGGGCCGGGCCGGCGGCGGCCGTCAAGGCTTGGCGGACGGGTGCGGGCGGGCACAGCGCGAAAAAGGTGTTGGCTTTTTTTGCCGGTTGGGCTGGCCCCCGAGGATGAGCCTCAGCGCCCGGGGCCTCAGTCGAAGGGGTTCTGGCCGCGGCCATGGCCTTCGATATCTTGTTCCAGCCGATCGAGCCGCTCGATCAGGCGCCCCAGCTGCTGGCTGGCGTTCAAGGGCTTCGACCGGCTGCGGATGGGGGTGACACTTGGCGCCAGAGGCCTCAGTCGAAGGGGTGCTGTCCGCGGTCATGGCCCTCGAAATATTGTTCCAGTCGGTCGAGCCGGTCGATCAGGCGCCCCACCTGCTGGCTGAGGCGTTCAAGGGCTTCGGCCAGCTGTGAATCGACGCTGGCGGGAAGTTCAGTGCCCAGCTGTCCGACTGGGGTTGCAGCGGGCGCGGCCTGTGAATCGGCGCTGGCGGAAGGTGCAGCGCCCGGCTGCTCGACTGGGGCCCCAGCGGGCGCGGGCACGACTTCGGGTGCGGCTGCTGCAGGGGGAGGGCTGGAGGCTGAGGCCAGGCAGTGCATGTAGCGCAGGCCGCGGCCGGGGGACCGGTGGGGGCAGGCCAGGGCCGGCTGCCGTTGCATGAGGGCGTCGAGGGCCGATTCCACCTCCTCCCTGTCGACGAAGGGGTGGATACGTCTGCTGCGCTGGAAGATCTCGCTTGCCGTCTGGGGCCCGCGCAGCATGAGGGTGCAGATGACGGCCAGGGCCGCTGGCGGCAGATCGTAGGTTCGATGGGCGCAGTGGGAGTAGCGCTCGACGCGGGCGCTTGGCGGCGATTGCAGCAGAGCTTTCTGTTGCAGGGACTTGGCGGCCGAGGAGGCCTCCCCTTCTTCGAGTTGCATGACCGGCTCACGGCTGCTTGTCTGGTTGCAGGCGAGCGTCAGGGAGTGCAGCGTCAGGGGGTAGCTCTGCGGCACCGTCTTTTCCTTTTCGATGAGGCAGGCGAGCACCCGGACTTCGACCGGAGACAGCGAATGGATATCTGCGGGAGCCTCGGGTTCCTCGACAGGATCGGCCGAGGCGCCGGTGAGCTCTTTCTCTTCTGCCGACTCGGCCTCCGGCCAGGGGCTGGCGGCGGACTCTGTCTCTTCGGCGCTCAGGTGCTGCTGATTCGCATCGTTTGGGGGGAAAATATCGTTCATCGTGGGAGTCTAGTGGCGGTAGGAGCGCTGCTTGCTGTCTATTTCGGGCCGGTGCAGTTGGCGCTCGTTCTCGGGCAACGCCAGTTGCTGGCGCAGGTACTGGGCTCGCTGGCTGGCCGTAGGTTGCTTTTCCGACTGGTTGCGCAGAAAGCGTGTCAGCCAGCCTGGCCCCTCGTCGATGCTGACATCGATCTCGGCGGCTTTTTCGTAGTCGACGATCGCTGCACTGAACAGGCCCATGCGGTCGAGGAGGACGGCGCGGTTGAGGTAGGCCACGGCGAACTCGCCGGCGGCCTTGATGGCGCGGTCGTAGAGTTTCAGTGCCGGCTCGTTTTCGCCGAGTTGCATAAGGCTGCGCGCCATGCCTCGGAGCATCTGCGGATGTTCCGGATGTTCCCGCTCCAGTTCCTCGTAGACGGCAAAGGATTCGCGATAGCGGCCATCGGTGAAGTGGCGCTCGGCGCTCTCCACCTCGATCACCAGGGGGTCGCGGTCGAAGAACTGCTCGTAGAGCGACCAGCCGAGCCAGCCGCCGCCGAGAACCCAGGCAATGACGACCAGGCGGCGGTGGAGGCGTCCGGCTTTCATGTCGGCACCCCCAGGGTGGAGAGATTGAACAGATAAGAAAATACCAGGCAACAGAAGATGGCGATGATCCAGGCGCGGCGTTTCTGGCCGGCGATCTCTTCGGGCCTGAGGCGTGTCTTGGTGCGTTTTTCGATGCGACGCACGCTGAGCACCCAGATCATCCGCGAGGCCGGCCACAGGAGCGCGGCGGCCAGGATAAAGACGCTGACAACGAAAAAGGCAGTTTGCGACATCGACCAGGGGTTGAAAAGTTGTGGTGGAAGTTCTCAGGCTCGTTCACCGAGCTGTCTGGGCTCGCCGAGGTATTTTGCCAGCCGGCCCGACCGGGGTCCTTCGTTGATGAAGGAGCTCAGGGAGGCCCTCATGTTTTCGCTCATGACCATCATGGAGGGCACCACCAGCAGAATCAGGAAGGCGCCCAGAGCGAGGCCGAAGACGAGAGAGACCGCCATGGGAATCAGGAACTGTGCCTGGAGCGAGGTTTCGAACATGATCGGCGTCAGGCCGCCGATGGTCGTCAGGGAGGTTACCATGACCGCCCGCAGCCGCTGGCAGGCGGCCTCGACGGCAGCATCGAGCGGTTCCATGCCCGCGGCCCGCAGGTCGTCGTAAAAAGACAGGAGGACGATGGAGTTGTTGATGACGATGCCCGACAGGCCGAACAAGCCGAACATGGACAGCAGGGTCAGATCGATGCCCATGATGAAGTGGCCGTAGATGGCGCCGGCGATGCCGAAGGGGATGGCCGTCATGACGATGAAGGGGCGGGTATAGGAGGAGAAGACCCAGGCGAGAATCAGATAGATCAGGGCGACGCCGAGTCCGAGGCCGACCAGCATGTCGTTGAGGGTCTGCTTCTGGTCTTCCTGGGAGCCGCCGAAACGGTAGTCGATGCCGTATTTGCGAACGATATCCGGCACGACCTCAGTCTGGAGCCGGGCGATGACCTCGTTGGCGTTGGCGACGTTGACGTCGATCTTGGCCTTGACGATCACGGTCGGGGCGCCGTCGATGCGTTCGATCTGCTCAATGCCGCGGCCGATATCAAAATTGACGAGGTCGCCGAGCGGGATGACAACCGGCCCGCGGCGCACGGGCAGGCGGTTGAGGGAGGCGACGACATTGCGCTCCTTTTCGGGCAGATGCAACCGCACCTGAACTTCGGCGCTTTTGTCGTAGAAGGTCTGGACTTCGATGCCGGCAAAGGCCGAGCGCAGTTGCTGGCCGATCTCGGCCACCGAAAAGTCGAGCGAGCGCGCCAGCGGCGTCAGCCTGAAGATAAACTCCTCGTTGCCATAGGGCAGGGTGTCGCGGATGTTGTTGACGCCGGCGTAGTCGCGCAGCGCCAGCTTGAACTCCTCGGCGGCCGCCTTGATGTTCTCGAGATTGGTACCGCGGATGTTGAACTCGATCGGGTCGCCCGGCGGCCCGGCCTGGGGCTCGGCGATCAGCAGGTTCTGCAGCCCGGGCTCGTTCTCTTCGGCCGCGAGCCTCCTCCACTCATCCATGAGGGCGACGTTGGTCACCGGCCGCTCGCCAGGCTTCATGCTGACGAACATGCCGCCGAAATGATCGCCGGGGGTTTCGGGAATCTCCTGATCAATCGAGAGCGAGCTGCCTTCGGAGACGACCACTGAATTGACGAGAATGCCGTTGTCGCCGACCAGGTTCTTCTCGGCCTGGAGCAGCGACTCTTCGAGCCGGGTCAAGTACTTTCTCGTGACTTCCGGCCGGGTTCCGGAACTGTATTCGACATTGACGAGGATGGCGTCGCTTTCGATCACGGGGAAGAAGGTGAATTTCAGCAGGCCGCCGGCGACGAGCGCAAAGGAGATGACGAGGATGGCGAAGGTGGTGCTGAGGGTGAAGCCGCGGTACTCGAAGCACCAGTGACTCAGGTCGTGGAAGCGATGGCGCAGCCGCTCGAAACCGCGATCGAGCGCGGCCCGCATTCTGGACGCCTGCTGTCCCGGCTTGAAGTTCTTCAGGCTGTGGCTCAGATGGCCCGGCAGCACCAGGAAGCACTCGATGACCGAGGCGAGAATCACGCAGATGACGACAAGGGGGATGTCGCGCAGGATCTGGCCGATGATGCCGCCGACGAGCAGCAGCGGCAGAAAGGCGGCGACCGTCGTCAGCGACGAGGCGGCGATGGGCGGCAGCATGCGGTGGGCGCTGGCGATGGCGGCGGAGGTGGAATCGAGGCCGCGCTCGAGATGGGAGAACATGTTCTCGCCGACGACAACGGCGTCGTCAACGACGATGCCTAGGGCCATGATGAGCCCGAAGAGGCTGACCATGTTGATCGTCTTGTCGAAGCCGCTCATGACGAAAAAGGTCGCCAGAAACGACACTGGTATGCCGACGGCCACCCAGGTGGTCAGGCGGCGGTTGAGGAAGAGGATCAGCACGAGGAGCACGAGCACCAGACCGCCGGCGGCATTTTTCAGCAGCAGATTGATGCGTTGCTCCAGCAGCAGCCAGTCCTCGTTGTACACGGTGATCTCCATGTTTTCCGGCAGGGAGCCGTCGGTTTTCTTCTGCGCGATCCACCGCTGCATGAGTTCGGCCTGATCGAGCAGGTCGTTGCCAGCGAGCCTCTGCAACTCGAACTCGACCGCCTGCTGGCCCTCGAATTTGCTGATGGGCGAGCCCTCCTCGGCCCGGCGGGAAATGTGGGCGATGTCGCCGAGACGTACATTGCGGCCGTCGTCAGACTGCAGCAAGAGGTCGGCGAACTCGAGCGGATCGCGCTTTTGGGCGACGCTGCGCAGTTCGCGCGAGCCCTGGTCGCGGCCGAAGCGGCCGGCCGAGACATCCTGACTCAGGGAATTGATGATGTCGGCGATCTGCGGCAGCGACATCTGCATGCCGACGAGCCGCTCCATCGGCACTTCGATGCTGATCTCCTCGGGCGGCAGTCCGTCAGTCACGACCTTGTCGATGCCAAAATTCAACAGATCGCGCTCCAGCTCGCGGGCCGTGTTCCATAACTCCGAGGGCGGGCCAGTGGTACTCAGCACGAAGCGGCCGATGCCCTCGTAAAACTGACCGGCCTGGACCACAGGGGTTTCAGAATTGCCCGGCAGGGTCGTGAGCTGGTCGAGGATGCGCTTGACGTCATCGACGACGACCTGCGGATCGACCCCCTCTATGACCTCGATGGTTATGCCGGCATAGCCCCGGCGCGAGGTGATGGTCATTTTCTTGACGTTCTCCAGCTCTTTCAGCGCCAGCTCGACCGGTTGGGCGATGCCGACGTCGACGTCCTCGGCCGAAGCGCTCGGCCAGACGATGCTGACGACGACGACGTCGATCGAAAAGGGCGGCAGGAACTGGCGGTTGAGGCTGGACAGCCCCCAGAGGCCGGACAGAATCATCAACATCATGACGATGTTCGACGCCACCCTGTGGCGGGCCATCAGGGCGATGAAGCCCGTGGCCGTGCCCGGTGCCTGCAGCTCTCCGTTCACGGCGGGCTCAGAGGGGTGCGCTGATGCGGACTCGGACTTCCTGGCCGGACAGCGGATTGGGCAGGCGCGTGATCATGATGCGATCACCCTCCCTGAGGTTGGGGCCTGTGATCAGGTAGCCGTCTTCGCCCCAGTTGCCGAGGATATCGATGGGCTGGGCATCGAGCCGTTGCTGGTCGTCGATGCGATAGACCTGCTGGCCGTTGAAGATGGCCTGGGCTGCGATGGCATAGGAGTTGTCCACGGGCGGCAGGGAGACATTAATCGAGATTCTGCGGCCGACGGCCAGTTGGTCCAGCGGACCGTGGATGCGGAAATAGGCGTCGAGGCCGCCGGTCTGAGGATCGGCGGCGGCGGCGAGGCGGGCAAAGGACAGCCGCCATCTGTCGCCGGCGAGGCTCATGGAGCCGCTGATCTGCTCGTGGCGCCGACCTTCAAAGATCGGCAGGTATTTCTGTTCGATCTGGGCCTTGACTTCAATGCGCGAATAGCCGTAGATCTCGACCAGCGCGGCCCCCGGAGAGGCCAGGTCGCCGGCGGCGACCGAAACCTTGACGACGCGACCGGCGAAGGGCGCTTCCACCAGGCTCTGCCTCTTGTTGTACTGAGCCTCGCGCAGGTCGGCCCCGGCCCGCGCCAGCTGGTGGCGCTGCCGCTGCAGCGACAGCTCGGCGGCCTTGAGCGAGGCGGCGGCCTGGTCAAAGGCGATCTGCTGTTCCCGCAGGGCGGTCTCGCGGCTCTCCAGCTCCTGGATGGGTATGGCGGCGACTTCGTACAACTGGTGTCCGCGCCCGGCGGCAGAGCGTCGTATCTTCAGCACTTCGCGACGGTTCACGAGCGCCGATCGCAGAAGATTGACATTGTTCTGTTGATCGCGGACCAGCAGTTGCACCTCGTCAAGAGCGTTCCGGGCGCGCTTCAGGGCCAGATCGAAGCGGGTCTGGTCGAGCTCGACGAGCGACTGGCCCGCCTCGACCGTATCGCCGGGACGCACCTTGACCCTGGCGATGCGGCCGCTGACATCGAGGGAGATGCGGGCGCGCTGGTGGGCGACAACCTCGCCGAACAGCCTCAGTTGGGGAGCCAGCCTCTGGGGCACAAACTCGACGGCCTCAACCAGCAGCCGTTGCGGCGGAACCTCGGTGGTCCGGGCCGGCGGCCTGCTTGCAACCATGATCATGAAAAAGGCGATGGCGATCGCCGGCGGCGCGACTACCAGCAGAATGCGCAGCAGGCGCCTGGGGATGCGGCTGAGGATTCTTTTCATTGTGCTCATGTTCTGCTTGAGTTGACGGAAGAATCGTTAAGGGGATGCTGTAACAACCTGCCGGCAGGGGGACTGGAGTGCAAGATCGCCGAGGAGGGCGGGGCTTTAAATATACTACAGGGAACCCGCACAGAGTCTGGCATTCAAGGGTGGCAGGGCTGCTTCAGGAGGCTCCCCCCTGTCGCCTGGGGCGGGCAGTCGGTTTCGGTCAGGCCCGTTCAAGCTGATCGGGCTCGCCGATAAACCGGGCCAGCGGGCCGCTTCTGGGGCCCTCGGAGATGAAGGTGCGCAGGGAGGCCCCCAGGTTTTCGCTCATGACCATCAGGGAGGGCACCACCAGCAAAATCAGAAAAGCGCCGAGGGCGAGGCCGAAGACGAGGGAGACCGCCATGGGAATCAGGAACTGCGCCTGACGCGAAGTCTCGAACATAATCGGCGTCAGGCCGCCGATGGTCGTCAGGGAAGTCACCATAACCGCCCGCAGCCTCTGGCAGGCAGCCTCGACAGCGGCGTCGAGCGGCGCCATCCCCCGGGCCCGCAGATCGTCATAAAAAGTCAGGAGTACGATGGAATTGTTGATGACGATGCCGGCCAGGCCGAAAAAGCCGAACATGGAGAGGACGGTGAGGTCGATGTTCATGATGAAGTGGCCGTAGATGCCGCCGGCGATGCCGAAGGGGATGGCCGTCATGATGATGAAGGGGCGGGTGTAGGAAGAGAAGACCCAGGCGAGGATCAGGTAGATCAGGGCGATGCCGATGAGTACGCCCGTCCGCATGTCGCCCAGGGTTTCGCGCTGGTTTTCCCGCGAGCCGCCGAAGCTGTAATCAAAGCCGTATTTTCGGATCAGCCCCGGCACTGCCTCGGCTCGGAGGCGGGCGATGATCTCGTTGGCATTGGCGACCTTGTTGTCGACTTGGGCCTTGACGATGACGGTCGGCGCGCCGTCGATGCGCTCAATCCGGTCGAGGCCGCGGCCGATGCGAAAATCGACGAGATCGCCGAGCGGGATCGCCACAGGGCCGCGGCGCACCGGCAGGCGCTCGAGGGTGGAGATGAGGTTGCGCTGGTGCTCGGGCAGCTGTAGCCGCACCTGGATGTCGCTGTTCTGTTCGTGGAAGGTCTGGACTTCAATGCCCTCAAAGGCCGAGCGCAACTGGCGACCGAGGTCGGCTACCGAGAAATTGAGCGAGCGCGCCAGCGGGCTCAGCTGGAACAGGTACTCCTCGTTGCCGTAGGGCAGGGTATCGCGGATGTTGTACACCCCGTCGTAATCGCGCAGCAGCGCCTTGAACTCTTCGGCCGCCGCCTTGAGATTGTCGATGTCGGCACCGCGGATGTTGAATTCGATCGCCTCGCCGGGCGGGCCGCCCTGGAGGGCACTGATCAGCAGACTCTGCAGGCCGGGCTCGCTGTCTTCGGCGGCGAGCCTCTTCCACTCCCTGATGAGATCTCGATTCGAGAAGGGCCGCTCGCCGGTCTGCATGCCGACAAAGATGCCGCCGAACTGATCGCCGACGTTAACTGCGCTGCTGCGGCCGATCGAAAACGACCGGCCCTCGGAGACGATCACTGTTTTGACGAGGACGCCGTTTTCATCGACCAGATTTTTCTCGGCCTGCAGCAGGGCCTGTTCGAGTCGGGCCAGATATTTTTTGGTCGTCTCGGGCCGGGTTCCGGCGCTATATTCCACGGAGGCGAGGATGGCGTCGCTCTCAATCGAGGGGAAGAAGATGAATTTCAGTTTGCCGCCGGCGACGAGCGCGAAGGAGATGAGGAGGATGGCGAAGGTGGTGCTGAGGGTGAAGCCGCGGTATTCAAAGCACCAGTGGCTCAGGCGGCGGAAGTGGTGGTTGCGCATGCGGTCGAAGCCGCGGTCGAGCCGCGCCCGCAGCCCGGCCAGCCGTGCCTTGGGTCCGTAGTCGGCGAGGCTGTGGCTCAGATGGCCGGGCAGTACGAGAAAGCACTCGACAAGGGAGGCGAGGATGACGCAGATGACGACCATGGGAATGTCACGCAGGATCTGGCCGATGATGCCGCCGACCAGCAGCAGCGGCAGGAAGGCGGCCACGGTCGTCAGGGAGGAGGCGATGATGGGCGGCAGCATGTGGTGGGCGCTGGCGATGGCGGCTGAGGTGGCGTCGGCGCCGCGCTCGAGGCGGGAGAACATGTTTTCGCCGACGACGACGGCGTCGTCAACGACGATGCCGAGAGCCATGATGAGACCGAAGAGGCTGATCATGTTGATGGTCTTGCCGGTCCCCGCCATGAAGAAGAAAGTGGCGAGGAAGGACACGGGTATGCCGACGGCCACCCAGGTGGTCAGGCGGCGGTTGAGGAAGAGAATCAGCATGAGGACGACCAGCGCCAGGCCGCCGGCGGCGTTCTTGAGGAGCAGGTCAATGCGTTGCTGCAGCAGCTTCCAGCGCTCGTTGTAGAGTGTGATCCTGAAGCCGTCCGGCAGGGACCCATCGCTGGTTTTTCTGGCGATCCAGTCCTGTAGCAGGCCGGCTTGTTCCAGCAGGTCGTTGTCGGGCAGCCGCTGCAGGTTGAATTCGACCGCCAGCTTGCCCTCGTGGCGCATGCTGGGCTGGTTTTCCGCCGGTCTGCGAGAGATGTCGGCGATGTCGCCGAGGCGCAGGTTGCGGCCGTCGGCGGAGATTAATTTCAGCGAGGCGAACTCGAGCGGGTCGCGCCTCTGGGCCGCGCTGCGCAGCTCGCGCGCGCCGTCGTCGCGGCCGAAGCGGCCGGCCGAGACGTTCCGGCTCAGGGAATTGATGGTGTCGGCGATCTGCGGCAACGACAACTGCAAGCCGGCGAGCCGTTCAATGGGCACTTCTATGCGGATCTCCTCCCGCGGCAGACCGCCGGTGGTGATCTTGTCGATGCCGAAATTCAACAGCTCGCGCTCAAGCCGGCGGGCCGTGCTCCACAACTCCGCGGCCGTGCCTTCGGTGGTCAGCACGAAACGACCCATCCTCTCGTAGTTCTGGGCCCGCCGCACCACTGGATCCCTGGCGTCGCCCGGCAGGGTGTTCAGTTGGCTGAGTATGCGGCTGACATCCTCCACCACCCTCTGGGGGTCGGCTCCCTCCGTGACCTCAATGGTGGTTTCGGCAGAACCCGGGCGCGAGACGATACTGAGCTTCTTTACATTTTCCAGTTCTTTCAGGGCCAGTTCGATCGGTTGGGCGATGCCGACATCGACGTCCTGGGCCGTAGACCCCGGCCAGACGACGATGACGAGGACGGCGTCGAGGGTGAAAGTCGGCAGAAACTGGCGGTTAAGGTTGGCCAGTCCCCAGAGACCGGAGAGGATCATCAGCAGCATGAGGATATTGGCCGCCACCTTATGGCGGGCCATGATGGCGATGAAGCCGGTGGCGTGGGCAGCTGATGGCAGTTCCGTATTCATGCTCGATTCAGGGCGGGGGAGAGCTGAATCATTCTATGCCATCCCCTGGAAGCCTGTCGGCATGAACGCCTTTTTCGACTCTCCCTGCCTCTTCAATCAGGCTCGGGCGGCGGGGCATGCGCCGGCGTTCTCTCCAGTCGGGCCGTTCATTCCCCGCCTCTCAGGCATGGCTGACCGGCAGCTTATGTCTGGGATTGTGCACCCTTGAGCTTCACCACCTCCGTAGCCTCATCAAAGGAGGACCTGTCTTCCTTCCAGTCGGTATTGATTGCCTTGTAGTGATAAAAAACATGCTCTCCCAGATAATCGATTTTGGGCACCCTCGCCGTTTTCTTTGCAAGTCTGGCCCTCAGGTACAAACAAGGCCTCTGAAGTATTAAGATAATTGCTGCTGAGAGTGATTTTATTAATACTGGGTAGTGCGCATCATTAGAATACAGTAAAGCTTCCATTTTGACCATATATTTATAGCCTCCGTTTCTCATATGGGCGTTTCTATATACAAAATGTCGGAACGAATAGTTTTCGGGTAACTTCTTGTCTGATTTGGTTTCTACAAAGTAGCAATCAAAACAAATCAGTCTGCGCTTTTTGAACTTGTCCAGACTTTTGACCTGCAGCAGCTCGTCGATATCAAAATTCAGCAGATGGCCGCTTTGGTACTTGTAGCTGCAGATCGTCAGCATACTTCTCTGCAGAAAACTGGCATGCGACATCTGTCCTCCATAAATACTGACATATTTATTGAGGCCGAATCTGTAAGGGCAGGGTATGACGATGGCATCAACCTCAGGTAGCTTCTCGCTGTTGTTGTCGTAGAGGATTACCCGATCGACTCCGATTTTTCGATAATGTTCAATCCAGTCCTTTATCCAATGCTCTCTGTTGTCTTTTTGTAGTGTACACAAGGTAAATTTGGACCCGGTTCCAGTGTTGTTTTCAGGTACGCTGAGTTGCCATTGGTGTCCGTTTGCCTTGACCAGAATGTCATTTCGTTTTTCGATCCGGTTCACTTTCCCCCTCACCAGATGCACCCGACTGGCCGCCTTCTTGATCACATCAAACTTAACCGGCTCTCCGTTTACGTAGATCTCCAAATCTATCTGCAGGTTGCCGATGGGCGGTCCGACGGCGACCAGATGTCGGTTGGTCGGATCAAAGAAGATGTCGTAGAACAGGGTATCCGCATCAAAGCACTCCTGCAGATGGGCCTGCTCTACCCGGCAGTTTCGTAAAAAGTAGCTGGGGTCTCTCTCGATTCCCTTCAGCCGGGTGCCTCTGAGTCGATGGACATCGCCGTTCATGCGGGTTGCATCCTCGGTCGGGCTCTTTTCATTGGTTGGGGGCCTGGGTTGCAAAGTAAAGGGGACTTGGTGTGGTCGGCCAGCGGCAAGCCATCCCCATTCAGCCGGGGCCAAAGCAAGGCTTGAGGGGCTAGAGAGGAGCCTCCGCTCGTCGGCCGTTATGACCTCTCATCATGATAAAGCCCGAGCCCAGCCTATAGGCGTCAATCCTTCAGTTTCACCACTTTCGTAGTCTCGTCAAAAGGGGATATGTCGAATTTCCAACCTGTGTTGATTCCCCTGTAGTGATAAAAGATGCCTTCGTCCTGAGGGGCTATTCTTTCCATCAGTTTCTGTGGAAGCCTGGCCTTCAGATAGAATCCGATCCTCCGAAGTTTTAAGATGATTCTCCCCAGAACGAAATTTCCCTTCAGTACTGCGCGGTGCGGGCTGTGGGCATACAGAAGCTCGTCCATCCTGACCATAGTTTTATAGGCTGTATTTCTTATCCGCGCGTTTCTGTATGCAAAATGCCTGAACGAGTAGTCTTCGGGCATTTCCCCGTCTACCTTGGTTTCTATGAAGCGGGAATCGAAATAAATTACTTTGCGTTCCCTGTACTTCTCCAGGCTTTTGACCTGCAGCAACTCGTCGATATCAAAATTCAGCAGGTGGCCGCTTCGGTACTTGTAGCTGCAGATCGTCAGCAAACTTGTCTGCAGAAAAGTAATTTTAGATGTCCATCGTCCATAAATACGGCGGTATACACGGAGGCCGTACTTGTATGGGCAGGGGATGACAATGGCGTCGACCCCGGGGAGTTTTTCGCTGCCGTTGTCGTAGAGGATCACTCGGTCAACGCCGATTTTTCGGTAATGCTCAATCCAGTCCTTTATCCAATGCTCCCTGTTGTCTTTCTGTATGGCGCAGAGGGTAAATTTATGCCCGGTTCCGCTGTTGTTTTCAGGTATGCTGAGTTCCCACCTCTGTCCGTTCGCCTTGATGAGAATGTCGTTCTGTTTTGCAATCCGGCTCACCTCCCCCCTCAGCAGGTGCAACCGTTTGGCCGCCCGCTTGATTATATTGAGTTCAACCGGTGTTCCGTTTACATAGATCTGTATGTCCAATTGCAAGTCGCCGAGGGGCGGGCCGACGGCAACGAGGTGTCGATTGGTCGGCTCGAAAAAAATGTCGTAGAACAGGATATCGGCATCGAAGCACTCCTCTAGATGAGCCTGCTCTACCCGGTGATCTCCTAAAAAGTAACGCGGGTCTCTCCTGCGTCCCTCCAGCCTGACGCACCTGAGTTTATGGACATCGTCGTTCATGCAAACTTCATTCCCTTAGAGTTGTGAATCCTCGAGTCTCACGATCTCTGTAGTGTCGTCAAAGGAGGACTTGTCAACTCTCCAACCGGTGCTTATTCCCTTATAGTGATAAAAAACATCCTTGTCTTGAAGAGCCATTTTAGCCCTCAGCCTCTTAGGAAGCTGGGACCTCAGGTAGGAGCAAATTTTCCAGATTTTCAAGATTATTTTTCTCGGGGCGAAATTTCCCTTTAGTACTGCCCAGTGCGGATCTCGTGAGTACAGCATCTCTTCCATTTTCACCAGATATTTGTAGGACCGGTTTCTCATCTGTGCGTTTCTGTATACAAAGTGCCTGAACGAATAGTCTGTGGGCAGCTTTCTGTCTACTCTCGTTTCTACAAAGTAGGAATCGAAATAAACTATCTTGCGCTCCCGGTATTTCTCCAGACTTTCGACCTGCAGCAACTCGTCGATATCAAAATTCAGCAGATGGCCGCTTCGGTATTTGTAGCCACAGATCGTCAGCAGGCTTCTTTGGAGAAAATTGGTTCTCCGCACTTGTAGGCTGGAGGCTTCGGAAGATTTAAGGAAACCGTATTTGTAAGGGCAGGGGATGACAATGGCGTCGACATCGGGGAGTTTCTCGCTGTTGTGGTCATAGATGATCACTCTGTCGACTCCCATCTTTCGGTAGTGCTCAATCCAGTCTCTTATCCAATGCTCTCTGTTGTTTTTCTGTAGCGTACAGAGGGTGAATCTGTATCCTGTTCCGCTGTTGTTTTCAGGTACGCGGACTTCCCCTCGCTGTCCGTTTGCCTGGACCACGATGTCGTTCAGTCTTTCAACCCGGCTCACCTCCCCCCTCACCAAATATGACCGTTTCGCCGCTCGCCTGCTCATGGTGTGCCCGATTGGCTCCCCGTTCACGTACAACTTCAAGTCCAACTGCAGATTGCCGAGAGGCGGGCCGACGGCAACCAGATGCCGGTTCGTCGGTTCGAAGAAAACATCGTAGAAAAGGGTGTCCGCATCAAAGCACTCCTCCAGGTCCGCCTGCTCCATCGCAGATGGAGTTTTTCCGCGAGATGCGCGCGCATCAAAGCACTCCTCCAGGTCCGCCTGCTCCATCCTGTAGCCTTTCAGAAAATAGCCCGGGTCCCTCCTGATCCCCTTCAGACTGATGCCCCTGAGCTCGTGAACGTCATCTTTCATGTCGGCAGACGACTCATGCCGGGGGACGTGAAGCTTCAAGCTTCACGACCTCCGTAGTCTCATCGAAAGAGGATCGATCGACTTTCCAACCGGTGTTGATTCCCTTGTAGTGATAAAAGACATCCCCGCTGGGAGGAGCCATTGCAGACCTCAACGGCTTCGGGAGTTTGCCCAGCAGGTACAACCAGATCCTCTTGAGTTTCACAATCATTTTTCTCGGGACGTAGTTTCCCTCTAATATGGGGATGTGCGGGCTGAGTGAATACAAGAGCGCCTCCATCCTGACCATGTACTTGTAGTCCCGATTTCTGGTGTGCGCGTTTCTGTATACAAAATGCCTGAAGGAGTAATTTTCGGGCAATTCCCCGTCTGTTTTGGTCTCTATGAAACAGGAGTTAAAATAAACGACTTTGCGTCCCTCGTATTTTTCCAGGCTTTTGACCTGCAACAGCTCGTCGATATCAAAGCTCAACAGGTGGCCGCTTCGGTACTTGTAGCAACAGATTGTCAGCAGACTGCCCTGTAGAAAAGTGGTTTTATAGACCCGACGCCCGTAAAGGCTGCGATATTTGTTGAGACCGAATTTGTAGGGGCAGGGGACGACGATGGCATCGACATCGGGGAGCTCCTCGCTGTTGTTGTCGTAGAGAATCACCCTGTCGACGCCGATTTTTCGATAGTGTTCAATCCAGTCTTTTATCCAGTGTTCCCTGTTGTCTTTCTGTTTTGCGCAGAGGGTAAACCTGTACCCGGTTCCGCTGTCGTTTTCGGGTACGCTGAGTTCCCATTGGTATCCGTTTGCCCTGATGAGAATATCATTCTGCTTTGCAACCCGGTTCACCTCCCCCCTGATCAGGTGCAGCCATTTGGCGGCCCTCCTGATCACGTTGAACTTAACCGGCTCTCCGTTTACGTAGATATTCAGGTCTGTTCGCAGATTCCCCAGGGGCGGGCCGACCGCGACCAGATGCTGGTTGGTCGGTTCGAAAAAGATGTCGTGAAACAGGGTGTCTGCGTCGAAGCACTCCTGCAGATGTGCCGGTTCCACCATGAGGCCTCCCAAAAAGTAACCCGGGTCCCTCCCGAGTCCTTTCAATTGGATGCCCCTGAGTTGATGGACATCGTTGTTCATGCGGACAGCACCCGTCCCAGGTTCTCTTCACTGCTTTTCACTTTGGGGGAGACGTAATTGCACGAGAAAAGGCGGGGTTGCAGGATCGTCGGCCTGCCATGGCCTGCCGCGCTCAGCCGGGGCCAAAGCAGAGTACCAGGGAGTCTGCTTGAGCCTGGCCCGCTGTAATTTTTCATCATGATAAACTCCGACCGCAACCCAGAGTCGTCAATCCTCAAGTTTGACTACTTCCGTGGCTTCGTCAAAGGGGGATCTATCCCATTTCCAGCCTGTATTGATTCCCCTGTAGTGATAGAAGACATCTTCGCTTTCAGGAGCCATTTTTGATATCGCCGGAATCTTGGCCTTCAGATACGACCAGATCATGTTCAGTACAATCATGATCCCGGGGGCGATAGTGCCCTTGAGTATTGCGCGATGCGGGCCGTGTGAGTACAGCATGGCGTCCATCCTGACCATGTATTTATGGGAGCGATTTCTCCTGTGCGCATTTTTATATACAAAATGCCTGTATGAGTAGCCTTCAGGCAACTTCCGGTCTGTTTTAGTCTCTATGAAGTAGGAATTGAAATAAACGATTTTACGCCCCCTGTATTTCTCCAGACTTTTGACCTGCAGGAGCTCGTCGATATCAAAGTTCAGCAGGTGTCCGCTTCTGTATTTGTAGCTACAGATTGTCAGCAGACTTCTCTGCAGAAAACCGTTTCTCCGCAGCCGTCGTCCATAGACGCTGAGATATTTGTCGAAGCCGTACTTGTATGGACAGGGGACGACAATGGCATCGACGTCAGGAGGCTTTTCGCTGTTGTTGTCATAGATGATCACTCGATCGACTCCCATTTTTCGATAGTGTTCAATCCAGTCTCTTATCCAATGCTCCCTGTTGTCTTTCTGTATCGTACAGAGGGTAAATTTATGGTCGGTCCCACTGTTGTTCTCAGGGACGCTGAGTTCCCACTTCTGCCCATCTGCCTTGATGAGAATGTCATTCCGTTCTGCAACCCGGCTCGGCTCCCCTCTCATCAGAAGCAGCCTTCTGGCTGCTTGCCGGATTGTCTTGAACTCGACAGGCTCTCCGTTTACATACAACTGTATGCGCAATTTCAGATTGCCCAGAGGCGGGCCGACGGCGATCAGATGCCGGTTGGTCGGTTCGAAAAAAACGTCGTGAAACAGGGTGTCCGCATCAAAGCACTCCTCAAGATGCGCCGGCTTGATCCCGCGGCCTCCCGAGAAGTAGTTCGGGTCTCTCTTGAGCTCTGTCAGTCTGAGGCCTCTTAATTGATGAACATCGTCATTCATGAGGGTTGTATTTGCCAAATTTTTTCATTGCTTTTCATCGGGCGGGGAGGGCGGAAGATGGGTGTTCAGCGGCAATTCGTGTCGCGCTGTCAATTTGGAACAGAGCAGTGCCTGGGCGTGGCCGGAGCAGGGCTCGTCCGTACTTTGACCGCCGAGAATCTCTCATCATTATAAAGCCCGGGCGCACTTCGGTTGTGGCTTGTCCTGGCCCTTTTTACTTCAGCGGATCAGCCTGCGGCAGGAAATTTATCGGCGCCCTCAAGGGTCCACTCCGGCTCATTTTCAACCTCTGAAGTATTCCCAGCTTAAGGCTCATACTCATAAGATTCATGTTCATTCAATCTTCAAGCTTCACGACTTCTGTAGTCTCATCGAAAGTGGACCTATCGTCTCTCCAACCTGTATTGATTCCCTTGTAGTGATGGTAGACATCCGTACTCAAAGGCTCATGCTTATAGAATCTTTGAGCTTCACCGCTTCTTTCGTTTTGGGGAGCTATTTTTGACACCACTGGGAGTTTTTCTTTCAGATGCAGCCAAATCCTCATCAATCCTGAAACTATTCTCCTTATATTTCTTGGGATGGGATTTAATTTTGCCCAGTGCGGATCACGGGAGTACAGCAGCGCGTCCATCCTGACTATGTACTTATAGGATCGATTTCTTGGGTGCGCATTTCTGTATATGAAATGCCTGAACGAGTAGTCCTCGGGTAGCTTCCCGTCTGTTTTGGTTTCTATGAGGTAGGAATTAAAATAAACCAATTGTTGCTCCCTGAATTTTTCCAGGCTTTTGACTTGCAACAACTCGTCAATATCAAAGTTCAGCAGATGGCCGCTTCGGTACTTGTAGCCACAGATCGTCAGCAGACTGTTCTGTAGAAAAGTCGTTTTGTTGACCCGCTGCCCGTAAAGGCTGTGATATTTGTTGAGACCGAATTTGTAGGGGCAGGGGATGACGATGGCATCGACATCGGGGAGTTTCTCGCTGTTGTTGTCGTAGAGAATCACCCTGTCGACTCCAATTTTTCGATAATGTTCAATCCAGTCCTTTATCCATTGCTCCCTGTTGCCTTTCTGTTTCGCGCAGAGGGTAAATCTGTGCCCGGTTCCAGTGTTGTTTTCGGGGATGTCGAGTTCCCACCGCTGTCCGTTTGCCTGAACTGCAATGTCATTCCGTTTTGCGACTTGCTTCACCCTCCCCCTCACCAGATGTTTGCATTTGGCTGCCCTCCTGATCACTTTGAGCTTGATTCGTTCGCCGTTTACCCAGATCTGTGTGTCAACCTGCAAATTGCCCAGAGGCGGGCCGACGGCAACCAGATACCGGTTGGTCGGCTCGAAAAAAATGTCGTAGAACAGGGTATCCGCATCGAAGCACTCCTGCAGATGGGCCTGCTCTACCTGGCAGTCTCCCAGAAAGTAGCTCGGGTCCCTTTTGAGCCCCTTCAGTCGGATGCCCCTGAGCCGATGGACGTCGTCGTTCGTGCGGATTCCGTTTCCCTCAGGCTTCTTTTCACTACTTTTCATTGTTTGGGGAGCTTGAATTGCAAGAAAAAAGGCAGGGTTGCAAAGTCGGCGGCCAGCGATGGCAATCCCGCGGTTCGACAGGGCTAGACAGGTTCTGGGCGCTCCCTGCAAGGGCCGCTCGTGATTGACCAGCGCGATATTGTGATCATGATAGAACCCCGACCGCAATCCGGAGGCGTCAATTCTTGAACTTCACCACCTCTGTGGTTTCGTCAAGGTGAGACCGATCCACCTTCCAGCCGGTATTGATTCCCTTATAGTGATAAAAAACATCCCCGCTTTGAGGAGCGATTTTTGCCATCACTTTCTTTCCAATCCTCTGAAGTTCTAACATGACTCTTGTTGAGATGGACTTTTTCAATACTGCCCTATGTGAATGGTGGCAGTAAAGCAACGCTTCCATCTTGACCATAAATTTATAATTTCTATTTCTCATACGGGCATTTCTATATACAAAATGCCTGAACGAGTAATCCTTGGGTAATTTTCCGTCTAATTTGGTTTCTACAAAGTAAGAATCAAAATAGACCAGTTTGCGCTTTTTGAATTTCTGCAGGCTTTTGACCTGCAGCAACTCATCAATATCAAAATTCAGTAGATGGCCGCTTTGGTATTTGTAGCCACAGATTGTCAACAAACTTCTCTGCAGAAAATTGGCTGGCCACACCGCTGATCCATAAACAGTGAGATATTTGGACAGACCGTGTCTGTAGGGGCAGGGAATGACAATGGCATCGACATCGGGGAGCTTCTCACTGTTGTTGTCATAGAGAATCACCCGATCGACTCCGATTTTTCGATAATGCTCAATCCAGTCCTTTATCCAGTTCTCCTTGTTGTTCTTTTGTACTGAGCACAGGGTAAATTCATGCCCGGCCTCTGTGTTGTTTTTGGGTACGCTAAGCTCCCGCTTCTGTTCGTTTGCCTTGACTAAAACATCGTTCAGCTTTTCAATACGGCTTACCTTCCCCCTCACCAGGTACAGCCGTTCAGCCGCCTGCTCAATCACATCGAGTTCAACAGGTTCTCCGTTGACAGAGATCTGTAAATCCACTTGCAGATTGCCCAGAGGCGGTCCGACGGCGACCAGATGCTGGTTGGTCGGTTCGAAGAAAACATCGTGGAACAGGGTGTCCGTATCAAAACACTCCTCCAAATGGGCCTGCTCTACCCGGCGCAGGCAGTCTCCCAAAAAGTAACCCGGGTCCCTTCCGAGTTCTTTCAACTGAATGCCCCTGAGCTGATGAACATCGTTCGCAGCGATGTCAGTCTGGATCAAGCGAAGCTTGGGTGGCCGGGGAGTCCACTCGCGCTCCGCTTGGGCACGATCTTCTGTCATTATAAAACTCAGTCGCAACTTAGAGATGTAAATCCTTGATTTTGACGACCTCTGTGGCTTCATCGAAAGTGAGTCGATCCTCTTTCCAGCCTGTATTTATTCCCTTGTAGTGATAATAAACATCTTCGCCCATATATACTTCCCTGTAGCGATAAGCAGTGTCTTCACCCTGAGGAGCCATTGGGGACGTCAGTTTCTTTGAAAGTATGAACTTCAGATACGACCAGATCCTCTTAATCTTAATAATCAGCCTTCTCGGGGTGAAATTTCCCTTTAATTTCACTCGGTGCTGACTTCGTGAGCACAGCATGGTGTCCATCCTGGCAATGTATTTGGGGGCCTCCTTTCTCCTGCGCTTGGCTCTGTATACAAAGTGTCTGAACGAGTAATCCCGAGGCAGCTTCCCGTCCGTTTTGGTTTCTACAAAACAGGAATCAAAATAGACCAATTTACGCCCCCTGTATTTCTCCAGATTCTTGACCTGTAGCAGTTCGTCAACATCAAAACTCAGAAGGTGGCCGCTTCTGTATTTGTAGCAACAGATCGTCAGCAGACTTGTATGCAGAAAACAGGCTAGCATCGCCTGTCGCCCATAAGTACCGAAATATTTACTGAGGCCGTATTTGTTGTATGAGCAGGGGATGACAATGGCATCGACGTCGGGGGATTTCTCGCTGTTGTTGTCGTAGAGAATCACCCTGTCCACTCCGATTTTTCGATAATGCTCGATCCAGTCTTTTATCCAGTGCTCCCTGTTGTCTTTCTGTATGGCGCACAGGGTAAATTTGTGTCCGGTTCCACTGTCGTTTTCAGGTACGCTGAGTTGCCACCGGTGTCCATTCGCCTTGACCAGGATGTCATTTCTCTCTGCTATTCGGCTCACCTTCCCCCTCACCAGATGCTTCCATCTGGCCGCCTTCCTGATCACTTTAAGTTTGACCGGCTCTCCGTTTACATATATCTGTATAGCTAGCTGCAAATTGCCCAGGGGCGGGCCGACAGCGACCAGATACCGGTTGGTCGGCTCGAAAAAGATGTCGTAGAACAGGGTGTCCGCATCGAAGCACTCCTCCAGGTGGGCCGGCGCCACCTTGAGATCCCCTAAAAAGTAACCCGGGTCTCTCTTGAGCCATGTCAGCTTGATGCCTCTGAGTTGATGGACATCATCGTTCATGCGGGTTCCATTTTCCAGCTTCTTTTCGTTCATTGGTCGGGGAACTTTACTTAATTGCAGAGGAAAGGCAGGGTTTGAAAGAGTAGCCAGACTTTTCAGGCCGCGACCAGCCGGGCCCAAAGTGGAGTCTGAGTGGTTGTTGAGGAGTCGGCCCGTGCTTGTCCGTTACGGCCTTTCATTATGATAACACCGGATCGCAGCTTAGAGTTGTGGACCCTTGAGTTTCACCACCTCCGTGGCTTCATTAAAGGAGGACCTATCCACTTTCCAACCGGTATTTATTCCCTTGTAGTGATAAAAAATATCGCCGCTTTGAGGAACTATTTTTGACATCAATTTCTTTCGAATCCTCTGAAGCTCTAAAACAATTCTTCTTGAGATGGATTTTTTCTTTGGTATTAATCTTACGCGGTGCGAATGCGGGATGTACAGCAGCCTGTCCATCTTGATAATAAATTTAAGGCTTTCATTTTTCAGGTGCGCATTTCTGTACACAAAGTGCCTGAATGAGTAGTTCTCGGGCAGCTTTCCGTCTGTTTTGGTTTCTACAAAACAGGAATCAAAATAAATCAGTTCACGCTTTTCGAATTTCCGCAGGCTTTTGACCTGCAACAATTCGTCAGTATCAAAATTCAGCAGATGGCCGCTTCGGTACTTGTAGCCGCAGATCGTCAGCAGGCTTCTCTGCAGAAAACCGGTTTTCCACAACCGTCCTTCATAAATACTGAAATATTTATGGAGACCGTATTTGTAGGGGCAGGGAATGACAATGGCATCGACATCGGGGAGCTTCTCGCTGTTGTTGTCGTAGAGGATCACTCGATCGACGCCGATTTTTCGATAATGCTCAATCCAGTCTTTGATCCAATGCCCCCTGTTGTCTTTCTGTATCGTGCACAGGGTAAATCTGTGCCCGGTTCCGCTGTTGTTTGCAGGTACGCTGAGCTCCCACGTCTGTGCATTTGCCTTTATGCGAATGTCGTTTTGTTTTGTAACCCGGCTCACCTTCCCCCTCACCAGATGCAACTGTTCGGCTGCCTGCTCAACCACGCTGATCTTGATTGGCTCTCCGTTAACATCTATCTGTAAATCCACCTGCAAATTGCCCAGAGGCGGGCCGACGGCGACCAGATGCTGGTTGGTTGGTTCGAAGAAAATATCGTAGAACAGGGTGTCCGCATCAAAACACTCCTCCAGATGCGCTGGCTCCACCTTGCAATCTCCTAAAAAGTAGCCCAAGTCTCTGTTCAGTCCCTTCAGCCGGATGCCCCTGAGTTGGTGGATGTCGTCGTTCAGGTGTGGTTTATTCATTTATTAGTCGTGAAACCATAATTGCTTGGGAGAGGAGGCAGGATTGCGAAATCGGCGGTCAGCGATAGTCGTTTCTTGGTTAGCGGGGACTGGAGCAGGTCTTGGGTGGTCATTCACGAGTCCACCTCCTTCGCCCGCTACAATCTTTCATCATGATAAAACTCAATCGCAACTATAGGGCTGTGAGTTCTCGATTTTCACCACCTCTGTAGCTTCATCAAAGGAAGACCTATCCACTTTCCAACCGGTATTTATGGCCTTGTAGTGATAAAAAACATCTTTGCCCGGAAGAGATGGCTTGCCTTCAGGCCAGCGTGGATGTGTCTTATAGCGAGGAACATCCTCGCCTGGAGGAGCCCATATCGACATCACTTTCTTTGCAAGTCCAGATTTCAGGTACGACCGGATATTTTCAAGTTGATACTGCCAGAGCCTTTGAAGTTTTGAAACAACTCTTTTCGGGATGGAATTTTTCAATACGGCGACGTGCGGATTGGAGCAACACAGCATATCGTTCATTCTGATTATATATTTAAAGTCTTGATTTCGTAGATACGCATTTCTATATACAAAATGCCTGAACGAGTAGTCCTCGGGCAGCTTCTCTTCTGTTTTGGTTTCCACAAAACAGGAATTAAAATAAACCAGTCTGTACCATTTGAATTTCCGCAGGCTTTTGACTTGCAACAGCTCGTCAATATCAAAGTTCAGCAGATGGCCATTTTGATACTTGTAGCCGCAGATCGTCAGCAGGCTTCTCTGCAGAAAATCGGTTTTCCACGCCCACCCTCTATAAATACTGGCATATTTACTGAGACCGAATTTGTACGGGCAGGGAATGACAATGGCATCGACATCGGGGAGCTTCTCGCTGTTGTTGTCGTAGAGAATCACTCGGTCGACGCCGATTTTTCGATAATGCTCAATCCAGTCTTTGATCCAATGCTCTCTGTTGTCTTTCTGTACAGTGCAAAGGGTGAACTTATGACTGGTTCCGGTGTTGTTTGCAGGTACGCTGAGCTCCCACGTCTGTGCGTTTGCCTTTATGCGAATGTCATTTTGTTTTGCGATCCGGTCCCCCCCCCTCACCAGGTGCATCCGACTGGCCGCGTGCTTGATCACATCAAGGTTGATTGGCTCTCCGTTTACGCAGATTTCCAGATCCAGGTGTAAATTGCCCAGAGGCGGGCCGACGGCAACCAGATGTCGGTTGGTCGGTTCAAAGAAGACGTCGTAGAAGAGGGTGTCCGCATCAAAGCACTCCTGCAAATGCGCCGGGTCTACCTGAAGATCTCCTAAAAAGTAGCCCGGGTCCCTGTTGAGTCCCTTCAGCCGGATTCCCCTGAGTTGATGGACATCGTCGCTCAGTGGGGACTGCACCCTCAGGATCCTTTCTTCGCTTTTCATTTCACTGGACAGGGAATTGTTAATTTCTTGGGGAAAGGCATGGCGGGACGGGGGACAAGCTGGCTGTCATGCCGCTAACTGAAACCAGGGTGGGATCTGGGCGGCCTTTGAGGAGCCGACCCGGCACTTCGCCCGCTACGAATCTTCCATCATTATAGAACAAGGGCGCCGGGCGATGGAAATTGCGGATGGGAAACGAAGCCCGTCAGGCTGGAACCGGGACGCGCAGCCGCACGGATTCTTTATCCTGCCCTCTGTCTGGGCTTACAGGCTTGAACGCGGAGATGCGAACACCCTGACCTCAATGCGACTCCTTAGTGTCCAGAGCATCGCCGCTGAAATCTTTTCCCCATCCTTCAGGTTGCTGCCCTGTCGGGGGCGCTTTCACAGGAAGGCCTGGGCCAACTCGCAATTGAACAGCAGTCCGCGGGGGGTGGGGCGCAGGCAATTGTTATCGCTGCTGATGAGCCCCTGCTCTTCCAGCGGCGCCAGTCTGGTTGCAAAATTCTGCCAGGGCTGGCCGATGCGGCCGGCAACCAAGTCAAGCGACACCCCCTCGACCAGGCGGGTGGCGTTGAGTATGAATTCAAAGCGGATGTCTGCTTCGCTGAGGATGCAAGGGCCTCTTTCCCAAGGATCTCCCGATGGATCTCCGCGGCCTTTTTCAGGTCGATTGTTTTCTGGTGGACCCGGACGGGCCCCCGGCACCAGGCTCTCCATGTAGCGCCTGGGAACCCTGGGCTTGCTGCAGCGCTCGACCGCGGTCGCCGTCGTCAGCTTGCCGTGGGCTCCAGCTCCGAGGCCGAGGAAATCGCCGTACTCCCAGTAGCCGAGGTTGTGGCGGCAGCGGCGGTCCCCCGAGCGGGCCCAGGCCGAGATCTCGTAGCGTTGAAAGCCGTTCTGCGCGAGCTGTTCCGAGCCGTGCCCGGCAATTTCGATGGCGGCATCTTCGGGCGGCAGGGGCGGCGGGCGGCGGGCGAAGGGGGTGCCGGGTTCAATCGTCAACTGATACCAGGAGATGTGCTCGGGTTCAAGCGCCAGCGCCTGATTGAGGTCGTCGAGCGCGCCGGCAAGGGTCTGCTGCGGCAGGCTCTGCATGAGATCGATGTTGATGTTGTCGAAGCCCGCCTCGCGGGCGTATTTGAAAGCGGCGCGGGCCTCGGCGCTGTCGTGGATGCGGCCGAGGGCCGAGAGCATGGAGTTGCTGAAGCTCTGTATGCCGATGGAGAGGCGGTTGACGCCGGCGGCGCGAAAGCCGCTGAAAGCCTCGCTGTCGACCGCTCCCGGGTTGCTTTCGAGTGTGATTTCACAATTGTCGGCGATGCCGATGTGGCGATCGGCGAGGCCCAGCAGACTTTCAATCAGGGACGGCGGCGCGAGGCTCGGGGTGCCGCCGCCGAAAAAGACGGACCTCAGGCGCCGGCCGCCGAGGTCGCGCCCGGCTTCGGCCAGCAGATCCTGCTCCAGAGCCCGCCGGTAGCGCGGCCAGAGCCCGTCCAGAGAGGAGGAGGCGACATGGGAGTTGAAATCGCAGTAGGGACATTTTTTCAGGCACCAGGGCAGGTGGACATAGAGACCGAGAGGGATGGAAGCCGGGTCGAACAGCGGTTTGGCCCCTCCGGCGGCGCGGCTTTTTCGCCCGGGATTGGCGAGAGGAAGGCGGCGTTCGGCAACGGCCGTCATTTTTTATTCTCGGCGCCGCGTCGCGCCCGCGGGTGGGCTTTGTCGTACTCCTGGGCCAGATGCTGAAAATCGAGGTGGGTGTATATCTGGGTCGAAGAGATGTCGGCGTGGCCGAGAAACTCCTGAATCGCCCGCAGGTCGGCGCCGGATTCGAGCATGTGGGTGGCGCAGGAGTGGCGGAAGCTATGCGGATGCAGGCCCTGAGCGGTGAGCGAGGCCGCGCTCAGGCGCGCTAGGCGCCGCTGTACGCCGCGGACTCCGAGGCGGCGGCCGCCGCGGCCAATGAAAAGGGCGCCGCCGCCCTCGCCGGCCCTGGCCAGCAGGGGGCGCTCCTCAAGCCATAGATCGAGCGCCTTCTGCGCCCCTTTGCCGACCGGAGCCTCGCGGGTTTTTCCGCCCTTGCCGAGGACGCGCACCCAGCCCTGGCTGCGGTCGTAGTCGCCGAGATCGAGGCCGAGGGCTTCGCTGATGCGCAGGCCCGAGGAGTAGAGCAGCTCGTAGAGGGCGCTGTCACGCTTTTGCTGGGCCGAGCCAGCGTTTTCGGCGACGTTGTCGAGGAAGCGGTTGATGGCATCGACGCCCGGAGCCGGGGGCAGGCGCGATTCGCCCTGTGGCATGCGGGCGCTGCGCCAGATATTGAGGGAGATGATTCCCTCGCGCAGCATGAACTCGTGGAACGAGCGGGTGGCCGACAGCATTCGCCCGATTGAGCGATTGGCCAGGCCGCGGCGGCGCAGGCGGACGAGGATGGCGGTGCAGTCCTGAGCGCGAAGGTTGCGCCAGTGGCGGTGCCCCTCGGCGGAGATGGCCTGCCAGATGGTGCGCAGATCGCGGTTGTAGGCGCTGAGGGTGTTGCCGGAAGCGTTGCGCTCAACGCGCATATAGTTCAGGAAGCGAGCGAGTTCGGGAGGAGGAGCGGCGGCCGGCGGGTCGGGTTGATGCCTGTCCATGGCTGCTTGCCGATCGATCGCTTCCGGCCCCCGGCAACTGTCTCCTAGGGGCCGCGGTCGGCCAGCTCGGCCAGGCGGGCGGCAATGAGGCGGCCGATCATGCGCGTGATCTCGATGCCGGTTTCGCCGTCATTGCTGCCGAGGGCGTCGGGGTCACGGCTGCCGAGGGTCAAAAGCCCCAAAGGCTCGCCGATGTCGAGCACGATCTCGGCAAAGGACTGCAGGCCAGTGTCGGCGAGCTCGCTGGAAACCCCCTTGAAACCGGGGCGCCCCCGATGGAAGCGCACGCCCTTTTCGTTCTGGGCGATGTCCTCAAGCCGTTGGTGGACGTTGTCGTCATCCCTGAGGGCATAGAGCGGCCACTCATCGCCGAAGTCGTCATTTGACAGGTTGAGGTCAAACAGGTGCAGGCTCCAGCCATCGACGCCGAGGTCCTCCTTGAAAAAGGCCTCAATGACACTGAGCGACCGCTGCAGGGAGGAGGCGTGCATGAGAGAGACCGAGAAATCCTGCAGCGACTGCAGCAGGGTCTCCTGCTGGCGCACATCGCGCAGCAACTCGAGGTATTTGTTGCGCATGTCGCTGGTTTCCTCTCTCAGGCGGCGCACCTGGTATTCGAGCAGCGAGAGGTTGCGGCCACTCTCGTGAGGGATGTAAAGCTCGGACACCAGATCGGCATGGCGCGAGAAGAAATCCGGGCTCGTCCGCAGGTAGTCGGCGATCAGGCCCTCATCGACCTTCGGGCTCGGACGGGTGCTTTCGCTGGCGGCGGCTTCCGGCTTGACCTTTTTGGCAGGGGCTTTGGGTGCTTCGGTCGGTGTGTTCATAGCTCTAAAATCCCGTGGAAAACTTCGGTGGCGGGCCCAATCTGGCGCAGGGCGCCGGTCGGGGTGTGGCTGACGGCGAGATCGCCGCCGGCAAAATGGATTTGGATGCAGGAGTCGGTCCAGCCGCCGGCCCGGCCGACGGCGGCGACCGCGCAGGCCCCGCTGCCGCAGGCCGGCGTCTCGCCGACGCCGCGCTCGTAGACACGTACCCGGACGCTGTCGGCATTCGTGACTTCGACAAACTCGACATTGACTCCCTGGGGAAAACGTGGATGGTGCTGCAGGGCCTCGCCGATGCCGCTGACATCGGCGTTTTCCACTTTGGGTACGCGCCAGACGGCGTGGGGGTTGCCGATCGACACCAGGCCGAGCGAAAGGCTCTGTCCGCCGCATTCGATGTCATGAAAAACCTCGGGCTTGCCCGCCGACTGCGCAAAAGCCGGCGGCGGAAATTCAGCCGCGACTTCTCCGCTCTCGAGGCATTCGAGCTCCAGGGTGCCGGTGGGCGCATCGACACTGAAGCGGGCGGGGTTTTCGGCGCCGAGAAAGCGGGCCAGGCAGCGGACGCCGTTGCCGCACTGCTCGGCCGGGCTGCCGTCGGCATTCATGACTCTGTAGGAGGCGACGGCCCCTGCGGAGCGCGGCGGGTAGGCGAGAATCAGTTGGTCGCAACCGACGCCCAGGCGTCGGTCAGCCAGATAGCGCGCCTCGTCTGGGGTGAGCTTGAACTGCGGACGCTGGCGGTTGTCGATGATGACGAAATCATTCAGCAGGCTCTGATATTTGACAAATTCCAGTTTCATCCGCATGTCTTTCGGCTCCCTGTTCCCAGGGGGAGGGCAAGTTTAGAAAAGCCGGCCCGCCGCACTTGCGATATGGGCGGGCGAACAGGCTTATTTTAGCGCAACTGCAGGGAAATGACCTCGTGTCGGAAGGCGCTACATCTCGCGGCGGTAGCGGCCGCCGACGGCGAAAAGGGCCTCGGTCATCTGCCCGAGGCTGCAGGAGCGGGCGGCATCCATGAGGGCGCAGAAGACATTGCCGCCGGAAAGAGCGGTCTGCCGCAGTTTTTCAAGGGCAATGGGAGCTTCCTTCCGATGGCGCTTGTGAAAATCGGCGAGCCGCTGCAACTGCCCCTCTTTCTCTTCGGTGCTCGAGCGCGACAGTTCCAGGGGCGCTTTCCTGGCCGGCTCCCCGCCGTCTTCGGCGCGGAAGGAGTTGACTCCGATCAGCGGCAGGCTGCCGTCGTGCTTGCGCCTCTCATAGAGCAGGGATTCTTCCTGGATTTTATTGCGCTGGTAGCCCCACTCCATGGCCGAGAGGACGCCGCCGCGGCTGGAGATGCGGGCGAACTCGGCGAGCACGGCCTCCTCGACGAGGTCGGTCAGTTCGTGAATCAGAAAGCTGCCCTGATTGGGATTGTCGAACTGGGCCGGGCCCCACTCCTCGTTGATGATCAGCTGGATGGCGAGGGCGCGGCGCACCGACTCGCCGGTCGGGGTGGTGACGGCTTCGTCGTGGGCGTTGGTGTGGAGGCTGTTGCACTGGTCGTAGACGGCGATCAGGGCCTGCAGAGTGGTGCGGATGTCGTTGAACGCCATCTCCTGGGCGTGGAGCGAACGGCCCGAGGTCTGGATGTGGTATTTCAGCTTTTGCGAGCGGGTGTTGGCGCCGTAGCGCTCGCGCATGGCGACCGCCCAGATGCGGCGGGCGACGCGGCCGATAACGCTGTACTCGAGGTCCATGCCGTTGGAGAAGAAGAACGAGAGGTTGGGGGCGAAGTCGTCGATCTTCATGCCGCGGGCGAGATAGGCCTCGACATAGGTGAAGGCGTTGGCGAGGGTGAAGGCGAGCTGCGTCAGGGGATTGGCGCCGGCCTCGGCGATGTGGTAGCCCGAGATCGACACCGAGTAGAAGTTCTGCACCCGGTGCTCGAGGAAGTATTGCTGAATGTCGCCCATAAGCTTGAGGCTGAACCCCGTAGTCAGGATGCAGGTGTTCTGCCCCTGATTTTCCTTGAGGATATCGGCCTGAACGGTGCCTCGGACCTGTTGCAGGGTCTCGGCCCTGATGGTCTGGAGCTCGCTGTCGTCGGGGGCGCGGCCGTGCCTTCCGGTCCAGGCGTCAACGCGCTGGTCGATGGCGGTGTTGAAGAACATGGCCAGCAGCATGGGGGCGGGTCCGTTGATGGTCATGGAGACCGAAGTCCTGGGGTCGCACAGGTCGAAACCGCGGTAGAGGCGGCGCATGTCGTCGATCGTGGCGATCGACACGCCCGAGTTGCCGATTTTTCCGTAGATATCGGGTTGGCGGTGGGGATCAAAGCCGTAAAGGGTGACCGAATCGAAGGCGGTCGACAGGCGTTTGGCCGGAGAGTGCTGCGACAGCTCGTGGAAGCGGGCATTGGTGCGGGCGGCGTCGCCCTCGCCGGCGAACATGCGCGTAGGGCGCTCGCTGTCGCGGCGAAACGGAAAGACTCCGGCGGTAAACGGAAAGGAACCGGGCAGGTTTTCCAGCATGAGCCAGGCGAGCAGGTCGCCGTCGTCGCTGTAGCGCGGCAGGCAGACACGCCCGACCGAGAGCCCTGACAGAGTGGTCCGGCGCAGCGGCAGGCTGCCTTGGGCGCCTCCCAGATCCCAGTTCTCGGCGCGATAGCGCTCGGCCCGCTCAGGCCAGGCGGCCAGAAGCTTGCGGGCTTCGGCCGATAACTTGTCCTCGCTCTCCCGGGCCCAGGCGTCGAGGGCGCTGGCGGCCTCCTTGTCCGAGACCGCGGCGCGGGCGCGGCGGGCGGCCTGGCGGTCGCGGGCGATTTCGGCCTCGGCCTCGATGCCTTGGCGGTGGGCGTGGATGCTGTCGGCGATCTCCTGCAGGTAGCGGTCGCGGACCGGCGGGATCAGCGGCTGGCCGTCGCTGGAAAAGCGGGTTTCAACCCGGGCCAGCATGCCTTTGCCGAGATTGACGCCGAGTTCGCCGAGGCGACTGGCGAGGAATTGGTAGAGGGCGGTGACGCCGTCGTCGTTGAAGCGCGACGAAATGGTGCCGAAAACCGGCATGTCCCCGGGCTCTCTGTCAAACTCCTCGCGGTTGCGCCTCAGTTGGCGGCCGACGGCGCGCCAGGCGTCCTCGCCGCCGGGGCGGTCGAATTTGTTGATCGCCACGACCTCGGCGGAGTCGAGCATCTCAATCTTTTCCAGTTGACTTTCGGCGCCGTATTCCGGCGTCATGACATAGACCGGAATGTCGCTGATATCGACGATGCCGGCATCGCCCTGGCCGATGCCGGGCGTCTCGAGGATGATGACGTCGAAGTCGGCGAGGCGCACGGCGGCCAGAGTGTCGCCAAGATTGGCCGGCAGGCCGCCGGCGTCGTTCGAGCGCGAGGCGAGCGAGCGCATGAAGACGGAGTCGGCGGAGATGGCGTTCATACGCAGGCGGTCGCCGAGCAGGGCGCCGCCGGATCGTCTGCGCGTCGGGTCGATCGACAGCACCGCCAGCTTGATGCGCTCGCGCTGATCGATGCGCAGCCGCAGCACGAGCTCGTCGACCAGCGACGACTTGCCGCTGCCACCGGTGCCGGTGATGCCGATGACGGGCGGCTTCCACTTCAGCCCCTGAGCCTGGGCGCGCAGCTTTTTGGTTGCGGCTTCGGTCAGGGAGCCGTCTTCAATGGCCGTGATCAGCCGTGCCAGAGTGCGGCGGTCGCCGCTCTTCAGGGGTTTGAAGATGTCGCCCGGGGCCAGGGGGCGGCCCTTGCGGCAGCGGCTGATCATGTCGTCAATCATGCCGCGCAGCCCCAGATGGTGGCCGTCTTCGGGGGAGTAGATGCGGGTTACGCCGGCCTGATGCAGCTCCTCGATTTCGCTGGGGATGATGACGCCGCCGCCGCCGAAGACTCTGACGTCGTCGAGGCCAAGAGCATGCAACTGATCGACGAGATAGCGGAAAAACTCGACATGGCCGCCCTGATAGGAGCTGACGGCAATGGCGTCGGCGTCTTCATCGGCGACGGCGCGGACGAGCTCATCGACCGAGCGGTTGTGGCCGAGGTGGATAACTTCGACTCCGGCGCTGTGCAGGATGCGGCGGATGACGTTGATGGAGGCGTCGTGGCCGTCGAACAGGGTCGTAGCCGTGACAAAACGCAGCGGCCGGTCGCGGGAGACGTCGAGCGCAAGGATCTTCGCTGAGGTCGTTTCGGCTTTCATCGGCAATTGAAGCTTGGAGTCAGAACGGAAGGTTGACTTGCAGGGGGTTGATCTTCTCGATTGATTTCACTCTGTCTCCAGCAATTCTAGCATAAAGCGGGCACTTTGGCGATGACCGGCCGCCAGGCACCGGTCGGCAGTCCCTATTGGGGGCGCTCGGCCCGGATTTTCTCGCCCCAGGCGCGGGTCTCGGCGAGGATGCGGTCGCAGTCGAGCGTGGTCAGGGCGCCGTCTCGCATCAGCGGCCGGCCGGCCACCCAGACATGGCTGACATGGTTGCGATTGGCGGCGTAGATCAGTTGCGAGATCGGATTGTAGACCGGCTGCAGGGAGTGCGCCGACAGATCGACGGCCACCAGATCGGCGGCCTTGCCGGCCTCGAGCGAGCCGATCTCGTCGTCGAGTCCGAGGGCGCGGGCGCCGCCGATCGTCGCCATGCCGAGGAGGGTGGAGGCCTTGGCGGCGGCGGCGTCGGAGCTGAGGTATTTGCCGATGAGGGCAGCGGTGCGGGCTTCGGCCAGCATGTCGAGGTCGTTGTTCGAGGCGGCCCCGTCGGTGCCGAGCGCGATCTGGGCGCCGGCCCGGTGCAGCTCCTCAATCGGACAGATGCCTGAGGCGAGCTTGAGGTTCGACTCGGGGCAGTGAACCACGGATGCGCCGGCCTCGGCAACGGCTTCGATTTCACTCTGCAGCAGTTGCGTCATATGGACGGCGATGAGGTTCTCATCGAGCAGGCCGAGCTGTTCCAGGGTCTGCAGCGGCCGTTGGCCGGTCGCTTTCACCTGGCCATCGACTTCGGCGGCGTTTTCCTGGAGGTGGATGTGCATTTTGAGCCCGCGACGCCGCGCCAGTTCGTATGAGCGGCCGAGATTTTCAGGCGAGACCGCGTAAACCGAGTGGGGCGCAACCGTGGCCCCGACGAGCGGAAGATCGGCGACGCGGTCCGACAAATCTTCGGCCTTGGCGAAATACTCATCGGCGTTCTGTGCCCAGGCCGAGGGGAAATCGATGACGACAAGGCCGACCTGGCCGCGCATGCCGCAGCGCTCGACGGCATCGACGGTGGCGTCGGCGAAGAAATACATGTCGCTGAAGCAGGTGGTGCCGCCGGCGATGGATTCGGCGAGAGCCAGCTCGGTGCCGGCGCGGACAAAGTCATGGCTGACGAATTTGCCCTCGGCCGGCCAGATCCAGTTGTTGAGCCAGACCTGGAGCGGCTGATCGTCGGCATAGCCGCGCAGCAGCGACATGGCGAGGTGGGTGTGGGCATTGACCAGGCCGGGAATCAGGGCGTGTTCGGTCAGCGCTTCAGTGCTTTTCGGCCGGTAGCGCCTACGCGCCTCCTCTGTCGGCAGGAGGGCGACGATGCGGCCGCCGTCAACGGCCAGGGCGTGTTCCTGCAGCACCTGTTCCGACGGATTGACGGGGATGATCCAGCGCGCCTCGACGAGGAGGTCGATGTCGGTCACGGCCATCTTCAGTCTGCGGCTCCGGGGCGGCTCTTGACAGCCTGGTCGATCCCGGCCAGAGTCTGCAGCAGGGGGCCGAGTCGATGCAGCGGCCAGCTGTTGGGACCGTCGCTGAGGGCCTGGTCGGGGTCGGGGTGAGTTTCGATGAAGAGGCCGTCAACGCCCGTGGCGACGGCCGCCCGGGCGAGGGCGGGGATGAATTCGCGCCGCCCCGAAGAGGCGTGGCCGAGCCCCCCGGGCTGCTGCACCGAGTGGGTGGCGTCGAAGATCACCGGGCAGTCGCAGGCGCGCAGTTCGACGAGCGAACGCATGTCGGCGACGAGATCGCCATAGCCGAAGCAGAAGCCGCGCTCGCACACCAGCAGTTCTTCATTGCCGGCGGCGCGGGCCTTGGCGACGACGTTCAGCATCTCCGGCGGCGACAGGAACTGGCCTTTCTTGATGTTGACCGGCTTGTTGCAGGAGGCGACGGCGGCGATGTAATCGCTCTGGCGGCACAGCATGGCGGGGGTCTGAAGCATGTCCGCGACTGCGGCCACTTCATCGAGCGGGGTCCGGTCGTGGACATCCGTGAGCACGGGAATCTGCAGTTGCGAGCGCACCTCCTCGAGGGCCTTGAGGCCATCGGCCAGGCCGGGGCCGCGATAGGACAGGTGCGAAGAGCGGTTGGCCTTGTCGAAGGAAGCCTTGAAAACGAAGTTGAAGCCGTGCTGGCGGCAGAGATCGCGCACTTGGCCGGCGATCTCCAGCAACAGGGACTGGCTTTCGATAACGCAGGGGCCGGCGATCAGCAGCAGGGGACTGTCGCCGGCGACTTCAATGCCCGTGCTGCCGAGCTTCATGTGCCCTGCCGCTGCAGGGCGGCGGCGACAAAAGAGGCGAACAGCGGATGGGGTTTGACCGGCCGCGACAGGTATTCTGGGTGGTACTGGCAGCCGATATACCAGGGGTGGCCCCTGAACTCGACAATCTCCACCAGCCGGCGGCCAAAATGGTCGTCGGGTTCGATGCCGCTGAGCTCAGGCTCTTCGCCCCCTTCATCGCTGAGGTAGGAGGCGGCGGAGTTGCCGGTGACGACGAGGCCGGCCTGGGACAGCTGTTCCCGGTAGTAGTTGTTGATCTCATAGCGGTGGCGGTGGCGTTCGCGGATCTGTTCCCGGCCGTAGATCTGGTGGGCGAGCGAACCCGCTTCGAGGACGCATTCCTGGGCGCCGAGGCGCATGGTGCCGCCGAGCTGCTCGTTGTTCAGCCGCTGCTCGATGGTGCCGTCGGGGTTGCGCCACTGGTGCACCATGGCGACGATGGGGTGCTTGGTGTCAGCATCGAACTCGGTGCTGTTGGCTCCGTCGAGGCCTGCCAGGGAGCGGGCCACTTCGATGACGGCGATCTGCATGCCGAGGCAGATGCCGAAATAGGGCAGGCCCTGCTCTCGGGCAAAGCGGGCGGCGGCGATCTTGCCTTCGATTCCGCGCTTGCCGAAGCCGCCGGGAATCAGCACGGCCGAGGCGCCGCCGAGGCGGTCGCGGGGGTTGTCCATGCCATTGAGATCGTCGGTGTCAACGCTGTCGATCCGGACATGGGTCTCGCTTGCAAGGCCAGCGTGGCGCAGGGATTCGTAGAGAGACTTGTAGCAGTCCTCGAGTTGGGTGTATTTGCCGACGACGGCGATGCGCACCTCCTGCTTGGGCGCACGCCAGACATCGACGATGCGCTGCCACTGATCGAGGCCGCTGGGGGCCGGGGCGGCGCTGTCGAGGCCGAAGTGGCGCAGCACCAGATCGTCGAGATGCTGGGCCCTGAGGTTCAGCGGGATCTCGTAGATGCAGTCGGTGTCAACGCAGGAGATGACAGCATCCTTGCCGACATGGGTGTAGAGGGCGATCTTTTCGCGCTCCCATTCGGCCAGCATGCGGCACGAGCGACACAGCAGGATGCTGGGCTGGATGCCGATCGATCGCAGCTCGCGCACCGAGTGCTGGGTCGGCTTGGTTTTGAGCTCGTCCTGAATGGGAATGATCAGTGTCAGGTGGATGAAGAGGCAGTTTGACGGGCCGAGTTCGAGCGACAGCTGGCGCACGGCTTCGAGGAAAGGCTGGGACTCCATGTCGCCGATGGTGCCGCCGATCTCGACGAGGGAGATGTCGGCTTCGTCGCACTTCTCGCTGAGCATCCGCTTGATCTCGTTGGTGATGTGCGGCACCACCTGCACCGTCTGGCCGAGAAATTCGCCGCGGCGCTCCTTGTCGATGATGTTCTGGTAGACGCGGCCGCTGGTGAAGTTGCTGAACCGGCTCATGGGCTCGCCGATGTAGCGCTCGTAGTGGCCGAGGTCAAGATCGGTCTCGGCGCCGTCGTCGGTGACGAAGACTTCCCCGTGCTGGTAGGGGTTCATGGTGCCCGGGTCGATGTTGATGTAGGGATCGAGCTTCACCGGACGCACCTTGAGCCCGCGGGCCTTCAGCAGTACGCCCAGGGAAGCGCTGGCGATGCCCTTGCCGAGCGAGGACACGACCCCGCCGGTGATGAAAATGAAACGGGGCCCAGCCATCAGAGAAACTTGCCTCCGAGGGCGTTCAGGGCCTCGCGGATCCACTGTTCGGCCGTCGCCTCTTCGCCGAGCTTGATCCGCTCAAGGGCCTTGCGCACCTCGTTTTCCTTGTAGCCGAGGGCGGCGAGGGCGGCGGCGGCCTCGCCGCGGCTGCCGGCGGCAATCGCCGGAGCAGAGGCCGAGCGCGGCAGGTTGTCGTTCATCTCGACGATGAGGCGCTGGGCGGTCTTCTTGCCGATGCCGGGGATTCTGGCGAGGAGGGCGCTGTCGCCGCTGTGGACGCCGGCGACAAAGTCCGGCACCCGCATGGCGGAGAGGATGGCCAGGGCCACCTTGGGGCCGACGCCGTTGACGCGGAGCAGCGAGCGGAAGAGCTCGCGCTCTTCGCCGGTAGCGAAGCCGTAGAGCTGGTGGCTGTCTTCGCGGACGATCAGGTGCGTCAGGAGCACGGTGTTCTGGCCGATTTCAGGCAGGCTGTAGAAGGTGGACATGGGGGCGAACAACTCATAGCCGATGCCGCCGACATCGATTTGCAGCACGGGCGGCTTCTTGCCGAACAGGGATCCGCTGAGCCTGGTGATCAAAGATTTGCCGCGCTCCGGGTGTTCTGCCGTCGGTGGCTGTGGCAGAGGGCGTTGGCGAGGGCGTCGGCGGCGTCTTCGGCCGGTTTTTCTCCGAGCGCCAGGATGCGCTTGACCATGTCGGCTACCTGTTCCTTGTCGGCATTGCCGTAGCCGGTGACAGAGAGCTTGACCAGCCGCGGCGTGTACTCAAACAGCGCCAGGCCGGCCGCCGCCACGGCCGCGCAGGCGACACCGCGGCTGTGGCCGAGAAGCAGGGCCGAGCGGGCGTTGCGGTGGTAGAATATCTGCTCGATCGAGGCCTCCTGGGGATGCCATTGGGCGATGATCTGCTGCAGGTTCTGCTGGATGTGCCACAGGCGCTCGGACAGGGGTTGACCTGCGTCGGTCGGGATCAGGCCGCATTCGACGAAGGCGCTGTGCCCGCCACTGCTGTCGATGATGCCGTAGCCGGTGGTGGCGAGGCCGGGGTCAATGCCGAGGACGCGGACGGGAGCGGTGGCTTTCAAGATTTGACTTCCGGGCTGGCTTCGCTGAAGGAGGCGTTGGTGTGCAGGTTCTGCACGTCTTCGAGATCATCCAGCGCCTGTAGCAGCTTCATGAGCTGGGGAGCCTGATCGTCGGGCACCGGCACTTCGGCGGCCCGCTCTTCAATGGCGACTTCGTTGGCATCAAAGCCGCTGCCTTCGAGTTTTTCCTTGACGCGGAGGCAGTCCCGGGGCTCGGCCGTGATCTCGTGAAAGCCGTCGATATCGGAGCTGAAGTCGGTGGCATCGGCTTCGATCGAGGCCTCGAAAAGGGTGTCGGCGTTGCAGTCGGCCGGGTACCTCAGGGAGGCGACGGTGCGGAACAGATAGGAGACCGAGCCGTTGCCGCCCAGATTGCCGCCGTGTTTGCTGAAGGTCGAGCGCACGGCGGCGACGGAGCGGTTGCGGTTGTCGGTCAGGCAGTCGACCATGATGGCGACGCCCCCCGGCCCGTAGCCCTCGTAGCGCACCTCTTCATAGTCGGCGCCGTCGGCGGCGCCGGCGCCGCGCTGGATGGAGCGCTCAATAATATCTTTCGCCAGGTTTGCCGCCCGCGCCTTTTCGACGGCAAGGCGCAGCCCCGGGTTGGCGGCGGGATCGCCGCCACCGCGGCGGGCGGCGACCTGAATCTCCCGTACCAGTCGGGAGAAAAGCTTGCCGCGCCTGTTGTCCTGAGCTTTTTTGCGGTGCTGGATGTTGGCCCATTTGCTGTGGCCCGCCATAGTCTTTTCCGGAGGTGAGTTTCCGCTAAAAGTTTATCACGGAAAGGGCGATTCGATTGCGACAAGTTCAGCATAAAATCCCCGCCCGCCACGGGACATGCAGCTCGGCCCGACGACATTGCGGTGGCGCTCGCCCGGGTCGCGCGGGCGAGTTGGCGCCTTGAGGACGCGGCGCCGTCGTGGCCCGGGCGCCTCGGTGGCGGTGGCAGATATTTTCTGCATTTATAATGGGTATTCCCGGCAGGCTGCGCAGCCCTCTGCGCCTGCGCCTGTCTGCCGCCCCCAGACAAGAATTCAGCCAGGACCTCAGGAAACTTTTTTGCATCAGGACATCGAGACTTGGGGCCAGGCCATCCGCACAGGCTGCCGCCAGGCCCTGACCCGCGCCCTGACCCTGGTTGAGTCGCGGCGGCCGGCCCACAGGCGCGAGGCCCGCGCCCTCCTCGGCGCTCTTTTGGCCGAGACGCCTGTGCAGGCACTGCGCCTCGGCGTCAGCGGTTCTCCCGGAGTCGGCAAGAGCACCTTCATCGATGCCGCCGGCGAGTACTGGGCGGCCCGCGGTCGGCGTGTGGCAGTGCTGGCCGTTGACCCGTCCAGCCCCGAGAGCGGCGGCAGCATCCTCGGCGACAAGACGCGCATGGCGCGGCTGGCGTCCCGCCCCGAAGCCCTGATACGCCCGTCGCCCTCGGCTCTCGTCCCCGGGGGCGTGGCCAGTTCCACCCGCGAGACAGTATTCCTCTGTGAGGCGGCCGGCTTTGATGTGGTCTTTGTCGAGACCGTCGGCGTCGGCCAGGGCGAGATCGAAGTCGCCGGCATGGTCGATCTGCTGCTGCTGATTCTGGAGCCCGGCGCCGGCGACGACATTCAGGGAATAAAGAGGGGCATTCTCGAAGTGGCCGATTTTGTCGCCGTCAACAAGGCCGACGGCGAGACCGCCGAGCGCGCGGCCAATACAGCCGCCAGCTACGGCTCGGCCCTCTCCATCGTCCGCGGGCGGCAGGCGCCCGGGGTGACGGCGCTGAGTTCGCTCAGGGGAGATGGCGTTGACGGGCTTGTCGAGGGTATCGACGAGAGCTGGCGCCGCGACCGCGATTCAGGAGCCCTCGAAAAGCGGCGACGGCATCAGCACCGGCAGTGGTTCAAAGCCCTCATCGACAGAGAGCTCAAGGCACGTTTTGCCGAGGTTGCGGGGACGCGCCTTGCGGCCTGTGAGCAGGCCGTCGTCGAGGGGCGGCAAAGCCCCCTGGCCGCGGCCGATGAATTATTTCAACTCTTTGCCTTTGAGGCCGGGGAATCCGAAAATACGCAGCGGTGAAGCCAGGGAGGAGTCAATGCCGGTCTCTTCGTTGAACGGGACCTGATCAATCTGTTTAAACTGGAATTGTATACCCCCTGATTGCAATCCGATCAGGCGGTTTAATTCTCCTCGCGACGAATCCTGACAGGCCGGGGGCAGCTTGGGCGAGACGTTCGGACATGGTCGGAATGCTGATGTCTGTTTCCGCCTCGGCTCTGGTCGGATGATATCCTCTGGGCCTCAGTGCAGTGACTGGACGGGGAGCAGCGGCGTTTTTACCGGCCATAATGAACCTCTGGCACTGTTGTCCAAGTTCATGATTCCTCCATTCATGCTACAGGCTGAATGTTCTCGCAGCTTTGCCGTAACTGCGCAGTTCTTCATCGGTAAGCTGACTTGACGGCACAAGTTCGTAATGGTGTTCACGGGAGATACTGACCTGGCCGTCTGACTCATTAAACTCGAATAATGCAATTTTATCGCCGTCCATGAACTGCGCTGCGATGGGTTGGGCTGCGAGATCATGGAATTTCTGTTCTGTCACGCGGAGATCCTGCCAGATCTGAACCACGCTCAATTCGTCGGAGCCGCCTTTGGCCTGTACAGGCAGGACATAGTGTGCTCCATGTTTATCCAGCCCAACATAGAGGTCGTCAGTTTCGACTTGGGTTTTGCTTGAAGTGCCGTCAATGGCGTTCTTCACATTAATGGAGGTTCTCATGTGACTTTGCAAATGATAACAGGCCATACCGAGAAACATGTCCAGCATGCGGTTATAGCGCAGTTTTACTAGGAGTGCCTGTTCATCAGACATGGCATAGCGGTCGATGACGCCCGGAGTCGAGTCCGGCAATCGAATTACCCGGAGTCCCTGTCGAGGCCTGATGATGTTCAGTGATACGGGTCGCAATACATAGATGGAACTGCCACCGGGGAATATCGCCCATTCTTTCCCCACAGGCGCTTCTCTACGTATGCTATCTGGCAAGGGTACGCGATATCGCAGTGAATAGATCAGATCACCGACATTCTTTGGGCGACTCAGACTGAGCTCTTCTGCCGCAGTGAAAAGATCTTCCCGACTAAAAGCAACTTCTTCCATGCCGGGACGAAATCTATCGGCAAAGATCTTGGCAAGGACGCGTTGTCCGACGGTTTTTTTACCCTCGCCCACAACAACCTCCATGCCTGCCCGTACCGGGCCACTTTAGAACCAATACTTCTTCCCGAAGTTGTCTGTTGGTAGCTGTTGCATGTCTGGTACGGAACAGATTGATGGCTTCGACTTCATAACCCGCCCGTTCCGCTATACCCCCGAGTATTTGGCCAGTACGGATCATAACTCTGAGGTAGGAAGCTTGATCGCCCACCACATAGGCAAGGCGGGCCCCAGGTCGCAATACTCTGCTGAGAGAAACAAAATGCCGTGCCATGCCGCCGAAATAAAGACGGGTAACGCGGTGATACATCCGTTCGAAACCGGAGTTTTTGCCGAGTTCCATGCGGCGGTTCTCGATGGCGTTGGCAATACGGTCTATCTCGGAATCGTCATTAACCCAGGCATCGTCATCGTCGTTTCGATAAACTCCACGTGTATTGGAGCGCAATAAACCTCGCTTCATCCTCTGAAGGTCCGATCGGTTATCGATATACCCGAGCAGGACGGATTCAAGTCGGACAATACGGGAATAATCCTTTTCGTTTGGGTATGGGGGCGATGTGATAACAGCATCGACACTGCAAGGCTCTATGCACCTGTGAATGGATCGGGCATCGCCGGCAATGGCTTGGGATGGAGTTTCATCAAGCGCGTTTAACTTCCTTAAATCATCTGACATGGAAATAACACGAGACAGCCAATCTCCAACCACACGGGCATCGGACTTGATCTTTCCGACGCCGACTTCGGGGCCAAATTTCAAGTTGCTGATATCGGAAGCGAGTGCACGTGCCAACGCAAGTTGCTCATGGGCTTCGAGTTCCTGACGACGCATTTCTTTCAGGACATCCCTCAGAACGAGAACTTTGTGCAGAGGCAACGGACTGATCGAATTCTTGAGCAACAGCTTGGCTGCCGGCTGCGGCAGGGAACGTAAGCGAAGACCGGTCGGCGTTTCTTCCATGGGCTCGTCGCTTATATTGTCCCTGGCCAAAATGCCCTTTGCCGTTTCCGCAACACGATGCGCATGTGCTGCGAGTATGTCCGGGTCAGGCGACCAATCCGTTTTAGTGTTGGCTGCATGGCGGGGTACTCCGACCGACTCGACGCCGATGCTCGGAATCCCGAGTTTCTTGGCTTCGACTAAGGTCGTCCCTGTGCCGCAGAAGGGATCCAACAGGCGATGCTGAGTACCGAGGCCAAAACGATCGGCATAATCCCGAACAAGATGCGGGGGAAAGGACAGTACGAAGCGATACCAATCATGAGCCGGGAAGTCCTCCGGCAGCATGGTATTCATTGCCCCGTTTGTCGTTGGTTGAATCACGGGAACGCGACCATGCCGATCGGGATCATCAATGGTATTGGATATTACGGCATCCCATAGGGCTCTCGCGTTGTCTGGCATCGTCCTGCTCCTACATATGGAGATTACCCTGTGTTCGCCTGCCGCTCATAGCGGCAACGATGTCTTGCATCTGACCTGCCCTATCCAGTTCGCGGTCGTCGAAACCGTACCGCCAGGGGCGATCAGCAACTGTAGTACATGTCGAACTCGACCGGATGGGTCGCCAGCTTCAGGCGCGTGACCTCTTCGTGCTTGAGGCTGAGGTAGGCATCGATGGCATCGTCGGTGAAGACGCCGCCGGCCTTGAGGAAGCCGCGGTTGTTGTCGAGGGCGTCCAGAGCCTCTTCGAGGGAGCCGCAGATCTTTTTGGTGCGGGCTTCCTCGGTCGGCGACAGATCGAAAAGGTTCTTGTGAGTCGGCTTGCCCGGGTCGATCTTGTTGTTGATGCCGTCGAGGGCGGCCATCATGAGCGCCGAGAACGTCAGATAGGGATTGCCTGAGCTGTCCGGGAAGCGCACCTCGATGCGCCGCCCCTTGTCGGGACTCGAGGGGATGCGAATCGCCGCCGACCGGTTGAAGGGCGAATAGGCCAGCGCGATCGGGGCCTCATAGCCGGGAACCAGCCTCTTGTAGCTGTTGGTCGAGGCGTTGGTGAAGGCGTTCAGGGCACAGCCGTGTTTGAGGATGCCGCCGATGGCATGGAGCGCCATCTGTGACAGGCCGGCGTGGCCGTCGCCGAAGAAGAGATTGGCGCCCTTCTTCGCCAGCGACAGGTGGACGTGCATGCCCGAACCGTTGTCGCCGACAAGCGGCTTCGGCATGAAGGTGGCGGTCTTGCCGTGTTCCATGGCGAGGTTGCGGACGACGTACTTCAGCAGTTGCATCTCGTCGGCCTTTCTCACCAGAGTATTGAAACGGGTGCCGATCTCGACCTGACCGGCGGTGCCGACTTCGTGGTGGTGGAGCTCGGGGTCGAGACCCACCTCCCTCAGGGTGGTGAGGATGGTGGATCGCAGGTTCTGCAGCGAATCAACCGGCGGCAGAGGCAGGTAGCCGCCCTTGATTTTGGGGCGATGGCCGTAGTTGCCCTCTTCGTAGTCGCGGCCGCTGTTCCAGATGCCCTCTTCGGAGTCGATCTCGTAGCTGCAGGAGTTCATATTGTTCTCCCAGCGGACGTGATCGAGGATGAAAAACTCGGGTTCGGGGCCGACCAGGGTGGTGTCGGCAATGCCCTGGGCCTTGAAATACTCTTCGGTGCGCTTGGCGATGGTGCGGGGATCGCGATCGTAGGGAGTTTTATCGGAGGGGTTGTAGACGCCGCAGCGGATGGCCAGGGTTTTGTCATCCATGAAGGGGTCCATGACGGCCGTTTCGGGATCGAGCCCGAGCATCATGTCGGCGTCTTCGATGCTTTTCCAGCCCTCAATGGAAGAACCGTCGAACATTTTGCCCTCTTCGAAGGTCGACTTATCGATCTTGTCGGCGGCGTAGGTGATATGGTGTTCGGTCCCGCGAGAGTCAGTGAAGCGGAGATCGACGAATTTGACGTCTTCTTCACGAATTTTTTTCAATACAGCATCTACGGACATGACATAACCTCCGATGAAATAAACAGGTTGAACAGACGGGGATGGAAGCCGAAGCAACCTGCGAAGATCTCGGTCAAGCCAAGCAAAAAGGGCTTCTTTATGGTATTTTTCCCCTTTTTGGCCCTCTCAGACATCGCGGCTGGCGTGCCGCCCTATAGAATTATATCCGAGAGCGCGGCCCGATGGCTCGATTCGCCTCTTTTTGATCTCCCGACCTCAGGCGATGGGCAATTTTGCCGTTTCGATTCAAGTGGCCGCCAGAGGGGCAGACTCCAACGGTTGGCAGGCCGCCGCCAGTGCGAAGGGTTAAAACAGTGTGCGGGTTTCCTGGTAGAGGGTGACGAGGTCACCGTTTTCGTCGTCAACCTCAAAGCGCCATTCCGCCAGACCGACCCGGGCCTTGCCCTGCCACACCAACTGCGGATGCTGTTCGCGGGCGACGAGCTCGAAGCCGCGGTCACTGAAAACAACAGCGGCCGCCTTGACGTCGGCGTTGCCGGGCTGTTGCCTGATGCCCTCGATGACGGTGTCCCTGACAGCCTGTTTTTCGGCTTCGGTCGGAGTGCCTCGGTCCTGTGCCTTCCTCTGCAGGGCACTTGAGGGAGTGACCATCTGACCGGTGACGCCCACCATGTTGCCGTCCTTGTCAAAATGCAGCGCCAGGTTGGCTCCCGCCAGGGGCAGGTTGCCGACATGCCGCCGATAGTGCAGGTGAGAGCCCTGAGGAGTGTTGACTTCGCGCGTCCTTATCAGCTCGCGGTCGGGATCGGCAAGGCCGAGCAGGGCCTGTTGCTGGTGGATGAAAGTCCGGGCTGCCAGGCCCGCCGCCGTCAAGCCCGCCGTCGGGGGTGCGGCAGCGGCGGCTCCGCGAACAGCCGCGGCCCCAAGGTTCCGGGCGCTCGTCGGAGCGGGGGCGGGCAGCAGATTGCCGAGCAGGAACAGGCGGCCGTTGACGCGTCCCCGGGCATCGGTGTCGACATGGGCGCGGCTGAGATCGTACTGTTGGCGTAGCTGCTGTACCGCTTCGCCGCTGTCGGCGGCGAAAGAGGTGGCGGCAAGCGAAATAAGGGCGACCCAAAAGGATGCGGAGCGCAGCCCTCCAGAGAGGCGCCTGGAATTTTGCATTTGCAGGTGGACGGGATTTTCCACGGAAAAAAGTTTGGCTGAAGGGGGCGGGTTTATTACATTATAAGGCAGGTGCTCGCGGCTTTTCAACAGAGCGGGGCGGCGAATCAGGCCTTGCGCATGACGAAGATGTACTCTCCTGCGCGCTCCCCTGAAAATTCGAGGGCAGAGCCGGTCTGACGCGCGAAGACCGGAAAGTCATCGAGCGAGCCCGGGTCCGTGGCCAGGATCTTCAGCCTCTGACCGCTGTCGAGGGCAGCCAGGGCCTTTTTTGCGCGCAGCACCGGCAGCGGGCAGCGCAGCCCGCGGGCGTCGAGGGTCTCGTCGGCGGCGGGTTCTTCACTTCTGTTGTCGCTCATTTGAGTCCTGTCTACTGGGACGCGCCCATCTGCTGCCGGCGGGCTTTGATGGTCTCGTTGATGCGGTTCGCCAGCTCGAGGGCGCGGACTCCGTGGAGGCCGTTGACGACGGCCGGGGATTGCTGCTGAATGGCCTCGATGAAGGAGTGAATTTCGAGGTCGAGTTCGTCGGCCCGGTATTCCGGCTCCTGATTGACGTCGCCTGAGGGAAAAAGGAGGTCGCGGGCCGTCTCGAGGCTGTTGTTTTCGCTTGGGGCCAGGTGGTAATGAGTGGTTTTGTTGTTCAGCAGATCGACCGAGATGCGGGCCTGGGGCTCGAAGATCTCCATGATGCGCACCTGGTTTTCGGTGCTGATGCGGCTCGCCGTCAGGGAGGCGATTTCGCCGCCGCTGAACTCGAGGTGGGCGTGGGCGATATCGACCGTCGTATTGATCACCGAGGTGCCGATGGAGGAGACGTTCACCACTTCTCCGGGGATCAGGCTCAGGGTGAGGTCGAGGTCGTGGATCATGAGATCGAGCACGACGCAGACATCGGTGCTGCGACCAGAGAGCATGCCGAGGCGGCGGCATTCGATGTAAATCGGCTTGTCGACGACGGCGCGGGCGGCGGCAAAAGCCGGATTGAAGCGCTGCTGATGGCCGATCTGCAGCACGAGGCCGGTCTGGCGTTCGAGCTCGGCCAGTTCCCGCGCCTGGTCAACGGTTTCGGTGATAGGCTTTTCGACCAGCACATGGAGGCCGTGCTCCAGGCAGAAGCGCACGATCTCGTAGTGCCTGGAGGTCGGGGCGCAGATGCTGACGGCATGGACGCGGCCAATGAGATCGCGGTAGTCCTGCAGGGCCTCGACCTCGCCCTCGTAGTTGCTGGCGAGGTCGCGGGCGCGGGCCAGGTCGATATCGACTACGGCGGCGAGGTGACTCGATCGCAGCAGGTTGTACTTGTTGGCGTGGAAGCGGCCGAAGTAGCCGCAGCCGATGACGCCGATATTGAGGGGCCGGTCCGGGCCAGTCATATCTGTGTAGCTGCAGGAGCCCTGTCGAGACGGGCAGGGAATCTGTCTCCGCGACCCCTGATGTCGGGGAGATTCGACGGCGGCCAGACCCCGGAGGCCCGGCAGCACGGCGGCGGCTGGCTGGGCAGGTGTCGGGCGGGTTCGCTTTCGCTCATGAAAGTTTCTCTGTCGGCGGGGAGCGAGGGGGTCGGAACAGGGGCGCGGAGCGCCCGTTCCGGACTGTTCAGACCAACATTATATAGGGGAAGCCCGCCGCCGCTACATATTGCTGTAGTTCGGTCCTCCGCCGCCCTCGGGCGTGACCCAGGTGATGTTATGGCTCGGATCCTTGATGTCGCAGGTCTTGCAGTGGATGCAGTTCTGCGCATTGATGACGAAGTTGGCCTCCCCGCTTTCGCTTTCCTCGACGACCTCATAGACCCCGGCCGGGCAGTAGCGCTGTGCCGGCTCGTTCCAGCGGGGCAGGTTGATGTCGATCGGCACGGCGGCGTCATGGAGCTGCAGGTGACAGGGCTGGTTCTCTTCGTGGTTGGTGCCGGTGAGAAAGACCGAGGAAGTCTTGTCGAAGCTGAGCTTGCCGTCGGGTCTGGGGTAGTCGATGGGCCCGCTGACGCCGGTGTCGGCCAGGGCTTCGCTGTCGCGGTCGCTGTCCTTCAGCGTCAGCGGCATTCTGCCGCGGAACCAGTTCTGGTCGATGTAGTTGAAGGCCCCGCCGAGCCAGGTGCCGAATTTGTGCAGGGCAGGGCCGAAATTTCGCGCCCGCCTGAGCTCGTCATAGAGCCAGGAGGCGCGGAAGCTCTGTTCAAGCATGTCGAGTTCGGGGGGGGGCTGTTCCTGGGCAAGAGCGTCGGCCAGGACCTCGGCGGCGATCATGCCCGACTTCATGGCCGTGTGCGATCCCTTGATCTTGGCGAAGTTCAGGGTGCCGGCCTCGCAGCCGATGAGCACGGCTCCGGGCAGGGTCATGCGCACCAGGGAGTTGAGGCCGCCCTTGGCGATGGCGCGGGCGCCGTAGCCGATGCGCTCGCCATCGGTCAGGGTCGGCGCGATTCTGGCGTGATGCTTGAAGCGCTGGAATTCATCGAAGGGGCTCAGGTGGGGATTGGCGTAGTTGAGGTCGATGATGAGCCCGACCGACACCAGGCCGTCTTCGAGGTGGTAGAGGAAGCCGCCGCCCGAGGACTTGCTCTCGGAAGTCGGCCAGCCGGCGGTGTGCACCACCAGGCCGGGCGAGTGCTGCTCAGGCTTGACTTTCCACAACTCCTTGAAGCCGATGGCGTAGTGCTGCGGCGAGACGCCGGCGTCGAGGCGGAACTCCCCGATCAGCTGCTTGCCCAGATGACCGCGGCAGCCTTCGGCGAAAACGGTGTAGCGGGCGCGCAGCTCAATGCCCTCCTGCCAGGTGTCTTTTTTTGCGCCGTCGCGGTCAAGGCCCAGATCGGCCGTAACCACGCCGGCGACTCTGCCGTCGTCGTCGTAGAGCACTTCGGCGGCGGCAAAGCCGGGGAAGACGTCGACGCCGAGCCCTTCCGCCTGCTCGCCGAGCCAGCGGCAGACATTGCCGAGGCTGACGATGTAGTTGCCCTGATTGTGCATGGTGTGGGGCACGAGCCAGTTCGGCATTTTTATGGATTTGTCCCTGGAGGTCAGAAAATATACGCGGTCTTCTGTGACTTCAGTTTTCAGCGGCGCCCCCTGATCGCGCCAGTCGGGGAAGAGTTCGTCGAGCGCCCGCGTCTCGAGCAGGGCTCCGGAGAGGATGTGCGCCCCCACTTCCGAGCCCTTTTCGAGGACGGCGATGCTGAGCTCCCGGCCCTGATCGCGCGCCCGCTGTGCCAGGCGACAGCTGCAGGCGAGGCCGGCCGGGCCTGCGCCGACAATGACGACATCGAATTCCATGGTTTCCCGGGTCATAGGACTCCTCCAGAGGTTGGTGTGCAGTGATGAGATGCAGGGCCGCAGGCGGCGATACCCCCATTATAAGTTTGTGCCGGCTTCAGAGGTGCGGCGGGGCCCGCAGTCGGGGCTGAAAAAGCGCTTTTGCGCCCGGTCCTGAAAGCGTCGGCGTCGCAGGGTCGGGGGACCTGAAGAACAGCGGGTTCGCTACTCTCTGGGAAGTCAATATTTTTTCAGTCTGCCCTCAACTGGCTGACGATGAACCTGTAGGTGTTGTGTTCTTCAAAGTACTCGCGGCCGTACTGAGCGGAGAGATACTTGTCCCTGATTCTGGCCAGCTGTTTTCTCATCAGCCATTTGAAAAAGGGATACAGGCGCGGGTGGCGGCTGCTGAGGAAGACGTCGAGCGTCTGCAGCGCCGGCCCGATACGCCGCGTCATGAGTTGCTCAAAGAGCTCGATGTTGGTGCTCATGTTGGCGGTGATGTCCTGATCTTCGATAATCTCGAATCCGTCGGCCGCCATCTTCTCTTTGAAACCCTCGTAGGAGTGGCTGCAGCGCAGGCGTCCGCCGCGCCACGCCGAGCGGCGGAAAAAATCGCAGATGAGGATTTTGCCGTCCGGCCTCAGCACCTCCCTGAGCATGGCGAGGCCGCGGTCAAGTTTGACATATTGAAAACTTTCGCTGAACAGGACGAGGTCGTATTTTTCTGCCGGCGGCGGCATCTCTTCAAAGATGCAGGGGAAGATCCGCGGGTTGTGAACGCTCTTTTCCCTGACGGCGGCGACGGCCTTTTCGGTCTGTTGCCGCAGGTAGGGCGATGGCACCAGGCCGTCGGCCAGATAGCCGGCGCTCAGCAGACGCGCCAGCATGGTGCCGGTGCCGCAGCCGACATCGAGCACCCGCGGCCGCTCGCGGCCCTCGGTCAGCTCCTTGATGCGATTGGCCAGCATATCGGCATAGCGCTCTTGAGCCTTGTAGAAATCGCCGGGGCGCGCCTCCTCCTCCTCGGGCCAATAGCCGTAGTGCAGGTGAGGGCAGTCGAGAATCTTATGGACCAGCACTAGGCCGATGTCTCTGGATTTAAGCGACGGCTCGACCAGAGTCGGCTGAGCCCCTGCGGATTCTCGATTGTTCATGACTGTTTGGCTTGTCCTCAATGGTTGGCGGCGATATGGCGGGGTCGACAGCAAAGGGCGGCCCTCTCTGGCCCCTGCCGAAAGGATAGTGAAAGGAAATTATAAAAGCCGCGCCCGGCGCACCCCCCGTTACGGGCATAAAGTAGCGGCGGCTTCAGGGGCGCAACCGCAACAGCTCGCCGCCATCGGTCAGCAGGTGGATGTAGCCGGCGCCGTCCTGGCGCACTTCGCGGATGCGCTGGTTCAGGTCGGTGAGCAGTTCCTCCTGCCCGATGACCTCATCGTCGCGCATGATGACGCGCCTCAGGTGCCGTCCGGCCAAGGCGCCGACAAAAAAGTCGCCGCGCCAGCGGGGGAATCGATGGCCCCTGTAGCGAATCAGGCCGCTGGGGGCGATTGAGGGCACCCAGTAGAGCAGCGGCTGTTCCATGCCCGCCATGGCCGATCGGCCAGTGCCGACGGGGGTACCGCTGTAGTTGACGCCATGGGAGATGAGCGGCCAGCCATAGTTGGCTCCGGGCAGCACCCGGTTCAATTCATCGCCGCCTCGGGGCCCGTGCTCGTGCAGCCAGAGCGCGCCGCGGTCGAATACCAGGCCCTGAGGATTGCGGTGGCCGTAGGAATAGATGTCCGGCTGGGCGCCGGGGGTGTTGACGAAGGGGTTGTCGGCAGGAACCCGGCCATCGGCGTGCAGGCGCACTACCGTGCCCTTGTGATTGCCGAGTTCCTGTGCCTCGTGCGGCTCGCCGCGATCGCCGAGGGAGACATAGACATGGCCCTTGTCATCGAAGACGATGCGCGAGCCGAAGTGCCGCCCGCCATGGCCGGTGTGGACAAAGCGCCTGAGGACGCGCCTGTCCTCGACAGCTCCGTTGTGCCAGCGAAAGCGCGCCAGGACGGTGCCGTGGCCGATCCGCCCCAACCTGCCGCTGTAGCTGTAGTAGATCAGGCCATTCTGCCGGTACTGAGGGTGTTTCGTCAGATCCATGAGGCCGCCCTGGCCGGTGGGGGCGACTTCTCCGAAACGGAAACGTTCTACAACCGCGCCGCCTCTCAGGTGCAGCAGCCAGCCGAATTTGCCGGCGACGAGATACTCATCGTCGCCGAGAAAAACCAGCGACCAGGGCGAGGGCAGGCCGGTCGCCAGCTTCTCGACCCTGTACCGGGAAGTCCCCAACTCGCCGCCCCGGGCCGGCGTCGACGACAGCAGCGGCAGCCAGGTCAGGCACAGAAGCAGGACCAGAGTCGGGGTCCTGAATATGCTGGCGGCGGGGTCAGGAGGTCTGGTCTTCACTCAGGGGTCGACCATCGGGGAGCCATGGCACCGGGCTGCTCCCATCCATTTCGCCTCCGCCCCTGGGTCCTGATCGCGGCCTGGACGGCGATCTGGCTCCTCAGGCAGATCGGCTACCCTGCCTTGCGGCTCGGCCTCAGTCAGTCCCGGTTTTGATCGCCGCCAGGGCACCCTGATAGTCGGGTTCGTCGGCAATTTCGTTAACGACCTGAGCGTATGTGACTCTGCGCTCTTCATTGGCGATGACGACGACCCTTGCCAGGAGTTGCTGCAGGGGTCCGTCCGCCAGGGCGACGCCGTAATCCTGGCCGAAAGAGGAGCGGAAGGCCGAAAGAGTGATGACCCGCTCCAGGCCTTCGGCGCCGCAGAAGCGCGACTGGGCGAAGGGCAGATCGCCTGAGATGCACAGGACGGCGGCGCTGTTCAGGGCAGCCGCCTCCTGATTGAACCTGCGCACCGAGGCGGCGCAGGTGCCGGTATCGACGCTGGGGAAGATGTTGAGTACCAGCAGGGGCGAAGTGAAGTCTGCCAGAGTCACCTCCTTGAGGTCCTTATCGACCAGAGTGAAGTCGGGCAGTTGATTCCCTTCGGCGATAGGGTTGCCGCTGGTGTTCATGCGGTTGCCGTGAAGTGTCAGTTCCATATTTCCATGAGGGCGTGTAGGGGTGGAATCGCAACAGCTGGCAGTCTGGCACAGTGAGTCAGACTCACTGTGATCGAGGCTGAGCGAAGCTGTTGGATCACCACTATAGCTTAAAAACAGGGTTAAGCGGTGACGGCCGGCTTTTCGCATCCTCTTGCCAGAGAAACCATTCATCGCGCAAGGACCCGGCCGCCAAAAAAGATCAGGCGGCAAACGCCGGGCGCCAGGCCCTGATGATTTCCCTAATTGGCTCCCTGTCCCTGATTATCGGCGAATTGCCGCGCCTTGACCTCGCTGTGACCGGCATCGATCGCCTCGGCATAGGCAGCGGCGTAGGGCCGCGACCGCCCCTCGGCCAAGGCTGCGGCAAAAGCCGAGGCGTATTTGGGCGTGCGGCCGCCGACGACGAAGTGGGCGTAAATGCCGGCATAGGAATCGCGGTAGGAGCGGGAGTTGGATCTGTCCCTGCCGGCATCGGAGTAGGCTTCTTCAAAGGCTTCGGCGTAGGCCATGGCCGCCGCGCCCGCCTCGGTCGGCGAGGTCCCTTCGACGATGGAGGTGGCGTAGGTCCGGGAGAAGCCGCGGGCGAAGGCGTCGGACTTGCGGTCAGCCAGCGCGAAGGCGTAGGCGGAGGCGAGGTTTTCGGCGAATTTCTCCGAGGCTTCCGCCACCACCGCCTCGGCGTAAACGCGGGCGTAGTTGGGAAAGCGGCCGGCGGCGATCGCGCGGGAGTAGGCGTTGGCATAGAGGATCAGCGGCTCTTTGTGCAGGGCTCTGTAAGCCCTTACCAGCCCTTTGTCGTCGCTCGTGGCGATGGCGTCGGCGAAGTTGCGGAAGACCTCGAGCCCGTCCTTGCTGATCAGAAGTTCGCTGCGGCTCCGGTTGAAGGCGAGCGCGTATTCGAGCGTCTTGCCGCCGGCCAGAGCGGAGGCGACGGCCAGGGCGGCATCGAAGGCGAAGGCGTGGGAAAAGCGCTCGTGGTAGCCGGCTTCCCTGACCCTGAAATAGGTGTTGATATAGGTGGCGGCCAGGACCCAGTCGATTTCGTAATGGCCCTTGTCCCTGTAGTTGTCGGCGGCCTCGGCGTCCTCGGGCTGCAACTGTTTCCTGGCTTCGGAGTAAGCCTTGGAGACGCGCAGGGCGAAGGATTTCGATTTGCCGCTGAAGGCGATGTAGGCGGCGATGATGGCCCGGTCGCGCGGCTGGTCGGCAAGCCGGTCGGCGTAGTAGTGGCGGGCAATTTCAAGGGCGTATTCGCTGTAGCGCCCGCCGGCGATGCTGAGGGCATAGGCCTCGGCGAAGGGCGGGGCGCGGCTTTCGCGGATGGACTGCAGATAGCGGTCGGCGAAGAGCTCGGCGAAAGCCGGGCTCTGGCCGGCCTCGGCCGCCTGGGCGTAAGCCTTGGCGTAGTCAGGTGCGCGGCCCATGGCGACCATGTTGGCGTAGCTCCGGTTGTGGCCGCGGCTGAGCGCGGTGGCGAAGGCGCGGGCATAGTCCGGCGAGCGGCCGTCGGCTACGGCCTGGGCGTAGGTTTCGCCGAAGGCAAAGGCACGGGCGTACTTTTCGCTGTTGCCGGAACCGACGGCGTCGGCGACAGCGCGGGCAAAGCCGCTGTCGTAGCCTTGGCGCCGGAGTTTGCTGTAGGCCTCGGCATAGCTCGAGGATTTGCCGTCGGCGAGGGCCTTGGCGATTTCCGGTTCAGTGCCCTCCAGCAGGGCCTCGGCGTAGCGGCGGGCGTAGGGACGCGACTTGCCGTCGGCAAAGGCGAGGGCGTAGTGTTCGGCGAAGCCGGGGTCGGGCGGAGAGCTGCGATCCCGCGCCAGCACCTCGGCGTAGGCGACGGCATAGGACGAAGACTTGCCGCGGGCGATGGCCTCGGCGTAGATACGGGCATATTTTTCGGCGCCTGAACCGACGAGGCCGCCGGCACTGGCATCGGTGTAGCCGTCGGCGCGGTCGCGTTCCTTTTTGCTGCGGGCGATGGCTTTTTTCTTGGCGAAGGCCGGCGATTTCTGCCGTGCGATACGGGCGGCGTAGGCCTCGGCCTCGGCCTCCAGCCGGCCTTTGGCGATGGCCTCGGCGTAGGCCTCGGCGTAGTGCCTGGCGTAGTCCTTGTCGCCGCCCGACAGCAGCTGCGCCTGTTCAATGGAGCTCTGCTGCGCCTGAATCGGGACGGCTACAAGACAGCCGAAGCCGATTGCCATGGCTGCCCCGGCTCTGGCCATGGCGGCTGCGTATTGGCGGGCCTGAGAGGGGGGAGGTAAGCGAAAACAGGGAAATAGCATGGAGCGGGACGGCTTGGCGCGGGTCGACTCTAATATTATCCCAGAGAGGCTGCCGTTTGCGGCCAGCCGCCCGTCCGCTCCGCTCTCTCCGCCTCCCCCGTCCGCCCCTTCACCCGCTTCCGAGCTTTGCCCGCCACTGTTCCGGCGGTGGCCGCCAGCCGCCTCCACTCCTTTGCGCCCCTGTCCTCGCCGCAAGCCAGGCTGTTGATTCTCGGTTCCATGCCCGGGGCCGAGTCACTCCGCCAGGGCCGCTACTACGCCAACCCGCACAATGCTTTCTGGCGCCTCATGGCAGAGCTCGCAGGCGTAGACCTCCAGCTTGACTACGACAGCCGCTGCCGCCAATTGGTCGCTGCCGGCATCGCCCTGTGGGATGTGCTTGCATCCTGCGAGCGCCGCGGCAGTCTCGACTCGGCCATTGACCGGCGGGGTGCCGAAGTCAATGACTTCGCCGGATTCTTCGAGCAGCACCGCCGGATCGACGCCGTCCTGTGCAACGGCGGCGCCTCCTTTGATCTCTTCTGTCGGCGGGCGCTGCCGCAACTGGATGCTGAACTGCGGCAGCGGCTGCAGCCTGTGCGACTGCCCTCAACCAGCCCGGCGCACGCCGCTCTCTCCTATGCCGCCAAGCGAGATCGCTGGCGCCAGGCCCTGGAACCGCTGCTCGAGGGGCCCGCTCAGGCGGCGGGCCACTCGCGCCAGCCGCCGATCAGGGGGAAGTAGAGGCCGAGGCGGATTTCGCGGCTGCCGTCGCCGCCGCGGCGGCGCCACATCTCAGCGTAGCCTTCGAGCTGGGCGCGGTAGCGCTCGCATTCCTCGTCGAGAAAGGCTTCAAGATCGCCGCCCTCATGGCGGCTGAGCTTGAAGTCGACAATCCAGCGGCAGCCGTCGGCGACGAAGGTGCGGTCGATGCGCACCTGGCGCACCCGGCCGCTTTTTTCGATGCTGTCGAGCGAGTATTCGCTGTGGGCGTCTTCGAGATCGCCGGCCAGGAGCCAGCGGCCGCGCCTGTCGGCGAGGGTGCACTCCAGAGCCTTGAGGGCATCGGCGACTCCGGCGTCGAGCCGCTGCTCGGCCACGCCCTCCTCAAGGAGGCGGGTGCGCGTCAGGGCCGCCAGCACGCGAATGCGCGACCCGGGCCATTTCTCCGCCCCTTCATCGGCGATTCGCTCGAGCGCCTCGTGTACGACCGTCCCCAGGGCCCGGGCATCGCTCTGCGCCCACAGGAACTGCGGCCCGATCGGCTGCTCCGGCATGTCGTCGCCCGTGCCGGCGAGGGGCGTGACTTCCGGCGCCGGACGGCGCCAGGAGGCCGGCAGACGTCTCAGCCGGGGTTTGGTCTGATTCGCGGCCAGGGCCGGGGGTGGCTCCTTTGTGGCGGCCCCGGTTCCGTCGGCATGCTGCTCGCGGGCCCGCATGAATGGATCGGGAGCTTTGGAGCAGAGCAGGCTGAGCAGGGTGTTCTTCGCCGGGGCCCTGACGGCCGCTTCCGCATCACGCCTGTAGGGCAGGGTGATCAGCAGGCGTTCGCGGGCGCGGGTCATGGCGACATAGAGCAGACGTGCCTGCTCGTTGGCCTCTTTTTCCCTGTTGAGTTGGCAGATGAAGTCGTAGATGGGTTCGTCGGCAGCAACCTCTGGCCGGGGCGCCAGCAGGCAGGATTGAGGGGAGAGGGCCGAGGGGGTATTCCATTCGATGAGCTGCCCTCTGTAGTTCTGTCCCTTGCTGTCGAGGCCGCAGAGGATGACGGCATCGAACTCCAGGCCTTTGGCGCCGTGAATCGTCAGGGCCTCAATCGGGGCCTGGGCCGAGCCGCTGGAGCGCCGCGCCCTCTGCAACCGCTGTTCAAAGGCCGGCAGCGACCAGGCGGGCGAGGCGGCACTGTATTCGCGCAGCTCGCGCAGAAAGAGCTCGGCGGCCTCGAGGTCATCGGCCCCGCCGCAGGCGGCAGGGCCGCCGAGGCCGATCCAGAGGCCTTCGACGGCTCGGGCGAGCGGTTGCTGTCGCCGCTCGGACAGGGCCGTGCGCAACAGCGGCCAGACACGGGCGATGCGCTCCCGGCCGTCAGCCGAGATTTTGTCGAGGCGGTCGGGGTCGTCCAGCAGCTGTTCAATAGGTTCGAGGACAGAGGGGTCGCTGCTGAGGTCTTCGCCGCCGGCCAGATGGTAGAGATCTTCCAGGGCCAGGCCGCAGTGGGGGGCGCGCAGCACGGCGAGCCAGGCGATACGGTCGGCCGGGTGCAGCAGGGCCCGGGTCAGGGCCAGCAGCGATTGGGCGACGGGGTTGTCACCGAGTCCGTGCATCCTGGAGGCGTGCACTTCCAGGCCTCTTGATCGCAGGGCCCGCTCGATGGCCGGCAGCGTCCGGCGATGTTCCATGAGCAGCGCGATGTTCCATTGCGGCTGCTCCTCGCACAGGCGCTCTGCGGCCGTGGCTACGGCCTCGGCCTCGAGGCCGTCGTCCCTTTTACAGGTAGCGACGGGCAGCAGCTCGAGGTCGCCGCCCGGGCCGCGGCTCGCTGTCGAGGGAAGGAAACCGACGCGGCCGCTCGTCAGGTCTTCGGCTTGTGGAAAGAGCAGGGAAAAGATCTGGTTGCAGTTGTCGACGAGCCCGGTGCGTGAGCGGAAGTTGCTGCTCAGGGCCAGGGAAGCCGGCGCGACCGTATCGAGCCCGCGGTCGCGGACGCTGGCAAAAAGACCGACCTCGGCCTTGCGGAAGAGATAAATCGACTGCATGGGATCGCCGACGGCGAAGAGGGTGCGGCCGTCGCCGTCGTTCCAGCCGCCGGTCAGCTTCCGCAGCAACTCTACCTGGGAGGGCGAGCTGTCCTGGAACTCATCGACGAAGATGTGGCGGATGCGGCGGTCGAGGGCGAGGGCGAGGTTGCCGCCGGTCGGCATCTCAAGGGCGTTCTGCGCATCGAGCGCGCGCTGGCAGTGATCGAGAGTGCCGCGCTCCCTGAACACCAGGGAGAGTTCGCCGACGGCGACCTTGAGCAGCTGGATGAAGTGGCCGAGGAACTGCAGCGACTCCCTGCCGTAGCCGTCGGGCGGACAGCCCTGGCAGTCGGCCAGCTTTTCGGCGAAGGCGAGGCCGTCCCCGCTCGAGCTTAATTCTTTCAGAATGTCCAGGAACGCGGCTTTTTCCGGTTTAACATCCGGGGAAAAGCCACTGTTTTTGTTGACTGTTCTGCGCAGGTTCTTGTCCTTGGTCAGCAGAAGGCGGGCCAGGGCCTGCCAGAGGGGCAGCGCTTTCCACTTCGCCGGATAGGGGCGGAGTTGGAGCAGCGAAGTTTCCCCGTCGCCCTTCGGGTTGCCCGGGGCGGCATCGGCGCCTCTGAGCCGCGCCCCTTCGGCCAGTCCGAGCAGCCGCTGCCACAGAGAGGACTCGAGGGCGGTCTCGGCCCGCTGGGCGAGCTCCTGCAGGCGCCGCTCGACGGCCTGGCGCAGGCTGTCGTCGAGTCGCTCGCCGGCATCGGTGTCGGTGGCGACAAAAGCCGGCAGCCATTGATCGCGCCTGCCCAGCATGTCGGCGATGCGTTCGGCGACCGTGCCGGCCCGGTTCTGCATGCGCCCGAGCACGGCAAGGGCCGCCCCGTATCCGGGCAGCGTCTCGTCTTCAACGTGGGCGATGCTGTTGCGCGCCGCTTCGAGGTAGAGTTCGCCGGCGTCGTCGGTCAGCTCTGCCGCCGGCAGGATGTCGCCCAGCAGCGGCATGCGCGCGGCCAGGCGGCTGCAGAGGGCATCGATGGTCGAAATGTCGAGGCGGGCAGGGTTTTCCAGCAGCCCCCAACTGCGCTCCCGATCGCGCTGGCGCACGGCCTGGGCCAGGTCCCGGCGCTGCCTTTCATGGGGTGCGGCGGGCTCGGAGCCCTCAAGGTCGTTCAGGGCCTCCAGCACCCGCGCCCGCATCTCCGAAGCCGCCTTGCGCGTGAAGGTGATGGCGAGGATTTCCTCGGGTTCGTCGACTTTCGCCAGCAGCCGCATGAAGCGGAGCGTCAGCAGCTCGGTCTTGCCCGATCCGGCGGGGGCCTGGACGATGAAGGAGCGGTCCGCATCAAGCGCGGCCTGGCGCGCTTTGAGGTCGCTCGGGACGGCGCCATCCGGTTCCACAGGGGTTTGCAGCGGCGCCCTGGCAATTCAGCCGATCAGCCGCGCATGAGTTTGGCCCGGGGATCGTGCAGCGGTTCCTTGAGGACACGGGCAGGGCGGAGGTCGCCGATGATTTCGATCTCGTAGCCGGCATCGGCATCGAGATTGGCCGCCCGCACATAGCCGAGGGCCACCGACTGCCGGCTGCAGTGGGCGTAGCCGCCCGAGGTGACCCAGCCGACCACTTCGCCGTCGCGCCAGATCGGCTCGTCGCCGATGACGTCGGCGTCTTCGGCGTCGACGGCAAAGGTCAGCAGTTTCTGGCGCAACCCGCTCTCCTTCGCCGCCAGGGCGGCGTCGCGGCCGATGAAATCGCCCTTGTCCAGCGCCACGAAGCGGTCGAGGCCGGCCTCGAAGGGGGTGTAGATCGGGCGGTATTCGCGGGCCCAGCTGCCCCAGGATTTTTCCAGGCGCAGGCTGTTGAGGGCGCGGCCGCCGAAGAGGCGTATGCCGAGGTCCTGGCCCTCTTCCAGCAGGGTGTTGAACAGGCTTCGCAGGTACTGCGGCTGCACCCACAGCTCGTAGCCGAGCTCGCCGGTAAAAGAGATGCGTCCGACCAGAGCCGGCACCATGCCGACATCCAGGGGAGCGAACGACAGCAAGGGGAACTCCTCGCTGTCGAGATTCTGCCGCGTCATCCGGCCGAGCAGTTCGCGCGAGCGCGGGCCGGCGATCGACAGGCCGAGCAGATTCGGGCCGAGGCTCTGGCGGTGCACGCCGCTCGCGGGCATCTGCTGGCCGAGCCAGCGGCACTGGTATTCCTCGGCGATGCCGGAACCGAAGAGATAGAAGCGGTCTTCGGCGGCGCGGGCGAGGGTGAAATCGCCGATCAGCATGCCGCGGTGGTCGAGCATGGGGGCGAGGGCGATGCGGCCGACGGCCGGCAGACGGCAGCTGAAGATGCGGTCGAGCCATTCGGCGGCGGCGGGGCCCCTGACTTCATGTTTGGCGAAGTTGGAGATCTCCAGCAGGCCGACGCTCTGACGCACAGCCTGCGACTCCTCGCCCACGGCCTCGAAGTCGTTGGAGCGGCGGAAAGAGAAGTGATCGACGGCTTCGTCCTTGCCGGACCGGGCAAACCAGAGGGCGTGCTCGAGACCCCAGGAGTCGCCGAAGACGGCTCCGCGCCTGGCCAGTTCGTCGTAGATGGGGGTGGTTTTGAGCGGGCGCGCCGCCGGCAGCTCCTCGTTGGGGAAGCGGATGCGGAAGCGGCGCGAGTAGTTTTCCCGCACCTTGGCGTTGGTGTAGGCGAGGCTGGTCCAGTCGCCGTAGCGCGAGGCGTCCATGCCCCAGATGTCGAAGCCAGGGTCGCCGTTGACCATCCACTGCGACAGGGCGAGGCCGACGCCGCCGCCCTGAGAGAAGCCGGCCATGACGCCGCAGGCGAGCCAGAAGTTGGTCAGGCCGCGAACCGGGCCGATCAGGGGGTTGCCGTCGGGGGCAAAGGTGAAGGGGCCGTTGATGATCTTTTTGATGCCGGTGGTGGCGAAGGGCGGGAAGTGGGCGAAGCCGACCTCAAGGGACGGCGCCAGACGCTCGATGTCGGGTTCGAGCAACTCGGTGTCGAAGTCCCAGGGGGTGTTCTCGGGCGACCAGGGCCTGCACGCCTGTTCGTAGGTGCCGAGCAGCATGCCGCGGCCCTCCTGACGCAGATAGAGCTCGCCCTCGAAGTCAATGGCATGGGGCAACTCTTCGTTGTACTCGCGGTCGAACTCGATGACCGCATCCATGTCCTCGGTCAGGAAATACATGTGTTCCATGGCGAGAATCGGCAGTTCGAGGCCGACCATGCGGCCGACTTCGCGGGCCCAGAGGCCGCCGGCGTTGACGACGTGTTCGGCGCGGAACTCGCCCTTGTCAGTCCGCAGTTTCCAGGTGCCGCCGGGGTCCTGCTCGATTGTCTCAACCTTGGTCTGCCGCTCGATGCTGGCGCCGCCGATCCTGGCGGACTTGGCGTAGGCATGGGTCACGCCCGAGGGGTCGAGGTGCCCTTCCAGGGGGTCCCAGAGGGCGCCGGTGAAGTGTTTGGGGTCGAGCAGCGGCAGGCGCTCTTCGGCCTCCCTGGCCGTGATGATATCGGTGTCCATGCCGAGATAGCGGCCACGGGCGTGGGCCATCTTCAGCCACTCGAGCCGCTCTTTGGTGCCGGCCAGCATGATGCCGCCCGTCAGGTGGAGGCCGCAGGACTGGCCCGAGATCTTTTCGATTTCTTCGTAGAGGCTGATGGTGTACTGCTGCAGCTGGGCGACGTTAGGATCGCCGTTGAGGGTGTGGACGCCGCCGGCGGCGTGCCAGCTGGAACCACAGGTGAGCTCGCGCCGCTCAAGCAGCAGCACGTCCTTCCAGCCGGCCTTGGTCAGATGGTAGAGAACGGAGCAGCCGACGACGCCGCCGCCGATGACGATGACTTGGTGATGCGAGGTCATGATGCCAAAAAATGTTGAATGCTGGGATGGTCGGAAAAAAGGCGAAAAGAACCGGGCGGCCCGGGCGCTGTTAAAAATCGGTCGGCGCCCCCCCCTCTTCCTTGCGGCGGGCGACAAAGGTTTCGAGTTCTTCGCGGATGGCGGGATCCAGGGGCGGCGGCTCGAAGTTGGCGATGATCTCCTTGTAGATGCGGTTGGCGGCGTGTTCAACGGTGGCCCCGCCCCCCTCTTCGTACCAGCGCTCGTAGTTGCGCAGGTCGGCCAGGAACGAGCTGTAGAAAGCCGTGCGGTAGCGCTCCTGAGTGTGCGGCGACGACAGGAAATGGCCGTCGGGGCCGACGGCGCGGATCGCCTCGACCGCCAGGTCGTCGTCGGTCGTCGGCACTTCCTGATGGTAGTAGAGCAGTTGCTGCAGCACCTCACAGTCAATGACGAACTTCTCGAAGCTGGCGCAGAGCCCTCCCTCGAGCCAGCCGGCGCCGTGATAGATCATGTTTGCCTGTCCCGAGGAGACGCCCCAGAGCGAGAACATGCTCTCCCACATGGCCTGGGAGTCGACGGCGTTGGCGGCGCAGGCGTTGGAGCCGCGCCAGGGGATGTCGTAGCGGCGGGCCATCTGGCCGGAAATCTGCATGGCCCGCATGTACTCGGGGGTGCCGAAGCAGGGAGCGCCGGATTTCATGTCGACATTGGTGGTAAAGGCCCCCATGACAACCGGCGAACCGGGTTTGACCAGCTGCAGCAGCACGGCGGCGCAGACGAATTCGGCGACCTGCTGTACCAGGGCGCCAGCGATTGTCACCGGCGCCATGGCGCCGGCCATGGTGAAGGGCGTGATCACCGTCGGCTGGCCTCTGCGGGCAAAACGCATGGCGCCGTCGAGCATGGGCCAGTCGTGTTTCAGCGGCGACGAGGAGTTGATGTTGGTGAACATGCGGGGCTTGCTGTCGAACTCCTCGGGCGTCAGGCCGGTGGCGATGCGCGTCATCTCCAGGGCGTCCTCGACGCGGGCGGTGCCGAGCGAGTAGGCGTGCATGGCCTTGTCGGTCAGCGTCAGCTTGTCGTAGAAGGCGTCGAGGTGACGGATCGAGGCGTGGATGTCGACCGGCTCGACGCCGTAGCCGCCGATGAAGTGGATGCAGTTGAAATACTGCGACAGCTTCAGCAGGTTCTGGTAATCGATGCGGTTGCCGCGGCGGCGGCCATTGTCCATATCAGAGCAGTTCGGCGGGCTCGCCACCGGTCCGAAAACGGCTTTGCGGCCGCCGATCTCGATGTCGTGCTCGGGGTTGCGCGGGCTGATGGTGAAGGACGAGGGGATCCTGGCGATCTGCTCCATGGCGAAATCGCCGTCCATGCGCACCCGTCCGCTGTCGCGGTCGACCGTGCAGCCGGCATCGGCGAGAATCTGCTGCGCCTCCTGATTGAGGAAGTTGATGCCGATCTCCTGCAACACGCGCATGGCCGCCTGATGAATGCGTTCAAGGCCCTCCTCGTCGAGAGGCTCGGTCGGCTTGTCGACATAGCACAGTTGGCGCCAGTCGCTCTGGGAGATGACTCCTGCGGACAGCTGGTCGGCGTGTTCGAGGCGGCGCGACCGCCGCTGACGCCCTCGGCCGCTGAGGGTGCTCTGTTGATCAGGATATCGGCTGTCGTCTGGCATCGGATGTTTAACCTCTTTCAGATGGAAGAATCAGGAGGGAGGCCGGGTATGCCCGGGGGGAATCGCACCGCCCACAAGTCATAGAAACCCATCATAAGACACAGGAGCGGCTTAAGGTCGGCAGGAAGGCAAAAGATGTCGTTAATTTGCCGCTCCCTTCATGAAAAAATGAAAAAAGCGACCTCAGAGGCACAGCGGCCGCGCTGGCGGGGGTCCTACTGCAGCATCCAGTCGACAGCGGCCCTGACATGGAGTTCAGTACTGTCGAGAAGCGGCAGCGGGCTCTCTGCAGCCGTGACCAGGAGGGCGAGTTCGGTGCAGCCGAGTATCAAGGCCTCGCAGCCGCGATCGCGCAGCCGCCGGCCCAGGCTCTGGACGAGATCTCTCGATGCGCTCTCGATCCGTCCGTGGCAGAGTTCGTCGAAGATGATGCGGTGGATGGCGGCGCGCTCGTCGGCCTCCGGCGTCAATACCTCAAGGGGGCGGCCGCGCTCGATCTGATGCTGATAGAAGCCGTGCTCAAGGGTGTAGCGCGTCGCCAGGAGTCCGACCCGCCTGTGGCCGGCGCGGACAGCGGCATCGCCGGTGATGTCGATCAGGTCGAGCAACGGCAGGCTCGTCGTCGTCCTGATGGCCGGGCTCACCTTGTGCATGGTGTTGGTGCAGAGAATCAGGCCCTCGGCGCCGGCGGCCTCGAGCCGGCGGGCGGAGGCGGCCAGGAGTTCACCGGCCAGATGCCAGCGGTCGTGGCGCTGGTGCTCTTCAATTTCAGCGAAATCGACGCTGTGCAGCAGTAGCGGGGCCGAGTGGGCTCCGCCGAGGCGGTGGTTGAAGCCGCGGTTGATTCCCTGGTAGTAGAGCAGGGTCGATTCCCAGCTCATGCCGCCGATGAGACCGAGGATTCTGGCGGGGCGCACGGCGCCGCTCAGCAGAAGGGTATGGAAGTGATTCGGGCCCGGCGCCCTCCCGCGGGCGTGGCGACTTCGACTTCAGCGCCGGTCCTGTCGGCGATGCTGCTATCGAGGACGGCGAGGGCGATGTTGCGCTCGAGACGCAGGGAAAAAGTCGCCCCGGTGGCGGCTCCGACCGGGCGCCCGCCCTCGGTGACGGGCCAGGGCTCCTGATTCGCGGCAAGGCGCTCGCCTTCGAGGAACAGGCCGCACAGAAGGCGCTCGGGGCCGCGCCGGGCGATCTCCTGCAGGGCTTTTTTGCCGATGAAATCGGCTTCCTGCCCGAGATCGACGAAGCGGTCGAGGCGCATCTCCAGCGGATTGGCGCAGTCATCGGCGTCGGCCATCTGCGACAGCAGCGCCCCTTCGATGCGTTCGGTCAGATTGGGGTAACCCGGCCCGATGTCCCAGGGTTTGCCGGCCTCCATGGCCAGATGCCACAGGCGCCCGCCGGCAGAGCCGTCGGTCAGGTAGATTTCAAAGCCCCCCTGACGGCTCCAGCCGGAGCGTTGAATGACACAGGGAATGCCGTCGATTTCACTGGCCTTGAAGGCGAAGAATTTCAACTGCCGCACCCAGTCACCGGCGAGGGCGGCGGTCACATCCTCGGCCAGGGGACCCTGAATCGCCAGCGGCGAGGCATCGGGCTCGAACACCCTGGCGTCGAAGCCGCCCTCGCTGCAGACCGCCCGCGCCCACAGGAGGATGTCGCGGTCGGCCAGAGACAGCCAGTAGCGGTCCTCTTCGAGCTTCAGCAGGACGGGGTCGTTGATCAGGCGGCCGGCGTGATCGCAGAGGGGGGCGTAGAGCCCCTGGCCGACCGGGCAGCGGGCGAGGGATCGCGGCGTCAGGTACTGTGTCAGGCGGGCGGCGTCGCGGCCGCGGATTTCCACCTGCCGCTGGGCGGCGACATCCCACAGGGACGCGCCGCGCACGAGCCGCCAGTACTCGCCTTCGGGATCGCTGTAGGAGGCCGGCATGAGCATGTGGTTATAGACTGTGAAAGCTGCGGCGCCGGCGGCCAGGGTGGCGTCGAAAAACGGCGATTTTTTCAGCCGTGGGCCGATCGATATCAGGGGTACGCCGGCGGGAGCTTGAGTCATGTGGTGTCCTCCTCTTCAATGGCGAGAATGAATTGGTGTCCGCGGCTGTGGACGCTGTAGCCGAAGGCCGGCCCTGCCGCACCGCCTGATTTGCCGGCGGGGACGGGCTCGCGTTTACTGAGCTCGGCCAGGCGGTAGTAGGCCGGGCGGCTGATCAGCGCCCAGAGGCGGTCGCGGATGTGAACATAGGGGCGCGGGCCGGGCTCGATTCTGATGGGGTGATCGCTGCCGGCGACGACCTCGTCGCCGACCTGGGTGAAAAAGCGCAGCGCCTGCTGCCCCTCCTCGATCTCGACTTCGACGTCGACGGCGACAAAGGGTGCGTCCTCGACGTCGATGCGCAGTTTTTCCGGCGGCGTGACCAGGTAGTACTCCTCGCCGTCGCGCCTCAGCAGCTGCGAGAACAGCCTGACCAGAGCCGGGCGGCGGATCGGCGATCCACGATAGAACCAGGAGCCGTCCCTGGCGATGCGCATCTCGCTCTCGTCGATGCGCGTCGGATGCCAGCAGTGGATCGGCGGCGGACCCTTCTTTGGCGGGGCCTCTTCGAGTCCAGCCAGGGCGGCGGGTCTGTCCGGTGGCAGCGGCGGACTCATGAGCCTGATATTTCGGGGCGGTTGGCAAATCCCTGCAGGGCCTCGGGGTTGGCTAGGGCATTGAGGTTTTTCACCGGCCGGCCGTGAATCGTTTCGCGTATGGCGAGTTCGGCCAGCTTGCCGTTGCGGGTGCGCGGGATTTCCGCCACGGCGCAGACGACCGCCGGCTGGTGGCGCGGTGTCAACTGAGTCCGCAGGTGCTGGCGGATGCGGGTTTCGAATTGGGCGTCGAAGGATAGGCCTTGACGAAGCTGCACGAAGAGGACGATGCGGCTGTCATGCCCCTGCTCCTGGCCGACGACGGCTGAGTCGACGATTTCCGGCAGGGCCTCGAGCTGGCGGTAAATCTCGGCCGTGCCGATGCGCACGCCGCCAGGGTTCAGGGTGGAGTCCGAGCGCCCGTGGATGATGAAGCCGCCGTTCGGGGTGTGCTCGCAAAAATCGCCGTGGTGCCAGACTCCGGGGTAGCGTTCGAAATAGGCCGAGCGGTATTTGCTGCCGTTTTCATCGCCCCAGAAGCCGCAGGGCATGGAGGGAAAAGGGCTGGCGCAGACGAGTTCGCCCTTGCCGCTGGCCAGGGGGTTCCCGCCGTCGTCCCACACCTGCACATCCATGCCGAGGCCGAGGCACTGAATTTCGCCCCTGTGCACCGGCAGCACCGGACAGCCCAGGGCGAAGCAGCTCATGAGATCGGTGCCGCCGGTGATGGAGGAGAGGCATAGATCTCTCTTGATCTTCCGGTAGACAAAATCGAAAGTTTTCGGGCCCAGGGGCGAGCCGGTGGAGAGGAGAGTGCGCAGAGTCTCGAGGCGATGCCGGGCGCCGGGCTCGCAGCCCTGGCCGGCGATGGCTTCGAGGTAGCGGGCCGAGGTTCCGAGGATGTGGACGCCGCGCCGTTGGCAGATGTCGAACAGGCGATCCGGCTGCGGGTGCGTCGGCGAGCCCTCGTAGAGCACGAGCGTCACGCCGCTGGCGAGGGCGACCGTCAGCCAGTTCCACATCATCCAGCCGCAGGTGGAGAAAAACAGCAGGCGCTCGCTGCGCCTCAGGTCACAGTGGAGCAGGTGCTCTTTCTTCAGTTGCAGCAGGGAGCCGCCGGCGCCGTGGACGATGCACTTGGGCGCGCCCGTGGTGCCGGAAGAGTAGAGCACGAACAGCGGGTGATTAAAGGGCAGGTCGGCAAATTCGATCTCTTCCTCGGGTTCGTGGGCGGCCGCGATCCGGTTGAAGGAGAGGGCTCCCTCGACTTTTGCCAACTCAGGCTCGTCGCCAGTCGGCGAGAGCAGCAGCGTCGCTGCGAGCGACGGCAGGCCGGCGCGGAGTTGCCCGATCTTGTCGGTGCAGTCGTGGCGCTTGCCGGCGTAGTGATAGTGGTCGGCGGCGATCAGCATCTTCGGCTCGATCTGGCCGAAGCGGTCAAGGGTGGCGGCGACGCCGAAGTCGGGCGAGCAGGACGACCAGAGCGCCCCCAGAGAGGCGGTTGCCAGCATGGCGGCAATGGCTTCGGGAATGTTGGGCAGGTAGCCGGCGACGCGGTCGCCCTTCTGGATACCGGCGGCAGCAAAGGCCTGCCGCAGGCGCGACACCAGATCGTAGAGCTCGCGCCAGCTCCAGCTGCGTGCCCGGCCGTCTTCGTACTCGAAGATGATGGCGGCATCGTCGTCGCGGCGGCTCAGCAAGTTGGCGGCAAAGTTAAGGCGGGCATCGGGAAAAAAGCGGGCGCCGGGCATGCCGCGGTCGTCGCTGAAGACGCGCTCACTGCGGCTGGAGGCCCTGATGCCGGCGAACTTCCAGAAGAGATGCCAGAACTCGGCATAGGACTCGACTGACCAGCGGTGCAACTCGGCGTAAAAGCCGTCGTCGGTCGCCGCGAGCTTCAGGGGCGCGCCCTCGTCGGCGGCGTAGCGGGCAAAGGCGGCAAGGACGCTCGCCTCCATAGCCTCAGGGCTCGGCCGCCACAAAATTGAGTTGCAATCCTGTCTGCTTTCGTCCATGGCTGGGGATGGATTCAGGGGCTGCGAATCGGCAGCCGGTCGGGGAGGGGATGGAGGAGACGGCCGCGCCTGGAATCGGGCGCCGGCCTCCCGTCAAGCTGAATTTTCATGTCAGAAAGTATAGAGCAGGGCATCGCTCCGGCAGGCCGGGGCCGGGCGGAGGCTCTGGCGAAAGAGCGCAGAGAGCGCGGCGGTCGGCCGCTTCCGTCGGCGTCATGCTATGCTTTTGATGACCGGATGAGCTTCGATTCGGCGCCGATTCAATACCTTGGAGACTGGATGAAGTGAACGAAAGTTTGTGGCTGATATTTTTCCTCGTCATTCTGCTGGCTGCCTTCGCGCTCGGGCTCGTCTGGCTGGGCCGGAGGAGCCTGTTGCGCCCGGCGGGGAGGGGGCTGGAAGATGCCGCCCGCGAGAAGCAGCGGGCCGACGGTTACGCCGAGACGATAGAGCGGTTGCAGACCCGCCTCGAAGAGCAGGAGCAACAGTTGCAGCAGTTGCGCTCGGAGGCCGCCGCGGCCAGGGAGGAGCTGGCCCGCGAGCAGGCCCTGCGTGAGTCGGAGCAGAAGGCGGCCAGGGAGCAGATTGCCCTGCTGCAGGATGCGGAAAAACGCCTGAGCGAGAAGTTCGAGAATCTGGCGAATCGGATTTTTGAAGACAGGAGCAAAAAATTCACCGATCAGAACAGGGAGACCCTGAAGCCGCTGCATGATCAGTTGCAGGGCTTTCGCCAGAAAATCGAGGAGATCCACAGCAGCAACATCAGAGAGCGCACGGAGTTGCGCACCCATATCACTCAGCTGCAGGAGCTGAACCAGAAAATGAGGGTCGATGCCGCCAATCTGACCAGGGCGCTTAAAGGCGACAGCAAAAAACTGGGCGACTGGGGTGAAATGGTGCTCGAGCGGGTCCTGGAGCAGTCGGGCCTGGAAAAGGGGCGCGAATACGAAACCCAGTCGAGTTACCGCGATGAGGACAACCGCAGCCTGAGGCCCGACGTCGTTGTCCACCTGCCGGGCTCCAGGGATCTGATCATCGATTCCAAGGTCTCGCTGAACGCCTATCAGCGCTATAGCGAGAGTGAAGAACCCGAGGAGAGGCGGCAGGCCCTTGCCGAGCACCTGACCTCGGTGCGCCGCCATATCCATGACTTGCAGAGCAAAAAATACGACCAACTGAGCGGCCTCAACTCCCTCGACGCCGTCTTCATGTTCGTCGCCATCGAGCCGGCCTTTCAACTGGCGATGAAGGAAGCCTGGGGCCTGTTTGACGAGGCGCAGAAGAGCGGCATTTTTCTGGTCGGCCCCTCAACCCTGATGTTAAATCTGCAGGTCATCAACAATCTTTGGCGCCGGGAAGACCAGAACATCAACGCCCGGAAGATCGCCGACCGGGGCGGCAAGCTCTACGAAAAGTTTGTCGGCTTCGTCGACTCCCTGACCAGGGTCGGCGACTCCCTCAAAGGGGCGCAGAAGTCCTATGATCAGGCTTATAAACAGTTGAAAGAAGGGCGCGGCAACTTGGTGCAGCAGGCGACCCAGCTGCGGCAGCTGGGAGTCAATGCCAGGAAAAATCTGCCGTCAGGGATTCAACAGGAGGCTGGCGCGGAACAGCAGACTGACACTCAGGGAGAGGCTGGCGCCCGGGAAGAGTCGGAGGCGGAGCTGCTGGCTCTGGAGCGGGGAGAAGACGGGCCCACCGGGTCTTCTTAGCAGTTCTTCGCCAGGCCAGGCAGTCGCTGGCTGATTTTCTGGTGACGGCTCTGACCGGGGAATTGGCGCCGGCCTTCTTCGCCGTCCGTGGCTCCCCGGCTCTCAGGCCGGTGACGGCGCATAGCCGATCAGGGTGTATTTGATTTCCTGGTATTCTTCGAGACCGAAGATCGAGCCCTCGCGGCCGAGGCCGGACTGCTTGACGCCGCCGAAAGGCACGGTTTCGCTTGAGATTATGCCTTCGTTGACGCCGATGATTCCGGCTTCGAGGGCATGAGAGACGCGCTGGGCCCGGCCGAGGTCGCGCGTGCAGACATAGGAAGCGAGGCCCATCTCAGTGGCGTTGGCACGGGAGATCGCCTCCTTTTCGTCGGCGAAGCGGTACAGCGGCGCCACAGGGCCAAAGGTCTCCTCGCCGTCGATGAGGCAGCCGTCGGGAACATCGGCCAGCACTGTCGGCTGGAAGAAGCGGCCCCCGAGTTGCGGCTGCTGGCCGCCGGTGAGGATGCGGGCGCCGCGCTGGACGGCGTCGTCGATATGTTCCCTGACTTTGGCTACGGCGGCATCGGAGATCAGGGGGCCCTGGGCGACGCCCTCCTCCAGGCCATTGCCGACTTTCAGCTTCTGGACGCGGTCGCTGAAGGCGGCGGCGAACTCGTCGTAGATGCCGTCCTGCACATAGAAGCGGTTGGCGCAGACGCAGGTCTGGCCCGAGTTGCGGAATTTGCTGAGCAGAGCCTGGTCGGCGGCGAGATCTGGATCAGCGTCGTCAAAGACAATGAAAGAGGCGTTGCCGCCGAGCTCGAGCGAGAGTTTTTTCAGGGTCGGGGCGCACTGTTCGGCGAGAAATTTGCCGACCGGGGTCGAGCCGGTGAACGACAGGGCCCGCACCTCGGGGCGGGCGCACATGGCCTGGCCGATGGGAGTGGAGGGGCCGGTGACGAGGTTGACAACGCCCGGCGGAAAGCCGCTCTCTTCGGCCAGCATGACGAGGGCCGCGGCGCAGAGCGGCGTCAGCCCGGCCGGCTTCATGAGCACCGGGCAGCCCGCCGCCAGGGCGGCGCCGGCTTTGCGCGTGATCATGGCGACGGGGAAATTCCAGGGCGTGATCATGGCCGCCGGGCCTATGGGCTCGCGGGTGATGCGCACTTCGGCGTTGGGCTTGAAGGACGGCAGCACATAGCCGGGGTCACGGCGGCACTGCTCGGCAAACCAGAGAATGAAGCTGTTGCCGTAGCCGACCTCGCCGCGCGCCTCAGCCAGCGGCTTGCCCTGTTCCAGCGTCATGATCTGCGCCAGGCCTTCGCTGTGCTGCTGAATGCGCCTGTGCCACTCTTTCAGCAGGGCGGCGCGCTCGGCCGCAGTCCGCTCGCGCCAAGCGGGAAAGGCCTCGACCATGGCGTCGATGGCCCTGTGGGTTTCGCATGTGCCCATCTGGGGCATCCGGGCGATGGTCTCGCCGGTGGCGGGATTGTCGATGGCGAAGGTCTCGCCGCTGTCGGCGTTGCACCAGTTGCCGTTGATGTATCCCTGGGTTTTAAGCGACTGCAGATCCATGGTGTTCTCGAGGGTGTTTTCCGGGTTAGTGGGGAATTGTCAATCAGGAGTTGACAATTCTTTAGGGGGCCTCCGGATAGGAGCCGAGGATGCGGAACAGGGCGGCTTCATGCCGCAGGGCGCCGAGGGCCCGTTTGACTTCGGCGTCGTCGCAGTGGCCGCGGATGTCGATGAAGAAAACATACCTCCAGCTGCTCTGGCTCTGGGGGCGCGATTCGATCTTGCTCATGTCGATGCCGTTTTCGGCGAGGGGGCCGAGCAGGCGGTGCAGGGCCCCGGGGACATTGCGCGCTGCCAGCAGCAGGCTGGTTTTGTAGGGAATTTTCGCGGAGCGCGAGGAGCCGGCTTCGCTGTCGGAGTTGCCGATGACAAGGAAGAGGGTGGTGTTGTCGGCTTCGTCCTCGATGTCGGCCTCGACGATATCAAGCCCGTAGATTTTGGCCGCAGCCTCGCTGGCGATGGCCGCCGCGCCCGACCGTTCGGAGGCGATGCGGGCTGCTTCGGCGTTGCTCGCGGCCTCGTTCAGCGGCACCCGCGGCATGTGGCTGTCGAGCCATTTGCGGCACTGGGCGAAGCTCTGGCGGTGGCCGTAGATGCGCTCGATTTTCCTGTTTTTGGCGGCGTCCTTGAGCAGCAGGTTGTGGTGGATTGGCAGCTTGATTTCGCCGCAGATCTCGAGCTGGAAGCGGGTGAAGAGATCGAGGGTGTGGGTGACGGCCCCCTCGGTTGAGTTTTCCACCGGAACTACGCCGTAGTGGGCGCGACCGGAGTCGACTTCGCGGAACACCTCCTCGAGGTTTTTCATGGAGGCGAGCTCCAGGGCTTCGCCGAAATGCTTGATCGCGGCCTGTTCGGTGTAGGTGCCGCGCGGGCCGAGATAGGCGACCTTCAAACGCCGTTCAAGGGCGCGACAGGCAGAGATGACGGATCTGTAGATGCCCTCGAGGGCCTCTTCGGAAAATTCATTGCCCCGCTGCTGCTTCATGCGGGCGATGATGGCGGCCTCGCGCGCCGGTTGGTAGATGGAGGTATTGTCTTGGGAGGCCTTTAACTCGCCGACCTTGCGCACCAACTGTGCCCGCCGATTAAGCGTCTCGAGCAGATTGTCGTCGATGGCGTCGATTTCAGCCCGCAGAGCGGCCAGAGGGTCTTGGGGGCTTGGAGTTTTCACAGCTGGTGGGCATCTGGAGCGATGGGGCGGGTCCGCTGCCTGAGCAGCATACGCCCTTAATTATACTTCTGCCATTGTAATCGCAAACGGCGATGCAGCCGTGACTGCAGCAGTGGAAAGCAGGCCAGGGTCAGCCAGTGGGCGAGGCGGCGGGGGCGGCAAAGTTCGGGTCGGCCTGTCGGGGCTGCCGGTTCTTTGATCTCTTCCAGGGCGGCCCTTTCCGGGGCGCGGCGCTGAAGGAGGCCCGCGGGCGGTGCGGGGTCAATTTTGCTGATTACCGCCCGCGGGCTTCACTGGAGCCGCGGCGTTGACGAGGGTTCCGGGCATCGATGTCGGGGCTGTCGGTTCTTTGATCTCTTCCAGGGCGGCCCTTTCCGGGGCGCGGCGCTGAAGGAGGCCCGCGGACGGTGCGGGGTCGGTTTTGCTGATTACCGCCCGCGGGCTTCACTGGAGCCGCGGCGTTGACGAGGGTTCCGGGCATCGATGTCGGGGCTGTCGGTTCTTTGATCTCTTCCAGGGCGGCCCTTTCCGGGGCGCGGCGCTGAAGGAGGCCCGCGGACGGTGCGGGGTCGGTTTTGCTGATTACCGCCCGCGGGCTTCACTGGAGCCGTGGCGTTGACAAGAGTTCCGGGCATCGATGTCGGGGCTGTCGGTTCTTTGATCTCTTCCAGGGCGGCCCCTTCCAGGGCGCGGCGCTGAAGGAGGCCCGCGGGCGGTGCGGGGTCGGTTTTGCTGATTACCGCCCGCGGGCTTCACTGGAGCCGTGGCGTTGACAAGGATTCCGGGCATCGATGTCGGCGCCGGCGGCATGGTCCTGAGGGGGGTGCCCGCGAGTGGCATGGACTACTCTCCTCGTCCGCCACCCGCGGGCTCGACTGTTTCTCCGCTGCTGCAGTTGCCGCCGGAGGGCTGTTTCCGAGGATCAACCTCCTGCAGAGCAGAGCCGGGATTGCTGAACTCCGCTCTCACAACCTGAAAAAGGAGCCCGCGGGCGGTAGAGGGCGGCCTTGGAGGCTTTCGCCCGCGGGCTTGACTGGAGCCGTGGCGTCGACAAGGGTTCCGTGCGTCGATGTCGGTGCCGGCGGCATGGTCCTGAGGGGGCGCCCGCGAGTGGCATGGACTACTCTCCTCGTCCGCCACCCGCGGGCTTGACTGTTTCCCCGCTGCTGCAGTTGCCGTCGGAGGGCTGTCTCCGAGGATCAACCTCCTGCTGCAGAGCCGGGATCGCTGAACTCCGCTCTCACAACCTGAAAAAGGAGCCCGCGGGCGGTAGAGGGCGGCTTGGGAGGCTTTCGCCCGCGGGCTTGACCGGGATCGTGGCGTTGACAAGGATTCCGGGCATCGATGTCGGCGCCGGCGGCATGATCCTGAGGGGGCGCCCGCGAGCGGCATGGACTACTCTCCTCGTCCGCCACCCGCGGGCTTGACTGTTTCTCCAGTTCTGCAGCTGTTGTCACGGGGTCGACGCCGAGAATCAGCGGGCTGCTGCAGAGGCGGCGTCTGCGAGCTCCGGGCGCGAGGATTGAAAGAGGCTCACTGGCTCTGCATGGAGGCGTCCCCTTCGGGCTTGGCGCCTGCCGACACAGTCGCTTCTCCGGCCGTCATGACGGTCAGCCGGCCGTGGTTGCGCTCCAGCGTCCGACGGCCGATGCCGCGCACTCTGGTGAGTTCTTTGAGCGATTTGAAGGGGCCGTTTTGGGCGCGGTAGTCGACGATGGCCTGGGCCCGTCTGAGGCCGACGCCCACCATGGTTTTGGCCAGAGTCCTGGCGTTGGCCTGGTTGACGTCAATGGGTGTCTGGGCGCCTGAGGGCGTCCAGACGGCGGCGAGGAACAGGCAGAGCGCTGAGAGAAGAAAGGTTTTCATGGTGTTTCTCAATAGAAGGAAGTGGATGCGGGAATCAGAGGCGCCTCGCGCCCGGGATGATTCCTGCTGTCTTATGCTATAAAAATTGAACCGCGAGGAAAATTGAAAAACGGGCATGGTGCCTGAATTTAACAATCTCTCTGCAATTTCTCCCCTGAATCCTCCCGAAGCGGAGCCGGAAAATTTCTTTTGGCGGGAATTTCGGGGGGATTTCTATGGCCGCTGTGCCGGGAAGTGCGGAGGCGTGCGCTCAGCCTTTTATTTATCTGGCGGCGGCGGTCGCATGCTCAGGGCGATTTTGCGTCCTGATTGCGCGTCAGCTGGCCGAGCGAGCCGCTGTATTTCAGCCTGTAGGTGCCCCCGGCCTGTCTGTCGGACCATTCTTTAAAGAGGGCGGCGGTGTCGCCGTCGATCCGGGCTTGCGGCTCAATGTCGATGTTGGCGTGAATCATGGCGAGTTCCGGCCGCTCAAGCCCGCTGTCAGTGATGTCAATATCGACAATGCCGTCGATGCGGGCGTCCCCGCCGTTGTTGGCGAACTGGATGCGGTGGCGGAGGCCGTCTTCGCCCGAGGGTCTGACGGCGATGTCGACCTCGCCGAGGTCGGCGGTGAAGGGGCTCCTGACCGCGGCTGAGGACCAGTGGATGCTGCCGCCGAAGAGGTAGGAGCTGCGCTGCTCCTCTTTGAAGCGGCTCCGCCAGGGGGAATAGGGCCAGGCGAAGCCGTTGATGTCAACCTTCACGCGACCGGCGGCGTCCCAGCCCGGGACGGGCTGGGCGCTGCGGGGCAGGATCAGCCAAGGCAGGATACGACTCCAGTCGCCGGCATCGCCTTCGATCTTCCCCCTGACCCAGTTCGAGGGGGCATCGCCGTCCCAGAGGGGGCGCAGAATTTCCAGTTGGGCCCTCTGGGCGCCGCTGTCGATATCGAGATCGAGGCGATACTTGGGGAAGGAGGAGACCAGGCTGAGGTGCCAGCGCACCCTGTCGAGTCGTTCAATGTTCAGTGGAGCCCCGCTGAGGGGCAGCCAGTGGACGCCTTTCATGGTTCCGCTGACCAGGGTGCCGGAGATCTCCTCGCAACTGAACTGGGCCCGGGGCGCCGAGCAGCCGAACCACCAGGAGACGGGAACCAGGGTGACGGCGGCGAATGCCAGCAGAAAAAGGGCGACGACCAGAGACAGCAGCGACAGCAGCGCCTTTTTCTTGTTCACAGAGGCCGGAGTCCTCCTCTGCCCGGCCTACTTGCGCGAGGAGACAGTCTCGGGCTCCGGTGCGAACAGCAGCGGGATCGATCCCTCATGGCTGATCAGGAAAGAGTTGTCGACGCGTTGCTCGCCGAGAAAAGAGAGGCTGGCGATGACGCTGTCGGACAGTCTCTTGTTCTTGCGGGCGTTGACGACGAGGAAGGCCGAGAAGTCACCGGCGCCGTCGATGTCGATGCCGCCCTTGAGGTCGATGTCGCCCTCCTTGTTGGCCAGTTCCGCCGTCAGCGACCGGTTGGCCTTGCTGTCGTCGGCGGGGATCAGTTTCAGCTGGATGTTGCCGGCGTCGAGAGACAGGGGACTCGCCAGTCTGGCGCCGGTCCAGAGAGCGTGGCCCTCCCAGTGCACCGGTACATTCCCGGGATAGAGCAACTCCAGTGAATCGATGCTGAGGCTGAGGTCGCCCTGGGTGTCGGTGGTCAGCGGCGGAAAGAAGCGCTCGAAGAAATCCCCCTTGATGCTTCCGTTGAGGGGGGAGACGACGACATCGCCGGCGCTGAGGAAGGCGCGGGCGACTGTGCCCCTGAGGACGACGTCCCTTCCGATGAGGACGCGGAAGTCGTAGGCGAGGGAGCCCTGGGTCAGAAGCGCCCAGGGCTTGAGATCCCATTCGACGGTGGTCAGCCGCCAGGACAGTTTGGCCGGCACGACCACGCCGCCGAGGCTACCCTTGAAGGCCGTGCCCTCCAGGGACTGGAAGCGCACGAACCCGTCTTTCCTGTCGGCCAGCTTGTCGATCAGCAGCAGCCTCAGGGCCGGGACAAGGCGGAAAATCAGGTTGTCATGGCCGAGAAAGCGGGTGCCCTGGGCCTGGCCCCCGGCCGGGCCCGCCTCGGCAAACTTGTTGATCGGCAGCTGCGACAGCGCCGTGCCGCTGAAAACGACCAGCGCCAAAAGGACATAGCCGCCGATTTTCAGGGGGGTCTTCATCGGCCTGCGGAGGGTTCGGCAGCGAGAGTCAGGCGCACGCTGATTTCACCGTAGTCGTTGTTGCGGGTGCTGGAGAAGACGGTTACGGTGAGGCCAAAACGCTTGTTCAGATGGAACAGAAAGCGCACCAGCTCATCGAAATAGACGGCTCCCCAGGAGAGGCGGGCGCCGTTGTCGGGCGTGGCCTCAATGGTGTCGGGCCGGGGGATTTTTTTTGACCAGTCTTTGAGGGCCCCGGACACAGCTACATAGGGGGCCTTGCCATCCAGGTCGGCAGTTGAGACCGCGCCGCCTGCGCGCAGACGCTCGGCCTCGGCCCGGGCCGCCTGCATCCATTCGAGGGCCAGCAGTTCCTGCTCCTGGCTCTGGCGGTAGTCGGCGAGATGCTCCTGCAGCGGTCGCCAGGCGAACTGGAAAGCGAGCCACAGCAGGACGGCCGCCAGCAGCGCGGTCAGCAGCGGGCGTTCGCGGGCCGAGCGCTGAAACCACCAATCCCTCACTTTTTGGCCTCAATGCGGATCTGGCCGCGGACTTCCCCCTGGGATTCGTTGGCCGACAGCAGCCGCGCCTCGATATCGGGATTTTTATTGATTTTCACGGCCAGAGCGTCGAGCGTCTGCAGGGATTCGCCTTTGATCTCGATATCGAAGCGGTTTTCGCGGTAGTTCAGCACCTGAATGGAGTTGCCCCTGCTCGAGGCGATGTCAGCGCCCACCGTCTGCAGCAACGGCAGGAAGGGCGAGCCTCCCTGCAGACCCTGGCGCATCTGGTTGAGGCGGCGGCGCATCTGGCGCGCCGGGTCTTCGACCGCGCCGGCATCGGGGAAGGCCTGGCTGAAGAGTTGTTGTTGCATGCCCTTGATTCGCCCCTGATCGCGGGCCAACGCCAGGTAGTCGAGAGAGACGTGGGCGATAGCGAGCGTCGCCATGAGGCCGACGCCGGCCAGCGGCCACCGCCAATAGTTGACGGCGGCCTTCCAAGGCTTCTCGGTGCCGTAGGCCCCCTGCAGCAGGTTGATGCTGCCGCCGGCCGAGGACAGCTGGGCGGCGTAGAATTCGAGGGCGCTGTCGATGGGGTGGACTTCGACGTCGGCCTCAAAGTCGAGCTTCGGCGGCTGGCCGACGGCGTAGAGGCCGATCATCGGCGGCGTCTCGGCTTTGCCGATGAGATCGGCCAGCATGGTGTTGAGCATGTTGCGGTGGACACGAAAACCGCGCCAGCGGCCGTGGCGCACGACGGCGTGCTCGGCGTCGACGACGACCGACCACTCGGCGGGCGAGTCTTCAGCGGCCGCCCTGTAGGGCAGCAACAGGGGCTCGGGGATCAGGGACTGGAGCGACAGGCCGCATCTGTCAGCCAGGCCGGTCAGGGCCTGCATGGCCTTGCGGGCGATGACGGCCACCGGATAGTGGCCCTTGTGCGACGGGCCGTAGGCGAAATGGAGATCCTGCACATCCTGGGCGAAGGAGTCCTCGAGCATGAACGGAATCGCCTGGTGGGCCTGGGCGCTGCGAATCTTGCCGAGCTCGACCTCTTCGAACATGACCTCGTCCCCGGGCACGACGATCACCGCCTGCTTGCCTTGGGTTTCTCTGGGGCGCAGGGCACTGTGCTGGATACCGTTCTCAGGCGGGCGGTCGCGGCCGAGGTGCAGCCAGTCGCAGTCGGAGGCGGCCGAGGAGTGCGGGCGAATCAACAGTGCTGGCTTCATTGGGTTCAGGCGTTCAAAGGTTGTCGTAGCGGCGGCTGAGCACGGCGATTTTCCCTCTTTTATCGCGCCTTAAAACCGAGTACTGGCGCACTTTGGAGTCGCCGAAGTCGATGTCGACACGCACGCCGAAGAAGGAGCTTTTGACTCCGAGGCCCTGAGGGTTGATATTAATGTTATTGGAACGGGCCCAAAAAGAAAACTCCCCAACATTGCCATAAGGAGAGCGTTCGGTGTTGATGACATTGCCGTCGGCATCGCGGCGGGGCGTGCGCAGGAAATCCTTGTCCTTGGGGATGATGAAATTGGGCGCCTGCAGCTTTTCACGGCGGCACTCGGTCTCCTCGCGCCATCTGCCCTCGGGGTAGCGGTGCAGCTCCTCGGCGATCTCGCTGTCGAGATCGTCGTGCAGGGCCTGCAGCACCCTGGGGTGGGCGGTGTTGACATTGAGGCTGGTATCCTCGGGCAGCACCCGCAGGTAGGGGAGGACGGCGTCCAGCGCCTCGCGGTTTTTGGCGTTCTCGCTGAAGCCCTTTACCAGCCGCAGTTCACTGAGATCGGAAAACGGCTGATTGGCCATGCGGTAGGGCGCTGCCAACTGCTCGTAGTAGTAGCGTTCGGCGCCGTCCTTGTCGTCAGTCTGGGAGTCCCTGTCGAGCCAGTCAACGATGGCGCCGACCTTTGTCGGATCGACGCCGATCTTGCGAAACAGTCGGGCCAGGCGCTGGCGCTGGATCGGGTTGATGTTGCCGTTTTTCAGCACCAGGCTGTTGAGGTTGAAGTAGCCCTGCAGGTCGAAGATGCAGATTTCGACGGTCATTTTTTCGGAGCGGGCGACGATGTTTTTGCGGGCCCATTTGTCGACCGGAGAATCGACGGTCTTGCCGTCCTTTGCCAGGAGTCCGCGGGCGTAGCGCTCCCCTACCAGGGCCAGTTGCCGCGCCTGGGCGAAACGCTGGTACTGGGTGCTGCGCCGGATGTCGGCGAACTGGCGCGAGAGGATATCGGCCATGACGATGGAGGACAGGGCCACAGCCAGCATGACGGCGATCAGGGCGACGCCGTTCTGGCCCTTGGGTTGGGGCGGAGCGGACCGGCGCATGTCCATCAGCCAGCCAGCAGCACCAGGCGCCGTATCGGCCCTTTCCAGCCGCGGACCTTGAGAGTCAGCTCGACCGCCAGCGGCAGGAAAGTCACGCGCTTCGTGCGCGAAGTCGAGATGGTGGCGCGGGTCAGGCCGGGCGGCCACAGATCGTGCCACTCGCGCTCGGAGTCGAGGAAGCGGAAGCTGATTTCCTCGATGTCCTGCATCAGGAGTCGCAGGCGCGGCGGATCGTCGTTGACGCGGTCCAGGTGATACCAGTGGACGCGGTAGAGCTTGCCCTCGGACAGGGCGTAGCCGACACGCTGCAACTCGCTGCGGGGCGGCATGCCCTCAAAGCCGGGATGGCCCCAGCCGCCGCGGGTGAACTGCAGAATCAGGGAGCCGTCGCCGCTGCCGAACTCCAGGGCCTCGCGGGCATTTCCGCGGCTGTCGATCATGGGGCGGATGAGCATGTGGACGATGTCCTCGGTGATCCAGTGCAGCGTTTTCTGCAACTCCTGAATGCGTTCGCTCTGAGCCCGGGATTTTTCGCGCACCTGTTCCATCTGGTACCAGCCGAGAAAGGCCGAACCGACAACGAAGATGCTGATCGTCGCCGCCGCCATGAGCTCAATCAGGGTGAAACCGCTCTGCGCCAGCGGCAGGCGTCGACAGGGCGCGGCCCAGTTCACTGGCTGAGGGTCCCCATGCTCAGCAGGGCCGGCGGGCTGATGTAGCTGACGAGCTCGGCGAGGATGCGGTTGTCGAGGGTGTCTTCGACAACCTTGATATGCACCCTGCGCAGGGCCGGGTTGTCCTTGATCTCGGTGACATCGGCGCGCCAGAACCATTCGCGGCCGACCATCTCCTCCTCGCCCGAGGCGGTGCCGGGCGAGGCCCACTCCTTGGCCGTCTGCAACTCGACCAGGGCGTTCTCCGCCACCAGGCGGGCGATGACCCTGTCCTGCACATGGGCCGTGCCGAAAGCGTATTCGCCGGCGGATTTGAGCAGGGCGGCCATGGAAAAGGCCAGAATCGCCGTGGCCACCAGGACCTCGACGAGAGTGAAGCCGCCCTGGCGCCCGGGTGCTTTCACAGGGTCAGGCTGACGGCGTCCGGCGGTTCCTGGCCGGGCTTGATGAGCAGCAGCGGATGCTCCTGGCCGCGCATGATGAGGTAGCGCTGATCGCGGTTTTCGCCCTTGAGCCTCAGTTCGATCTGAAAATCCTGAAACAGGTCGCCGTTGGCGGGAAAGATCAGGTGGGGCAGCTTCTTCTTAATCAGATCTTCAGTCTCCCGGGCCTGCATCTGCACTTCGACATCGTCGATTCGCAGATCGAACTCGACCTCGGGCGGAAGACGCTTTGTCTTGAGCTGGCTGTGCGCCAGACTGTGCCACCCCCTCGGGGGAATTTTGATCCCGCCGCCGACGCTGGCGGCGAGATCATCGGCCTCGGCCCCGTCGGTGCCGGGCGAGGACGATTTGTCGGCTTTCCTGGCCCCGAGGCGCAGAAAGCTGTAGCCATTGTCGTCGAAACGGATGCCGAGGTGGCTCTGGTCGAGTACCGACTCCTCGCTCGCCAGGCGCATGAGCGCGAACAGCCGCTCGGACTCCTGACGCAGCTTGCGGCCAGGCGAATCGAAGGGGATGTTGACGAGCGCGGTGGAGAAGAGGATGCCCATGATCGAGAGCGCGATCATGATCTCCAGCAGGGTAAAGCCGTGCTGACGCCCGGGCATCAGGGTTCCGCCCGCATGCAGAGAGTGCCTGCAACGGCGGCTCGACGCCGACCTCGGCCGACCTCGCCGCCGGTCATACGAAGATCGGCTGTGGCTTTAATTATCCTGCCAGTTGCCGATTTCAGCATCGACGCCTTCCCCGCCCTCGCTGCCGTCGCGCCCGAGCGAGTACAGATCAAAGGGGCCGTGCTCCCCGGGCTGCTGATAGACATACTCGTTGTTCCACGGGTCGAGCGGCACCTTTTTCATGTAGCCGATCGAGGAGAGCCCGCCGGAGCGGGGCGCCACCAGAGCCTGAAGCCCCTGTTCGCCAGAGGGGTAACTGTAGTTGTCGAGCCGGTAGAGCTCCAGCGCGGTCTCGATCGAGCGTATGTCGGTCCTGGTTTTGGCAACGCGCGCCCGATCGGGTTCGTCGGACAGCTGTACGACCGTGATGGTCGCGATTATGCCCAAAATAACCACGACGATCATGACTTCGATAAGAGTGAGGCCGCGCTCGCTTGGGCGCAGTGGAGGCATGGGGTGTTGCATGGAGGTTATCCTGTTAATAAGGTGATACATTTAGAAAAGGCGATGGTGCAGGAGGGCTTTGCTCCCCTAGAGATTACCATAACCCGCCCTTGGCGAATCTTTAACCCTCCCGTCTAATGATGACAAATTCGATAGCAGCGGCCATTGATGCCCCCCCTCCGAAAATGTGGGTTCTGCCCCTGTGCGTCGGCGTGGTCTGCCTCGCGGCCGCGGCCGCCGGAGACAGCGCCCTCGCCTCCTGGCGCCTCGACAGGAGGCAGGTGGAGGACGGCGCCTGGTGGCTGCTGCTCAGCGGCAACTTCGTCCACTTCGGCTGGGGCCACTTCGGGCTCAATATGTTGGGGCTTTTCGTGATTCACCTTCTGATCGGCCGCGAGCTGTCGCCTGTGGCCTGGCTGGCGACGGTGCTGGTGAGCGCCCTCGTTGTCGGGCTCGGAATCTATCAATTCAATCCTGAGATTCACTGGTACAGCGGCCTGTCCGGCGTCCTCCACGGCCTCTTCGCCGCCGGCGCCATCCTGACGATTCGCTACGACTGGCTCTACGGCGGCGCCCTGTTGTTCGGCGTTGTCGGCAAACTGGCTTGGGAGCAACTTTACGGCCCGCTGGACAGCAGCTCGGCCCTGATTGGCACCCGCATAGCGGTCGACTCCCACCTCTACGGAGCCGTCGGCGGGGCCTTGGTCGCGCTCGCCGTGCTGGCGTTGCAGCGCCAGCGGCGGCAGGCGCCGGAGCCGCAGGATCCCGCTGAGAGTCCGGGGCAATGAACGAGCTCCTGTCCGAGTTCGAAAGGTTCGCCATCCGTCACTGCCTGGCCCTGCGCCCGCGTATCCTCGAGGCCTTTTCCCACCGCCTCGACTCGTCTCTCAAAGGCGACCAGACGCCGGTCACCAAGCTCGATCAGGAACTCGAGGCCTCTCTTGTCGCCTCCATTCGCCAACAGTTTCCCGACCACTGCATTGACGGCGAGGAGGGCGGGGCCCGCCAGGGCGCCCGGACGGCGGGCGAATGGCGCTGGTTGCTCGATCCCATCGACGGAACCCGCCAGCTGATTTCCGGCATCCCCCTCTTCGGTATTCTCATCGCCCTGTTGCACAAGGGCGAGCCGGTGGTCTCGGCCCTCGACTTTCCCGTGCTCGACGAGATCTACTCGGCCTACAGAGGCGGCGGCGCCCGCTGCAACGGCGAGGCCATAGTCGTCGCCGGGCCCGAGCATCTGGCCTCGGCCCGGGTCGCCTCGACGACCCCCTTCGCCTTCGCCGCCGAAGACTGGCCGCGCCTGGTCGCCTGCAACGACAGGATCCACAGCTGGGTCTTCGGAGCCAACGCCTATTCATACGCCCTCCTGGCATGCGGGCGCCTCGATCTCGTCATCGAGGCCGACCTCAAGCCGCACGACTACTATCCCCTGGCGCCTCTGGTGGCCGAAGCCGGCGGCGTCATCGGCGGCTGGAACGGAGAATCGCTGCACGACTGCAACGGCAAGGTACTGGCCGCGTCCAGCGCCTCCCTGCAGCAGCAGGCCGGGGAGGTGCTCGGCGGAGCGGCGCACTCTCGACCTCAGGGGGGCTAGCGCCCGTGCCCATCAAGCCTTACCGTCCCTTCGGCAAGGGCGAAACCCTGATCGCCGACCCCTCCGTCTACCTTGCCGAACTGCCCGGGTGGAGCCTCGGCCAGTGCCGCGGCTGCCCCTGTCTTGAACGGAGCTACAAGACCCCGGACTTCTCTGCGGCCCTGGCCCTGGCCGTGCATATAGGCGCCCTGGCCGAGCAGCGCAACCACCATCCGCTGCTGAGCCTCACCTGGGGGCGCCTCGACTGCCAGTGGTACACCCACAGCCTCGGCGGCGTTCATGAGAACGATGTCGCCATGGCCGCCGACACCGAGGCCCTGGCGCGGCGACACGGCCTGGCCTAGGGATCGATCCCTGTCCGTGTGGCCGTGGAATCACCGGGTCAAGCGCCAGCAGAACCGCTGAAGCCGGGCGACTGGCCGCCGGACCGGGTCTGGGTGGCGGCCACCAACAGGCTCGCCCGCTGGGCCGTCCTGGCCTACGGCCGTCGCATGCAGGAGGTCGGACACCAGTGTTGGCCGGCCCCTGAGGCGTTGTCCTTCGAGGCCTGGCTGCGGCAGGAGTTCTCCCGCCTGCGCCAGGACAGCGCCGATTTCGCCGGCACCGTCCTGCTCGACGATGCCCAGGAGCGGCTTTTGTGGCAGAAAGCGGCGGCTTCCGGCCGGGTCAGCCGCTGGCGGCCGAGCAATGGCCGCACCCTGGCCGCCGCCTGGCGCCTGCAATGTGAGTGGCGGCTGTCTTTCTCGGCCGCAGAGGCCGACAATGCCATCCAGCGCAATTACTGTCGCTGGCGCGACGATTTCATCGCCGAATGCCGCGCCCGCTCGCTGCTGACGCGGGCCGAGCTCGCCGGCGTCCTGGCCAAGGCCTGGGCCGAGGGAGTCATTGAGCCGAGGCCCATGCTGTTTGTCGAACTGCACTGGGACACCCCGGCGCGGCGGCAGCTGCGCGCGAGCCTTGAGCAGATCGGCTTCGCCACCGATCCCGGGCGGCGGCAGGACGGCGCCAGGCGCGACGGCGCCAGCCTGATCCGCGCCGGCGACGGCGAAGACGAAGTCGAGCGCATCGCCTGGTGGGCGCGGACCGAGCATGAGAAGAATCCGGCGGCGGCTCTGGCCGTCATCGACGCCAACCTCGGCGAAAGGGGCCGGGCTCAGCTTTATGAGCGCGTCCTTGAGCGCGTTTTTGCCTCGGACGCCCCGGTCCCCGGCACGGCCGCCAGCCAGCGGCCATTCAACATCGCCGGCGGCGGGCCCCTGGGCCGGTGTCCCGCGATCGAGGCCGCCCTGTCGCTGTTGCGCCTGGCCGTTGACGGCCTTGAGGGCTCCGAACTGACGCAGCTGCTGCTCTCGCCCCACTGGGGGCGCAGCGGCCGCATCCTCTGCGGCTCTTTTGACGCCCGGCTCCGCGGCCGCGATCGGCGGCGCAGGAATTTTTTGCTGGCGGAGGTGGCCGAAGAGGCTCGGCGCTGGTCGCTCAAGCGCCAGGCTGATTACGGCTTTGTCGCCTTGGCCAAGAACCTGAAGAAGCTGGACGGGGTTGCGGAAAAAATCCCTGACAGCAGTGATTTCAAAGGCTGGGCGCACTTCTTCGGCCAGTGCCTGCAGGCGGCCGGCTGGCCGGCGGCCGGCAGCGACAGCGCTGAATATCAGCAAATCGAAGCCTGGCGCGGCGAGTTTGACCGTTTCGCCGGCCTCGACCTCTGCGACACTCGGCCGCTGTTCGGCTCTGAGGCCCTCGCCTGGCTGCAGGAGCTCATGGAAGCGCGTATTTTCCAGCCGGAGAGCCCCTGGTTGCCGGTGCAGATCCTGCAGCCAGCCAACGGGGCGGGAATCCAGTTTGATTCTGCCTGGGTTGCCAGCGCTACGGCTGACAATTGGCCCCGCCGCAGTCAGCCGCACCCCCTGATTCCGGCGCAGCTGCAGCGCGAGGCCGGAGTCCCGGGGACAGACCCCCAACGGGCTCTGGCAGAGGGCAGGGAGCAACTGGTCGACCTCCATCTGTTGGCGCCGCAACTGAGATTCAGCTATGCCGGCGAGAAGGAGGGCGTGATTCAATCGCCGACGCCGCTGCTGGCGGGCCTGGAGGTGGAGGATGCGCCTGATTGGGAGCCCTTTGACTACCGTCGCCAGCTCTGGCGTCTGGCGCCCGTGCTCGAGGTTCAGCCCGGGGCCGGAGTGCCGCTGCCCAGTGGCGGAGACAGGGGAGAGGGCTCGGTGGCGGCTCCTGTGAAAGGCGGCACGGCCCTGCTCAGCGATCAATGCGACTGCCCGTTCCGCGCCTTTGCCCGCCACCGCCTCGGTTCGCGGGCTCCCGAGGACGCCTCGGTCGGTTTCGATGCGCGGCAGCTCGGCGACCATGCGCACAGGGCGCTCAAGCTTCTGTGGGAAGATCTGCAGAATTCCGAAGCCCTGGGAAAATTGTCGGACACCGAACTGCAGGAGCGCGTTGCCGGCTGCGTCGACCGGACTCTGGCCGACAACAGGGCTTCGGGCTACCTCCAGGTCGAGCGCGGGCGGCTCAACCGCCTCGTCCTGGAATGGCTCGAGGTCGAGCGGATGCGCCCGCCCTTCACCGTCACCCAGGTTGAAGCCAGACAGGACTTCGAACTCGGGCCCCTGCGCCTCAGGGGCACTATCGACCGCCTCGACCGCCTCGAGGACGACAGCTGTGCCGTCATCGACTACAAGAGTGGAGAGATCGGGGACAACAGCTGGGACAAGGATCGCCTGAAGAATCCCCAGCTACCGCTTTACGCCACTCAGCTGAAGGCGGAATACCTCGCTTTCGCCGTCCTCAGGAGCGGCGAAGCGGCCTTTAAGGGCAGGGGCCGGGGCGAGGCCCTGGCGCCGGGGGTGTCCATTCCCAAAGAGGGATGGAAGCAGTGGTTTGGCGGCCTTGAGCGCAAACTGCTGTCGCTGGCTGATGAGATCGCCGCCGGCGAGGCCCGGGTTGATCCGATCGACGGCAGCGCCTGTCAGTACTGCGAGCAGAGGCTGCTGTGCCGGATTGATGACAGGGAGGCGGAAGAGGCGGATTAGCCGATGCAGATGGGCAGGGGGGCATTTTTTTCCATTTTTTATGACAATCTGTCCCGCCGTGCATTAACATAGGCTACCCTTCTAATTTGAGGCGCACCCCATCACCTTTCAGACTTTCGGCGTTTTCGCAGGCTCATCCCCATGGCAAAAGACTCCAGGACACCTGAAATCCCCATCAGTTTCGTCTCTCCTTCCCGCTACCTGCAGGAGGAGAACTACCGGCAGACGCGGCGCCCGCTCAACTACGCCCGCACCATTGATCCCGGTGCCTACAGGGATCCGCAGTTCTTTCCGCTGGAGCGCGAGCGCGTCTTTCAACGCTATTGGGTGCCGGTCGCCATGCAGGCCGAGCTGCCCAAGGCCGGCGACGTCAAGGTCGCCGAGGTCGCCGGCAAGTCCCTGCTGGTGGTGCGCGATGCCGATGGCGGGCTCAACGCCTTTCAGAACAGTTGCCGCCACCGGGGCACCCAGCTGTGTGAAAAGAGCGGCAATGTCGGCCCTTATCTGCGCTGCCCCTACCACGGCTGGGGCTATGACCTCAAGGGCGCCTGCGTCGGCACGCCCCTGTTCCGCGAGGGCGAAGTCGATGAGTCGGCCGAAAAGGCCTTTGATCTGACCCATCTCGAGGAGGCGTTTAACCGCGGGGATTACGGTCTGTTGAAAGTGCGCGTCGACACTTGGGGGCCGGCGGTCTTCGTCTGTTTCGACCCCTCCGCGCCCTCGCTGCAGGAGCAGCTCGGCGACCTCGCCTTCAAGCTCGACAACCACCGCATGGAGCGGTGGCAGGTCATCAGCCGGCGCGATTACGAGATCGACTGCAACTGGAAGCTGCTCGTTGAAAACGCCATCGAATACTACCACCTGCCCTGGGTTCACCCGGCCCTCGTCAAATCCTCGCGCATGGAGGATCACTGTCGCTGGCAGGGCCCGGGCATGTACAGCGGCATCCGTACGACGCCGGTGACCTCGACCGAGAGCTCTTCCTGGCTCGGCCTGGAGCCGGTGGCCAGCCTCAGCGAAGAGGAGCGCATCACGGGCTATTTCTTCATCGTCTTCCCCAACCTCATCTTCTTCCTCATGCCGAGCCACGCCTTCGTGCTCTTCGCCGAGCCGCAGCAACAGGGCCGGACGATCGAGAGGACCTACCTCATCAGCGCGCCTGAAACCACCGCCGGCGCTTCGGCTGAGTCCATCTCCGGGCTCAGGGACTGGTGGCACAACGTCAACATGGAGGACATCGGCATCGTCGAGCGCGTCCAGAAGGGGCTCAGCAGCAGCGACTTCCCCGGAGGCCCGCTGTGCTATCGCTTTGAAGAACCGGTGTTGCGCCACCAGAACATGATCATCGACGCCCTGGTCGGCATCCGTCGGGTGCCCCCGGGCGATGAGGAGGACGGCGGCGCCGCGGCCGCCAGCGTCTGACCGCGTCAGATTCGATTTTCGAGGCCTCGGCAGGCCCGAGTCCGGCCCGGTGAAGACCCTCTGTCCGGGGGTTGCATTCGCTCCTCAGCCACAGCTTCCGGTGATCAGGGCACTGCGGCAGCTGTGCTATAATTTTCAGTGCAAGCCTCTGATCTGCCTGCTTCGGTCGCAGTGCGCCCGACCCTGAATCCCGTCCCTAACCATTACTTTTCAGCAGAATCCTCCATGTCATCCGCAACTATCCAGGAAGCACCCAAAGATCTTTTCATCGACAACCGCTGGGTCAAAACCGACCAGCAGATCGAGACACTGAACCCGGCCGATGAGAGTGTGCTCGCCTCGGTCTCCGTCGCCGGCGAGGCCGAGGTCGATGCGGCTGTAGCTGCAGCGCGGCGCGCCTTGGAAAACCCGGAATGGCGCGACATGAAACCCGTCGATCGCGGCCGCCTGCTGATGCGGATTTCGCAGTTGGCGAGCGAGCGCTCCGATGAACTGGGGGAGGTCGAGATGCTCGACAGCGGCAAGCCGCGCCAGTTTGCCCACGGCGCCGCCGGCCCCTCGGCTTCGCGCTACTTCGAGTACTTCGCCGGCGCGGCCGACAAACTCGAGGGGGCGACCATTCCCCTGGGACCGGACTACATCGATTTCACCCTGCTCGAGCCGCTCGGCGTGACGGCTCATATCCTGCCGTGGAATGTGCCCCTCAGCATGCTGGCGCGCGGCGTCGCCCCCGCCCTTGCCGTCGGCTGCACGGCCATCATCAAGCCGGCCGAGCAGACGCCGCTCGGCGCCCTGCAGATGGCGAAGCTCTTTGCCGACGCCGGCGTGCCCCCCGGAGTCGTCAACATCGTCAACGGGCCGGGCGAGACGACCGGCGCCTATCTGGCCTCGCACCCGGGCATCGACGGCATCACCTTCACCGGTTCGGTCGCCACGGGTCAGGAGATCATGCGCCTCGCCGCCAAACATGTCAAGCCGACGGTGCTGGAACTCGGCGGCAAGTCGCCGATTCTGGTGTTCGCCGACGCCGACCCGCGCATCGCCGCCGAAGAGGTCTGCAAGGGCATCTACCTGAACAGCGGTCAGTTCTGTGACGCCAGCTCGCGCGTCTTTGTCGACCGGCGCCTCGAAGACGACCTGCTCGGCGAGTTGCAGGAGCGTTCCGCCAAAATCAGCGTCGGCAACCCGACCGACAACCCCGACATGGGACCCCTGATCTCGGCCGAACAGCACAAGCGCGTACTCGACTATATCGAGATCGGCAGGAAGGAGGGCGCCTCCGTCGTCTGCGGCGGCGGCCGGCCCGACGGTATGGACCGCGGCTACTATGTGTCGCCGACTGTGTTCAAGGGCGCGGCCCAGAACATGCGCATCTCCCGCGAGGAAATTTTTGGCCCGGTTCTCTGCACCGACAGCTTCGACGACGAAGAGGAAGCGCTGGCTCGGGCCAACGACAGCAACTACGGCCTGGCTGCGGGCATCTTCACCCGCGACCTCGACCGGGCGCTGCGCCTGACCACCCGCCTCAAAGCCGGCACCATCTATGTCAACGAGTATTTTTCCGGCGATGTGTCGGGGCCCTTCGGCGGCTACAAGCAGAGCGGCATTGGCCGTGAGCGCGGTTGGGCGACCCTGTCCAACTACACCCAGATCAAGAACGTCATCGTGCGGGTGCGCCCGCGCTGAAGGCGGGCGGGCGCTGCGGGACTCTGCAAGGAGGGCCGATCAGCCGGAGAATCAGGTGACATCTCCTCTGCCGGCATGAGTCCGGGCCTGCAGCCATGAAGTGGTTGAAGTGCGCCCTGGCCCTTTTCCGCCGCCGCTGGCTGTACCTGATCATCGGCGGCTCTGTCGGCGGTTACCTGCTGCTGCTGGCCGGCGTCTATGCCTTTCAGGAGCGACTGATCTTCATCCCGACCGGTGTCTGGGAGGTCAGCCGCCTCGGCCTCGTCGGTCAGGAGATAGAACTCGATTCGGCCGACCCTGAAATCAAGCTGCGCGGCTGGCTCCTGCCCTCGAGGGAGCCGGCGAAGACGCCGCTGATGATTCATTTCGGCGGCAACGCCGGCGAGTCTTCCTGGGGCATGCTGCTGCACCAGGACAAGCTGCTGCCATCAGGCGGCGACACCGACATGTCGCTGCTCTTCGTCAACTATCGCGGCTTCGGCGACAGTGATGGCGAGCCCTCCCAGCAGGCCCTGGTGGCCGATACCCTCGCCATCTACGATCAGGTGCGCGAGCGGCTCGGCATCCCGCCGGACAGGATCTTCCCGGTCGGACGCAGCCTCGGCTCCCACATGGCCGCCTATCTCGCCGCCCACCGCCCGGTCGGGGGCCTGATTCTGGTAACGCCCTTCGACAGCGTGCGCGAAGTGGCCGCCGACGTCTACCCCTACCTTATCGGCGTGCGCTCGCTGGTGCGGCATCCTTTCGACACCGTGGCCCTGAGCCCGCAGATCCGGGTGCCGACCCTGTTTCTTGTCGCCGGCAAAGACGCCTATGTCAGGCGCGAGCGCACCGATGCCCTGCTTCAGTCCTGGCGGGCCCCCTATGTCGTCACCGACATGCCCGAGGCCAGTCACCACGACGTCTATTATCACGACCAGTACTGGCAGGGCCTGCTCGGCTTTATCCGCCAGCGGGTCGCCGCCCGGGGGCGGGCGGCCGTCAACTGAGTCCAGTCTAGCGGCCGCGCCAGACCGGGTCGCGTTTCTCGGCGAAGGCACGGGCCCCTTCGCGGTTGTCTTCGCTGTCGTAGAGAATGTCGACCGTGCGGAACTTGCGCTTGGTGACCCAGTTCATCGCCTCCTGAAACGACAGCTTCTCGGCCTCGCGCGCCACCTCCTTGATGGCGGCGAATACCAGGGGCGGGCCGGCGGCCAGCATGTCGGCGATCTCGCGGACGCGATCCTTGAGATTGTCGGCCGGCAGCACCTCGTTGACCAGCCCCCAGCGGCGGGCTTCGGCCGCGTCCATCCAGCGGCCGGTAAGGATGATCTCCATGGCGATGTGGTAGGGAATACGCTTCGGCAGCTTGATCGTGGCGGCGTCGGCCAGGGTGCCGGCGCGGATTTCCGGCAGGGCGAAGGAGGAGTGCTCGGCGGCGTAGATTAAATCGCAGGCGAGGGCCAGCTCAAAGCCGCCGCCGACCGCCATGCCGCTGACCGCGGCGATGACGGGCTTGTTGAGATCGCGCAACTCCTGCAGACCGCCGAAGCCGCCGACGCCGTAATCGCCGTCGACGGCGTCCCCGGCCGCAGCGGCCTTGAGATCCCAGCCGGCCGAGAAGAAGCGGTCGCCGGCGGTGCTGAAAACGGCGACGCGCAGTTCGGGATTGTCGCGGAACTCCTGAAACACCAGCCCCATTTCACGGCTGGTGGCAAGATCGATGGCGTTGGCTTTGGGGCGGTCGAGCTCGACTTCGAGCACAGGGCCGCGCCTGTGGGTGTGGAGGTGTTTCGAACTCACTGGATTTTCTCCCTGGAGGTGGGTGGACGGCGCAGGCGGACGAGGGCATCGACGGCACAGGCGCCTGAGGCGCCGACGACGAGGGGGTTGACCTCAAGCTCTTCTATTTCGGCGAGCCGATCGAGAGCGCAGGCCTGAATCGCTTCGATGGCGGCGACGGCGGCCCCGAGGTCGGCGGCGGGGCGATTGCGCCAGCCGCGCAGCAGGGCGGCGCCGGCCAGGCTGAGCAGGGCCCGCTTGACCTGCTCGCGGCCCGACGGCAGCATCAGAATTCTGGTGTCGCCCAGAGCCTCGGCGAAAATGCCGCCGAGGCCGACCAGCAGGTGCGGCCCGAGTTCGGCGTCGCGGGCGACGCCGACGATCAGCTCGGCCGCGGCGGGCGGCGCCATGGCCTCAACCCAGACGGCTTCGCCGAGGGGGGCGAGACGGGCGAAGGTTTTTTCAATGGCGCCGCTGTCATCCGCTGCTATGTCGAGTGCGACGCCGCCGACTTCGGTCTTGTGCGTCAGGGCGGCGGAGATCACCTTCATGGCGATTCGCGCCCCCCCCTTTGATTTAATATTGCTGCCGGCGGCGATCGCCTCGGCCGCTTCGCAGCAGCGGCTGCCATTGGCGGGAACGGGTACGCCGTAGCGGGCGAGGAGCTCCTTGCCGCGCCCCTCGTCGAGCGTTTCCGCCTCGCCGGCGACCAGCGGCGTCAGGGCCGGCGGCGACAGAGGATGCCGATGGGCCGTGCCGATTAAGGCGGCCGCTTCTATGGCGATCAGGGCCTCATCGACTCCCTGGAGTGGAGCGATGCCGCGCTCAAGCAGGGCGCAGCGCCGACTCGCCGGCAGACATTCGGGCAGGGTCGATATCAGGGCACCGCGGGAGCCGCTCGCTTCGAGGGCGCGGGTGAAGGCCCGGGTCGTCAGATCCCAGGGGCCGCGATCGCGCTTGTCGTAGGGATAATCGATGACGAGGGCCGTCAAATCCTGTCCGGCCCTGGCGACAGCCGTGAAGGTCGCCTCCAGCCGCGGTCCCTGATTCCAGTCGAAGGTGTGATAGTCGAGGGGGTTGCTCAGGGTCACGAGGGGGTTCAGGGTCGGGCCGATGCGCTCTTTGTCCGCATCGCTGAAGCGCGGAAATTCGAGGTCGTGCCCCGCGGCGCTGTCGGCCAGGAGCGCGGCCTCGCCGCCGGAGCACGACAGGCTTACAAGGCGATTGCCGCTCAGGGGACCGCCGCTGTGAAGCAGCTTCAGCGTTTCCAGCAGGGCCGGCAGGGAGGGGACTCGGGCGATGCCGAGGCGGCGCAGATAGGCGTCGGCCACGGCGTCCGCGCCAGCCAGCGAGGCCGTGTGCGTCAGGGCGATGGCGGCCGCCGCCGGCGATCTGCCCATCTTGATGGCGGCCAGGGGCTTGCCGCGATCGCGGGCCTCAGAGGCCGCCTCGGCGAAGGCTTCGGCATCGCCTATGCCCTCGATGTGCAGGCCGATGGCGCTGACGCGGTCATCGTTGGCCAGTGCCCGCACCACCTCGGCCAGACCGGTGACGGCCTGGTTGCCGAGGGTGATCATGTAGGCGATGGGCAGGGAGCGGCCGTTGAGCGTCAGGGTGATGGCCATGTTCGACGACTGGACGATCAGTGCCACTCCGCGACTGATGCGTTCGGTTCCCTGAATGTCCGGCCACAGCAGGGCGCCGTCAAGGCTGTTGATGAAGCCATAGCAGTTGGGGCCGAGAATGGGCATGGAGGCGGCGGCCTCGACCAGGGCGCGCTGGCGCTCTTCGCCGTCGCTGCCGCTCTCCTTGAAGCCGGAGGCGAAGCAGACGGCCCCGCCGGCCCCAGCTTGCGCGAGGCGGCGCACGATGTCAATGGTGGCGTCGCGGTTGACGCCGACAAAGGCGGCGTCGGGTGCTCGGGGCAACTCCTCGATGGACCTGTGGCAGGACAGGCCGCAGAAGTCGTCGCGGCTCGGGTGGATCGGCCAAATGTCGCCGTCAAAGCCCAGGGCCCGGGACTGGCGCACGACCGCTTCGGCCCAGGTGCCGCCGAAGACAGCCAGGGAGCGCGGGCGCAACAGTCGCTCCAGTCGCGTTTGTTCGTAGTCGGTGCTGGAATGGAGGGAAGGGGCTTTTACAGACAAAATCTGGCTCGGCGGGTTAATTGACGGTGGGGGTGCGGGCAGGGGCGGAGGCCTTGTCCTCTCTGCCCTGTCCGCAGGATTTTAGCACCAGAGTCTGGCGGGGCCGATTAAGCGCGGGTTTTTAGTTCGGTTTTCTGAGGAACCGTTCAGGGAGCCGGAAAAAAATAGTCGTCCACAGCCGGCGGCGTGAGGCCGAAGGGCGTGGGGGTGCAGTGGCCGGCGATGGGGGTGAAGTCGACCTGGAGGCGGTAGAGGGCGTCCCAGTTTTTGCCGGTCACGAGCAGGCCGCCGGGTACCTGGGCGATGCCATTCAGCACTCCCTGGTCGCGGTGGCGGTTGGCGAGTTCGCCGAGTTCGAGGCGGGCCAACACCTGGCCGTCGAGCGGGCAGATGGCGAGGATGTGATCGCGCTGCCAGACATTGGCCAGCAACAGCGGGCCGGCGCCGCCGGAGGCCGGGATGAATTCAAGCTCGTTGAGATGCCTCTGGGCAGAGCCGCCATCGCGCACAAGGATGTTGCCGCGCTCGGCAAAGGTGGCGGGATCGTGGCGAAAGATGCGGTTGCTGCCGTCGCTGCGCCACAGCCAGGAGCCGTCGAAGGCGAGACCCCAGCCCTCGCCGCTGTATGTCCGCTCCGGCAGGGGCTCGAGATTGGGCAGGGAGAAGCGAAGCAGGCGCTCGCCCCGCCAACTCAGCAGCAGCAGTTCATCGCCGACCAGGGTGATGCCTTCGGCGAAGACGCCGGCCGGCAGGTCAATCTGGCGCTGGGGTTTGAGGTCCCTGATACGCAGCATGCTCAGTGACGACTGCCTGCGGTCGCCGCTGCTCTCGAACAGCCAGGGGCCGCGGGATTCGAGCCCCTGGGTGAAGATGCGGCTGTCGTGGGGCAGCCTCTCCTCGACGTTGAAGGGCAACACTGTCGAGGCCGCGGCCGGATTTTGCGGACCAAGGGCAAGGAGTGCCGCGGCCATAAGGGAAAATCTGGAAAAAGACATGGAGTGGAGGGGCATGGTTGTCAGATCAGATTGAGTTGACTGCCGGGGCCCTGAGGCACGCAGAAGAGGTCGGTGCGCAACTGGTAACGTCCCTCCTTGCGGTCGAGGCCGAATTTTTTCCGCGCCAGCTTGAAACGGGCTGCAAGCATGTCGGCCAGCGGGCCCTGGCCGCGACCGCGCACCCCGAAGCGGGCATCGTAGAGATCGCCGCCGCGCATCTGTCGCAGCAGATTGAGGATGTGCTCGGCCCGCTCAGGCACATGCTCGCGCAGCCAGGCGGGGAAGATCTGGCGCAGCTCGTGCGGCAGGCGCAGCAGCACATAGCCGGCCCCGGTCGCGCCGGCGTCGCCGGCGCTTTCGAGAAGCGATTCGATCTCGCTGTCGTTGAGCGCGGGAATGATGGGGGCGACCATGACCGTGGTCTGGACGCCGGCCTGGGCCAGGGCCGCCACTGTCTTCAGGCGCCGCGCCGGGCTCGCCGCCCGCGGCTCGAGGCGGCGCGACAACTCGGGATTGAGGGTGGTAATCGAGACCGCGGCCGAGACCAGATGCTTTTCCGCCATGGGGGCGAGCAGGTCGAGATCGCGCTCGATCAGCGCCGATTTGGTGATGACCGACACCGGGTGGCTGTGCTCGCTCAACACTTCCAGCAGTGCCCGGGTGTGGCGCAGCTTGCGCTCGATCGGCTGCCAGCCGTCGGTGTTGATGCCGAGCGCTATCGGCGAGGGGCGGTAGGATTTTTTTGCCAGCTCGCGCCTGAGGCATGCAACCGCGTCCTCCTTGGCGAAGATTTTGGTCTCGAAGTCAAGGCCGGGCGACAGGCCGAGATAGGCGTGGGAGGGCCGGGCGAAGCAGTAGCTGCAGCCGTGCTCGCAGCCGCGGTAGGGGTTGATCGACAGGCTGAAGCCGATATCCGGCGAGTCATTGGAGCAGATGACGCTGCGGGCACGGTCGGGGAAGATGCGCGTGGCCGGTCGGGCGCTCTCCTCCTCGATGGTGCCCCAGCCGTCGTCGAAGGGCGACAGCTTCTCAAGGTCGAAGCGGCCGTTGAGGTTGAGGGTGGCGCCGCGCCCCTTGAACGATTTGGTCTCGCCAAAAGAAATTCTGCCAACGGGCCGATCGGGGGCCCGTTGCCGCCTCGCAGGCGGCCCGGGCGCAGGCCGTTCAGGTTCCTGAACGCTGGATTCGGGAAGGGCTTCTTGCAGCATTGAAGTCATTTCAGGGGATCGGAGAGTCGGGGCAGAATCAGCTATTGTTTTCATTCTAGCAACTGCAGCGGCCGCATGCAAGTTAAAAGCCGGGTCGGGGACCCGGGCCGTACCGCCCCGGCCGCCGACGACAGGAGCGCCCCGGGTATGCCGCGCTTTTTTGCTATACTGGTTTTCATGTCTTCATCAGCCTTGCCCGCAGAGTCTGTCGACAGCCGTCGTGAATTTTTCCGTCAACTGCGCGCCCTGGTCGGCGACGAGAGCCTGCTGACCACGGATCAGGAGATCCGGCCGTTCGAAACCGACGGCCTGGCGGCCTATCGCAAAAAGCCCCTGGCCGTCGTCATGCCGGCCAGCATCGACGAGGTCTGTCAGGTCATGGCACTGTGCCGCCGCAATTCCGTGCCAGTGGTCGCTCGCGGGGCCGGCACAGGCCTGTCGGGAGGGGCCCTGCCGCACGAGCAGGGCGTACTTCTGGTGCTGACGCGCTTCGACCGCATCCTCGGGATCGACCCTTGGAGCCGCACCGCCCGCGTCCAGCCCGGCGTGCGCAATCTCGCCATCAGCGAGGCGGCCGCGCCTCACGGTCTCTATTACGCGCCCGACCCCTCCTCGCAGTTGGCCTGCTCGATCGGCGGCAATGTGTCGGAGAACTCGGGCGGTGTTCACTGCCTTAAATACGGCCTGACGGTACACAATGTGCTCGAAGTGCGCCTGGTGACCATTGACGGCGAACTCGTCGTCATCGGCGGCCATTCGCTCGACAGCCCCGGCTTTGATCTGCTCGCCGCAGTCCACGGCAGCGAAGGCATGCTCGGCGTCATTGTCGAGATTCTGGTCAAACTGCTGCCCGTGCCCGAGAGCGCCCGGGTCGTCCTCGGCGCCTTTGCCGCAGTGAAGGAGGCCGGCGACGCCGTCGGCGCCGTCATCGCCAGCGGCATCATCCCCGCGGGCATGGAGATGATGGACCGCCTCTCGGTCGATTCGGTCGAAAAACATCTCGCCATCGGCTACCCCCAGGATGCCGAAGCCGTGGTGCTGTGCGAGGTCGACGGCACAAACGCCGAGGTTGACAGCGATTTTGCCAGGGTGCAGCAGATATTTTCCGACAGCGGCGCCTTTGAGGTGCGCGGCTCCCAGAGCGAGGAGGAGCGGCAGCGCATCTGGCTCGGGCGCAAGGCCGCCTTTCCCGCCCTCGGCCACCTCAAGCCCGACTACTTCTGCATGGACGGCACCATCCCCCGCTCGAAGATCGGCGAAGTGCTGGACCAGATCAGCGAGCTCGCCGCCGAACACGGCCTGATCGTAGCCAATGTGTTCCACGCCGGCGACGGCAACCTCCACCCGCTGATTCTCTACGACGCCGCGGCCGGCGAACTGCCTGTCGCCGAAAAGCTCGGCGCCGGCATCCTCGGTCTGTGCCTGCGGGCCGGCGGCACCATCACCGGCGAGCACGGCGTCGGTCACGAAAAGATCAACCAGATGTGCGATCAGTTCAACGGTCAGGAGATCGAGCAGTTCCACCGCTTCAAACGGGCCTTCGACCCCGAGGAACTGCTCAACCCGGGCAAGGCAGTGCCGACGCTGAACCGCTGCGCCGAATTCGGCGCCATGCATGTCCACGGCAACGAGGACAGATTCCCCGACCTGCCGCGCTTTTGATGGCGGCGGCGCACCCCCGGAAAAAGGCTGCCTCAGCCCGGGCCGGGACTGAGCGGGAGCGAACCCGGCCCCGGCGCGATCACGACGGCGCCGCCGACTTGTGCGAGCGCCTGATCGCGGCTGTGGCCGCCCGCGAGCCTCTGGAGTTTCGCGGCGGCGGCAGCAAGGCCTTCTACGGCCGCGCCCCCAGCGGCACGCCCCTGGAAGTGGCCGGCCATCGAGGCATCGTCGATTATCGCCCGAGCGAACTCATGCTGCGTGTCCGCTGCGGCACCCCGCTCGCTGAAGTCGAACAGATTCTGGCCAGCGAGCGCCAGTGCCTGCCGTTTGAGCCGCCGGATTTCAACGGTCGGGCCACCATCGGCGGAGCCGTTGCCAGCGGCCTTTCCGGCCCCCGCCGACCCTGGGGCGGGGCCGTGCGCGATCTGGTGCTCGGCACCCGCATCATCAACGGCCTCGGCCAGGACCTGCGCTTTGGCGGCGAGGTCATGAAAAACGTCGCCGGCTACGACATTTCGCGGCTTATGGTCGGCGCCATGGGCTCCCTCGGGTTGCTGCTCGACGTCAGCCTCAAGGTCAACCCCCAGGCTCAACGCACCGAAACCAGGATGCTGGAAGAGAGCCCCGTGTCCGCCCTCGAACGATTGGCGGCCCTCGGCCGCCGCCCCCTGCCGCTGACCGGGGCGGCTCTGGTTGACGCCCGGCTCTATCTGCGTTTTGCCGGCAACGCCGACGCCGTTGCCGCCGCCTGCGCCGAGATCGGCGGCGAGGAGGGCGACGACAGTTTCTGGCGCGATCTGCGCGATCACCGCCTGCCGTTTTTCGGCTCTGCCGATCAGGGCGCGCCCCTGTGGCGCCTGTCCCTGCCGCCGACGACTCCTGTCGATGCCCTGGCCGAGGGTTTGCCCGGGCTCAGGGAGCCTGATTCGCGGCAGCTGATCGATTGGGGCGGGGCCCAGCGCTGGCTGCACTATGCCGGCGACGCCGATCGCCTGCGGGCGGTCGCGGTCCGCTGCGGTGGCCACGCCCTCTGCTTTCGCGGCGGCGACCGCCGGGGCCAGATATTCCACCCGCTGGCCGCCGCCAACGAAAGACTGCACCGCAGCGTCAAGGAGGCCTTCGACCCCTACGGCCTGTGCAATCCGGGCCGCCTCTACGCCGACCTCTAGCCGTGCGTGCCCGCCTCTCCGAAACCTGGTCCGGGAGGCCCGAGGGTCAGGAGCTCAGTGAACTGCTGAGTCGCTGTGTGCACTGCGGCATGTGCAATGCCACCTGTCCCACCTTCCAATTGACGGCCAACGAGCTCGACAGTCCCCGCGGCCGCATCTACCAGGTCATGCAGATTGTCGAGGACGACGTCATCAGCGATAGCCAGCGGCTCCATCTCGACCGCTGCCTGAGCTGTCGCGCCTGCGAGAGCACCTGCCCGTCGGGCGTCGAGTACGGCCGCATCGCCGAGATCGGCCGCGGCATCATCGAGCGCGAAGGCCCGCCGCGGCCCTGGTTCGAGCGGGTTAAGCGGAGCCTCATCGTCACCCTGCTGCTGTCGCCGCGGCTGATTCGCCGGGGCGCCGGCCTGGTCCGTTTTCTGCGGCCGCTTTTGCCCCGCGCCCTCTCCGCCCGTGTCCAGCCGCTGCCGCCGCGCCCGGCTGGGGCCCCGGCCTGCGATCGCTTTGTCATCGCCCTCGACAACTGCGTCGAGGATGCGCTCATGCCGAATGTTCACGCGGCTCTGGTCGAGGTCTTTGGCCGTGTCGGCATCGAGGTCAGACGGATCCGCGCCGCCGGTTGCTGCGGCGCCCTGAGTCACCATGCGCAGAAGGAGGAGCAGGCGCGGCAGATCATGAAGCGCAATCTCGAGGCTTGGCGCCCTCACCTGCAGCAGGCCCTCGCCGTCGTCTCGACCTCGAGCGCCTGCACCCTGGCGCTCAAGGACTATGGGCGCCTTTTGGCCGAAGACGGCGACTGCGCCGAAACCGCTTCGCTCCTGGCCTCTAAAGCCCGTGATCCACTGGAGATTCTGGCAACTGAAGAGCTGTCGGCCTTCGCCGGCAAAAAGCCGGGCCGGTCGATCTCTTTTCATTCGCCCTGCACCCTGCAGCACGGGCTGAATCTGGCCGGCGTCGGCGAGAAGCTCCTGGCCGGGCTCGGCTTTGAGCTCGTCCCGCTCGCCGACAACAGTTGCTGCGGAGCCGCCGGCACCTACTCGCTGCTGCAGCCCGACCTGTCGCGGCGCCTGCAGCGGCGGAAGCTCGCCGCCCTGGAGGCCGCGGCTCCTGAGGTTGTCGCCACGGCCAACATCGGTTGCCTGCTTCACCTGAAAGTATTGAGCCCGCGCCCGGTCATGCACTGGCTCGAAGTGCTGGCGCAGCATGGCGCTCCTTTACAGGCACAGCCGCCGCTGCCCGGAAGGGCCGCGCCGACTGCTCCCGATGACCCGTGATTAAGGTTCTCTGGCCCCCTCCACAAGGGCATCGGCAGCGGCTGCAGCAATGACTTCCCGGGGAAAAGCGCCGAAACTGCGGTGGTCCCCGGGAAAAAGGGGAATGCCCATTTCAGGGGCGCTTTAATGACAGGTGCGTACCTCCGCCTTTGACTCGGAAACTCAGGGACAGCCGGCCAGACGCATTATAATTGAGGCGGGGCGGAAAGGCCCCTGCGTTTTCTTTCTTTCCAGAGCATCTGAGGCGCCTTCTTGGACGGTTGACGACAGCCTCCAGATGGAGCCGCAAGCATGCTAACCCTCGCTTCGGTGATGATTATAAGCAGAGATTTTGTTTTCCTTCATGTTCCCAGAACGGGCGGTACTTTTGTTCGTCAGGTGGCGCGCCGGTTAAGCGCTGGATCCGTGTGGGCCAGGGTTGTTGAAGCAGTGCTCCCGTTTGAGGGTAAGTATTGGGAATGGATTAATGGCAGGCTCTTGCAAATTCTCGATCCATCGCTTCCGCTGATGGGGTTCGGTGATTATCATGGGACCTGTGCCGATATACCGAAACAGCATCGACACAAGCGGGTCGTTGCTGTCAAACGAGATCCCCTGGCCTACTATGTTTCCTGTTATCTGTATGAAAATGACAACGATCCCGGTATCTACGCTTGGCGGGAAAGTTACAGGAACAGGAAAGAACAGGAGGATATTTCCACGGAGGATGATTCCTTCCCCGATTTTGTTGAATTCCTGAAATTTTTTAACGAGGTGTTTTCCCGCCAGAAGTTTTTTGAATGGTCGGGAGGCCTTCATATGCGCTGCCATGTCGGGTTTATGACATTTATCTCTATCTGGTTCTTTTTCAGGAACCCGGTAGAGGTGCTGACCAAAACCGACGAGGAGCTCAGACAATACTTTGAAAGCCGGCAGTGGGAGCAGGACATATGCCCGGTGCGCTTCCTTCGCTTGGAGCATTTAAATCAGGATCTCCATGACTTTCTTCTGGAGATGGGCTTTAATCGGAAAAAACTGCTCTTTGTGTTGACGAAAAAAGAAGTTAACGAAGCAAAGACACGCGGACAGGAAGCAAGTTACAGCGAAGATATTGTCAATTACATCAAGGAAAAAGAGTATATCTATTATCGTTTTTTATACGCCGACAGCCCCCCCCCCCCCCCCCCCCCAGCATGGGAATGGCGAATCGTCAATTGGATTGACCCCGCAAAGAGATTTTCGATTTCCTGTAATCACTGAGCCCAAAGCGGGCTTTCGCAGTCATGAGTTTTTGAAGGAGAAGGAGGGTGCGGAAGGGAGCCTGAAGATTTGCCCTCCTGAGCTCCGACGCTTCAGTCGTCCACTGTATTGTTGAGGGGACGTGCACGGTCTTCTTCCTTTCGGGAACTGTCTCCGGAGAACAGACCCGCTCGGTGACTCTGGCAATGAAACCAGCAGAGACCGGGCGTGGCAGGCCCTGACAGGCGCGTGGCCCAGGCATCCACCAGAGCCACCTCCAGTCCTTTTGGGGTGGGGCTCTGCCTTACAATAATCACTATGCGGACAAGCAAGGTAATTCATGTAGTCAGCTGCCACGCCGAGGGCGAGGTCGGCGATGTGATTGTCGGCGGCGTCGGTCCGGTGCCGGGCGATACGCTCTGGGATCAGCTCGAATTTATCGCCGGCGATGAGGAGTTGCGCAACTTTGTGCTCAATGAGCCGCGTGGCGGGGTCTTCCGCCATATGAACCTGCTGGTGCCGCCGTGCGATTCGCGGGCCGACGCAGCATTTTTGATCATGAAGGCCGAGGACAACCGCCCATGTCGGGCTCCAACGCCATGTGCGTGGCGACGGTGCTGCTCAACACGGGCATTCTTCCGATCACGGGCGAGCGGACCCGGATTGTGCTTGACAACTCCTGCCGGTCTGGTCGAGGTCGAGGCCGAGTGTGAGGAAGGGCAAGCCCGGCGGATCCAGCTGCGCAACGTCGCCTCCTTCGCCGATCAGATTCAGGCGCCGCTGGAGGTGGAGCGGTACGGGACCTTCACAGTTGATACGGCCTTTGGCGGCGACAGCTATGTCCTGATTGAGGCTGCGAATCTGGGCTTTTCTCTGGTGCCCGATGAGGCCGCCGACCTCGCCGCCCTGGGTTCGGCAATTACGGATGCGGCCAATGAACAGCTGGGGTTTCCCATCCTCAGATCGCCTGGAATCACATCTCTCTGTGCCAGTTCACCGGCCCCCTGGCCGAGACCGCCACTGGCGTCGAGGGCGCCAACACCGTCGTCAGTCAAGCCGGCCAAGCTCGACCGCTCGCCCTGCAGCACCGGTTCCTCGGCCCGCATGGCCGTGCTCTACGCCAAGGGATTGCTCAAGGTCGGAGGAACCTACGCCTCCAGATCCATCATAGGTTCGCGCTTCGACTGCCGGATTCTCGAGAGCACCCGCATCGGCGATAGAGAGGGCATCATTCCCTCGCTCTGCGGCCGGGCTTGGATCACAGGTACTCATCAGTACATGCTCGATCCGCTCGATCCCTGGCCCGGCGGCTACCGCCTGGGCGATACTTGGCCCCGCCCCGGCGGGCGCAGGGCTACAGCCGGGTGATGTGGCTGGAGCCCGCTGGATTGGCGGAATGCCCGCGCTGTCAAGTTCTATACCCTTCCCCTCTCTATGACATCAGGAGGAGGCCATCCGCCGCAGGATCACGGCTGTCCCCATCGTCGGCGTCAGGCTCAGACAGAAGCGCAGAGGTCGGAAGGGATGTTGATGGACAGCCGGATTGTCGGTGGTCAAGGGCGAGCTGATTCGCCGCTTTGGCCTGCCCGGTTTTTAACGGCTGATATGAAAAGGGGCATTTCACTGGTTATGGAGTCCTCAAAAAGGTTGCTGAAGAGGCTTGTTCATAAAAACCTCTCCCATAAACACAGGTGGCGCATGAAGTCGGGCTCGGTTGTCCCACACACATACAGATCCTTTATGTTTCGTAAGCTGCGCAGGCTCGGGCAGATATTGCTGGATTCGTACCCGCGGGGTTGTCGCCCCCATATCTTCATGCTGCGTATGAGAGTGTTGTCGTATTCCATATACCGGCGCCTGTTTCTGGCGAGGACCGGGCAGAAGAAAATCTCTTTTTGCATCTCCACAATGAACAGGTATGAGGAAATTTCCCGGACCCTGCCGGAAAATCTGCGAAACAACGCCCGGTTTGCCGAAGACATAGAGTTCGTTCTGGTCAATTTCATCAACGGCCCGGAGGGTCTGAAGACGGACCGCTGGGTCAGAGACAATTTTCCAGATGAAATAAAATCGGGCTACCTGAAGTATTTTGTGACCGACAAAATGCCACACTTTCACATGTCAGTAGCCAAAAACACCACTCATATCAATGCTTCGGGTCTCTATCTGTTCAACCTCGATGGCGACAATTACATTGGATCGGAGGAAACAGGGGGGTTGCTGAATCAATGCATCTACGACCTGATTGCCCACTTGTGGAGCGGAACCTGGCATGACGGCTCGCATGGAAGGATCGGAATAGGGGCCTATGAGTTTCTGGCATTGCATGGCTACAACGAGAGTTTGCTTCCCAAAACTTATCAGGATATAGATTTATTGCAAAAGTGTATTCGCCTGCTGGGGAAAAAAGTGTTCCTTCAATCAGAAGAAAATCGTACGTTACGCCCTGGACATCATGGAAAAAAATCCAGGATCAAGGCTATCTATAGAGAGGATGCCGAAGAGAAAAAAGCCATTCAGGGTTTTGCTCTGTCCCGGCTGGAGAATACCGAACCCGGAAGAGGGCTTTCCAGTGAGTTGAAAGCAAAGAAGCTTCTTCAAATGATGGATGAAAAAAACAGGATGCAAGCCCTTGCATCAACAAAGAATTATACTCGGGTTTTCAAACAGGAAAAAATCGGCGTCGAGGTGACGGCTGTAACAGCCGACAATCTGGACAGCTTTTTTCTGACTTACGAAGATGCCGCCCCGAAAGGCGAGGCTGAACGAGAAGCAACGAGCTGAAGTATATTGCCTCCCTGTGACTGATATGAAGAGGGGGATGAGTCTTATCGGTTCGGAGGAAAAAGCAGGCCCTGAAAAAGCGGATGTACGGCCTGACAAGTTCGTATTTTCCGCCCCATTCCGCCGGGTGGGAGGTTGTTGTGGCGGCCCTCTGGCGGGCGTGTCGTACGTTTCGGGTGCTCCCGTCCCATCTGGCCAGCGACACCTTGGCCAGAGCGATCCGGAAAGCAGGACCTGAGTGATGGCGCGCCCGAGAGGATTCGAACCTCTGACCCCTGCCTTCGGAGGGCAGTGCTCTGTCCAGCTGAGCTACGGGCGCGGATCTGGAGGCGGTTGCGCGGCGGCTGAGACGGAGCCGCGCTCTTGCAAGCCGCCTGTTTTTAAGCTCTCAGCCCCGAAGGCGGCGCCGGTGGAGGCACTGGAAATCCGCTGGATTGGATTGCACAGCCCCGCTTTCAGGCGCCTCGTGGGCCCTATTTGCGCTCGACCAGGATCATGTCGGCGCGCTTGACGCCGAGGCCCAGAGCAAGGGAGCTGGCGACGAAAATCGAAGAGTAGGTGCCGACGCCGACGCCGATGATCAGGGCGAGGGCAAAGCCGCGCAGGGATTCGCCGCCGAACAGGGCCAGGGCGACGAGCACGATCAGGGTGGTCAGCGAGGTGATGATGGTGCGCGACAGCGTCTGGTTGACCGAGCGGTTGATGATGTTTTCCGGCGAGGCACCGCGGCTCTGGCGGAAGTTCTCGCGGATGCGGTCGTAGACGACGATGGTGTCGTTCAGCGAATAGCCGACGACGGCGAGGAGGGCGGCGAGCACACTGATATCAAAACTGAGGCCGGTGATGGAGAAAAAGCCGACGACGACGATGGTGTCGTGGGCGAGGGCGGCGACCGAGCCGATCGAGAACTTTTTCTCAAAGCGCAGCCAGACATAGACGATGATGCAGAAGAGGGCGGCGAGCAGGGCGGTGATGCCCTGTTCGGCCAACTCCCGGCCGAACTGGGGGCCGACGAAATCGATGCGGCGCACCTCGACCCTGCCCTGGCCGAGGTTATTGACCGTGGCCAGCACTCTCTCGCTGATGTCGTCCTCGCCTTCGGTCGGAGGCATGCGGATCAGCAACTGGCGCGAACTGTCGACCTTCTGCACTCGGGCGCCTTCGAGACCGTTGGCATCGAGGGCGTCGGCGACCACCTCATTTTCAACCGCATGCGGGAAGGCGACTTCAATGATGTAGCCGCCCGTGAAATCGATGCCGAGGTTGAGACCACGGAACGCCAGAAACAGGATGGAAATGGCGATGAGGGCGAGCGAGATGCGCGACAGCGGGCGGCGGTGGCGCATGAGATCGAAGGTCCTGTTGTCCAGGAGCGTGCGGGTCTGGCCCGGGGCGGCTGGCGTTGCGGTTTTCACAGGTTTCATCAGTTAAATGGCCAGTTTCTTCAGGTAGCGTTGGTGTCCGTAGAACCAGTTGACGACGGCGCGCGTACCCATGATGGCGGTGAACATGGAGGTCAGGATGCCGATGCAGAGGGTGATGGCGAAGCCCTTGATCGGGCCCGTGCCGAAGGCGAACAGCATGACGGCGGCGATCAGGGTCGTGATGTTGGCGTCGGCGATGGTGGCGAAGGCGCGGTTGTAGCCGAGGGAGATGCTCGCCTGGGGCGAGGTACCGGCGCGCCACTCCTCGCGGATGCGCTCAAAGATCAGCACATTGGCGTCAACGGCCATACCGACGGTCAGCACGATGCCGGCGATGCCGGGCAGGGTCAGGGTGGCCTGAAGCATGGACATGACGGCGACGATGATCACCAGATTGACGAGGAGGGCGAGGTTGGCGACCATGCCGAAAGCGCGGTAGTAAAACATCATGAAGAGCAGCACCAGCACGAAGCCGAGGACGACGGAGATGAAGCCGCGGAAGATATTGTCGGCTCCAAGGGTAGGGCCGACGGTGCGCTCTTCGACGATGCGCAGCGGCGCCGGCAGGGAGCCAGCGCGCAACAGCAGCGCGAGGTTGCCGGCTTCCTCAGTCGTCAGGCCCGTGGTCTGAAAGCGGTCGCGCAGGGGCTCGAGGATGTTGGCGTAGCTGATGACCTCCTGGGTTTCGACGCGCTCTTTCTCGCCCTCGGCGCCGCCTTCAACGTCTTTGTAGAAGGTCTCGATGAAGACCACGCCCATCTGCCGGCCGACATTTTTTTTGGTGACGTCGTGCATGCGGAAGGCGCCGTGGCTGCTGAGATTGACAAAGACAGCGGCGCGGCCGTTCTCGGTGAAGCCCGAGGAGGCGTCGACGATATGCTCGCCGGTGACGATGGTGCGGTGGTGCAGCAGAATCGGGCCGTCGCCGTCTTTCAGGCGATAGATGCGCGACCCCCGGGGCGTCACCTGGGTCTGGTCAGCCTTGGCCCAGTCATTCGGAGTGCCGACCACTATGCGGTATTCCACCGAGGCAGTGGCGCCGAGAACTTCCTTGGCATAGGTCGGATCCTGAATGCCGGGCAACTCGATGACGATGCGCTTGGCCCCCTGCCTCTGCACCAGGGGCTCGCTGACGCCGATCTCGTCGATGCGCCGCCGCATGATCGACATGCTCTGCTGGGTCGCCGCGTTGATGATTTCGCGGTAGGCGTCGCGGTTGGGGGTCAACTCGACGACGCGATTGCCCTCTTCGATGCGCTCGCTGATGTCGATGTTCAGCGCCTGCTCGAAACCGCGGATGAGCTGACTGGCCTCAAAGCCTTCGTCGACGCCTGCAACCGGCATCTCGACGATGTATTTGCCGTCCTGGCGCTCGAAGCGGCTGTAGGGGATGTCGTTTTCCAGCAGCGCCGTGCGGACGGCCAGGCGTATGCGGTCGAAGAAGCGGTCGACCAGCACCTCTTCATCGAGCTCCATGAGGAAATGGATGCCGCCGCGCAGGTCGAGGCCGAGGAACATGGGCTGCGCCAGCTCCTGCAGCCAGGGGGGACTGTCCGGCACCAGATCCAGGGTGACCTTGGCGTCGCGGCCGAGGCGGTCGCGGATGCGGTCGCGGGCGAGCAGCTGCTGGTCGTTGTCCTCGACCAACAGCTTCCACTGCCGGCCGTCGCTCTGCAGGCGGTACTCGCTGATGCCGGTCCCGCTCAGGGCCGCCCCGATCTCAGTGGTCAGTTCGTCCGCCGCCATGCCCTCAGGGGCGGTAATCTCAAGCGCCGGGTTTTTGCCGAAGATGTTGGGGAGGGCGAAAAACAGTGCGATCAGCGGGACCGCGATAACAACCAGGTTCTTCCACCAGGGGTAGCGGTTCATGGAGCGCTGGATGCCGGAAGCCTAGCTGGGAGTTTCGTCGCTGGACGAGCTTTTTTTGCGGGACGATTTTTTCGCGGGCGCGCTGCCTTCGCCGGCCTCGGAGGTGCCCTTGGGCAGAAGGCCCGAGATTGACTGCTTCTGCACCTGAACCACGGTGTTGCCGGCAATGCGCAGTGAGACGAAGGTGTCGCCGAGGGAGGTGATGGTGCCGACGATGCCGCCATTGGTGATGACTTCATCGTTTTTGGCGATGGTCTTCAGCATTTCCTTGTGCTGCTTGGAGCGCTTCTGTTGCGGCCGGATCAGCAGGAAATACATGAGAACCAGAAGGCCTATGGGCAGAAGCAGGCCAAAGAGGCTACCGTCTTGATTCATCGAAAACTCCAGAGCAGGGGGAGAAGGAAGGGGTGCGGGGAGGGAAAAACCAAAGTTGCGGCCTCCGCTTTTTCCGATTCAATAAGGATAACACGAAACGCCGGATTCAGGCTGGGCAAGCAGCGCCAACCCCCCCGTGAAAACAGCCCTGACAGCGTCTCAGGCGTCGCCGAGGCGCAGGTTGACGCGGCGGTTGTGGCGGCTCTTCTTCTCGATTTTGCCGATCTGAACCGCGCCGATTTCGGCAGTGCTGGCGACATGGGTGCCGCAACAGGTCTGCAGGTCGATGCCGGCAATCTCGACCAGGCGCACCGGCCCCACTCCGCTCGGCAAGCCCTCCATGGAACGCGACAGCGAACCGATTCGGTCGATCTCGCCGGCCTCGGCCCAGCGCGCCCTGATGGCGTAATCGGCCTCGATCAGTTGTTGCAGCTGCTGATTCAGTTCCTCTTTGTCGAGCGTCGATTCGGGCAGATCGAAATCGACGCGCCCGCGGCCGTCTCCGACCGAGCTGCCGGTGACGGGGGCATCAATCAGCGAACACAGCAGGTGGAGGCAGGAGTGCATGCGCATGAGTCGATAGCGCCGCGGCCAGTCGATTTCGGCCTGAACGGCAGTGCCGGCCATAATATCGCCCTCGGCCCCCTCCACCTGATGAAGGGTGCGCCCATCCTCGTTCCAGGCATCGACCACCGTCAGCTCGCGCCCGTCAACCAGCCTGATCAGACCCTGATCGCCGGGCTGGCCGCCGCCGCGGGCGAAGAAAGGGGTGCGGTCGAGAATGGCGACGGCGCCGCCCCCGGCCACAGATGCGGCAGCAGGCTCAAGCGCCAGCAACTGCGCCTCGCACGAGCGGCAATAGGCATCTTCCCAATAAAGGGCGCTGGAGTTCATCATGGCAGGGTGGGCTGCGGGCGCTGGGCGCGGGGCTGGTTCTGGACTGCCGCTGTATGAAGCCCCAGCCGGGACCTGCCTCGGCAGAAAAATTCGCCCCTTCCGCCGGGTTTCAGGCTAGAGCACGGAAGGGTCAGGAAGCCTGAGCACCTTAGCTCAGCAACGCTATAGCCCAAAATGTCAGGCTCCAGTTTAGCAGACTCTCAGTGCCCGGGGCCACCTTATTATGTTTCGTTGTGGCAAGCCCCCCCCCCCCCCCCCCCCCCCGCGATTGAGGGGATGGAGGATGTTTTGACTAGCGCGCAGTTCTTATAAGTTATAATCCACCGGGACATTCTCGTTCTGAACGGTAAAGTTTTGACTAGCGCGCAGTTCTTATAAGTTATAATCTCAGAATTATTCAATCCTGGAAAGCCCCAAGTTTTGACTAGCGCGCAGTTCTTATAAGTTATAATCATCATCCAGGATTTGAATAATAGCTTGATTGTTTTGACTAGCGCGCAGTTCTTATAAGTTATAATCACTTGGCCACGCAGTTATAATCGAGGCTTTGTTTTGACTAGCGCGCAGTTCTTATAAGTTATAATCTCGGCTGAACAGCCAGCAGCTGCTGACCCTGTTTTGACTAGCGCGCAGTTCTTATAAGTTATAATCAAAGATGAGTTGGAGACCTTCGGAGTTGATGTTTTGACTAGCGCGCAGTTCTTATAAGTTATAATCTGAGTCCCCGGTGCCCTCAACATCATATCCGTTTTGACTAGCGCGCAGTTCTTATAAGTTATAATCAACCAGTCATCTTTATAGAGCTGCCAATGTGTTTTGACTAGCGCGCAGTTCTTATAAGTTATAATCAGCCTTTAAAAGAGTAGTCGGAAGCTCGTCGTTTTGACTAGCGCGCAGTTCTTATAAGTTATAATCTTCGAGCGCGACGGCCACATTTGATTTTTAGTTTTGACTAGCGCGCAGTTCTTATAAGTTATAATCATATGTAATGTCTCTCTCCACAACAGGGTGGTTTTGACTAGCGCGCAGTTCTTATAAGTTATAATCCAAGCCGTGCTCGACGTACCGACGCAGAAGGTTTTGACTAGCGCGCAGTTCTTATAAGTTATAATCGTACTGATGGACATGAAGAGCGCACGTCAGGTTTTGACTAGCGCGCAGTTCTTATAAGTTATAATCCCGACCTAAAAAGTTGAGGGAAACGCCCTCGTTTTGACTAGCGCGCAGTTCTTATAAGTTATAATCAATTACTCGGTCGAGGGAACCCAACTAACTGTTTTGACTAGCGCGCAGTTCTTATAAGTTATAATCCAGCCGACGGGCACAATCTCCGGATTTTCTGTTTTGACTAGCGCGCAGTTCTTATAAGTTATAATCGGATTTCCATTAAACAGTGTACACCTCTGAGTTTTGACTAGCGCGCAGTTCTTATAAGTTATAATCCAAGCCGTGCTCGACATAACGACGCAGGAGGTTTTGACTAGCGCGCAGTTCTTATAAGTTATAATCCCTTAATCCTAGAGAGCTCGTGGAGAGAGAGTTTTGACTAGCGCGCAGTTCTTATAAGTTATAATCCAGCGTCACCGCTGTCAGCACCGCCGGGTTGTTTTGACTAGCGCGCAGTTCTTATAAGTTATAATCGCGGCGTAACTTCGGTCGTCATTTTGAGCCGTTTTGACTAGCGCGCAGTTCTTATAAGTTATAATCGCCACCGAGCAAGCATCAAAGTCCAAAGCGGTTTTGACTAGCGCGCAGTTCTTATAAGTTATAATCCTGACGGTCGCAGTGGAGCCGCACCCTCCCGTTTTGACTAGCGCGCAGTTCTTATAAGTTATAATCTACGCGGGCGAGCTCACTTGTGTGATCCGCGTTTTGACTAGCGCGCAGTTCTTATAAGTTATAATCACGCACCGCCAGATTTGCCCACGAGCAGTAGTTTTGACTAGCGCGCAGTTCTTATAAGTTATAATCGAGGATTCCGATGAAGGTAAGGCCGCAGAAGTTTTGACTAGCGCGCAGTTCTTATAAGTTATAATCGGCTATGTGCATGAGTACTTCGACACTGCAGTTTTGACTAGCGCGCAGTTCTTATAAGTTATAATCACCTCCGAGGCGCTCTACGCCGCCGCGCATGTTTTGACTAGCGCGCAGTTCTTATAAGTTATAATCTCACCGCAATTCGCTGCTCTAGTGCGTCGGGTTTTGACTAGCGCGCAGTTCTTATAAGTTATAATCGCGAGGCAGGCGCAGCGCAATATCTCGGCAGTTTTGACTAGCGCGCAGTTCTTATAAGTTATAATCGGGCGAGCTCGTCGCCGCTGTGATGGATTAGTTTTGACTAGCGCGCAGTTCTTATAAGTTATAATCGGTTGTATCACCTCGTGGCCGAGCAGTCCGGTTTTGACTAGCGCGCAGTTCTTATAAGTTATAATCCCGCGTGTAGCCATCAGGTAGTCTCGGTGAGTTTTGACTAGCGCGCAGTTCTTATAAGTTATAATCCGACGGCGGGAGCTCTACCTCTGCGCTCTTGTTTTGACTAGCGCGCAGTTCTTATAAGTTATAATCAGAGCATGCTCTAACGCCGTACAGCAAAAGGCGTTAGAGCATGCTCGGCGTTGAAAAAACTACTTTTATCTGACAGTGATATTTATTTTTTCTCGTTTTTAAACAATCCAGGTTGTCAAAAATAAATCATGATCAAAATTTTGTGTGCAAAATTGAAACGCGGCCAGCAGGGCTCACATGAACCTTGCAAGGTTGTTCTTTTTGTCGAAGGGTTTCAGGTACTATTGAAAAAAGAACGTTCTCCTCTTTTTTAACTCCCTTCTCTTTTCTGTCTTTGCGGGCGCGGCGGGCGCGGGCATCAACGTTTGCATTGAAGTGTTCTGACAGTGATATGCTGCCAAGGGTAATTGTTTGAACTCGAAAAATTCGATACTCCCCACGTTCATACCAGCCGAGCATGTCGTTGGCTTGCAACCACATTATTATTGCTTTATCCTGATTCTTTTTTCGCCAACGATCCATCCCCCCTTTCTGATTAGCATCGAAAGTCCGGATGATTTCTCCACTCCATCGCTTCTCTCCCTTGGAATCTCTCTTCTCTCCCTCATAGATCACATAAGCCCAGTTCCCTTGCGCTTCATAGGCCTTATAGGTGTTGTCCTGCCCATCCCTGATCCTGACAATGCTGTTTTCGCTTGATGTTTTACGAACACGAATTCGACGAGTTATTTTGCCCTTGGCGTAATCAGCAACGGCGGATGAAATGCCTTTTTCGGGCAAATCAGTTACCCGCTCAATGAGGTCTTCCCGCAAACGGGGATCAACAATTCTCTTTATGTCATCCCTGCTTTTGATAGCATCAACCGGCATTCTGTGGACCAGCTTTAGAGGCTCCCCATTCCTGCCTTCTTCGACCCTGTAGGCGGTATCTCGATGAAGTGCGCCTTCTTTTTTGCCGCGCTTTTTGTGAGAGACAACAATTCTCTTAATAGATGCCCGTGCATCATCCCTCAGGCCTTTCCAGGGAGGGGGCAATGATGACACCAACTTTTGAAGGCCAAGATCATTTGCTTCCACATTGGCCTCTGAAATCAGTTGCAGCGCCGATCGTCCTGTCAGCGCCACGGTGATGGCATCGACAGCGTGATGACGGTGATCCTCCCGGTTCTTCTCTCCCTGGGATTTGCCCCTGCCTTCAGTATTGGTGGAGCCTTCCGCCAGGTTGGAGTCGTTCTCCTCCCCCTGAGGTCCATCATCGCTCCCCGCTATTGTTGGAGATGAATCTTTTTCCCGGAGCTCTTTGAGGATGGATCCAAGTCCCCACTCATGGCGCAGAAGAGCGGTGTGCCTGCCGGTTACGACCCAGGTATCAGGGCAAATGGCCTTCAGGTACCTGAGAGCCAGCCGGCTAATGTAGCGGGTGTCGTTCAGCTGTCGAGCAAGAAATCCTTCCTCCCCTTCGAATTTCTCCATTGCCCCTTCCAGAAACCTCTCCCCTCTTCTCCATGGAAAGCGGGATGACCTCTGGAGAATTTCCTCGTACTCAGGTTTGTCGCCAAAGGCTTCAAAGGGCGATCGCTCCCCTTTCTCGCGATTTGCCTTGCGAAAGCAGACGGTTTTGTTCATCATGCCGTCGTCAAGTGTCCTTGAGTAGGGCAGAATGTGATCAATCTCAATTTCAGGGGTGAACAGCATGCTCCAGGAAATCTGCTTCCCTGTGTAAGGGCAGTGCCGGTTGTTGATATTCTCCCAATCAAGTTCTTCCCACAGCTTTACCAGTGTCCGGTTTAAGTGGTTCGGAAGATGACCGGACTCGGACTCGGACTCTTCCAGCCTTTGGTTGATCTCCTCATTGCGATCTCGATTTTGTTTTTGGTTTTTTTCGATCTCCTTCTTTCCCTCGGCCCCGAGAGGCAGATCCCGGGCAAGTTCAATCACAGTCTGCGCCGGGCGACCATGAATCCGCGTTAGTTCATTGACCACTTTTCGTATTTGATTGAGTGCTATATGCACAGTGGGGTTGGGAATGCGACAGTCAACGGTTCCGTCCGGCAGAGTGCGCTCAACCGCATGATCCTGAAGAATTTCGGGATAAGGCGGGAGCGACGCCAACATCTCCCCTTCATCCCAGGCATCGCTGAATCCAGCTGCATCCCGGGCTTCGTTGTAAAGCAGCCCCTCCTTAAGGGATGGGAGCATCTTGTCTATCGCTTCCTTGCAGATCGGGCTGTGTCCTTCCTCAAGATTTGTCCGAAGGCAACGCTGCGCCGTTTCCAGATCGAGGCCGTAGTCCTGCTGCATCTTTTCAAGCGCCTCTTCATCGGTTACATCGTCGCCAAGCAGGAGCTCGACAAATCGATTCTGTTGCTCGAGTGGCCATTCGTGCCAGCGAGGTCCCATGCCTTTTTTACCGGCCAGATTGACGGCGGTCTGATCGCCTTTTATCTTCGTTAGCTCTATGTTGCAGCGAATGTCTTCTCGAGAGAGGCTTCGCTGCAGTTTCTTGATGTCTCCGTTGGTCAGCTTTCCTTTCCGCTTCAGCTTGTCAAGAGTGTCTTTGTATGCTTCGGGTGAATCAAAGAATCTTTGCTCTTGACGTTCGTAGGCGGGGCGCCATTGCAGATTGTTGAGCTCCTGAAGAGTGCGGAAGAGTTGAAAGGACGGAAGCGCGCGGGCAGCGCGTTGGTTTTCAGGAAGATAGCGGCACTTGCCGATGATGGGTGCCTTGAGGGGCCGTTGATCAAAAATGGCATGGCGGATGCTGTCTCTCGCATCATCGTGAAGAAGCTCCGGGTGGTATTCCTTCTGCGCATCCCATATTTGCTCATACTCATCTTCCAGCATGGCCCTGTCGGGGTAGTTGTCGTAGAGGTCGGCCTTTTTGGTGCCATGGCGGCGGGCTCGGACGGAGTTGCCTTTTTGGCGCAAGTCCCGGAGATAAGCTCCCAAAGTAGGGTGCCCGCCCTTTTCCATGCGCTGTTTAAGTTCGGCAACAGAGCCACTGACAACCCCGGTCTCTTCCCTGTCCGTTTTGCGGTTGCTCTTGAATCCCCTTCGCTGGTTCAGGTGGAACAGCGCCCGGCCGATATGATGGGCCGGCAGGGGGCCATGGAGGGCTCTTGACCTCAGTTTGTATGGGTCCAGCGGAACGAGCTCCTTGCGTTCATCTTCGCTTTTCGGCATCAGGCCAAAGCGGATAAGGCGATTCATCAGCGCCTTGCGTCTCTGCAGATAACGATCGCGGTTACGGCGCATTGACCGAACCAACCTGCGTTCGGCGGCGAGTGTCGCCTTGGTCTTTGCATCCCTGCCATCCGAAAAGATCCGCACGCCGCTGGCGATGATCCTGCAGGGCTTCTTTTCTTCATCAAGGCCGAGAAGGGCCCAGCCGATTGAATTGCTTCCCACATCCAGGCCGAGGCGGGTGTTTGCATTTTCCATGCTCATTGCTGTTTCCTCCCTGAAGATGAAGATCGGGTAATAAATAATTCTTTCTATTCTAGCACCCTTGTGGATTAACACTGAATATCAGTTATAATGAACGCAACTTTTAAGAACTGCGCGCTATTGCCTTCGGGCGTCAATAACAAGTGACTAGCGTCGCAACAACCGGGTGTTGAAAGATACGCTGCGAGAAAAGGGCCGTTCTGCGGCCCTTTTCATTTTAAAGAGATGAAATATACCCATAAATCCAGATGATCGGCCGTTTTGTTGAGATCAGCAAAGCCCATCTGCATCTCAGCCTCTACCGCGGCTTCCTGGAGGTTTCATCCAGGGAGAACGGCGGCAAAATTGGACGCGAACCCTTGGATGACCTGCTCGGTGTGATCGTCTCCGGACATGGCTGCACTCATTCCTCCAACCTGATCGTCGCCCTCGCCGAGCGCAACATTTCTTTTGTCGTCTGCGGCAGCAACCTGTCTCCAGTCGCCTGGATGCTGCCCCTGACGGGGAGCCAGGGCCAGAGCGGAAGAATGCGGGCCCAGTTGGCCGCCAGCCGGCCAGTTCGCAAACGGGTATGGCAGCAGCTGATTCAAGCCAAGGTCAGTCATCAGGCCCGCGTGCTGGAGCACTGGTCAGCCGGCGGCAACCAAAGGCTTGCAGCGCTGTCGTCAAAGGTGCGCTCGGGCGACCCGGACAACATCGAGGCCCAGGCGTCGCGCCTCTATTGGCCGCGGCTCTTCGGCGAAGGGTTCCGCCGCGAAGTCGGCCTCCCGGGCGTCAACACCCTGCTGAATTACGGCTACGCCATCATCCGATCCTGCGTCGCCAGAGGCGTCTGTGCCGCGGGTCTGCACCCCACCCTTGGCGTCCACCACATAGGGCCGACGAACCCCATGTGCCTGGTTGACGACCTCATGGAGCCGATGCGCCCCATCGCCGATTACGCCGTCCGCTCCCTGGTGGAGCGGGGCATCGTCGAAGTCTCGCCGGCGGCCAGGCAATACCTGGCGTCTCTCGCCGTCATCGACCTCTACGGCACTCAGGGCGTAACGCCGCTTTTTCAGGGGGCCGTCCGCATGGCGGCCTCGCTGGCGATGATCTACGCCCAGGAAGAGTGCAACCTGTACATCCCTCCCTTTCCGCTGCCGCTGGGCTTTGCTTCCCTCAATCCGCCCCAGGGATGGCAATAGATGCTAAGCGGCTACCGCATCATGTGGATCTATGTCATGTTCGACCTGCCGACTACGACCAAACAGGACCGAAAGCAGGCGTCGCAGTTTCGTCATTCACTGCTTGATTTCGGCTTTTCGATGGCGCAGTTCTCCGTCTATGCCCGCGTCTCTCCCAGCAAGGAGAGGTCACTGGCCCTGATCAGGAAAATAGAGCGACTTCTGCCCGCCGGGGGGAAGGTCGATGTCATTCTCATCACCGACCGCCAGTACGAAAACATCATCCACTTCGAGGGCCGGAGTCGGGCCCGTCAGGACAGAAAGGCCGGACAGCTCAGTATTTTTTGACGCCTGGGCCCCTGGGTTGAAAAGCGGTTTTCTTCCACAGGGCAGGTCGCGGATTCGGCTTCGAAGCCTGCCGACTGGGCCGGCGGAAGCTGTGTCGATCAGTGCAGGACGTCGATGATATCCGGGCAGCGATAGACGGTTTTTCTGCGGCCTTTTCCCGGGCTCAACACTTGGATATCGCCAGTTGATTGCAGGACTTTGTGGAGGTAGTTTCGGCCGGATACTTTCTGCTCGTCCCGTTCGAAGTTGCGGACGATGCCGGAGACGGTAAAAATTGGCTTTTCGAAGATGTAGTTCTTCAGGTGCTGCGAGCTCGCTGTTCTCATTTTCAGAAAGTCTGCGTCTTGGTACAGTTGGGAGAGCCGGTCTGTTTTCTGTTTCATTTCTCTTCCATGGGTTGCAACCGAGTGCAGGAAGAAAGCGATCCAGTCGCCCCAGTTTTTGTTTTTTGTGATGCCCTCGAGCGTTGAGTAGTACTCACTCCTGTTTTTTTCAAAATACTGGGAGATAAAGAACGAAGCGACATGGGTGACTTTGTACTCCTTCATTAAAAAGGGTATCAGCAGCCGACCGATGCGGCCGTTGCCGTCCGCGAAGGGATGAATGATCTCGAACTGGGCGTGGATGATGGCGATTTTCACTATTGGCGAGGTATCCAGATCCCTGTGTATGTATTTTTCCAGATCAGACATCAGGTTTGCAATGTGCTGAGGCTCTGGCGGGAAATACCTGCGGCCGACGGCCACGGGAACTCTTCTTAATTCGCCGGGTTTGCCGTGGCTGTTTCTCGCCCAGACCATCAAGGCCTTGTGCATTGTTTTGATGAATCTGTTTGAGATGGGTATGCCCCTGTTCAAGGAGAGTTCCCCCGCCTCGATCGCGCGGCGAACCCCAAAGGCTTCGAGGACATCGGGAGATGTTTCATCGTCCTCCTTGTCTTCGCTCAACACCATATCCTGAAAAGCTACCCGGGTGCCCTCTATTTTTGAGGTTGTCTCCATTTCTTTCCTGACGAACAATTGGAAAAAGATTCCTGGAGGGGTTATGCTCGACTCCAGCGCATCGTCAAAGACAGCGGCAGCGCGGAACGCCTCTGTGTTCAGCGTCTGGTCATAGTGATACTCCCTCGGAGTGGGGATTGCAATATCCTGCGGTAACTGATACTTTGGGTTCATAGCTGGCATATTATAACATTTGGTGTCGGATTTTTTGCTCACAAGAGCCTTTGTGTTTAATATTTCGCTATTTTTTTACTCACTAACCCTCTAGTGTCAGATTTTTTGCTCACAAGAGTCTTTGTGTTTAATATTTCGCTATTTTTTTGCTCACTAGCTCTCTAGTGTCGGATTATTTACTCACAAGCGCCTTTGTGTTTAATATTTCGCCATTTTTTCATTCATCAGCACCCCAATACCCGCCTTTTCAGGCATTGAGAGCGCCTGGTTCTGCAAAAACTCAACCGGCGACCAGAGAGGTGTCCTCGGATTCGCATATGTCCTTGACAGGCGGCCTCTCCTCGGCAGGGTAGGGGTATTCGTCGTCGTCGGCACTGTCGCCGAAGCCGTTGCCGATGTCGTCAGGGGTGCCGTAGTCATCCGGCGGCGGGGCCGGATGATCGTAGGGCTGGCGGTACTGGCCGGGCTCCTGTTGATGCCCGGGATGGCGTCTGGCCGGCGCCGTCTGCAGCAGAGTGCGCCAGGGGTTCAGTTTGATCTCTCCGTCGCTGCCGGCGAGGGCGCGCAGCCCGAGCAGCAGGGCGGGGGAGAGCGCTCTTTTCCAGGCGCTGCCGAAAGTGACGGGGTGCTCGTAGCGACCGTCGGCGAGGGTCAGTCTCAGGGTGCAGGGGCCTTTTTCGTGCTTTTTGTCGCTGAGCAGCCGCCTCAGGGATTCCCTGAACTCCGGCGGCTGAGGGAGCGGCAGCCGAAAGTGGAGGTCGGTTGCGAGTCGGCCCAGGGCTTCGTCGAAGGTCAGCAGCAGCCGTGCCCGCATGCGCAGGCGCCCTTCGCGGTTGCCGACGTCGAGCCGTACGAGGGCAAAGAGCATCTGGTTGGGGCGGATGCTTTTTTCGTGCTCCTCCATTTCCGGCGGCACGAAAATCTCGAGGCGCCGTTCGCGGTCTTCCAGCTCGATGAAGATCAGGGTCCTGCCGCCAATTCGGCGGGCAATGCGCGAGGCCGCCCAGCCGACCAGGGCGCCCTCGAGCTTCGCAATGTTCTTTCTGCCGTTGCTCTGGGCGGCCTCGATTCGGTCGAGCCAGTCGCCGGGCGAGAGCTGGTTGTCCGCCAGCAGCTGTTGCCAGGGGTCGCAGGGGTGGCTGCGCAAAAACTGGCCGACCACCTGGCGCTCCAATCTCAGGGCCTGCTCAAAAGTCCAGGGCTCGACCCTGGCCTCCTCCGTTCTCGGGCTCTGGACGGAGTTGCCGGCGAAGGGGTCGCTCTCGCCGAACAACTGCTTCTGGCCGGATTCGAGGTCGTCGAGCGCCCTTTTCGCCTGGGAGATGGCGTCGGGCAGCAGGGCCATGAGCAGATGGCGGCGGTCGTCGATGGAGTCGAAGGCCCCGGCATGAATCCAGCTCTCGATCGCCTTGCGGCCGATGCTGGCGACCTTGACGCGGAAGCAGAAGTCTTCCAGCGATTCGAAGGGGCCGCCTCTGTTTCGCTCTTCGACCACCTGGCGCGCGGCCTCTCCGCCGCTGCCGCGGACGGCCTTGAGGCCGTAGACGATCTCCCTGCCGTGGATCTCGAAGAGCACGCCCGAGCGGTTGATGTCGGGCGCGACCAGATCGATCTTCAGCCGCCGGCACTCGGCTCCGTAAAGCGCGAGGCGGTCGATGTTGCCCGCTTCCACCGACATGGCGGCGGTCAGAAATTCGAGCGGGCGGTGCGCCTTGAGCCAGGCTGTCTGATAGGCCAGGAGGGCGTAGGCGGCCGAGTGCGACTTGTTGAAGCCGTAGCTCGAGAAATCGGCGGCCTGAGTGAAGATCTCCTCGGCGATGTTCTTGTCGACGCCGCCCTTGACCACGGCCTCGACGAAAGGCACCCGCTCCTGCTGCATGATCTCGGGAATCTTCTTGCCCATGGCCTTGCGCAGGATGTCGGCCCGGCCGGCCGTGTAGCCCGCCAGTTCCTGGGCGATCTGCAACACCTGCTCCTGATAGACCAGAGTGCCGTAGGTGCTTCTCAGAATTGGCTCAAGCCGCGGGTGGAGGTAGTCCACCTTTTCCCGACCGTGGCGCCGCTCGACATAGATGCGGTCGGCCTGGGCGCTGAGGGGGCCGGGGCGGAAGAGGGCGATCAGCGCCGTGATGTCCTCGAAGCGGTCCGGTTTGAGCCGGCCGAGCAACTCTTTCATGCCCGAGGATTCGAGCTGGAAGACGCCCGTGACCTCGAGCCGGCCGAGCAGTTCAAAGGTCTTGCTGTCGTCGAGGGGCAGACGGGAGACGCTGAAAGGCGGCTCGCCCCCGGATCTGTTGGCGTTGATCGCCTTTTCGGCCCAGTCGATGATCGTCAGCGTCCGCAGCCCGAGAAAATCAAACTTGACGATGCCGAGCTGGGCGACGTCGTTCATGTCGAATTGGGTGACGAGGCTGGTGTCGCCCTCCTCGATGGCGTAGAGCGGCATGATCTCGGTCAGCGGGTGGGCGGCGATGACGACGCCGCCGGCGTGGCGGCCGGCGTTGCGCGTCAGCCCCTCGAGTTTCTGGGCCGCTTCGATGATGTCGCGGGCCCTGTCGTTGTCGCGGTAGAGCTGGCGCAACTCGTCGGAGGAGAACTCGCCCTTTTCGGCGAGAGCCTCTTTCAGGGTGCCCCCCGGAGCCCCCGGGATGGCTTTGGCGATGCGATCGGCGAGGCCGTATGGCTGGCCGAGGACGCGGGCGGTGTCGCGCACGACGGCGCGGGCGGCCATGGTGCCGAAGGTGATGATCTGGGCGACGCGGTCGGCGCCGTGGTGTTCGCGCACATAGTCGATGACGCGGTCGCGCCCCTCGCCGCAGAAATCGATGTCGAAGTCGGGCATCTCCAGGCGTTCGGGGTTGAGAAAACGCTCGAAGAAAAGCCCGTGCACGATCGGGTCGAGATCGGTGATGCCGAGCGACCAGGCCACCAGCGAGCCGGCGCCCGAACCGCGCCCGGGCCCGACAGGCACATCGTGTTCCCGCGCCCAGCGGGTGAACTTGGCGACGATCAGGAAATAGCCGGCAAAGCCCACCTGAGTGATGATATCGAGCTCGTATCGCAGCCGGTCGAGGTAGATGCCGCTCGTGTCGCTGCCGTCGAGATGGGCCAGACGTTCATCGAGGCCGGACTGGGCGTTCTGCTCGATCAGCTCATTTTCGCTCATGCCGTCGGCGGCAGCGAAGGACGGCAGCTGAGGCTTGCTCAGGGGCACATGGAAATTGCAGCGGTGCGAGATTTCCACCGAGTTTTCGAGGGCCGACGGCAGGTCGGCGAAGAGCCCGGCCATCTCCGCCGGCGACCGCAGGTACTGCTGTTCGCTGTGGCGCCCGCGGTCGGCCTCGTTGATCGTAACAGCCTCCTGAATGCAGCAGCGCAGCAGATGGGTGTCGTACTCCTCAGCGCCGAGAAAACGCACCTCATTGGTGGCGACCACAGCCCAGGAATACCGCTGCGCCAGATCGACCGCCTTGTGGATGTACTCTTCATCGCGCTCGCGGCCGAGCCGTTGCAGTTCGATATAGAAGTCCTCGCCGAAACACTGGCGCCAGCGCTCGAACCGTTTCCTGGCCAGCTCCCCCCTGTCGTTGAGCAGGGCCTTGCCGATGTCCCCTGCGGCGGCGCCGGAAAGGGCGATCAGACCCCCGCAGCGCTCGATGAGCGCCTGCATCGATACCACCACCCGGCGCTGCCCCCGCGTTCGCGGCCTCTCCTGGGCATCGGTCAGCAGGCGCGACAGGTTGAGGTAGCCCTCCTGATTGCGCACCAGCAGGGCCAGGCGCGAGATCGAACTGCCGCCGTCGTCGATCAGCAGGTCCGCCCCCAGAATCGGTTTGATGTCGCGCTCGAGGGCGGCGCGGTAGAACTTGACCATGGCGAAGAGGTTGCTCTCGTCGGTCAGGGCGCAGGCCCCATGTCCGTCCCGGGCCAGGGCCTCCGCCAGCTCGGGGATGCGGACGATGCTGTCGCAGATGGAGAACTCGCTGTGCAGCCGCAGGTGGACGAAGGGAGGCCGGGACGGAGCCGCCCGAGTCCGGCTATCCTGCGCCATCGGCCTGGTCGAGGGGGTCCAACAGCTGCTGCTGTCGGCAGCGGTTTTCCTCTGCGTCGGCGGTGATCTGCCGCACGGGGCGAAAGCCGCGCCTGTGCGCTTCAGTGGCGCCGTGGCGCTCCAGGGCCCGCAGGTGCGCAGCCGTGCCGTAGCCCTTGTGCCGGTCGAAGCCGTAGGCGGGGAAGCGGCGGTGCAGGTCGAGCATCATGGAATCGCGGGTGGTCTTGGCAATGATCGAGGCGGCCCCTATGGCGGGCACTTTGGCGTCTCCTCTGACGACGGCGCGGGCCGGTATCTCCAGTATAGGGCAATGATTGCCGTCGATGAGCAGGCGCTCGGGCGCAGGCACGAGGGCGAGGGCGGCGCGCTTCATGGCGAGGAGGGTGGCGCCGAGAATATTCAACTCCTCGATTTCCTCGATCTCGCCGACGCCGGTGGAAACGGCCAGGGCCCGGCGGCGGATGTCGCGCGCCAGGCGCGCCCTCTCGGCCGCGCTCAGGGTTTTGGAATCGGCCAGGCCCTCGATCGGCCGCGACCGATCGAGAATGACGCAGGCGGCGACGACCGGGCCGGCCAGAGCGCCGCGGCCGGCCTCATCGACGCCGGCGATCAGAGGCCGAGTTCGCTCCACAGGTCGTCGACCCGCCGGCGGGCCTCTTTGCTCATGGACAGCGGTCGCCCCCAGGTGCGCTGGGTTTCGCTGCCGATCTTGTCGGTGGCGTCGATGCCCATTTTCGAGCCGAGGCCGGCGACCGGCGAGGCGAAATCGAGATAATCGATCGGCGTGTTCTCGACAATGGCGACATCGCGCGCCGGATCGACCCGGGTCGACAGGGCCCAGACGACGTCCGGCCAGTTGCGGGCATCGATGCTGTCGTCGACGACGATGATGAATTTGGTGTAGAGGAACTGCCGCAGAAAGGACCAGACGGCGAACATGAGGCGGCGGGCGTGGCCGGCGTAGTCCTTTTTCATGGAGATGACGGCGACGCGGTAGGAACAGCCCTCGGGCGGCAGATAGAAATCGACGAGTTCGGGAAACTGCCGCCGCAGCATGGGCACCAGCATCTCGTTCAGGGCCACCCCGAGGACGGCCGGCTCGTCGGGCGGCCGGCCGGTGTAGGTGCTGTGGTAGATCGGCTCGGGTCTCAGGGTGACGCGCTCGACGGTCATGACGGGAAAGGGCTCGACATCGTTGTAGTAGCCGGTGTGATCGCCGAAGGGCCCCTCGTCGGCGATCTCGCCGGGGTGGATATGGCCCTCGAGGATGATCTCGGCCGTTGCCGGCACCAGCAGTTCAGGGCAGTGCAAGGCCGGCGCCAGCTCCGTGCGGCTGCCGCGCAGCAGGCCGGCGAAGGCGTGCTCCGACAGCGAATCGGGAATGGGCGTCGCCGCCGCCAGCAGCGTCGCCGGGTCGGCGCCGATGGCGACTGCCAGCGGGAAGGGCCTGTCGCCGTGGGCCGAACGCCAGTCGTCGTAGTCGAGCGCGCCGCCCCTGTGGGCGAGCCAGCGCATGATGATCTTGTTCGGCGCTATGACCTGCTGGCGATATACCCCTGTGTTCTGCCGCGCCCGCCGCGGGCCGCGCGTCAGCGTCAGGCCCCAGGTGATGAGGGGGCCGGCGTCGCCGGGCCAGCAGGTCTGCACCGGCAGCCGGCCGAGATCGACCTCGTTCCCCTCCCAGCGCAGTTCCTGGCAGGGCGCTTTCCTGACGCGCCTCGGCGCCATGGAGAAGATGCTTTTCATGAGCGGCAGCCCGCGCGACAGATCCTCGAGGCCTCTCGGCGGCGTCGGCGAGCGCAGTTCGGCCAGCATCTCGCCGATGGAGCGCAGCTCCTCCATGGGGTCGCCGTCGCGTCCCATGGCGAGGGCGATGCGGCGGCTGGTGCCGAAGAGGTTGGTCAGGGCGCGGATGGAATGGCCTTTCGGCCTGGCAAACAGCAGGGCCGGGCCGCCCTTTTTGAGGACACGGCTGGAGATCTCAGTCATTTCCAGCGCCGGGTCGACCTCGACCTCCAGGGTGCGCAGTTCGCCGCCTTTCTCCAGCCCGGCGATGAAGCCGCGCAGGTCGCGGTATTTCAAGGGGTCGCCGGCCCGAGGCCGCGCTGGCGCAGCAGCGCCTCCGGGTCGGGGGGGCCGCCGCTGAAGTCGGCGTACATCTCCGCCGCCGGCCTCGAGCCGCCGCGGCTGAGGAAGGCGCGGCGAAAGCGCTCGCCGGCCTCGGCGTCGAAGACCTCTGTGGCCGTCAGTTTCTCGAAGGCGTCGGCCGCCAGGGCCTCGGCCCACAGGTAGGAGTAGTAGCCCGCGGCATAGCCGCCGGCAAAGATATGGGAAAAGCCGCACTCGAAGCGGTTGAACGCCGGCGGCGGGAACACCGAGACCTCCTCGCGCACACCCTCGAGCAGGGCCCGCACATCGGCGCCGGCGTCGGCGCGGTGCAGCCGCAGATCGAAGAGGGAGAACTCAAGCTGGCGCAGAATCGTCAGGCCCGCCTGAAAAGTACTGGCCGCCTCAATCTTCGGCAACAGGTCGGCGGCCGCCCCGGGGCTGTCGGCCATGAGCTCCAGGGCCGGCAGGCGGCGGCACCAGCACTCGAGCAGCTGGCTCGGCAGTTCGACGGCATCCCACTCGAGGCCGCGGATGCCGGAGACGGCGGCGGTCTCGACCTCGGTCAGCAGGTGGTGGATGGCGTGGCCGAACTCGTGCATGAGCGTCAGCACCTCCTCGACGCGCAGCAGCGGGCTCTTGCCGGCCGCGGGCCGCTCAAAGCTCGATACCACATAGGCGATCGGCAACTCCAGCCGCCCGCCGGCGCGGCGGCGAATCGAGCCCCTCGTCCATCCAGGCGCCCTCGCGCTTGCTGGGGCGGGCGAACAGATCGACCATGACCATGCCGAGTTCGCGGCCCCGGATATCGCGGAAAACATAGGAGCGCACGTCCTCGTGCCAGGCGTCGACGCCGGGGCGTAACTCGACGGTGACGCCGAACAGGCGCCCGATGATCTCAAACAGGCCGGCGAGCACCCGGTCGAGCGGGAAATGGCGGCGCATGGCCTCTTCGTCGTAGCTGAAGCGCGCTTTTTTCAGGCGCTCGGAGGCAAAGGCCAGATCCCAGTGCTCGAGGCGGTCGATACCGAGCTCGGCGGCGGCGAACTGGCGCAGCTGATCGAGCTCGGCGGCCGCCGACTGGCGGGCGATGCCGGCGAGATTGAGCAGAAAGCTTTCAACTTCCCCGGCGGATGCGGCCATGCGCTGCTCGATCACGAGATCGGCGAAGTTGCGGCAGCCGATGAGTTCGACCTTCTGCGCCCGCAGCTCGAGGATGCGGCCAATCAGGGGCGCGTTGTCGAACTGGGGGTGCTCGCTCTCGGTCGAGGCCCGGGTGCACCAGGCGCGGTAGCAGTCCTGGCGCAGTTGGCGGTTCTCGGCCCGGGTCATGACCGCCACGTAGAGCGGTTGCGACAGTTCCAGCAGCCAGCCCGGCCGGCCGGCCCTGGCGGCGGCCTCCCGGGCCTCGGCGACCACTTGGGGCGGCAGGCCGCCGAGTTCTTCTTCGCGTTCGATGGTGAAGCTGAGGGCCCGGGTCGCATCGAGCAACTGCTCCTCGAAGGTAGCCTGGAGGGTTTCGAGTTCGACCCTCGAATTTTTTCAGCCGCTTCTGCGTCCCTGCGGGCAGGTCGACGCCGGCGTGGCGAAAGGCGACGAGCGAGTGTCTGACGGCGGCGCGGCGCTCGGCCGGCTCTCCGGCGAAGGCCGGGCTGTCGGCGTAGCTGCGGTAGCGGCGGCAGAGTTCGCGGTTGTGCAGCAGCTCCATGTCGTAGAGCGCCGCCTGCTCGATGGCCTCCTTGTAGAGAATGCGCAGCTCGTCCTCGTCGGCGCGCACCGAGTGCAGGTGGCCGAGGGGGGAGAGGACGCGGAACAGATTCTGCTCCATGTCCTCGAGGGGCGCGAACAGGCGCCGCCAGTCGGTGTCGCTGTCGTCAGCGCTTTCGGCAAGCAGTTGCTGCAAGTGGGCGCGGTTGTCGCTGAGCGCCTGCTGCAACTGGCTTCTGATGGCGTCCGGTCCGGCGCCAGTTCGGCGAAAGGGGGGAGGCGGTAGTGGCCGGAGGTTGCAGTGCTCATCGTTGCGGGCGATGAGGCGGCACTATATATCCAGATTGCGCACCGAGAGGGCGTTCTCCTCGATGAAGGCGCGTCGCGGCGCCACGGCCTCGCCCATCAGGGTGGTGAAGATCTCGTCGGCCTCGAGGGCGTCGGCTACCTCCACCTGCAGGAGATTGCGGGTTTCGGGATCCATGGTGGTCTCCCACAGCTGCTCTGGGTTCATCTCGCCCAGGCCTTTGTAGCGCTGCAGGGTCAGGCCCCGGCGGCTCTCCTCGCGCAGCCACTCGCAGGCCGCGCCGATCGACGGGACCCCGGCCTCGCGCTCCCTGCGCCGGATGAGGGCGCCCTCGCCCAAGAGGTTGCGATGCTGGCCGAGGAGCTGATCGAGGCGGCGGTATTCGTTGGAGGAGAAGATCTCACTGTCGAGGCTGTAATGGTGTCTGAGGGTGCCGCCATTCAGCAGGCGCAGCCCGACCTGGGTCTCGCCGTCGACGGTCACGGCCTCGCACTCGTAGTGCTCGTCGCCTTGATCTTTGCGGTTCAGCAGCTCGGCGAGTTTAGCGCACCAGGCCGCGGCCTCGGCGGGCTTGCCGAGCCCTTTGCCGTCGATCTTCGGGTGGGCCGGAGCCACGGCCGCCAGGGCGCGGAGTACCCTCGCCGGCGGGCCCCAATGGCTCCAGCGCTCGATCAGGGTCTCGGCCGAGAGCCAGCCCTCGGCCAGCTTTTTGAACTCGCTCTGCGCCAGCGCCTTTTTGCCCCTGCCGGGAACCAGCTCGGCACCGTTGAGCCCCTCGGCCAGCAGGAAGGCGTCGAGTTCGTGGTCGTCTTTGAGGTACTGCTCCCTCTTCTTGCGCGCCGCCTTGTACAGCGGCGGCTGGGCGATGTAGACGTAGCCGTTTTTCAGCAGTTCCGGCATCTGCCGGTAGAAGAAGGTCAGCAGCAGCGAGCGGATGTGGGAGCCGTCGACGTCGGCGTCCGTCATGATGATGATGCGGTGGTAGCGCAGCTTTTCGATGTTGAAATCGTCGCGCCCTATGCCGCAGCCCAGTGCCGAGATCAGGGTGCTGATGCTCTCGGAGGCGAGCATCTTGTCGATATAGCAGCGCTCGACATTGAGAATCTTGCCGCGCAGCGGCAGGATGGCCTGGAAGGAGCGGTCGCGCCCCTGTTTGGCCGAACCGCCGGCGGAGTCGCCCTCGACGATGTAGATCTCCGACAGGGCCGGGTCTTTTTCCTGGCAGTCGGCCAGCTTGCCCGGCAGGCCGCCGCCGTCGAGCGCGCCCTTGCGACGGGCCAGGTCGCGGGCCTTGCGGGCGGCCTCGCGGGCGCGGGCGGCCTCGATGATCTTCTCGGCGATCTCGCGGGCGTCGCGCGGGTTCTCCAGCAGATACTCCTCGAGCCTCTGCGACAGGGCTCCTTCGACGGCGGCCTTGACTTCCGACGAAACCAGCTTGTCCTTGGTCTGGGACGAGAACTTCGGATCGGGCACCTTGATCGATGCGACGGCCACCAGCCCCTCGCGGATATCCTCGCCACTGAGCGTCAGCTTGAGGTTCTTCAGGTAGCCTTCGCGCTCGAGGTGATTGTTGATCGTCCGCGTCAGGCCCGAGCGGAAACCGGCCAGGTGGGAGCCGCCGTCGCGCTGGGGAATGTTGTTGGTGTAGCAGTGGACGCTCTCGTGCTGGGAGGAGGTCCAGAGCAGGGCGCACTCGGTGATGATGCCACCCCTGCGGCTGTCGCTGAAGTGGAAAATGTTCTTATGCAGGGCCTCGCGGCCGCGGGCCAGGTATTCGACGAAGGCGCGGATGCCGCCGTCGTATTTGAATTCGCGCTTGATGTCGGAGCGGCGGTCCTCGAATCGGATGCTCAGGGAGTGGTTGAGGTAGGCGAGCTCGCGCAGTCGCCGCTCAAGTATTTCCGGCTGGAAAACGGTGTCCTCGAAGATGTCGGCGTCGGGCGTGAAGCGGATGGAAGTGCCGGTGCGCTCCGACTTGCCGATGATCTCGATCGGCCCGAGCGGCCCTCCGATCGAGTACTTCTGGCGGTGGATGGAGCCGTCGCGCTCGACCGTCATGGTCAGGGACGAGGCCAGGGCATTGACCACCGACAGGCCGACGCCGTGCAGCCCGCCCGATACTTTGTAGGCGTTGTTGTCGAACTTGCCGCCGGCGTGCAGGGTCGTCATGATGACTTCGGCCGCCGACCGCCCCTCTTCGGCGTGGTGCTTGACGGGGATGCCGCGGCCGTTGTCGCTGACCGAGACCGAGCCGTCGGAGTGAATCCTGACGTCGACCTCCGAGCAGTGGCCGGCGAGGGCCTCGTCGATGGAGTTGTCGACGACCTCAAAGATCAGGTGGTGCAGGCCGGAGCCGTCGGCCGTGTCGCCGATGTACATGCCGGGCCTCTTGCGCACGGCCTCGAGGCCTTTGAGGACCTTGATGCTCGAGGAGTCGTACTCCTCCTTGCCGGACCTGGCTTTCCTCGCGGCTTTGCTGCTGGCGACCTCCGGCTGCTGTTTCGGCGGAGTTTCTCCGGCCGGTGCCGGCTCGGTCAGCAGCTCCAGTTCGATGACCTTGCCGGTCGAGGCGGGAGTATCGGTCATGCCGGCATCTTCCGGGCGGCGGTGCTTGGCTTCAGGTGCGCCATTTGATGTTGCAGCCCATGCTGGGGTGTTGTTCTTCGGGCGCGGGCTCGCCCTTTTCCAGGGCCGAGATGGCGGCCCTCAGGTCGGAGCCGGAGGTGGCGACGCTGTTGCCCGGCCGCGAGGCGTCGTAGCGGCCGCGGTAGAACAGCCGGCCCTCGCTGTCGAAGAGATAGAAGTCGGGGGTGCAGGCGGCGTCGAAAGAGCGGGCCGCGTGCTGGCTGGCGTCGAACAGGTAGGGAAAGGTGAAATCGTGCTGCCTGCCGAACTCAATCATCTTTTCCGGGGAGTCTTCGGGATAACTCTCGATGTCGTTGGAGTTGATCGCCGCCACATCGACGCCGCGGGCGGCGCACTCCTTGGCGAAGGCCGAAAAAGAGGGCGCGATATGAACCACAAAGGGGCAGTGGTTGCAGATGAAGGCAACCACGGCCGGCCGGCCGGCAAGTTCCTTCGACGACACCAGTTTGCCCTCGGCCGTGGGAAGCTCAAACGAGGGCATGGGGGTGCCGAGGGAGAGCATGTTCGAGGGGGTCAGGGACATGGTGCCGGAGAAGGAAAAGAGCTGCCTGGCGCGGGGTGCGGGCGGGGGCGCAGGGCCTGGTGCCGCCGTCATCCAGTATCCTGATATTATAGCAAAAAATGGCGGCAAAAGGCGCCCGTCAGAGACCGATTCGGCGGCAAAATTTGCCGGCCGAATCGCCGCTGCGCGGCGGCCCTTGGCAACAGCGAAAACGGTGCCGGCAGGGGCTTCTCTGGACAGGGGTTCAGGGCGGCCGGAGCGCCGCCCCGAACGCGACTCTTCAGTGGCCGCGCAACTCGGCGGCGTGGCGCGCCCGCACCACCGGCATGAGCTGTCGGCCCGAGGCGATCCAGGCCGTCAGGGAGGCCAGTTCATCCCAGACATGCGTCAGCAGCAGGCCTTCTTTCAGGCGGCGGCTGAGGTTCGCCACCCGGGCCAGCGCCCGGTCGGCTGGCGCTAAAAGTCGCCCGGAGAATCGCCGGTGCCAAGCGGCCCTTTACGGCGGTGAAAACAGCGGCGGAAAGGCTTTGACAGACACGGAGTCGAGGCCACCGAAAGCGCCTCTCCGAGGGCGCCTTCAGTGGCCGCGCAGCTCGGCGGCGTGGCGCGCCCGCACCACTGGCATGAGCGACTGGCCGGAGGCGATCCAAGCCGTCGGGGAGGCCAGTTCATCCCGGACATGCGTCAGCAGCAGGCCTTCTTTCAGGCGGCGGCTGAGGTTCGCCACCCGGGCCAGCGCCCGGTCGGCTGGCGCTGAAAGTCGCCCGGAGAATCGCCGGTGCCAGGCGGCCCTTTACGGCGGTGAAAACAGGGGCGGAAAGGCTTTGACGGGCACGGAGTCAAGGCCACCGAAAGCGCCTCTCCGAGGGCGCCTTCAGTGGCCGCGCAACTCGGCGGCGTGGCGCGCCCGCACCACCGGCATGAGCGACTGGCCGGAGGCGATCCAGGCCGTCAGGGAGGTCAGTTCATCCCAGACATGCGTCAGCAGCAGGCCTTCTTTCAGGCGGCGGCTGAGGTTCGCCACCCGGGCCAGCGCCCGGTCGGCCTGGCGGGTGGAGAGGGTGCGGCCCGCCGGGCGGTTGCGCTGTGGCATGCCGCTGCTGTCGACGCCGCTGGCGATGCGCAGTTGCCGGCTCAGGGACCAGAGAATCAGCACCGGTTCGAGGCCGTCGGCGCGCAGGCGCTCGAGGATGCCCAGGGCCTGGGGGCCGCGACCGCTGACGACAATATCGGCGAACTCGAAGATGTTGTGATGCGATTCGTTGTGGTGGCTCGCCATGAGGGTGGCGGCATCGATGGTCTCGCCGCTGTTTGTCAGGGATAGCCTCTCGATGCTCTGGGCGATGGAATCGGGGTTGCCGTCGGCGTATTCGCAGAGGGCGGCAAAGGCTTCGGAGTCCATCTTCAGGCCCCGCTCCTCGAGGCGTTGGCGGGCCCAGCGCTGCAGGTGGACGCCGTGCAGCTGGTAGGCCGTAACCCAGACGCCGGCGGTCTCGACAGCCTTGACCCACTTTTTCTTCTGCTGGCCGGCGTCGATTCTCGGCGCCCGAATCAGCAGCACCGATTGCGCGGGGGGCTTTTCGGCGTAGAGCACGAGAGTGTCGGCGGCGGCTTTGTCAGGCATGGCGAACAGGTGCACTTCGAGCAGGCGCCGGTCGCCGAGCAGCGAAACTTCGCAGGCGTTGGCCAGCAAATCCTTCCAGTCCATGGCATCGGAGAAGTAGCTGAAACGCTCATTGTATCCTTCTGTGGCGGCCTGTTTGCGGATCAGGGAGGCGCAGTCGTCGAGTTGGCGCGGCTCCTCTCCCGACAGCAGATAGATCGGCGCCAGACCCAAATTGAGGGCAGTTGCAAGCTTTTCAGGGTAAACTTTCATTGGAGGTCAACCGAGGGCAAGGAAAAATTTTGGCAAGGAGAGCTTCTGAATCGCACATGAAACATTTTCCCACAACAACTGCCCCCAGGTGCGTCCTGGCGCTGATTGCGGCGGCCTTTCTGCTGGCCGCTGCGCCGAACGCCCGCGCCCAGTGCGTCAAGGTGGTGCTCGGCGCCCTCTGCCTCGGTGCGCCTGTGGCCGAGCTGCGCTCCGTTGCCGGCGTGAGCGACTTTGCCGCCCTTGAAGCCGGAAAAACTGCGGATTCGGCGGCACCGGCCAACGACAGCAGCCACTCCTTCAATTTCAAAGGCAAGTCCATGTGGGCCTCTGTCAGCCGTGGCCGCGTTCACGCCATGACCCGGCTCGAGGCCCCGGGCGACTGGCTCAGCTACATCAGGTGGAAGTCGCGGCTGATCCGCGTCTACGGCCAGGGGCGCGACCTCGGCACCCTGCCGTCTTTCGCTTCTTCGCGCAACACCCGCGAACGCGCCGTCGCCCGCGGAGAGGGTTGGGCCCGGCATCGGTGGAGCGAGCGCGATTTTACCGTCTCCCTGACCTGGAGCCACCCGCGCTTTCTCGAAATCGAGTACCGCCTCCAAGGTCAGGGTGGCGCAATCGACCCCGCCCTGGAAGGGCTTTGAGCGGAATCAGCGGCGAGCGCCGACTCCGAATGCGATGAGTTGGATGGATGCCTACCCTCTGCTGCGGCCCCTGCTGTTCGCGCTGCCGCCGGAGACGGCGCACCGTCTGGCTCTGAACCTGCTGGCACGACTGCCGACAGCAGGGCAGGGCGCAGGAGGTGGCATCGGCCCGACTCCGACTCCGGTCTCCGCCATGGGGCTGACTTTTGCCAACCCCGTCGGCCTTGCCGCCGGTTTCGACAAGGACGGCGAAGCGGTCGCCGGCTGGCGCCGCCTCGGCTTCGGCTTCGTCGAGCTCGGCACGGTGACGCCGCGGCCCCAGCCGGGCAACCCGCGACCGCGGTTGTTTCGCCTGCCAGCCCAAGGCGCCCTGATCAACCGCCTCGGCTTCAACAACGCCGGCGCCGAGGCTCTGGCGCGGCGGCTGGAGCCTGTATCCACAGACCGGGCGGACCCCGCCGTGGTGTTCGGAGTCAGCATCGGCAAGAACCGCGACACCCCCATCGAGCGGGCAACTGAAGACTATGTCCTCGCCTACGAAGCCGTGCGTGAGGTGGCCGACTATGTCGCCGTCAATCTGTCGTCGCCGAACACACACCGGCTGCGGCAACTGGAAAACCCATCGCAACTGGCCCCGCTGCTGAAAAAGCTGGTGACCCTGCGCGATCACGCCTCCGGTCGGCGCCCGCCCCTGGTGGTCAAGCTTTCTCCCGACCTTGAAGCCGCCGCCGTCGGCGAAACCGTCGCCGTGCTTCGAGACAGCGGTGTCGATGGGGTCCTGATCGGCAACACCACCGCGACCCGCGAGGGCGTCGAGCACCACCGACTGGCGGTCGAGGCCGGCGGCTTGAGCGGCCGGCCGCTGTTCTCCCGCAGCACTGAACTCCTGGCTCGCTTTGCCGACGCCCTCGGCGGCGCCCTGCCGCTCATCGCCGCCGGCGGCATCGACAGCCTGGAGGCGGCCCAGGCCAAGATCGATGCCGGCGCCACCCTGGTTCAACTCTACACGGGCCTGATCTATCAGGGCCCCGGACTGGCCCGGCGTATCGCAGTCGGCATGAGGCCGCGGCCCTAGACCAAAATCCACAGAAAAGAGTCGGAGAGAAGATTGCGGACTTCGACAAATGACGAGACGGCTAAGTAAGAGGAGATAAAACTCGAATTATGATTTTCAATGTAGTGAAATCCTCCAATAAGAGTATTTGCTGAATCATCAAGTTATCAGCTGATTTCGGCTCAACGCCGCATGCCTCTTTTGGGGCAATGAAATCGCCCGGTCCGTCCTGTAGTGCAGCCTCCACCAGAGGCTGGATCATACCCTTATTCCTTCCTTCTTCAAGAAATCGTTAAAAAACAAATGCGTCACCCTCTCTCGGTCGCAAAGGTCGGGAATACGAAGTTTGGCGCTGCTCGGCGGACCTTTGTTTGTGTTTCTCTTCTCCATACTCACAACTGGCAGCTTTAATGTTTTAGCAAGTGCGACAATTGAAAGATCGTTGTTGTTGATGGTCCCCTTTCTGTTGCCGTTGTACTCGGAAAGAAAACCGCGGAATCTCAGCCTCCAGTCATCCAGCAATTGCACATAGTCTTGCCATGGCCAATCGCCTATGCCCACTTCAAGGCAACAACGCTTCCTGTGTCGCTTCAAGTAATCACCCAGACCACCAAGGTCAATTGACTCCAACTCTTTGGCAATTTCGACGTTCCAACAAAATACTCCGGCCTCCAACCTTAAAATGACCTGAGACCAGAGCGACACGTATTATGTCTGGCAGCATTTCTAGAATGGGATTCGAAAGCCCAGAGGTATCCAGGCAATATTTACGCATCCAACACTCGGAAGTGCTCCCGAACATCTTGAAGGTGCGATAGCTTCTTGATACCCATGTATTCAGCGGCGTTGTGGCCTGAAATTCGCCCCGATCCCCAAGCTTCAAGGACTAGCCCCGTATAGAAAGGCCCTTGCCTGCTTACGTATCTTGCCCCATAGTAGACAGGCCGCCCATAAGCTTTCAATTCTGCTTCCTTTTTGAGAAAGATCGGCCGCATCTTATGCCAGTAAAAGTTTGGATGCACAAAGCCAAGATTTACCAGGCGGATGAGCATTGCATGCTGGCTGACAGAAAAAGTGTTTGCCAGGTCTTTAAGCTTCGAGAGATCAAACTCTCTGTGGGGCTGAACCGGTTTGCTTTCTTGGCTTTCAAGAGCATCAGAGGGAACGAGAAAAGATGCCGCAAACCGAGTGCACCAACTTTCAGTTGCCTTGGGCCCAGTGAGATTTGCAGGCCCAAACTGAGGTGCGCCGCTTATTGCGCTCGATCTAAGGAGGATGTGGCCAAATTCATGCATAAGGGTGAAGGCTTGAGCGCCTGCCGCTTCACTCCCCAACACAATAACCGGCAGTGGCCTTGCAAACAGGCAAATGCCCCTGATACTTTGTTTTTTCAGGCTGGCCTTAAGGACCAGAATGCCCATCGCCTCCAACTTGTCTCGCAGGATCTTGGGCAGATGAGCTCGCCGAGAACTTCGAAGCTCAAGCTGCTTTTCAATCGGGAAGTTGATAGCCTTGCGAGCAATTTTGGCGGCAGCATCCACACTGTCTTCAATGCTGAATTTGAGGTCGTCAGAAAAGTCTGGGGGCTGCTCTCCGATCTCTTCAATCAGGTCCAGAGCATTCAGTCGCTGCTCCTCGGCCCATTGCTGAATACCCTCGAGTGAGCGCCGTTCGGCTTTTGAAGACGCTCCCTCCGCAAGAGGTCGAAAGTCTGGGACCAGCTTTGGTTCTTGAACTACTGGTCTGTGACTGGAGAAAAATTCCAGAAAGGGCCGGTCATATATCTTGGCGAGTATCCTTCCTTGTCGCGGTGTGGGTGCGGCCTCACCCGCCTCCCACTTCGCAAGGCGGTCTGGCTTTATTTCCTTGGCCTTTTTCGCAACGTCCTCCAAGCTTAGCCCAGACCGGTCCCTCGCCCAAACGAGAATATCCGAGTTGATTATTTCTTCCAGAGCGGTCATCGCTAAAATCCAGATGGCATCATGTGCCGCGCCGGCCCCTGCCGCGCCAAGCATCGGGCTGCGATACCCTCATTGAACCGCTTGTTCCAAGGGGATACACCTTCTTTGTAAAGGAGTTTTTGTGAAGCTGGAAAATTCATAATTCTCCGGGACAGTGCTTGAACGCGCTCTGTGTTCCTTGTGCAAGGTCTCGCGGAAGTAGTCTTCCACCCAGCCCTTGGGAACTGTCGTCTTGCTTCCTGCGTCACAGCTGGAACAACCAGGGACGCTGCCCCAGCTCTGCGGTAGTTCTCCATTGGTTCAGGTGCGGGTGTGGTCATTGCGGCTTTGTTCGCGGCCTTGAGTCGAGTACGCCAACTGATTTCATCTTACCATAAATTTACGCGGTATTAAAGTATGCAGAAATTTCCAATAAGTGAAAGGAGCATAGCTGAGGGTCATCTAACTTTCGCTGAATGATGTTATAGTTGCTTTGGATGATTTCCCTTTATGGTTAGTAGGTGTAGCGCGGATCATCCAAGCTCCCGTCAGGCGGCTGCCGGGCCTGCTCGCACAACGACCGCCTGAGCCGTATTTTTAGGCGCTGCCTGGGGGCTACTGATTGGAATTCACGATTTATTGGAGTTAAAAATGGCCAGGAACAATAATTGGACAAAAGAAGAAACAATAATTGCATTCAGCGTATATTGGAAAGTTCCATTAAGTAGGGTTAGCGAAAGTCATCCTGAAGTAATTGAGCATGCGAATATTATTGGCCGTTCTCCATCTGCGTTAGAGATGAAGATTTCGAACTTTCGAAGGCTTGACCCTGAAGCATCTATGTCAGCTTTTACTAAAATCAACTCGCCATCTTGATCAAATTGACCGCTACAGGCAAAAAATAAGGCAACATAGGGATTGCGGCTGAAATCAATCAATGTTATTTTGCCGCCAAAATGTCGTAGGTCTGTCAATATCTCGATATTGCTCGCCTTGTCTGGAAAGTGCTTTCTTGCTCTTTCCACAATATCTTGTTCTATCCTGATTGTTTGAAGGTCAGGCTGGTATTCGGTTCCTTCATGTTCCCTGTACAGAGACGAACTGATTCCATCCTTTTGGTTGCTATATACTTCGTTTGTGCCTCTAAAAATGTACTGGCCGTCTTTGCATTTTTCCTCCAGGGCAGTGATGAAGTCTTTTATTTTTTTCCTGCTCATCCTTGACCCCTTTTCAGCCCACATCGATAATCTTCGGCAATTTCCCGATGGTCGTGCCGGGATGGCTTGACACCTCTCGCCAGCGCAGATTTTTTCGGCAGCACCCTCAGGCGGTGGGGCACCGCCAAATGATAGTTGGCGATGGCGTACTTGCCTTTGAAATGAAAGCTTGTCATAGTGATAACTATTATATTCCACAATGTTTTAGTAGCGTCAAGTCATTTTAAACCGGGCCTTGGCTTGGCCTCAAAAGTGTTTTTGTTGTGAATGCAACCCGCCGGGCTTTTTTATTCGCTGTTTTATGAGACCTCAATGGGGCTGGCACAGGGTGCCTTTTTCTTGTTTCATTCATCCCTTTGACAATTTATGAATGTGATAAAGTTTGATGCATTAACCAAAAAGAACTTGGCAGTTGCAAAATCTATTTTTCCCAACTCCCCATACTCAGAATGCCTGATCCCTCCCTCATCGTTGGTCTATGCATATAATTTTATCAAAGCTTTCCTGAAGGCCTCATGCATATCTAATGAATCAACCAAACGGCCAAAGCTTTCCTTTTTGTTATTTGATTTTTCTTTTACAAGGCATTCCAGAGCGGAGATGGACTCTTTGATTGAGTTTTTATAATCGGGGCTCTCTAGATTGAATAAAAGATTTGTCGCCTTATTGAGGTGTGAATGAACGGTTTCCTGTGTGGTTTATAGAGCTTCATCAATCGCTTTAAATTCCTGCTCGCTATCAATATCAATAATCTGATTGTTGCCGGCAATTCTATAGCCGACCAACTCTTCTTCGAAAATTCCGTTAAGCATTTCTCTGTGATGCACTCGTTCGTTTTCGCTACTTGCTTCAAGCAAAATTTCTATGACGTCGAATGCTTCGTTCCAAGGGCGCCGAAGAATAGTGTCCTTTATACGATCTATATGATAAAGAGTAAATTCGTCTATTGGACGCTCAAAAAAATCAGTGTGGAGCTGCCTGCAAAAATCGCTATAAGAGTCAATGTCCTCGTTTTCTATACAGAAGAATACATAGACATGATCCCAAATCCTGTTTTTTGTTCTTTGATCCAAGTCGTCTTTTTGAATGCTATCTTTTATAGGCTTTAAACCCTTACGATGGGAAAAAGTCTTCATTATTCTCGGCCTTAAGCTGGTCTTCCCCCCTTCGCCGCAGCACTCAAAATCCGACTGCGCGAGGCGGACGGAACTGCCGCCGGCCAAGCTGACTTTGCGCCTTTGCGCCTTTAGCTCCAGGCTCAGCGGGCCCTGGGCCCAGATCCGGGCGCTGGCGCCGCCAGCCGAGCAGAAGCAGAAACGCGAAGAGAGCCAGTGCCGATGGACCCAGGGAACCGCCGCCGCCACCGCCGCCGCTGCCACCGCCGCCGCTGCCACCGCCGCCGTTACTGGTGGGAGGCGCAGGCTCACGACCGCCGCCGCCACCGCCGCCGCTGCCACCGCCGCCGTTACTGGTGGGAGGCGCAGGCTCACGGGTCAGGGTCAGGATGTATTCCTGCACCGTGCTTCCGTCCGCCGCAGTCACCCTTATGGTGACGGTGTTTATATCCGCGTCGAGATTCACCTGATGGCCTGCTGCCTGGTCGTCGGCATCCAAGGGCGTGATCACAGCCTCAGCGTCGGCATGGGCTGGCATCGCCGTGACGGTAATGAATTCGATGTCGTTGCCGACCGAGGCGGTGTAGGCCGGCACCACCGGGTTGAAGATTGGTTGCAGAGCAACGTCGCCGCTCAATACCAGCGCCCCCAGCGTCCCGCGTTGAAAGGGCAGCAGGGTGCCGCAAGCGCCGGAGGGGAAATCGTTGCAGCTGAAGGCGGCGCCGCTGCCGTCATAGTCAGCATATTTTAGCGCCGGGGTTTCGCTATCGGTGCCGAAATCCCAAGCGCCGAGAGTGTTTCTTTCAGAGTGATTCCAAGCCTCTCCGGCATTGGCTGCGGTCAGCTGGAGCGCAGTCGTCAAGGTTGCGTGAGGGCCATCCACCCCCCGGATATTCACGTTCATCGTCCTGCCAAAGCCATAGCTCGCCGTGGACGAACCGCTAAACGGATAGCCCACCAGTCCGCCGACACGGTCTTCGTTGCCGTCCCCGCCGTCGGCATCGCCTGTGGCGTAGCTCGCCGTGACCGAGCTGTCATCATTCTGCAAACCCACCAGTCCGCCGACATGGTCTTTGTTGCCGTTCCCGCCCGTGGCATCGCCCGTGGCATAGCTCGCGGCGATCGAGCCGCCTCCATCTTGAACGCCCACCAGCCCGCCGGCATAGTCATTGTCGTCCTCCCCGCCATCGGCATCGCCCGTGGCGTAGCTCGCCGTGGTTGAGCCACCATGCTGCCAGCCCACCAACCCGCCAACCCGATCAAAGTCACCACCCCCGCCATCGGCATCGCCCGTGGCGTAGCTCGCCGTGACTACTGAACCTTGCTGAAGGCCCACCAGTCCGCCGACACGGTCTCTGTTGCCGTTCCCGCCAGCGGCATTGCCCGTGGCGTGGCTCGCCGTGATCAAGCCGCGGCCAACCTGCCAGCCCACCAGCCCGCCGGCATAGTCATTGTCGCCCTCCCCGCCATCGGCATCGCCCGTGGCATAGCTCGCGGCGATCGAGCCGCCTCCATCTTGAACGCCCACCAGCCCGCCGGCATAGTCATTGTCGTCCTCCCCGCCATCGGCATCGCCCGTGGCGTAGCTCGCCGTGGTTGAGCCACCATGCTGCCAGCCCACCAACCCGCCAACCCGATCAAAGTCACCACCCCCGCCATCGGCATCGCCCGTGGCGTAGCTCGCCGTGACTACTGAATCTTGCTGAAGGCCCACCAGTCCGCCGACACGGTCTCTGTCGCCGTTCCCGCCAGCGGCATTGCCCGTGGCGTGGCTCGCCGTGATCAAGCCGCCGCGAATCTGCCAGCCCACCAGCCCGCCGATATAACTACTCTCGCCGTCCCCGCCATCGACCCTGCCCCTGGCGTAGCTTGCCGTGATCAAGCCCTCCTGCTGAAGACCCACCAGCCCGCCGATAGAACTACTCTCGCCGTTCCCGCCAGTGGCATCGCCCGTGGCGTAGCTCGCGGTGATCAGGCCGCCCCGCTGATGGCCCACCAGCCCGCCGATATAACTACTCTCGCCGTCCCCGCCATCGACCCTGCCCCTGGCGTAGCTTGCCGTGATCAAGCCCTCCTGCTGAAGACCCACCAGCCCGCCGATAGAACTACTCTCGCCGTTCCCGCCAGTGGCATCGCCCGTGGCGTAGCTCGCGGTGATCAGGCCGCCCCGCTGATGGCCCACCAGCCCGCCGACAGAGTTTTTGTTGCCGTCCCCGCTGTTGACAGCACCTGTGGCATAGCTCGCGGTGATCGAACCAAAACGGAACTGACCCACCAAACCGCCAATGGCTTTAATATCGTTGCTGGAGCCGGTGTAATCCGCCAAGTTGCCGCTCAAGCCGACATTGCGGATGGCCGCACGGCCTCCAGTTACGCCAAAGAGCCCTATGAAATCCTGATCGCGGCGGATGGCGAGGTTGCTGATAATGTGGCCGTTGCCGTCAAAGACGGCGCCAAAGGAATTGTTGACGTCGGCATCTTCGCCGATGGGCAACCAGCCGCCAGAGCCGCCATCCACCGGGAAATAATCGGCATGGCTGTCACCCGAATCCAGGCTGTACCCTTCACTGCCAGTGTCTGACCAAGAGTTTCCATCGCCGTCTGCATCAAAGTCCAGGTCCTGCGTCAGCTCATAGCCGAAACACCCCCCTCTGATGGTAGGGCAACCCGCGCTGCTCCCGACCGATGCGGTGTTGGTTTTGTAGCTGGTGCCTCGCAAGTTGTAGCGCATGTTGTGGAGATCAGTCAGGCTGTCAACCTCGATCAGGCCATCTCCATCGCGGTCGGCAATGCTCATCGCGACGACGAGAGTGATGCGGTCGGTGTATTTTTGGCCGTCGTTGGCTATGGCGATCAGCCTGAACACCAAGTGGGCGCTGGTAGTTGGTGCGATGAAGGTCACTGTGCGAGACTCTGCGCCCATCAGGGTGACTGTGGGGTCCTGCAGTTGCTCCCAAGTCCAGGTTGTGATGGTGACGCGGCCATATTTAATCGAGCTGGTGAGTGTGGTGACTGCGCCGAACAACACTGCCGAGAGGTCACCTGCACTCACTTCTGCTTGGCCCGGCAGCAGAGTGCCGCAAGCATCGGCAGGGAACTGGACAAGGTTGGGACCACGGTTGGGAGCGCAGTCGAAAACGTTTTCGGTGTCGTCATAGTCGGCATATTTTAATGCCGGGATTTCGCCATCGGTGCCGAAATCCCAAGCATCCAAGGTATTGTTTTCGGCGCTATTCCAAGCATCTCCAGCGTTGGCTGCGGTCAGTCGAGCCGCGGTGCTCAAGGTTGTGACGGAGCCATCCGAACCGGATTCCTCGCCTCTCGCCATGCCAAAGCCATAGCTTGCCGTGGTCGAACTCCGGGGACCCTGTTTGCCCACCAGCTTGCCGACAGTCGATTCGTTCTCGCCAGCGGCATCGCCCGTGGCGTAGCTCGCCGTGATTGCACCGTCCTGCCAGCCCACTAGCCCGCCGCTGGCATCCCCGTCCCCGCCCCCGCTATAGACATTGCCTGTGGCGTAGCTCGCCGTGATCAAACCGCCTCTATTCTGCCGGCCCACCAGCCCGCCGACCTGGTTGGTGTTGCCGCCCCCGCCATCGACATTGCCTGTGGCGTAGCTCGCCGTGATCGAGCCGTCTGTCTGCCAGCCCACCAGCCCGCCGAGAGAATCGCCGTTCCCGCCCACGCCAGAGACATCGCCCGTGGCGTAGCTCGCCGTGATCAGGCCGTCCTGCTGATAGCCCACCAGCCCGCCGCCTCGGCCGACGCGGCCGCCGCCAGCGGCATCGCCTGTGGCGTAGCTCGCCGTGATCAAGCCGCCGCCAACCTGCCAGCCCACCAGCCCGCCGAGATAACTACTCTCGCCGTTCCCGCCAGTGGTATCGCCCGTGGCATAGCTCGCCGTGATCGAACCGCTGTTCTGCTTGCCTGCCAAGCCGCCAATGGAGAAAAAATTACTGCCGGGACCGGGACCGGCGTAATTGGCCAAGTTGTCGATCAAGCCGACATTGCGGATGGTCGCACGGTCTCCAGTTACGCCAAATAGCCCTATAAAAGTCTGGTTGCGGCGGATGGCGAGGTTGCTTATGGTGTGGCTGTTGCCATCAAAGACGGCGACAAAAGGATTGACGTCATCGCCGATGGGAAGCCAGCCGCCGGAGCCGCCATCCACTGGGAAATAATCGGCATGGCTGTCGCCCGAATCCAGGCTGTACCTCCCAGTGCCGATCCCCGACCAAGTTTTTCCATCGCCATCCCGATCAAAATCCAGGTCCTGCGTCAACTCATAGCCGAAGCACCCCCCCTCAGACCCAGTGGGGCATCCCGCGCTGTTTCCGACCGATGCGGTGTTGGTTTTGTAGCTGGTGCCCGCCAGGTTGTAGCGCATGTTGTGGAGCTCAATCAGGCTCCGGACTTCGATCAGGCCATCATCGTCCTCATCGACATCGGTCCTTTCCGTTTGCCCTTGCGCGACCCAGGGCAGAGCGCAGAGCAGGATGAGTGCCCCGACCCGTCCTAGGAAGGGAAGGCGCGCCAAGCGGCAGTTGTGTTTGATTCCCAAACCTTTCTTCCCCGCAGCTAAAGAGCAAAGAGGCGCAGCCCCCCCCCCCCCCCCCCCCTGCCGGGGCGCCATGCATGGGGGCAGCGCACCTGAGCGGGCTGCGCCAGCAGCCAACTGCTCCTGATATTAAGGAATTAATGTTCATACAAAGAAGCCTCCTGTCCTCCCCAGTTAGTTGAACCTGCCCACCAATCATAGCATCTTTTTGCGTCGAATTATCGTCCCCAGCCATGTGTTGACTCCAATAAATTGTGGATTCTGATTGATGGCCCCCTTATTCACCACCCTGTTTGATTTCATAAAATCAACCTCTCCCAAGGTGAGTGCAGATTGACCTTGGGGGGGCACTGTAGGCTAAATCTTGCTGTTTTGCAAATGTTTCGCATAAAAAGCGAAAAAACCCAAGCTTATTTGCCGCCTCCCCACAAAATTCGACTGCGCGAGGCGGACGGAACTGCCGCCGGCCAGGCTGACTTTGCGCCTTTGCGCCTTTAGCTCCAGGCTCAGCGGGCCCTGGGCCCAGATCCGGGCGCTGGCGCCGCCAGCCGAGCAGAAGCAGAAACGCGAAGAGAGCCAGTGCCGATGGACCCAGGGAACCGCCGCCGCCGCCGCCGCCGCTACTACCGCCACCGCTGGTCGCCTCGAGGCGGGTCAGGGTCAGGGTGTATGTCTGTACCGCGCGTCCATCCGCCGCAGTCACTCCCAGGGTGATGGTATTTTCACCCACGGCGAGCTCCACCCGGGGGCCTGCTGCCTTGCCATTGTCGTTCAGAGTCGCGATTGCAACCGTGGCGCTGGCATGGGTCGGCGTCGCCGTGATGGCAACGGAGTCGATGTCGTTGGCGACCGAGACGGTGTAGGTCAGCACCGAGGACGCGAAGGCCGGCTGCAGGGTTGCACCGTCCAGTTCCAGCACTCTCAGCGTCGCATCTTCAACGGAGGGTTCGCGGGTCAGGGTCAGGGTGTATGTCTGCACCGTGCTTCCGTCCTCTGCAGTCACCTCTATGGTGATGATGTTTTCCCCCACGGCGAGCTCCACCTGGTTCCCTGTCGTACCGCCCCTGTCATTCATGATCGCAACTGTGGCAAGGGCATGGGCCAGCGTCACCGCGACGGCAATGGATTCGACGCTGTGGGCGACCGAGGCGGTGTAGGTCAGCACCGAGGACGCGAAGGCCGGCTGCAGGGTTACGCCGTCCAGTTCCAGCGCTCTCAGCATCGCGTCTTCAGCGGGGGATTCGCGGGTCAGGGTCAGGGTGTATCTCTGCACTGTGTTTCCGTCCGCCGCCGTCACCTCTATGGTGATGATGTTTTCCCCCACGGCGAGCTCCACCTGGTTCCCTGTCGTACCGCCCCTGTCATTCATGATCGCAACTGTGGCAAGGGCATGGGCCAGCGTCACCGCGACGGCAATGGATTCGACGCTGTGGGCGACCGAGGCGGTGTAGGTCAGCACCGAGGACGCGAAGGCCGGCTGCAGGGTTACGCCGTCCAGTTCCAGCGCTCTCAGCATCGCGTCTTCAGCGGGGGATTCGCGGGTCAGGGTCAGGGTGTATGTCTGCACCGTACTTCCGTCCTCTGCCGTCACGATCAGGGTGATGATATTTTCTCCCACGGTGAGACCCACCTGATGGCCAGCTGCCGTGCCGTCCGCATCCGCCGGCAGGGTGGCAGCCACAGCGCCGGTATGGTTGGGCATCGCCGTGACGGTAATGAAATCGATGTCGTTGCCGACCGAGGCGGTGTAGGTCAGCACCGATGGCGCGAAGGCCGGCTGCAGGGTTACGCCGTCCAGTTCCAGCGCTCTCAGCATCGCGTCTTCAGCGGGGGATTCGCGGGTCAGGATCAGGGTGTATGTCTGCACTGTGAGTCTGTCCGCCGCAGTCACCTCTATGGTGATGATGTTTTCCCCCATGGCGAGCTCCACCTGGTTCCCTGTCGTATCGCCCCTGTCATTCATGATCGCAGCTGTGGCAAGGGTATGGGCCGGCGTCACCGCGACGGCAATGGATTCGACGTTGTAGGTGACTGAGGCGACATAAGTCCGCACCGATGCCGCGAAGGCTGGCTGCAGAACTGTGTCCTCCAGTCCCAGCGCATTCAGCGTCGCGTCATCCATGGGAGGCTCGCGGGTCAGGGTCAGGGTGTATGTCTGCACCCTGCTTCCGTCCATCGTATCGACCTCCAGGGTGATGATGTTTTTCCCCACGGCGAGTTCCAGTTCCACCGGATTGCCTGTCGCCGTGACCCTGTCATTCAGGGCCGTGATTACAACCGTGGCGCTGGGCTGGGTCGGCGTCGCCGTGATGACGACGGAGTCGATGTCGTTGGCGACTGAGGAGGTGTAGGCCAGCACCGATGCCGTGAAGGCTGGCTGCAGAACTACGCCGCTCAATTCCAGCGCTTCCAGAGTTGCGTATCGCTGCTGAGCGGGCAGCAAGGTACCACAGGCGACGGGGAACTGGTCACAGTCGAAGACGGTACCGGCACCGTCATAGTCGGCATAGTTCAGCACCGGGGTTTGGGCAGGGGTGCCGAAATTCCAGGCGCCCAGGGTGTTGCTACCGGCGTTATCCCAGGCATCTCCGGCATTGGCTGCGGTCAGCTGCAACGCAGTCGTCAAGGTTGCGTGGGGGCCATCCACCCCCCGGATATTCACGCTCATCGTCCTGCCAAAGCCATAGCTCGCCGTGGACGAACCGCTAAACGGATAGCCAATCAGTCCGCCGACACGGTCTTTGTTGCCGTTCCCGCCGTCGGCGTTGCCCGTGGCGTAGCTCGCCGTGATCGACGTATTGTCATGTTGCTGCCAACCCACCAGTCCGCCGACACGGTCTTTGTTGCCGTTCCCGCCCGTGGCATCGCCCGTGGCATAGCTCGCGGCGATCGAGCCGCCTCCATTTTGAACGCCCACCAGCCCGCCGGCATAGTCATTGTCGCCCTTCCCGCCATCGGCATCGCCCGTGGCGTAGCTCGCCGTGGTTGAGCCACCATGCTGCCAGCCCACCAACCCGCCAACCCGATCAAAGTCACCACCCCCGCCATCGGCATCGCCCGTGGCGTAGCTCGCCGTGACTACTGAACCTTGCTGAAGGCCCACCAGTCCGCCGACACGGCCTTTGTCGCCGTTCCCGCCAGCGGCATTGCCCGTGGCGTGGCTCGCCGTGATCAAGCCGCCACTACTCTGCCAGCCCACCAGCCCGCCGGCATAGTCATTGTCGCCCTCCCCGCCATCGGCATCGCCCGTGGCGTAGCTCGCCGTGGTCGAGCCAGCATGCTGCCAGCCCACCAAACCGCCAACCCGATCAAAGCTGCCACCCCCGCCAGTGGCATCGCCGGTGGCGTAGCTCGCCGTGATCGACGTATTGTCATGTTGCTGCAAACCCACCAACCCGCCGATACGGCCCTCGCCGCCGTTCCCGCCAGTGGCGTCGCCCGTGGCGTGGCTCGCGGTGATCAAGCCACCACTACTCTGCCAGCCCACCAGGCCGCCGACATAGTCATCGTTGCCGCCCCTGTCAGTGACAGCGCCCGTGGCGTAGCTCGCCGTGATTGAGCCTCCGTTCTGCCAACCCACCAGTCCGCCGACATGGTCTTGTTTGCCGTCTCCGCCGTCGGCATGACCCGTGGTGTAGCTCGCCACGATCTTACTACGACCGTACTGTATGCCCACCAAGCCGCCAATGTATATGGGGCCACTGCTGGAGCCGGTGTAATCCGCCAGATTGTCGATCAGACCGAGATTGAGGATATCGGAATACCTTCCGAGGGTGCCCAAAAACCCGACGGGAGATCGAGAGCGACGGATAGCGAGATTACTGATGGTATAGCTGTTGCCTTCAAGATCAGCGGCAAAAGGGTTCCCCTGGTCGCCGATCGATACCCAGCCGCCAGCGCCATTGTCGTCCACCGGAAAATAATCGTCATGGTGGTCATCCGGATCCAGGCGGTACTCCCCATCCTCGTTCAGAAACCAGGTGCCGTCGTCATCTGTATCAAAGTCCAGGTCCTGCGTCAGCTCATAGCCGAAACACCCCCCTCTGATGGTAGGGCAACCCGCGCTGTTCCCGACCGATGCGGTGTTGGTTTTGTAGCTGGTGCCTTTAAGGTTGTGGCGCATGTTATGGAGCATCAGGAGGTCGTGGATCTCGATCAGGCCATCTCCGTCGCGATCGGCAATGTGCCTTGTGACGGGGAAAGTGATGCGGTCGGTGTACTGCCGGCCGTCGTCAGCGGTGGCGGTCAGCTTGAACGTCAGGAGAGTGCTGGCGGCCGGCGCTCTGAAAGTCGCCGTGCGGGCCTCTGCGTCCATTGTCATCAGGGAGACTGTCGTGCCCTGCAGTTGCTGCCAATGCCAGGACAGGATGTCGGAGCGGCCAAATTCGAGCGCGCCGGCGAGTTCGACGAGATCGTCGAACTCTGCTGCTGAAGGCCCGCCGGCGATCACATCCAACTGCCCCGGCAACAGAGTGTCGTCGCTGTGTTTCAGTAACGGGATCTGCGTGTCGTCGCCGAAATCCCAGACATTCTCAGTTTCGTGGCTGGCGCTGTTCCAGGACTCTCCGGCATTGTCTTCGGTCAGTACGGCCGCGTTGGACACAGGCGGAGCGCCGTCCAGCCCTCCCGTTGCACCGATAACCTCGCCAAAGCCGTAGCTCGCCGTGATGGAACCGGCACCGATATTACTGATTTGGCCTACCAAGGCGCCGCCAAGTCTGTTTGCTCCCTTCCCGCTGATGACGGCGCCCGTGGCGTAACTCGCTATGAGTGAACCGCCCTGTTGCGTACCCAGAAGCCCGCCGGAACGGCTCTGGCTGCCGCGCCCGCCGTCGGCAATGCCGGTGGCGTAGCTCGCCGTGATGGAACCGAGAATCTGCAGGCCCACGAGCCCGCCGACACGATTTATGGCACCTTTGCTGCCGGCGGCATTGCCGGTGGCGAAGCTCGCCCTGATCGAGCCGCCCCACTGATAACCCACGAGCCCGCCGACATAATCATAGTTGCCGTCTCCGCCAAAGGCATCGCCGGTGGCGTAGCTCGTCGTGATTGAACCGCCGTTCTGTTCGCCGACCAGACCACCGACCCGGCCGTGTTTGAGTTTGCCGGAACCGGTGTAATCGGCCAAGTTGTCAACCAGGCCGAGGTTGCGGATAGTCCCGCCGTTTCCAGCGGGGTTGTGGCTGGTTCCGCCGCGTCCAAAGGCGCCGAAGAGCCCGATGTTTGATGCCGGGCGGCGGGTGGCGAGGTTGCGGATGACATAGTTGTTGCCGTCAAAGGAGGCGGTAAAGGGACGCTGCCCATTATCGCCGATGGGTTGCCAGCCGCCGGCGCCGTTCGTCACCGGAAAATAATCGGGGTGGTGATCACCCGAATCCAGCTCGTACCCGAGGTGATTGTCGCCCAGCCAGGTTTTTCCATCGCCATCGGCATCAAAGTCCAGATTCACCACCAGTTCATAGCCGCGGCAGACCCGTTCAGCCACGTTCTCAGCATCAGCGTTACAGCCCTGACTGTTGCCGACCGAGGAGGTGTCGGTCCTGTAGCTGGTGCCCGCCAGGTTGTAGCGCATGTTGTGGAGCTCAATCAGGCTCCGGACTTCGATCAGGCCATCATCGTCCTCATCGACATCGGTCCTTTCCGTTTGCCCTTGCGCGACCCAGGGCAGAGCGCAGAGCAGGATGAGTGCCCCGACCCGTCCTAGGAAGGGAAGGCGCGCCAAGCGGCAGTTGTGTTTGATTCCCAAACCTTTCTTCCCCGCAGCTAAAGAGCAAAGAGGCGCAGCCCCCCCCCCCCCCCCCCCCTGCCGGGGCGCCATGCATGGGGGCAGCGCACCTGAGCGGGCTGCGCCAGCAGCCAACTGCTCCTGATATTAAGGAATTAATGTTCATACAAAGAAGCCTCCTGTCCTCCCCAGTTAGTTGAACCTGCCCACCAATCATAGCATCTTTTTGCGTCGAATTATCGTCCCCAGCCATGTGTTGACTCCAATAAATTGTGGATTCTGATGGATGGCCCCGAGCGGAACCTGAAGAGCGAGGCTGAAGCTCGCAATCCTGAGGTTTGGCTGAGAATCGCCAGTGCCGGGCCAGTTGCCTGAGAGTGATTTTTTCTTGCAGAGTCCTCCCATGCCATCTCTGCAGAGGAGCTGGAGCAGGCTAAGAGGCCGGCGTCGGCGGGCAGAGCCTCTTCAGGGATTCGCTGCGCTGTTTTCTGCGCTCTTCCCGCCGCGCCCTGTTGTTGCGCTGACAGCTAACTTTCCCGACATGTGGAGAGACTATCTTCATGAAGTTGGACCTCACTCTTCCGAAACCTTGAGTGTTTACCTAATTTACTTGATAGAGGATAAAACACATGAATTCAGAGTATAAAGCTTTTTTGTCAAGTCAGGTCTTCGCATCAGAAAAGAAACGGACAAATCTTAAATTCGATCTTATTCACCACCCTGTTTGATTTCATAAAATCAACCTCTCCCAAGGTGAGTGCAGATTGACCTTGGGGGGGCACTGTAGGCTAAATCTTGCTGTTTTGCAAATGTTTCGCATAAAAAGCGAAAAACCCCAAGCTTATTTGCTGCCTCCTCAAAGTTCGACTGCGCGAGGCGGACGGAACTGCCGCCGGCCAGGCTGACTTTGCGCCTTTGCGCCTTTAGCTCCAGGCTCAGCGGGCCCTGGGCCCAGATCCGGGCGCTGGCGCCGCCAGCCGAGCAGAAGCAGAAACGCGAAGAGAGCCAGTGCCGATGGACCCAGGGAACCGCCGCCGCCGCCGCCGCCACCGCCGCCGTTACTGGTGGGAGGCGCAGGCTCACGGGTCAGGGTCAGGATGTATTCCTGCACCGTGCTTCCGTCCGCCGCAGTCACCCTTATGGTGACGGTGTTTATATCCGCGTCGAGATTCACCTGATGGCCTGCTGCCTCGTCGTCGGCATCTGCCGGCGTGATTACAGCGGTGGCACTGACATGGGTCGTTATCGCCATGATGGTCATGAAGTCGATGCCGCTGGCGACCGAGGCGGTGTATGTCAGCACCGCCGCGTTGAAGGCTGATTGCAGGGCAACTCCGCCTCTCAATTCCATCGCGCTCAGCGTCGCGTCATCAATGGAAGGCACACGGGTCAGGGTCAGGGTGTATGTCTGCACCGTACTTCCGTCCTCTGCCGTCACGATCAGGGTGATGATATTTTCTCCCACGGTGAGACCCACCTGATGGCCAGCTGCCGTGCCGTCCGCATCCGCCGGCAGGGTGGCAGCCACAGCGCCGGCATGGTTGGGCATCGCCGTGACGGTAATGAAGTCGATGTCGTTGGCGACCGAGGCGGTGTAGGTCAGCACCGATGGCGCGAAGGCCGGCTGCAGGGTTACGCCGTCCAGTTCCAGCGCTCTCAGCATCGCGTCTTCAGCGGGGGATTCGCGGGTCAGGATCAGGGTGTATGTCTGCACTGTGAGTCTGTCCGCCGCAGTCACCTCTATGGTGATGATGTTTTCCCCCATGGCGAGCTCCACCTGGTTCCCTGTCGTATCGCCCCTGTCATTCATGATCGCAGCTGTGGCAAGGGTATGGGCCGGCGTCACCGCGACGGCAATGGATTCGACGTTGTAGGTGACTGAGGCGACATAAGTCCGCACCGATGCCGCGAAGGCTGGCTGCAGAACTGTGTCCTCCAGTCCCAGCGCATTCAGCGTCGCGTCATCCATGGGAGGCTCGCGGGTCAGGATCAGGGGTGTATGTCTGCACTGTGAGTCTGTCCGCCGCAGTCACCTCTATGGTGATGATGTTTTCCCCCATGGCGAGCTCCACCTGGTTCCCTGTCGTATCGCCCCTGTCATTCATGATCGCAGCTGTGGCAAGGGTATGGGCCGGCGTCACCGCGACGGCAATGGATTCGACGTTGTAGGTGACTGAGGCGACATAAGTCCGCACCGATGCCGCGAAGGCTGGCTGCAGAACTGTGTCCTCCAGTCCCAGCGCATTCAGCGTCGCGTCATCCATGGGAGGCTCGCGGGTCAGGGTCAGGGTGTATGTCTGCACCCTGCTTCCGTCCATCGTATCGACCTCCAGGGTGATGATGTTTTTCCCCACGGCGAGTTCCAGTTCCACCGGATTGCCTGTCGCCGTGACCCTGTCATTCAGGGCCGTGATTACAACCGTGGCGCTGGGATGGGTCGGCGTCGCCGTGATGACAACGGAGTCGATGTCGTTGGCGACTGAGGAGGTGTAGGCCAGCACCGATGCCGTGAAGGCTGGCTGCAGAACTACGCCGCTCAATTCCAGCGCTTCCAGAGTTGCGTATCGCTGCTGAGCGGGCAGCAAGGTACCACAGGCGACGGGGAACTGGTCACAGTCGAAGACGGTACCGGCACCGTCATAGTCGGCATAGTTCAGCACCGGGGTTTGGGAAGGGGTGCCGAAATTCCAGGCGCCCAGGGTGTTGCTACCGGCGTTATCCCAGGCATCTCCGGCATTGGCTGCGGTCAGCTGCAACGCAGTCGTCAAGGTTGCGTGGGGGCCATCCACCCCCCGGATATTCACGCTCATCGTCCTGCCAAAGCCATAGCTCGCCGTGGACGAACCGCTAAACGGATAGCCAATCAGTCCGCCGACACGGTCGTTGGCGCCGTCCCCGCCGTCGGCGTTGCCCGTGGCGTAGCTCGCCGTGATCGACGTATTGTCATGTTGCTGCAAACCCACCAACCCGCCGACACGGTCTTTGTTGCCGTTCCCGCCCGTGGCATCGCCCGTGGCATAGCTCGCGGCGATCGAGCCGCCTCCATTTTGAAAGCCCACCAGCCCGCCGGCATAGTCATTGTCGCCCTCCCCGCCATCGGCATCGCCCGTGGCGTAGCTCGCCGTGGTCGAGCCAGCATGCTGCCAGCCCACCAAACCGCCAACCCGATCAAAGCTGCCATCCCCGCCAGTGGCATCGCCGGTGGCGTAGCTCGCCGTGATCGACGTATTGTCATGTTGCTGCAAACCCACCAACCCGCCGATACGGCCCTTGCCGCCGTTCCCGCCAGTGGCGTCGCCCGTGGCGTGGCTCGCGGTGATCAAGCCACCACTACTCTGCCAGCCCACCAGGCCGCCGACATAGTCATCGTTGCCGCCCCTGTCAGTGACAGCGCCCGTGGCGTAGCTCGCCGTGATTGAGCCTCCGTTCTGCCAACCCACCAGTCCGCCGACATGGTCTTGTTTGCCGTCTCCGCCGTCGGCATGACCCGTGGTGTAGCTCGCCACGATCTTACTACGACCGTACTGTATGCCCACCAAGCCGCCAATGTATATGAGGCCACTGCTGGAGCCGGTGTAATCCGCCAGATTGTCGATCAGACCGAGATTGAGGATATCGGAATACCTTCCGAGGGTGCCCAAAAACCCGACGGGAGATCGAGAGCGACGGATAGCGAGATTACTGATGGTATAGCCGTTGCCTTCAAGATCAGCGGCAAAAGGGTTCCCCTGGTCGCCGATCGATACCCAGCCACCAGCGCCATTGGCGTCCACCGGAAAATAATCGTCATGGTGGTCATCCGGATCCAGGCGGTACTCCCCATCCTCGTTCAGAAACCAGGTGCCGTCGCCATCTGTGTCAAAGTCGAGGTTCCGGATCAGCTCATAGCCGAAGCAGCCCGAGACCGAGACGGGACAGCCTGTGCTGTTACTGACCGAGGCGGTACTGGTTTTGTAGCTGGTGCCTTTAAGGTTGTGGCGCATGTTATGGAGCATCAGGAGGTCGTGGATCTCGATCAGGCCATCTCCGTCGCGATCGGCAATGTGCCTTGTGACGGGGATAGTGATGCGGTCGGTGTACTGCCGGCCGTCGTCAGCGGTGGCGGTCAGATTGAACGTCAGGAGAGTGCTGGCGGCCGGCGCTCTGAAAGTCGCCGTGCGGGCCTCTGCGTCCATTGTCATCAGGGAGACTGTCGTGCCCTGCAGTTGCTGCCAATGCCAGGACAGGATGTCGGAGCGGCCAAATTCGAGCGCGCCGGCGAGTTCGACGAGATCGTCGAACTCTGCTGCTGAAGGCCCGCCGGCGATCACATCCAACTGCCCCGGCAACAGAGTGTCGTCGCTGTGTTTCAGTAACGGGATCTGCGTGTCGTCGCCGAAATCCCAGACATTCTCAGTTTCGTGGCTGGCGCTGTTCCAGGACTCTCCGGCATTGTCTTCGGTCAGTACGGCCGCGTTGGACACAGGCGGATTGCCGTCCAGCCCTCCCGTTGCACCGATAACCTCGCCAAAGCCGTAGCTCGCCGTGATGGAACCGGCATTATTGGTTTCCCCTACCAAGGCGCCGCCAAAATTCGAGGCGCCCTTCCTGCTGAGGACAGCGCCCGTGGCGTAACTCGCTATGAGTGAACCGCCGCCCGGCTGAAGGCCCACCAGCCCGCCGGAACTGCTCTGGCTGCCGCGCCCGCCGTCGGCAATGCCGGTGGCGTAGCTCGCCGTGATGGAACCGAGAAGGTGCAGGCCCACGAGCCCGCCGGCACTACCTGCGGCACCGCTATCGCAGGCGGCATTGCCGGTGGCGAAGCTCGCCCTGATCGAGCCGCCGAACTTAAAACCCACGAGCCCGCCGACATAATCGTGGTTGGTGCCGTCTCCGCCAAAGGCATCGCCGGTGGCGTAGCTCGTCGTGATTGAACCGCCGTTCTGTTCGCCGACCAGACCGCCGACCAGACCGCCGGTCGGACCGCCGACCGAACCGCGGTCGTGATTGCCGGGGCCGATGTAATCGGCCAAGTTGTCGACCAGGCCGAGGTTGCTGATAGTCCCGCCGTTTCCAGCGGGGTTGCGGCTGGTTCCGCCGCGTCCAAAAGCGCCGAAGAGCCCGATGTGTGATGCCGGGCGGCGGGTGGCGAGGTTGCGGATGACATAGTTGTTGCCGTCAAAGGAGGCGGTAAAGGGACGCTGCCCATTATCGCCGATGGGTTGCCAGCCGCCGGCGCCGTTCGTCACCGGAAAATAATCGGGGTGGTGATCACCCGAATCCAGCTCGTACCCGAGGTGATTGTCGCCCAGCCAGGTTTTTCCATCGCCATCGGCATCAAAGTCCAGATTCACCACCAGTTCATAGCCGCGGCAGACCCGTTCAGCCACGTTCTCAGCATCAGCGTTACAGCCCTGACTGTTGCCGACCGAGGAGGTGTCGGTCCTGTAGCTGGTGCCCGCCAGGTTGTAGCGCATGTTGTGGAGCTCAATCAGGCTCCGGACTTCGATCAGGCCATCATCGTCCTCATCGACATCGGTCCTTTCCGTTTGCCCTTGCGCGACCCAGGGCAGAGCGCAGAGCAGGATGAGTGCCCCGACCCGTCCTAGGAAGGGAAGGCGCGCCAAGCGGCAGTTGTGTTTGATTCCCAAACCTTTCTTCCCCGCAGCTAAAGAGCAAAGAGGCGCAGCCCCCCCCCCCCCCCCCCTGCCGGGGCGCCATGCATGGGGGCAGCGCACCTGAGCGGGCTGCGCCAGCAGCCAACTGCTCCTGATATTAAGGAATTAATGTTCATACAAAGAAGCCTCCTGTCCTCCCCAGTTAGTTGAACCTGCCCACCAATCATAGCATCTTTTTGCGTCGAATTATCGTCCCCAGCCATGTGTTGACTCCAATAAATTGTGGATTCTGATTGATGGCCCCGAGCGGAACCTGAAGAGCGAGGCTGAAGCCCGCAATCCTGAGGTTTGGCTGAGAATCGCCAGTGCCGGGCCAGTTGCCTGAGGTGATTTTTTCTTGCAGAGTCCTCCCATGCCGTCTCTGCAGAGGAGCTGGAGCAGGCTAAGAGGCCGGCGTCGGCGGGCAGAGTCTTTTCAGGGATTCGCTGCGCTGTTTTCTGCGCTCTTCCCGCCGCGCCCTGTTGGCCGGGTCGGCTTTGGCTTCCAGGGCCTGGCGGTGGCGGAAGCTGTGCAGATAGCATCGCGGCGGCGGCGGCTTGCGGATGATGCGGTTTTTGCTCAGGAAGCGGGCAAACTGGCGGTATCGATCGACATCGAGGGCCAGGGGTCGCAGGGCGAAGCGGGGCAGGGTGTCCTGCCAGGCGCGGCGGTTCAGGGGCGTGTCGAGTTGGGAGTCAAAGGTGACAAAGGACTCCCAGCTCTCCTGCGGGTAGTTGATGATGTAGAGGGTGGCCGCTTCGATTGCGCGCAGGAAGCGGTACAGTCGAATGTCGTCTCGGCGGTCGTTGTGGGCGACGAAAATCAGTTCTTCATAGGGCGGCACGCCCTCTTCCTCGACATAGAAGGCGCGTCCGGGAGCCCCTTCGAGATCGAGTTGGTTGAGTTCGAAATTGCGGAAGGCGCCGATGACCGCATCGACGCTTTTGCTCAACAGGGCCGGCGTCAGCGAAAAATTGACATTAATCAGTTCGACGTCCCTGAGACTCAGGCCGTGTTTTTTCAGCATGGCGCCGAGGATGGCGTCTTCAAAGCCGCCGACCGAAAAGCCGACCTTTCGTCCGCGCAGTTTGGAGATGCTGTCGATGCCCGAACTCTGTAGCACGACCAGCGAGTTCAGCGGCGTCGCCACCAGAGTGCCGAAGCGCATGAGCGGCAGGCCCTGATCGGCGAAGAGATGGAGCTGCGGCTGGTAGGAGATGGCGATGTCGCCCCTGCCGGCGGCGACAAGGCGCGGCGGCGCGCTCGGGTCGGCCGGGGCGATGAGTTCAACTTCCAGGTTCTGGTCGCGGAAATAGCCTTTCTGCTGGGCCAGAATCAGAGGGCCGTGGTCGGGGTTGACAAACCAGTCGAGCAGAACGGTCAGAGGTTCGTTCTGAGTGTCGGAAGAAGAGGCGGTCTGGGCGGCCAGCGGCAGCGGAGCCAGGGCCAGAGCGGACAACAGGAGGGTTGGGGCGAACAGACGACTGAAAAGCATTGAAACTGAAGTTGCAGTTTGAGGGAAGGAGGGAAGAAGGAAAAGGGTCAATCCTTAAAATTATATTATAAAGGGCGACAACTTTTATCGGAGCTTTGACGATTTAAGATTAAGCAAGGGTTTGTCGGCGATTTCAGGGAGATTACAGGGAGGGTTGATTCAAGACGGTTTACGGGCACGGGCGTCCAGGGTTCTGGGCTGCCACCAGAGCCAGCGGCGCAGCAGGTGGTCGACTGTGAAATAGAGAATCAGGGCCAGGGCGCAGAGAACAAAGAGCGCCGAGAACAGCAGATCGGTGCGGACGCGGCCGACGGCGTGGAGCATAAGGTAGCCGAGGCCCGATCCGGCCCCGACCCATTCGCCCACCACGGCTCCTATGGGCGCGGCGGCGGCGGCAACGCGCAGGCCCGAGGCCAGGGCTGGCCGGGCGGCGGGCCAGCGAATCAGCAAAAACAGGCGGTGCGGCCGGGCCCGCAAGGAGCGGGCCAGATCGATCCAAGCCGGCGGGGTGGAGCTCAGGCCGTCAAAACAGGCGGCGGCGACGGGAAAGAAGATGATCAGCACGGCCATGGCGACCTTGGCGGCGAAGCCGTAGCCGAACCAGAGCACCAGCAGGGGGGCGATGGCGAAGACCGGCAACGCCTGGCTGATGACGAGCAGCGGCAGCAGCCAGCGGCGGGTGATGGCAGAGGCGGCCATGCTGAGGGCGGCCAGAATTCCCAGGAGGGTTCCAATGACAAAACCGGCGAGGATCTCGCCGCCGGTGACGACTGCGTGTTCAAGCAGCAGCTGCCAGTTGTCGGCCAGACAGGCGAAGACCGTCGCCGGCGGCGGCAGCATGTAGGGCGGCGCCCCCGTGACCCAGACCAGCAGCTGCCAGAGGGCGATCAGGGCGACGGCGACGACAGCGGTGGCGGCGGGCGCGGGGCGGCTCATGAGGCCTGCTGCAGCGCTTCGAGCAACTGCCTCTGGACGGGGGCGAGGCGGCGGGAGTCGTCGGCTGCGACCGGATGGGGGCCCAGGGCCGGCTCGATTTTGACAAGTTGCGCCGGCCGGCCGCGGAGGATGAAGATGCGCTGGCCGCAGCGGGCCGCCTCCAGGGGGTCGTGCGTCGCCAGCAGCACCGTCGTCGATTGCAGCAGCTCCATGGCGAGCTCCTGCAGACTCAGGCGGGTGATGGCGTCAACGGCGGCAAAGGGTTCGTCCATGGCGACGACGGCCGGGGCCTCGAGCAGGGTGCGGACCAGGGCCACCCGCTGCCGCTGGCCGCCGGATAGCTGCTGCGGGTGGCAGTGTTCGCAGCCCTCGAGGCCGACCCGGGCGAGGAGCTGCCGCGCCCGCCGCCGCAGGGCTTGGTTGACGGGGCCGCGCAGTCGCGGGCCGAGCAGCACATTGTCGAGCGCCGAGGCCCAGGGCAGCAGCGAATCCTGCTGTCCCATCCAGGCGGCGCCGCCGGCGGCGGGCAACGCCGAATCGGCCCGCAGATTTAAGGCCGTCGGGTCGTCGGTGGCGAGTCCGCAGAATATGCGCAGCAGCGTCGATTTGCCGACGCCGCTGCGCCCGAGGAGGCAGTTGAATCTGTTGCTTGCGAGCGACAGCTCGAGGCCGGAGAACAGCGGCCTGCCGTTGTAATCGGCGTGGACGCCGCGAATTTCAGTGATAGCTTGCAATTGACGGGAGGATAAAGAGGCTGAATTTGACCCTGGGGTCAGTGCGCACGGGCGGAGTCAGGAGCTGAGAGCGCATCGCCCTTCCTGGGCGATGCGGCCCGCGGATTTCAGTGGGGGGCGGCAAGGGAGGAGTCGTGGGCGGGGAGCGAAAGGGGAAGCGGGCGGCGGGCCTCGCTTTTAATCGACGAATCTCCGGCGGCAGGGGAGTCGGGCTCAGGCCCTGTCGGCTATTCCCACTGGCGGTGGAAGTGGTGCACCGGCCCCCAGCCGCCGCCGACTCCGAGGCGGTCTGCCTGGGCCAGAGCGGCCGACAGATAGTCCTTGGCGCCGGCGACGGCGTCGAACAGGGCTTCGCCCCGGGCCGAGAGGGCGGCGATGGCGGCCGACAGGGTGCAGCCGGTGCCGTGGGTGTTGCGTGTTTCGATGCAGGCCGCCCCGAGCCAGGACTCGCCGGTGCCGTCGAGCAGCAGATCGGTGCTGTCGCCCTCCTTGAGGTGCCCGCCCTTGAGCAGGACGGCGGGCGCGCCGAACTCGTCGCGCAGGCGGGTGGCGGCCGTCCTCATCTCCTCGGGTTCACTGATCGGGTCGCAGTCGAGCAGGGCCGCGGCCTCGCCGAGGTTGGGCGTGATCAGATCGGCGGCGCCCAAGTGCTGGCGCAGGCCCTCCATGGCTTCGGGCGGCAGCAGGCGCGCGCCGCTCTTGCTGATCATGACGGGGTCGAGCACGACCAGGGGAGCGCCTTTCTGCTTGAGGGTGGCGAAGACCGCCTCGATCAGCTCCCTGTCGCCGAGCATGCCGATCTTGACGGCGTCGATGGTGATGTCGTCAAGCACGGCCGATATCTGGGCCTGCACCATCTCTGGGGGCACCGTCTGAATGGCCTCGACGCCGCGGGTGTTCTGGGCCGTCAGAGCGGTGATGGCCGAGGTGCCGTAGACCCCGAGAGCCGAGAATGTCTTGAGGTCGGCCTGGATGCCGGCGCCGCCGCCGCTGTCGGAGCCGGCTATGGTCAGTGCCGCCGGCACCCGCTCGGAGACTTCGGGGGATTCAGAGGCTTGGGGGGACGATTGGGCAGACATTAAACAGATACTGGCAGGCGTGAGAGTGCAGAAAAGCGGGCGCGGGCCGTTCCAGCCTTTATGATAACGGGAGCCGTCCGGATTGGGCGGGCTGGGGCAGGCCCGCCCCGTCCCCGCCTGCGCCCGATTCGCGCCCCTCCATTCCCTCTCTCCGCTTTTGCCTGTCATGGCCGAGCAGCCAGCCCAGTTCAACCGCATGCAGCCGAACAGCGCCGGCCGCGGCCGCCCGCCGTCAGCGCTCTTCATTTTCGTCCTGGCGCTGCTCGTCCTGGCGCTGTTGCTGGTCGGCTGCGGGCGCAAGGGTCCGCTCTACCTGCTGGAGCCGGCGCCGGAGACGGAGATCGACCGGGCCGCGCCTGAGTCTCCGGAGTCATGAGGGCCGCAGTCGAGAGTCTGAGACGGGGGGCGCCCCCATGACAGGTTTTGAGCGCCGCGACGGGCAGCTCCACGCTGAGGGCCTGGCCTGCGACGAGTTGGCGGCCCGCTACGGCACCCCGCTCTTCGTCTATTCGCGGGCGCTGATTGAGGAGCGCTGGCGGGCCTTTGCCGAGGCCTTCGCCGAAGTGCCGCACCGCCTCTGCTTCGCCTGCAAGGCCAACGGCAACCTGGCGCTTCTGGGTCTTCTCGGCGAGCTCGGGGCCGGCTTTGATGTGGTCTCGATCGGCGAGGCCGAGCGGGCACGGCGGGCCGCCGGCTCCGGCGCCCATCTGGTGTTTTCCGGGGTCGGCAAGAGCGCGGCCGAGCTCGAGCGCGGCCTCGGGATCGGCATCGGCTGCTTCAATGTCGAGTCCGTCGCCGAGCTCAAGCGGCTGTCGCAAATCGCCAGCGCCGGCGGCGCCACGGCCAGGGTGGCGGTGCGGGTCAACCCCGGGGTCAAGACCTCGACCCACCCCTATCTGCGCACGGCCAGCGGCGACGCCAAGTTCGGCATCTCCCCGCCGGCGGCGCTCGAGGCCTACCGGCTGGCGCATGAATTGCCCGGGGTCGAGCCCCGCGGCCTCGCCTGCCACCTCGGTTCCCAGTTGTTCGACGCCGCCCCCTACAGCGCCATGCTGCAGCAGCTGCTGGCCATGGTCGCCGAGCTCCGCTCTCAGGGTCTGGCGGTGCATCATCTCGATCTCGGCGGCGGCTACGGCGTGTCCGATGGAGAGCGCCCGGATTTCGACCTGCCGGTCTGGGGGCGGCAATTGGCGGCGGCAATCGCCGGTCAGCAGCTCGATATTGAGATTGAACCCGGCCGCAGCCTCGTCGCCGAGGCCGGCCTGCTGCTGACGCGGATCGAGTACCTCAAGCAGCCTCCCGAGACCGGCGAGGACGGCAAAAACTTCGCCGTCGTCGACGCCGCTATGAACGATTTTCTGCGCCCCAGCCTCTACGGCGCCGCCCACGAGATCGAGGCGGTGCGCCCCTCCAGGGCCGCTGAAAAGCTGTGGGACCTGGTCGGCCCGGTCTGCGAGAGCGGCGATTTTCTCGGTCGCGACCGGCAGCTCGCCCTGGCCGCCGGCGATCTGCTGGCGCTGCGCCAGGCCGGGGCCTATGGTTTCGCCCTGTCGTCGAACTACAACGCGCGGCCCCGCGCCGCCGAAGTGCTGGTTGACGGCGACCGCGCGGCCCTGGTACGCGAGCGCGAGCCGATCGAGCGGCTCTACGCCGGCGAGGCCCTGTGGCAGGGCCTGTTCGAGGGCGACTGAGCGGTGGCAGGAGGGTTCTGCCGCGGCGATTTTGTCCCTGAAATCAGGATTTTTCGGGTCTGGATGCGGCCTGCCCTCATCTTTGCCGTCTGAGAATGGCGTTTTTGCCCCTCTGCGGCCTTTTCTGCTATACAATGAGAGCATTAATGCCGTTGACCCCACTTCCCTTGGCCTGAATTGATAAAATCTGGAGGATTTTGCATATGTACAACGCTAGTGTCCAGGCGTCCAAGTTCATGGATATTTTTCAACCCTTTGTGGACCTGCTGGTACGTGTCTTCGTCGGCTGGCAGTTCTTCAAGTCGGGCCTGACGAAGATATCCAACTTCGACACGACCATCACCCTCTTCGAGTACGAGTACTCGGTGCCCTTACTGCCCCCCGAGATCGCGGCCTACCTCGGCACGACCGCAGAGCTCGTGCTTCCGGTGCTGCTGTGGGTCGGCTTGGCCACCCGCTGGACGGCCCTGGCGCTCTTCGTGTTCAACATCATCGCCCTCATCTCCTACCCGCCCCTCTACGAGCTGGCTTTGGAGAGCGGCTTCACCCAGTTCTCGCCCGGCTTCATCCAGCACGTGGTCTGGGGCCTGCTGATTCTGGTGACGATCTCCTACGGCCCGAGCAAGGTATCCTTCGATCACCTCTTCACCAGAAACAGCGAGCAGGAGCCTTATTACTAGGCCCTGTCCGTTCCGGGTCGGCTCCGCCGACCCAGGGGCCTGACGGGGGCCCTTTTATGAAGGGAGCTCGTTGCTGACGGGGCTCAGGTGAATTAAGGCGGCCCTGCCGCTGGCCTGCGCGCGCTTGAAGGCCTCGGGGAACTCCTTTTCGCTGGCGACGGTCTCGCCATGGCCGCCATAGGCGCGGGCAATGGCGGCAAAATTCGGATTGCGCAGGGCCGTCGCCGACTCGCGCCCGGGGAAGGCCCGCTCCTGGTGGGTACGGATGGTGCCGTACATGCCGTTGTCGACGACGATGACCAGAGGGGCGACGTCGGCCTCGACGGCGGTGCCGAACTCCTGCATCGTCATCTGTGTGCAGCCGTCGCCGGCAAAGCAGAGCGTCAGGCGGTTGTGGTGCCGCAACTGGGCGGCGATGGCGGCCGGCAGACCGTATCCCATGGAACCCGAGGTCGAACCGAGGAAGGTGGCGGCCCGCCGTAGCCGCAGGAAGCGGTGGACCCAGCCGGAGTAGTTGCCGGCGCCGACGGTGACGATGGCGTCGGACGGAATCTGATCGCGTAGCCAGCAGATGACGGCGCCGACCGAGACGCCCTTGGCGGGCGGTTGCGCCTGTTCCGACCAGTTGAGATAGTCGCGGTGCAGTCGGGCCGTGCCCTCGGCCCAGGTCGGAGGCGTGCCCGGCGCCGGCACGAACTCGAGGGCGGCCGCGACAAATTCGCCGGCTGAGGCCGCTATGCCCAGGGTCGGGCGGTAGAGGCGGCCGATTTCGTCGCTGCTCGGGTGGACATGCACCAGCGGCGTCTGCGGCTCGGGAATGTCGATGAGGCTGTAGCCCTGGGAGGCCATTTCGGAAAAGCGCGTTCCGAGGAGAATCAGCAGATCGGCCTCCCTGATTCGTTGCACCAGCGCCGGCCGCGGGCACAGGCCGAGATCGCCGGCGTAGCAGGGGTGGAGGTGATCGAGGAGCCCGAGGCGGCGGAATGAGCAGGAGAGCGGCAGTTGCCAGCGGGCGGCGAACTCGGCCAGCCGGTCCACACCCTCCCCGCTCCAGTTGGCGGCCGCGGGGCCGCCGGCGACGACGAAGGGGTTTTTCGCCCGTAACAGCAGGTCGGTGAAGGCCTGAATCTGCCCTTCTGCCGGCCTCAGCGGAGGAACCTCGGCGCGGCCGCAGGGTTCGGCCGTCGCTGCCTCGAGCAGCATGTCCTCGGGCAGGGCCAGCACCACCGGGCCCGGCCGACCGCCGAGGGCCAGGTGGAAGGCGCGGCTGATGGCCTCGGGCAGGCGATCGGGGTGCTGGACTTCCTCGACATGCTTGGCCATGCCGCCGTAGAAGGCCTGGTAGTCCACTTCCTGGAAGGCGTCGCGGTAGCGGTCGCCGCGGGCCACTTCACTTGGCCGATGAACAGAATCAGCGGCGTCGAGTCCTGCTGGGCGATGTGAACGCCGGCGGCGGCGTTGGCGGCGCCGGGGCCGCGGGTCACCATGCAGATGCCCGGGCGGCCGCTGAGCTTGCCGTCGGCCTCGGCCATGATGGCGGCGCCCCCCTCCTGGCGGGCGACGACGGTTTCGATGGTCGAGTCGTGGAGGCCGTCGAGCACGGCCAGATAGCTCTCCCCCGGAATCAGGAAAATGCGCTCGACCCCCTGGTTTTCGAGGCAGCGGACCAGCAACTGGCCGCCGTTGGGCCGCGGTTTTTCAGGCACGGCGGCCGGCGGCGGCATCAGGACGAGTTCTGCTGCCCGTAGAGTTGGGCGTAGAGGCCGCCGCGCGCCATGAGCGAGCTGTGGTCGCCGTTTTCGGCGATCTCGCCGTTCTCGAAGACATAGGCGCGGTCGGCGCGGCAGGCCGCTGCCAGGCGGTGGGCGATGATCAGCATGGTGCGGCCGGCGAAGCGCTTTTCGAGGGTGTCGAGAATCAGGGTTTCGGTTTCGACGTCAACCGAGGAGGTGGCCTCGTCGAGGATGATGACTTTGGGGTCGGCCAGCATCATGCGGGCGATGGCAAGCCGCTGCTGCTGGCCGCCGGACAGGCGCAGGCCGCGGTGGCCGATGACGGTATCCAGGCCCTGCTCGAGGTCGCCGACGGTGGCGGCGAGCTGGGCGATTTCGAGGCTGGCCCAGAGCTCGTCGTCGCCGTGCTCGCGGCCGAGGTTGAGGTTGTTGCGGATGCTGTCGCGGAACAGCGACGGCCGCTGCAGGACGCAGCCGACATGGGTGCGGACGCACTCGTAGCCGATGTCGAGAATCTCCTTGTCGCCGTAGAAGATGCGGCCGCTGTCGGCCTGGCGCAGGCCGAGGAGCAGTTGCACCAGAGTCGACTTGCCGCCGCCGCTGGCGCCGACCATGGCGACCTTCTCGCCGGATTTGATGTTCAGCGAGACGCCGTTGAGCACCTGGGCCTCCTCGTTGTAGGAAAAATAGAGGTTGTCAAGGGTGATGCCGACGGTGTCGCGGCGGGCGAAGGGGTTGGCCGTGCTGTTGGCGGTGACGACGGGGTCGGTGCTGGCGCCGAGCAGGGAGTTGATGCGCTTGAGGGCGGCGTCGGCGGCGATCCAGGCGGTCTGCATGTTCAGCACCTCCTGGGTCGGGGCCAGCAGGAACCAGAGATAGCCGCCGACGGCCAGCATCTTGCCGATCGTCAGCCCCGAGAAGACGACGAGGAGGGCGGCAATCGAGCGGAACAGATCGAAGCTGAGCAGAAAGATGACGAAGCTGATGCGGTTGGCCGCGTCGCTGCGCCAGCTGAAGGCCGCGCCGTAGTCGCGGGTCTCGCGCGCCAGGTCGATCATGCGCAGCAGGTAGTGGCGCTCGCGGTTGGCGGCGCGCAGCTCTTGCAGGGCCTCGAGGGTCTCGACCGTAGCCTGCTGGAAGGTCGAGACGCTGAGGTTTTCCTTGCCCTTGAGCTCCTTGACCTGCTTGCCGAGCAGAATCATGGCGTAGATGATGACGGGGTTGACGAGGAAGATGAAGAGCGCCAGAGGCCAGTAGAGGAAGAACAGGATGACGGCGACGCCGACGATCATGAGGGTCGAGACGACCATTTTCGGCAGGCTGCTGCCGAGGAAATTGTCGATCGTGTGCAAGTCGTTGACGAGGAGGGCGCTGACCGAGCCACTGCCGACGTCCTCGTACTCGCGCATGGAGATGCGGCCCAGGTGGCGAATCAGCCGCTGGCGCATCTGGAAGATCAGCTGCTTGGAGACGACGGCGAAATGGTGCACTTCGGCGACGCTGAAGCCGAGGTAGACGAGCCGCAGGGCCCAGGTGACGGCGAGGACGGCGAGAATGTAGAGCGCCGGCCCATGCCAGTCGGTCGGCGCCAGCCGGTTGATGAAGGCGACGATGACACCGGGGTTGTCGAGCAGCACCTCGTCGACCAGCAGCGGAATCAGCAGCGGCAGGGGGGCGCCGGCGAGCATGGCGACAATCGCATAGAGGTGCGCCCGGGCGAGGTAGGAGCGGCGTTCGAGGGCCAGGCGGAAGATTTGCCGCCAGCTGTATGAGGGACTGTCCTGATCGGCGCTTGAATCTTCGGCGGGGACGACTTCCAGGGGGACGGCGGCTTGCTTTTCGTCGAAGGTCGTGGGCATTATCTTTTCATTCTACCTATTTATAGGGGTCGGCGGCGTCCCTGAGGCCGTCGCCAAAGAAATTAAACGCCAGGATGACGACGATGACGGGCACGACCGGCAGAATCAGCCAGGGGTAGAGGGCGACCACACTGATGTTCTGCGCCTCGTTCAGCAGCACGCCCCAGCTGGTGATCGGCGGCCTCAGGCCGAGGCCGAGGAAGCTCAGGGCCGTCTCGCCGAGAATCATGTTGGGCACCGACAGCGAGGCCGAGGCGATCAGGTGGCTGGAAAAGCCCGGCAGCAGGTGACGGCCGATGATGCGCTGCGGCGAGGCGCCCATGATCTCGGCCGAGACGCAGTAGTCCTCCTCCCGCAGGGCGAGGAATTTCGAGCGCGCTGCCCGGGCCAGCCCGGTCCAGTCGATGAGGGCGAGAATCAGGGTGATGCCGAAGAACACCAGTACAGGGCTCCAGGAGACCGGCAGGAGCGCGGCCAGGGCCAGCCACAGCGGCAGCTCGGGAAAGGAGCGGACGATTTCGATCAGCCGCTGCACCAGGGAGTCGATGCGGCCGCCGTAGTAGCCGGCGAGGCCGCCGAGAATGACGCCGAAGAGGGTGCTGAGGGCGATGCCGATGAGGCCGATGGTCAGGGAGATGCGGCCGCCGTAGAGGATGCGCGACAGCAGGTCGCGGCCGAGGCGGTCGGTGCCGAGGAAGAAGAACTCGCCGCCCTCGGGCGGGCAGACAAGGTGGAAGTCGGCGTTCATCAGGCCCCAGAATTCGTAGGTCTCGCCGCGGCAGAAAAAGCGCAGCGGCATGGGGCGCGAGCGGTCTTCGCTGTACTCGCGCTTGAGATTCTCCATGTTGAGGCTGTACTGCTGCGGGTAGACGAAGGGCGTGCGCAGCCGGCCCTCGTGCCAGATGTGCACCGACTGAGGCGGGGCGTAGATGTGCTCGGTGTGGCGCCTGTGCAGATCGTAGGGGGAGAGAAGCTCGGCAAAGGCGATCGACAGGTAGAAGAGGGCGAGAATCGCGCCCGAGATCAGGGCCAGCCGGTGGCGCTTGAGCTTCCACCACATGAGGTGCCACTGGGAGGCCATGTAGAAGCGCTGCTGCTGCGGCGTCAGTTTCTGCGACTCCTCGAGCTTCAGCGGCTTGGTCGAGACCCAGTGTTCCATGGGCGGGCTCATTTTGTGTCCTGGCCGCCAAAGCGGATGCGGGGGTCGAGGACAGCCAGCAGCAGGTCGGAGACGAGGACGCCGACGACGGTCAGCAGGGCGAGGAACATGAGGAAGGAGCCGGCGAGGTACATGTCCTGGCTCTGCAGGGCCCGCAGCAGCAGGGGGCCTGTGGTCGGCAGCGACATGACGATGGCGACGATCTCGGAGCCGGAGATGACGGTGGGCAGGAGATTGCCGATGTCGGCGACGAAGAAATTGAGCGCGATGCGCAGCGGGTATTTACGCAGCAGCCGGCCCTCCGACAGGCCTTTGGCGCGGGCCGTGACCACATACTGCTTCTGCAGTTCGGCCAGCAGGTTGGCGCGGAGCCGCCGGATCATGCCGGCGGTGCCGGCGGTGCCGATGACGATGACCGGAATCCACAGGTGCCCGAGCACCGATTTGAGCTTGTCCCAACTCCAGGGCTGGTCGATGTATTCGGGATCCATGAGACCGCCGATGGAAGTGCCGAACCAGACATTGGCGAGGTACAGCATGATGAGGGCCAGCAGGAAGTTGGGGGTGGCGAGGCCGATGAAGCCGACGAAAGACAGGCCGTAATCGCCCCAGCTGTACTGGTGGGTCGCCGAGTAGATGCCGATGGGAAAGGCGATGATCCAGGTGAAGAGGATGGTGAAGACGGAGATGATGATGGTCAGGAACAGGCGGTCGCCGACGATTTCGGTAACCGGCAGGTTGTACTCGAAGGAGTAGCCGAAATCGCCGTGCAGCATGCCCCAGACCCAGTGAAGATACTGCAGGTAGAGGGGCCTGTCGAGGCCGTACTGCTCGCGCAGGAAGGCGATCTTCTCCTCCGGCACCGCCTCGCCCTGAGCCTGGAGCTCGGCGATGTAGCTCTCGAGGTAGTCGCCCGGCGGCAGCTGGATGATGATGAACACCAGCAGGCTGATCACCACCAGGGTGGGGATCATGGAGACCAGGCGGCGGAGGGCGTAAAGCAGCATGGCAGCGGTCAGGGCGACGAGGAGAACCAGAAGGCGTCGGGGCGGTAGATGCCGAAATAGGCCCCCGGCTCAAAGTTGTAGAGGGCTTGCCGCGGCACGTTGCGCAGGTCCCTGTGGACGACGATCGGCTGCAGGGTCTGGGAGACGGTGCCGATGGTGTAGAGCTGATCGCGGTGAATGTCGAGAATCCTCATCCAGATGCGCTCGCGCTCGCTGCGCTCCGCCGCCAGCCGCCACAACTGGCCAAGGCCGGCGAGTTGCCGCGCGGCCGGGTCCTGCGGCCTTTCGCCGGCCTTGCCGCCGCTCTCGAACCAGGTGCCCCAAGCCGGCCACTGGTATTGGTAGCGGCTTGAAGGGACCAGGGGGTCGGGCGGCTGCTCGGCCGACATGAGGCCGTTTTCGAGGCCGAACCAGACCGACATCAGGGCCTCGCCGGAGAAGATGCGGCGGCGGAAGACCTCGCGCACCGAGGGCGAGATCAGCAGCCTGACGCCGATCTGGCGCCAGCTGTCGCCGATCAACTCGAGCACATCGGACTGTTCGCTGCTCTCGCCGGCGGTCTGCACCACGAGCTCCAGCGGGCGGCCGTCGGGCAGGGTGCGGATGCCGTCGCCGCCGCGATCGAGGCCGAGCCTGTCGAGCATGTAGTTGGCCTGGTGGATGTCGAAACCGGCCCAGGCGCTGCAGTCGCCGGCGCGGTGCAGCGGCGACTCGGGCAAGAGGCAGTTGTTGCTCTCGGTCGCCAGCCCGAAGTAGATCACCTGGTTGATCTCGCGGCGGTTGATCGCCAGCGACAGCGCCTGGCGGAAGCGCGGCTGGCGCAGCAGCCGGCGCCATTCGCGGTCGCCGGTGTTGAGGTTGGGGTAGAGCGTCATGTGGTTGCCGCGGCCGTTGCGCCACAGCAGGACGCGGTAGGGATTGCGCTTCTCGCCCTCCTTGAGGAAGGTGTAGTTGTCGAAGCGCAGGTAGCGCGCCTGCAGATCGCTCTCGCCGGCGCCGGTCTTGGCCGGAATCAGGCTGCCCGAGACGATGTTGACGACGATCTCGTCGATGTACGGCAGTTGCTGGCCGCGGCTGTCGATGCGGTGGTAGTAGGGGTTGCGGACAAAGAGGAAGCGGGTCGCCGGCGGGGCCGTGGTGTTGACCCAGGGCTGCAGGTTCGGCAGCTCCGGGTTGCTGGCGCGGTAGGGGCGGTCGCGCTTGAAGTGCAGCGCCTGCCAGTTGCGCAGGCGCTCGTCCTCGATGAGCCTGGACAGCTTGCGGCGGTCGGCGTATTTGCGGTGAAACTGCCGCAGGTAGTGGGCCGGTCTGTAGATGTAGAGCGGGCGCGGGGCGGCCAGGGCCGGCAGGAAGAAGGGGTTGGGGTTGAGCCACTCGAAGCGCACGCGCTGGCGGTCGAGCACCGTGAATTTGGGCGGCAGCCCTTTGACCAGCATGGCCCTGGGCGGACCCGAGGGCGAGAGCTCGGGGTTGTTGGCGATGTCTTCCCACCAGTAGCGGAAGTCCCCGGTCGTGAAGGGCGCACCGTCGGACCAGCGGTGGCCGAGCCGCAGGTGCAGGGTGAAGACGCGGTTGTCGAGGTTCTCGACGCGCTCGAGAATGTCGGGTTCGAGCTCAAGGCCGGGGTTGTAGCCGACGAGGCGGGCGTAGCCGTAGACCGTCAGCTGGCGGATGTCCTTGGTCTTGGCCATGAGCATGCGCAGGCGGCCGCCGTGGCGGCCGATGCTGGCGCCGTCGCCGCCCTCGTTGTCGAAGAAGACGACCAGGGGCTGCCGCGGCAGGCGCTCGGCCAGCGGCGGCAGGCTGCCGTCCAGCACCAGCGGCGCCAGCATGGGGGTTTCGGCCTTGGCCGTTGCCGCCGCCGTTGCCGTCGCCAGCAGCAGGGCGGCCAGCCCTTTCAGTGGAATCAGCCGCTTCATCGGAGGCGTTCCGGGCTCAGGGTCGGAGCGCTTCCGGGTTCATCGGCATCGCCTTCAGCGCGGGTCTGGTCGGGGGCTTCGCCCTCGTCCTCCAGCCGCTCGTTGGCCTGCATGAGCACTTTGTGGTTGCCGCTGATGCAAACCAGATCCATGGGCTCGTTGTCATGGGTGATGCAGAAGGGGTCGGGCCAACCCTCGGGGCCGGCGCCGGCGCCGCGCTGGACGGCGCCGAAGTCGATCGGGCGGCCCGGGTCCGGTTGGGGCACGGCGGCCAGCAGCGCTTGGGTATAGGGGTGGCGGGGATCGCGGAAGATCTCATCGCTGCTGCCCTGCTCGACGATGCGGCCGCGGCACATGACGGCGATTTCATCGGCGACATAGCGGATTACGCCGAGGTTGTGGGAGATGAAGAGAATCGTCAGCCTGAGCTCGCGCTGCAGATCGCGCAGCAGGTTGAGAATCTGCGCCTGGATGGAGACGTCGAGGGCCGAGACCGGCTCGTCGCAGACCAGCATCTCCGGGCTGATGGCGAGGGCCCGGGCGATACCGATGCGCTGCCGCTGACCGCCGGAAAAACTGTGCGGGAAGCGGTTGAGGAAACGCCGGTCGAGCCCGACCATCTCCATGAGTTCGATGATCCACTGGCGCCGCCAGCCGCTGTTGCCGAGGCCGTGGATGGCGAGCGGCTCGGTGAGGATGTCGAGCACCGTCATGTGGGGGTTGAGGGAGCCGAAGGGATCCTGGAAAATGAACTGGACGCGGCGGCGGTAGTCCATGAGATCCTGCTCATTGAGGCTGTAGATGTCGGCGGCGTTGGCGCCGTCGGCGTAGTGTACGACCCTGCCCGAGGTCGGCGTCAGGGCGCGCATGATCATTTTGCACAGGGTAGTCTTGCCGCAACCGGACTCGCCGACGAGGCCGATGATCTGACCACGCCTGATGTTGAGGCTGACGTCGTTGACGGCTGTGAACTCTCCGCCTCCCAGGCTGAAAATCCCCTGGTTGCGCGGCTGGAAGCGGCGCACCAGCCGCTCTGCCTTGAGCAGGGGCGTGCCGGCTTCCGGTTGCTGCTGGCGGCGGCGCTGCTGGCGGGCGGCGGCCAGGGCCTCGGTCGAGATGCTGGCCTCGCTCAGCGGCTGCAGCCGCTCGCCGGCGGCCATGTCGGTGCGCGGCACCGCCCTCAGCAGGGAGCGCACATAGATGTGCCGCGGTTGGGCGAAGAGCTCGCCGACCGGCGCCCCCTCGAGGGCCACGCCCCTGTGCATGGCGATGACGTCGTCGGCGACATTGGCGACGACGCCGAGATCGTGGGTGATCATGAGCACGGCCATGTCGAGTTCCCGTTGCAGCTGCATGATCAGATTCAGCACCCGCGCCTGGACGGTGACGTCGAGGGCCGTGGTCGGCTCGTCGGCCAGCAGCAGGCGCGGCCGGCAGATCACCGCCATGGCGATCATGGCCCGCTGTCGCAGCCCGCCGGAGAGCTCGAAGGGATAGGATTTCCAAGCTCTCTGGGGGTCGGGGAAATCGATGAGCTTGAGCAGGTCGAGGGTGCGCCGCCGCGCCTGGCGGCCGCTCAGGCCCTCGTGGAGGACGGCGTTCTCGGCGATCTGGTCGCCGATGGTGTGGACTGGCGACAGCGAGGTCATGGGCTCCTGGAAGATGATGGAGATGTCGGAGCCGCGGATGGCGCGCATCTCCCTGCCGCGGGTGTCGAGGCGCGACAGGTCGGTGGTGGCGCCGCTTTCGTTGCGGAAGAGAATCTTGCCGGAATCGATTTTGGCGGTGTCCGGCAGGATGCCGAGAATCGCCATGGCCGTGACCGATTTGCCGGAGCCGGATTCGCCGACGAGGGCGAGGCAGCGGCCGCGCTCAATCGTCAGCGACAGGTCGCGCACGACCCGCAGCGGCGAGCCGTGCAGGTTGAACGAGATCGAGAGGTCGCGCACCTCGATCACCGGCGGCTCCGCCCCGCCGGGCCTGGCGTCGGCCTTCTGCATAAAGGTGATCGGCTTGACGAGTTCGGACACGGCGGCTCAGAGGTGGGAGACGACTTTGTAGGGGCGGGCGTCCAGGGGCGGCTTGTCGCCGGTCATCTGGGCGGCGCAGATGCCGGCTGAGGCCGGGGCGGCGCCGAGGCCGTTGCGGTAGAGGCCTCCGTGGTGGTAGAGGCCCTCTATGTGAGGATCGGGGCCGATCAGGGGCAGGGGCGAGTTGCGGCGGCCGGGCCTGAGGCCGGACCAGTGGCGCAGCAACGGGCGCTCGGCGAGGCCCGGGCAGATGCGCGAGACAAAGCCTTCGATGGCGGAGCGCGCCTCTTCTGTGACCCCCTTGTCGAAACCCTTGTCTTCGAGGGTGCTGCCGGCGAGGACGACGCCGTCGCGGCGGGGGACCATATAGTGGAAGCCGTCGCCGACGACAGGGTAAAAGAAACGCCGGCCGCCGTCGTAGGCCCAGTATCTGGCCGCAGACGGGATAGACGTCAGTGGCGGGCGCCCCCTCAGGCGGCTGCCCGCCCCAGGCGCCGAGGGCGAGGGCGACCCGCGGCGCCTCGAAGCGCCTGTCGGCGCCGGCGACGCCGAGGACGCGGCCGCCGGCGACTTCGAGACGCTCGACGGCGGTGTTTTCAAAGAGGCTGATGTCCGGTTCCTGCCTGAGGGCCGCGATCATGGCTCTGAGCAGGGCCGGGTTGCGCACCTGGGGCACCTGCGGAAACCAGAAGGCCTGTTGGTCGGCGGGATAGCGCAGGGCCGGGGCGAGGGCACGCAGATCGCCGGCGCGGGCGCCCTCAAAGGGAAAGGCGTGTTTTTGGGCCCCAGGCTTCGACCGTTTTGACCCTGTCTTCACTGGGGAAGAACAGCATGCCGGTCCAGCGCAGCTCGCTGTCGATGGTCGTCGCCTCTCTGAGTTCGCGGCAGATGCGCGGCCACAGCTGCTGGCTGTGCAGAATCAGGGGCGAGCATGGCATCCGCCAGCTTCCAGGGATCCGTCGGGAAGATGATGCCGCCGCCGGCCCAGGAGGACTCGCCGCCGTACTGGCCGCGTTCGATCAGGGCGATGCGCAGTTTCTTCCGGCAGAGCAGCCAGGCGGTCATGAGGCCGGCGATGCCGCCGCCGACGACGACGATGTCGAAGGATTGGGTGGATGTCAAGATCGATGCAGGCGTTCGGTGAAAATGGAGCGGGCAGCGGGAATCGAACCCGCGTTATCAGCTTGGGAAGCTGAAGTTCTACCACTGAACTATGCCCGCCCGACTTCTTAAATTGTATAGGGAAGGGGCGCGAGGGGCCGATTGGAGGGCGGCTCGGGCCTGTCAGATGCGCGGCGGAATCCGCACCTGAGCGTGGATGCAGGGGCCGGAGCGCCAGCGCCGGCTCACCCGCAGGAGGCGATCGAGGCGGTCGATCCCATCCCCCCTGGCGGGCCTGCCGATACTCCTGAACCATCGGAGGCGCTGGATAATTGCACAGGTAGGACCACTCCCGCGCAGAGTCTTCCACAGCGATTTGTCGCCTGCCGAGCGGGCGTGGACATGCTCGAACAGGCAGTAGTTGCCGGAGATGTCCTTGGCCGCGCGGTAGCCG
>CBDEFV010000006.1:0-134035 GCA_965237735.1 Candidatus Porifericomitales bacterium | reverse complement strand
GTGTGCTCTTCTTGAAAAAAACCAGAGAATACCCGCTGCATCCACGCCCTCCCGAACAGGTCCGGCTGCCCTTCCATGATTCGGCCACGGCCCTGCTGCAGTTGGTTCGCGAGGCCGGGTCGGCCAGGCGCTGGCGCTTCTGGGTGGCCGATCAGAACCGCGCCTACGACTACCGCGCCCGCGGCCGTGAGCAGTTGAAAACCCCCTGGGGGCTGATCTCGGCCGATGTCATCGAGCAGCTTGAGGATGCCGGCGGTCGCCGCAGACTCAAGCTCTGGGTCGGCCGCCCGACCGGCGGCGAGCCGGTTTTGCTGCGCATGGTCCGCAAAAACAAGGATCGAATCCTGACCCTCGATATCAGCAAGCCTGCAAGCGATGAGAGGGAGCCCGGAGATCCGGGCAGACGCTAATCGGGACAGATTTTAAAGGACAAAATGATCCTGAAGACTTTCCCCCTCGACCATCTTCACGCCAATCCCCCCAGCACGAGGAACCCACCCCATGAACGACCCCATCCGCCCGGCCCAGCCGCCCCATGTCACCGCCCTCGATCTGCCGCCCGCCGAGCCGCTGCCGCCCGACATCGCCGAGATCTTCGACAAGTGCCGGCAGAAGCTCGGCCTGATTCCCAATGTGCTGCGAGCCTACTCTTTTGCCCCGGAAAAACTGCGGGCCTTCAACGCCCTTTACGACGACCTCATGCTGGCCGACAGTGGCCTGAGCAAGCTTGAGCGCGAGATGATCGCCGCCGTCGTCTCCAGCATCAACCACTGCTTCTACTGCCTGACGGCCCACGGGGCTGCCGTGCGCGCCCTTTCGGGCGACCCCGCCCTCGGCGAGCTGATGGCGTTCAACTACCGCGCCGCCCGGCTGAGTTCGAGGCACAGGGCCATGCTCGATTTTGCCGCCCTTGTGACGACGGCCTCCGACAGCATCGGCGAAAGCGAGCGCGAGGCCCTGCGCGCCGAGGGCTTCAGCGACCGCGACATCTGGGACATCGCCGCCGTCGCCGGCTTTTTCAACATGACCAACCGCCTGGCCTCGGCCGTCGACATGCAGCCCAATGCTGAATATCAGGCCAGGGCGCGCTGATTGAGCGGAAATCCGCGCTCTCTGCACGGCCATTTCCCCGCAAGTTTGCATGGCCGATGGCCCTCTTTCAAAATGATTTGTGCGAAAATAGAAAGGATAGACCACCCCCGCCATTGACCTGGCTGCGCAGTTGTTGCGGCCTGAACGGCGGGAGTATGACGGAGGCCCTGGCCCCGATTGATGGCGGGCATGCTCCGGAGCCCGCTCCCTTTCCTCTCTCTGCCTTTACATCTACAGCCTAAGGAACAATCAATGTCATCGCTATTGGATCACTTGCCGTCTCTGCCGCTTTTCAAGCCCTACTCCCCGAAGAACAGCGAGGAGTATATGTCGGAAAAACAGCTCAATCACTTTCGCTCGATTTTGATCGACTGGGGCAAGATGCTCGGCGAATACGCCGACTCAACGCTATCGCACCTGCGCGACGACGCCGAGAAATACGCCGACACCCTCGACCGGGCGATCATGGAAGAGAGTATGAGCGTCGAGCTGCGTGCCCGCGACCGCGAGCGCAAGCTGCTGCGCCGCATCGACCGGGCCCTGCAGCAGTTGCACAACGGCGGCTACGGCTACTGCCGCAGTTGCAGGGGAGAGATCAGCCTGCGCCGGCTGGAGGCGCGCCCGATCACGGAGCGCTGCCTGTCGTGCCAGTCGGTCGAAGAGGAAGAGGGGAATTAGGCCCCTCCAGCTTCTCTGCCGGGTCGGCGACTGAAGCCCCTGCCGTGCCCCCGGCCCCGCACCCCGCCGCCGGCAATCCCCGGCATGGAGATCAGATATCGCCGCGTTGGCGCCTGCTGGCGCTGGAGACAGCGGGAGTGGACACCTCGGTCGCCCTCGGGGCGGGCGGCAGGATTTTGACGGCCTCCCTCGAGGCGGACGGGCGTCAGCACCGCTCCGTTCCGGGGCTGATCGACAGCTTGCTGAGCGAAGCCGGGCTCGCCGCCCGGGACATCGACGCCATCGCCTTTGATCGCGGTCCGGGCCGCTTCATCGGCCTGCGCGTCGGCCTGGCCGCTGCCCAGGGTTGGGCCCTGGCCCACGATCTGCCGCTGGTGCCGGTCTCTTCTCTGGTAGCCTTGGCCCAGGAGGGCTGGCGGCGCTTTGGCCGCCGCCGCCTGGTGGCCGCCCTCGACGCCGGCCGCGGTCAGGTCTACAGCTGTCGCTGTCAGGTCGGCGACGAGGGCGTCATGGAGGCGGTCTCCGCCGAAGAGCTGACAACCCTCGATCAGATCCAGGCGCCGATCGAAGAGGGCTGGCAGGGCGTCGGCAACGGCTGGGACGGGGCGGCGGCCAAACTTCCGCTGCTGCCGCTCAGCTGCCCCTCGGCGGGCGCCGTCCTCGAATTGGGTTATGCCGGCTTTGCCTCTGGCGCCTCCATCCCGCTGGAGGAGGCCGAGCCCCTCTACCTGCGGCCTGCGGCCGCAGCGCCCGCGCCATGAGCGGCGCCGAGCGGAACCCCCCGGCAGGGCCGCCGCAGGAGCTGATTCTCGACTGCCCGGACGACTTCCATGTCCATTTCCGCCAGGGGCCACAGTTGCCGGCTTATGTGGCGGCGACGGCGCGCCAGTTCGGCCGCGCCCTCGCCATGCCCAACACCCTGCCGCCCCTGACGAGCATCGCCGCCGTCGCCGATTACCGCGGCCAGCTTATAGCCGCTGCCGGGGATCTGCAGTTCAGCCCTCTGGTGGCTCTGTATCTGACGGAATCGACCCGGGCCGCCGAAGTGACCGAGGCTTGGAAGGTCGGCGTCGCCGGCGCCTGCAAGCTCTATTTCCGCGGCGCCACGACCCACGCCGACCAGGCCGTGCGCGATCTCGCCCCCTTGAGGCCGGTGCTGGCCGAGATGGAGAAGCTGTCCATGCCGCTGTGCATCCACGGCGAACTGCCCGAGGAGGGCATCGATGTGTTCGACCGCGAGCGCCTCTTCATCGAGCGCACCCTGATTCCGCTGAGACGCGATTATCCCGGGCTGAGAGTGGTTTTTGAGCACATCACCACGGCTGCGGCCGCGGCCTATGTCGCTGAAGCCGACGACAACTTCGGCGCCACCATCACCCCCCAGCACCTGCTGTACGACCGCACCGACATGCTCGGCTCGGGCCTGAGGCCGCACCTCTACTGCATGCCGATTCTCAAGCGGGGTCGCGACCGCGACGCCCTGATCGAGGCGGCGACGGGCGATTGCCGGCGATTTTTTCTCGGCACGGACAGTGCCCCCCACGCCCGCGAGGCCAAGGAATCTGCCTGCGGCTGCGCCGGCTGCTTTTCTGCGCCGACCGCCCTCGAACTCTACGCCCAGGCCTTCGAGCGGGCCGGCCGCCTCGACTGCCTCGAGGCCTTTGCCGCCCACAACGGCGCCGATTTCTACGGCCTCGAGCGCAATCCTGGCAAGGTGCGCCTGCACCGCCAGCCCTGGTCTGTGCCCGAGCGCCTTGAACTCGGCGGGCAGAGCCTGATTCCGCTGGCGGCCGGTACGGCTCTGGAGTGGCGTTTCATCGGTCGCGAAGCCTGAGTCTCCCGCCGCGGCGGGCAGACGGCGACACGGGGCCGGCTTTGTCCTCCGAGCCGCTAAAATAATGAGCCGGGGGCGAGAGCGGGCGGTGGCCGCCGTTCGGCCTGTCCAACCCGGACAGTTGCGGCCATTATTTCTCTTTTTTACAGTGTCCCAGGGACTCCCTTATGTTCATATTGATCTGCAATGACGACGGCTACCAGGCTCCCGGCATCCAAGCCCTGGCCGAGGCCCTGGCCGGCATAGCCGATATAGAGGTGGTCGCGCCCGAGCGCGACCGCAGCGGCGCCAGCCAGTCGCTGACGATCGACGGGCCGGTCAAGCTGCGCAAGGAAGACAACGGCTTCTTTTCCTGCAGCGGCACGCCGGCCGACTGCGTCCATCTGGCGACCAACGGGCTCCTCGGGCGTCGCCCCGACCTCGTTGTCTCGGGGGTCAACAGCGGCGCCAACATGGGCGACGACGTCCTCTACTCGGGCACGGTGGCGGCGGCCATGGAGGGGCGTTTTCTCGGACTCAGCTCGATCGCCGTCTCCATGAATTCGGAGAACCCGCGGCACTACGGCACCGGAGCCCGTGTCGCCGTCGAACTGACGCGCCACATCGCCGATCTCGATAGTGCGGTGATTCTCAATGTCAATGTCCCCGACGTGTCCTACGGCGAACTGCTCGGCCTGAGGGCGACGCGCCTCGGGCGGCGCCACCCGTCGGGCGAGGCGAGTTGTCTCGACTCTCCGCGGGGCGGCGACAAGCTTTGGTGGGTCGGCCTCGCCGGTCCCGAGGAAGACGGCGGCCCGGGCACCGATTTTCACGCCGTTGCCGAGGGCTATGTCTCGGTGACGCCGCTGCACACTGACCTCACCCATCACTCGAGCCTGGCGCTGCTCGAATCCTGGCTCGGCAGGAACGGCGGCGGCTGATTGCGGCTCGCCAGGCTCATCTTTTCCGGGTCGCTCCGAATCCATGGCAGGTGGAGACGGTGAAGCTCCTGACGACGCCAGTCGGCAGGAGGAGTTGCAGCGGCAGATCGCGCTGGCGGTCAGCGACGAGCGTGTGCTGCGCGCCTTTGCCGCCGTGCCGAGGCGGTTTTTTGTCGCCGCCGGGCACCGCGCTCTGGCCGCTGAGGACAGGCCCCTTCCCATAGGCAGCGGCCAGACGATTTCCCAACCTTCCCTGGTCGCCCGCATGACCGAGGAGCTGGTCCGCGATCGCAGGCCGCTCAACAGGGTTCTCGAGGTCGGCGCCGGCAGCGGCTATCAGGCGGCGATTCTGTCGCATCTCGTCGATCGGGTGCACGCCCTCGAGCGGATCGCCAGCCTGGCGCAACTGGCCCGGAAAAATCTTGAACGCGCCGGCTGTCGGGGCGTCGAGCTGCGCCACGGCGACGGCGCCCTGGGATGGCCGCAAGAGGCGCCCTTTGACGGCATCATCGTCAGCGCCGCCTGTTCGTCAGTGCCTCAGGCCCTGCAGCAGCAACTGGCCGTCGGCGCCCGCCTGGTGCTGCCGCTGGCTGAAGACGGCAGCGCCGAGTTTCTCGTCGTCATCGAGCGCCTCGCCAACGGCTCTTTCAGCTGCCGCAGCCTCTTTCCCGTGAGTTTTGTGCCCCTGCTGGCAGGCGTCGCCGACTAGTGTCCGGTGCCGCACCCCTGGCCGGCGCACCGCCCCGGCTCCTTTTCCGCAGGACTTCCCTGTTCGTTGATTGCACCTTTTCCGGCGGTATTTCCCTCTATAATCAAGAGATTATCGTTGCTTTCCGAGTTGCCTTTTCCCTCTGGCCAGGAACCGGGTCATTGCAACCGCCGGCGCGCCTTCCGGGCTGCCGCGATCGCTGAGCCGAGACTTTCTTGAGATCGGCCCCTGTTTCCCCCCGACACCACGACTTGATGAAAATCTTCACCACCCTCTACGACAAGACGGTTCAATGGGCGGCGCACAGGCACGCCCAGCGCTATCTTTTTGCGGTCAGCTTTTTCGAGTCGTCCTTCTTTCCCATCCCGGTCGATGTCATGATCGCGCCCATGGCCATTGCCCGGCCGAACATGGCCGTGCGCATCGCGCTCATCGCCACCCTGGCCTCGGTGCTCGGCGGGCTATTCGGCTATTTCATCGGCACCGCCCTCTTCGAGGTGATCGAACCTTGGCTGGGCCACTATCGCCCGGGCTACGAAGAGGCCCAGAGGCTGCTGATGGAATACGGCTTCTGGATCATCTTCGTCGCCGGCTTCTCCCCCATCCCCTACAAGGCCTTTACCATAGCGGCGGGCGTGGTCGCCCTGTCGCTGCCGATTTTCTTCGTCGCCTCGCTGCTGAGCCGCGGCCTGAGATTTTTCCTCGTCTCCCTCCTCATGGCGCGCCTCGGCCCGGTTGTCGAAGAGCGTCTGCGCCATTGGATGGAGTGGATCGGCTGGCTGCTGGTGGCGCTGGTCGTGGCTCTGGTGCTGTGGTTCTAACGGAGGGTGGCCACTGGCGTCGGTGAACAGGGCTTCTCGGTCGACTGAGCGGCGCTACGACAGCGCCCGCATCCTCATCTACAGCCACGATTCCTTCGGCCTCGGCCATCTGCGCCGCTGCCGCGCCATCGCCCATGCCCTGGTGGAGCATTTCCGCGGCCTGTCGGTACTGATTCTGTCGGGCTCGCCGATCATCGGCAGCTTCGACTTCCGCGCCCGCGTCGATTTTGTCCGCATCCCCGGGGTCATCAAGCTGCGCAGCAGCGACTACGTCTCCCTGCGCAAGCACATCAGCATCGACCGCACCCTGGCCATGCGGGAATCCATCATCTATCAGACGGCCTCTTCCTACAGCCCCGACGTCTTCATCGTCGACAAGGAGCCGGCCGGCCTCCAGGGCGAGATCCTCAGCTCCCTTCGATTCCTCAAGGCCTCGGGCACGGGCACGGTGCTCGGCCTGAGGGACATCCTCGACGCCCCCGACCGCTTGCAGAAAGAGTGGGACCGCAAGAATGTCTGGCCGGTGCTGGCAGAGCTCTACGACGAGGTCTGGGCCTACGGCGTTCCCGCCATGGGCAACCCCCTTGAGGAGCTGCAGCGCTGCCCGGCTTCGGCGGCCGAGAAGCTCTTTTACACCGGCTATCTCTGGCGCGGGTTGGCGGCGGCCGGGGCGTCGCCGCCGGAGAATGAAAAAAACGGCGAAAACAACAGCAAGGACAGCGCTCAGGGGCTGCGCCCGATCATCGTCACCACCGGCGGCGGCGGCGACGGCCGGGAGCTGACCGAGGCCGTGATCGCGGCCTGCGAGCACGGCCCCCTGCCGCCGAACCCCATCACCATCGTGCTCGGGCCCTTCATGCCGTCGTCGCTGCGGCTGAAGATGCAGCGCCGCGTCCGCCGCCTCGACGGAGTGACGACCCTGGTGTTCGACAACTACCTCGAGCGGCGCCTCGCCGAGGCCGCGGCCATCGTCGCCATGGGGGGCTACAACACCTTCTGCGAGATCCTGTCCTTCGACAAGCCGGCCCTGATCGTGCCGCGCACCGAACCCCGCATGGAGCAGTTTCTGCGGGCCGAGCGCGCCCAGAAACTGGGCCTGGTCGCCATGTTGCCGATCGAAGAGGCCCGGAACCCCGATCTGCTGTTGTCCTGGCTGGCGCGCCTGCCGACCCTGCCGCCGCCGTCGGGCAGCATGCCGGCGGGGCTGCTGGACGGCCTCGAAGCTCTGTGCGATCGGGTGAGGCCCTACCTGCAGAAGTAAACCGGCGGCTATGGGTCGGTGTTTCGTCTATAATTTCATGTATCCCGCCTCCGCCCCCGGCGCCGAAGGTGAACCGATCTGGGCCTGTAGCATAATGGTCAATGCACCCGACTCATAATCGGTAGATTCCAGGTTCGAGTCCTGGCGGGCCCACTCTACCCTTAAGTTCGTCTTTTGTTCGCAGGATTATCCCGATGAGCCCCCCCAATAAAACCTGGCACGTCACGGAACTGATTGGCGACGGCATCTCCCGCGAACTGCAGCAGAGCGTCCGCAGCGTCGTCGAGGTGCTGCCACTCGACATTCGCTTCGATGCCCTCGACTGGTCATTTGAAGAGCGCGAGCGCCTCGGCACGAAGGCGATCGACGAGGCCGCCGAGTCCATGCAGCGCAATCGCCTCGCCCTCAAGTATCCGACGAAGACCGGACACCAGAGCCCCAATGCCCTGATCCGGCGGCGACTTAATTTCAGCGTCATCTACAGGCCGACGATCTCGATTAAGGGCATCTCCTCGAACTTCCGCCCCAACCTCGACCTGCATGTGGTGCGCGTCGCCACAGGCGGCACCTACGAGGACCCGGGCCAGCGCATCGGCCGCGACACGGCGGTCTCGCTGCGCCTGGTCGAGCGCGAATCCTGCGCCCAGGCGGCCCACTTCGCCTTCAGGCTGGCCCGTATGCAGAAAGCCAAAGGCCGTGCCGTGCCCCTGGTCTCTTCGTCGAAATACACCATTCAGCGCGAGACCGACGGTCTGTTCGAGGAGGTCGTGCACGAAGTCGGCGAAGACTATCCCGATGTCAGCGTGAGGAAGGTGCTCTTCGACGCCATGCTGGCGGAGATCATCATCAGGCCCGAGGAGTTTCAGGTGGTGCTGGTGCTCAACGAGTACGGCGATTTTCTGTCGGACATGGCCTGCGGCCTGGTCGGCAGCATCGGTATAGGGGCGAGTGGCAACTACTCTTTCGACGAAAACCACGAAACCGAGGTCGCCCTGTTCGACCCGGCCGGGGGCACGGCGCCGGACATCGCCGGTCGCAATATCTGCAACCCCACGGCCATCCTGCTGTCGCTCGGCATGCTGCTCGACCACATCGGCGAGAGCGCCTGGGGCCATAAGCTGAGGCTGGCCCTGCTCGGAGCCATCGGCGAAGGGAAGAAGACCGCCGATCTCGGCGGCGATCTCGGCACCAGAGAGTTCACGGCCGTGGTAATTGAGCGCCTGCGGGCCGGTGGGAGGTTATGGCTGTGAATGAAGCCGCGTTCACGGCCGTGGTAATTGAGCGCCTGCGGGCCGGTGGGAGGTTATGGCTGTGAATGAAGCCGCGTTCACGGCCGTGGTAATTGAGCGCCTGCGGGCCGGGGCGGGCGCCGACTGAGGATGGGCGCTGATTCTGAGGGGGCTGGCCAAGTGAAAGCCTGGATCGAATCCTCGGCGCTCAGCGCCGCCAACAGCGCCTGGCTCGAAGAGTGGTACGAGCTGTGGTTGCGGGACCCCGAGGCCGTGCCCGAGGCCTGGCGCGACTACTTCAGCAGCCAGGGGGGCAACGGCGAGGAGACGGCCCACTCGAAAGTGCGCAATGAGCTGCGCGAACAGGCCAACAGCGATCATCTGGTGCGTGAGACCTTGGCGCGTTCGCGCCTCGAGCGGCTACAGATGAAGGTGGCGCGGCTCGTCGAGGCCTACCGCCTCTGGGGCCATCAGGGCGCGGCCATCGATCCGCTCGGCCGCATCGGCGGCACCCTGCCGGCCGCCCTCGAACCCGCAGATTACGGCATCGCCGAGGCTGACCTCGACAGCGCCTTCAAGGTCGACACCCCCCTGTGCGGCGGCGAGGCCGTGCCGCTGAGGATTCTGCTCGATCGGCTGCGCAGCGTCTACTGCGGCTCGATCGGCTACGAGCTGGTCCACATCGACGACTTCGAACGGCGCCTCTACCTGCGCAACGCCGTCGAGAGCGAGCGCTACGAGCAGACGCTCGACAGCGAGCGCAGGCTCAAGCTCTATCAGGGTCTGGTCGACGCCGAGGGGCTCGAGCACTATCTGCAGACGCACTACTCGGGTCAGAAGCGCTTCTCCCTCGAAGGCGCCGAGGCCCTGATTCCGCTGCTCCGGGGCCTGACCGAGCAGGGCGCCCTCAGCGGCATCAAGGAGATGGTCATCGGCATGGCCCACCGCGGCCGCCTCAATGTGCTGGTCAATGTGCTGGGCAAGAACCCGGCCGATCTGTTCCGCGAGTTCGAGGGCCATCACGACGAGGAACTGATGACCGGCGACGTCAAGTATCACCAGGGTTTTTCGGCCGATCTGAAGACTCATGACGGCTACCTCCATGTGGCCCTGGCCTTTAATCCGTCCCATCTCGAGATCGTCGCCCCCGTCGTCGAGGGTTCGGTGCGCGCCCGTCAGGACCGCGCCGGCGACCGCAACGGCGACTTCGTCTTCAGTGTCCATATCCACGGGGACGCGGCCTTCTCCGGCCAGGGCGTCGTCATGGAGACCATGAACATGTCCGACTCGCGCGGCTTTTCCACCAAGGGGGCGATTCACATCGTCATCAACAACCAGATCGGCTTCACCACCAGCAATGTCGAGGACAGCCGCTCGACGCGCTACTGCACCGATGTAGCCAAGATGATCAACGCCCCCATCCTCCATGTCAACGGCGATGACCCCGAGGCCCTGTGGCGCGCCCTGTCGCTGTCGCTCGATTACCGCCAGAAATTCAAGCGCAGCGTCGTCATCGATCTCTTCTGCTACCGCCGCCATGGCCACAACGAGGCCGACGAACCCAAGGCGACGCAGCCGAGGATGTACTCCATCATTTCGCGTCTGCCCGGTGCGCGCCAGCTCTACGGCGAGCGGCTTGTCAAGGCCGGCGTGCTGACGGAGGAGGAGGCCGCCGAGTGCATCGAGGACTGCCGCGGCCGCCTCGAGCAGGGACAGTGCATGGCGCCGTATGTCTCGGTCAACGAGGAACAGAGGGAGCGCATGGCGGAAAAGTGGCGCCCCTACCTCAGCACTGACTGGCGCGCTCCCTGCGACACCACCCTGCGGCAGGATCGCGCCAGCGAGCTGCTGCAACAGCTGGCGACCCCGCCCGAGGGATTCTCGTCCCACCCCCGAATCGACAGGATCCTCAGCGACCGCCACGCCATGGCCCGCGGCAAAAAGCCTCTCGACTGGGGCGCCGCCGAGAATCTGGCCTACGCCTCCCTCGTCGCCGAGGGCTCGGCCGTGCGCCTGACGGGGCAGGACAGCGGCCGCGGCACCTTCTTTCACCGCCATGCCGTGCTGCATGATCAGAAAACCGGCGAGGCCTACATCCCGCTGCGCAATATTTCGCCGCAGCAGGGCGATTTTCTCGTCATCGACTCCCTGCTGTCGGAAGAGGCCGTGCTTGCCTTCGAGTACGGCTATTCGACGGCCGAGCCGCGCACCCTGGTGCTGTGGGAGGCCCAGTTCGGCGACTTCGCCAACGGCGCCCAGGTGGTCATCGATCAGTTCATCGCCTCCGGCGAGGCCAAGTGGGGGCGCTTCTGCGGCCTCGTCATGCTGCTGCCCCACGGCTTTGAGGGCCAGGGGCCGGAGCACTCCTCGGCCCGGCTCGAGCGCTACCTGCAGCTGTGCTCGCTCGACAACATTCAGGTGGCGACGCCGACGACGCCGGCGCAGTTTTTCCACCTGCTGCGGCGGCAGGCGAAACGTCCCCTGAGGCGGCCGCTCGTAGTCATGACGCCAAAGAGCTTCCTGCGCCATCCGCTGGCCGTGTCCTCCCTCGAAGAACTGGCGGGAGGCGGCTTCCAGCCGGTCATCGACGACATCGACGGCCCCGACGTCAAGGCCGTGGAGAGTCTTGTACTCTGCGCCGGCAAGGTCTATTACGATCTGCTGGCGCGCCGCCGCGAACTGGAATTGCCCAGGGTCGCCGTCGCCCGGGTCGAGCAGCTCTATCCGGCGCCCTGGAGCGAACTCGAGCGGATGATCGCCGATTACAGCGGCATCGACGAGGTCGTCTGGTGTCAGGAAGAACCGCGCAACCAAGGGGCCTGGCGACCCATGCGCCACCGCCTCGAGAGCGTCATCAAGGGGCGGTGTCCGCTGCGCTACGCCGGCCGCGACTCATCGCCGTCAACTGCCGTCGGCTATGCGTCCCTGCACAAGCTGGAGCAGCAGAAGCTCGTCGACGAGGCCCTCGGCGTGGCCGCTGACGCCAGGGCGAAGCCATGATGGCCGCCTTTTTGCCGTTGCCTCCCGCGCCCGAAGCCCCGTTTTCCCCAACCATACCTTTACTTCAAGTCCTTGAATACCACCCATGAGTTTTGAAATGAAAGTCCAGGCCCTGCCTGAGTCCGTCGCCGACGCCACCCTGGTGTCTTGGCTCAAGAATGAAGGCGATGCCGTCGCCCGCGACGAAGTCATCGCCATGCTGGAGACCGACAAGGTCACCCTTGATGTGATCGCGCCCAGAGCCGGCGTAGTCAGATCGATTCGACAGCAGGAGGGCGCGGTCGTAAAAGAGGGGGATCTGCTGGTTGTGCTCGAGGAGAAGGACGCCGCCGCCGCCGCCGACAGCAAGGCGGCCCCGATTGCCGCCGAGAGTAAAAAATCCGCCGACGGCGCTCAGGCTGCCAGGGCGGGCGAGGACGCCCATTCGCCGCCGGTCAACCCGGCGGCCCGCTCCCTGATTGAAGAGCACCACCTCGATACGGACGACATCAAGGGCACGGGCGCCGGCGGCCGCGTCGTCGTCGACGATGTCCGCCGCCACCTGGCGCTGCTGGCGCGCTCCCTCGAGGAGGCTGGCGACGGTGAGGTCCAGCCAGTTGATATCGGGACAGCTGATGCCGGGCCGGCCGTCGGGGAGAAATCGGAAAAGGAGGCTGTGGCCGCGGCCCCGCCAGCGAAGTCCGCTGCCGCCGCCGCATCGTCGTCCCTGAGCGAATCTTCGTCTCTGGGCAACATCGAGCGCGGCGAGCGCCGTGTGCCCATGACGCGCATGCGGGCCCGCATCGCCGAGCGCATGCTGCAGGCCCAGAACGCGACGGCCTCCCTGACGACCTTTAACGAGATCAACATGAAGCCGCTCATGGAGATGCGCACGCGCATGAAGGAGGATTTTGAACACCGCCACGGAGTGCGCCTCGGCGTCATGTCGATCTTCGTCAAGGCAGCGGTGACGGCCCTGCGCGATTTTCCCGAGATCAACGCCTCGATTGACGGCGAGCATGTCGTCTATCACAGCTACTTCGACATAGGGGTGGCGGTGTCGACCGACCGCGGCCTGGTGGTGCCGGTGCTGCGCAACGCCGAGTACATGGGCTTTGCCGACATTGAGCGGGCAATCAGTGATTTTGCGGCCCGCGCCAACGAGGGCAAGCTGAGCCTCAACGAGATGACGGGGGGCACCTTCACCCTGACCAATGGCGGCATCTTCGGCTCCCTCATGTCGACCCCCATGCTCAATCCGCCGCAGAGCGCGATTCTCGGCATGCACGCGATCAAGGAGCGGCCCGTGGTCGTAGCTGGCGAGATTGCCATCCGCCCCATGATGTATGTGGCCCTGTCCTACGACCACCGCCTGGTCGACGGGCGTGAGGCCGTCGGCTTCCTGCGGCTGCTCAAGGAGCGCATCGAGACGCCCGAAAGGCTGCTGTTCGAGCTTTAAAACAGGGCCGATGCGACGGGAGTCTGCCGGTTGTCGGCATGACCCCCCTATTTACCGCGGATTTTTTGTCCTGTATAATGGCAGTTGTTGTCGCTTTGCCCCGCTTCTGCCTATTTCCCCATGCCCATTCGCGCCCTTGTCATCGCGGCTCTGTCGGTGTTTCTATGCGCCGGGGTCGCCCTCGCCGAGGCCCAGACGCCTGACCCTGAGGGCGGAGTCCGCCCGGATCCGTCCCTGCTCGGCCTCGACGATCTGCCGTTCGACGAAGGCCCGCTTCAGGCCCTGGGCCGCACCCGCACGGCGGCCGAAGCCGGCGACGCCGAAGCCCAGGTGCTCCTCGGCAGCAGCTATGAAAACGGTTGGGGAGTCGGGCGCGACTATGAGCAGGCGCGCCAGTGGTACAGTCGCGCCGCCGATCAGGGATCTGCCAGGGGCAAGGTGCGCCTCGGCCGACTCTACGAAAAGGGGCTGGGGGTTGAACAGGATTACAGGACAGCAGCCCGCTGGTATCGCTCGGCGGCCGATGCGGGCGACCCCGAGGGGCAGACGCGCCTCGGCCTCATGCAGGCCCTGGGCCTCGGCATACCCCAGGATTACAATGCCGCGGCGCGCTGGTATCAGTTGGCTGCGGCGCGCTGGTATCCCGAAGCCCAGTATTTTCTCGCCGAGCTCCTTCTCAACGGCAAGGGCGTAACCAAGAACGTCGACAAGGCCCTCGAATGGCTCAGGCTGGCGGCGGAACAGGGGTACACGGCCGCCCAGAACCGGCTCGGCGCCCTCTACGAGCAGGGCGAGGGCGTTGAGGCCGACTACACTCAGGCCCTGCACTGGTATCGGCAGGCGGCCAACAACGGTGATCCCCTGGCCCAGACGCGGCTGGGGCGCCTCTACGATCAGGGCCGCGGCGTCGCCGAGAACGGGGCCCAGGCGCGCGAGTGGTACGTCCGCGCCGCCCGCCAGGACCACAAGGAGGCGCAGCGACTGCTGGCCCGCCTCTACGAAGAGGGCCGCGGCATCGATCGGGACTACAGGAGCGCCCTCCACTGGTACGGCCGGGCGGCGGAGCAGCGCGATGTCGAATCGCAGTACCGCCTCGGCGTCATGTATGAGCAGGGTCGCGGAACCGTGCAGAATTACGGCCAGGCGGCGTCCTGGTATCTGGCAGCCGCCCAGTGGGGACACTCCCAGGCCCAGACCAACCTGGCGCAGATGTACGCCACCGGCAAGGGGCTGGAGCGCAACTACGACCAGGCCCTGCACTGGTACCGCAAGGCGGCGTCCCTGCACAATCCGCAGGCCCAGTACCAGCTCGGCGAACTCTATTTCATCGGCGTCGGCATCGAGCGCGATTACCGACAGGCTCTGGGCTGGTATCGCCTCTCTGCCGATCAGGGCTACGCCGAAGCGCAGCGGGCCCTGGGAACCCTGTACGAGGAAGGCCTGGGCGTGACGCCCAACTATCTGGAGGCGGAAAAATGGTACCGCCTCGCGGCCAAACACGGCGATCGCGAGGCCAAGGCCCGCCTCGGGGGCCTCTATGAAAGAGGTCTCGGCGTGCGGCGCAACTATCGTGAGGCGGCGCGCTGGTATCGGCATGCGGCCGAGGATGGCCACCGCGAATCCCAGACCCGTCTCGGCGCCATGTATGAAGAGGGCAAGGGAGTGCGGCGCAATTTCCGCAGCGCCGTCCTCTGGTACGGCCGCGCTGCTGTGGCCCATGATCCCAGGGCACAGTACCGCCTCGGCGTCATCTTCGAGAAGGGGCTGGGCGTCGACCGCGACTACGACGAATCGCTCAAGTGGTACCGCGCCGCCGCCAACCGCCAGTGGGCTCCGGCCCAGTATCAGCTCGCCACCCTCTACGAGAATGGCCGCGGCCTGCCGCGCGACGAAGAGGAGGCCCTGATGTGGTATGAGCGGGCGGCCCGCCAGGGCGTCGTCGGCGCCCAGAGCCGCCTGGCCGGGATGTACGAAGCCGGTCGCGGCGTCGATCGCAACGACGCCGAAGCCTATATATGGTCGTCGATTGCCGTGGCCAACGGCGACCACCGGAGCGCGCGCCGGCGCGACCGCGTGGCCTCCAACATGCTGTCCCAGGATCTGAGAAACGCCCAGATCGAAGCCCAGGAGCGATACCGCGAAGTTCAGCCGCGCTGAAAGGCGGTCGCAGCTCGCCTCAACTCAGCAGGCGCCCGGCGAATCTCTGCGGCAGGCCGGCAAAGCTGTCGTTCGACAGGAACACCAGACAGCAGCCGTTTTCGGGGCTCGTCGAGCAGGCCTGCTGCAGCGCCTCTTCGAGTGAATCGATCGAGGGAAACAACTGCGCCCGCGGGCCGATCTCGGCCGCTACCGCCTCGAGAAACTCCAGCTCCGGCGGCCGCCAGAACAGAACCTGATCGGCCTCGCTGAAGGACGCGGCCAGCCGCCTGCTATGGGCCCCGGCCCGCATGCTGCTGGAGGCCATTTCCGCTACGGCGATCAGCCGGGTGTCGTCGCCGTGGTGCCGGCGCAGGGCCGAGAGGGTGGCGGCCACGGCACTGGGGTGATGGGCGAAATCGTCATAGAGGACGAGGCCCTTTTTCTGTGCCAGCTTCTGCAGGCGGCGGGCGACGCCGCCGAATCTGCCGCAGGCCTCGGCGCAGGGTCCGGGCCTGGGTTTCTCCGCCCGATTTTTCGGGCCGGTGCCCAGAGAGCAGACAGCGGCCACAGCTCTGAGGGCATTGTCGGCGTTGTGGCGGCCGAGCAGCTGCCACTGCACTTCTCCTCTTTCGCCGTTGGGGGCGACGAGAGAGAAGCGGGACCAGTCGTCGGCTCCGGCCTCGACATGCCATTCCTGCGGGCTTGGATCGGGGCCGCCGACGCGCTCAAGGCGGCACCAGTGCCCCTGACCGAGGGCCCTTTCAATCGAGGGGTCGCCGGCGGCGACGAGCGCCAGGCCCTGGGGGGCGATGGAGCGCAGCAGGTAGTGAAACTGCTTTTCGATCGCCGCCAGGTCGTCATAGATATCGGTGTGGTCGAACTCAACGTTGTTGATGACGGCGACTTCGGGGCGGTAGTGGAGGAACTTGGGGCGCTTGTCAAAAAAGGCGGTGTCGTATTCGTCGGCTTCGACGACGAACCAGTCCCCTCCGCCGAGGCGCGCCGACAGCGGCGAATTTAACGGCAGGCCGCCGATGAGAAAACCGGGATCGAGGCCGGCCTGTTGCAACAGATGGACGCAGAGAGCCGCCGTCGTCGTCTTGCCGTGGGTGCCGGCAATGGCCAGAACCCGCCGCGGGCGCAGCACCTGCTCGGCCAGCCACTGGGGGCCGGAGGTGTAGGGCAGGCCGCGCTCAAGCACGGCTTCCACCTCTTCGTTGCCGCGGCTCAGGGCGTTGCCGACAATGACGAGATCGGGCGGCCGATCGGCATCGGGCGAAAGCTGCGCCGCCCCATAGGGCACGCGTACCCTGATGCCGGCGTGCGCCAGCATGTCGCCCCATGGGGGGTCGGCTTTCGCGGTCGGAACCGCTGACTTCATGCCCGAGTTCGCGGGCGAGAAGGGCGATGCCGGCCATGAAGACGCCGCTGATGCCGAGAATGTGGATGCGCAAGGGGAGAGCTGAAGAGGAGGGGAGGAGGGGAGGAGGAGCATGCAACAGGGTCGCCGGAAAAAATAATTGTATAGGCGGCTCGGCTGCGAGGGGCCGCGCCGCCCTGTCGGTGTTATCTTGTAAAGAGGGAAGCCCTGAAAATTATGACTTCCGGCCCAGGTTTCTGCTTGGGTTCCGGCCAGAGTTTCGATTTTCTTTTCCACCTTCTGTCCTTATGCCTGAATGCCGCATCGAACTGATCAATAAACTCGGGCTCCACGCCCGGGCCGCGTCCAAGCTGGCGAGCACGGCGAGCCGCTTCCGCTGCGACATCACCCTGAGCAAGGGCGGCCAGGAGGTCAACGGCAAGAGCATCATCGGCCTCATGACCTTGGCCGCGCCCTGCGGCACGGAGTTGCTGCTCAGGGCCGAGGGCAGCGAGGCCGAGGAGGCCCTCAAGGCCTTGGTTGATCTTGTTGGAGAGCGCTTTGGCGAAGGTGAATAAAGGCGGCCACAGCCGCGTAGGTCGACAGCCGTGCCTCTGATTCTCAGCGGCAAGGGAGTCTCCGGCATCTGCGTCAGCGGCCGCGCCCACATTTTCAACCGCAATCAGGTCGAGGTTTTTGAGAGGCGCATCGAGCCGTCGCAGCTCGAGGCTGAAGTGGCCCGCTTCGAAGTCGCCCTTGCGGCCGCCTGCAAGAGACTCGCCAGCATCCGCGCCCAGTTCGAGCAGGAACTGAAAAAAGACATCGGCCAGGATGTCCTCGCCATTGTCGACACCCATGCCCATATGCTGCAGGACCCGGAGATCAGGGAGGTCCCGGCCGCCCTGATCCGCGAGAGCGGGCGCAATGCCGAGTGGGCCGTCGAGCAGCAGCGGATCCGTATCCGCCATCAGTTCGATGCCTTTGACGACGCCTACCTGGCCGCCCGCGGCGAGGACATCGACTATGTGTTCCGCCTGGTGCTGAAGTCCTTCACCGGAGACAGGCCCCTGCCGAAAGCCGGAGGGGGGCATCTGATTCTGGTCGCCGATGAGTTCTCGCCGGAAGACTGCATGCTGTTCCGCCGCCAGGGCGTTGTCGGCATCATCAGCGAAGCCGGAGGCGCCCTGACGCATTCGTCGATCGTCGCCCGCGCCCTCGGCATCGTCGCCATAGTGCGGGTGGCCGAGGCGCGCCAGCTGCTGCGCGAAGGCGAGCCCCTGATCATCGACTGCGAGCGCAGCGCCGTCATCGTCAATCCCAGCTTCCGCCAGTGGCGCCACTACCGCCGCTGCCGCGAAGCCGACCTCGTCCGCCAGCAGCAGTTTGAGCATCTGGCGGCAGAGGACAGCCAGACTTCGTGCGGCCACAAAATCCAGATGCTGCTCAACATCGACACGGCCAACGACCTCCTGGCCCTGCAGGGGGCCCGCCACGACGGCATCGGCCTGTACCGCACCGAGTACCTCTTTTCCGACCGTCAGACGCCCGACGAGGACGACCATTTCCGGGCCTATCGCCACACTCAGGAGCTCCTCGGAAAGGCGCCCATGACGATCCGCACGGCCGACCTCGGAGCCGAGAAGCATTTCGGCGTCGACGGCGGCTCGGTCGGCGCGGTCAACCCGGCCCTCGGGGTCCGCGGCATCCGCCTGAGCTTCAAGCGCCAGGATATCTTCATTCCCCAGCTGCGGGCGATTGCGCGCGCCTCGGCTTTTGGCCGGGTGAAGATACTCTTTCCCATGATCACCTCGGCGGCCGAGCTGCGCGAGGCCCGCCGCTTTTTGGCGGCAGTTCAGTCGGATCTGCGGGCCGAAGGAATCAGGTTCGATGAAAACCTCGAAGTCGGCGCCATGATCGAAGTGCCGGCCGCGGCCGTGGCGATTGAGCACTTCGTCGACGAAGTCGATTTTCTATCCATCGGCAGCAATGATCTGGTGCAGTACACTCTCGCCATCGATCGCAGCGAAAACGAGCTCGAAGATCTCTATGACTCCCATCACCCCGCGGTTCTGTCCCTGATTGACAGAGTCGTCGCCGCCGGCGCCAGCCGCGGCCGGGAAGTCACTCTCTGCGGCGAGATGGCACACTATCCGGCCACTCTGCCCCTGCTTCTCGGAATGGGATTGACGAGCCTCAGCGTTCCTCCCAACGCCCTCTTTCCGACGCGCGCCGCCCTGGCGCAGATCTGCCTCGCCGATGCGCAGAAGGAGTATGCCGATGTCGGCTCTGGAGATATGCTGGCGGCTCTATAGGGGCTTGCGTGGCCGCGTCGGCGCGGTCTGTCTGAAATAAGCAGAACCCGATCAGGCCGGCGAAAGAGGCTTGGGGGTGCTTAAAAAAAGGCGCCTCCAGAAGGAGGCGCAATTGGGAGGTGTTTTTGTTTTCCCGTCTGCGCTGTCGCGGTCAGCAGAGCGGGGATTCGTTTTCGCAGGGAGAAACTTGATTAATCGGGGGGATAGAGCGGGTTTGATTGAGGCGAGACGCCGCCGCCCCAAGATTTCCCGGGCTTGTAAGAAAGCACCGAGGAAATCTCAGGGCTTGGTATGTCCCAAGATTTGTCGTCCTGGCAGAGTGTCCGGAGATCGGTCCGGGACTTCAGCACTTCCAGATGGGGTGGACCACTTCGCCGCGGACGTCTGCTTTCGTCAGGCCGATGTCGCGCAGCATGCGGTCGTCCAGATGGTGCAGACGCTGCCTTTGGGCCTGGCGGGACTTCATCTGGTGAAACAGATGAGTGACTTCGTTGAGGGAGTCGAGAACCGCAGCCACAAAACGGGCGAAGGGATGACTCGGGCTTGTCTGCTTCTGCTCTTGATGGACAAAAGAGTTGGTAGCTGAGATCATAGTTGGGATCCTCAAGTGGAGGAAGCGGATGTTGGCCACTTCCAGTGAATCGACGGATAGTCGAAAAAAGGGTTTGTCAGGCCGGGGCTCAATTTTGTCGAACCGCCCACCTGACAACTAAATTATAGGCATGCTTGATATAAATAACAGATGCAACAGTATAAATTTTTATTAATAACAGTTGTTAATGCTTGACCCCTGGCCGGAAATGTCTCCGATGTCTCTCCACGGTTGAAGGATTTCACTCTGAAACGGACAGATGACCGCAGGGGCCCAGCTTTTTTCGAAGAAAAAATCGTCGGCGCCGGCCGCGTGATTTTCCGACGAAGCTAATAAATATGGGCAATAGTGCCAATTATTGAGATATCTCAATCTATTAATAACAGTCATTGACTTATTGCCAATCAATCGATACACTTAGGGAAACCCCGCCTGAGCAGCCTTTCAGGCGACTTCCCGACACCTTCCTTAATCAGCCAGTGAACGCAGCGCCATCCTCCCCGGCACAAGGACAGGTGTCCGAGCGTGTCTTCGCCTATCGCAAGGTGCACGACCTGCTGCGAACCATGATTCAGAACAGGGTGCTGCGCCCGGGCGACCGCCTGCCCTCCCTGCGCAAGTTCAGCCAGCAGCTGGGCTTCAGCGTCATCACCATCATGAACGCCTACCGCGAACTCGAGAGCGAGGGGCTGATTCAGGCGCGCTCCAAATCGGGCTTTTATGTGCGCCCGCCGGCGGTCGCCGCCGAGCAGACCCTGGCCGCGGGCAGCCTGCCCGGCCGGCCCCTGCGCGTCCGCGTCAGGGAGAACATCGAGGCGGTGCTCGACGAGGCTCAGGCCAGGGGGATCAAGGTGCCGCTCGCCCTCGCCGACATGCAGCCGGGGCTCTTTTCGCTCAAGCAACTGGTGCAGTCGACCCGCTCGGTGCTGCGCCGTTGGAATACGGCGAGTCTGATCCCGGTGCCCTCCAACGGCCTCTACCTGCTGCGCCGGCAGATTGTCGAGCGCCTGCTGGCGGCGCGGGCGGAGGTCGGCCCGGAGGACGTCGTCGTCACCAACTCGGCCACCGAGGCCCTGGCGCTGGCGCTGCGCGTCGTCGCCTCCCCGGGCGACACCATAGCGGTGGAGACGCCGACCTATTTCGGCATTCTGCAGCTGATCGAGTACCTCGGCATATATGCCTATGAACTGCCCATGGATCCGGAATTCGGCATCCGCCTCGACGGCCTGCCGGAAATCCTCGACAGCAACGACATCAAGGCGGTCTTTGCCACGCCCAACTTCAGCAACCCCTCGGGCGCCCTCATGAGCGACGCCGGCAAGAAGCACCTGATCAGGATCCTCGGAGAGCGCGGCATAGCGCTGATCGAGGACGATGTCTTCGGCGAGTTCTACCACGGCCGCCGCCGGCCGCCGCTGTGCCGGGCCTTTGACGACCAGGGCCTGGTCATCAGCTGCGGCTCCCTGTCGAAGAGTTATGCTTCGGGCTATCGTCTCGGCTGGGTGCTGCCGGGGAAGTGGAGGGAGGATATCCTCAACACCAAAAAGATTCTGAGCTCGTCCACTTCGACCCTGCCGCAGCTGGTGTTCGCCGATTTCATGCAGAGAGGAGGGGCCGACCGCCACATGGAGACGCTGAGGCGCACCTGCCGCATTCAGCTGCAAAAGCTGCGCGAGGCCGTGCATGTGAGTTTTCCGGCCGATACCCGCATGAGCAATCCCGGCGGCGGCTACCTCCTGTGGGTGCAGCTGCCGCGGGGCCTCGACTGTCGCCTGCTGTTCGAGGCCGCCCTTGAGGAGAATATCGCTCTCATGCCGGGAACCCTGTTCTCTTTGACCGGCAAATACCGCAACTTCATCCGCCTGTCGGCCGGCGTCGAGTGGTCTCAGGAAGTCGAGGACGCCGTGGCCCGCATCGGCGCCCTGGCGGCGAAAATCCTGGCCAAGGGCTCCGGCTCCTAAGCCTGATCGGCCCAACGGCGGGCGTTTTCGAACAGTCGCAGCCAGGGGCCGCGCTCGCCTGCCTGCGGCGGCAGCCAGGACAGCTGGACAGCGCGGAAAGCCCGCTCCGGGTGGGGCATGAGGGCGTTGAAGCGGCCGCAGGGCGAGGTAAAGCCGGTGGCCCCGCCGGCTGAGCCGTTGGGGTTCAGCGGGTAGAGTTCGGCCGGCCGGCCGGCCGCATCGACAAAGCGCAGGCTGGCCGCCGCCTGGGGGCCCTCGGTGGCCAGGGCCCGGCCGAAGCCGTGGGCGACGGGAACCGGCAGCAGACTGCCGACCATGTCCGCAAAGAAGATCGAGGGCCCGGGCAGGACTTCGACGAGAGACAGACGCGCCTCGAAGCGGGTCGAGCGATTGAGGGCGAAGCGCGGGAAGGACCAGCGATCGCCGTCGGGCAGGATGGTCCCCAGCTGCGCCAGAGTCTGGCAGCCGTTGCAGACGCCGAGGACGAAGGTATCGCTGCGGGCGAAGAAATACTGGAAGGCCTCGCGGATGCGGCTGTTGTAGAGAATCGAATGGGCCCAGCCGACGCCGGCGCCGAAGGTGTCGCCAAAGGAGAAGCCGCCGGCCATGGCCATGCCCTGGACGGTCCGCAGATCGAAGTCGCCTTCTTCGAGGGCGCTCAGGGGCAGGTCCTGGACGACGAAGCCGGCCCGCTCGAAGGCCGCCTGCATCTCGCGCTGGCCATTGGTGCCCTGCTCGCGGACGACGGCGAGAGCCGGCCGCTGCTTCCTGATGGCGGGGGCGCCGGGCTCTTCCTGGGGGTCGAAGCTGCATTGCAGGCACAGCAGGGACGCGCCGGAGACGGCGACTTCGTAGGCCTTGGCGGCACAGTCGCTGTCGTCGCGCAGCTGCTGGATATCCAGAGTCAGGCTCGACCAGCAGCGGCGCAGCGCCTCGAGCGGCAGGCTCAGCAACTCCGCCCCGCCGTCGCGGATCTCAAGGCGCAGATGCCGGGCGGGCCGCCCCAGGGCGAAGGCCTGATCTCCGAGGCCGAGTTTGCCCAGCAACTCGAGGGAGGCCGGCCGGTGCTCTTCGGTTACCTGCAGCAGGGCACCGGGCTCCTCGGCAAAGAGGGCCTTGACGAGGGCCTGGCGGCGGTCGACCTCTCTCTGGGCCTCGAGCAGTTCCCGGCAGTTGAGTGTCATGCCGCAGCCGCCGGCGAAGGCCATCTCCGCCAGGGTGGCGATGAGACCGCCGTCGGAGCGGTCGTGGTAGGCGAGGAGCCAGCCGCGGCGGCGCAGTTCACCGACGGCGGCGAAGAGACTTTTGATGAAGGCGGGGTCGGCGTCGGGTGCCGCGCCGCCGATGCCGCCGCATACCTGGCTGAGGATGGAGGCGCCGAGGCGCGGTTCCCGGGGGCGGCCGTCGAGCAGAATCAGGGCGGTGCCGTCGTCGTCGACCAGGGCCGGCGTCGAGGCGTCGCGCACATCGGCGAGGGGCGCAAAGGCCGTGGCAATCAGGGTGACCGGAGCGCTCATCTCGCGGTTCTTGCCCCCGTCGTCGCGCCAGCGGCTGCGCATGGAGAGCGAATCCTTGCCCATGGGAATGGAGATGTCGAGCTCGCGGCAGAAGTCGGTGGCGGCGTCGACGGCGTCGACGAGGGCGGCGTCCTCCCCGGGGTCGCCGCAGGCCGCCATCCAGTTGGCCGACAGGGCCACATCCGTGATTTCGGCGACAGGGGCCGAGGCGATGTTCGTCAGGGCCTCGGCGATGGCGAGGCGGGAGGCGCGGGCCGCGTCGAGAACGGCCACGGGGGCGCGTTCGCCGATCGCTACGGCCTCGCCGCCGTAGCCGTGGTAATCGGCGGCGAGGACGGCGGCATCGGCGACGGCTACCTGCCGCGGGCCGACCAGGGGGTCGCGCACCGACAGGCCGCCGACGGTGCGATCGCAGATGGTGACGAGGAAACTCTTGTCGGCGACCGAAGGGGCCTGAAGTACGCGCTCGATCATGTCCTCGAGGCCGAGATCGGGCAGCTTCAGGGCTCCGACCCCGCTTCGGCGGCGACGCGCCTGCCGCCGCGGCCGCGGCAGGTCGCCGAAGAGCAGCGACAGCGGCAGGTCGACCGGGCTGTTGCCGGCGGCTTCATGGCGAAACTCGAGGCGTCCGCCGTGGCCGAGGCGGCCGATCACGGCCAGGGGGCAGCGCTCGCGCCGGCAGAGGGCGCGGAACTCCTCGAGCCGCTGCGGTTCGATGGCCAGCACATAGCGCTCCTGGGCTTCGTTGCTGCAGATTTCCGCCGGGCTCAGGCTGGAATCCGCCAGTGGAATCTGCTCCAGATCGACGAGCGCGCCGTCGGCGCAGGCAGCGATTTCGGCGATGGCGTTGCCGAGACCGCCGGCGCCGACGTCGTGAATCGTCAGAATCGGGTTGTCGTCCGAGGAGCTGCAGCGGTCGATGACTTCCTGGGCCCGCCGCTGCATTTCGGGATTGGCCCGTTGAACCGAGGAAAAATCGAGTTCGCTGTCGTTGTCGCCGGCGTTGAGGCTCGAGGCGGCGGCGCCGCCGATGCCGATGCGCATGCCGGGCCCGCCGATCTGTAGCAGCAGCGAACCGGGTGGCGGGCGCTCTTTCTTGGCGACTTGGCGGCTGTCGATGCAGCCGAGGCCGCCGGCGATCATGACCGGTTTGTGATAGCCGCGGGCGGCGCCCGGCCCGGCCTGTTCAAAGCTGCGAAAATAGCCGCCGAGACAGGGGCGGCCAAATTCGTTGTTGAAGGCGGCCGCTCCGAGGGGCGCATCACAGCTGATCTCGAGAGCCGAGGCAAAACCCTCGGGTTTGGAGCCCGCTCCCTCCCAAGGTTGGGGGCGGTTCGGCAGGCGCAGGTGGGAGACGCTGTAGCCGGCAAAACCGGCCTTGCTGCGGCCGCCGCGGCCAGTCGCGCCCTGATCGCGGATTTCGCCGCCGCTGCCGGTGGCGGCGCCGGAAAACGGCGAGATCGCCGTCGGATGGTTGTGCGTCTCGACCTTGATCAGCAGATGGGAGCTCTCTGCTGCAGCCCCGGCGCCGTCGCCGCCGGCAGTCCGAAGCGACAGGGGCCGGCGGTCGAGGATGGCGGCGTTGTCCTGATAGGCGGCCCAGGCGGCCGGCGCCTTGGGCTCGGCCGGCAGCCGCAGCACGGGCGCATGTTCGAGTCGCTCGAGCGTCTGGCGGATGCGGGAGAAGAGGGAGACCCCCCCTCCGCAGCCTTCGTCAGGAGCCCCGCCGTCAAAGCTCCAGCTACTGTTGAATATCTTGTGACGGCAGTGCTCGGAATTGACCTGGGCGAACATGAGCAGTTCGGCGTCGCTCGGGTCGCGCCCGAGCTCGCGATAGCGGGCGACGAGGTAGTTGATCTCGACGTCGGACAGGGCCAGGCCGAGCTCCAGGCTCCAGGCGCCCAGGGCCTTGGCCCCTCCCTCGAGCAGCGGCATCCAGCGCGCCTCTGCCGCTTCGGGGCGGGCAAATAATTGCTGCCAGCTGTGGAGCTCCGGGGCACGCCGGACGACTTCGGTCATGCGGTCGTGCGCCAGCCGCTCGCCGTTTGACAGGGGCGCGGGGGCTTGGGGCCGCCAGTGGCAGAGGCGGCCGTATTCGATGCGGGCGATATTTTCGAGGCCGCTGCGCTGGGCGATTTCGCTGGCCTTGGAGGAGAAGGGCGACTGGGTCCCCAGGCGCGGCATGACCAGCGACAGGCTGGCGTCGTTCGGTTCGATCTCCAGAGGTTCGAGATGGAAGCGGCGCAGCAGTTCGCCCTCGAGCTGCCGGTCGGAGCTTGTGAACTCGACGAAGATCAGGGGCTCGATATCAATCAGGGCGAGGTCGCCATCCTCGGCGTCAATGGCAGCCGCCAGGCGGCCGCGGAGGCTGTGGCTCTGCTCGAGGGCCCAGGGGTCCTGCTGGACGAAGGCTGCGCAGCCCGGCATGCCAGTGCCGGCTGGCGTCGGTCGGGCCTCGGCGGAGTGGCGGTTCACGCCCGTTTTTGCGCAGCCGGGGCCAGGTGTGGATGCGTTTTTGCTGGAGTGTTTCAACCCCGAATCCAGAGACGGTGGGAGAGCGCGCAAGGGCGGCGGAGATGGTCTGTTAATTATAGAGGTGGAGGTGCCTTCGGGCGTTGGCCAAAGATGGCGGTGCCGATGCGCACCCAGGTCGCCCCCTCGGCGATGGCGGCGCGGAAATCGTTGGTCGTTCCCATGGACAGGGTGTCGAGCTGGGGCAGGCCGCTCTGCTGCAGGGATTGCAGCAGGGTGCGGAGGCGGACGAAGGAGCGGCGCTGGTCGGCGAGATCGACCCGGGGGGCGGGGATCGCCATGAGTCCCCGCAGACGCAGGTCGGGCAGGTCTTTGACTGCCCGGGCCAATTCGGCGGCCTCGCCGGCAGCCATGCCGGCCTTGCTGTTTTCGTCGTCGAGATTGACCTGCAGGCAGACATTGAGGGCCGGCAGATGCTGCGGCCGCTGGCGCGACAGGCGCTCGGCGATGCGCAGCCGGTCGAGGCCGTGCACCCAGGCGAAGCGCTCGGCGACGGCGCCGGTCTTGTTGCTCTGCAGCTGGCCGATAAAGTGCCAGCGCAGAGAAGCGGCTTCGGGCTCGGAGGCGATCTGCTCCATTTTTCCGAGCGCCTCGCCGCTGTAGTTTTCGCCGAAGTCGAGCTGGCCGCAGCGGGCGGCGGTGAGGATTTTTTCCGCTCCCTGCTGTTTGCTGACGGCGACAAGACCCGTCTCGCCCGGGTCGCGGCCGTGCTCAAGGGCGCAGGCCGCCATGGCCTCGCGGATCTGCTTCAGACTGCGCCCGATGTCATGGCCCACGGCTCGAGCGATGCTCAGTCGAGCAGGCGGCGCTTGATGTGGGTGTAATCCCCTTCGATCTCGGGAAATTCCCTGCGCAACTCTTTAATCTTGCGGCAGGCGTGGAGTACGGTCGAGTGGTCGCGGTTGCCGATGAAGCGGCCGATGTGCGGCAGGCTGTGGGACGTCAACTCCTTCAGCAGGGCCATGGCCATCTGTCGCGCCCGGGCGATGTGGCGCGTGCGCGTCTTGGAGGCAATCTGATCGCGGTTCAGGCCGTAGTGCTGGCACACCACATTGAGCACCTGATCGATGCTGAGCCGGCGGTTGTTGGAGGAGATGAGGTCGCTGAGACAGGCCTGGGCCATGTCGACCGAGATCGTCTTGCCGTGGACCTCCTGATGGATGCTCAGACGGCTCAGGGCCCCTTCGAGCTCGCGCACATTGGAATTGATTTTCCGGGCGATGTAGAAGGCGACTTCTTCTGTCAGCTTCAGTTTCCGCTCCTCGGCTTTCTGCTGCAGGATGGCGACTCGCGTCTCGAGGTCCGGCGGGTCAATACAGACGGCGAGACCCCAGTTCATGCGGGTTTTCAGGCGGTCGCTGATGCCGTCGATGTTCTTCGGGTAGCGATCGGAGGTCATGACCAGCTGCCCGTCGCCGTGCAACATGGCGTTGATCGTGTGGAACAGATCTTCCTGCAGCTTCATTTTGTCGGCGAAGAAATAGATGTCGTCGATCAGCAGGACGTCGAAGCTGCGGTGAATCGCCTTGAATTCGTCGATCTTGTTGGCCCTGAGGGCGCTGATCCAGTTGCGTATGTAGGTATCGGAGTGGATGTAGAGCAGTTTCTTCTGCGGCATGTTCTGCCGGATTTCATTGCCGATGGCCTGTAGCAGGTGGGTTTTGCCGAGGCCCGAAGAGCCGTAGATGAGCAGCGGGTTGTAGGCGCCCCTGCCGGGTTTTTCCGCCACCTGGCGGGCGGCCGAGTGGCTGACCTGATAGGAAGTGCCGCAGACAAAATTGCTGAAGCGGTACTGCAGATCGAGGCCGGGGTCGATGGCGGGGCCCCTCCTGCCGGCCGGGGCCGGGGTCCCCTTGACTGCGGTCCCGGCGGCCTCAAGGCTGCCGACCCGGATGTAGACGCTGCAGTCTCCGATCGACTTGCTGACATAGTGCTTGATCGAGGGCAGGAATTTCTTTTCGACCTTCTTCTGGATGAAGCTGTTGGGGGCGTAGAGCAGGAAGCTGCCGTTGAGCGATGCCGCCTGCAACGGGCGGATCCAGGTGCTGATTTCCTCTTCCTCGTACTGATTCTCAAGGGCCTCGACGCAGTCCTTCCACAACTGTGGCAGGGAGGGCTCCCCTGCGACCGGAGCGACAGTGATCACGTCGGCGCTGCCGGCGAGAAAATTTCCTGGTGCAGTTAAATCGTCGTCGTCCATTGAATCTATTAGAAGTAATGCGAAAGCTGGATTGGGGTTTCCATGGCTTATTCATGAAGTGGAAAAAGTCCACCTGAACACCTCAGTGGAAAAAATTCTATATCTCTTTTGGGGAAGTTTCAGACAGAAGTCCGGTCTTGAAAAAGAGTCACTTTTTAATAATCCAGAGAGCACCGAAGCATTTACTTCATGGTGTGGCAATTTGTCCTGTTTTTTTGTTATGCAGCGCAAGACCGAGCCGCCGGTCGGCTTTGCGAGCCCTTTTTTTAAAAGGGTTCAGAGAAAGGCTATACAGATCGCCATGCCGTGCAGAGTGAGACTTTTTTCCGCCTTTGAAACATCGTTTTTCCGTTAAAAACGGCATTTTTGCCACCCATGGTTTCGGCGGCGGACATGCACCCCGAAGTGCATGCCGGAGTCGGGGTGGCAGAATTTTCCCGCTGCCGTAAATCGCACGAAACCGCACCCGACACCCTGCTCATGGGGTCAGGCACCGGCCTGCAAATGTATAATCGTAAATACGTGCAGTAATTGTGCTGAAAGCCGGTGTGAGGTGTTTCAATTTGATCTTTGAATTTAAACGGGGGGATCTGTGATGAACTCTTTTTCTTCCAGTGGAGAAAGCAAAAAAATGTCGAGGCAGGCGAGGGTAGCGGCTCTTCAACAGGACTGGGATGAGTCTCCGCGCTGGAAAGACGTCAAACGCGGTTACAGTGCCGGGGACGTCGTGCGCCTGCAGGGATCGGTGCAGCCGGAGCACACCTACGCCAGGCGCGGCGCGAAAAAGCTGTGGAGACTGCTGCACGAAGAGGATTTCGTCAACAGCCTCGGCGCCCTCAGCGGGGGCCAGGCGCTGCAGCAGGTCAAGGCCGGCGTCAAGGCGATTTACCTGTCGGGCTGGCAGGTCGCCGCCGACGCCAACCTCGCCGGGGAAATGTACCCCGACCAGTCGCTCTACCCGGCCGATTCCGTTCCTGCCGTGGTGCGGCGCATCAACAACACCTTTGCCCGTGCCGACCAGATCGAATGGGCCAGAGGCAACGAGGATGCGGATCTGTTCGCGCCCATCATCGCCGACGCCGAGGCCGGTTTCGGCGGGGTGCTCAACGCCTTTGAACTCATGAAGGCCATGGTCGCCGCCGGCGCCGCCGGAGTTCACTTCGAGGATCAGCTGGCGTCGGCGAAAAAGTGCGGCCACATGGGCGGCAAGGTGCTGGTGTCGACGCAGGAGGCGATTCAGAAACTGATCGCCGCCCGGCTCGCCGCCGACGTCTGCAACACGCCGACGATTCTGTTCGCGCGAACCGACGCCAACTCCGCCAGTCTGCTGACTTCGGATACGGATCCCTACGACGCCCCCTTCGTCACCGGCGAACGCACCCCTGAGGGCTTTTACCGCACCAGGGCGGGGCTCGACCAGGCGATCGCCCGCGGGATCGCCTACGCGCCCTACGCCGATCTTCTCTGGTGCGAGACGGCGGTACCCGATCTCGACGAAGCGAAGAGGTTCGCCGAAGCGGTGCTCAGGGAGTATCCCCAGCGATTTTTGGCCTACAACTGCTCGCCGTCGTTCAACTGGAAGAAAAACCTCGACGACGCCACCATCGCCCGCTTCCAGGAGGAGCTCAGCGCCATGGGCTACAGGTACCAGTTCATCACGCTCGCCGGCATCCACAACATGTGGTACAGCATGTTCGACCTCGCCGAACGCTATGTCGACCAGGGCATGACCGCCTATGTCGACCTGGTGCAGGAAAAGGAATTCCAGGGCCTCGAGCGGGGCTACACCTTCTCGAGCCACCAGGCCGAGGTCGGCACCGGCTACTTCGACGACGTCACGACCGTCATCCAGGGCGGCGCCTCTTCGGTCACGGCCCTGACCGGCTCAACCGAGGAACAGCAGTTCTGAGCGCCTGACGGCGCCGGCCCGTCTCAGCGGGCTCTCAGCTGTTCGAGCCAGTCCAGCAACTGCGGGTCTTCCCAGGCCTCGGAACCGACGACCTTGCGCTGGATGCGGCCGTCGCGGTCGATGATGAAGGTCTCCGGCAACAGGACGACATTGAACAGGTTCTGACTGGTCTCGCGCGAGGCGTCGAGGGCGATGAGCGTCTCGGGGCTGTCGAGGACGGCGCCGTGGCGCCGGCGGAAACGATCGAGATAGGGGGGGATGTCGGTCGCCCGGCTGTCGTGCGAGACCGCCAGCAGGGCCACCTCTTTTTCGCTGCGGGCGACGATGTCCAACAGAATCGGAAATTCCCTGAGGCAGGGGGGGCACCAGGTGGCCCAGAAGTTCAGCAGCAGGATGCGGCCGCGAAAGTCGTTGATTCTGACGGGCTCGCCGTCGAGCGTGGTGAACTCGGCATCGGGGGCGGGCGGGGCGCTCCAGGCGGGTTCCTGATCATAGCCCTCGGGGACGGCGGCGAACTGCCACAGGCCGCCGTAGCGCAGCACCAGGGCGACGACGACGGCAAAGGCGCAGAAGAGGGTCCACCGCAGCAGCGTCCAGCGGGACATCAGGCCCTGGCCGTGGCGGTGCGCACGCGGGTTTGGGCGAGAACCGCGAGGGCGGCGACAAGCAGCACCTCGGCGGCGCAGAAGAGGGCCAGATTGAGGGCGGCTCCCTCGGTGAAGCCGTAGGAGTGCAGGCCGACGTTCAGTAGGTTGACGCCGAACCAGGCGAGGGCGACGACGACATTGGCCAGGCTCGCCGCCACGGCCAGCGCCAGTGGCCTGAAGAGGCCGGAGATGCGGCCATGAAGCAGCAGGAGCAGCCACAGCACCAGCAACAGGGCCCCGTTTTCCTTGGGATCCCAGCCCCAGAAACGGCCCCAGGACTGATCGGCCCAGATACCGCCGAGGAGGGTGCCGAACAGCGAAAAGAAGCCCGCCACCAGAGCCGAGGCGAGGATGCCGGATTCGAGGGTGCGCAGTCCGCCGCCGCCGCCGTCGCTGCCGACGCCGAAGGCGCGGCCGGCGAGGTAGAGGTGGCCGATGACGGCGAGGGAGATCGAACAGCCGTAGCCCAGAGTCATGAAGACGACATGGGTGGCGAGCCAGAAGTTGGTGTCGAGCACGGCGACGAGAACCTCGAGGGTGTCGCCCTGCTGACCGTAGCCGCGGGCGATCCACAGCAGGGCCGCGCCCGAGGCGGCGGCGGCGATGAGCCCCGGGCCGCGGCCGCGGCGGCCCCACAGCAGCCCGAAGAGCACGGCGGCGAGGGCCGCGAACAGAATCGATTCATAGAGGGTCGCCACGGGCGGCCGCGACAACAGGTACATGCGCAGGCCGATGCCGGCGGCGTGTATGAGGGCGCCGCCGGCGAGCAGCAGAGTCGCTGCCAGAGTCGCGCCCTCTGCGCTCGGGAGTGAAGCGCCGGGGCGCAGCCGCCGGCGGGCATAGGCAAAAACTGCGGTGGCAAAGGCGGCGGCGTAGAGCAGCAGGCTCCAGTGAAAGGGGCGCGCCAGGTTGTAGAAGGTTTCGAGGGAGAGCCGCCGTTCGTCGGCCGGCATGAGCGAGCGCAGTTCGGCCGCCGTGCGCTGAAAGGCGGGGCTGTCGTGGTCGCGGTAGGTCTCGGCCAACTGCTGCCACAACTGGAACAGGCGGGCGCTTTGCGGCGAGCCGCGGCCCTCGCGGATGACCGACCAGGGCGACAGCCAGAGGTCGCGGTTGTCGGCCCATTGCGGCGGGATCACGCGCAGGATGAGCGAGCGCTCGTCGCCGCTGTAGAGCCGGATGCGCCTGGCCAAGGACAGCAGCATGCGGTCTTCGTCGCTCCAGGCGCTGGCCGGCAGGGTGCTGAGCCGCCGCTCGCGCTCGCTCAGGCGGGCGCGGAGCCGCTGCATTTCCGTCCAGCTGTAGCGCCTGTCGGCCTGCAGGTCGAGTTCGCCGGCGAGCCCGGCGGAGGCCAGCGAAAAATCGGGCAGCAGCAGCGACAGCGAGCGGCTCAGCTGGAAAAACAGCAGGGTCTGCAGATAGGCTTCGACCAGTAGATTCTGCACGCCGGTGCGCTCCTCGGCGGGCCGCGCGGCCAGCTTGGCGAGGCTGTCGAGCCGGGCCTCGACGCGATCGGCCAGGTCGTTGAAGCTGTAGCGGTTGCCCGGGCTTTGGGGCAGCTTCAGGGCGTCGCGCACATCGGGGCTCGAAACCCTGAACAGCGGCCGCTTGTAGGACAGTTCAGGGGTGAAGAGCATCTCGGCCAGCCAGGCCGAGGCCGACAGCTCCGATTCGCTGCCGCCGAGCTTGGCCAGCTGATCGCGGGCGAAGGTGTCGAGCGGCTTGAGGCGTCCCTTGTGCAGGATCGGCAGCTGGGCGAAGTCGCCGCCGACTTCAAGGGAGGCGGCGGGCGCGGCCAGCATGAGGGCGGCAGCGAGGGAGCCGATCAGGGCCAGCCCGGTTCTGCATGTCCGATGAAAAAAGGGCCGCGCTTTCACGGGCGGTTCCTCCTCGCCAGTGCCGGCAGGCGCGTGAAGAGATGCAGCAGCATGCCGAAGCAGACGATGACGCTGGAGATGTAGGGAAAGAGGCGACCGGAGTTCTGCACGACGGCGAGCACCGTCGCCTCGCCGCTGTCGTCGGCCGTGAAGGAGGCCTGGTAGAAGGTGTAGCCGCGGTGGCGCAGGGGCTCGTTCATGCGGATGACATTGCGCGTCGCCACCCCGGCCTCTTCGAGCTCGATTTCCGAACTGTACCAGCTGGGGATGGTCGAACCCGGATGAGTCCGGCGGACAAAATCGACAAGGTGCAGCTGAAAGGGCAGGGCTCTTTCGGCCTTGCGTATCCTCAGACTGAAGATGCGGTCGCCGCGGCGGATGGCCAGGGGCGCCGGTGTCTGCTCGAACAGACTGTATAACTCTGTCGCCGGCGAGCCGTCGATCAGCGCCAGGGAGGCGCCGGCGAGGTTGAGTTCGTTGTCCCTGGCGAGCGGCAGCGGGCGCAGTATCCGGGAGTCGCCGGCTCCCCCGACGAGTTCACAGTTGCGGCAGAAGCCGCGTACCTGGAGGGCGAACGGCAGGGTCTCGTGCCCGAGCACCCTGCCGGGCTGCAGCAGCGGGCCGGGAAAGACCAGAACGGAATCGGAGTGGGGGTCGCTGTGGTCGATGACCGCCAGCTCAATGTCGTGATAGGAGCGTACGATGGCCGATGTCTCGCCCTCGCGCAGCACCATGTGCCCCTCCTCGGCGAAGAGGGCCGTCAGCCCGCCGCCGGCCAGCAGCAGGATGGCCCCGGCATGAATCAGGGCGGTGCCGAACTGGCGCGGGTCGCGCCAGCGGGTTTTGACGGCGATGCGGGCGGCGAGCGCGGCTGTGATGAAGGCGAGGACGGCGCCGGCGCCGGGCAGCGGCAGCCAGCCGCCGGCGAGCCAGAACAGCGAAAAATATTTCTGCTGGGCGCGGTAGATGCCGATCTCGCTCTGGGCCCAGGTGCCGATGACAAGCAGCAGCATAAGCCAGGCGAGGCCGAAGGTGAAAAAGCGCGGGTCGGCCAGCCACAGCAGCAGGCGGTTGGCCGGTTGCGTGAGCCTCCTCACGACTTCTCCCCGGCGGCTCTGTGATAGGGCTTGAGGCTGCGGCTGAAGGAGAGAAAGCCGGGGCGCAGCAGTGAGACCGCGTTGGCGGAGGCCGTCATGCGGACAATCCAGACGCGATCGCCGACGGTTGTCAGGGACGCGAGGATGGCGCCCCGGCCGGGGCCGCCCCTGAGCTCAAACCAGCGGAAGGCGCCCAGGGAATTGCGGTCGTCAGAGCCGCTGGCGGCGATCTCTTCGGCGCTCAGCCGCCTGAGGGCGAGCTGGCCGCGCCAGCGGTTGACATGGGCGGCCTCGCCGGCGGCGCCGCTGGCAAAAAGCGTCAGGGATACATCGGCGAGGCCGTCGGGCGCACCCTCATCGGCGACGGCGAAGCTGGCGAGGCGCCAGTCGGTCTCCGGCAGACGATGCCAGGACAGCGGCCTGTCCCAGGCGATGCCGGCATGGGGCCGGGCCGCCTCGGGTCGGGGCTGGGAGTAGAGCTGCGCCCCGGTCCGGCCGTCGCAGCCGCCGAGCGACAGCGACAGCGGCAACAACAGGGCCGGCAACCAGCTTCTTCGCCGGCGGGCGGGCGCCTTGGTCACGGGTTGGCCTGGCTGGAGGAGCCGATCAGGGGCGCCCCGCGGTGGGCAGCAACATGCAGGGGGGGCATAGGGAAGAGGCCTCGTGGGCTCAATTCAAATCAGAAAAGCCCCGCGCTGCTCGGGAGCTTCGGGGCCGGAGGCAGCCCGGGTCGGGGGCCTGAGGTTGGTGCCGAGGAGAGGACTCGAACCTCCACGGGGTTGCCCCCACTGGCACCTGAAGCCAGCGCGTCTACCAGTTCCGCCACCTCGGCATCGAAAGAACTGCCCTCTATTATATGCCATCCCGCCCCCCGGCGGGCCTTGATGTCAGCCGCCAGGGGCGCTCAGGCGAGGGACCGGCCCGCTTCGGTGTACTCCAGTCCCTGGCTGGCCGCGACCTCGGCGCAGGTGACCCTGCCGTCCCACACATTGAGCCCCTGCAGGAACAGGGGGTCGTCGGCCAGGGCCTTCTTCCAGCCCTTGTTGGCGAGATCGAGCACATAGGGCAGGGTGATGTTGTTGAGGGCCAGGGTCGAAGTCAGGGGGGTGGCGCCGGGCATGTTGGCGACGCAGTAGTGGACGATGTCGTCGACGATGTAGGTCGGATCCGTGTGGGTCGTCGCCCTGGACGTCTCGGCGCAGCCTCCCTGGTCGATGGCGACGTCGACGAAAACCGAGCCGGGCTTCATGGTTTTCAGCATGGCGCGGTCGATCAGGCGCGGGGCCGAGGCGCCGGGCAGGAGAACGGCGCCGATGACGAGGTCGGCCTGGCGCACCTCTTCGCTGAGGGCGTCCTGAGTCGAAAAGCGGGTGTGCACCTGGCCGGCGAATTCGCTGTCGAGCCTCTCGAGGACGGCGGGCGAGCGATCGAGCACGGTGACGCGGGTCCGCATGCCGTGGGCCATGGCGGCGGCATTGGAGCCGACGACGCCGCCGCCGATGATGAGGATGTTGCCGCCGGGTACGCCGGCGATGCCAGACAGCAGCAGGCCGCGCCCGCCGGCGTGTTTTTCCAGCGATTTGGCGCCGGCCTGAATCGACAGGCGGCCGGCGACCATGGACATGGGCGCGAGAATCGGCAGGCGGCCGTCGGCCGAGGGGATGGTCTCGCAGGCGATGCAGGTGGCGCCGCTGTCGATGAGGTCCCTGGTCTGATCGACATCGGGCGCTAGGTGGAGAAAAGTGAAGAGCACCTGATCGGGGCGCAGGCGCTTGCGCTCGTCGGCCAGAGGCTCCTTGACCTTGACGAGGAGATCGGCTTCGGCGAAGACGTCCTCGGCCGAGGGGCACACCCTGGCGCCGGCCTGCTCGTAGGAGTCGTCGCTCATGCCGACGCCGAGACCGGCCCCGCTCTCGACCAGCACTTCGTGGTCGTGGGCCGTCAGCTCGCGTACCGGGCCGGGCATGAGGCCGACGCGGTATTCGTGGTTTTTGATTTCCTTGGGGATTCCAATACGCATTTTTAAGCAGGGTGAGATGGATGGGATGGGAGTCAGGTGCCGAGCCCCAGGGTGTGGGATGCGATCATGGCCTCTTCGTCGGTTTCGAGCCGCCATGTCTGGACCGCGGCGCCGGCGGCGCTGAGGGAAGTTTCGTTGGCCGCATTGGCCCGCGCATCGACGGCGACGCCGAGAAAGCTGAGGTCGTCGGCGATGCGCGCCCGCACTGAGGGCGCGTTTTCACCGATTCCGCCAGTAAAGACGAGGGCGTCCAGACCGCCGATGGCGACAGCGAGCCTGCCGAGATGGCGGGCGGCACTGCGGCAGAACAGCTCGACGGCCTCGGCCGCGCGCACATCCTTGCTGGCGAGAAGCGCACGCATGTCGGAGCTCAGTTGTGAAACTCCGAGCATGCCTGAACGATTGTATAGCGAATGTTCAAGCTCAGCGTGCCCCCAGCTGCGGGTGCGCATTAAATATAGCAAAATTCCGGGGTCAATCGAGCCCGAGCGGGTGCCCATGACGAGTCCGTTGAGGGTGGGAAAGCCCATGGTCGTGGCGACGCTGAGGCCGTCCCTGATGGCGCAGGCGCTGGCGCCGTTACCGAGGTGAGCGACGAGCAGCCGCGACGGCAGGGGGCCGCCGGTCGCGCCGGGCCAGAGCCGGCAGATCGATTCATAGGACAGGCCGTGGAAGCCGTAGTTGCGGATGCCTTCCTCGACGAGATCGCGCTCCAGAGCCGGCCGCTGTTCGCTCTCGGGGCGCACGCCGTGAAAGGCCGTGTCGAAGCAGGCGACCTGGGGCAGTCGCGGATGGCTCTGGCGCACCGCGGCCACGGCCTCAAGGTTGGCCGGCAGGTGCAGCGGCGCCAGCGGCCGCAGCTGCTTCAGTTGCGCCAGCAGTTCATCGTCGATGGGGGCGTGGTGCCGGCGCCGGCCGCCGTGGACGATGCGGTGGCCGGCGGCGACAAGATGCCAGTCCGGTCGGCGCGTGATCCAGTCGAGGACGGCATGGGTCGCCTGCTCCTGATTGCCGGCGGGCCGGCCGAGGTCGGCATCGGCCGGTCCGCCGCAGCTGAGGACGCCGCCCGCCCCCTCGCCGCTGAAGTCGGCGAAATGTCCCCGCGCCAGCAGCTGCGGACTCGGTCGACCAAGGCTGCAGACGGAGAATTTAAGGCTCGACGAGCCCGCGTTGAAAGTGGCGAGAACCTCCACGGGAGCCTGGCGTCGGCCGGGGGCGCTGCTGGCGCGGCTCAGGGAATCAGACCTTGCCTTTCCAGGGCACCACCAGCGCCTCGACGCGGCGCATGGTCAGATCGAACAGGTAGGCGATGATGCCGATCAGGATGATGCCGAGGATGACGACGTCGGTCACGAGAAAGTCGGAGGCGGCCTTGATCATGGCGCCGAGGCCGGCTTCGGCGGCGATCAGTTCGGCGGCGACCAGGGTGGTCCAGCCAAAGCCGATGCCGATGCGCATGCCGGTCAGAATCTCGGGCAGGGCGCCGGGGAAGATGACATGGCTGATGACCTGCAGGCGCGTCGCCCCCATGGAGTAGGCCGCATGGATCTGTTCGATGGCGACCGATCGCACCCCGGCGCGGGTGTTGAGCACCAGGGGCGCGAAGATGGCGAGGAAGATCAGGGTGATCTTGGGTACTTCGCCGATGCCGAACCAGATGATGATCAGCGGCAGGTAGGCCAGGGGCGGAATCGGCCGGTAGAACTCGATCGGCGGGTCGAAGATGCCGCGGGCAAAGCGGTTGACGCCCATGAGCAGGCCGACGGGGACGGCGAGGGCGAGGGCGAGGAAAAAGGCGGCGAAGACGCGCCACATGCTCCAGTCGAGGTGGGTCAGCAGGTCGGCGCCGCTGAACTCTTCATTCCAGACTTCGATGCCCCGCTCCCACACGGTCTGGGGCGAGGGCAGGAACAGCGGCTCGATCAGGGGTACGCCGGTCAGGGTCTCGCCGAATTCTTCGACCGTGAAGATCGGCTGGGTGACGATGAACCAGAGGAAAAACAGGCTCAGGGCGCTGACGATGCTGATGATCGCCGATCTGCCCTGGCCCGGTACGCCGTAGGACCGAGGCTTTCTGCCGTTGCCGGAGCCAGCGGACTTATTGTTCATTCGGTTCCCTCCTCGGGCGGCTCATCGCCGTGGATGATGCCGAGCACTCTCTCGCGCACCTCGATGAACTCGGGCAGGGATTTGACGCTGCGGGCGTCCTCGCCCTTGAGGTAGCGGCGGCAGAAGTCGAGGTTGAACTCGTGGGTGATGCGCCCGGGCCGCGGCGACATGATGATGAGCCGGGTCGCGAGGAAGAGGGCCTCCTCGACGCTGTGCGTGATGAAGAAAACGATTTTGCGCGTCTCGGCCCAGATTTTGATCAACAGCTCCTGCAGGATCTCGCGCGTCAGGGCGTCAAGGGCGCCGAGGGGCTCGTCCATGAGCAGGATCTCGGGGTCGCAGGCGAGGGCGCGGGCGATGCCGACCCGCTGTTGCATGCCGCCGGAGAGTTGGTAGATCTTGTGTTCGCGGAACTTCGTCAGGCTGGTCAGATCGAGGAAGCGGTCGGAGGTCGCATAGCGCTCGCTCCGCCCGATGCCGGAGAGCTTGAGGCCGAAAGCGACGTTGTCGATGACATTGAGCCAGGGCAGGAGGGCGTGCTTCTGGAAGACGACACCGCGTTCGGCGCCGGGCCTGGTGATCTCGTGGCTGTCGCCGTCGCCGTTGACGAGCGACGCCGCCCCCGAAGTCGGCGTCAGGAAGCCGGCGAGCAGGTTGAGCAGGGTGGTCTTGCCGCAGCCCGAGGCGCCGAGCACGACGACAAATTCTTCGCCCTTTACTTCGAGGTTGATATTTGACAGCGCCTCCGTTTTGCCGTCGGTCGAGGCGCTGTCAAATATAACAGAGACGTCCTTGAGCTGGAGTGAAGTCAATTTTCACAGTGGAGGAGAGACGGCGGCCGATGCTGCAGGCTGTGCGCCTTCAGCCCGGCCCGGCGCAGGATTCGCTGCGTCGGGCCTGGGGTCCTGAAGGCCGGGTCCGCCGCGGCGGACCCGGGAGGGATCAGTTCCTCAAAGCCTCTTTGCGGCTTCCGCGTAAGAGGGGTTGACAAACTTGCCGTAGTTCGGCTGGACTTTGTCGATTTTCTTCTCCGTCTTCAGGAACTCGGAGGTGAAGCGCAGGGCCCGCGCCGCGCCGCCGTCGTCATCGCCGCCGAGCCAGGTATTGGAGGTCTGCTCGTCGAGGTCGGGGAAGTTGTACAGGGCGAGCACGGTCGGCACATTGGCCGTATCGCCGCCGACCAGCTTGACGATCGAGCGGGCGTTGGCCGAATTCGCGCCCCAGGCACTGGGGTTGTCGCGGTAGTTGGCGTCGATGTCGGCCAGCACACGGACAAACTTCGCCATGAAGTTCTTGTTTCCCTTACCCCAGCGGGCCTGGACGACGATGCCGTCAAAGGTCGCCTTGCCCCAGGAACTCAGCAGCCCCGAGGTGATCAACACCTTGCCGTTCTTTTTGATTTCCGACAGGGCCGGATCCCAGACAAAGGCGGCGTCGATCGCATGCCGGGGCCAGGAAGCGGCGATCTGGTTCGGCTGCATGTTGACGATGCGCACCCGCCGCGGGTGGATGCCGAACTGCTGAAGAGCGAACAGCATGTGGAAGTGTGTTGTCGAGGCGAAGGGCACGCCGATTCTCTTGCCGAACAGATCCCGCGGCGCATTGATGCCGGAGTCCTTGTGGACGACCAGCGCCTCGGCGGCGTTGATGTCCTCGAGGATCCAGAACAGCTCCAGCGGCAGGCCGCGGCTGACGCCGGCGGCGATCGGGCTCGACCCGGCGACACCGATCTGGACCTCGCCGGAAGCGAGGGCATTGATGACTGCTCCCCCCGAATCGAACTTACGCCACTCAATGTCGTAGCCGGTTGCCCGTTCAAAGGTGTTCTTGTCGATGGCGACCTTCCAGGGGTTGTAGATGCCCTGGTAGGCAACGGTTACCTGTTGTGCCTGGGCCGGAACCGCTGTCAGCAGGAGCGACAGGGCGAGAGCCGCAGCAGAGAGGGCGGCAGTTAGCAGTCTTCTTGTTTTCATTAAATTCACCTCGGTTAATTGCAGAGCTTGGGGGTTTATAGGGTTGTGAGTGAGGCGGAGACAAGACAGGGTCGCCCCTCTGTGCTTGACTTCACTCCCCTATTATCTATGACACAAAATTGAGTTCAATCATGCGACAAAGGGGTCAATTTGACGTCGAGGCGTCGTTCGGGCGAGCGGGCGATTTGACCCTTGACAGCTGTTGTCGTCGGCATTTCGGACAGAGGCGGAGTGCCCGGGACCGGAAAAAACAGCTCCCCGGCACGGCAGGCCGGGAGGCTGTTCCGACTCAGACGAAATCCCTGTATTTCTGCAGCAGGCGCACGGGCTTGCGCAGGGCGTCGCAGCGGAAGGGATCGCCGAGTTCGCGGGTGCAGCAGATCTCGAGCACCGTGGTTTTGCCGTCGCGCTGATAGTCGCAGGCGGTTTTCCCGTCGTTCGGGCGAACGGGCGATTTGACCCTCGACAGCGGTTGTCGTCGGCATTTCGGACAGAGGCGGAGTGCCCGGGACCGGAAAAAACAGCTCCCCGGCACGGCAGGCCGGGGGGCTCGACTCAGACGAAGTCCCTGTATTTCGGCAGCAGGCGCACGGGCTTGCGCAGGGCGTCGCGGCGGAAGGGATCGCCGAGTTCGCGGGTGCAGCAGATCTCGATCACCGTGGTTTTGTCGTCGCGCTGATAGTCGCAGGCGGTTCTCAGGGCATCGCCGATGTCGCCGGCCTTTTCCACGAGAATCCCCTCGGCCCCCATGGAGCGGCCGATGTCGGCGAAGCTCGGGCTTTCGAGGTTGCTGCCGACAAAGCGATCGCCGTAGTAGTCGATCTGATTTTTCTTCTCGGCTCCCCACTGGTTGTTGCGGAAGATGACAGCCGTGACCGGGATTTTTTCGCGCACGCAGGTCATGATCTCGACCATGCTCATGGCCCAGGCGCCGTCGCCGACATAGGCGATGGCCGGGCGGTCGGGCGCAGCCGCCTTGGCGCCGATGATCGCCGGCAGGGCGTAACCACAGTTGCCGAAAGTCATGGCAGCGAAGAAGCTGCGGGCTTCCCTGAAGCGAAGGTAGCTGTTGGCCACCGAACAGATGTTGCCGATGTCGGTGCTGACCATGGCCTGCGCCGGCATGGCCCGCTCGAGTTCGCGCAGGGCGCGCCGCGGGGCTATGGCTTCGCCGGGTCGCTGCTCATCCTGGCCCCAGTTGTCGAGTTCGGTCTCCCAGTCGCGCTGGCACTGCTCGATTCTGGAGCGGCGGCTGTCGAGGTCGCCGAGGCAGGCGGGCTGGCGCTTTGCCAGGCGCTGGCGCAGGGCCGCGGCCCCGGCGTCGCCGCAGATCGGCACGGCGACGGCTTTGACGAGCCCCAGCATATGGGGGTTGATATCGACCTGAATCAGCTTGGCGTCCTGCGGCCAGTATTCGAGGCCGTGCTGCGGCAGGGTGCCGAAGGGGCCGAGGCGCGAGCCGAGGGCGAGCACCACATCGGCTTCGGCGAGCAGTTGCATGCCGGCCTTGGATCCCTGATAGCCCAGAGGGCCGCACCAGAGCGGGTGGTCGCAGGGGAAGGCGTCATTGTGCAGGTAGCTGACGACTACAGGGGCGCCCAGGTATTCAGCGAGGGTGCGGCCCTGGTCGATGCCGCCGCCCAGGGCGAGGCCGCCGCCGGCGATGATCACCGGGAAACGGGCCGATGCCAGCAGATCGGCGGCCCGGTCGAGGCTGTCCTCGCCGCCGGCTCCGCGCTCGATTGTCAGGGGCCCGTTGATTTTGGTGTCGTTCTCGCCGTAAAAATAATCGCGCGGCACATTGAACTGAGCCGGGCCCATGTCGGTCAGGGCGCGGTTGAAGCAGTTGCCGAGCAGCTCGCTCATGCGCGTCGGATTGTTGAGATGAGCCTGATATTTGGTGATTTTCGAGAAAATCGGCAGCTGTTCCGTCTCCTGAAAGCCGCCGAGGCCAAAGGTGGTGGTGCCGCTCTCGGGCGTGATCATGACCACGGGCGAGTGGGCCCAGTAGGCTGCGGCGATGGCGGTGACAAAATTGGTGATGCCCGGGCCGTTCTGGGCGATGCAGAGGCCATGGCGGCCGCAGGCGCGGGCATAGCCGTCGGCCATGTGGGCGGCTCCCTGCTCGTGCGCCGTCGAGATGAAGCGGATGCCGGCCGGCGGGAAGATATCGAGGGCGTCCATGTAGGCCGAGCCGACGATGCCGAAGATATCCTTGACCCCGTGGGCGGCCAGAGTCTCTACAAAGGCTTCGCTGTTGGTCATTCGAGTCATGCTGAATCTCCTCCTCGAGGGTGTCCGTGAGTTTGCATGGGCGCTTGCAAGGGCAATCCAGCCGAAGGCCGAATAAAGAGCCGCAGGCGGAGGGGCGCCGCCGTCCAACCGTCGCATCTGAGGCCCGGTTCCTATTGTAAAGGATAGGGCCTCTGCGACCTCCGCTTCGGCCGGCGCCCGGCCGGCGGCAGCAGGGCCGGGGGAAATTGTCCGCCCGCATGCCTTAAAATAACTGCCGTGGTCTTTTACGACGACCCGCCTCTCCTGCTTCTGCTTCCCATGACTGCCCGCACTTCCCAGATCTCCCGGCGCACCGCCGAGACCCAGATATCGCTCGCTCTCGACCTCGACGGTTCCGGCCTCGCCGAGCTCAGCAGCAGCGTGCCCTTCCTCGATCACATGCTGCAGCAGGTCGCCGTCCACGGCCGCTTTGATATCAAGGTAGCCTGCAACGGAGACCTCGAGGTCGACGCCCACCACAGCGTCGAGGATATCGGCATCGCCCTTGGCCAGGCCTTTGCCGAAGCCCTCGGCGACAAGGCCGGCATCGCCCGCTACGGCCACTCCTGTGTGCCGCTCGACGAGGCCCTGTCGCGTGTCGTCATCGATTTTTCCGGCCGCGCCGGCCTCTATTTCCACGCCGGGTTCACGCGCCCGAGGGTCGGCGGTTTCGACGTCGACCTGACGCGGGAGTTCTTTTCCGGCTTCGCCCGCGAGGCCTGCGCCACCCTGCACATCGACAATCTGCGAGGGCTCAACGACCACCACAAGATCGAGACCATCTTCAAGGCCTTCGGCCGCGCCTGCCGCCAGGCGGTCGCCCTGGACCCGCGGAGCGGCGGCGAGGTGCCGTCATCCAAAGGCCGTCTCTGACAGGGGCGGGAGGCGGCTGTGGTCTCGCTGCACATCGTGGTTGCCGACTGCGGCGCCGGGAATCTCCACTCTGTCGTCAAAGCCCTTGAACTCGCCGGCTCGGGAGCGGCCGAGGTCTCCCTGCAGCGCGACCCCGAGATCTGCGAAGGGGCCGACCTGCTGGTGCTGCCCGGCCAGGGAGCGGCCGCGGCCTACATGAAGAATCTCAGGGACAGCGGCCTCGACCGCGTCGTCGCCGACCGCTTCGGCAGACGGCCCTTCCTCGGCATCTGCATGGGGCTCCAGGCCCTGTTCGATCACAGTGAGGAACAGGGCGGCGTCGACTGCCTCGGACTGGTCAGGGGAGGGGTGGCGCCCCTGCCGGGACGGGGCCTGAAATTGCCCCAACTCGGCTGGAACCAGGTGCGGCATGCCCATCCCCATCCGCTGTGGCAGGGCATAGAGCCCGATGCCAGCTTTTACTTCGCCAACAGCTTCATGGCCGTGCCCGAAGACGAGGGAGCCGTGATCGGCACAACGACTTACGGCGTCGATTTCTGCAGTGCCCTGATCGGCCCCCGGGCCCTGGCCTGCCAGTTTCATCCGGAAAAGAGCGGCGAGGCCGGCCTGCGCCTGCTGGCCAATTTCATCGACTGGGTCGCTGAATAGTCAGGGGGCGGCCATGAGGACAGGAATTCATGGCGGTCGGGGCGCGCTGGGGCCCCGCAGGCAAAATAGCGGGGATCTCCCATGAAAAAATCGGGCCTCTTTGTCGTGCTTGAGGGCGTCAAGGGCTGCGGCAAGAGCAAGCTGAGCCATGCCCTGGAGACGAGACTGCGCGAGCGGGGCATGCCGCTCTGCCTGACGCGGGAGCCCGGCGGCACCAAGCTCGGCGAAGAGTTGCGCGAGCTGCTGCTGCAGGGGCGGATCGAGATCGGACTCGAAACCGAGTTGCTGCTCATGTACAGCGCCCGCGTCCAGCACGCGGCCGAAGTCATCGAGCCCGCGCTCGCCCGCGGCGACCTGGTGCTGTGCGACCGCTACCGCGATTCCAGCTACGCCTACCAAGGCTCTGGCCGCGGACTTCCCTGGGAGCGAATCGACCGCCTCGAGGTGGCCCTGCCGCCGCTGCCGCAGCCCGATCTGACGCTGCTGCTCGACCTGCCCCCAGCGAGCGGCGTCCGGCGCAACAACATAGCCAACAAAAACAGCAAAGACCTGCGCTTCGGCCAACTCGGCGAGGAATTTGGCGAGCGCGTGCGCCGCGGTTTTCTCGAGCGCGCCCGCCTGGCGGCCGATCGAGCCGTCGTCATCGACGCCGACCAGCCCTTCGAAGAGGTGAGCCGCCAGGCCTGGGCGGCCCTCGAACCGCTGCTGGCAGCGTTTTCGCATGGTTGAGGGCAGTTTCGGCGAAGTCCTCCCCTGGCACGGCGAGGCCGCCGCCCGCCTGAGGCAGAGCATGATCGCCGGCTCCCTGCCCCACGCCCTCCTGTTCCACGGTCCCGAGGGCGTCGGCAAAAAGTCTTTTGCCCACGCTTTCGCTGCCGCCCTGCTCTGTGACGAGCCATCGCCCGAGGGCGAGGCCTGCCGCCGCTGCCGCAGCTGCCGTGCCTTTGCCGCCGGTTCCCACCCCGACTGGTATGTCGCCGGCGGCGATAGCGGCGGCGACAAGAAGACAATCGGCATTGACGGGGTGCGCGAGCTCTGCGGCCATCTGATGCTGTCGCCGAGTTTTTCCTCGCGGCGCCTGGCCATGATCGCCCCGGCCGAGGCCATGACGATTCAGGGAGAAAACGCCTTGTTGAAGACCCTGGAGGAGCCGCCGGCGGGGGTTCACATCTTCTTTGTCGCCTCCCGCCTCGGCTTTGTACTGTCGACCGTACGCAGCCGCTGTCAGTCGGTGTTCCTGCCCTCTCCCTCAAGCGCCGAAGCCCTGGCCTGGCTGCACAGGCACGGCGGCGGCGAATGCCTCGAGCTGGCCGACGGCGCCCCCCTCAAGGCGCGCGATCTCGCCAAGGAGGGAGCCGTCGAGGTGCGCAAGTCGGCCTTCGGCGAATGGCACCGCCTCATGACCGGCCGCTCCACGGCCGCCGCCCTGGCCAAGGCCTGGAGTGAACACCCGCGCGACCTGCTGTTCGCGCTCTTGCTCTCCTGGACGCGCGATCTGGCCCGCCTGGCGGTCGGCGGAGAAAAAGCCGAGATCGACAACGGCGAATTTCGCGCCCAGCTGCTCGAGCTGGCCCGCTGCTGCCGGCGCCCGGCTCTCTTCACCGCCTGTGACCGCCTGCGCCAGCTGGCGACATCGGTCGTTCAGGAGCGCAGCCTGTGGGAAGAACTGCTGGAATCTTTCAATGGCATGGCAAAAACCGGCTCCTGACCGCTCGAGCAGGCCCGCTGCTGCCGGCGCCCGGCCCTCTTCGCCGCCTGTGACCGCCTGCGCCAGCTGGCGACATCGGTCGTTCAGGAGCGCAGCCTGTGGCAAGAACTACTGGAATCTTTCAATGGCATGGCAAAAACCGGCTCCCAGCCGCCGCCCGGCGGTGGCGGCGGCGCTGTTGCTGCTGGCCGCGACAACCTTGGCCGGCTGCGCTTCCGGGCCGCTCGAGCAGACGGAGGGCAAGGCCGTGGGCACGACCTGGAGCCTGCAGCTCGGGCGGGGCGAAAATCTGGATCTGTCGGCTGCGGGGCGGATCGCGCAGCGGGCATTTGACGGCATCGACGGCATGGCGTCCCTGTGGAAGCCCGACTCGACCCTGGCGCTCTTTAATGCATCGGCGGTCGGGGTCTGGGTGCCGGCTGAACCTGAAATCATGGACATGCTCTCCATTGCCGGCCGGCTGTTCACGGCCACAGGCGGCGCCTTCGACATCACCGTCGCCCCGCTCGTCAGGCTCTGGGGCTTCGGCGAGGAACCCGGGCGCTCGCAGCCGCCGCCTGCGGCCGAGATCGAACGGGCCCTCGGCCGCGTCGGCCAGCAGTATCTGGCTGTGCAGCAGGCCCCCGCCCGCCTGATGAAGCGCCGTGAGGGCCTGGCCATCGACCTCGCATCCGTGGCCAAGGGCTATGCCGTGGATCGGGCCGCCCGCGCCCTGCGCTCCGAGGGCTATGTCAATTTCTCCGTCGAACTCGGCGGCGAGGTCTATGCCGCCGGCGAGCGAGAGCCGGGCGAGCCCTGGCGCATCGGCGTCGAACCGGCCCGGCCCGGCGGCAGGGCCCTAGGCCTCGGGCTTCGCAGTCAGGGCGTCGCCAGCTCGGGGGACTACCACAACCACTTTGTCTTTGAAGGGCAGCTCTACAGCCACATCCTCGACCCGCGCACCGGCTGGCCGGTGAAGCACGGCACCCTGGCGGTGACTGTGGTGCACTCCGAGGTCGCCAGCGCCGACGCCTGGGCCACGGGGCTGCTGGTACTCGGCGTCGACGCCGCCCTGGAACTGGCCCTGAACGAGAATTTGGCCGTGCTCTTTCGGCTGGCCTCGGCCGAAGGGGGAGAGGCCGTGCTCTGCTCGCCGCGGATGCGCGATTTCACGGACGACTGCTGAAGCCGCCGCTGCGGCCCTGGCGTCGGCAACTCAACGCCTTTTCATACTAGTCTTGATGAGAAACAGTCATCGGATCTTCACCACAGCGGTTCAGCCGTCCATCGCCGGCTCCAGGCCGGGGTCCCCGCGGGGGGCTATAGCGTCAGGACGAATTATCTGGATGACCCAAGCTATCAGGATCAGCCAGGCGGGCAGTTTTACCTCATCGTTCAGGTCTGGGTAGATAACCTGGAGAATCGAAAAAAGGCAGATATAGCTGGAGGCCATGACGATGAGACCCCCGATAGGGATGAAGATGATGAAGAACAGGGCCTTCAATAGCCCGAGCAGTATATCCATCCCGTCATTTTAGCGCGCCAGGCCTGACTGCCCTGCTTGCTTTGACAAAGTCCCATGATTAATGAGAGCCCGCGCCTCAGGCGCGCCCCTCAGTTGTACAAAGGGCGGCATTCCCTGTAGAATGAAACGGTCAGGGGCAGCTTCGTCCATAACTTCTGCCCCTTTTGTCTCCAGATTTTCCGGCCTTTCCGAGGATTGACCCATGCAACAGCCGATTGAGCAACAGATCGAGCAACAGATACGCGACCGCATCGCCGAATCCAGGGTGTTGCTCTTTATGAAAGGAACGCCGCAGCTGCCCATGTGCGGATTTTCCAGCCGGGTGTGCGAGCGGCTGCGCCAGTGCAGCCAATCCTTCGACTATGTCGATGTGATCGCCAACCCTTCGGTGCGCGCTCTGCTGCCGGGCATATCCGACTGGCCGACCTTTCCCCAGCTCTTTGTTAAAGGGGAACTGATCGGCGGCTGTGACATCGTCGAGGAGATGGCCAGTGCCGGCGAGCTCTGCCCGCTGCTGGGCGAAGCCGTCGACGAGGCTCAGAATCAGCCCGCCTAGTCGAGTGCCGCTTCGCTTGGATTCAGCGGCAGCCTGGGCGGCTTCAGGTTTTTGTTGCGGTCCCAGAGATTGAAGATCGCGCAGAAGAGCTCGGCGGTTTTACCGCAGTCGTAGAGGGCCGAGTGCGCCTGTTGCGGATCCCAGTTGCCGATGTCTGCCGCGTCCACGGCCCGCGCCAGGATGCTCTGGCGGTAGGCGAGCATGGACAGGGTGACGGTGTCGAGTGTGCAGAAGCTGTGGAAAGGGTTTTCTTCGTAGCCGGTGCGGGCGAGGGCGGCATTGACAAAGGCCAGGTCGAAAAAGCTGTTGTGACCGACGAGGATGGCGTGGTGACAACCCTGTTTCTTGACGGCCCTGCAGATGGGATCGAGCACGAGCTGCATGACTTCCTGCTCGGAGAGGGCGTAGCGCAGTGGGCTGAAGGGGCGGATGCCGTTGATTTCAAGGGCTTTGCTGTCGATGTTGGCGCCGGAGAAGGGCTTGACATGGCTCCAGTGCAGGTCGCCGCAGACCAGGCCCTCCGGAGAGTCCTCGATAATGATGGCGGCGATTTCGAGCAGGGCGTCGGTCTCTGGATTGAGGCCGCCGGTCTCGACGTCGACGACAACCGGCAGAAAGCCGTTGAACCTCTTGCCGAGGTGCGGCTGGGCGCCGTTCTTGCTCCCTTTCATCGAACACTTTGCCCGCAGGGGACTGGAGGAAGCCACTGATGATGGATTACCTGTTGCAATACGCTTTTTTCCTGCTCAAAGGCCTGACGCTGCTGCTGCTTTTCGTCCTGGCCGTCGGCGCCCTGGTCGCGGCCTCGCGCAGAGGCAAGGGCAAAAAGCACGATTCTTCCGTCAACATCGAGGTGACCAAGCTTAACGAAGAATTTGACGAAGTGCGGAAAAAAATGGAAACAGCCCTCAGCGAAGGTGACCAGGGAGCGAAAAAGAGCAAGCCGCAGCGACGCAGGCGCAGGCGCCGCCGGTTGGCCCACTGGTTCGGCCGCAAGGCCGGCGCCGAAGAGAAAAAAGAGGAGTCGCGCCCGCGGCTCTATGTGCTCGATTTTACCGGCGACCTCAGCGCCAGCGCCAGCGAGGGGCTGGCCTGGGAGATCACGGCGATTCTCATGGCGGCCAGCGACGGCGACGAGGTGCTGATCTGCATCGAAAGCGGCGGCGGTTCCGTCGAGGGCTACGGCCTGGCCGCGGCCCAACTCGACCGCATCAAGGCCCGCGGCCTGAAGCTGATGGCCTGCATCGACCGGGTCGCCGCCAGCGGCGGCTACATGATGGCGAGCGTCGCCGATCACATCATGGCCGCGCCCTTCGCCATCGTCGGTTCGATCGGCGTGGTGACGCAACTGCCCAACTTTCATCGGCTGTTGAAAAAGCATGACGTCGACTACGAGATTATCAGCGGCGGCCGCCACAAGAGGACGCTGACGATGTTTGGCGAAAACACCGAAGAGGGGCGGGCCAAGCTGACTGAGCAGATCGAGGGGATTCATGAGATCTTTCGCAGGCATGTGGCGGGCAACAGGGACGGCATTGACATAGAGGCGGTATCGACCGGCGAACCCTGGCTGGGGCAGCAGGCGCTCGACAACAAGCTGGTCGACGAGTTGAAGACGAGCGACGACTACCTGCTCGAAGTGAGCAAGAGCCGGGATATCTACTGCGTCCGCTACCAGTACGGCGTGCGGAACTGGTGGACCTGGCTGCGCCGCCTCTTTACCCTGACGGGGGCTTCTTTCCGCGCCTGACTAGGCCTGGGATGCCTGGCGGGCGGCGACGAAACGCTGCGAGACCTGCTCCCAATCGACGACATGCCACCAGGCGTCGATGTAGTCCGGCCGCTTGTTCTGATATTTCAGATAGTAGGCGTGCTCCCATACATCGAGCGCGAGGATGGGCTCGCCGCGGACCTCGCTGACATCCATGAGCGGATTGTCCTGATTGGGGGTTGAGGCCACGGTCAGGCTCAGGTTCGCGCCTTCCCGCTGGGCGATCAGCCAGGCGAAGCCCGAGCCGAAGCGCGTCAGGCCGGCCTGCGTCATCTGCGCCTTGAGCTCGTCGAGCGAGCCGAAAGTCCTGTTGACGGCTTCGGCGAACTCAGCGGTGGGCTCGCTGCCGTCGGACTTCATGCAGCGCCAGTAGAGGTTGTGGTTGAAGTAACCGCCGGCGTTGTTGCGCACGGCAGGGACATGTTTGGACACCTCGCCGAGAATCTGTTCGATGCTGAAGTCGGCAGTGGGAGTATCCTTGATCGCCCCCGTGAGGTTGTTGAAGTAGGTACGGTGGTGGCGGTCGTAGTGAATCTCCATGGTACGGGCGTCGATATAGGGCTCGAGCGCTTCGTAGTCGTACGGCAGATCAGAAAATATCAGTGACATGTTTTCTCCTGGAGGGGGGTTGCGGAAAAAGCCACCTCAAGGGGGCCTTTATAAAAGGGAAAAAAGAGAGCAGACTAAAGATGGCGATTGTTAATCGATTTTCTTATTGTATTCTGTGATCGTCGCTGAGAGGCCGCCGCCGCCAAAAATCGGCGAACAAGATTGGGGCCCGCCCGCCATGGCGTTCGCGCAGGTGAGGCCGCCGCCGCCAAAAATCGGCGAACAAGATTGAGCAGTCGCCCGGAACGGCCCCCAAGAGCAGAAAAGCAGACAGTCAGGGGCCTCGCCGCGAATCAGAGCTTTTTCGCGAACCCCGTTACGCCTGCTTTTCCGGCTCGGGCTCGGAGCGCGGCGGACGCCGCACGGGATGGTAGGGATTGTGCAGCTTTTCCACGGCCTGATGAAAGGCCTGCCTGACGTCCTCGTCATGGCAGTCCATGAGCAGGGCATCCTCGAAGACATCCTGCATGAGCTCGCACAGCTCGTGGTAATTCTCGTTCAGCACCTCGAGCTTTTCGATGCAGGAGACAGGGTCGCCGTCGGGCTGCTTCCAGGTCGGTTCGTTCACGGGAGTCGGACCAGGGCCGATTGGAGGGAAGTGGGGGGGGGGGGGGGGGGGGGGGGGTGAAAAAAGTATAATCTATGAAGGGCGTCCCACAGTCTGAGTCCCCACCCAGGGCGGGCAACTGCAGGGCTTCTCCGAACGCCTGAAGGCCGGGCACTTCAACCACTTCTGGAGCTTTTTAATGGAGCACCACATCAACCAGCATGCTGACGGCAGCTTAAAGGCCGACGGGGTTAGGTCGCTTGCGGCCTATGGCAGGGAAGGAAGGCAAATCAGATACAGAGACCTCGATATCCAGGAGTTTCTTATGTTGCAAACCGAAATAATAGCTGCAGCTGACAAAACCGGGACACGACCTCGGGTCGCTTCTCGTAGAGGCAGGCGGCGCATTGCTTTCGGCTGGTATGGCGGCAAGTTTTCCCATCTGGATTTCCTTATGCCCCTGATCCCTGGCGATGCCAGGCATTTCTGTGACGTCTACGGCGGTTCGGCCGCAGTTCTGTTGAACCTCAAACCCTACCCTGTCGAGACATACAACGACATCGACTCCGAACTGGTTAATTTCTTTCAGACACTACGCAACCAGACCTCGGAGCTCATCAGGGCCATCAGCCTCACGCCTTTTTCGCGCGCTGAACTGCTTCATGCCTGTGGGCCGGCAAAGAACCTGTCCCGCCTCGAGCGTGCCAGAAGGTTTTATGTCTGCGCAAGGCAGACCCGGACTGGACTGGCACAGAAAAGCAGTGAAGGGCGTTGGGCGCACTGCGTCTTGACCTCAAGGGCGGGGATGGCCGGGGCGGTTTCCCGCTGGCTCGGTTCTGTGGAGGGGCTTCCTGAAATTGCACAGCGCCTTCAGAGAGTCCAGATTGAGAATGCCCCTGCCATTGAGGTGATTCGGAGATACGACACCGATCAGACAGTGTTCTATCTGGACCCGCCCTATGTCCATGCAGCCCGTGGTGACACAACCTCCTACAGCTATGAAATGACGGACAAGCAGCACGGGGAGTTAGCGTCGGTGCTTCATGGCATCCGCGGGCGAGCCATAATTTCCGGCTATCGCAGCGACCTGTACGACCGCCTCTTTGCCGGCTGGCGCCGTGTTGACGGGTCAGAACGGCTGTGCCATTCCGTAAGAAAGCCTCGTCAAGAGTCCGTCTGGCTTAATTTCTGATTGTTGTCATTGTCAAAGGATGATATGGAAGATTTCATTCAAAGTAGCTGGGCATCTGGATTAAATATCTATCGGATTGACTTGGGAGCGCTCGCCAGTGCCGCCTTTGTTCTGTTGAAAGAGGAGTGGAAAACGCGATTCCTGCGAGAAATAGAAACTGAATTGGATGCCCGCGGCGTACACCAGCACCGTCTGCGTGGAATAACCTGTTGTTCGCATTGGCCAAAGGGAAGAAATATGAGGAGCAGGAGTAAAATCAGGCCGACAGGCAGACTCGGATATCCCTCCTGCCCCCTGACTCTGGGAGACTGGATTCAGCTGCCTGCCGTCCCCGTCAAGGGCCTGAGGATGGGATTTTTCAACAACTTCTGGAGTTTTTCATGGTTCAAGGAAGCGAAGAGGCGACCCGGCAGCTCGGCGAAGTGCGCATCAGCGCCCTCTGGGGCGAAATGGACGCCCTGGGGCACCTTAACAACCTCAGCTACTTCCGTTACTGCGAAGAGGCGCGGGTGCGGTTTTTTCAATCCCTCGGCTACTTGCTGTACGGCCAGCCCTCGGGCCCGGTGATCGTCACCACGACCTGCGATTTTCTCACGGCCATCGTCTACCCGGCCGACCTGATCGTCACCCTGAACGGCGGCGCGCCGAGCCGCAGCAGCTTCACCAGCTACTACGAGATCCGCGACGCCGCCGACGAAGGCAAAGTCTATGCCCGCGCCTCCGCCCGCATCGTCTGGGTCGATTACGGGGCCGGCAAATCGACGGCCCTGCCGGATTCGATTCGCCGGCGCCTGCCCGCAGCAGCAGCCTCGTCCTGAGGGCGTTGGAGCCGTAATGACAGTGTCCTCGATTCCCTCCATCCTCCACCAGCACTGGCCCGACGAGCACCCGCCGCGGGCGCAGAGGGAGAAGCTGGCGGCCTGGCGGCAACTGCATCCCGACTGGCACTGCTGCCTCTGGACCGACGGGGATCTGGCGGAGCTGGCGAAAAAGCTGCCGTTTCAGGCCAGGGCCCATGCCTCCTCGGTTCTGCCCTGGATGATTCTGCGCTTCTGCGGCGGAGTCTATGTCGACAGCCGGCTGCCGGCTGCCGCCCCCCTCGAGCCTGCGATTGAGGGCGCCGAGCGCCTCGTCGCCGTCGAGGGAGGCCGCCTGCGCCCCTGGGTACTGGCCTGCGCCGCCGGCGACCCGGCCGCCCGGCGGGCCCTGGAGCAGACCCTGGCCGGGGGGATTGAGGCCGGTCTCCATCTCTTTGCCGAAGGGGCCCAGCTCTACCAGTGCCCGCAGTCGCATGAAAACCCTCTGGGCGAGGCCCCGGAGCCGGCCTGGCACGGCCCCGCCCCGGGCCTGGCGCTGGGCCTTTCGTCGCTGAGGCGCTCGCTGAGAGGCCTGAAGCGCCGGCTGCTGCCGCTGTTTTCGCCCTACAGAAAACTCTACTACCAGGTGCAGGTCCCGTTCGAGCAGCCGATTCTGCCCTGGCCGGTCAATCACCTCAGTCACAGCGGCCGCCGGCCCTACGCCCTCATGGAAGAGGGGCGGGTGCGCTCGCGCGGCTTCATCGATCTCGTCGAATTTGCCCAGGTCAAGGCCGAGGAGCGGGGGCCGAAAGTCTCCTGCCTCATGGTGACCCAGGGGAGCCGCTTTGCCCTCGCCCGCGAGGCCGCGCGGGAGTTTTTGCGCCAGACCTGGCCCCACAAGGAGCTCGTCGTCGTCGACGACAGCGAGGACAGTCGCCTCGAGCGCTGGATCCACAACCAGGCCGGGGCCGACATCGTTTTTGTGCGGCTGCCGCCCGGGCGCCACCTCCTCGGAGAGCTGCGCAACATTGCCCGCGACTGCGCCAGCGGCGAATGGATCGCCCAGTGGGACGACGACGACCACTCCCATCCCGACCGCCTGGCGACCCAGTTGCACCTGGCCCTGTCGGTCGAGGCCGACGCCTGCCTGTTGCAGCGGACCAATGTCGCCGTCGCCGGCGGCGGCATGGCCATACTGCAGCGGCGGCTGTGGGAGAACAGCCACCTGACGCGCAGGGAAGTCATGCCGGCCTATGCCGACAAATCGCGCGGCGAGGACACGCCGGCCGTCGTCGAGGTCGCCGGCAAAAGCCGCATGGTCGTCGCCGACATCCCCCATCTCTACGTCTACTCCATGCACGGCGGCAACACCTACGGCAGCGGCCATCAGCGGAGCATGCTCGCCTCCTGCAGTTCCCTGAGGCCCGACTCCGGCTTTTCTCCGCCGCTGGCGCCGGCACTGCAATGAATTCAGCCGAGGCGACCGTGAAAATACCGCAGATCATCCACCAGACCTGGAAGACCCACTCCCTGCCGGCCGCGCTGCGGCCGCTGCGCGAGAGCTTTCGCCGGCACCACCCGGGCTGGGAGCACCGGCTCTGGAGCGACGCCGACAACCGCCAATTGGTGGCCCGCCACTACCCCTGGTTTCTGCCGATTTACGACGGCTACAGCGAGCCGATCATGCGGGTCGACGCCGCCCGCTATTTCATGATGCACCGCTACGGCGGCGTCTATGCCGACCTCGATGTGCTCTGCCTGCGCCCGCTGGAGCCGCTTTTCGGCGACCACTCCCTGCTGCTCGGCGAGGAGCCGCAGACGCAGCTGCTGCTGCCGAAGGCGCTGGAACGGGAGTTTCGACAAATCATCGCCAACGCCGTCCTGATATCGGCGCCGGGGCACCCCTTCTGGGAGCATGTCATCCACTCGCTGGTGGCCAACCACCGCGAGCACGATGTGCTCGACGCCACCGGCCCCTTCATGCTGACGCGGGCCTGGCACAGCTTCTGCCAGCAGGAAACAGGCGGGGAGGGCGCAGGCGAAGACATCAAAATCCTGCCGGCGAGCCAGATCTATCCCCTCGGGGCCGAGCAGACCTCGGAGATCGAGCGCGATCTCGCCGCCGGCGATGAACTCAGTGACGACGACCGCCTGGCCGACGCCTATACCGTCCACCTGTGGCGCGGCACCTGGTGGCGGCACGGCCACAACTGGCGCAGGCCCCTGGGGCGCCTGCGCCGCTGGCTGATTCGCCTGCTGGCGCGGACGGCGGCCTCTTTCCCGCCGCTGTCCCTGGGTCTGGCGGCGCGGGCCAAGGCCCTGATCTATCGTTACATGCGCCCCCACGGCAAGCTGGTGCGGATGCTGCCGGCGGCGGAGCCGCCCGAGGCGGCGCCGCCTCCAGCGAGGCGGCCTCCCTCGGGCAAGCACCCGCTGCTGCTGGTGCTGACGCCGGTCAAACAGGCCGCCGACTTTCTCCCCAGCTTCCTCGCCAACCTGCGCACCCTCGACTGGCCGCGCGACCGGCTGTCGCTCGGCTTTTTCGAGAGCGACAGCGACGACGACACCTATCGGCTGCTGGCCACCCAGCTGCCGCAACTGCAGCGGGAGTACCGCTCGGTGTTCCTCGGCAAGCGCGACTTCGGCTACCGGGTGCCGGTGCCGCGCTGGCATGCGAGCCAGCAGTATGTGCGCCGCTCGATCATGGCCCGCAGCCGCAACGAGCTGCTGCTGCGCGCCCTGACCGACGAGGAGTGGGTGCTGTGGATCGACGCCGACGTCGAGTACTGGCCGCCGAATATCGTCGACCTGCTGCTCGAGCCGGGGCTCGACCTGGTCGTGCCCCACTGCGTGCGCTCGGACAACGGCAAGACCTTCGATCTCAACAGCTTCGCCCTCGACCGCAACTTCTACCCGGACGGCATTGAAGACGAGAAGTGGCTGTGCGACGGCATTCTGCAGCCGCCTGTCGGCGAGGGGCGCCTCTATCTGGGCGACATCGACAGCGACAGGCCGGTGCCGCTCGACGGCGTCGGCGGCACCATGCTGCTGCTGAAGGCCGATCTCCACCGCCACGGCCTGATTTTCCCGCCCTGGTCCTACAGGGGCTACATCGAGACCGAGGGGCTGGCGCAGATGGCGCGGGATCTGGGGGTGGTGAGCTGGGGTTTGCCGCGGCTGGAGATCATTCACCCCTGAGGAGCCGGCGCCCCGCCTGCGCCGCCGCGGCCGGCCCCTCGCTGTCGCCGACAACCATAGAGCCTCAGGTCTTTCCCGGCAGGCGGCCTGCGGCAGCGGCGGTTCCCTGATTACTCCTGTCGGAGAAAGCCCTGCAGCGTCGCCGTGCTGACGCTGCGGGCCCTGATGCTGAAGTTTTTGGCGGCATGACCGGCGACACCCTCGGCGGCGCCCTCGATCGGATCGAGGCAGCTGTTCCCGTCAGCTTGGCGGCGGCGGCGTTCCACCGCTGAGAACTGCTCCGCCCCCGAGAGCGACTGTTCGCCCTGAGTCGGGTGAGTCCCGGGCATGGGCGCCGGCCGATGCAGCAGCTGCCGCGCCGCCGCCCTGACCGCCCTATGCAGGGCCGCGCCTTAATTTGCGTCGGCGGCGCTCCCTGTGCTACAATTGACGGCAAGGCAGGTTCCGCCTCTCTCCCGGTGTCAGCGTTTCGGGGCCGCTGAGCGCTTAGCGCTTCTGCAGGCGGCGGGGCCTCTCTCAAGTTCTATCATTCAGCCACGATCGGGGAGTTTTCCAGATGTTCAGCAGCACCAGCACGAGCGGCAGCGCAACCGGGCAAGCCGGGCCATCGGCCGCTTCAGCGGCGGCGAGAACGCGGGGGGGCCTGTTGTCTGCGTTGATTGCAACCCTGGGGCCGTCTCTGCGGCGGCAGCCGCCGCATCGCGCCCTCCTTAAAGGGGGGCTTGCCTCGCAGGCCCCTGTTCACCCGGCGCCGGCGGGATTCTGCACAGATGGGCGGCCCAGCCGGCGGTTAGCGCTGCCGCCCGGTTTGAGCGGGCCGGGCGGGCCGGGCAGTCGCGGCCATCGGCGGCAGCCCGCAGCGTACAGAGGTCTGCCATCGGGCCGGATTCCGGCCCCAATTCCGGCCCTGATGCCGCCGCTGACGACCCCGCTGACGGACCCCCCACTGACGATCTGGTCCCGGCGAATCGCCGCCGCCGCCGTTCTGCTGGCCGCCGCCCTCATCACCGTCCTCCCCGCCTCGGCTCAGGAGCAGCAGCAGCCGACCCTCACCCTCAGGGTGCTGCCCCCCGAGACGGCTTCGGTGAGCGAAGGAGAGACGGCTCAGGTGCCGGTGTGCATCGAGGTCGTGGGTCAACCCGAGGGAATTGAATTCCCGGTCAGGATAGATCTGGATGTGGTGACGGAACAGCTCTCTAGGTTTCATCTAGATGCGCCAGCCGACGACGGCAGCGGCAGAGCCTTTGCCAGCACGGGCAACGATTATATTGAAAACATCGAGCCGTCCCTAACTTTTGAATTGCGGATGCCTACGGCGAGGCCCTGTCAAAACTTTCAGGTGAGAACAATTGAGGACCGAACAGAAGAAGCTGATGAGCTGTTCCTGATTTTAGTGAGCATCAACAACGCCTTCGGGAGGACGGTGATTCTTCTTGGCAAAAGATTAATCTACACGATCCTCGACGACGACGAGCCCGTCGTATTTGCTATCCAAGGCGTCGAAAGCGGCGCGTTTGACGACACCATAGTTCCCCCCTTTGAGGAGGGCGATGAGGAGGATATTGGATTCAGAAAGATATGCGTCGCAGTTGTGAGCCACCCCGGAGGATACCCGAGGGAAGGCGGGGCGACGCTTTTTATCAGTTTGTCGGATTACAGCGCCGTCTCGCCCGATGATTATGTGTTGTCAGACAGCTCTGAGCGGGTGCTGGTCTTTCAGCAGAATGACCGAGTGGTTTGCGCAAGATTCATTCTGGATGTGGTGAACGACGCAATCTATGAAGGGGACGAGGATCTGCTCATCTCCCTGAGTTTGGCGGCGGGGTCGCCGGCGGCCCTGAGGGTGTCGACTCCCGATGCCCGCCTGAGGATCCTCGACAACGAGGAAGGACCCGGCATCAATCTGTTCGACACGGCTGCAGCCGGGCGGAGAACGGAGACGTTGACAGTGGATGAAGGGGGAACTGTCGAGTATTTTGTGGCGCTGAATTCACAGCCAAGCGAAGATGTGGAACTCCAGGTGCTTTTTTACGGGATCCCGGCCGACGGCGGCTTGGTCGTTGGCGACGGCAGCGCTGTCATTGCCAATGCAGCTGCAGTGACAGAGCCTCTGACATTCACGCCGGGCAACTGGGATGTCAGGCAGGCAGTGACGGTCCGCCTGAATGATAACGACTATTTTGGCCCGAACCCGGAAATGGTTATCGTGTACGATGCATCGAATTACGGTTACGGTGCGACGAGCATGACGCTGACGATTGGCGATAACGAGCCTGCTCCCGTTTTTCTGCCTCTGCTTCTGACCATCCCGGGTTCGTCGGCCTCGGGCGAGGCCCATGTGAACAATCTTCGTATTGATGACGATCGCGGCCGCTTTGATCTGGAAATCGTAGCTACGCTGAGCGGGCCGCTTGCTGAGCCTCTTGAGTTGGCCCTGTCGTTCGGGCCCTGCGACGCCAACGGGGCCTGTAATGCCGAGGCGCCGGTCAACCCGTACGACTACTTCGTGGTGCCGGCCAGTCCGCGCCTGAGCATTCCGGCATTGCGGCTGTCTGGCACTGCAACCGTGGAGTTGACCGTGATCGACGATGGCATCGTCAAGGGGAGCTCAGACTTTTTCATCCTGGCGGAGGCTTCGGGGGGCGTCCCCGGGCAGGGCAAAGCCCAGGCCCGGGTGACGATTGATTACAACGACGACCAGGGCTTCGTCTTTTCACGGGAGGAGTTGCAGGTAGCGGAAGGCGGCCCGGGCGTCTCCTACGGACTGGCACTGGCTTCTCGGCCGACCGACTCCTTGACGGTCGTGCTGCAGGTGGAGGCGGCCACGGCCGCCAACGGCGTCCGCAACAACGACATCCGGCTGGCGACGGCGGCAGAGCCGACGGCGGCGGCCACCAGCCTGACGCTGAGGTTCACGCAAAGCAACTGGAATCGGCCCCGGATCCTGGTCGTCAGCGCGGCCGAGGACGACGACGCCCGGTCGGGCCGGGCGAGGATTGTCCACAGCCTGGAGGGTCTCGCTCTTGCCGACGGGATCGTCGGGGTGACGGATCGGGAGAACGACAGCCCCGGGGTCCTGTTCTACGCCAGCGGCACCCTGGAGATCGGGGGCCTCGGGCAGGTCACGGGCGAGCGCATCCCCCTGTTCCCGACCACGACTGTGTGGGTGACGGAGCCGGAGCCGGGGGAGATGGAACGTTTCCATCTTTTCATGGCGCTGGCCTCGCAACCGGCTGCTGAGGTAGAGGCTATTCTACACTCTCCTATCACCGGCGAAGGTATTCAAATTTTGGGTGGCACTGGTGGCATTCATTCCTTCAGTATGGTTCAGTGGCAGAGCGGCATGGTGACGATATTTCTCTTTTCTGACTTGGACGCATTCGACAATATTTTCGACTTTTACTATCGCACCGACAGCACTGATCCGGATTACCATCGGTTGGCCCCCGCCTCGGTCCCCGTCCTGGGCAACTACGTACGGGCCTTCTCCATGGAAGAGAGAGACAGGGACCGCCGCGGGCTCAGCTTCAGCAGCGGCGGCCGCCGCATTCTCCCGACCGCCACCCTGAGGGTGGCGGAAGGCGGTGCCGTCTCGTACGATCTCAGGCTGGATTCGCAGCCGTTTTTGTTCGGCCGCCGAGAGGAGCTAAGTCTGATGCTGGTGGTCCGGGGGGACGATCGCGATGCAGACGTCGCCGACATCCTGCTGAGCCCGCAGCGGCTGCTCTTTTCGGAAGTTACCTTTAGACCCGACTTTTACAGCAAGCCTCACAGGCTGACCCTGACAGCGCCGGAGGACGCCGACGCCCTGTCGGAGGAGGTGATCATCGGCTACCGCTTCGTCAACACGGATTACCACGGCTTCATGCTGGGCTCCACGACCCTGATCATTGAGGACAACGACCAGCCGTCGGATGCCGTGATTCTCAGCTTGTCCGCAGAGCCGGGGCTGGCGGTGCCTGAAGGCGGGACGCTGACCCTGGGGGTAGTGGCCCGGCTGAACGACGCGGCGCGGCTGGAGGACACGGTGGTGCGGCTGTCCTTTGCAGGCGGCAGCGCAATGGCGGGTCAGGACTACAGGGTCCTCGACATCGGAGCCCTGACGATAGCGGCAGGTTCTTTGACGGTTTCGCTGCAGCTGGAGCTGGATATCTTAAGGGACGGCCTGATCGAAGAACAGGAATCTTTCCTGTTCCGTGCCGAGACCGATTCCGGCCTGCTCCTGAAGTTTGCCGAAGCCGAGGAGGGTCAACGGCTGATTGAGAGAGAGATCGCTATCCTCAGCAGCGACGAGATCGGCCTCAGGGTGAGCGGCACGGCTCCGGGGGAGGGTTTGCTGCCTGAGGTTCTGCTCCGCCCGCACGCCGGGATTCCGCCCTTTGAATTTGAGATCGAGGGGGGCGCCCTGAGGCTGAGAGAAGGGGTGGAGGACGACGTCATCACCCTGACGATGCGCCTGGGTTCGCGGCCGACGGACACTGTGAATGTGAACACCTTTCGGAATGGTATTGTGCCTGAAGGGCCGCCCGACCGCCTGGAGACGTCGCCGGTGCTCCCCCTCAGGTTCAAGCCCGAGAACTGGGACATCGCCCAGGTGCTGGCCATCCGGGTGCCGGACGACGACATCGACCGGGGCACCAGGAATTACCTGCTCGGCCTCGATGTCATCAGCGCGGGTGCCGGTAATTATAATTTTGCGAACTGTTGTTTCAGCCTGCAGCTGGAGGATGACGACGAGGCCGGGGTCCTCATCGTCGGGCCCGATGAGGGCAACCGGCTGCTGCTTGAGAGCCCCTCCGGCGACCCTCTGGCCGGCTCCGCCGCCACCAGCTACAGGGTGGCCCTGAGTTCGCAGCCGATGTCCACGGTCAGGGTGTCGCTGCTCATCGCTGAGGGTCAGGGCGCTGTCCGGCTGGACAGGGTGGACGGGAGCAACCGTATTCTGACCGCTGGGGTGGCGGCGCTGGAGTTCGCGCCGGGTCGGTGGAATCAGACGCAGACGGTGCAGGTCCAGGCCTTGGACAACAACCATTACTCAGGCACCCGCGTGGTGCGCATCGAGCACAGCCTCAGCAGCGAAGACGGCAGCTACGCGGCCTTGAGCGGACTTCCCTCGGTCGAGCTGAGCGTTGCCGACGACGAGGGTCCGCCGCAGCGGCTGGTGGTGACCCTGTCGCGGGACGGCTCCGAGTACACCGATTCCATCGAACTTCGGGAGGACGATGGCGAGGTTCAGCTGGGAGTCAGGGCGGAGCTGGACGTGGCCTATTTCGGTGTCTTCCGGGTGACCTTGGATGGCCGTGGGCTCAGTGAAAACCATGGCGCGGCTTCTGCCGGCGTCGATTTCTCTGTTCCGCCGCTGGAGCTGGATTTTCTCCCCGGCGAGGCCGTGACCGAGGCGCTCGTCCTGTTGTCTGTGGTGGACGATGATTACGCCGAGGAGACGGAAGCCTTGTCGTTCTTAGCTGGCGCGTCCAGCTTCAGCATTGCTGAGGTGCGGACCCCGGTGGTGACGATCATCGACGACGATCAGCGCGGTCTGGTCATTGAGCCGGAGCCGGAGCCGGGCAGGCCGCAGAGATTGAGGGAAGGCGGGAGCTATGAATACAGGGTCAACCTGAGTTCGCGGCCGACCGGCGATGTGGGGATTGCCCTGGAGTTTGACGGGGCTCTGGCCGGCCGCGTCTCCGTCTCGCCGTCCTCGCTGACCTTCAGCGAGGACGGCTGGTCTGCGACTGAGGGCAGGGTTGTGACCGTCACCGCCCTTGACGACAGCGACCCGGACAATCACGAGCTGGAGATCCGCCACAGCGTGGCCGCGCCGGCCGGCGGCTACAGTGTCGAGAGCGCCGTCCTTGCGCTCAGGATTGAGGACGACGATCGGCCGTCAACCCGCGTCGATATCATCCTCAGGGGCTTGCCGGATAATCTGCAGCTGGGCGAAGCAGGCGGGGTTGTGGAATGGACGGTCGAGGCGCGGTTGAATGGGGCGGTCACGGATACGGCGGTGGTGATCGATCTGGAACTGCAGCAGGGCAGCGCGACCGGGGGTGAGGACTACTCCTTTGTGCCGGCGCTGCCGCAGCGGCTGACCATTGAGGCGGGGGCGGCGATGCGGCTTCTGACCCTGACCCTGAGTCTGACAGACGATGAAGTGGCCGGGGGAGACGAGGACTTCAGTCTCGTCTACAGCACCGCTTCCGGCCTTCAGCTGTCGCCGCTTTCTCACAGCATCAGCATCCTCGACGACGACGAGCGCGGCCTCTGGATCGACGGCGTCTATCCGGGGGCGGTCGCGGCTCGGTCCGTGTCCGAAGGCGAAAGGGTTTCCTTTACGGTGAGGCTCAATTCCGAGCCGCATCCGGGCGAGCAGGTGAGTGTCGGCATCGCTGTCCCCGAGGGCGCCGGGGAGCTTCTTGTGTCGCCGGCGCTGATCTTTGACGCGGACAACTGGATGTCGCCCCGGGAGCTGTCGATCGGGGCGTCGGACAACTCCGTGGCTGAAGGGAACAGGAATTACCGGCTGCTGCTCGAGGCGGGAAGCAATCAGGGAGGGGCCCATCGTTACGGCAGCGAGCAAAACCTGGGATTCGGCCTGACCGTCGTGGACGACGACGAGGCCGGCATCCTCATCTCCGCGGCCGGGCAGAGGACTGTGCCGGAAAACGCCTCCACGACCTACGAAGTGGTGCTGACTTCCCGGCCGACGGCCGAAGTGACGGTGACGCTGGCAGTCACTGCGGGTCGGCAGGCGATTCGCCTGGATCGGGTGAGCGGCCGGAATGGGCTTCTCAGGGAAAATGTGCCCTTCCTGAGCTTCGCGGAGGACGACTGGAATCAGACGCAGACGGTGCGGGTCAATGCGATCGGCAACGACTATTATTCAGGCACCCGCGTGGTGCGCATCGACCACAGGGTCAGCAGCGAGTTCCCGGACGGCGGAGACCCCGTCTACCATCTGCTGCACGAGCGACAGCCGCTGGAGCCGGTCGTCCTGAGCGTCCTCGACGACGAAGAGCCGCCGCAGCACTACAGGCTGACCCTGTCGAGAGACGGGGCGGAATACACCAGCACCCTCGAGGTCGGTGAAGGCGAAGGCCGGGTGCGGCTGAGCATCCGGGCAGAACTGGACGTGCCCTACTTCGAGGCTGTCGTGGTGGAGCTGGTCATTGCCGGGGAGGGAACCGATGCGCTCGCCGAGGCTGGGGTGGACTATCTCCTTGAGCCTCCGACTCTGTTGATCCCGGCGGGCCAGGCGGCGGTGGAGACGGCGGTGGAGTTGCAGCTGCTGCAGGACCGGATCGCCGAGGGGACCGAACATCTGCAGGTTGGTGCCATCAACGTCATTGCCCAGACGCCGCTCAGCGCCGATGCCGAGGCCCCGGTGCTGAGCCTGGGCATCCTCGACGACGATGAGCGCGGCCTGCTCTTTGCGCCGGCGTTGCTGAGAGTGCTGGAGGGCAGGGGCAGCGAGTACAGTGTACGGCTGGCTTCCTCGCCGACGCTCACCGTGAACCTGGAGATCGCCGTCGTCACTCCTGACGGCTACCCGGGTTCGCTGGAGAATGCGGGCCTGAGCTTCAGTGTCGCTGGAGAGCAGAGCGACAGGCTGATGTTCACGACGGAGAACTGGCATCGGCCCCAGACCGTGATCGTCTCGGCGGCCGAGGACACCGGGGCCAACGGCCCCCGGGTCCTGCAACTCGTTCACCGCGCGACCGGCGGCGACTACGACGGCGAGAGCGGCACCCTGTCCCTCGAGCTCAGCGACACTGACGCCCGCCTGAGTTCTCTGGAGGTGGCGCTGGACGGGGGCCGGATGGCGACGCTGAGGCCGGTCTTTGACGCCAATGTGCTGGAGTACGGCGCCGACATCCCTTTCGGCACCGACAGAGCCTTCATCAGGGCCGTGCCGACGGCCACCGGGGACATTGTTGTCGATGGGGTCAAGGTACAGAACCGGGCCGAAGTGCGCATCTTCCATGTCACTGGGAGCGGCGCTCCGGAGGCGCTGGAGGACGGCGACAACGTCGCCGGCCAACAGGTTGTGGTTGATCGGCAGAGGCTGAGGCGGGATGGAGTTGACTTCGAGTTCCGTATCCAGGTCTCTGTGGATCCTCTGGAGGGGTCGAATGATGAAACCGTCTTCGAGACCTACACCCTGAGGCTGAGGCGGGCCCTGCCGGCGGCGGCGGCCCTGCTGGTGTTCCCCGCTGCCGACGCAGAGCGGCAGAGGCCGCTGACGCTGGACGCGCCGCTGAACTTCGGCCCGGACGTCGACGAGATGGATTTGATCTTTGTCGTGCGGGACGAAGACGGCAACAGCTACAGCATCAGCGAACTCGAGGCCGCTGGCCCAGGGTTGGGCGCCCGGGTCCGTGTGGACACGGGTTCGCAGACGGAGCCTGAGGAGGGCGCTTTCGAAACTCCGGTCACCCTGAGGCGGGACCAGGCCCTGACGGCGGGTACCTTCACCTTCAATTTGACCTTCACGGCGACGCCGCAGCGTCCGCTGGCGGTCGGCGCCGAACAGCTGACGGTCGGGGTCGCCGGCACCCTGTACGACAACAGCGATACGGCGACGGGGATTCGCGCGAGCTACAGGGGCCATGACCAAGAGCAGGCGCTCCCCGTTAGTCAGGGAGATCTGATCAGGGTTTCCAGCAACGGCACCCTGACCATTGACCTGGGGGTGGAGCGCCGCAGCGGCGGTCTCCGCGACTTTGAGCAGGCGAGCTTCACTCTCAGCGTCACCCCGGCTGATTCGGACAGGGTGAACTTGACCGACGACCGCCTTGAGATCCAGTCAGGCGATAACATTGGTGTGACGGTCGACGCCACGGGCGGTGCAACCCTGGGGGACAGAATCAATGACCCGGTGCCTCTGCAGTTCAACGTCAGCTTCGTCAGGCCGACGGCGGAGATCCGCCCGGCCGCCAGCGCTGATGCCCTGTTCGACTTCGACAGCAATCTGTTCTTCGCTTTTGTCAACGAAGACAACGGCGAAGACAACGACAACGACAACGACAACCGCCTGCCGCTGGAAGTGGCGCTGACAGGGGACAGCACGCCGCTGGCCGACAGCGGGAGGATCCTCGGGGGTATCAGCCTGACATTGACTGTTGTCGGAGAGGGAGCCGGCAATGCCATCCGCATCGGCGGCCCCGCCGGTTCCGCGGCCCCCGGGCGCGACCTGCTGTTCGAGGTGATGGCGCCGCGGGCGAATGTCGGTGTCACAGTCGGGCTGGCGAATGACGCCTCAGCCGAACGGACCGCCCTGGTGGACGTCGCTTCTCTGGACTTCACTGCGCACTTGCTGTCGTTCATCTATGATGATGAGATCGGGATTAACAGCGACGAGGAACAGCCGGTCGTCATCTCCAGAGTGATGCTGAAGGGCGCCGGTTCGGCGGAGAGCTGGACGCTCAGCGTCGGCAACCCCCTGGAGTTGGACGACGGCGGCTACGAGGTGGAAGAAGTCGTTGTCGTCGAGCGCGCGACCCGGGTCTCCCGGATTGTCGGCAGAGTGGTCATGCCCGCTGAGCCGGGGTCGACGACCTTGATTACGACCTACAGCAGCAGGACAGTCACCGTCAGGCTCCTGGACGGAGACGGCCCCGATACGACGGTGGCGACCGCCTTCGAGGATGTCGCCGAGGCGGATGTGCCGGTCGATGCGCTTGCCCAGTTCGCGGCCGATGATAGCCTCAGGACCGCGACCGTCGTGACTGAAATTCCAGCTACCTATCGCCCCGCAACTGGGGAGGAGCGGCAGGCGGCGACAGTGACGCGCACCCTGCGAATCACCAGCACGAGCGATGATCCGAGGAACAGCAGGATCCTGCTGGGCGTTGATTACAGGCCCGGCGTCGTCGACGAAGGAGCTGCCGGCCGCTTCAGCCGCATCATTGCCCTGCTCACCGGCGAGGAGCCCGTGCTGAACGCCGAGGTTCGCGGCGACAACGACGAGACGGTGGAGGATATCGTGCTTCCCCGGGGCGGCTCGACGGAGTTGACGCTCGTGATCAGCAACCTGCTCGAGACCGACGATCCGAACGTCCGCGGCGCCATTACCTACAGGTTTGACCAGACAGACCTGAGGGTCGCCCCTCTGGAGGCCGCCGAAATTGACAGGAACAACCGCAGGTCTGAACAGCGCCTGACAGTCGAGGTGTCGGAGAGTGCGGACAGGGCCGGGTATCCGGTTTCGATAGATGTGCGTCTCGGCGGCAGGAGCGCCCGGGCCGAGTTCCGCATCGACATCAACGATGCTCCGGAATATGTCGGCGAGACCCGGCTGACAGTCAAAGAGGACGGCGATGCGGCCGCCGGCGGCATCCAGGCCTATGTCCTGACCGTCCACGACCCCGACGGCGGCCTGATGGAGCTGAGCCCGGATGATTTGATGCTGGAGGCGGTCCTAGGCGACAACAACTCAGAGCCGTTCACCTTTGGCACGGGAGTACAGGAGTTGGTGCCCTACTTCAGTCTGGCGTCCGGCTCCGTCGAACGGAGGGATCTGGCAGGGGGCGCCAATGAGCTCTTCGTCACCCTGACCCTCACCGGCCGGCTGGCGACGCCCTTCGGCAGTGTCGTCGAGTTGCGCCTGTCCGGCGCCACCGACGGTTACGATGTGCTCAACCAGCGCCTGCTCGTCCAGGTCGAGGATGTGGCGCCGACTTTTATGTTGGCGACGACCACGGTCACTGTCTTCGCCGACCAGCGGGAAGTTGTCCTGAAGCTGGATGAGTTCTCGGACGGCAGGAGAGGCGCAACCCCTGGGGACCAGCTTCCGGTCGTCGTCGTGCAGCATGCGCCGGACGATCTGGTGGTCCGGTTCGACAGGGAGCAGCGACAAGTCACCCTGATACGCCTGAACGACTCTCAGGACGACGAGGATGAGCAAATAACCCTGGTGGTGGTCGACTCCCAGGGCGGGCGGACAGAGGTGACCCTCAACATTGAGCGCCCGTCGCTGTTGCCGCAGATTCTGCCGCCGAGCCCGCTGTTGGTGGTTGCCGGCGATGACAACCCGGTCGTGCGGGAGCTGAGTTTCACCGAGGCCACCGACCTGGAGGTGATCTGGACAGCCTCTGGGCACGAGGATCTCAACGCCGTAGTGGAGACCCTGGACGATGGCAGCGGCCGGGTGGCCGTGAGCGCTTTGCTGGCAGTGGCCGGCCGGGCCTTCATGCTTGAGTTGACCGCGACCTCCGCTGACGGCATGCAGCGGACGGCAGAGCTCCCCGTGGTGGTGGTGGCGCCCGCTCCCAGGCCGCGCCTGCAGTTGAGTCTGAAGGCCGCGGACCCCGCCGATCCGACGACCGCAGGGTCGACGGTCTCCAGCTTCCTGCTGACCGACACCCTCTTCGTCGAGGCGACCCTGGCAGGCCAGCTGCCGCAGCAGATTGAGGTCGGCAGCGTCACGACCTTCACGCTCAGCATCGCCCGGCTCGGCCCCGACGGAGAGCCGATAGCCACTGCCACTGTCGAGTGGGAACTGACGACGACGGTCGAGGTCAATGCCGACCTCCGTGTCGGGCTGGCGTTGATGACAGCCTCGGCTACTGGACTGCAGGGACTGGATGTTGCTGACGGCCAGGTGGTGGAGATCTCGATCAGTCACTTCTTCGGCTCAGGAGTCATAGAGGGCGACCGCCTGCGCCTGCCGGTCGTCGACCTGCGCGACTCAGCCGAGCCTCTGGACGCCTTCATCGACACGGACAACGACGGCCTGGTTGACGCCGCCGGCGACGAAGTCGACCCCGCCATTCTGGGGCCGATCGAGGCCGCCGTCGCCGCGGTGACGGACGCCGGCGTCGAGGTGCAGGATGACGAGCTGTCGCTGTCGCTCGGCAACCTGGCGCGCTCCCTCAATCTCGGCCAGTGCGGCGGCGTGACCCTGGCGCTGATGGTGGCCATGGACGGTACCGTCGCCGGTTTGAGCGGTTGCGGCGACGCCCTGCTGACCGACTTTGAAAACCTCGACACGGCAGAGGCCGTGACTCAGGCCTTGTCTGCTGGTGGTTTCGGCGGCGGCGCGGGGGATTACCTGATCGTCGATCTCTCGATCCGCTTCGACAGCTCTGAGACCGAAGCCAACGAGCTGGTGCTGATCAACCTGCCGCCCCATCCCGGGGAGCACCTGTCCTACGAGGTCTATCGCCTCGTCGAAGCGACCTGGGTGCCGGTGATTGACGCCGGTCTGCCCGGTGGCGCCGGCGGCGCCGGAGCCCTGGAAGGCGTCGCCGACTGCGACACCTGCTTCTACGGCGTCGACGACGACCGCGACGGCTCGGTCGAGTTGCTGTTGCTGCTGCGGTCCGTGGAAGAGCCGCTGAACCTTGAGGTGGGCGAAGAGTTCCGCGACCGCCGCCTCGAGCTGGATGCCGGGGCGGACGGAACTGTCATCCCCCTGTCCGGCCTGCGCCCGGGTCTGACTCCGGTCGTCACGGGAAGCGACAATGTCGAGGGCGAATTCAGCAACACCGTTGCAGCCGGCCCCGCCCTGATTCTGACCGGTAGCAAGCGCACCCTCGGCGGGCCCGAAGAGGTGCTGGTCGAGCTGTTTGACGATGACGGCGGAGCAGCCGTCGCCTCCTTCACCCTCCAGGTCGGGGTTCGCAATCAGCCTCCGGTCATCACCTTCGAGTTGGACGGCGAGGAAACCACGACGATCAGCCTGGAGCCGAACACGGAAACGGTCGTCAGGGTGATCATCACCGACCCCGACGGCGACGACAGCTTCAGGCTGGAACTGGCGAAGCCCGGCGACGATGAGATTGCCCGGCTGGTGTCAAGGGCGATGCCCTCTGCCGACAGTTCCGCAGTGTTTGTGGTTGAGCACAGACTGGTACTGACCCCGGGCGCTGCCCGCTCGCCCTTCAGGCTGAGGGTCAGGGCCACCGATCTGACCGATCCCGACGACGACGGGGGGACGCTCTCCGAGCGACTGACCGTCTGTGTCCTCAATGAAGACGGCAAATGCCCCGCGGCCTCTCGCTCCTCCGGCGGCGGCGGCGGCGGTGGCGGCAGCGGCCTGCTGTGGCTCTTCCTCGCCGCCCCGGCGGCGTTGGTCCGCCTGAGACGGCGGCAGCGACTCGCCTTCTGACATAGGATTCCCTCCAGGCCGAAGCTGTCCCCCAAGTTGCTCTCCTGAGACAGTTGAGCCTCTCTCCCCCTCCGCGCTCTGGCTGCCGGGGGGAGAGGGGCTTTCACTTTAAGCCCCTCTCCCGGGCCTTGATTGCCGATGGAGCAGGGGGCATTCCCCCCAAGGCGATACGGCGGCCGGTGGCAGTGAAGAGAGAATCAGGGGCAGTGCGCCCGCCGCCGCCTCAGTGCCTTTGCTTCCCCCGTGCCTGTTTCGAGGCAGTTGTACATGTGTCAAGATGAAGGGGGTCCCGTCAGGCCCCCCCTTCACTCTTCTGATAGTGATATTCTGTCTTTCACATTATCCGGATAATCAAAAAACTCGTGTGTTATGGCGTTATACAGTGAAAACCTGTATTTTTTGTTGGGAAACAGGATTTTTTCAAACCTCTCTTTTTTGATCAAATAATCAACCATCTTTTTATAATCACCGTCTGCTGAAACCAAGACGATTTTTTCAAAGTGATCTTTTTCATCAACAGGTTTTTTCATTACTTCAAACACCAAGTCTGTATCTATGTTGCCCTTTTTCCTGGAATACGCGAGCCTTGAGTGTTGTTTGAATTTAATAATAAATCCTGCCCTTTGCAAGTTATCGTACAGGGGCTGATGCTGCTCAGTCACATACCCTGAAACCACTACGCTTCCCCGACTTTGTATTTCGCTCTGAGATACTCCCTGAATGAGCCGTAGTGAACAGACCGCCCCTCGCCTTTTGCTCCCAGGTAGAGGTTCTGTCCGTCGATAAAAGCAATGTTTTGAATCATATCCATCACTCCGGGTATTTCAATGAACTCCCCGAGCCTGTGCCTGCGCAGTTCGCGATCTCGAAACTGGTTTGGGGGGACTAGTTTTCGACAGGCGGCGACTTCGACTGCACCTCGAAGCAGGCGTTGACGATTTCGTGCACCAGGGCCGCCAGGGGGATGGCGAAGAAGACGCCGATCAGGCCCCAGAGGCTGCCGAAAAACAGAATGGCAATGATGATGGCGACGGGGTGGAGGTTGACGGCGCTGGCAAACAGAATCGGCACCAGCAGATTGCCGTCGACGATCTGCAGGATGGCGTGAACCAGAATCAGCCACCAGAATCCCGCCGACAGACCCCAGTGGAAATAGGCGACGGCGACGAGGGGAATGGTGACGATGACCACGCCGACGAAGGGAATGACGACGGAGAGGCCGACGAGGAAGCTCAGCAGGAAAGCGTAGGGCAGGCCCAGCAGATTGAAGGCGATGAAGGAGACGAACCACATGATCACGACTTCGACGAGCTTGCCGCGGATGTAGCCGGCGACCTTGCGGTCGAACTCGGTCCAGACGCGCATCAGGGTTTCGTTGCGTCGCGGCATAAAGCGCGACAGCCAGGTGGTGATCTCGCTTTTGTCCTTGATCGCGAAAAAGAGCACCATGGGCACCAGCACCAGGTAGATCAGCAGGGAGATGAGCTCCAGCGCCCGGGTCGTCGAAAAGGACGCCAGCGGCAGGATAAGGGCGGGGACGGCGACCTTGGCGCGGCTGCCCCAGTCACTGATCTGCTGCTCGGTCAGCAGTTCGGGAAACTGGGCCCGAATCTCCGCCAGCGCCCCCTTGAGATTGTCGATGATATCGGGCACGGCGGCCAGCAGCTGGTTGACCTGGCCGCCGAGAATCGGCAGCACCTTGGTGGCGAACAGGTAGGACAGGGCGATGAACAGCAGCACCAGCAGGGTCGCGCTGAGGGTGCGCGAGACTCTCCAGCGCGTCAGGGACTCGATGGGGCTGTCGAGCAGGTAGGCCAGGCAGAGGGCGACGAGAATCGGCGACAGGACGTCGATCAGAAAATACAGCAGCAGCACGATGACCATGAGCATCGTGAAGAAAACGAGCAGGTCGGTCTTCTGGCTCTGTCTGCGCCACCAATCGATGAAAGGAACTGTCATGGGAGGAGTCGGTCGGGTGGAAAACAGCGGAGGGCAGAACGCGAAGGGCGTGCCGGCGCCCGGTTGCTGCTTTTATGATAATAAGTCAAAAGAGCCCGCCGGCCGCTCATTCGCCGGCAAAAAGAACCCGTCAGGGCACTGAAAAAAGGGCGGGCGGCGGCGATTCATGTCTTGAAGCCGCGCTCTTTGCACAGCACTTCGTAGGCCTTTTGGATGCTCTGGCTCTTTTCGGTCGCGGCCCGCACCATCTCTTTCGGCATGCCGGCGGCCACCAGCTTGTCCGGGTGGTGGCGACCGCGCAGGCGGCGGTAGGCGAGGCGCGTGGCCTTCCCGTCCTCGTCGCCCTTGAGGCCGAGGATGCGCAGGGCGGTGCTGAGCGGCATGGCGTCCCGGGTCGGGGCCCCGGCCGAGGAGGAGCGCTGCTGCTGCCCCCTGCCGCGAAAAGCGCCGCGGTAGAAGGCCTCCGACTGGGCCTCGAACAGCTGGAATTCGCTGGCGGAAAACCCCAGCAGGGAGGCGATGCGCTGGAGCGTCGCCCGCTCCTGGGCGCTGAAGTCGTTGTCGACCCAGGCGCCGTCGAAGAGCACGCCGACAAAAGCGGTGTAGAGCCTGCGGTTGCTGCCGCACTCCTCGGTGAAGCGGCTGATGGCCGCCTCGAGGTTAAAGTTGCTGCTGCGGCCGCGATTGAACAGGCGTATGGCCTCCCGCCGCATGTCCTCGCTGATCTCCATGCGCCTCATGACCTGCTCGGCGTGGCTGATCTCCTCCGGGCTCACGCGGCCGTCGGCTTTGGCGATGTGCCCCAGAACCTCGAACAGGGCCGTGAAAAAGGCGGTCTGCACCATGCCTTGGCGCCTCGGCGCCGAGCGCAGGCCGGAATCGAACAGATGGCCGATGATGACGCCGGCCACAGCGCCCCCGGGGCCATACATCATCCAGCCGCAGGCGGCGCCGACCAGTTTTCCCCAGATATACAAGCTTGGTGGTTCTGTTGAGAGCAGTGCGAGGGGGCCGGATGGCAATCGGCAGAGCGGCAATTGCCATAGCAGCCACTGCCATTATAATGATTGTCATGGCCCGCAAGAAGAAAAGACCGGCCGCGCCCGGCCTTCTCGCCACCAATCGACGGGCTCGGTTTGACTACGACATCGAACAGCAGCTCGAGGCGGGGCTGGCCCTTCAGGGCTGGGAGATCAAAGGCTTGCGAGCCGGCCGCGGCCAGGCGGGCGACAGCCATGTCATCTTCCGCAATGACGAGGCCTGGCTCGTCGGCTTCCGCATCTCGCCCCTGCCCTCTGTTTCCACCCACACCACCCCCGAGGCGGACCGCACCCGCAAACTGTTGTTGCATAGACGCGAAATCGATCATCTGCGCGCCTCCGTCCAGCGCAAAGGCTACACTCTGGTACCGCTGGAGGTGCGGCTGGTCAGGGGCAGGGCCAAGGTCGTTCTCGGCCTGGGCCGCGGCAGGCAGCTGCGCGACAAGCGCGATCTCATCAAGGAGCGCGACTGGTCGCGTGAGCGCCAGCGCGTCGCCAAGGAGCGGCTCGGATCGTGACGCCGGCCGTTCTGTCGTTGTTGCGCTCCCTGGGCCGCCGCTGCCCGCCGCTGCTGGCCGCTGCTCTGCTGGCTGCGACCCCGGCGCCGGCCGTCGCGGTCGAAGAGCTGCTCGACGGCACGGTCGTGATCGTCAACAACGAGGCCCTGTTCGAGAGCGATCTCGCCGCCGAGATCGACTTCGCGCGAAAGAGTTCGCCGCAGCAATTCAGCGAACTCCCGGCGTCCGAGAGGCGCGCCCGCGCCCTCGATGCCCTGATTCTCGATCGTGTCCTGCAGCAGGCGGCGGTCGACGCCGGCATCCGCATCGACGAAATCACGCTCAGCCGCGGCCTGCAGAACATAGCCCGGCGCAACCAGTCGGAGCTGTCGGGCCTGCGCGCCCGCCTGGAGAGTATCGGCATCGATTTTCTCTTCTACCGCGAGCGCGTCCGCCGGCAGTTGGCGGTCAACCAGCTGCAGCAGCGCGAGGTGCTGCCGCTGGTGCAGGTGACGGAGCGCGAAGTCGAAGCCGAGATGGCGCGCCTGGCCGAGGAGTTGCAGGCCAGCACCGAGTACAGGATAGGCCACTACCTCGCGCCGCTGGAGATCGGCGTCAGAGCCGCCCGGGGCCTGCGGCGGCAGTTGCTGCGCCGCCGGCCGTCCGGCGCGCTCGAGGTCGCCGGCCGCGAAGTCCGGGCGACGCAGCTCGAATGGCGTCGGGCCGATCAGTTGCCGGCCCTTTTCGCCCCCGCCCTCGAGCGCGCCAGGGTCGGTCAGGTGTCGGCGCCGATCAGGAGCGACAACGGCTATCACCTGCTGGTTTTTGAGGACATCCGCGGCGGCGGCGCGGCCATGGTCGAAGAGTGGCTGATTGACCGCATCGACCTCGTCGCCGATGTCTTCCGCGACGAAGAGGCCACGGCCGGGTTCGCCCGCGAACTGCTGCGGCGTCTGCGCGCCGGCGAGAACTTCGCCGCCCTGGCGCGGCTCCACGCCGAGGACCCGCTGTTGCGCGCCCGCGGCGGGCGCACGCCCTGGAGCCCGCCGGAGCAGCTTCCGCCGGAGCTGGCCGAAGCCCTCAGAGGCCTGGAACCCGGCCAGTTGGCCGAGCCCTTCCAAGCGCAGGATCGCTGGCAACTGGTGCGTCTTGTCGACCGCCGCCGCCGCGATGACGGCGACAAACGCCTGCGCGAACTGGCCCGCCGCCAGCTGATTCAGCGCAAGGCAGCCGACGAGACCCAGCGCTGGCAGGAACGCCTGCGCTCGGCGGCTTACATCCGCTTCGTCGACGACAGCGCCGAGGCCGGAGCAGGGGCCTTCAACTAAGGGCGAAACGGCAGTCAGCGGGCCCCGCTCATAGAAGGCGCGGCCCCTGTCTGCGTCGCCAGGATGCGCGGAATCTGCGCTCCATGCAATGATTCGCTCCCTCTCTCGGCGGCGGCGGAGCGTCCCTGCCGCCAATTAAAAACGACTGTTTGACTTTGAGCCGCTCTGCGGACTCATGTTCGCTAAAATAGACAGAAGACGGGATTCGATGGCCAGGTGGCGGTCCCGTATCCAGCAACCACCACGAGGATAAGCTCACATGAAATCCACCAAGGGAATCAGCAACGGCATGGATGAAAGCCGCCGATGCCGAGGGCGGCGTCAAGGTTCAGCGAGCCGGTCGGGCTCGGTCGATTTGGTCGTCGTCGATTCGGTGGCGGCCCGAGGCCGCGTACCGAGCTCGAAGGAGACAGGGGCGATGCCCATGTGGGCCTGCAGGCGCGCGCCTCCTGTCCCAGGCCCTGCGCAGGCTGACGGCCGACCTCGGCCGTGCCGACGCTCTGTGATCTTCATCGACTAGACCCGCATGACTTGTCCGGTATATAGAAAATACACGATATTGGCAGGTGCAGCAATTGTACCAAGGGCCCCTGGATCTTTTGCTGATTCTTTGGCCCCTGGCTTCAGGAGGCTGTCGTAATGAACTCTTTTTCTTTTAATGTGAAGGGGTTCTTCATTGGGCTCCTTCTTTCTTTCTTTGTTGCTGGGTGTGGAGATGGTGGGTCTTCAGGTGATCCCAACTCTTCTACCTGTGAGGCTGAGTCTTGTATGAAGCCTGAACCCATCCCTTCCTGTATATGAAAGAGCTAGCCATAAATGTATTCCTTTGTTTTCTTTGGTCTTTTCTTCAATATCTCTCAGATGCTCCGCGTGTTCACCAAAATCTTCAACATCTCCAATAAAGGTGAACAAGCGGCGGATTTCCTTCGCTACCGTCAATATTACCGGGATGAAACTTATCATCCTCTCCAAGTATCGGAGCGTATTTTATCTCCACACCCATCTTGTTTCCAAGTAGAATTTTATCAAGTTTAGAAAGCTTCTTGCTTTCAACAGACGAACCCACAGCAACCGTCACTTTGTCGCTGTTTGTCGCGTCAAAAGAAAGAATATGACGTTCTGAAAAAGACAAAAACAAATAATTTAGCACTACGTAAGGTTTTAGATGCTTACATGGGGCTTGAAAGAATGCGGGAAGCTCTTTCAAGTGGTAAAGGAACATGGTCTTCTTTGTCCACAGAAGAGAAGGGGGGGCAGAAAGGGATATAAAAATTTTCAAAAAGCACAACAGTCTTTCGCCTGAGGAGAGACAAAGATTTTATGTAATATTATTGACACTATTAGTATGTGGTGGGTAAAATAAAACGGTATGTCAGAAAAACGAGGTTTTATGGGGCGTTTTGTGTTGATTCTGTACCGTATACCCAAGTGTCACCACCCCCAACAAAACTATATACGGCACCATAGTTAGTTCCGCCAGTATCATCCCCTACTGCGCCAACATATAACACATTCCCATCCAGGGAAATTGCAATTGATTGTCCAAAATTATCGTCTTCGGCTAAAACAGGTCCGTTTATATCATGAGTTATTCTTGAATAATATTCCCAAGCACCTCCGCGCTTCTTAAAGAGGTACACAACACCAGCATCACGTAGAGCAATATTATCAGGTGTGAAAGCGTCGTCATTAAGAGCACCAATGAATAGAGTATTTCCATCCGGGGAAAGTGCAATAGAGGATCCGAAGTAATCATGATAGTAAAATCCATCAGCACTATATTGTATCTTTTCAGCATATACCCAAACGTTGGCCTCATCTTTTGTAAAACGATACACAGCACCATTTTGGATTCCACGAGGCGGCAGATCGCTACTGTCACCAGAAGCACCAATGAACAGGGTGCTTCCATCCGGGGAAAGTGCAATAGAGGATCCGAAGTAATCTCCTGTAGTTAGTGCAAGTCCATCTGTATTTTCGTCTATCTTTGTGCTATACCTCCAAATATTTTCATTCTTGGTAAAGATGTACACGGCACCTTTTCCGCCTGCGACACCAACAATAAGTGTCTTTCCATCCGAAGAAACAGCAAGGGCACTTCCAAAGAAACCATTATGCCTATCTAAAGAGAATCCGTGGGTAGCGCTTGTTATTTTTTTACTGTATTCCCAAACGTCGGCCTCATCTTTTGTAAAAATATACACTGCACCAACCCCACTGGAAGTACTATCGCCAGAGGCACCGATGAATAAAGTGTTTCCATCCGGGGAAAGTGCAAGAGATACACCAAAGAAGTCATGCCCAGAAAGAAAAATTGTATCATATGTATCATCATCTATGACTGAATTATATACCCAGATACCTTCCTTCTTTTTAAAAATTCGCACGGCACCCTTATCAGATTCAGTACCATCATCGTCGTAAGCGCCGACGAATAAGGTATTCCCGTCCGGAGAAATTGCAATAGCAGACCCAAAATGCCCACTTTTCGTTAAGGTGAGATCGTTTATCCCGTGGGCCATTTTCGTGCTGTATGTCCAGACATCACTACCTTTTGTAAAAACGTGTACAGCACCTCCCAGCACAGATGCATCAGTACTGGCAGCACCGACGTATAGTGTTTCTCCATCCGAAGAAATAGCAAGGGAATCTCCAAGGTGTTCATGCTCGGGCAAAAAAGTAATCCCGTTTGTACCGTACGCCATTTTTGTATGATATGTCCAAACATCATTACTCTTAGTGAAAACATGAACCGCCCCCCTGTTAAGATCATCTTCAAGAAGATCGGAATCATCCCGACTGGCACCAACAAAGAGTGTGTTTCCGTTTGGAGAGACGGCAACAGATATCCCAAAAAAATCACGATCAGTCAGAACAAGCCCATGAGTATTATCAGATATTTTTGCGGCACTTGTCCATACACTTTCGTTATTTTTTGTAAAAACGTGTACAGCACCTCTTATGGCACCGTCACCATTATCACGATAAGCACCAACAAAAAGTGTGTTTCCGTCTGGAGAGATGGCAAGAGACCATCCGAAATAATCATAATCCTCCAAAGTAAGATTATTAGTAGGACCATGCGCTATTTTTACAGTATTTGTCCAGACACTTTCGTTATTTTTTGTAAAAACATATACGGCACCTCTTCTGATTCCACCACCATTATCACGATGAGCACCGACATATAGTGTTTCTCCATCTGGAGAAATAACAAGAGAGCGTCCGAAATAGTCACTATTGGTTAGAGTGAGACCATTGGTTGTTCCATGTGCTATTGTTGCAGTATATGTCCATGTGTCTGCATCCTTTGTAAAGATGTGTACAGCACCTCGATTAGAGTCATCGGGCCCACCGGTGTCATCGCCCGGAGTACCGACAAAGAGAGTGTTACCATCCGGAGAAAGAGCGAGAGAATCGCCAAAAGAATCGCCAATGCCAAGATCAATTCCATGAGTACTGTCTCCTATTCTTATCTCATATTCCCAGGAATTTTCACCTCTTGTAAAAATGTGTACTGCACCCGCACCTTCCTCAAATTCATCTGGATAACTGTTATCATTAACATCATCGCGATCAGCACCAATAAATAATGTATTTTTGTCCGGAGAAATTGCAACAGCGGACCCGAAGTGATCTCCGATAACCCAACGAATATCACCACGAAAACCATGTGTTATCCTCGTGTTATGTATCCAGACATCACCACTTTTTGCAAAAGAATGTACAGCACCCTTATCAATACCATTAGTATCGTCACCAGGGGCACCAACAAGAAGCGTGGTGCCGTCTGGAGAGATCACAAGAGAAGCTCCGAAAAAATCATAGTCAGTTAAAACAGGACCTTCTGTATCGTGGACTATTTTTGTATTGTACGCCCACGCACCATCATTCTTTGTGAAAGTATATACACCACCTTTCCAAGATCCGTCGGTAGTATCACCAAGGGCACCGACATACAGTGTCCTTTCATCCGGAGAAAGAGCGATAGAAAAACCAAAGAGATTATTCTTATCAAGGGTAAGGTTATGTGTACTATCGGCTATCTTCGTATCATATACCCAGTCATCTTCATTTTTTGTAAGGATATACACAGCGCCTTTATTGGGCCCGGACCCGCCAGCGTTATCACCCAATGCACCGATAAACAAGGTATCTTCATTCGAAGAGAGCGCAAGAGAGGAGCCAAAATGGTCGTTATCTTCCAAGGAAAAACTATGAGTATCATCGGTTATTTTTGCGGCATATGTCCAGTCGTTTCCACTTTTTGTGAAGATATACACAGCCCCTTTATGGGACCCGCCAGCGTTATCACCAAATGCACCGACATACAGTGTACTTTCATCCGGAGAAAGTACTATGGCATTTCCAAAGTAACCATAATCAGCCAAAACAAGATTGTTTGTATTGTTGTTGGTTATTTTTGCATCATGTATCCATGTGTCTCCGTGTCTTGCAAAGACGTGTACTGCACCCTTGTCAGAACCAGACTCACCAGCGTCATCACCAGGAGCACCGACAAAAAGTGTATTCCCGCTTGAGGAAGACGCAATGGAATAACCGAAAGAATCGTCAGCAGCTAAAACAAGTCCATCTGTGCCTTGGGCTATTTTTGTATCAGGCATCCAAGTGTCTTCGTTTTTTGCAAACACATACACTGCACCGCTATTCTTGTTGTAGTTGACATGATCACCTGAAGCGCCAACAAAAAGTGCGTCCCCGTCAGAGGAAAGAGCGAGAGAGGTTCCTAAATAACCATCCCTGGTTAAAATAAGTCCATTAACACTACCCGATATCTTGCCTGGAACAACAGTTATAACATTTGACCTCGCAAGAATTCTGTTGAAGGCACCTATGCCCTGCACCTTAAAGTTGTAAGATTCTTTTGCAACAAGACCAGTAACAATATATGAAGTAGTTGTTTGATCAGACTTTGGAATACCAACCCACGTAATGCCGCCATCCTTTGAATATTCATACGTAGTGATGCGCGTTGCCACCGTATCAACCGGCATCGTCCATGACAGTGTCACCTGATTGAATTCAGCAGTGACGGATAAGTCCAGGTGAGCAATTAAAAAATCTTCTGCATGTATTGGCTGTGCGCAGAAAATCATACTCATAAAAATAAGAAGAGCGGAGTTAAGAGAAAGGATGCGTCTTCGTATCCTTGTATGAAAAAATGAATACATGGGTTTAAAATATTTGGAAGTTTCAATAATATTGAACTATAACTACTTCAGCATAATGCCTTCTTATTATACCTCATTTTTTTATAGATATACTCAGCTTTGTGTATAATCCTGCAAAATTTCATTTCAAGAAAGCGGAGCGATTTAGCCTTTGGATTCAGGTTGCCGTTTTGGTTCCAGTTATAGTGCGTTGCCAGGATATTTTATTTTGCTGGGTATCTGTATGTTAATTGTACTCTTTGTGCACACAACATCGGCTGCTCATGCCTGATAGAGGGCTTTCCAGTCACTATGTGACTGGGACATGATTTACATGTACACTATAGGTAATTGAAAGCAGGAGGAACAGATCTGAGACTTACGGGCGTGGCAGTCGCATTTTCAAGAAGAGGTGCACAAAGATATAGCATATGTTGAGGATCGTAAAGAAAAATTTGCCAGGACTGAAAAGGAAAAATTACGAAGTGTCTCGGACGGAGGTGATATGTGGTTTGAACCCGCCCTTTCCACACTAAACCAAGCAACTGCAATACCCAACGCTCTGAAAAGCACCGACCCTACCGAACGGGCGGATTTTTTCAAAACAATCGGTTTGAACTGTGCGTGGCGCGGCGATAGGATTGTGTTCCGACCGCGGAGCAGCTGGAACGCTTTATTTTACGCGCCGAGACGGCGCGCACTAACCGTGTCTGCAGCAAATGAATCGCAGAGACAGACGGCGTCCCATTGCCAAGCCTTCTACGCCAAAGCATGCAGTCTTCTGAAAAACGACTGTTTGACTTTGAGCCGCTCTGCGGACTCATGTTCGCTAAAATAGACAGAAGACGGGATTCGATGGCCAGGCGGCGGTCCCGTATCCAGCAACCACCACGAGGATAAGCTCACATGAAATCCACCAAGGGAATCAGCAACGGCATGGATGAAAGCCGCCGCAAGGCTCTGATCGCAGCCATGGAGCAGATCGACCGCCAGTACGGCAAGGGCTCGGTCATGCGCCTCGGCGAGCGCGGACCCGTCGGGGAGATCGAAGTCATTTCGACCGGCTCGCTGAACCTTGACGCCGCCCTCGGCATCGGCGGTTTTCCCCGCGGCCGCGTCGTCGAAATCTACGGCCCCGAGGCATCGGGCAAGACGACGCTGGCGCTGCACGTCGTCGCCCAGTGTCAGAAAATCGGCGGCACGGCGGCCTTTGTCGATGCCGAACACGCCCTGGATCCGATCTATGCCGGCCGTCTCGGCGTCAACACCGACGACCTGCTCGTGTCCCAGCCGGACAGCGGCGACCAGGCGCTGGAGATCACCGACATGCTGGTGCGGTCGGGCTCGGTCGACGTGATCGTCATCGATTCGGTGGCGGCCCTGACGCCGCGCGCCGAGCTTGAAGGAGACATGGGCGACACCCATGTGGGCCTGCAGGCGCGCCTCATGTCCCAGGCCCTGCGCAAGCTGACGGCCAACATCAGCCGCGCCAACGCCCTGGTGATCTTCATCAACCAGATTCGCATGAAGATCGGCGTCGTCTACGGCAACCCCGAGACCACCACCGGCGGCAACGCCCTCAAGTTCTACTCGTCGGTGCGCATCGACATCCGCCGCCAGGCGGCGATCAAGAAGGGCGACGAGATCGTCGGCAACAGCACCCGCGCCAAGGTCGTCAAGAACAAGATGGCCCCTCCCTTCCGCCAGGCCGAGTTCGATATCTACTACGGCACCGGCATCTCGCGCGAGAGCGAACTCATCGACCTCGGCGTCAAGCACGGCGTCGTCGAGAAGAGCGGCACCTGGTACAGCTACAGCGGCGACCGCCTCGGCCAGGGCAAGGACAACGCCCGCGCCCTGCTGCAGGAGAAGCCCGAGCTGGCCGACGAGATCGCCGGCGTCATCCGCGAGCGCGAGAAGGCGGCGGCCGAAGCCGGGGCGCCGCCCGGCGGCCCCCCGGTCAGTCGCGGGGGCGGCCCGGGTCTTCTGAATACATGAAATCATCGCCGCGAGCTTCGGCGCTGCGCATGCTGGCCGGCCGCGAACACGGCCGGGCCGAGCTCCTGGGCAAGTTGCGCCGGCGCTTTGCCGATGAAGACGAGGCCGACCTCGAGCACTTGCTGCAGCAGCTTGTCGAGGCCGGCCATGTCGATGACGCCCGCGCCGCCGCGGCCTACGTCCGCTCGCGTCTGATGCGCGGCTACGGTCCGCTGCAGGCCGGGGCCCTGCTGCGCTCCCGCGGCTTCGATGACGAGACCGCCGGGGCCGCCATCGCCGACGAAGAGCTCGACTGGCGCGCCGCCGCCCGCCGAGTCTGGCGCAAGCGGCGGGCCTCCGCCGCCAGGGCGCCGGCCAACCCCCGGGCCTGGCTGTTCTCTCGCGGCTTCCGCGACGAGGAGATCGAGGCCGCGCTCAACGACGCCGCCTCCGACGAATAAGCCGAAAAAACGCGCCTTCTGGCCGCGGCGGTCAAGGGCCCGGCGGCCAGACCGCTCCTGCCCGCCTTCGTCGCCGTCAATTTGCTGACAATTTGTCTCCGGTTTTTCCCCACCGGCTCCGGTTTGCGGTATATTATTAAGGAGTTTCAAGCTGGGCCCAGCCCTTTTCCAGCCTCTTTTTCGAGCCTCTTCCTTCGGCCCTTTTCACGATACAGCGGACATGCCCTCAGGCTGTCTGCCAGCCCCGTACAGCCTGTATTTATTTGCCTTGCCTTCATTGCTGATCGTGCGTCGACTGCTCCCATTCCTGCCCCTGCTTTGCGGCGTCCTCCTGCTGAGTTCGCTGTCAATGCCGGCCTCGGCCATCGGCATCGGCAATGCCATGAGCGGGCACGTCCTTGCCGAGAGATGCGCCGCCTGTCACGGCCTTGAAGGGCAGTCGACCTCGGACGACTTCCCCCGCCTCGCCGGCCAGCATGAGCAGTATCTGCTGAAGCAGCTGCACAACTACCGCGAGGGCATCCGCACCGACCCGATCATGAACGCCGTCCAACTCGACGGCATCAGCGATCAGGGGCTGGCTGACCTCGCGGCCTGGTACGCCGCCCAGACCCCGGTCGAGGGCGTAGCCCGCGGCAGCGACGACCAGATTGATCTCGGCGAGCGCATCTACTACGGCGGCATCAAATCCATAGGCGTAGCCGCCTGCATCTCCTGCCACGGGCCGACGGGCCAGGGCAATCCGCTGGCGAACTTTCCCGTCATCGCCGGCCAGCACGCCAAGTACCTGGCCAAGACGCTGAAGCAGTTCCGTTCCCGCGAGCGCAGCAACGACCCGCAGGAGGCCATGCGCTACCTGATGCGGCGAATCACCGACGAGGAGATCGAGGCCGTTTCCCATTACCTCGAGGGGCTCTACTGAGGGAAACCTGACCTCGGCCGGCGCCCTCCGCATCCCCCCTTTGCATCATCCACAGCTATGATATTCACTTCTGAATCCGTCGGCGCAGGCCACCCGGACAAGATGGCCGACCAGTTGTCCGACGCCATCCTCGACGCTGTGCTGCGCGAGGACAGGAACCCCCGCGTCGCCTGTGAGGCTCTGGTCAAGAAAGGCACGGTCGTGCTCGCCGGCGAGATCCGCAGCCAGGCGAAGATCGACTACAAGCACATCGTCCGCCAGACCGTGCTCGACATTGGCTACACCAGCGAGGCCCTGGGCTTCGACGGCAACAGCTGCGACATCATCGACCTCCTCAGCGACCAGTCGCCCGACATCGCCCAGGGCGTCGACGGCGCCGGCAAGGAAGCCGAGGGCGCCGGAGATCAGGGACTCATGTTCGGCTACGCCACCCGCTCGACGGCAGAGCTCATGCCGGCGCCGATCGCCTACTGCCACCGCCTCATGCGGCGGCACGGCGAGCTGCGCAAAAGCGGCGGGCTGCCCTGGGCCGGCCCCGACGCCAAGTGCCAGCTCAGCCTGATCTACGAAAAGGACGAACCCGTCGGCCTGCACACGGTCGTGCTGTCGGCCCAGCACGACGAAGACCGCGACGACGAGGCCTACAGAAAGAAGATTCGCGCCTCCGTCATCGACCAGATTCTGCGGCCGGTGCTGCCGGCGAAATGGCTCGACGCCTGCCCTGACGAGCGCATCTTCATCAACCCGACCGGCAAATTCTCCAAGGGCGGCCCGGCGGAAGACGCCGGCCTGACCGGGCGCAAGATCATCGTCGATACCTACGGCGGCTGGGCGCGCCACGGCGGCGGCGCTTTCTCGGGCAAGGACCCGTCCAAGGTCGACCGCTCGGCCGCCTACGCCGCCCGCCATGTCGCGAAAAACATCGTCGCCGCAGGGCTGGCAGAACGCTGCGAAGTTCAGGTGTCCTACGCCATCGGCATCGCCGACCCGACTTCGCTCTTGGTCGACAGCCAGGGCACGGGCGCGCTGCCGGACGGGCGCCTCGAGCAGATTGTCAGGGATGTCTTCGACCTGCGTCCGGCGGCGATCATCAAAAGCCTTGATCTGTGGCGGCCGATCTACCAGCCGACGGCCACTTACGGCCATTTCGGCCGCCCCGAGGACAGCTTCAGCTGGGAGCGCAGCGACCGCGTTGACGATCTGCGCCAGGCCGCGGGCCTCGGCGAGGCCGTGCCGGCCCTGTCGGAAGCGAGTCTGTAAAGTCCCCGTCCCTCTGCCTCTGCCGGCAATCGCGGCGGCGGCCAAACTCTTCAACTCAATGCCCTTCAACTCAATACCCTTCAACTCAATCGAGTGAATATCTCCATGAAAGCCCAGGCCCAAAACCTCTCCATCGACCCCCAATCCGCCGACTGCGTCGTCGCCGATCTCTCCCTCGCCAGCTGGGGGCGGCGCGAGATCACCATGGCTGAAAAGGAGATGCCCGGTCTCATGGCCCTGCGCCGCCGCCACAGCGGCGCCCAGCCGCTCGCCGGGGCCCGCATCGCCGGCTGCCTCCACATGACGGTGCAGACGGCCGTCCTGATCGAGACCCTGAAGGATCTCGGCGCCGAGGTGCGCTGGTCGTCGTGCAACATCTTCTCGACCCAGGATCACGCCGCCGCCGCCATGGCCGAGGCGGGCGTGCCGGTCTTCGCCTGGAAGGGCGAGACGGAAGAGGAGTACTGGGACTGCATCAAGCGCACCCTCGAGGGCCCGAACGGCTGGCGCCCCAACCTGCTGCTCGACGACGGCGGCGACATGATCGACTTTGTCTACCGCGAGCGGCCCGATCTGCTCGACGGCATCAAGGGCGTCTCCGAAGAGACCACCACGGGCGTGCAGCGCCTCTACAACCTCGAGGAGAAGGGCGCGTTGCGCACCCCGGCCATCAACGTCAACGATTCGGTGACCAAATCCAAGTTCGACAACCTCTACGGCTGTCGCGAGTCCCTGGTCGACGGCATCAAGCGGGCGACCGACGTCATGATTGCCGGCAAGACCTGCGTCGTCCTCGGCTTCGGCCAGGTCGGCCGCGGTTGCGCCCAGGCCCTGCGCGGCCTCGGCGCCATCGTCTGGATCACGGAGATCGATCCGATCTGCGCCCTCCAGGCCGCCATGGAGGGCTACCGCGTCCTGACCATGGAGGAGGCCGCCGCCGTCGGCGACATCTTCGTCACGGCGACCGGCAACTTCAACGTCATTGCGAAGGACCACCTGCTGGCCATGAAGGACCAGGCCATCGTCTGCAACATCGGCCACTTCGACGACGAGATCGACATCGCCTCCCTGCGCTCCCATCCCTGGGAGGAGGTCAAGCCACAGGTGCATCAGGTCGAGATGCCGAACGGCAACCGCCTGATCGTCCTCGCCGAGGGCCGCCTCGTCAACCTCGGCTGCGGCATGGGCCACCCGAGCTTCGTCATGTCGGCCTCTTTCTCCAATCAGGTGCTGGCGCAGATGGAACTGTGGCAGAACGGCGCCAACTACGACAACAGGGTGCACCGCCTGCCGCGGCACCTCGACGAGGAAGTGGCGCGGCTGCACCTCGACAAGCTCGGCGCTCGCCTGACGAAACTCAACAAGGAGCAGGTGGAGTACAGCGGCCTGCCGGCCGAGGGCCCCTTCAAGCCGCCGCACTACCTCTACTGAGGGAACCTGGCGCGCGATTGGGCCGGGGCCTGCCGCCCCTGTCTTTCCTTCTCTGCCGGGACTCTGACGGCAAAGCGGCGCGGCTTCATCTCGACAGGCCCCTCGACAAACCCGGCACCCGCTTGACGAAACTTAACAGGGAGCAGGCGGAGCACAGCGGCCTGCCGGCCGACGGCCCCTTCAAGCCGCCGCACGGCCTCTACTGAGGACCCTGGCGCGGCTTGGCCGGGGCCTGCCGTCCCCGTCCTTCGTTTTTCTGCCGGAACTCTGACGGGAAAGCGGCGCGGCTTCATCTCGACAGGCCCCTCGACAAGCCCGGCACCTGCTGTCTGACGAAGCTCAACAGGGAGCAGGGTCGAGTACAGCGGCCTGCCGGCCGACGGCCCCTTCAAGCCGCCGCATGGCCTCTACGGAGGGACCTTGGCGCGGCAACTGGGCCGGGGCTTGCCGCCCCTGTCTTTCCTTCTCTTCTGGGACCTTGGCGGGAAAGCGGCGCGGCTTCATCTCGACAGGCCCCTCGACAAGCCCGGTACCCGCGCCTGACGAAACTCAACAGGGAGCAGACGGAGCACAGCGGCCTGCCGGCCGACGGCCCCTTCAAGCCGCCGCACGGCCTCTACGGAGGGACCTTGGCGCGCAACTGGGCCGGGGCTTGCCGCCCCTGTCTTTCCTTCTCTTCTGGGACCTTGGCGGCAAAGCGGCGCGGCTTCATCCCGACAGGCCCCTCGACAAGCCCGGCGCCCGCCTGACGAAGCTCAACAGGGAGTAGGTCGAGTACAGCGGCCTGCCGGAAGACGGCCCCTTCAGGCCGCCACACTACTTCTACTGAGGGATCCTGGCGCGCAACTGGGCCGGGGCTTGCCGCCTCTGTCTTTCCTTCTCTTCTGGGACCCTGGCGGCAAAGCGGCGCGGCTTCATCTCGACAGGCCCCTCGACAAGCCCGGTACCCGCGCCTGACGAAACTCAACAGGGAGCAGGCGGAGCACAGCGGCCTGCCGGCCGACGGCCCCTTCAAGCCGCCGCACGGCCTCTACGGAGGGACCCTGGCGCGCGACTTGGCCGACCGCTTCCCCGGCCTTGGCGCGACTCTGATCGGCATCGGCTCGGCCGAGCCCACAGAGGGTGCATTCAGGGAAATTGCAGCCGGCCGGGCCTTGGCTCCAGCCTTCGCCCAAGGCTTTTTGACCCGGGCCCTTTCGACCCGGGCCTTTTCGATCAGTTCGACTCTGGCGGGCAGCTTCGACATAAGGATGGCGACACCACCCACAAGAGCAAGGGTGGCGATGAAAAAGGCGAGGCCGTACGGCGGCAGCAGATCCATGCTAAGCCCGCCGAGCGTCGGCCCGACGAAGGCCCCCAGACCATAGAAGACGGCGAAGAGGGCGTTGGCTTCGATCAGCCGCGAGCGGGCGAAGACGCGCCCGAGCATGACGAGGATGGTGCAGTAGATCGTCGCCATGGCGCCGCCGAATGCCGCAAAGGCGACAAGAGCTGGGGCCGTCCCCGATATGGCCAACTGATGCAGGCCGGCGGCCCCGCCCAGGAGCACGACGATGGCCGTCAGCAGAATCATTTTCAGCGGCAGGCGGTCGGCCATGAGGCCAACCGGCAGGGCCAGGAGCCCGGCGCCGAAGTAGACGGCGCCGAGGATGCCGGTAGCCTGGGCGACGTCGACGCCGAGCATCAGCGAATAGGGGCTTAGCAGGCTGCGCAGGGTCAGCTCGATGGCGCTGAACATGGCCGCCAGCACATAGATCACCGGCATGGTTTTGAACACCGCCAGAAATCCGTTGAACGAGGGCCGGCGCGGCAGCTCGAAGCGCGGCTTTCTCGACACCAGCAGCACCAGGCCGCAGAGAATCTGGATGGCGACGAGCCACAATATCGGGCTCCAGCTGTCGAAATCGAGCCGTCCCAGCAACCAGGGCCCGGCCGACAGCCCAAAGGTCGACGCCGAGATATAGATGCCGGAGGCCTTGCCGCGGTGGGCGTCGTCGACCTCCTTGATGAGCCAGCTCTCGTTGATGAGAAAGATCGCGCCGGTAAAGGCCGACACGAGAAACCCCATGAGCGCCCACAGCAGCGGAACCTCAAAAATGCGATAGAGCGGCAGCAGCGACAGGTTGCAGACAAAGCCGGCAGCCAAAATCGTCCCCATATGGAAGCGCTTCAGCAGCATCGGCAGCACCAGGGGCGCAATAAAAACCCCGAGAGCCCAGACAGAGGCGACGAGGCCGATGGCCGTGGGGCCATAGCCAGCCTGATCCATACGGATCGCCAGATAGGGGTGAAGCAGCGCCAACCCCACCGCATAACAACTGGCGGCAAGAACGGGCGGCAGCGGCAGAAACCCGGCTTTCAAGGCCGGATATCAACCCCTGGAATGTCCCTTTCGTTCAAGGGCTCCGAGGCTCGTCTCATCTAGTGACAGGAAAATTCAACAATCATCTTTTGTTTTTCGTGGCCGGGTGCCCCATGCTCTGAGGTCCCCCAAAAGTTGGCGATATTTTTCAGGTTTGCAGTATAACAGCAAAGCGGCCAAATTGCCCCCGCCACTTTATGACTGATTCCGTATACGAAAATTCTTTATCAAGCAGGGTATACACCATATATATGTAGTAGAGGGCTATTAAAAGTAAAGTACAAGGAAGCGGATAAGCTCTTGCACAGATTTTTTACTTTATAATATCTAGCTATCTTTGGCAAGGAGTTTCGATATGTCAGAGCTTGATTTCAGAATTAATCTTTATCTGTGAGGCACCAGAAATGAATGAACCGTGTATAGGGAGTATTTCCCATGTACAAGAAAATTGCCCATCTTCTGTTCCCCATTGGTTGCTTGAGGCTAAAACAAAAGATGAAATTATTGAAGTAGCTTCCAATAACGTACTTATATGGCGTCGGGGTATTTGGCTAGATGGCATTTGGCATGGCGACACTTGGAAAAATGACATATGGCAAGGGTGCCTATGGGCTAACGGCACTTGGGAAGGTGGAACTTGGGAAAAGGGCCGTTGGCTAGATGGCACATGGAAAAAAGGTGATTGGCTAGGGGGCGTATGGAAAAATGGCCGTTGGCTGGGGGGCGTATGGAAAAATGGCCTTTGGAGAAATGGCATCTGGGAAGACGGGACTTGGGAGCATGGCTATTGGTTATGTGGTACTTGGAAAAATGGCTTTTGGAAAAATGGCTTTTGGGTTGAAGGCGATTGGATAGGCGGCAATTGGGAAAAGGGCGTTCGGTGCGTTTGTAAGGGGAGCATATCTGATGTACAAAAAAATTGTCCATCCTCTGTTCCCGATTGGCTACTTGAGGCTAAAACAAGAGACGCTATTATTGGAGTAGCTTCTAACAACGAGTTGATATGGTATAGGGGTACTTGGATAGAGGGCATTTGGGAAGGGGGCTCTTGGGTTGATGGTACTTGGGAAAAGGGTACTTGGAAAGATGGCTTTTGGTTTGATGGCACTTGGGAAGGGGGCGATTGGGAACAAGGCCGTTGGGCTGATGGTACATGGAAGGACGGCACTTGGAAAAATGGTATTTGGCTTGACGGGACATGGAAAGGTGGCCATTGGGAAAGTGGCTATTGGGAAAATGGCATTTGGGAAGGAGGCATCAGGAAAAATCTCTATTATGTTGACGACATATGGGGAATAAAGAACTAGCCCATCCTGCCTCCTGAATGGCTCTTGCCGTTATCTTGAAGCCTTACACAGCAAGGGCTGGGTAGAGCACTCGAAGACAAAGCATGTGGGAGTCACCGAAGCGGACAGCTTATCCGATCTCTTCGCTGAGCCATTATGTCGATATTGCTGTTAGTTAAGACTGAAACTTAGATCTTTTCTCTAATTCCACCCTCGTGGGTGGTTCTCCCTACCAGAAGCGTTTCCTAGTATTCTTTTATCCATTGGTCGGCTTCCTCTTCGGTATAGGAACCTCTTCTGGCCGCGCTGTTCTTGATAAATGTTGTCAAATCTCCTGGAAACGAAACTCCTTTGAGGTCAGTTTCCTCGCCAATCCGGCTCCTGATCCTCTCCGTAAAATTCATGGAGAATTCGTCGAGTGACTCGGTTGCCTGAGAACTGACCCCCCGCAAATCGCTACCATCCAATTGCGTATCGTGGGACAAGCCCGTCCGGTACATGTGAGCCCCTTGCATTTCAGATTCTTGTAGGTTGGCACTCTGAAGCTTGGCTTCTTGCAAATTGGCACCCTGTAGCTGGGCTTTTGTCAATATGGCGCCATTCAAATTGGTAGGTTGATTCACCAAGATACATCCCGGCTCATCTAGTAGAAGCCCAGCTAGGACATTTAAATCGGCACCGTGTAATTTGGCTTCTTTCAAGAAGGCTTCCCGCAAATCGGCGCCTTGCAAGTAGGCTCCTTGCAAGTAGGCTTTATACAAGAAGGCCTCTTCCAAGTAAGCTCCTTGCAAATTGGCACCTTGCAATTTGGCTTCCTGCAGACCGGCTTTTCGTAAATTGGCCTTTTGCAGATTGGCGTGCTCCAATCGGGATTTACTCAACTCAGAGCCCGCCAGATGGGCGCCATTCAAGTCAGCGATATATTCTTCTTTTTTAGCAGGAAAAACATCGTATTTTTCATCTCTAAATAACAAGTTCAGCAATGTCTCTATAATTCCGGATGGTTTGTTTTCGTATTTTTCACAGTATTTCTCTGCTGTCGTTGTTGTTCTGATGTGGGCGCAGAGGATACTGAAAACCTTGTGCCGATAATCGCGGTTTTCCCTGGCCAAATCAATCAGAGAATGAATGCCACCGAGGATCACGGTTTCGCGTTCATGACCGAGGTGGGTGACAGCATCGCTGAATGTCTTTTGAACGATGGCTTTTTCCGCGGCATCGGCCCGTCTCATCGTCTGGAGTAGCACGGCTCCAGCGAGGAAGCCGCCGGCAATCGTAATCCATCGCGCCGACAGCAACTCTCCATTTTTATGTGTATAGGCATAGCAAAGGGAGATGACCGCGCTGATGATGGCAGCGAGGGCAAGCAAAACGATCAATTTGTTCATCCAGGGCCAGTTGATGCCCTTGTCCAGGATCTGTCTGAGTTTTGTCATCACAGGTCTGAGTTTATCATGGGAGAATGTCAGCATGTTCCGTTGAATTTAACGACTCATGGCTTAACGCCTCAGGGCCAGCAGCCTAACCAACCTCTTCACTGGCCTCACTGAGCCAGCGCGAACTCAGGGATGCCCAGCGCCGGGGTTCATCCTCAGCCAGCAACTGGTCAACGATGTCTCTGACCTGCGGCAGTAGCCTGCGGTGGCGGGCGAGGTTGATGATTTTCATGTTGACTTTGGTGCCGGTCTGGCGCTGGCCGAGGAGCTCGCCCGGGCCGCGCAGGTCGAGGTCGCGCTCGGCGATGTCGCTGCCGTTGTGACAGGTGCGCAGGGTTTCGAGGCGCTTGTGGGCGATCTCCGACAGCGGCGAGCGGTGCAGCAGAACGCAGTAGCCGCAACTGTGGCCGTGGCCGACGCGGCCGCGCAGCTGGTGCAGCTGGCTCAGGCCCTTGCGCTCGGAGTTTTCGATGACCATGATGGTCGCCTCGGGAACGTCCACGCCGACCTCGACGATGACGGTGGCCACCAGCAGCGAGGTGTGGCCGCGGCGGAAGTCCTCCAGTACCGCCTGCTTGTCATCGGGCTTCAATGTGACCGTAGGGAATGCCGACGGTGGCCTTGGAAAGTGGCGGGAGGATTCAACAACTGTCTTTTGGTTTTCGTGGCCGGGTGCCGGAGGCCCCCAGAAGCGAACGGTATTTTCAGGGTTTGTAGTATAACGGCAAGGCGCTCGAATCACCCCCAGGCATTTTGGAGTTAATTCTGGAGATGTTTTTGTCGGGTTTGATTTAAGTTCTGGGACAATCAGCGATAAATCCATTAGCTTTGGAGACCACGCCTGGCAAGAGGAGGGCGCTCGTCGGGCGAAGCATCCAGGTATCACTCAGCCTGCGGCATGCCTTACTGCGCTTCAGTTGCCTGTGTGGCTCGCGTTAGCTAACCCGTTCTTTAGCAAGGGTACGCTCATCTTCATATAGCTTTTTGTTGTGTGAATTAAACTCAAATTTTATATCACAATCCAAGCCATGAAGATCAACGATCTCAAAAGCCTCTGGGGTATAAAGGTCTCCCTTCTGAGCCATCTCAAAACCCACAAGAAGATGATGCGCATTGTCGGTAACCTTTGGCTCCTCGGCAGGCGAGAAATAGAATGACCGCTGCGTGGTATTGTAATTGTCGGCGGCAAAAGTTTTCACTTCAAGATAGATGGGCATGTCGGCAGCACTTATTTCAATGTCGGGGTATCCCGTAGATTTGCCTTTTCCATCTTTTGTCTTTGGACGAAAAGCCTCCAAGCCTTCTTTACACAGAGCATCAGTGACAAGTTCTTCTATATCGTTGTCCACCTCATTAGGTCGGGAACGTTCAATAGGATTCAATTGAATCATTTTGCAAGTATCGCGCATCGCCCTGGTGATGTGGTCCAGGATTTTCTGGTTATTTTCGCTTCCGACGTCAAACTTCTCAACAGTTACGCCATATAGCCCCAGAACAACCTCCTCAAAGGGAAGGTTTTTCATTGGTCGGACACGCTGGGCCAGGGTTTCTTCCAGTTCCCTCTCAGGTTTATTTTTCATCACTTTCGCATCAACATAACGATTTTATTGCTGTTGACACCCTTTTGATTATTGGAGACACCCCAGCAATTTGATGTTTTGGTAAATTTCTGTTGATTGATCATCACTCCAAGGACTTCAAAAGGCAGGTTTGAAACAGCTTCTATCACATACTCATCCAGGCGGATGCTGCCGTTCCTTACGTCGCCCACTTCAAAGGCGATATGTCCGTTTAATTTGGTAATCCTTGCCAGTTCAATGAAAGTCTTTCTAATGAAATCCTGCCAATCGGAAATACTGCGAAACTGGGAGATCGGTATCTTTTTCGGATCAGTTCCAATGAACCAGCAGCGAAGCCAGTTGTCCTGGGCATAGTTGACTATGTCCAGGAAAGGCGGGGAAGTTACCGTCAACGAGACCGATCCATCGGGTATCTGCGAGGTTTGGTGGGACGGCTCTGTCAATAAAAGCGCGTTCGCTGCTTTCGGCGAACTCTGAGACAGCAAGACCTTTGACTTTTTAATGATGAGCAGGGGGACATCCCGGAGCAGAGGCGTTTGGTTGAGTTTTTCATTGATTTTTTTCTGCCGCTCCACTCCAACCGCCTGATTCGGCGGCATGGTATAGACGGAGAAAAACCCGGGGGAATGCCCTGTCAGACGGTTGACCGCCACCATTCTTATCCATCGGTCCACTTTGTCCAGATGGCCTGATTCTTCACGTTCCATGAGCCAGCTGCGCAGCCCCTCTATCTGAGCGAGCGTTTCGGGATGATAAAACACCAGCAGTTCTTCATGCTGAATGCTGACAAAGGAACTCCAGGGTATATCATCAATGCGGGAAATAATTTCATTCAGGGAGGGCGGATGGATTCTTGGCCCGGTGAGGACGCGGCTTAAAGGGTTGATATCGTTCCCATAGGGGATTCGCCCGCGCAAAGCCGCTTCAATCAGCGTGGTGCCGCGGCCCATAAAGGGGTCATAGACAACGTCTCCATAATCCGTGAGCCGTTCAATAAAGTAAGCAGGAAGTTGCGGTTTGAAGCACGCCCTGTAACTTATTTCATGTATTCTGCTCCCTTGACGTTGCTTTGATGTCCAGTATCCATCAGCTTGAGCGGTTGGATTTGAAAGTTCAAATTCAACACCAGCTTCAGAAATGAAATCTTGAATTGGTCCAAGTGAACTGCCGGGGGTGTTTGGATGAAAACCATTAAGCGTTATCTCGCTCCGCTCATTCTCCCCCCTGCGATAAATTACTTTGCCTTTTTTATTGATATGTCGCTTCAGTTTCTCCGACTGTATGCCGTCATAACAGACCACATCGAGAATGAAAGGTAAATAAGTCTCTTCTTCAAAGCGGTTTCTCAGTGCAGCCGCCAGTGACCAGTTGGCTTTTTCTCCTTTGATGGCGATGGTCACATCTGATGCTTCTTTGTGGGCATCAATTGCTCTGGAGTCGAAAATAGCCGCCTCTTCGATCTCAACACAGGACGCAATAATGCCGTGCATCTCGCTGAGTTGCTGATCTGAGGGGCCGTGCTTCATAACTTTACCTTGGCCAGATTGCCCTGCATGTTCCGGTTTCTGCAAGCGTCCGATCGAACATGGCATGCCGGCGCTCTGCTGCATCCATATTTCCCCTCGGCCTGTCAGCAGACCTCCACGAATGCTTCTCGATGGGCTCTGCTCTTCCATCTCGCTTTCTTGCCATGTCGTCTCCGCTGATTGCTCACTGAGTGGTGGTTACGAAGGGCAATGCGCCTGAAACGGCGCCAGACCGGAACAACAGCAACCGATTAGTGCGGCTGAGTCAGTTTGTCCTTTCATTGATTCTACACCCCAAGGCAGATCCGGGTGGTCCTTGACCCTTGACAGGGGATAAACCCTCGCTTGATTCAACAAAAGCAATATCTTTCCGCCTTGAACATCGCCGGAAACCCGCTCAACGAGGGCCGACGCGGCAGCTCGAAGCGCGGCTTCCTCGACACCAGCAGCACCGGCCCGCAGAGGACCTGGATGGCGATCAGCCACAGTATCGGGCTCCAGCTGTCGAAATCGAGCCTTCTCAGCAACCAGGGCCCGGCCGACAGCCCAAAGGTCGACGCCGAGATATAGATGCCGGAGGCTTTGCCGCGGTGGACATCGTTGACCTCCTTGATGAGCCAGCTCTCGTTGATGAGAAAGATCGCGCCGGTAAAGGCCGACACCAGAAGCCCCATGAGCGCCCACAGCAGCGGAACCTCAAAGATGCGATAGAGCGGCAGCAGCGACAGGTTGCAGACAAAGCCGGCGGCCAAAATCGTCCCTATATGGAAGCGCTTCAGCAGCATCGGCAGCATCAGGGGGGCGGTAAAAACCCCGAGAGCCCAGACAGAGGCGACGAGGCCGATGGCCGTGGGACCATAGCCGGTCTGATCCATACGGATCGCCGGATAGGGGTGAAGCAGCGCCAACCCCACCGCATAACAACTGGCGGCAAGAACGGGCGGCAGCGGTAGAAACCCGAGCTTCAAGGCCGGATATCAACCCCGATAATATCCCTTTCGGCCAAGGGATCCAAGGCTCGTCGCGTCTAGTGTCAGGAAAATTCAACAATTGTCTTTTGTTTTTCGTGGCCGGGTGCCTCGTGCTCTGAAGCCCCCCCAAAGTTGGCAGTGTATTTTTTAAGTCTGCAGTATAACAGCAAAACGGCCGAATAGCTCCCAATCATTCCCTCATCATGTACCTGGTCATTCCAGGAATAATTCTGAGGATGATTTTTGCGATTTTTTACTGATTGATGCTGGGACCTTTGTACTTGTTGCCTCAGGAATCGGCACAGGTCTTCGCAGGGCAAAGCTGAATCGACATATCTAAAAAAATTCTCTTTCCCCTTCGTTTGCCGTGTCCGGTTTTCTGCATTCAAAAGCGTGGCGGAAATAGAGTGGGCAGAGCGAGTCTGATGATTCTGTGGTGTGGTATAGCCTTGGGTTATATTGGAGTATGGTGTTTCCCCCTGAACTTGCCGCTATTCGACAGGGCTTCCCGGGCAAAAGGGGCTTGCTTTGGACACCCCGAATATCAGCGATGGACTGATGACGCCGATTTCACACTATGCGGAGATGTCCAAGGGGGTGTTTGTTTCACTTCAGCGACGAAGAACGTCGCAACTGTGTTGATTGCCGTGAGGTTTTCAGGATCATCGCCGGTACCACTTTCTAGGCCCTTTTATTTTTTTATTTCACTTGAAAAGGAATCACCGTGCAACAGTTTCTGCAACTTAGGATCAGGAATATCCCGAAGCGATGGGTATTTCTTAGCCAGGTGGCGGCATGCTTTCTGTAGCTGATCTTTCTGTAGCTGATCTTTCTGTAGCTGATCTTTCTGTAGCTGATCTTTCTGTAGCTGATCTTTCTGTAGCTGAGTAGTAGGCTCTGATAGATCGATCCAGAGCAAGAGATGCCGCCGCAACCTCGGCAAATTTTCCAATCCCTCATATGCCAGCGTCAATCCTCGGTGTATCTTCCAGACTTTAACCACATTCTCAGTACTTGTTAGGGCTTTTTCGAACCGATTCTTTGATTGCTCATAAAGATCCTGTGCGTGAGCAAAATTTTGATCCTGTTCTCTCAATTTAGCTGCCCTGCTAGCAGCATACCCAGCATGGTAGCAGAGCAGTTGAGAGTTGCCACAGCGATCAATGCCTAATTCAGCTTTCTCCTTACACTTCTGCCACTGTAGCGCAATGTTATCGTCCGGCAGTCTCCTCTCTTGGGAGGTCTTTATCATCTCTTCGGCGACTTTTTGTTCCATTCCCAGCCAGTGATAATACGTGTCAGTCTTTAGTGAGCCGAGGTCGTGTGAGTGCTTAAATGCCGTCGTCGCTTTCTCATAGGACGACGAGTCCAACGGTTCTTGGGCCGAGTAAAGCCGACCCAAAAAACCATGTATGTCAGGGGAATCCGCTAGATCACCTTTCATGTTTTCCTCTAGAAAGCTTATAGCGGAACCGAGAGAATCATTTGCAGCGAGCTCTTTGGCCTGAGCTATGGTTCTGCCAATTGCAAACGTTTGGGCTTCCGATACAGGTTTATCACTAAGACTACGAAGAGAAGCGTCGATAGTCTTTATCTTATTTTCCTCGCTCTTTTGATAGATTTGGTGGACGAAGCGGCATGTGTTGTCATGCATTTTGTACGCGGGGTAAGGAGAGCCATCTACAGTAACCTTATTGACCATCTGCCAATGTAGCAACTTGCGTAACGCAGCCTCCACATCATCATCCTTCAATTCTGTTACGCGCTTTATTTCTATAGGGATTAGCGCTTGACTGGATATCGCAAGGGTGAGCAATACGGACAATAGATCGGGAGAACTGTGTCCCAAACGCTGAACTTGTTTTTGCAATGCGTACTCCCGCACGACATCTCCTGGTTGTTGTCTCCAATCGCTCAAAGCTTTCTTGGCGCCGGCTATTTGAGCGTGATAGATCAAGTCCTCAACAAACAGCGGATTACCATCAGTGACGTTCTTGACTTGTTTTGAGTATGAACGCGAATTATTTATATCAGCACCATAGGCTTCTGATCGCTTTGAGACGAAATCTTCCAGTTCTTTTTCATTAAAGTGCGGGACTTCAAGGTTTTTTATTCCTTCTATGTGGTGGCGAGAAGTGTATATCACTCTTATTGGAGTGTTCTTTAGACCATGAAGGAGGAATTCACTGAGGGTTTCGTCCTCTGAAATCGTGTCAAAGTCGTCAACGACTAGCAACATCGGCAGGAGGTCTTTGAGAAGCCCCTCGAGAAGCTCATCAAGAGGTGATGGTGGCTTCTTGGCTGCCTCCGGATGGGGGCTGTCAAATAAAGCAAACCAAATAGCCATAACAACGCTATGCATATCCTCAAAGTCTGTGGACTGCCTTATCACTTTTATCACTTTTCCCTCATGATATGCCGATTTTTTTGCGCTGATCCAACCGACTGCAGCCAGATCGTCTTTTGTTAATCCTTCTTTAACAGTCTGTGCAAACCTATGCGCTAGGGTGCTCTTCCCTGATCCCCCATAACCCCGAACTGAAACTTGACTGTCGTCAGAATCCAACCACTCCGATAATTTCTTCAGTTCCTCAGGCCTCCCCACGAATTCATTGTAAATCTGGTCACTGGGTGGAAGATGCCCGGAGAGAGGTTTTCCCCACGGTGGGTTGGCGGCGGCCAAGGAAACAACGACATCAGCGAATTCATCGGAGGTTGGCGACTTTATAGCGGACAAAAGGTTGCTGCAATTTTCGATGATGCGTTTGAGGTTTTGTTTCTGCAATACATGAGACCCCCTCCGGTGTGACAAATGGTTCCTTAACTCGGTTATTTCTTCAAGATAGACTTTAGTCCGTGGTTTGGTTTGAAAGTAGCCCTTAAAGAGCTTCCAATTCCCATTTATGATTTGCCAAAAATGTTCAAGATTGTAACTGTATATCTCCTCAACTGCTTGTTGTTCCTTCTTGAGATGTTTCAAGACGCCTTGTGTATGCGACTGATCGTTGAAGTTCTTTCTCAGGATGCGCTTCAACTCCTTCTTAAAGGCAGCGGCAAACTTGTCCAGGAGTTCGCTTGCATAAGAGTTGATGTCTTGCATTCTACAGCCCTCGCAGTAAATCGATTCGATACGGTAAGAGTGAGAACTCACTCTGGTAAGTGCAGTCGGTATTGATATTTATCGCCAATTTTAACTCCTCTTCCTTGACACGAGTTTGTGGGCCACAAGACACAGATCCACTATTGACCAAGAGCGCGCGGAAGCCATCCAGGGAAAGGTCATCATGGAACTCTCGGAATTGGCCCTTCCCTGGCGCTCTATTGGGCGCGCCTGTGCCTGGCTTTCGGAGCCTGCCACTACTCAGGTCCGTCTCGCATATCGCCGTGATCCTGTCTGCGCTCCTCGCCGCTGTGTCTTGGTCGGCACGACCAACGATCCCGATTGTCTGCCTGACCATCCCGATCTTCAGCGCCGCCTTGTCCCTGTCCGCATTGCTGCCGGCGATGCCGCGTCCATTTTTAGCATAGGAACCTTTTATGGCCGTGCTTTTTTCATCTGACGCGGCTAGTACAGTATTATCAAGGTCAGTTTCCTCGCCAATCCGGCTCTTGATCCCTTCTATAAATCCCATAGGGTCTTGGTTGCAGTAAGAGTCAACCCCTCGCAAGTCGCTACGCCCCAATTTGTGGGGTAACTGTGTCTTGTACATGCAGGCCCCTTGCATTTCGGTTTCTTGTAGTGTGGCATCCCGAAGATCGGCTTTTTGTATATCGGCACCCAGCAGCTTGGTTTCTCGCAGATTGGCACTACACAACTGAGCTTCCTGCAAGTTGGCACCCAGCAACAGGGCCTCATGCAACTGGGCTTTGTGCAAATTAGTCCCAGGTAACTTAGATTTCACCAAGTTAACACCTTGCAATTGGGCTTCTTGCAAATTAGCGCCTAGCAACTGGGCCTTACACAGATTGGCACCCCGAAGATTGGCTTTTTGTAATTGGGCTGACCACAAAATGGCTCCTTGCACATTTGCAAGGCTCAAATTGGCTTTTTGCAAATTGACACTGCGCAGGTCGGTACCTTGTAGTCAGGCTTTGCGCAAATCAGAACCTGCCAGATAGGCACCGTTCAAGTCAGCAATGTGTTCTCCTTTTTTAGCAGGAAAAATATCGTATCTTTCATCTTTAAACAACAAATCCAGCAATGTCTGGATGATTTCGGATGGCTTGTTTTCGTATTTTTCACAGTATTTCTCTGCTGTTGTTGTTCTGATGTGGGCGCAGAGGATATCGAAAGCCTTGTGCCGATAATCGCGGGTTTCCCTGGCCAAATCAAGCAGAGAATAGATGCCTCCGAGGACCACGGTTTCGTTTTCATGACCGAGGTGAGTAATGGCATCGCTGAATGTCTTTTGAACGATGGTTTTTTTCGCGGCATCGGCACACCTCATGGTTTGGATAAACACGGCCAGGGCAATGATGCCGCCGGCAACTGTCATCAATAGCGCTGGAAGCTCCTTATGGCCGTGAAATGAGAAGTAAATGGAGAGGCCGGCACAGGTGGCGGCGGCGAGAATGACGAGGACAAGGAGAACAGCCCCGCCGATTGACTTCATAAGCCAGTTTCGCCATCGGATTGCCAGTTTTTTGAATTTTTTCATCATAAATATAAGTTTATCATGTAAGAATACCCGTATCCGTAGCCCTGTGAATTTAAAGGGCCTAAAATCATCGGCCTAACCGATATCCTCGCTGGCCTCGCTGAGCCAGCGCGAGAGCTCAGGGCGGCCCAGCGTCAGGGTTCGTTTTCAGCGAGCAGTTGTTCGACGATGTCCCTGACCTGCGGCAGTAGCCTGCGGTGGCGGGCGAGGTTGGTGATTTTCATGTTGACTTTGGTGTCGGTCTGGCGCTGGTTGAGGAACTCGCCGGGGCCGCGCAGGTTGAGATCGCACTCGGCGATGTCGATGCCGTTGTGGCAGGTGCGCAGGGTCTTGAGATTCGTCGTACTTGGTGGCAGGAGGACTCAACAACCGTCCTTTGGTTTTCGTGGCCAAGTGTTGCGCGAGGCTTCCCCCAACGTTGATGGCATTTCTGTAGTATAGCGGCAAAGCGCACCAATCGCCCCTGATCATGCCCATAGCATTCCAGAGGTAATTTTGTTGGATGAACCTTGCTTCGGTGGCGAAATATCCCCTCCAGACAAAGGGGAAAATCAAAATATGAAAAAAGCTCCCCCCTGACCCTGAAGCATTGAAAATTGTGAGTTTTTAAAATGCCATTTATTGAGGCGGATAAGTTAAAGTAACAGGCAATGATTTAAACAATCTCTTTTGTCTTTTTATTCCCATGAAGCAAGCAAAGCAACTTCAGAGTTTGATTTCTTCAATCAGTTCCCCACAGGCGGAGCAGCGGAAGGGCGGTAGCTGTATTTTCTGTCGGCGGAAAGTAGCGGCAATTGCACAACTCTCCCCCACCCGATGAAAGAATTGATTGTCCGCTTGTTGCCAGGAAAAAGCCCTCTATGAATAAGTTGAAAATGCGCAGCCTCGATTTCGTGGACAAAAGTATTGCGAAGCTGGTGGCACATTTCCCCAACTGTGTCACCGAAACAGGAACGAGTTCCACAGGCTCTCGCCGAAACATCCTAATCGTTGTGTGCGGGGGTTCGAGGGCCGGCATAATGCCCGCGGGCAGGGCAACACTCATCAGACGAAGGCCGCTTGCAAGGCGTGGAAGGCCATCGGCTTCAATATTGGGATTTGACGACTCAGGATAGCGTGGTGTTTCAGACAGAGATGGTCCCTGCGGCCAATGTGACGGGAACAGGTCGCCGTGTCGCCTCCCGGCGCTCCAGGCGGCTGATCGCTTTCGGCTGGTATGGCGGGAAATTTTCACATCTGGAGTTTCTCATGCCTCTTATTCCCAGAGATGCGACGCACTTCTGTGATGTTTATGGTGGATCGGCCGCGGTCATATTGAACCTTGAGCCATACCCTGTTGAGACCTACAACGACATTGACTCCGAGTTGGTTAATTTCTTTGAGACGCTCAGAGGCCAAGAGCAGGAACTCATTAAGGCGATCAGCCTCACGCCCTTTTCACGTGCAGAATTGGCCCGCGCCTGCGAATCGGCCACAGGTCTGACAGCACTTGAGCGTGCGAGGAGATTCTACATCCGTGCCCGACAGACCAGAACGGGTCTGGCACAGAAAAGCAGCGGAGGGCGGTGGGCGCATTGCGTGCTGACCTCTCGGGCGGGTATGGCAGGTGCAGTGTCCCGGTGGTTGGGTTCTGTTGAGGGTCTTGCTGAAATCACCCAACGGCTGCAAAGAATCCAGATTGAGAATTCGCCCGCCATTGAAGTCATTCGACGATATGACACCGACAGGACCGTCTTTTACCTGGACCCGCCATACGTACATGCTACGCGTGGCGATTCAATGGCGTATGGCTATGAGATGACCGATGAACAGCATGAAGTCTTGGCGTCCGTTCTTCGCAACATTCGTGGACGAGCCATAATCTCTGGCTATCGGAACGATCTTTATGATCGTTTGTTTGCGGATTGGCGGCGCGTGGATGCGCCGGAGCGCCTGTGTCATTCAGTCAGAAAGCCGCGCCGGGAATCTGCCTGGCTCAACTTCCAGGCATGAGCGATCCCCTGAGCAATGCCGAAATTCGGCGATGGTTGGATGACGAGTGGGAACGAGTTCTGGAATCCGGCAACCCGAATTCAGACCCGGAGGTTGATCAGTTCGTGAATTCAGGAGTTGTCTCAATACGCTACGCGTTTATGACCCAAATACTCGGGAAGATTGCCGATAACGGAAGAAACCTGATGTGCTTGCAGAAAGGAGGAGAGGAAGACGGCGCTTGGGATGCACGGAGCTTTTCCCACTCTGTTATCGTTCCTTGGGTGGCTGACAATCATGATGTGCTGGGTACCAGCGCAGAACCCTATGCCAGTAAACCGTTGCGCCGTGTGCGTCTTACACCTGACATGTCCGATGTCCGCGACAGGGAAGGGTGGGGAAAACTCGTCTCATTCCTTCAGCCTCTGGATCAGGCCACCGAAGAAGACTTGAAACAAGTTTTCAGACGATGTTTGCAGAGCATGGCTAGGTGCCTGTCTCAACAAGCCTTCAAGTATCAAATACCGAGGCGCATCAGTTTATGTGGTATGGACAGATTGCTTGGGTTGTTTCTATCCGAATCGAGTGGCGGGTTAAGGCCGCGGGCGGCCTCTGCCGCCCTGTTGAAAACGTTGGGAAAAGGGTTTTCCTTATTTTCCGATGTAAAGTCTCAAGGCCTGAATGAAGCAGATATCGCATCGGGAATGCCGGGCGATATCATGTGCTACGACCGTGATGGCAATATAGCTCTGATCGTTGAGGTTAAAGACGTCAACCTGGCGCTCACCCATTTGCATTCATCCACCCGGAAGGCGAATGAAAGTGAAACGCAAATATCCAATCTCCTGTTTGCCGTTCCCGGTATTCATTCAGCTGAACGGGATGAGATCAATGAGTTAATTCAAAAGCGGTGGGCAGCGGGGTTAAATGTCTATTGGATTGACATCAGGACACTCGCTAAAACTGCCTTCGTGCTGTTGGAAGAAGAATGGAGAGTGAACTTTCTTCGGGAATTGGGGAGTGAACTTGACGCACGTGGAGAGCATCAGCATCGGCAGGCATGGAATACTCTGCTGTCCGACTTCTCGGAAGCGTGAAGGAGATATGGACGGGCTCGAAGGCCACCAACAGTTGCAAATGTTGGAATCGTCCGCCTGTCTTGGCAGTTGGTCGGGACCGAACCAGGGGTTGCGAATTGACAACTGGCACTGAAACGAATCGGGCCAGTGTCTGCCCACTTGGCTGTACCTGATCGCTGCGTCGAGTCTTCCAACGAAGTGTTTTGCCAGGATGTGCCAGGTTGAATGCATTCAATGCCAGGGTCCTGATCCCCAAGTCAGATAACAGAGCGGGGCTGCTGTACTTTGCGCCTTTGCCGCAGCAGATTGCCAAGGGCTTATTCCGCTGCTTAAGTAATCGGGCCTGCAGATGGCGGGGGCCAAGCTATTTGCTTAGTAGTCGTTTAGGGATGGGAGTTTAGGTTTTTTCTGAATAATACCAATCTCACCAATTTGATAACAATGCCTGTCGAAGTACTTCCTCATGTTTCCTTATCAATTGATCGGCTTCCTCTTCGGTATAGGAACCTCTTATGATTGCGCTGTTTTCTATAAATGTTGTCAAATCGGATGCAGTTCCTGGAAACAAAACTCCTTTTAGGTCAGCTTCCTGGCCAGTCCGGTTCTTGATCCTATCCATAAAATTCATGGCGAACTCGTCGGGTGACTCGGTTGCCTGAGAACTAACCCCCCGCAAATCGCTACCACTCAATTGCGTCCTGTGGGACAAGCACTTCTGGTGCATGTGAGCCCCTTGCATTTGAGCTTCTTGTAGCTTGGCACCCTGAAGCTCGGCTTCTTGCAGATTGGCACCCTGCAACTGGGCTTTCGTCAAATCGGCACCTTGCAAGTGGGCTTCTTGCAAACAGGAACCCCGTAAAAAGGTTTCCCGCAAGTCGGCACCCTGCAACTGGGCTTTCGTCAAATCGGCACCTTGCAAGTGGGCTTCTTGCAAACAGGAACCCCGTAAAAAGGTTTCCCGCAAGTCGGCACCCTGCAACTGGGCTTTCGTCAAATCGGCACCTTGCAAGTGGGCTTCTTGCAAACAGGAACCCCGTAAAAAGGTTTCCCGCAAGTCGGCACCCTGCAACTGGGCTCCCCTTAAATCGGCTCCCGACAACTCGGCTTGGTACAAATTGGCTTCTTGCAGATTGGCCTTCCCCAATTGGGCTACGCTCAAAATGGCACCTTGCAGATTGGCCTCATCCAACTGGGCATGTTGCAGTTTGGCGGGTTCAATTATCCTGACTAGTCCCGGATGAGCGTCTAAAGGTGTGGATTCGCCTCTTAAACTGGCACCGCGTAAGTTGGCCTTTTGTAATTTGGTGCATCTCAAATCAGCACCGTTCAAGTTGGCTTCTTGCAAGTCGGCTTCTTCTAAATCGGCATTTTGCAATTGGGCAATTCGCAGTTGGGCCTTTCGCAAATTGGCACCTCTCAGCTGGGCTTTTTGCAAATCGGCGTGTTGCAATTGGGTTTTTTGCAAGTTGGCGCCTTGTAGTCGCGCTTTGCGCAAATCAGAACCTGCCAGATGGGCGCCATTCAAGTCAGCGATATATTCTTTTTTCTTAGCAGGAAAAACATCGTATTTTTCATCTCTAAAGAACAAGTTCAGCAATGTCTCTATGATTTCGGATGGCTTGTTTTCGTATTTTTCACAGTATTTCTCTGCTGTCGTTGTTGTTCTGATGTGGGCGCAGAGGATATCGAAAACCTTGTGCCGATAATCGCGGTTTTCCCTGGCCAAATCAAGCAGAGAATAGATGCCTCCGAGGACCACGGTTTCGCTTTCATGGCCGAGGTGCGTGATGGCGTCGCTGAATGTCTTTTGAACGATGGTTTTTTCCGCGGCGTTGGCACGCCTCATGGTCTGTAAAAGTACGACTGCGGCGATGAAGCCGCCGGCAATCGCGAACCATCGCGCCGAAAGCTCTCCATCGCCCTTTGCATAGATAAGGGAGGTGATCGCACTGATAATGGCAGCGAGGACAATCAATTTGTTCATCCAGAGCCAGTTGATGCTCCCGGCTGGGAACTGTCTGATTTTTGTCACCATGGGTCTGAGTTTATCACGGGACAATATTGGCACGTCCTGTTGAATTTAAAAAGCCTCACCCCCCCCGGCCTAACCGATCTCCTCGCTGGCCCCGCTGAGCCAGCGGGAGCTCAGCGCAGCCCAGCGCTGGGGTTCGTCTTCGGCCAGCAGCCGCTCGACGATGTCCCTGACCTGCGGCAGTAGCTGGCGGTGGCGGGCGAGGTTGGTGATTTTCATGTTGATTTTGGTGCCGGTCTGGCGCTGGCCGAGAAGCTCGCCGGGGCCGCGCAGGTCGAGGTCGCGCTCGGCGATGTCGCTGCCGTTGTGGCAGGTGCGCAGGGTTTCGAGGCGCTTGTGGGCGATCTCCGACAGCGGCGAGCGGTGCAGCAGCACGCAGTAGCCGCGGCGGTGGCCGCGGCCGACGCGGCCGCGCAGCTGGTGCAGCTGGGTCAGGCCCTTGCGCTCGGAGTTTTCGATGACCATGATGGTCGCCTCGGGCACGTCCACGCCGACCTCGACGATGACGGTGGCCACCAGCAGCGAGGTGTGGCCGCGGCGGAAGTCCTCCAGCACCGCCTGTTTTTCGTCGGGCTTCATGCGGCCGTGGAGGATGGCGACGGCGGCCTCGGGAATCTGCTGTTTGAGCTCGGCGGCGGCATCCTTGACCGACTGGGCTTCAAGCTCCTCGGATTCATCGATCAGGGGACACACCCAATAGGCGCGGTTGCCTTGGGCGAGGGCTTGAGCGAGGCGCTCGATGACCTGGCCGCGCCTGTGCTCGGCGATGGCGACGGTCTCGACGGCCTCGCGGCCCGGCGGCATCTCGTCGAGCAGGGAGTGGTCGAGGTCGGCGTATTCGATCATGGCCAGGGTGCGGGGAATCGGAGTGGCCGTCATGGACAGCAGGTGCGGGCTCAGGTCGGGGTCGCCGCCGCGCTTCTGCAGTTCGGCCCGCTGCTCGACGCCGAAGCGGTGCTGCTCGTCGACGATGACGAGGCCGAGCTTTTTGAAGCGGACGCTCTCCTGAAAGAGGGCGTGAGTGCCGACGATGATCTGGTCCTCGCCGCCCTCAATGTTCGCCAGCAGGCTGCGGCGGTTGGCGGCGGACATCCTGCCCGAGAGCTTGCGCACGCGGATGCCGAGGGGCTCGAGCCAGGCGCGCAGAGTGTCGCCGTGCTGCTCGCTGAGAAGGTTCGTCGGCGCCATGAAGGCGACCTGCCAGCCGCTCTCGGCGGCGGTCAGGGCGGCGAGGGCGGCGACCAGAGTCTTGCCCGAGCCGACATCGCCCTGCAGCAGGCGCCGCATGGGGCGGCTGCTGGCCAAATCGGCGTAGATTTCCTCGAGGACGCGGCTCTGAGCGCCGGTGGCGGCGAAGGGCAGGCTCTGCAGCAGTTGGTTGCCGAGGCGGCCGCGGGCGATAGCGGCCGTGGCGTGGCGGTCGCTGTCGCGCCGCTGCCGTACCAGGCCGAGGCGGTGGGTCGCCATCTCCTCCAGCGCCAGCCGCTCGCTGGCGGGGTTTTCGCCCTCGATCAAACTCAGGCTGTCGAACTCCCGCGGCGGCTGGTGGATGGTGGCGAGGGCATCGGTCAGGCTGATGCGGGGGGAGGGGAGGGCGTCTTCCGGCAGCAGTTCGGCGAGGCCGCCGCTCAGTTGCGCCCGTTCCAGGGCGCGGCCGATGAGACGGCGCAACTGCAGCTGGTGGAGGCCCTCGGTCGAGCGGTAGAAGGGAGTGTAGAGCTCCTGCAGCTGCGAATCGTCGAAGTCGGCCGCCAGCTGCATCTCCGGGTGAGCGAACTCGAAGCGGCCGCGGACCCGCCTCGGGGCGCCGGTCAGGCGCAGTTCCTGGCCCTCCTGAAAATAGCGGCCGACGAAGGGATTGGCGTGGAAAAAGCGCACCAGGGCCGAGCCGCTGTCGTCGCTGACATGGAAGCAGCGGGTGCGCGGGCGGCTCGGCTGCGGGCCGTCGACGCGGATGACGACGACCTGGGTGATGCCCGGCACCAGATCGCCGACGGCAGTGACCTGAGTGCGGTCTTCGTAGCGGAAGGGCAGGTGGAACAGCAGCTCGGAGACGGTTTCGACGCCGAGCCTGGCGAGCCGGGCCAGGGTCTCGCCGGCCTTGGGGTTTTTGTCGCCGAGGAAGACGGCGACCGACTGCTGCTCGAAGTCCGTCAGCCCAGAGGGGGCCGCGCCCTTGGCCGCCGGGGCGCCCCTGCGGGAGTCATTCATCGCCAGACTCTGCTTCGGGGCCGTCGCCGTCGTTCTCCTGCCATTGGCGGCTGAGCCCTGCCGCCGTCTCGGCCAGCTGGCCGCGCTCGATGGCGTCGCCGAGCAGCCGCAGCAGCCGCATGTAAAAGCGCAGGTTGTGGACGGTGGCGAGCCGCGGCGCCAACAGTTCGCCGCAGCGATCGAGGTGGTGCAGGTAGGCGCGGCTGAAGTTGCGGCAGCAGTCGCAGTCGCAGTCCTCGTCGGGAGGGCGCGGGTCCTTGCGGTAGCGGCTGTTGCGCAGGCGCAGCACGCCGCGGGAGGTGAAGAGGTGGCCGTTGCGGGCGTTGCGGGTCGGCAGGACGCAGTCGAACATGTCGATGCCGCGCATGACGGCGGCGACGATGTCGGCCGGTTTGCCGACGCCCATGAGATAGCGCGGAGAGTTCGCCGGCAGCCGATCCCTGAGCAGGTCGAGCACCTCTTCGCGCTCGGCCGCGCTCTCGCCGACGGCGAGCCCGCCGATGGCCATGCCGGCAAAACCCATTTCGACGAGTCGCGCCGCCGATTCGAGGCGCAGATCCGCATAGAGTCCGCCTTGGACAATGCCGAAGAGGGTGCCGCGCTGCCGGCTCTCGTCGTGGGTCAGCCGGCAGCGGCGGGCCCAGTCGAGCGAGCGCTGCATGGCTTCGGCGGTCCGGTCTTTGGCGGCCGGCGAGGCGATGCACTGGTCGAGGCACATGAGTACATCGACGCCGAGGACCTGCTGGAAGCGGGTGGCCTCCTCCGGCGTCAGCCGGAGGGCGCGGCCGTCGTAGGGCGAGCGGAATCTGGCGCCCTCGTCCGTGACCTTGCAGTCGCGACCGAGGCTGAAGACCTGAAAGCCGCCCGAATCGGTCAGAATCGGCCGCTGCCAGCCCATGAAATCGTGCAGGCCGCCCTGGGCCGCGATCACCTCTTCGCCCGGCCGCAGGTAGAGGTGGAAGGCGTTGCCGAGAATCATTCCGGCGCCGATGCCCTCGAGCTCGGCCGGCGTCAGGCCCTTGACGGTGCCGCGGGTGCCGACCGGCATGAAGGCGGGGGTGCGGACGGAGCCGCGGCCGGCGAAGTTCAACACCCCGGCTCGGCCCGCGCCGTCCTGAGCCCTGAGGCTGAAGCTCATGCCGCTGCCCGTGGCCTCGGAGTCGGGACTGGGCGCGGGGGAGGGTCTCACGGGGCCGGACACTCGATGAACATGGCGTCGCCGTAGCTGAGGAAGCGATACTCGGCGGCGATGGCGTGGTTGTAGGCGCGGCGGACGGCATCGGCGCCGGCGAAGGCCTGGACCAGGGCCAGCAGGCTCGATCGCGGCATATGAAAGTTGGTGATGAGGGCGTCGAGGGCGCGGAAGCGCCAGCCTGGAGAGATGAAGAGGGACGTCTCGCCGCTGAAGGGTCCGGGTTCGCCGTCGGCGGCCGCCGTTTCCAGGGCGCGGGCGACGGTGGTGCCGACGGCGATGACGCGCCCGCCGCGCTCGCGGGTCTGCCGCAGCCGCTCGCACAGACCGGCGCTGACCTCGATGCTCTCGGCCTCCATGCTGTGGCTTTCGACCTCCTCGGTCCTGATCGGCTTGAAGCTGCCGACGCCGACCTGCAGCGTGAGGAAAGCCCGTTCGATGCCGGCCTCGTCGAGGGCGGCCAGCAGTTCGGCATCGAAGTGGCGGCCGGCCGTCGGTGCGGCCACGGCGCCGGGGACGCGGGCGAAGACGGTCTGATAGAGGCGGTCGTCGTCGGCTTCAACGGGCCTTTTGATGTAGGGAGGCAGCGGCGTTTCGCCGTGATCATGCAGCAGTGCGGCGAGCGAATCGATGCCGTGGAAGCGGAAGCGGAAGCGGTCTCCCTGCTGTTCCAGAGCCTCGGCCTCGACGCCCTCGCCAAGATCGATTCTCGAACCCGGCCCGGGCCGGCCGGGGGAGTGCAGGGCCCAGGCGGAGTCGGGTTCTTCGAGGCGGGTCAGCAGCAGCTGCGCAGGGCCGCCGCCGGCCCTGCGCCCCCAGAGCCGCGCCCGCAGCACCTTGGTGTCGTTGAACACCAGAAGATCGCCGCTGTGCAGCAGCTCTGGCAATTCATGCATGTGGCGGTCCTGTAAGAAATCCTCGCGTCCCGGCCTCAGGCGCAGCAGGCGGGCGTGGCGGCGGCAGGGCAGGGGTCGCTGGGCGATCAGGCGCCGCGGCAACGGGTATTCAAGCTCGGAGGTTCGCATTGAGGACTGTTGGCAGAAGGGGGCGAAAAAAATTGAAGGCTGGAGGTTATCGCGCTTGCACCCATTCCGATTTATAATAAGGGCACACCCCCCTCTCTGGCCTCAGGCCTGTTGCCTGGCATGCTCACTGAAGCTCTTTCTGACCCCGTCTCTCCTTTAGAATGAAGCGTTTCTCGCGCCGATGGAAGCCGGAAGGGCCGCCTACGGCCGCCATGTACATGGCCCAGCCTGTCATGGAATCGTATCGGGTGCGCCGCTCCTTGGTGGCGCTCATGCTATGGTCGGGCGGCATGCTGTTTTTGGCCGGGCTCCTGCTCTTCGTCTGGCTCTACATCAACACGGCGAGCCTGCTGAGCGAGGTCAAGTCGCTCAAAAGCGTCGAAAATCAAGTGCCCATGCGGGTCTATAGCCACGACGGCCGCCTGATTTCGGAGTTTGGCGATGTCCGCCGCTTTCCGGTTTCGGTCGATCAGATTCCGCCGCAGCTGATCGACGCCTTCATCGCCGTCGAAGACGAGAGTTTCTGGAGCCACTGGGGCGTCGATTTCACGGCCATCGTGCGCGCTCTGGTGCGCTGGGTGCAGAGCGGCGAGCGCACTCAGGGGGGCAGTACCATCACCATGCAGGTGGCCCGCAACTTCTACCTGTCGCGCGAGAAGACCATCTGGCGCAAAGCCCGGGAGATCCTGCTGGCGTTCGAGATCGAGCGGCGTTTCAGCAAAGAGGAGATCATCGAGCTCTACCTCAACCGCATCTACTTCGGCAACCGCTCCTACGGCGTGCGGGCGGCGGCCAAAGTCTACTACGGCCGGCCGCTCGAAGCGCTGTCGCTGGCGCAGATGGCCATGATCGCCGGCCTGCCGAAGGCGCCCTCGACCCTGAACCCCCTGGTCAAGCCGAAACGCGCCCTGCAGAGGCGCAATCATGTGCTGCGCCGCATGTACGATGCGGGCTTCATCGACGCCGAGACGCGCGACATCGAAACGGCGCGTCCGGTAACGGCCAGATATTCGCTGGTGCTGTCCGTGGTCGATGCGCCCCACGCGGCCGAGATGGCGCGGCGCTTCATGATCGATAAATACGGCGAAAAAGCCTACGACAAAGGCTACAACGTCTACACCACCATCAACCCCTTCCACCAGCGCGCCGCCCGCGAGTCGGTGCGCTCAGCGCTCTACGGCTACCAGCGGCGGCACTTCTACCCCGGCCCGGCGCTGCAGCTTTCGCCGGATCTGCTCGATGATCCCGACGCCTTTCTCGATGACTGGACCCAGGCCGTCCGCGGTCTGCCGATCTACGAGGACGTCCATCTCGCCGCGGTCGCTCTGGTCGAGGGCACCGATGTGCTGATCTGGCCCGACGGCGACGCCGAGCGGACGCAGTTGTTGCCGCTCAGCGGCTACCGCTGGGCCCTCGAGCAGCCGAGCGACGATCCGCTGCAGGTTATCGACCGCCAGCTGAAGCAGCCGAACGAAGTGCTGCACCGCGGCGATGTCATCTATATCCATCCCGAGACCCATGAGCTCATCGCCCTGCCGGAAGCCGAGGGCGCTCTGGTGTCCATGGAGCCGAAAACCGGCGCCATCAAGGCTCTGGTCGGCGGCTTCGATTTTCATCGCACCCAGTTCAACCGCGCCCTCCAGGCGGAGCGCCAGCCGGGCTCCGCCTTCAAGCCCTTCCTCTACCTGAAGGCGCTGGAGGAGGGCTATACGGCGGCCTCGGTGGTCAACGACGCCCCCATCGTCGTCGAGGACAGCAACCTCGAGGGCAAGTGGCGGCCCGAGAATTTCAACCATCGCTTCTACGGCCCCATGCTGCTGCGCGAGGCCCTGGTCAAATCGCGCAATCTGGTGTCGATTCGCCTGCTCGAGGATCTGGGCATTCCCGAAACGGTCGCTTCCTTTACCCGCTTTGGCTTTGCTCGCAAGCAGCTGACTCCCAACCTGTCGCTGGCGCTCGGCAACAGTTCGGTCACGCCCTATCAGTTGAACGCGGCCTACCTGCCGTTCGCCAACGGCGGCTACAGGGTCGAGCCCTATCTGATCTCGCGCGTCGAGGACCGCAACGGCCAGACCATCTATCAGGCTTCGCCTCAGGTGCTCTGCAACGAGGACGACGAGGCCTGCGCCATCTATAGGGAGACCGGCCAGGACTCCCTGATCGCCCCGCGCATCATCGAGGAGCGCACCAACTACATCCTCTACACCATCCTCCAGGAAGTGATGTCGCGGGGCACGGCGCGCTACGCCGGCAATACCCTGAGGCGCCGCGATTTCGCCGGCAAGACCGGCACCACCAACGATTTCTTCGACGCCTGGTTCACCGGTTTCAACGGCAATCTGGTGACGACCGTGTGGATGGGACACGACAACCACCGCTCGCTCGGGCCCGGCGAGAGCGGGTCGCGCGCGGCCCTGCCGATCTGGGTCAACTACATCCAGAAAGTCATCAAGACCCTGCCGGAGGCGCCGCTCGAGCAGCCGCCCGGCCTGGTCTCGGTGGCGATCGACCCGGTCAGCGGCAAGGGCGCCTCGCCCGGCCAGCAGCGCCGTGCCTTTGAACTCTTCCGCGAGGAGAACGCCCTGGCCCTGCAGGGGATCAACGGCGGCGACGGCTCCGCCGGGACGAGCGCCGACACCAGGGTCGGCGGCAAGACGATTCAGTCCATCGGCCGCGAGCTTTTTTGACGGCTGACCTGCTGACGGACCCCGGAGTTGCCTCGGCGGGCCGTTTCCATCTCATTGACGACTTTCTCGACGGAGCGCTTCGGGGCCTTTCCGCATGAATGAGCAGATCATCGGCAACCGCCGCTTCGCCAAGCTCATCGACAACGCCGCCATCCTCGCCGCCATCGGCCGCATGGCCGCAGAGATCAGCCGTGACCACCCCTCGGGCCTCATGCTGGTCGCCGTCCTTCAGGGCGCCCGGCGCTTCTGCGAGGAGCTGCGCTCGCGCCTGACCGTCTCCGCCGAAGTGGCGACCATCCGCCTGCAGAGCTACGGCAGAGAAATGAATTCGAGCGGCGCCGTCAGGGTGCTGCAGCAGCTGGACCGGGGCCTCGACGGCCGTCCCCTGCTCTATCTCGACGACATCTACGACAGCGGCAGCACCCTGGCCTTTCTGCAGTCCTATTTCGCCGACAGGGGCCTGACTGCCTCGGCGGGGGTGCTGTTTCACAAGCGCCTGGCCTCCTCCCCCGGCCTGCCCGACTTCGTCAAGTATGTCGGCCTCGAGATTCCCGACCGCTTCGTCGTCGGCTTCGGCCTCGATTTCGCCGAAGAGGGCCGCGAACTCGACGATCTCTATGCGCTGTCGCTGGCGGATGCCGAGAGCCTCTGAATGCTCCGGCGCAGACGCGCTTCGCCTGCGGACCCCAGGACCTGAATAGTGCAATGCACTGGCCGCCACTTGTCATTGATGTAAGGGTCTGGAGTTTCCCAACGCCCACAAGTTGTGGTCGCAAAGCCGGGTATGGGAATTGAATGCGTTCAACTGGGAAAATCCCGGCAGAATGCTTGAATCAAAAGGTGCAATAAAATTATGGGATGCAGCCGGATACCAAACACCAGATTGACGTACTTGACAAGCTGGAACATCCCAACTAATGGCTTTGGGTATAATTAAAGAAAGTTGTATGAAGCGGATAGCGGGCGGCTTCCTCTACTTGCCACTGAGGTTCTCTTTTCAGGTATTCATTGGAGGTATTGGTTGGTTGTGAAAATGGATAAATCAAGGGGAATGATATACAATCTGACCCCCAGATGGTCATAAATACAGATCGAGATTGGCGAACCCCCTTGACATTTCGATCTGTTTGTGATAGAATGTAATTACTATGAACCTTTCGACTTTCTACAAAGAGTTTCCGAACGAGGAAGCTTGCGTTCAGCACCTCATTGAGCAAAAATGGGGAGCCAATCCTGTCTGCCATTACTGCGGACATGATAGCGTTTATTTCCGCTCAAATCATAATCGATTTCGTTGCCGAAAGTGCAAAAGCAGTTTCAGCGTTCGCGTTGGCACAATTTTTCAATCCAGCAACCTATCCCTCCAGACTTGGTATTTGCTCATCCATTTGCTAACTACCCACAAGAAGAGCATGAGCAGTTACCAAGTTTTACGGGACTTGGGGATAACTCAAAAATCCGCTTGGTTTGCCTTGCAACGCCTTCGCAAGGCTTCTGAAACGCAAGAATACAAGCAGAGCCTGAAAGGGATTGTTGAGGTTGATGAGACTCTGGTTGGCGGGAAGGAACACAACAAGCACCTTTGCAAGAGAACACCCGGAACACAAGGAAGAAGCACGAAGAAGAAAGCCCTTGTAATCGGAATGCTGGAGAGAGAAAGTGGCAAAGTGAGAGCAAAAGTTATCCCTGATGGAAGCCGGGAAGTGCTGACAAGTGAAGTTTTGGACAAGGTAAGCCTGTCCGCTTCGGTCATGACGGATGAATGGAAGGGATATAATCAAGTCTCCAAGTTCTACAGACATCAGAAAGTAAATCACTCTTCCCTGCAGTTCGTAAAGAATGAGGTGCATACCAACAGCATTGAGTCGTTTTGGGCGATACTGAAGCGAGGTGTCTTCGGCGTTCACCATCACATCAGCAAGAAACACCTTCACCGATATGTCTGTGAGTATAGTTTGAGGTTCAATTACCGCAAGACGAGCACAGACGCTTTGTTTGGTGCAATCTTGAAAGGCGGATTACTCTCTTCCCCTCTACCCTACAAGGATTTAGTGCAATGAGCGATTTTAACGATCAGATCAGGGCTTTCTCCAATGTTGCCCCTGTGAAAATTACGGAGGCAAAGCCTTTTGTGAAGTGGGTCGGAGGTAAGCGTTCGATAGTGCCTGCCTTGATCGAGCTGGCCCCTCACAACTACAACCTTTACTGCGAGCCGTTTGTTGGAGGTGGGGCGTTGTATTGGGCTCTGAAACCCAGCAAGGCAGTCCTGATGGATTCAAACGAAGAGCTGGTGATTACTTACAAGATCGTTCAGACCAAACCCGCTCGATTGATCTCCCTCTTGAAGGAACACGAAGAGAACCACAGAAAGGGACGGGAGGAATACTATCGAAGAGTGCGGGGAAACTCCCACGAAGACGCTGAACAAGTGGCGGCCAGATTTGTATTTCTCAATCGGACGGGATACAACGGGCTTTACAGGGTCAATCAGAAGGGAGAGTTCAATGTCCCTTACGGAAAGTATGAAAATCCCCTAATCTGCAACGAAAAAACCATCATGGAATGCCACCAAGCCCTTCAGGGAGTAGAGATAAGGCTTGGCACCTTTGAAAGGTCAAATGTCTTCGCGGAAGAAGGAAACTTTTACTATCTCGATCCTCCCTATGCCGGAACTTACAATTCATACCGGAAAGAAGGGTTTAGCGAGGACTTGCAGAAAAAACTGATGGAGTTTTGCAAGGCATTGCACAAGAAAGGCGTGAAGTTTATGCTATCAAACAGCGATACTCCCCTCATCAGGGATTTATACCGCTACAAGCACTTCAACATCCGCGAGATCAAAGCCCCTCGATATGTTTCCTGCAAGAGCGATGGACGGGTGAAAGTAACCGAACTATTGATCAACAACTATGCTTAAGCAAGTCGATAGTGGCCATACTGCCCAGAAAGCGGGAAAGGCTTTTCAGGAAAGCATTGGGAGCGCGCTAGAGCACTACGGTTATACCTATATCAGCACCCGCAACATCATGGCGGGAAGAGTGTTGCGGCAACCGCTTTACTGCCTGCAATACAACATCAAGGCAAATCTCTATGAAAACCCCCAGGGAACCAACATAGATGTTGTCATTTTCAGCCCCGAAGCAAGTGAGAATTGGCAACTTATCTGTGTTGAGCTCAAAACCCAGCGAGGGGGAGGAACCGCCGATGAAAAACTGCCTTTTTCAGTTCTCAATATCCTTCAGAATTACCCTCATAAGACCATCCTGATTTTAGAGGGAGCGGGATTTAGGAAGGGTGCCGTGCTCTGGTGCAAGAAACAGGAGAATGGCAGATTGATAAGGGTTTGCGACTTTGGCGAATTTAGTGCTCTGGCCCGAAAGCATTTTTGCTAGGGGGTCAGATTGTATATCATTCCCAAATCAAGTGTGTCGCGCTTAACAAAGAGCGAGGAGCTTGTATGGGTGAGTCCGAAGAATCTTGCCCGCTATGTGGACGAGTTTGCTGGACGGCGCAATGCCTGCCTGACGGACGCTATTGATCAGGTAAGGGAGATTGTGCGAAATATGGATGGCAGGGAATTGCCAACTTACAGTATGCCCTTGATACCGGCCGCTACAGAGAAAGAGGTTTTGCTATCCAGCTTATTGAGCAAGGGACAGCATAAGTATTCCCGCTATAACGGACTGCCTCTGAGATATGCTGGCGGTAAAAGTCTGGGAGTAGGGCATATCATTGAACACGTGCCAGACGGGATAGTAAAACTTGTATCACCTTTCTTCGGTGGTGGTTCGATAGAGATTGCATGTGCGAGAGAGTTGGGTTTACGTGTTGAAGGCTATGACATTTTTGATATTCTGACTAACTATTGGTGTCAGCAGGTAAGGTCGCCTGGAAAACTTGCTGATCAAATTTCAAGATGGAAACCAAACAAAGAACAATATGCAGTGGTAAAGAAACGCCTTAAACAACACTGGACAGGCGAGAACCCAATAACAGACAGGTTAAGCCTTGCGGCGCACTACTGGTTCAACCACAACCTTTCCTATGGCCCTGGATTTCTGGGTTGGATGTCGAAAATCTACGAAGACCAGACCAGATTTGAAAGACTTGCAGACAAGGTTCGAAATTTCGATTGTGATGGATTATCCGTTTCATGTCTAAGCTTTGACAAGGCCATCCCGAAACATAATGACGATTTTCTGTACTGTGATCCACCGTACTATCTTGATGGCGACAGCAAGATGTTTCGTGGCATTTATCCGCAGCGTAATTTCCCGGTACATCACAATGGATTCAGTCATGATGTCCTTTGCGACCTATTGCATGAACATAAGGGCGGTTTCATTCTGTCCTACAATGATTGTGAAGTGGTCAGGAAGAGGTACTCTGATTTTCAGATCATTGAAGTCGAATGGCAGTACACACTGGGACAAGGGGAAACCCGTATCGGAAAGAACAGACTTGAAAGCGGAACCAGTCACCACGTTAAGGGTTCACATGAGTTGCTGATTATTTCCAATGGGTAAAAAGCGGGCAATGTCCTCTGCTAAAGCAAGCAGAGTAAAGTTATCCGGGCACCTGAACGAAAAACACTTTGCTTGTCTTATCGGCGGAGAGGTTAATAAGGGGCCGCATACCGACAAGAAAGATGTTATAGACCAACAACATGGATCACATTCAGTCAAGGCAGGAAGCTATTGGCAGGTTTTTCTGTACAGCAGGGACAGACTGGCCAGTAACACAATATTTCAGGGGCTTGGCGATGTTGCAGATATTATGATTGGATGTCTTGATGCATACCCGCCTGAATGTCAGGACTATCTTGCCGATAAGATGTCAGCCAAATTGAGGTTACAACCTCGTATGAGGCGGTTGCTTGAGGAATTGCAGAACCCCAGAATTCTTGCATCATTTTTTAGCAAGGCGTTGTTTGATGGTGGAAGTGCGAATTACTTGAGTATATATCCCGGGCCGGCTAATGACAGGAAGGAACAAAAGCATTTTCACGTATTCCACAGAGATGATGTTGTAGACGCCTTGATGCAATGTATATCATTACGGAACTCCAAGGCCAGAAACCGGAAGCAAATGGACGACCAAAAAGTAACTTTCCATTCGACGCTCCACGAGAAAAATACGGGGGAGATTGAAGTCAGAAATGACAGTGCAGAACATTATCGTGAAATGAAATGTCGGTTCATAGCTTCCGTCGTTTTCGATATCCTTGTTCAGAAAATCGAAAATAAAAAAGTATCTTTTCCTCAGGTTACAGCCTATGGCAGGGCGATAAGTCAATTTAGTCCGCGAGCATGACGATCTCTAAGTATTACCGCCGGCAGATGCCGGGGGACCCTGATCGTACCGGTGCAAACGCGCTTCGTGCGCTGCCCCTGTGACGCGAATGGCGCAATGGACTGACCGCCATTTGTACTGATTATAGGGTCTGGAGTTCCCCAACGCCCACAAGCTGGGGGCGCAAAGTCGGAGCATGGGGATTGAATTCGCGCTTCAGCGCGTGGCGGACAGGGAGGGGTTGTCCGGGCGGGCCTCGCCTTTCCACTGGGGGCTGAGTTCGCGTACGGCATCGAGCATGGTCTGGACGGCTTCGGTGGGGGTGTTGCGGTTGATGCCGTGGCCCAGGTTGAATACATGGCCGTAGCCTGGGCCGTAGGAGGCCAGCACCTGTTCGACGCCGGCCCTGATTTTTTCGGGCCCGGCGAACAGGGTTTGGGGGTCGAGATTGCCCTGGAGGGCGACGCGGTCGGAGGTTGCACGGCGCACCGCGCCGAGGTCGGTGCGCCAGTCGACGCTGAAGGCGTCGTAGCCGCTCCAGAGGGCGGCGTCGCTGAGCCAGGGGGCGGCGGCGTTGGCGAAGAGGATGCGGGGGATTCTTTCGCCGGCCTGGTCGGTCGGCAGCTCTTCGGCGATGCGGGCGCAGTAGGCCAGCGAAAATTCGGGGTACTCCTCGGCCGATAAGAGGCCGCCCCAGCTGTCGAAGAGCATGACAGCCTGGACGCCGGCGTCGATCTGTGCCCGCAGGGAGGCGGCCACGGCTTTGGCCAAGAGCGCCAGCAGCCGGTGCATGGCCCTGGGCTCTTCTTCGAGGAAGGCGCGGGCGCGGGCGAAATCCGGCGAGGTGCCGCCCTCGAACAGATAGCAGGCCAGCGTCCAGGGGCTGCCGGAAAAACCGATCAGCGGCTTGTCGGCGTCGAGTTCGGCGCGCACCAGGCGGGCCGCAGCCGAGATGTAGGCGAGATCGGTTTCGGGGTCGGGCACGCCGAGCCTGTCGATGTCGCCGGCCTGTTCGAGGCGGCGCTCGAAGCGGGGGCCGACGCCTTCGACAAAGCTCAGGCCAAAGCCGAGGGCGTCGGGAATGCAGAGAATGTCCGAGAAGAGGATGGCGGCGTCGAGCGGGTAGCGACGTAGCGGCTGGAGCGTGACCTCGCAGGCGATCCCGGGGCTGTGAATCATGTTCATGAAGCCGCTGGAGCGGGCGCGCAGCTCGCGGTATTCCGGCAGGTAGCGGCCGGCCTGACGCATGATCCAGACGGGGGTACGCGGCACTGGTCGCGCCAGGAGGGCGTCGATGACCAGCGAAGAGTTCGCGTTCAAGGGCTAGGCGGCGGCGGGCTTTGCGCTCTGTTGTCCGGTGATGCCGAGCTCGTCGACCATGGCGAGGGCCGCCTGGCGGCCATCGTAGACGGCGCGCACGACGAGGTCGGCGCCGCGGACCATGTCGCCGCCGGCGTAGATCGGGATTTTGCCGTTGCCGGCACGGCCCTGGGTGTTGACCAGCAGGCGGCCGTTGTCGCTGTAGCTGAGGTCGTGGCGGGCGAACCACTCGGCCGGTTCAGGTTTGAAACCGAAGGCGATGACGACGGCATCGACCTCGACCAGCTTCTCGCTGTCGGGCACGGGCTCGGGGCGGCGGCGGCCCTTTTCGTCCTTGTCGCCGAGGCGGGTTTCGACGAGGCGCACCGCTTCGACCCTGTCGCTGCCGAGGATTTCCAGGGGGGCGTGGTTCCACCAGAAGTCGACGCTCTCTTCGATGGAGTGCTCGACTTCGCGCTGCGAACCCGGCATGTTCTGCCGGTCGCGCCTGTAGGCGCAGATCACCGAGCGCGCGCCCTGGCGCACGGCCGTGCGGTTGCAGTCCATGGCCGTGTCGCCGCCGCCGAGAACGAGGACGCGGCGGCCCTTGAAATCAAGATCGGGGCCCTCGCCTTCGAGCGGATCGAGGCCCATGCAGCGGCGGATGCTGGCGATGAGATAGGGCAGGGACGGGTAGACCCCGGGCAGGTCTTCGCCCGGAAGATCGCCCCTGAGGGCATCGTAGGCGCCCATGCCGAGGAAGACGGCCTGGTGCTGGCGCGCCATGTCCTTGAAGGGGAGATCGCTGCCGATCTCGCAGTTCAGTTCAAAACGCGCACCCATGCCCTCGAGCAGCTGGCGGCGGCGCAGCACCACCTCCTTTTCCAGCTTGAACGGCGGGATGCCGAAAGTCAGCAGGCCGCCGACCTCGTCGTAGCGATCGTAGAGCACGGGCTTGATGCCGTGGCGCAACAGCACATCGGCGCAGGCGATGCCGGCCGGCCCGGCGCCGACGATGCCGACGCTGAGGCCGGTGTCGACGACATGCGACAGGTCCGGTTTCCAGCCGCGCTTCAGGGCCTCGTCGCCAATGTATTTCTCGACCGAGCCGATGGTCACGGCGCCGAGGCCGGAGTTGAGGGTGCAGGCCCCTTCGCACAGCCGGTCGTGAGGGCAGATGCGGCCGCAGATCTCCGGCAGCGAATTGGTCTGGTGCACCAGTTCGGCCGCTTCGAGCAGGCGGCCGCGGGCGACCAGGTCAAGCCAGTTGGGGATGTAGTTGTGCACCGGGCACTCCCACTCGCAGTAGGGATTGCCGCAGTCGATGCAGCGCAGCGACTGGGAGGCGGCGGTCTCCTGATTGAACTCGCCGAAAGTCTCGCGCCAGTCGCGGATCCGCTGCAGCGGCTGCAGCTTGGGCGGGTCCTGGCGCGGGGTTTCGAGAAACCAGAAATCTTGTGCCATGGAGACAGGTGCTGAGAGATGGGTGCTGGGAGATGGACGCCGGAAGACGGGTGCCGGGTTTAGCTGCCGACGGCCCGCAGCTTTTCGCCGACCTTCTGACTGGCCAGCTTCATGTCGAGGGGACGGCCCGCGGCCAAGGCCGCGATCTTGCCCATGACGCGACCCATATCGCCCGGGCTCTCGGCGCCGACATCGGCGATGGCCTGCTGAATCAGTTGTTCCATTTCGGCTTCGGAGGGCGGGGCGGGCATGAACTTTTCGATTTCGCCGCGCTCGAATTCCTCCTGCTCGAGCAGGTCCTGACGGCCGGCCTGGCGGAACTGGTCGATGGCTTCTGCGCGCTGTTTCACCATGGTCTTGAGCACGGCCATTAGCTGGGGCTCATCGAGCTCGGCGCGCTCATCGAGTTCGCGTTTCTGAATGGCCGCCTTGATCAGCCGCAGAACCCCGAGGCGTTTTTTCTCTCCGGCCTTGAGCGCGGCGACCAGATCCTGCGCAAGCCGTTCTTTGATCGGGGGCACCGGGCTGGGGTCAGAGGCCTTTGCGCCGCGCGAGATAGGTGGACAGCGGGCCGTTGGGATAGAGGCGGGAAAGGCGCATGGCTTCGCGCATCATGCGCTTGCGCTGGCGCTTGATGGCGAGGATGGACTTGCGCTTGCGCTCGTTTGTCGGTTTTTCGTAGAACTGGCGGCGGCGCACTTCGGGGATGATTCCCACTTTTTCGCAGGACCTTTTAAATCGGCGCAGAGCGACCTCGACGGCCTCGTTCTCGCGCAACTGAACCATGGGCATAGACAAATATCCTTTCAGGGGGATGGGGAAAAGCGGACGGCAACCGGGGAGGCGGCTCCAGAGTGAAATTATAGCACGAAACAGCAGAGAAATAAAATTAAAGCAACAGCGGGCGCTCAGGCCAGGCGCAGCCAGCCGATTCAGACCCTACAGCCGGGGAGCCGCCGCCTGAATCTGCGACTCCAGCGCCCCTGGCGGGCCTCTGGCGGCGGCTGTTGTCGGCCCGGTGCGGGCCGCGGCCCCCCTGTCGGCGTTTTGCGCTGATTAATGGGCGCTTTCAAAGCCCCGGAGGTGTTTTTTGATTACAATAAACTATCTTTATTTCATCCCATCCGGAGATACAGTTTTGAGCGAAGAAGCAGCAGCACGCCGCCGCGGCCGCCGCCGCGGAGGAGCCGGCGCAGAGGCCGCCGCAGCCCCCATGATCAGCGGGGTGGTAAAACGGCAGATCCCCTATTTTGACATCCTCGGCGAGGAGGCGTTGGAGACCATCGAGTACAACGCCGATACCGTGCTCGAAGAAGTCGGCATCGACTTCAAGGATATCCCCGAGGCCCTGAAGATTCTCAAGGACAACGGCGCCGATGTCGACGGCGAGCGCGCCCGCTTCCCCCGCGGCCTCGCGCGTTCGATCATTCAGAAGCACGCCCCCCGGGAGTTCGTACAGCACGCGCGCAATGCCGACCGCACCGTCACCGTCGGCGGCGACAACGTCATTTTCGTGCCGGCTTACGGCCCTCCCTTCGTCCGCGACCTCGACCAGGGCCGCCGCTACGCCACCATCAAGGACTTCCGCAATTTCGTCAAGCTGGCCTACAGGAGCCCGCATCTCAACCATTCGGGCGGCACGGTCTGCGAGCCGACGGATCTGCCGGTCAACAAGCGCCACCTCGACATGGTGTACAGCCACATCCGCTACAGCGACAAACCCTTCATGGGCTCGGTCACGGCCCCGGAACGGGCCGAAGACACGGTGGAGATGGCGCGCATCGCCTTCGGCGGCGACCTCGGCGACCGCACCGTGCTCGTGTCCCTGATCAACGCCAACTCGCCCCTGGTATTCGACGCCACCATGCTCGGCGCCGCCATGGTCTACAGCCGCAACAATCAGGCCTGCATGGTGTCGCCCTTCATCATCGCCGGCGCCATGGCGCCTGTGACCCTGGTCGCGACCCTGACGCAGATCCTCGCCGAGGCCATGGCCGGCATGGCATTTCTGCAGATGGCCAACCCCGGCGCGCCCGTGGTCTTCGGCGCCTTCTCCAGCTCCATGTCCATGCAGAGCGGCGCCCCCACCTTCGGTTCGCCGGAGCCGACGCTGATTCTCTATGCCAATGCCCAGCTGGCGCGGCGTCTCGGCGTTCCCTTCCGCTCCGGCGGCGGGCTCTGCGGCTCCAAGATCCCCGACGCCCAGGCGGCCTACGAGGCGGCCAACACGCTCCAGACCTCGGCATTTGCCGGCGTCAACTTCATGCTGCACTCGGCCGGCTGGCTCGAGGGCGGCCTCTCCATGGGCTATGAGAAGTTCATCCTCGACAGCGATCAGGTCGGCGGCCTCAGACGCCTTCTGTCCGGCTACGACATGTCGGAGAACGGCCAGGGCATGGAGGCGTTCCGCGCCGGCGCCCCGGGCGAGCACTTCCTCAGCAACCCCCACACCCAGGCGAATTTCCGCGACGCCTTCTACGTGCCCCCGACTTCGGACAACAACAGCTTCGAGCAGTGGAACAGCGAGGGCTCCCTCGACGCGGCCCAGCGGGCCAATGCCGTCTACAAGCAGTGGCTGGCCGAATACGAGGCGCCGCCGATCGATGCGGCCATCGACGAGGAGTTGCAGGCCTTCATGGCGCAGCGCAAGGCCGCCGTTCCCGACGCCTCCTACTGAGGAGCGCCGGCAGGCGAAACGAGTCGCCTGGTCTCAGGGGCGCTCGCCGCCTTCGGGGCCGTAGAACACCACCCAGACGGCGAAGTCCGGGCTGAAGTCGACGAAGCGGTGCTCGACGCCGGCGGCGACAAAGAGGGCGTCGCCGGTGCTGCAGGGGACGGTCTCGCCGTCGCGGCAGAAATGGCCGTGGCCGGAGCAGACGAAATAGAGTTCATCCTGGGTGTGCGGCTGCTGCCGATCAATATCGACCGGTTTGTAGTAGCGCAGATCGAGGGTGCCGCGGTGAAAAATCTTCCCTGAGGCGCGCCCTTCCTGAATGGGGGCGCGGGCGGCGTCTTCGAGGCGGAACAGCAGGTCCCGGGCGGGCGTCTTGGAGTTCATGGGGCGGGTTTCTGTTGGGTTGAGGGAAAAGCCTTAGCCCTCATTCCCGGCGCCCCCGGCGCCCGTGCCGACCCGCTGTTCAATCGAACGGGCGGCCCTGTCGAGTTCGTCGTCGTTGACGGCGCTGAGATCGACGGCGAAGAGGGGGTGGCGCTGCGACGCCTGGAGTGACTTGTCGTAGCTCGGGTCGTAGTGCTCGGCGAGCAGCGACTCCGCCAGTTGTAGCCAGGCCCCTTCGGCGGCCAGCTGCTGCCATTGGCGGGCGAGGCCGCGGCCGCGGCGGGCGGCGAGGGCGTCGAGAGTCGCGGCCAGTGTCGGGGAAGCGGTCAAGTGCTGATATTCGCGGCAGAGAAAGGCCGCGCGGGCCGCCACCGGCGAGTTGATGCGGATCTCCTCGGCGCGGCGCAGCCGGCGCCACAGGGCCGGGGGAATGTAGAGATTGCCGATGCGGTTGCTCTCCGATTCAATGAAGAGGGGGCGGCGGCTGTCGAGGGCGTCGAGGTGGACGTGGATGAGGGTCTCGAAGGCTTTCTGGCTTGGCTGGGGCCGGTCGGGCAGGGAGCCGAGCAGGGAGCCGCGGTGGTTCGCCAGCCCCTCGAGGTCGAGCACCTGCTGGCCCCTTTCGGCCAGCTTCTGCAGGATTGCGCTCTTGCCGTTGCCGGTGCGGCCGGCGACGACGAGGAGACGGAATTTTTCCGGTAACTGCGTCAGCTCCTGCACCACCCGCCGGCGGTAGGCGCGGTAGCCGCCGGCCAGGATCCGGGCGTTCCAGCCCAGTTGGCGCAGGGTCAGCGCAAAGGCCTCGGAGCGCTGGCCGCCGCGCCAGCAGTAGAGCAGCGGTTTCCAGGAACCGTCGCGGTCGGCCAGCCCCTGTTCGAGGTGGCGGGCGATGCTGATCAGGGCCATGCCGCCGCCGCGGATGCGCGCGGCGCGCGGGCTCTGGCGGTAGAGGGTACCGACCTCGGCGCGCTGGCGGTCGTCGAGCAGGGGCAGGTTGATGGCCCCGGGAATGTGGTCGAGGGCGTATTCGGCCGGGGAGCGCACATCGACGATGTCGTCGCAGCCGCTGTTGCGCCAGTCTTCGAGGCGGGAGGGTGGCTCTCTCATCGGATCCTCAGTCCGGGCCCGGATTCAGGGGCGCTCCGGCGCTCGAGGATGCGGCCGATGACGGCGCTTTCACCGTAGCCGCCGGCCTTCAGTCGCTCGAGGCAGCCATCGGCCTGTTTCTGCGGTACCACTGCCAGCAGGGGGCCGGCGGTCTGGGGATCGTAACAGGATGGGGGCGCGGCCCGCCTCGGCGTGAGCGTATTCGGCCGGGGAGCGCACATCGACGATGTCGTCGCAGCCGCTGTTGCGCCAGTCTTCGAGGCGGGAGGGTGGCTCTCTCATCGGATCCTCAGTCCGGGCCCGGATTCAGGGGCGCTCCGGCGCTCGAGGATGCGGCCGATGACGGCGCTTTCACCGCAGCCGCCGGCCTTCAGTCGCTCGGGGCAGGCATCGGCCTGTTTCTGCGGTACCACTGCCAGCAGGGGGCCGGCGGTCTGGGGATCGAACAGGATGGGGGCGCGGCCCGCCTCGGCGTGAGCGTATTCGGCCGGGGAGCGCACATCGACGATGTCGTCGCAGCCGCTGTTGCGCCAGTCTTCGAGGCGGGACGGGGGCTCTCTCATCGAATCCTCAGTCTGGGCCCGGATTCAGGGGCGCTCCGGCGCTCGAGCATGCGGCCGATGACGGCGCTTTCACCGTAGCCGTCGGCCTTCAGTCGCTCGAGGCAGGCATCGGCCTGTTTCTGCGGTATCACTGCCAGCAGGGGGCCGGCGGTCTGGGGATCGAACAGGATGGGGGCGCGGCCCGCCCCGGCGTGGGCGTCTTCGGCGGCCCACTGCAGGTCGGCTGTGGCGCTGCGCAGATTGGCCTGGTGCAGGGACGAGCGGATGTCGCCGGCGAGGAGTTCTTCGACGCCGGGGTAGAGCGGAATCGATTCGAGATCGAGTTCGGCGCGGGCGCGGGCGCGCTGCAGCAGGTTGAGGCTGTGGCGGGCGCAGCCAAAGCCGGTGACGTCGGTCATGAGGCGGCAGCCGTGGCGGCGGAGGACGATGGCCGCCTGCTGTTGCGACTGATTGAGGCCGGCGAGTACGGCTTCAATGACGCTGCCGCTGACGGCCAGCCGCATGCGGGCGGCCAGGGCGAGGCCGCTGCCGAGGGGCTTGGTCAGGATGAGGGCGTCGCCGGCGGCCGGGGCGGGCAATTTCGACTCTCCCCCGTCGGCAAAGCCGTGGACGGCGAGGCCGAGGCTCGGTTGAGGCCCTTCGGCCGTGTGGCCGCCGGTCAGCACAGCCCCCTCCTCTTCGAGGGCGTCGCGGACGCCGGCGAGGAGTTGCAGCAGGCGGCGGCGCTGGATGGTTTCACTTGCGGGGGCCAGTGTTGCCAAGGCCAGGGCCCCTGCCGGCCGGGCCCCGGAGGCATGGAGATCGGCGAGGGCGTGAAAGGCCGTGATGCGCCCGAAGAGATAGAGGTCGTCGACGAAACGGCTCAGCAGATCGGCGCTCTGAATCAGCAGGCGGCCGTCGTCGAGAAGGGTGGCAGAGGCGTCGAGGGTCGGATCTAATCTGTCCTTGTCGGCGGAGGCTTGCGCGCCCCTGCCGACGAGTTCATCGAGGACGGCGGTGAGGGCGGAGTGCGTGGTCTTGGCGCCGCAGCCGTGGCAGCGCCAGGCGGAGAAGGCCGGGTCCGGGTCCGCCCCAAGGCGGCCGTTCTCGGCGGGGGTTTCGATCTGCAGCGGGTTCCGGGTGCGGCGCGGCTGAAAGTCGCCGTACTTGCGCATGAAGGAGCGGTCGAGGTAATCCTTGTAGAGGCGGCACCAGGAGCCGGAGAGGGCCCAGGGGCCGCGGCTGGCGATGGCCGAGCCGTCGGCGGTGCCGATGATGGTCAGGTACTGCCGCTGCGGCCGATATGGGCGCAACTTCCGGCCGCGGGCGGCGCGTCTCAGGTTTTCCGCCAGCGGCGGGCCGGCGCGGACGGCGAACACCCCTGCCCGGGGCCGCGGCTCGCCCTCCATGGCGGCGGTGTCGCCGGCGGCAAAAATATGGCGATGGGAGACCGAGCGCAGACAGGAATCGACGGCGATGAAGCCGTCCTGCAACTGCAGGCCGCTGTCGCTGAACCAGATCAGGGGGCGGCCTTCGGTGGCCCAGAGGACCTCGTCGGCGGCGAAGCTGCGCCCGTCATCGGTGCGCACGGTATCTCTGTCGATTCGGGTGATGGGGCAGCGGGTGTGAACTTCGATGCCCTGGCGGGCCAGGGCCTTCTCGGCGAGCCTGCGCGCGGCCGCGGGCTGCTCCGCGAGAATCCGGTCGCCGGCGCTGAAGATGGCGAAATGCAGCCGGTCGGGATCCAGGCCCTGCCGGCGGGATTCGCGGCCCAGCCTCGCCCGCGCGGCCATGGCGAGTTCCACGCCCGAGGCGCCGGCGCCGACGACGGCGATATGGACGGCGCCTTCAGGCTCCCTCAGGCGCTGGCGCAGTTGGTCGAATTTGGCCAGGAGGTCGTAGATGGGTTTGGCTGTCAGGACGCGCTCCCGCTCTCCTTCGACGTTCAGGGAGGGCGCGGCCCCGGTGTTGATCGACAGCAGGTCAAAGGGCAGGGGCGGGCGGCTTTCACAGAGCAGCAGCCGACGCTCGGGGTCGAGCCGCAGGGCCCGGGCGCGGATGAAAGGGATGGCGCTCGCCGCCGCCAGGCGGTCGAGGTCGATCGAGATATCTTCCTTGCTGTAGCGGCCCTCGATGGCGGCGGGCAGCATGCCGGAGTAGCTGGCGTTGCCCGTCTGCGACACCAGCAGCACTTCAAGTCCCTTGACCGGCCGCCGGGCGAAGGCGCGGACAACCTCGACATGGGCGTGGCCGCCGCCGACGAGAACGAGCTGTCTGCTGCAGATGGATTCGTCTGTCTTCATGGCAGGGGCCTCTGTTTTCCTGCAGGGGCTTGGCGACCCTCGGGTGCCCGGCCTGGTTCTATGCCGCCCTCAGCTCAGAGAGCTCGCCAGGGCTTCGAGAATCAGCCTCTGATCGCCTGTCTTCAAGGGCTTGTCGGCCTCGCTCAGCACCCGCACTTCGATCAGGCTTCTGCTGTTGTCGACGCGGATGTTGTAGAAGGTTGAGCGGTCGCTGAAAGTCCGCTCGGAAAAAGGTTGGTTCAGGTTTTTCAGGGAGCCGCCGTTCCAGCTGACGCGAATCAGCCCCTTCTGGCGGCGTTCCTGTTCGAGGCCGAAGCCTGAATCGAGTAGGGCGCCAGGAATCAGGTGGCGGATGAAACCCTTGTCGCCGCGAATCTGCAGGGCCAGGGCCTCGCCCCGCTGTCGCATGCGGGTGCTGACCGAGGTGTGCCTTTTGACGGCGGCGGCGGGCTTGGTCGCGGCCTCGAGGGCGACCTGGCGATCGACGCCGAGGTAAATCATGAGCTTCTGCAGAAACTGGCTCTCGCGGACGGGGTCGCTGGGACGCGTCTGCCAGCTCCTCGGTGCGACTTCGCCGCGGGCGCGGCTCTGGCTCGTCTGATCTTTCTCACTGGTGTAGATCATGCCGGTGTACTGGGCGAAGACGCGGGAGCTCCTGCCGCGCTCGTCGCGCTCGAGGTAGAGGGTGTAGCGCTCACGCCGCTCGGCGGACAGGGCCTCTGCCAAAAAAGAGAAGAGGCGGGCAAGACCGCTTTTCGGCAGCTGCGTCAACTGTTTGCGCCAATGGGTGCCGACTATGCCGAGGGCCCGGTTCTCCTCGACGATGACAAAGCCTTCCTGGCGCAGGAACTGCTTCAGCAGAGGCCAGACTTTTTCGGCCTCGGAGTCGACGGCAAGCCAACTCAGGCGGCCATCGCGGACGAGGCGCAGCCGATCGAGCCGCGGCAGCAGCTCAACCTGACCGGAGGGGTCTTCGGGGAAGGTGATCTGTGTCTCCTCTTGCGCCAGTTCATCAAAACCCGGCGGCGCCTGCAGGGCTTCGGCATAATCGACGAAGAGGTAATCGGTATCGGGGTTCGAGCCCGAACAGCCGCCGACCAGAGCGGCGGCAATCAGCAGGGGCAGGAAGCGGCGCCCCGGCCTCGGGTTCAGGTGGGTAGGCATCCGCTGTCGTTCAGTGCCTGGCACACTCGGGCATGGTATTCTTCGGCCAGCCAGACGAGCGGCAGGCGGATGCCTTCCTCGATGCGCCCCAGTTGCTGCAGGGCCCATTTGGTGGGGATGGGGCTGCTCTGGCAGAAGAGGACGCCGTTGAGGATGTCGAGGCGCTCGGCGACGGCGCGTGCCTCGGTCTCGCGCCCGGCCAGGACGTGGAGACAGAGCTGCTGGACGCTGGCGGGGTCGACATTGGCGGTGACCGAGATCACGCCCTGGGCGCCCCTCTGCATGGCCTTGAGGCTGATCGAGTCTTCGCCGCCGTAGACGACGATCCGGTCGCCGCAGCGCTTCAGGACTTCCTCGACGCGATCAGGGCTTGAACTGGCCTCCTTGAGGGCGACGATATTGTCGATGTCGGACAGCTTCTCGACGGTTTCCGGCAGCATGTCGATGCCCGTGCGATGAGGCACGTTGTAGAGAATGATGGGCACATCCACCTGGGAGGCGATCTCGCGGTAGTGAAGTTCCAGCCCCTGCTGCGTCGGTTTGTTGTAGTAGGGCGTGACCAGCAGGCAGCCATGGGCGCCGCGGCGCTTGGCCTCGCGCGTCAGGTGCAGGGCCTCGGCCGTGTTGTTGCTGCCGGTGCCGGCGATGATGGGGATGCGGCCGTCGGCGACCTCCAGCGACCAGGAGACGATATCGAGGTTCTCCTCATGCGTCAGCGTCGCCGATTCGCCGGTGGTTCCGGCGATGACGAGCGCCGCTGTGCCGGCCTCTACATGCCAGTCGATCAGCCCTTTGAGGGATTGGCGATCGAGGGCCCCATCGCTGTGCATGGGGGAGACGAGGGCGACAATGCTGCCCTTCCAGGGAGCCGCCATGTCAGTGCTGGGTCGTCTCTTTGGTGGAGGAGCGGGAGCGCCGCGGCGCCGGCTTCGGAGGCGCCACCACCTTGCCCATTTTGCCGGCGGAGAGCGGCACCGGCAGGGAGGTCAGGGCGAGCTGGAAGACCTCGTCGATCCACTGCACGTCCTTGATCTCGAGTTCTTTGAGGATGGTCTCGGGGATGTCTTCGAGGTTCTTGACGTTCTCCCGCGGAATCAGTACCGTCTTGATGCCGCCGCGGTGGGCGGCCAGCAGCTTTTCCTTGAGCCCGCCAACCGGCAGCACCTCGCCCCTGAGCGTGATCTCGCCGGTCATGGCGACATTGGCATGGGCCTCGATGTTGGTCAGGGCCGAAACTAGGGCGACGCAGACGGCGATGCCGGCGCTGGGGCCGTCTTTCGGAGTCGCGCCCTCGGGCACATGGACATGAAGATCCCAGTGCTCGTGGAAATCGGCTTCGAGGCCGAGTGAGGAAGCGCGGTTGCGCAGTACCGTCAGGGCGGCGCGCATGGACTCCTTCATAACTGCGCCCAGATTGCCGGTCTGCACCATCTTGCCCTTGCCCGGGACTGAGGCGGCCTCAATCGTCAGCAGATCGCCGCCGGCTTCCGTCCAGGACATGCCGGTGACTTCGCCGATGCGGTTTTTCTCTTTCGCCAGGTCGTACTTGAAGCGGGCCACGCCGAGGTACTGGGCGAGGTTCTCCCCGTTGACGGCCACGGGCGCTTTCTTCTCCTTGAGTTCAATCTCCTTGATGACCTTGCGGCTGATGCGCATGAGTTCGCGCTCGAGCTGGCGCACGCCGGCCTCGCGGGTGTAGAGGCGGATGAGGGCGTGGATGACGCGATCGTCGAGTTTGATCTCTTTCTCCTGCAGGCCGGTCTTTTCGAGCGCCCGGGGCCAGAGGAAGCGCTTGGCGATCTCGGTTTTTTCGAGCTCGGTGTAGCCGGAGATGCGGATGATCTCAAGCCGGTCGAGCAGGGCCGGCGGCAGGTTCAGGGTGTTGGCCGTGGCGATGAACATGGTCTCGGACAGGTCGAAGTCAATCTCGAGATAGTGGTCGTTGAAGACGCAGTTCTGTTCCGGGTCCAGCACCTCGAGCAGGGCCGCGGCCGGGTCGCCGCGGAAATCCATGGCCATCTTGTCGATCTCGTCGAGCATGAAGAGGGGGTTGCGGCTGTGGACGCGGGTCAGGTTCTGAATGATGCGCCCGGGCATGGAACCGATGTAGGTGCGCCTGTGGCCGCGAATGTCGGCCTCGTCGCGTACGCCGCCGAGAGACATGCGGGTAAATTTGCGCTTGGTGGCGCGGGCGATCGATTTGCCGACGGAGGTCTTGCCGACGCCGGGCGGGCCGACGAGGCACAGCACCGTGCCCTGCAGTTTCTTGATGCGGCGCTGGACGGCGAGAAACTCGAGAATCCGCTCCTTGACCTTCTCCAGGCCGTAGTGGTCTTGCTCGAGGATTTTGCGGGCCTTGACAATATCGCGCGACAGGCGGTCGGTCTTGCTCCAGGGGGCGTTGATCAGGGTGTCGAGGTAATTGCGCACCACCGTGGCCTCGGCCGCCATGGGCGGCATCATGCGCAGCTTCTTCATCTCCGCCTCGGCCGCCTCCTTGGCGTGCTTGGGCATTTTGGCGTCGACGATCTTCCTGGCCAGCTTCTGCAGTTCGTCGCCGCCTCCGGGGGAGGCCTCGCCCATCTCCTTCTGGATGGCCTTCATCTGCTCACTGAGATAGTATTCGCGCTGGCTTTTCTCCATCTGATCGCGGATGCGTCCGTGGATGCGCTTCTCGACCTTCAACAGGTCGATCTCCTCCTCGAGGATCGCCAGCAGGCGCTCCAGGCGCACCCGCACGTCCTCGATCTCGAGCAACTGCTGCTTGAGATCGAGCTTGACCGGCAGATACTCGGCGGTGATGTAGGTGAATTTGCCCGGGTCCGTGGTCTCGCGCAGCAGGGCGCTGACGTCGTTGAAGTCTTTCTGGTGGTTGGCCGCAAAGCGCTCGAACAGGGTTGCGGCCGAGCGCATCATGGCGATGATCTCCAGATCTTCGTTGTTGACTTCCTGTTCGGGGATGGTCTGGACCGTCGCCGACATGTAGAGCTGTTTGGACTTCAGATCGATGATGCGCGCCCGCTGGCTGCCCGAAGCCAGCACCTTGAGGGAGCCGTCGGGCAGCTTGATCGACTGCATCAGGTTGGCGACGGTGCCGACGCGGAAGAGATCGTCCGGTGTCGGGTCGTTGATGTCCGGCTTGCGCTGGGTCAGCATGAGGATGGTGCGATTGCTGTCCATGGCCGCATCGAGGGCGTTGCGCGACTGGGGGCGGCCGACGAAGAGCGACACCGCCATGCTGGGGTAGATGACGACATCGCGCAGCGGCAGGACCGGCAGGGTGATTTTGCCGCCCGGGATGATCTGTAGTTTGGGGTTCATGAGTTAATGCTTCTGTTGGCGGGAATCGACTTCTTGGCAGGTCGCGGGCGTTTCTGCATCAGCAGGTAGGGGGGGTTGCGCCCTTCGACGACCGAGAGGTCGACGACGATCTTCTCCACGCCTTCAATGGAGGGGATGTCGTACATGACATCGAGCAGCAGGTCCTCGAGGATGGTGCGCAGGCCGCGGGCCCCGGTCTTGCGCTTGGTGGCAAAAGAGGCGATGGCGTAGAGGGCGTCCTCCTTGAATTCGATTTCACAGCCTTCGAGTGCGAACAACTGCTGGTATTGGCGCACCAGGGAGTTGCGCGGCTCGCGCAGGATCCGCACCAGGGTTTTCTTGTCGAGCTCGTCGATGGTCGTCAGCACCGGCAGGCGCCCGACCAGCTCGGGGATGAGGCCGAAACGGATGAGATCGTCCGGTTCGACCTGACTCATGAGCATGGCCACGGAATCGGCGTTGTGGCGTGAACTGAGGTCGGAGAAGAAGCCGATGCCGCTGTTTTCGCGGCGGGTGCGGATGATGTCGGGCAGGCCGTCGAAGGCGCCGCCGACGATAAAGAGGATGTCGGCCGTGTTCAGCTGCAGGAACTCCTGCTGCGGGTGCTTGCGCCCGCCCTGGGGCGGCACGGCGGCGACCGTGCCCTCGATCAGCTTCAGCAGCGCCTGTTGCACGCCTTCGCCGGAGACGTCGCGGGTGATCGACACATTGTGCGACTTGCGCGAGATCTTGTCGATCTCGTCGATGTAGATGATGCCCATCTGCGCCCGCTCCACATCGTAATCGCAGCGCATGAGGAGTTTCTGCAGGACGCTCTCGACATCTTCGCCCACGTAGCCGGCTTCGGTCAGGGTCGTGGCGTCGGCGATGCCGAAGGGCACGTTGAGCATGCGGGCGAGGGTCTCGGCCAGCAGGGTCTTGCCTGAGCCGGTCGGGCCCATGAGGAGGATGTTGCTCTTGTTGAGTTCGATGTCGCGGCTGCGGTCGCTGTTGTTCTGCAGCCTCTTGTAGTGGTTGTAAACGGCGACGGCCAGCACTTTCTTGGCCCGCTCCTGGCCGATCACATACTGATCGAGGAACTTGTGAATCTCCTGGGGCTTGGCCAGCTGGGGCGTAGCCGGCGGCGACTCGACGCCCGCCGGCTTGCCGCTGTTCTCTTCGGCCGCCAGCATCTCGCCGCATTTCTCGACACACTCGTTGCAGATGTGGGCGTGTGCGCCAGCGATCAGCTTTTCGACTTCGTTGGGTCCGCGACCGCAGAAAGAGCAGGCGCGAACTTCCTTGTCCTTGTTCATATGAAGTGACTCCGATTCGTTTGCTTCAGCAGAGGCATGAGGTTGAGAATTCGGCGTTCAAGCCGCACACAGCCCGCCGGCGTCTCCAGCGATAACTCCATCATACACCGTTTGCAGCGCTTTATAAAGCGGCTTCAGGATTTCTTATCGGTTTTTTCATCTTCGCCGCTGTTGCCGCCACTGCCCTCAAGGGCGAGGCGGTCGGCGAGGACCTGATCGATGAGGCCGTATTCCCGAGCTGCCTGGGCATGGAGGAAGTGGTCGCGCTCGGTGTCGGCCCGCACTTTTTCCAGCGTCTGGCCGGTGTGGTGCGACAGCAGTTTGTTGAGCTGATCGCGCAGCGACAGAATCTCGCGGGCGTGGATGTCGATGTCCGTCGCCTGCCCCTGAAAGCCGCCGAGCGGCTGGTGAATCATGATGCGCGAGTGCGGCAGGGCGTAGCGTTTGCCGGCCGTGCCGCCGGCCAGGAGCAGGGCCGCCATGCTCGAGGCCTGGCCGATGCAGAGGGTGTTGATTTCGGGTTTGATGAACTGCATGGTGTCGTAGATCGACATGCCGGCGCTGACATGGCCGCCGGGGGAGTTGATGTAGAGCGAGATGTCCTTGTTGGGCTGGACCGACTCGAGATAGATCATCTGGGCGACGACCAGGTTGGCAGTGTAGTCCTCGATCGGGCCGACGATGAAGATCAGCCGTTCCTTGAGGAGACGCGAGAAGATGTCGAAAGCGCGTTCGCCGCGGGACGTCTGCTCGACGACCATGGGCACCAGGTTGAGGCCCTGGGGCTGTGGCATGAAGGGGTGGGGCTCGGTTTTCATGGGAGGTTCAGGAGGAGGCGCTGGCAACGGCATCGGCCTTGCCCTTTAACGATGGAGGCGGAGGCTGGTTTTTCCAGTCCTCGAGCTCGGCGAGGGTCATGGCTTTGCTCTTGACTTGGGCACGGTCGCGTATCCAATCGGTCACCATCTGCGTCGAAATGGTGTTGGTGTAGTGCTGGCGCGCGTAGTCCAACTGCTGGCGCGACAGGGAGCGGGCCTCGCCCGGGGGGAGGTGCTTTTTCGGATCAAAGTCCTTTTCGATTTTGTCGATGTCGATGCCGGCCTCGGTCATGATAGCACGCATGACGAGGGCCGTGCGAATCCGTTTCTCGACCTGGGGCGAGTTTTCCTCGTCGCTGCGATCCCCGGCGTTGCGGTTCTCCTGATCGACCAGCGTCTGCGGCAGGTACTTGACTTCGATGCCGTTGATCATCTCCATGCAGAGGGAGTTGTTGTAGGAGCGCAGGTCGGCCTCGGCCTGCCGTTTGCAGGCCGCTTCGAGCCGCTCTCGCATGGTCTTGGCGTCGGTGTTGTTCTGGTTCGCCAGATTCCTCGAGGTAGGCCTCCGCTTCGGCCACCTGCGGCTGACGCACCGAGTGCGTCAGGATGAGGCAGTCGAGTTCGCGGTCGGCGAGCGCCCCCTGCCTGTAGGGTGAGGGGATCTGCACGGTGCGCTCCTCGCCGGCCTTGACGCCGATAAGGGCGGTGACGACGTTTTCGCGCGAGCGCGTCTTGTCGAGGAGGATGTTCTGCTTTTTCTGGTCGAGGTTTGGCAGGGGGCTTGCCGTCGGCAAAACAGGAGAGATCGGCCTCGAGCATGTCGCCTTCCCCGGCGGCCCTGTCGACTGGCTTCCAGTTGGGGTTTTCGCGGGCGAGCCGATCGAGGGCGCGGTCGACGTCGCCGCTCCCGACCTCACAGACGGCCTGTTCCAGAGTCTGCCGGGCGATGGATTTAAGGTCGATTTCGGGAAAGACATCAAAGCGGGCCTCGACCGACACATCGCCGTTGTCCTCCGGTTTTGACCGAGGAGATGACCGGAGGGGAGACGGCTTCGAGGCTGTATTCGCTGAGTTTTTCGCGCAGGCGGCCGCGCACCAGATCTTCGATCGACCTCTGCCGCAGATCGGTGCCGTAGCGCTGGCGCACCAGAGTTGGCGGGGTTTTGCCCGGGCGAAAGCCGGGAAGGCGCATCTGGGTGGCCAGAGTCTTGATTTGCCGGCTCTCTTCCTCTTCGATGCGCGATCCCTCTATGGATAGATGGAAAATGCGAGCCAGAGGACCGGTCTGCTCGAGCTCGGTTGTGGGGGAGGTTGTCTGGTCGGCGTCCGTGGAATTCATGAAATGGTTGTCGGGGGCTGTGGCGGCGGGGGAGGGCGCCAGCGGAGGCTGGACGTCGCCATGGACGGCAATAAGGAGTGCGAAAGGAGAGACTCGAACTCTCACGGGTTACCCCACTGGACCCTAAATCCAGCGCGTCTGCCAATTCCGCCACTTTCGCAGGAGTTGGCGGTTTATTTAATCGACCGGGCGGAGCCGGCCATGAAGTTGTTATTGTAGCACGGCAGCGGCCTGTTGCCAAAGCTCCGGGGGCCGCCGGCCGGTCAAAGACCAGTTGTTTTATTCGGGGCGTCAGCCAGCTAGAACTTCAGGGCGATGCCGAAGTTGATGGCGTTCATCGCATAGTCGGGCTTGAGCGAGTCGCTGCCGCCTGAATTCCGCACTTTGTTGTCTTCGCCACCGTCGTTGCGTTCGCCGAAGAAGCGCAGATATTCGATCTGCAGTTCGAGGAAGGGGAGCACCCTGAAGCTCCAGCCGAGGCCGAGAGAAAGGTCGGTTTCACGCTCTTCTTCGGCGTCTTCCACATCGGGGGTGAAGGTGCCCCTGGTGAAGCCTGCGAGGCCGTAGAAGGTGGCAGAACCGAGGGGCAACTGGGGCTTGTAGAGGACGGAGAAGGTCTGCAGGTCGATGTCGGGCAACTCCCTGCTGGTGGAGCCGGCACTGGTGAAGGTTCTCTGGTTGACCTGCCCGATCTTCGACTGGGCCACCTGAAAAACCACCTCGTGGTGCTCGGAGAAGCGGTAGCCGTAGCCGAGGATCTGCAGTTCGACGCCCTCGTCGATGAGGGTTGCGGTGTCCGGCCGCTGGACCTCCTCGCTGTAGTCGCCTGAGCCGAACATGAGATAGAGATTGTGCTGATCATCGGCCAGGGCGCCGGCGGAGGCGCTCATCAGCAGCGCCGACAGGGCAAGGCAGCCGAGGCGCGGTCGCAAGCTGGTCGATTGGCTGCCAGAGGGTTG
>CBDEFV010000005.1:0-424561 GCA_965237735.1 Candidatus Porifericomitales bacterium | reverse complement strand
GCGCTCATTCCTGCCGCTGCCAACTGTTCGGAGGTCACAGCCGTCCAGCTGGAGAGTCTCACCGGCACCCTGTCTCTGCGTGGCAGGAATATTGCAACCCTGAAGCCGGGAGATTTTGCGGATCTAGTTGAGGTGCAGCAGCTGCAGCTGTCCGACAACGGCCTGGTGACATTGCCAGCGGGTGTATTCTTCGGCCTCACTACGTTGGAGGCTCTGTACCTGGAAGCCAACCGTCTGACAGAACTGCCTCTGGGCGTATTCGGCGGTCTCGGGGCACTGGAGATCCTGCATCTATACAGCAACAGTTTGACGGAACTGCCTGAGGGGATCTTTTCGGACCTTACTGCACTACAGCAACTGGGGCTGTCCGACAACCGTCTGGCGGCATTGCCCGCAAGCGTATTCAACGACCTCACCGCTCTAGGGTATCTGTGGCTGAGCGGCAACGAATTGACGACATTGCCCGTGGGTGTATTTGACGGTCTCGCCGAGTTGCAGCAGTTGTGGTTGCTCAACAACCGCCTGACGGCATTGCCCGTGGACGTATTTGACGATCTCACTGCGCTGAAGGAGTTGTGGCTGCCCAACAATCGCCTGACGGCATTACCAGTGGGCGTATTTGACAGCCTCACTGCGCTGCAGGAGCTGTGGTTGCCCAACAACCGTCTGGCAATGCTGTCCGTAGGCGTATTCGACGGCCTCAGGGAGTTGGAGGACCTGTTTTTATACAACAACGGCTTGACAGAATTGCCCACAGGCGTATTCTCCGAGTTCAGAGCACTGCGGTCCCTGTTTCTGGAAAACAACCCTGGCAGCGCAGACTTCCTGCCTGTCGCTAATGCGGGCGCCGACCAGACTGCCGAGGCTGGTCAGACCGTCACCCTCAGGGCCACTACCAGCGGCACCGACCCTTGGGGAGACAATGTCACTTATGCCTGGGTACAGAGCGACAACAGCGGCAACATTGTAGACCTGACGGGTGCCGGCAGCGCCCGCGCCAGCTTTGTCATGCCCGCCGACGCAACCGAGCTTGAATTTAAATTCACCGTTACCGGCCGCGGCGGCGGTCTCAACATCGGCACCGACAGAGTGATGGTTCGCTTTGCGGTTCCCGACACGGTCATGACCCTGTCGGACCCCGTGCATGGCCTGCTGCCGGCGGACGCGACGGACATCGTCGGCGACGAACTCCGCCTGGTCTACGACTGCAGTGCCGACGACCTGCGCGGCCGCCCCCTGGCGGGCGGCATGGAGGTGACGGCTGCGGTCGATGGCGCCGCGATCACCCCGGCCATCGTTGTCGATGAGAGCAGCGGCAGGGGCGAGATCACTGTAGTTCTCAGACGTGAGATCTACCCTGAGCCCGACGAGCGCGAGCTTGTGGTTGCCCTCAGCGCCGTGGCCGATGGCTTTGCCCCGGGCGCTCCCGGTTCAATCACGACGACGTTCAGCTTCCTGCCCCTCTCACCTGGAGGATCAGAATCGACGCCAACCAAGAGCGATAGTGTCGGGTCGATCGGCAATGGAGCCGTGGGCGGCATGGATGCGGCGACTATCCTTCTGGCAGTTTTACTGTTCTTCGCCAGCCTCTTTTGGGGCCCGATTGGAGGTGGCGCGGCCAAGGCGGACTGGAGGGCGGTGACGAAACGGGGGAGGCACCGGCAACCGACATGGCACGGCGGGCCACCGGGAAGCCTCCGCGCCCGAGCAGGCGTTGGCATTCTTCAGGGCGGCGACGTCCTGGGTCATCGCCAGGGACAATCGAAAAAATCTTATAAGAATCGTCAGGCATGCGTTTGCCGGAATTTGCTTAAAATTTATCTTTTTGCAATTTGATGGTTTTTGTGTTATTGTATGACAGTTCCTGACTTCTGAGTTCTCTAAGAGATTGGTTGTGGTGTCTGTGATCGTGATCGGAGGTAAAATTGATTGAAAGAGAGAAAGAAGTTCATTGTATGCTTGTTCAATAGCTATGAAAGAATTCCTGTGTGGCACCCGATGGAAATAGATGCGCGCGGCCACCAGAAGTTGGCGGCCCTCGACTGCGGCTGCCTGCGTGAGCCTGTGACTTTCCCGGATGCCTGCCGGGCGGGAGAAAAGTTCTCCGTCTTTGCCGGTCCTCCCGGCGATTGCAGTTCCCTTTGTTCAGGAGTGCTCCTTCGGGCACTGCCCAGCAACAGGCGTCAACTTCGGCAACTGCCTGCAAGGGTCGGCGGCGTCTTTTGGCGCCTGCTGGGGCGAAGATCCCTGGCCTTGTTGATTTTGTTGGCAACTGCGATCTCTCCCGTCCAGGCGCAGGTGCCCGACGTCTCTGTCTGCAGCCGCACTGAGCAGGTGCGCGCTGCGATTGTCGCCGAGGCGGGCGTCGGCAACTGCGTTGATGTCACCGATGACCAACTCGCTCAGATCACCTCTCTCGGGCTCTCGGGGGAAGGGGTCCGGGCTTTGCAGGCGGGCGATTTTGCCGGCCTCGCCGCGCTGGAGGTTCTGCTTCTGGACAGCACCGGCCTGACGGAATTGCCGCCAGACCTGTTCTCCGGACTCACCGCTCTGCGGGAGTTGCGGCTGAACGGCAACAGTCTGACAGCATTGCCTGCAGGGGTATTCTCCAAGCTCAGGGCACTGCAGTCCCTGTTTCTTGAAGATAACCCCGGCAGCGCATACTTTCTGCCGATCGCCCATGCGGGGACTGACCAGACGACCGTCGGCGCTGGTCAGATCGTCACCCTCACGACCATTGTCAGCAATGCCGACCCTTGGGGAGACAATGTCGCCTATGCCTGGGCGCAGACCGATAACAGTAGCAGCACTGTGGTTTTGATGGATGCCGCCACCGCCCGGCCCAGCTTTGTCATGCCCGCCGACGCAGCCGGGGAACTGGAATTTGAACTCACTGTCACCGGCCGCGGTACGGGCCTTGACGGTGCTCGCTACGCCAGCACTGACAGCGTCATCGTCGCCGACGTCCGGGCCACTGAGGTGGCGGTGAGTTCCCATCCGGTCGTTGGCGACATCTATTTTCTCGGCGAGGCCATTGAACTGACGCTGACGTTCAATCGTCCGGCGGTGGTTGACGCCACCGGGGGCACCCCCTCGATAGAGCTCGACATCGGCGGCGGGCGGCGGCGGGCCGATTACGTCCGTGGCAGCGACAGCAGGCAACTGGTGTTTGCCTACACCGTGCAGTTGGGCGATGAAGATACCAACGGCATCCGCGTCTGCGGCGCCGGTCAGCTTGCCGGCTGCACCGGCGCCATCAGCCTGAACAGAGGCGCCATCGAGGGTCGCGATGGCATCGGCGTAAGTCTGGGACACCCGACCCAGGCCGAACAGAGCGGCCACAAGGTGAATGGCTCCCAAACAGGGCTGAGCGGCGGCATCTGCGGCCGCACCAAGGCGGTGCGCGATGCGCTGGTGGAGCTCATTTCCGCCGCCGCCGACTGCTCCCAAGTTACAGTCGCCCAACTGGAGAGTCTCACCGGCAGACTGTCTTTGGGTAGCAGCGGGGTCGCGACCTTGAAGCCGGGCGATTTTGCCGCTCTCGTCTCGCTGGAACATCTGTTTCTGTCCGGCAATAGTCTGGTGGCACTGCCCGTGGGCATATTTTCCAACCTCACTGCTCTGCAGGAGTTGCGGCTGAACGGCAACAATCTGGCGGCATTGCCAGTGGGCGCACTCACCGGCCTCGCCTCGCTGGAGTTTCTGTTTCTCGGCAACAACCGCCTGACGGCATTGCCCGGGACCACGTTCAACGGCCTCGGGGTGCTACGGGAACTGTCACTACAGAGCAACCGTCTGACGAAATTGCCCCCGGATGCATTCTTCGGCCTCAATGTACTGCGGCAGTTGTCTCTGTCCGCCAATAGCCTGGAGGCATTGCCGCCGAACATATTCTCCGGCCTCGTCCTGCTGGAGTTACTGTATTTGAACGACAACAGCCTGACGGAATTTTCAGAGGACACGTTCAACGGCCTCAGGGCGCTACAGCAGCTGTCACTACAAAACAACCGTCTGGCGGCATTGCCAGTGGGTGCATTCGACGGCCTCAGCGCACTGCTGAGACTGTGGCTGCATGGCAACGACCTGGCAGTATTGCCCGCAGCAGTATTCTCCGATCTCAGGGCACTGCAGTTTCTGTTTCTTCAAGGCAATCCCGGCAGCGCGGACTTCCTGCCCATCGCCAATGCGGGCGCCGATCAGATTGCCGAGGCCGGTCAGAGCGTCACCCTCAGGGCCACGGCCAGCGACGCCGACCCTTGGGGGGACAATGTCGCCTATGCTTGGGCGCAGACTGACACCAGCGGCAGCGTCGTAAATTTGACGGGTGCCGGCACCGACCAGCTCAGCTTTGTCATGCCCGCCAACGCAGCCGGGGAACTGGAATTTGAACTCACTGTCACCGGTCGTGGTACGGGCTTGGGTGGCGCTCGCTACGCAGACGCCGCCAGTGTGATGGTCCGCTTTGTGGCGGTTCCCGACACGGTCGTGACTCTGTCAGGACCTGTGCCGGCGGCGACAACCAACATCGATCAGGATGAGTTGAGCCTGGTCTACAGCTACAGCGCCGCCGACCTGCGCGGCCGCGTCCTGACGGGCAGCATCGAGGTGGCGGCTGCGGTTGATGGAGTTACGATGACTTCTGCTGTCCGTGTCGATGAAAGAAGCGGCGAGAGGAAGATCACCATAGTTCTGAGGCGTGAGACATACCCCAGCCCCGGGGAGCATCTGCTGGCAGTGACCCTGAGCCTCAGCCCCACGGCGGCGGGCTTTGTTCTGGGCCAGCCCAGTTCAACTACAACGGCGTTCAACTTTCTGCCCCTGTCACGCGGGGAGACGGGGGCGATGCCAACCGAGAACAGTGATGCCGGCACAATCGGCGATGGACGCTTGGGAGGCATGGATGCGGCGACCATCCTTCTGGCCGTTCTGCTGTTTTTCGCCAGCTTCGTTTTGGGCCCGACTGGCGGCCGAATCCGGTCTAAGGGGCCGTCGAGACCTCTTGTAACCAAGGGCTGGCGCCCATACTTTTCAGGGCGGTGACGCGCCCTTGGTCAGCCACCAGAGACAATCGAAAAAATCCTGCCTGACAAAAATCCTGCCTTTCCTGAAATTGGATAAGTAATTTTTCTTTTTCTTGCAATTTAATGGTTTTTGTGCTAACATTCGTTTGACAGAGGACTTCTTATTTGAAATCTCTGCAGGGATTGATTTATGGTCTCGATAGCTGTAGCTTGGGCAAAAAATCGGTTGAAAAGAGATAAAGAAGTTCTTTATCCTGCTTGTTCAATCTATGTAAGGGAACCCTATGAGACATCTGATAAAAAAAAGCCGCACCAAGGCAGTAGCCCCTTGCTGCGGTTGCTCACGAGGGTTTGCGGCTTTTCCAGGAGCCTGTCGAACGAGAGTAAGGTTTTCTGTTTTTGCCAGTTGCAGTTTCCTTCGTTCAGGAGTGCTCCCTCAACCGCCTCCCGGCAACGTGCATCCATCCTGTCAACTGCCTGCAACAGTCGGCAGCAGTCCCCGACGCCCCTTGTGGCGAAGATTCCTGGCTTTGTTGGTTCTGTTGACAACTCTAGTCTCTCCTGTTCAGGCGCAGCCGTCCGGCGCCTCTGTCTGCAGTCGCACTGAGCAGGTACGGGATGCGATCGTCAGCGCGACAAGTGCCGAAGACTGCGACGAAGTCACAGCTGATCAGCTCGCCGAGATCACCAGACTCCTTTTGTCACGCAAAGGCATTACGACACTGCAGGCGGGCGATTTTGCCGGCCTCGCCGCCTTGGAGGCTCTGGTTCTGAAAAGCAACAGCCTGACGGCTTTGCCCGGGAACGTATTTGACGACCTCGCCGCGTTGGGGTTTCTGTTTCTGAACGACAACGGCCTGACGGCTTTGCCCGAAAACGTATTTGACGACCTCGCCGCCTTGAAGGTTCTGGATCTGAATGGCAATAGCCTGACGGCCTTGCCCGGGAACGTATTTGACGACCTCGCCGCCTTGAAGGCTCTGGATCTGAAAGGCAACAGCCTGACGGCTTTGCCCGAAAACGTATTTGACGGCCTCTCCGAGCTGGGGGATCTGCATCTGAACGACAACAGCCTGAGGGCATTGCCAGCAGGCATATTCAACGACCTCATGGCACTGCAGTCTCTGTCGCTGCATAACAACCCCGGCAGCGACGGTTTCGTGCCCATCGCCCATGCGGGCCCCGATCAGGCTGCTGCGACCGGTCAGGCCGTCACCCTCAGGGCCACAGCCAGCGAGATCGACCCTTGGGGGAACAATGTCGCCTACGCCTGGACGCAGAGCGACAGCAGCGGCAACGCTGTGAATCTGGTGGATGCCGCTACTGCCCAGCCCAGCTTTGTCATGCCCGCCGGCGCAGTCGATCTGGAATTTGAGCTCAGGGTCACCGGCCGCGGCGGTGCCAGCTACCTTGGCACCGACAGCGTCGTCGTCAGCGTTTTGGCTACCAGAGTGGCGGTGAGCTCCGATCCGGTTGCCGGAGGCACCTATTTTCTCGGCGAGGCCATTGAGTTGACGCTGAGGTTCAATCGTCCGGTGGTGGTTGACGCCACCGGGGGCACGCCTTCGATAGAACTCGACGTCGGCGGCGAGCGGCGTCGGGCCGACTATGTCCGCGGCAGCGACAGCAGGCAGCTGGTGTTTGCCTATGTCGTCCAGTCGGGCGATAAAGATGCCAACGGCATCCGCATCTGCGGCGCCGGTGAGCTTGCTGGCTGCACCGGCGCCGTCAGCCTGAACGACGGCACCATGCAGTACCGCTCCGGCCTCGATGCGCTTCGGCGCCACCTGTCGCAGGCCGATCAGAGGGGGCATAGGGTGGATGGTTTCCAGACGGGGCTGAACGGCGGCATCTGCGACCGCACCCAGGCGGTGCGCGATGCGCTGGTGGAGCTTATTCCCGCTGCCGCCGACTGTTCCGAGGTCACAACCGCCCAGCTGGAGGGTCTCACCAATTTCCTGCCTCTAGGGGAAAGAGGCATTACGACCCTGAAGCCGGGCGATTTTGCTGATCTCATTGCGTTGCGAGAACTGATGCTGAATGACAACAGTCTGGAGGCACTGCCGACAGGCGTATTCACCGGTCTCATTGCGTTGCGACGACTGTTTCTGAATGACAACAGCCTGGAGGAACTGCAGGCAGGCGTATTCACAGGTCTCACCACCCTGAAGGCTCTGACTTTAAACAACAACGGCCTGACGACGCTACATGCGGGCGTCCTCTCCAGCCTCGCCGCGCTGGAAGTTCTGTATCTGAACGACAACGGCCTGACGGCCTTGCCCGGGAACGTATTCGACGACCTCGCCGCGTTGGAGGTTCTGTATCTTTACGACAACAGCCTGATGGCATTGCCAGCAGGCATATTCAGCGACCTCAGGGCACTGCGGTCTCTGTTGCTGTATGTCAACCCCGGCAGCGACGGTTTCGTGCCCATCGCCCATGCGGGCCCCGATCAGGCTGTTGCGATCGGCCAGACCGTCACCCTCAGGGCCACAGCCAGCGAGATCGACCCTTGGGGGAACAATGTCGCCTACGCCTGGACGCAGAGCGACAGCAGCGGCAACGCTGTGAATCTGGTGGATGCCGCTACTGCCCAGCCCCGCTTTGTCACGCCCGCCGGCGCAGCCGAACTGGAATTTGAGCTCAGGGTCACCGGCCGCGGCGGTGCCAGCTACCTTGGCACCGACAGCGTCGTCGTCGCCAGCGTTTTGGCTACCAGAGTGGCGGTGACCTCCGATCCGGTTGCCGGAGACACCTATTTTCTCGGGGAGGCCATTGAGTTGACGCTGAGGTTCAATCGTCCGGCGGTGGTTGACGCCACTGGGGGCACACCTTCGATAGAGCTCGACATCGGCGGCGAGCGGCGTCGGGCCGACTATGTCCGCGGCAGCGACAGCAGGCATTTGGTGTTTGCCTACACCGTGCAGTCAGGCGATGAAGATACCAACGGCATCAGCATCTGCGGCGCCGGTCAGCTTCCCGGCTGCACGGGCGCCATCAGCCTGAACGAAGGGGCCATCGAGGGTCGGGATGGCATCGGCGCAAGTCTGCGCCACTCGACGCAGGCCGAACAGAGCGGCCACAAGGTGGATGGCTCCCGAACAGGGCTGAGCGGCGGCATCTGCGGCCGTACCAAGGCGGTGCGCGATGAGCTGGTGGAGCTTATTTCCGCTGCTGCCGACTGTTCCCAGGTCACAGCCGATCAACTCCGGAGTCTCACTGGCGTCCTGTCTCTGGAGGAAAGAGGCATTACTACCCTGAGGCCGGGCGATTTTGCCGATCTCATTGCGTTGCAACAACTGTCGCTGTGGAGCAACAGCCTGAGGACATTGCCTGTTGGAGTCTTCTCGGATCTAAGGGCATTGCGGCGACTGTCCCTGCTCCGTAATGGATTGACGGAACTGCCAAAGGGCGTATTCACAGGTCTCACCACCCTGGTGTCTCTGGAACTCAGCTACAACGGCCTGACGACATTGTCTGCTGGAGTCTTCTCGGATCTAAGGGTGTTGCAGCAACTGTTCCTGGACAATAATAGATTGACGGAACTGCCCAGGGAAGTATTCGCCGGCCTCAGGATGCTGGATATTCTGAGGCTACATACCAACAGTTTGACGAAGTTGCCAGCGGGCATCTTTTCGGGCCTCAGTCCGCTGCATGAACTGAGGCTGGCCAACAACAGCCTGACGACACTGCCAGCAGGCATATTCAACGACCTTGTCAGGCTGCAGATTCTGTCCCTGCAAGGCAACCCCGGCAGCGGGGACTTCCGGCCCATCGCCAATGCGGGCATCGATCAGGCTGTCGAGGTTGGTCAGGTCGTTACCCTCAGGGCCGAGGCCAGCGACGCCGACCCTTGGGGGGACAATGTCCGCTATGCCTGGAGACAGGCCGACAACAGCGGCAGCGTCGTAAATCTGGTGGATGACGACAGCGCCCAGGCCAGTTTTATCATGCCCGCCGATGCGGTCGAACTGGAATTTGAGATCGCCGTCACCGGCCGCGGTGGTTTCCTCGACACCGACACAGTTGTCATCGCGAGCGTATTCGCCACGGGCGTGGCGGTGACCTCCGATCCGGTTGCCGGAGACACCTATTCTCTCGGCGAGGCCATTGAGTTGACGCTGACGTTCAATCATCCGGTGGTGGTTGACGCCACCGGGGGCACGCCTTCGATAGAGCTCGACATCGGCGGCGAGCGGCGTCTGGCCGACTATGTTCGCGGCAGCGACAGCAGGCAACTGGTGTTTGCCTACACCGTGCAGTCGGGCGATGAAGACACCAACGGCATCAGCATCTGCGGCGCCGGTCAGCTTCCCGGCTGCAGGGAGACCATCAGCCTGAACGGCGGCACCATAGAGAGTCGCCTTAGCCTCGGCGTAAATCTGGGCCACCCGACCCAGGCCGAACAGAGCGGCCACAAGGTGGATGGTTCCCGCAGGCTGAGCGACCTTTGTGGCCGCACCCAGGCGGTGCGCTTTGCCCTGATGAGTCGCCTCAGCGTCGCCGACTGTTCCGGGGTCACAATTGCCCAGCTGGAGGGTCTCATTGGCAAACTGTCTCTGGCTGGAAGAGATATTACGACCCTGAAGCCGGGCGATTTTGCCGATCTCATTGGGTTGCAACGACTGTTTCTGAATGACAATAGCCTGACGGCCTTGCCCGAAAACGTATTTGACGGCCTCGCCGCCTTGGAGAGTCTGAATCTGCAAGGCAACAGCCTGACGGCTTTGTCCAGGAACGATTTTGCCGATTTCATTGGGTTGCGACGACTGTTTCTGCATGACAACAGCCTGGAGACCCTGACGGCAGGCGTATTCACAGGTCTCACCACCTTGGTGCTTCTGACTTTAAACGACAACAGCCTGACGACGCTGCATGCGGACACCTTCGCCGGCCTTGCCGCGTTGGAGTTTCTGCGTCTGGGTTTCAACGGCCTGACGGCCTTGCCCGAAAACGTATTTGACGGCCTCTCCGAGCTGAGGGAGCTGCATCTGAACGACAACAGCCTGAGGGCATTGCCAGCAGGCATATTCAGCGACCTCATGGCACTGCAGTCTCTGTTGCTGCATAACAACCCCGGCAGCGACGGTTTCGTGCCCATCGCCCATGCGGGCCCCGATCAGGCTGTTGCGACCGGTCAGGCCGTCACCCTCAGGGCCACAGCCAGCGAGATCGACCCTTGGGGGAACAATGTCGCCTACGCCTGGACGCAGAGCGACAGCAGCGGCAACGCTGTGAATCTGGTGTCTGCCGCTACTGCCCAGCCCAGCTTTGTCATGCCCGCCGGCGCAGTCGATCTGGAATTTGAGCTCAGGGTCACCGGCCGCGGCGGTGCCAGCTACCTTGGCACCGACAGCGTCGTCGTCAGCGTTTTGGCTACCAGAGTGGCGGTGAGCTCCGCTCCGGTTGCCGGAGACACCTATTTTCTCGGCGAGGCCATTGAGTTGACGCTGAGGTTCAATCGTCCGGTGGTGGTTGACGCCACTGGGGGCACGCCTTCAATAGAACTCGACATCGGCGGCGAGCGGCGTCGGGCCGACTATGTCCGCGGCAGCGACAGCAGGCAACTGGTGTTTGCCTACACCGTGCAGTCGGGCGATGAAGACACCAACGGCATCAGCATCTGCGGCTCCGGTCAGCTTCCCGGCTGCACGGGCGCCATCAGCCTGAACGAAGGGGCCATCGAGGGTCGGGATGGCATCGGCGCAATTCTGCGCCACCCGACGCAGGCCGAACAGAGCGGCCACAAGGTGGATGGTTCCCGCACGAGGCCGAGCGGCATCTGCGGCCGCACCAAGGCGGTGCGCGATGCCCTGATGAGTCGCCTCGGTGCCGCACACTGCTCCGTGGTCACAGCTGCCCAACTGAGGCGTCTCACCGGTGACCTGTATCTGATACACAGCAACATTGCGACCCTGAAGCCGGGCGATTTTGCTGATCTCATTGGGTTGCAACGACTGTTTCTGCATTACAACAGCCTGACAGCTTTGCCCGAAAACGTATTTGACGGCCTCGCCGCGTTGGAGGCTCTACAGTTGAGCGACAACAGCCTGTCGACGTTGTCGGAGGACGTCTTTGCTGGCCTCACCGCCTTGAAGAATCTGTCTTTATACAGAAACAGCCTGACGACGCTGCATGCGGGCACCTTCGCCGGCCTTGCCGCGTTGGAGCTTCTGCATCTGGGTTACAACGGCCTGACGGCCTTGCCCGAAAACGTATTTGACGGCCTCGCCGCGTTGGAGGCTCTACAGTTGAACGACAACAGCCTGTCGACGTTGTCGGAGGACGTCTTTGCTGGCCTCACCGCCTTGGAGCGTCTGCTTTTAAACAACAACAGCCTGACGACGCTGCATGCGGACACCTTCGCCGGCCTTGCCGCGTTGGGGCTTCTGCATCTGGGTTACAACGGCCTGACGGCCTTGCCCGAAAACGTATTTGACGGCCTCGCCGCCTTGAAGAGTCTGCTTTTAAACAACAACAGCCTGACGACGCTGCATGCGGACACCTTCGCCGGCCTTATCGTGTTGGAGCTTCTGCATCTGGGTTACAACGGCCTGACGGCCTTGCCCGAAAACGTATTTGACGGCCTCGCCGCCTTGGAGAGTCTGCGTCTGAACGACAACAGCCTGATGGCATTGCCAGCAGGCATATTCAGCGACCTCAGGGCACTGCAGTTTCTGTCGCTGCATAACAACCCCGGCAGCGACGGTTTCGTGCCCATCGCCCATGCGGGCCCCGATCAGGCTGTTGCGACCGGTCAGGCCGTCACCCTCAGGGCCACAGCCAGCGGGATCGACCCTTGGGGGAACAATGTCGCCTACGCCTGGACGCAGAGCGACAGCAGCGGCAACGCTGTGAATCTGGTGTCTGCCGCTACTGCCCAGCCCAGCTTTGTCATGCCCGCCGGCGCAGTCGAACTGGAATTTGAGCTCAGGGTCACCGGCCGCGGCGGTGCCAGCTACCTTGGCACCGACAGCGTCGTCGTCGCCAGCGTTTTGGCTACCGGAGTGGCGGTGACCTCCGATCCGGTTGCCGGGAACACCTATTATCTCGGCGAGGCCATTGAGTTGACGCTGAGGTTCAATCGTCTGGTGGTGGTTGACGCCACCGGGGGCACACCTTCGATAGAACTCGACATCGGCGGCGAGCGGCGTCGGGCCGACTATGTCCGCGGCAGCGACAGCAGGCAACTGGTGTTTGCCTACACCGTGCAGTCGGGCGATGAAGACACCAACGGCATCAGCATCTGCGGCGCCGGTCAGCTTCCTGGCTGCACGGGCGCCATCAGCCTGAACGAAGGCGCCATCGAGGGTCGCCCTGGCCTCGGCGTAAATCTGCGTCACCCGACGCAGGCCGAACAGAGCGGCGACAAGGTGGATGGTTCCCGCACGAGGCCGAGCGGCATCTGCGGCCGTACCCGGGCGGTGCGCGATGCCCTGATGAGTCGCCTCGGCGCCGCACACTGCTCCGAGGTCACAACTGCCCAACTGGGGCGTCTCGACGGTCACCTGTCTCTGATAAGCAAGAACGTTGGGACCCTGAAGCCGGGCGATTTTGCTGATCTCATTGCGTTAGAAGAACTGGTTCTGCGGGGCAACAGGCTGGAAGCACTGCCGGCAGGCGTATTCACAGGTCTCACCGCCCTGGAGGTTCTGAATCTGGATTATAACGGCCTGACGGCTTTGTCCGAAAACGTATTTGACGGCCTCGCCGCCTTGGAGGCTCTGGATCTGAGAGGCAACAGCCTGACGGCTTTGCCCGGGAACGTATTTGACGACCTCGCCGCGTTGGGGTTTCTGTATCTGAACGACAACGGCCTGACGGCTTTGCTCGAAAACGTATTTGACGGCCTCTCCGAACTGAGGGAGCTGCATCTGAAAGGCAACAGCCTGACGGCATTGCCAGCAGGCATATTCAACGACCTCATGGCACTGCAGTTTCTGTCGCTGCATAACAACCCCGGCAGCGACGGTTTCGTGCCCATCGCCCATGCGGGTCCCGATCAGGCTGCTGCGCCCGGTCAGGCCGTCACCCTCAGGGCCACAGCCAGCGAGATCGACCCTTGGGGGAACAATGTCGCCTACGCCTGGACGCAGAGCGACAGCAGCGGCAACGCTGTGAATCTGGTGGATGCCGCTACTGCCCAGCCCCGCTTTGTCACGCCCGCCGGCGCAGTCGATCTGGAATTTGAGCTCAGGGTCACCGGCCGCGGCGGTGCCAGCTACCTTGGCACCGACAGCGTCGTCGTCAGCGTTTTGGCTACCAGAGTGGCGGTGAGCTCCGATCCGGTTGCCGGAGACACCTATTTTCTCGGCGAGGCCATTGAGTTGACGCTGAGCTTCAATCGTCCGGTGGTGGTTGACGCCACCGGGGGCACGCCTTCGATAGAACTCGACATCGGCGGCGAGCGGCGTCGGGCCGACTATGTCCGCGGCAGCGACAGCAGGCAACTGGTGTTTGCCTACACCGTGCAGTCGGGCGATGAAGACACCAACGGCATCAGCATCTGTGGCTCCGGTCAGCTTCCCGGCTGCACGGGCGCCATCAGCCTGAACGGCGGCGCCATCGAGGGTCGGGATGACTTCGGCGTAAATCTGCGCCACCCGATGCAGGCCGAACAGAGCGGCCACAAGGTGGATGGCTCCCGAACGGGGCTGAACGGTGGCATCTGCGGCCGCACCAAGGCGGTGCGCGATGGGCTGCTGATGCGCATTCGCAGTGCCAGCAACTGTTCCGAGGTCACAGCCACCCAGTTGGAGGGTCTCACTGGGTTCCTGTTCCTGAGAGGCATTACTACCCTGAAGCCGGGCGATTTTGCTGATCTCATTGGGTTGCAACGACTGTTTCTGTATGACAACAGCCTGGAGGCGCTGCCGGCAGGCGTATTCACAGGTCTCACTACCCTGGAGAGGCTGGCTTTAAACAACAACAGCCTGTCGACGTTGTCGAAGGACGTCTTTGCTGGCCTCGCCGAGCTGGAGGTTCTGTATCTGCACGACAACGGCCTGTCGACGTTGTCGAAGGACGTCTTTGCTGGCCTCACCGCCTTGAGGAAGCTGACTTTATACAGCAACAGCCTGACGACGCTGCATGCGGGCATCTTCTCCGGCCTCGCCGCGTTGGGGACTCTACGGTTGAACGACAACGGCCTGACGGCCTTGCCCGGGAACGTATTCGACGACCTCGCCGCGTTGAGGGTTCTGTATCTGAACGACAACAGCCTGATGGCATTGCCAGCGGGCATATTCAGCGACCTCAGCGACCTGGGCCTTCTTTTCCTGGAAAACAACCCCGGTAGCGAGGGCTTCCTGCCCGTCGCCAACGCGGGTGCCGATCAGGCTGCCGAGGTCGGTCAGATTGCCACCCTCGGGGCCATGGTCAGCGACACCGACCCCTGGGGGGACAATGTCACCTATGTTTGGGCACTGACTGAGAGTAGCGGCAACGCCATAGAGTTGGTGGGTGCCGACAGCGCCAGTCCCAGCTTTGCCATACCCGCCGACGCCGCCGCGTCCGAACTTGAATTTGAACTCACTGTCACGGGCCGCGGTGGTGATCGCTACACCGATACGGACACGGTCATGGTTCGCCTGTTAATTCCCGACACGGTCGTGACCCTGTCGGGGCCGGTGCCGATGGACACCACAGACATCGTCGGGGACGAGCTGAGCTTGGTCTACAGCTACAGCGCCGACGATCTGCGCGACCGCGCCCTGAACGACAGCATCGAGGTGTCGGCCACGGTCGACGGCGCCGTGATGCCCACCATCTTCCACTTTTCCGATAGAGCCAGGGGCAGGGGCAAAATCACCATAGTTCTGAGGCGTGAGACATACCCCGGCCTCGGAGAGTACTTGCTGGCGGTGACCCTGAGCCTCAGCGCCACAGCCACCGGCTTTGCCTTGGGCGATCCCAGTTCAATCACGACGCCGTTCAACTTCCTGCCGCCGACGAGGGTGGCAGTGATCTCCGATCCGGTTGTCGGAGACACCTATTTTCTCGGCGAGACCATTGAACTGACCCTGACCTACGACCGTGCGGCGGTGGTTGATGCCACCGGGGGCACACCTTCGATAGAACTCGACATCGGCGGCGAGCGGCGTCGGGCCGACTATGTCCGCGGCAGCGACAGCAGGCAACTGGTGTTTGCCTACACCGTGCAGTCGGGCGATGAAGACACCAACGGCATCAGCATCTGCGGCGCCGGTCAGCTTCCCGGCTGCACGGGCGCCATCAGCCTGAACGGAGGCACCATCGAGGGTCGGGATGACTTCGGCGTAGATCTGCACCACCCGATGCAGGCCGAACAGAGCGGCCACAAGGTAGATGGCTCCCGAACGGGGCTGAGCGGCGGCATCTGCGGCCGCACCAAGGCGGTGCGCGATGCGCTGGTGATGCGCATTCGCAGTGCCCGCAACTGTTCTCAGGTCAGAGTCGCCCAGTTGGAGGGTTTCAATGGGACCCTGTATCTGGGGGGAAGAGGCATTACGACCCTGAAGCCGGGCGATTTTGCCGATCTCATAGGGTTGCAACAACTGGATCTGAATGGCAACAGCCTGGAGGCACTGCCGGCAGGCGTATTCACAGGTCTCCCTGCCCTGGAGTTTCTGAATCTCTACAGCAACAGCCTGACGATACTGCCAGCGGGCATCTTTTCCGAGCTCAGGGCGCTGCGGTTTCTGTACTTGGAGAACAACCCCGGCCCCGCGGACTTCCAGATCATCGCCAATGCGGGCGCCGATCGGGCGGTCGTCGCCGGTCAGACGGTCACCCTCAGGGCCACGGTCAGCGACATCAACCTTTGGGGGGACAATGTCCACTATGTCTGGCGACGGACCGATCTCAGCGGCAGCGTCGTAAATCTGGCGAATGCCGACAGCGCCCAGGCCAGTTTTATCATGCCCGCCGGCGCGGTCGAAGTGGAATTTGGTGTCACCGTCAACGGCGCTTTCATCGTTAATAGCCCTCTATTTTTCGATACCGACAGAGTCGTCATCGTGAGCGTATTGGCCACGAGCGTGGCGGTGCTCTCCGTTCCGGTTGCCGGAGACACCTATTTTCTCGGTGAGGCCATTGAGTTGGCGCTGAGGTTCAATCGTCCGGTGGTGGTTGACGGCACCGGGGGTACGCCTTCGATAGAGCTCGACATCGGCGACGTGCGGCGTCAGGCCGACTATGTCCGCAGCAGCGACAGCAGGCAGTTGGTGTTTGCCTACACCGTGCAGTCGGACGATGAAGACACCAACGGCATCAGCATCTGCGGCGCCGGTCAGCTTCCCGGCTGCACGGGTGCCATCAGCCTGAACGAAGGTGCCATCGAAGATCGCGATGTTATCGGCGTAATTAGTCTGCGTTACCCGACGCAGGCCGAACAGAGCGGCCACAAGGTGGATGGCTCCCGAACGGGGCTGAGCAGTGGCATCTGCGGCCGCACCAAGGCGGTGCGTGATGCGCTGGTGGAGCTTATTCCCGCTGCCGCCGACTGTTCCCAAGTCACAGCCGATCAGCTCCGGAGTCTTACCGGCTCGTTGAATCTGGCGGGAAGGGGTATTGCGACCTTGCGGCCAGGAGATTTTGCGGAGATCACGGCGCTGCGAGAGCTGAAACTGTTCGGCAACAACTTGGAGGTCTTGCCTGCGGGTCTATTCAACGGCCTCTTCAATCTGAAGATTTTGCATCTGTGGGACAATTTGCTGGCAGCCTTGCCAGCGAGCGTATTTTCCGACCTCGCTGAACTGGATTCTCTGTATCTGCAGCGTAATTCCCTGAGAGGCTTGCCGGCGGGCGTATTCTCCGACCTCAGCAACCTGAACCTTGTTCTCTTGGACAACAACCCCGGTAGCGAGGGCTTCCTGCCCGTCGCCAACGCGGGTGTCGATCAGGTTGCCGAGGTCGGTCAGACTGTCACCCTCAGGGCCATAGTCAGCGACACCGACCCTTGGGGAGACAATGTCACCTATGTCTGGGCACTGACTGAGAGTAGCGGCAACGCCGTGGAGTTGGTGGGTGCCGACAGCGCCAGTCCCAGCTTTGCCATGCCCGCCGACGCGGCCGAACTTGAATTTGAGCTCACCGTCACAGGCCGCGGCGGAGACCGCTACACCGATTCGGACACGGTCATGGTTCGCCTGTTGATTCCCGACACGGTCGTGACCCTGTCGGGGCCGGCGCCGATGGACGCCACAAACATCGTCGGCGACGATCTGAGCCTGGTCTACAGCTACAGCGCCGCCGAGCTGCGGGGTCGCGTCCTGAGCGGCAGCATCGGGGTGACGGCCGCGGTTGACGGCATCATGATTACCCCCGCTTCCCACTCTGTCGATGGAGCCGGGGGCGAGATCACTGTAGTTCTCAGGCGTGAGGCATACCCTGCTCCTGATGAGCACGAGCTTGTGGTTGGCCTCAGCGCCCTGACCGCGGGCTTTGCCCTGGGCGTTCCCCGTTCAATTGCGACGCCGTTCAGCTTCCTGCCGCTGCCGCCGACGAGGCTGGAGATCAGGCAATCCGAGGGCAACCAAGGCAAGCAGGGGGCCGCCGGCAGCGATACGATCGAGCTCGGCTACAGTTTCGACTACGCGGTGGACAATCGCCTGAACCGTCCGAGGAAAGGCCTTGAGATCCAGGTTGGCTTCGAGCTCTGCACGGATGTCGGCTACAGTGACTGCAGCGGGCTGGAGGCGGCCTCGCGGACGCTGCCTCTGGACGGCAGCGGCTCCCTGACGCTGAGGGTCGATCGAACCCTGGTCGATCTGAGCATCTTTGGCCGTGCGGACGGCGATTCGATCCGCCATGGCCGGGTTCTTGTCAGCGCCGGTGGAGGCGCCGACTTCGCTGCGGTCGCGGCCACCACGACCTTCAGCTTTGTCGTTTCCGACACGGTCGTGACCCTGTCGGGGCCGGCGCCGATGGACGCCACAAACATCGTCGGCGACGATCTGAGCCTGGTCTACAGCTACAGCGCCGCCGAGCTGCGGGGTCGCGTCCTGAGCGGCAGCATCGGGGTGACGGCCGCGGTTGACGGCATCATGATTACCCCCGCCTCCCACTCTGTCGATGGAGCCGGGGGCGAGATCACTGTAGTTCTCAGGCGTGAGGCATACCCTGCTCCTGATGAGCACGAGCTTGTGGTTGGCCTCAGCGCCCTGACCGCGGGCTTTGCCCTGGGCGATCCCAATTCAATTGCGACGCCGTTCAACTTCCGGCCGCTGCCGCCGACGAGGCTGGAGATCAGGCAGTCCGAGGGCAACCAGGGCAAGCAGGGGGCCGCCGGCAGCGATACGATCGAGCTCGGCTACAGCTTCGACTACGCGGCGGACAATCGCCTGGATCGTCCGAGGGAAGGCCTTGAGATCCGGGTTGGCTTCGAGCTCTGCACGGACGCCGGCTACAACGACTGCGGCGGGCTGGAGGCGGCCTCGCGGACGCTGACGCTGGACGGCAGCGGCTCCCTGACGCTGAGGGTTGATCGAACCCTGGTCGATCTGAGCATCTTTGGCCGTGTGGACGGCGATTCGATCCGCCATGGCCGGGTTCTTGTCAGCGCCGGTGGAGGCGTCGACTTCGCTGCGGTCGCGGCCACCACGACCTTCAGCTTTGTCGTGCCCGCCACGGTCGTGACCCTGTCGGGGCCATTGCCGGCGGACGCAACCGACATCGCCGGGGACAGCATCAGCCTGGTCTACAGCTACAGCGTCGCCGAGCTGCGGGGTCGCGTCCTGAGCGGCAGCATCGGGGTGACGGCCGCGGTTGACGGCATCATGATTACCCCCGCCTCCCACTCTGTCGATGGAGCCGGGGGCGAGATCACTGTAGTTCTCAGGCGTGAGGCATACCCTGCTCCTGATGAGCACGAGCTTGTGGTTGGCCTCAGCGCCCTGACCGCGGGCTTTGCCCTGGGCGTTCCCAGTTCAGTCACGACGCCGTTCAACTTCCGGCCGCTGCCGCCGACGAGGCTGGAGATCAGGCAGTCCGAGGGCAACCAGGGCAAGCAGGGGGCCGCCGGCAGCGATACGATCGAGCTCGGCTACAGCTTCGACTACGCGGCGGACAATCGCCTGGATCGTCCGAGGCAAGGCCTTGATATCCGGGTTGGCTTCGAGCTCTGCACGGACGCCGGCTACAACGACTGCGGCGGGCTGGAGGCGGCCTCGCGGACGCTGACGCTGGACGGCAGCGGCTCCCTGACGCTGAGGGTTGATCGAACCCTGGTCGATCTGAGCATCTTTGGCCGTGTGGACGGCGATTCGATCCGCCATGGCCGGGTTCTTGTCAGCGCCGGTGGAGGCGTCGACTTCGCTGCGGTCGCGGCCACCACGACCTTCAGCTTTGTCGTTTCCGACACGGTCGTGACCCTGTCGGGGCCGGCGCCGATGGACGCCACAAACATCGTCGGCGACGATCTGAGCCTGGTCTACAGCTACAGCGCCGCCGAGCTGCGGGGTCGCGTCCTGAGCGGCAGCATCGGGGTGACGGCCGCGGTTGACGGTATCATGATTACCCCCGCTTCCCACTCTGTCGATGGAGCCGGGGGCGAGATCACTGTAGTTCTCAGGCGTGAGGCATACCCTGCTCCTGATGAGCACGAGCTTGTGGTTGGCCTCAGCGCCCTGACCGCGGGCTTTGCCCTGGGCGCTCCCCGTTCAATCACGACGCCGTTCAACTTCCGGCCGCTGCCGCCGACGAGGCTGGAGATCAGGCAGTCCGAGGGCAACCAGGGCAAGCAGGGGGCCGCCGGCAGCGATACGATCGAGCTCGGCTACAGCTTCGACTACGCGGCGGACAATCGCCTGGATCGTCCGAGGCAAGGCCTTGAGATCCGGGTTGGCTTCGAGCTCTGCACGGACGCCGGCTACAACGACTGCGGCGGGCTGGAGGCGGCCTCGCGGACGCTGACGCTGGACGGCAGCGGCTCCCTGACGCTGAGGGTTGATCGAACCCTGGTCGATCTGAGCATCTTTGGCCGTGCGGACGGCGATTCGATCCGCCATGGCCGGGTTCTTGTCAGCGCCGGTGGAGGCGCCGACTTCGCTGCGGTCGCGGCCACCACGACCTTCAGCTTTGTCGTGCCCGCCACGGTCGTGACCCTGTCGGGGCCATTGCCGGCGGACGCAACCGACATCGCCGGGGACAGCATCAGCCTGGTCTACAGCTACAGCGTCGCCGAGCTGCGGGGTCGCGTCCTGAGCGGCAGCATCGGGGTGACGGCCGCGGTTGACGGCATCATGATTACCCCCGTCTCCCACTCTGTCGATGGAGCCGGGGGCGAGATCACTGTAGTTCTCAGGCGTGAGGCATACCCTGCTCCTGATGAGCACGAGCTTGTGGTTGGCCTCAGCGCCCTGACCGCGGGCTTTGCCCTGGGCGCTCCCAGTTCAGTCACGACGCCGTTCAACTTCCGGCCGCTGCCGCCGACGAGGCTGGAGATCAGGCAGTCCGAGGGCAACCAGGGCAAGCAGGGGGCCGCCGGCAGCGATACGATCGAGCTCGGCTACAGCTTCGACTACGCGGCGGACAATCGCCTGGATCGTCCGAGGGAAGGCCTTGAGATCCGGGTTGGCTTCGAGCTCTGCACGGATGTCGGCTACGGCGACTGCGGCGGGCTGGAGGCGGCCTCGCGGACGCTGACGCTGGACGGCAGCGGCTCCCTGACGCTGAGGGTCGATCGAACCCTGGTCGATCTGAGCATCTTTGGCCGTGCGGACGGCGATTCGATCCGCCATGGCCGGGTTCTTGTCAGCGCCGGTGGAGGCGCCGACTTCGCTGCGGTCGCGGCCACCACGACCTTCAGCTTTGTCGTTTCCGACACGGTCGTGACCCTGTCGGGGCCATTGCCGGCGGACGCAACCGACATCGCCGGGGACAGCATCAGCCTGGTCTACAGCTACAGCGTCGCCGAGCTGCGGGGTCGCGTCCTGAGCGGCAGCATCGGGTTGACGGCCGCGGTTGACGGCATCATGATTACCCCCGCCTCCCACTCTGTCGATGGAGCCGGGGGCGAGATCACTGTAGTTCTCAGGCGTGAGGCATACCCTGCTCCTGATGAGCACGAGCTTGTGGTTGGCCTCAGCGCCCTGACCGCGGGCTTTGCCCTGGGCGCTCCCCGTTCAGTCACGACGCCGTTCAGCTTCCGGCCGCTGCCGCCGACGAGGCTGGAGATCAGGCAGTCCGAGGGCAACCAGGGGGCCGCCGGCAGCGATACGATCGAGATCGGCTACAGTTTCGACTACGCGGCGGACAATCGCCTGGATCGTCCGAGGCAAGGCCTTGAGATCCGGGTTGGCTTCGAGCTCTGCACGGACGCCGGCTACAACGACTGCGGCGGGCTGGAGGCGGCCTCGCGGACGCTGACGCTGGACGGCAGCGGCTCCCTGACGCTGAGGGTCGATCGAACCCTGGTCGATCTGAGCGTCTTTGGCCGTGCGGACGGCGATTCGATCCGCCATGGCCGGGTTCTTGTCAGCGCCGGTGGAGGCGCCGACTTCGCTGCGGTCGCGGCCACCACGACCTTCAGCTTTGTCGTTTCCGACACGGTCGTGACCCTGTCGGGGCCATTGCCGGCGGACGCAACCGACATCGCCGGGGACAGCATCAGCCTGGTCTACAGCTACAGCGTCGCCGAGCTGCGGGGTCGCGTCCTGAGCGGCAGCATCGGGGTGACGGCCGCGGTTGACGGCATCATGATTACCCCCGCCTCCCACTCTGTCGATGGAGCCGGGGGCGAGATCACTGTAGTTCTCAGGCGTGAGGCATACCCTGCTCCTGATGAGCACGAGCTTGTGGTTGGCCTCAGCGCCCTGACCGCGGGCTTTGCCCTGGGCGCTCCCCGTTCAGTCACGACGCCGTTCAACTTCCGGCCGCTGCCGCCGACGAGGCTGGAGATCAGGCAGTCCGAGGGCAACCAGGGCAAGCAGGGGGCCGCCGGCAGCGATACGATCGAGTTGGGCTACAGCTTCGACTACGCGGCCGACAATCGCCTGAACCGTCCGAGAAAAGACCTTGAGATCCGGGTTGGCTTCGAGCTCTGCACGGACGTCGGCTACGGCGACTGCAGCGGGCTGGAGGCGGCCTCGCGGACGCTGCCGCTGGACGGCAGCGGCTCCCTGACGCTGAGGGTCGATCGAACCCTGGTCGGTCTGAGCGTCTTTGGCCGGGCGGACGGCGATTCGATCCGCCATGGCCGGGTTCTTGTCAGCGTCGGCGGAGATGCCGACTTCGCTTCGGTCGCGGCCGCCACGACCTTCAGCTTTGTCGTGCCCGACACGGTCGTGACCCTGTCGGGGCCATTGCCGGCGGACGCAACCGACATCGCCGGGGACAGCATCAGCCTGGTCTACAGCTACAGTGTTGACGACCTGCGCAATCACGTCCTGAGCAACAGCATCGAGGTGACGGCCTCGGTCAATGGCATGGTAATCACCCCCTCATTCGACTATGTCGATGGGGCAAGGGGCGAGATCACCATCATCCTGAGTCGGGATCAATACCCCGGCCCCACTGAGCACCTGCTGGCGGTGACCCTGAGCCTCAGCGCCACGGCCGACGGCTTTGTTCTGGGCGAGCCCCGTTCGATTGCGACGCCGTTCAGCTTCAGGGTTGTGGATGTTCCTGACGTGATCGTGCCCAACACGGTCGTGACCCTGTCGGGGCCGGTGCCGGCGGACGCGACAGACATCGCTGGAAGAGCTCTCAGCCTGGTCTTCAGCTACAGCGCCGGCAATCTGCGCGACCGCTCTCTGGAGGGCGGCATCGAGGTGGAGGTGGAGGTCGATGGCGTCTCTGTCTCTCCTGCCGGCCACGATGTCGATGAAGCCAGAGGCAGGGGTGAAATCGGCATCGTCCTGAGGCGGGAGACATATTCCAGCAACGGCGAGCACCAGCTCAGGGTCGCCATCAGCACCGCCGCCGAGGGTTTTGCCTTGGGAGAGACCAGCTCAATCACGGTTCCGTTCAACTTCTCCCCGCTCTCAACCGCCATTGCCGGTGACGGCACCTGTCAAATCGGGATACTTGAGCCCGGTGAAAGCTGCCGCTACAGAGGCACCTCCCAGACGATAAGCGTGATGGTGACTGGATATCAGATGTTTTTCTTCAAACTCAGCGAAATTGGAGAACCGATCAACCATGAAGATGCCTCAAATCCGAACGATCCTTCCGACCCCAATATCTACAACCTTGATGCGATCGCGGTGGGGCGGAGCTATCAAATTATCCGTATCTATGATTCTCCGAAAGACCTTAGTCTGGATGGAGTAACGGGTAGCATGGACGGCGCGATCCTCCTGTGGGCAGCCCTGTTTTTCTTCGCCAACCTCGCCCTCAGACGAAGGCCGGCGGCGCGCCCCGACGAGCTTTCGGCCATCGAAAAAACAACTGAGAAGGCATTGTCCCGGCAATTTCCAAGGGATTTCAGGCATGAAACTTATAATTCTGGCGTTCCCGTTATATCATTAATAGAACGAAGGATTTCCTCTTTCCTTTCAGGCAGCGCCTGTCGGCTCGCGTGGAGAGCAGATGCCGACTGAGGGAGCAGGATGATCTTTCAACAACTGCCCAATCCAACGACAGCCGGAGACCCTTGACATGTCCAAAACAACAACTCCTATCAGCGACAATGCCCAGCGACAATGCCCAGCGACAGGTCCCTGCGGCCCCTTCGCCCTTGGCCCACAAAAGCGGCAAATGCCTTCTCGCGGCCCTCGGAGCCCAGGCCTGCGGGCTGCTGGCCGCCCTCATGTTCACGCTCGCTCCGGCGCCAGCACAGGCGCAGATCGGCCTGACTTTGGAAACCATTGGCCTGGCAGGCTCCCCAACCATAGCCACGTACAGAATCAGCGGTGCCATACGGACCCTTGGGTTCAAAAAACTGGATGACATCAGCGGATTCACAGTCAGCGTTATAAGGAGTGCCGTTGCCGCCGACGGCTCCTGCCGGCCGGGGGTGCTCGGAAGGGGTGCAACATGCCGGTATGAAGACGGTGTTACCACCCCGACTCTGACGGTAAGAAATTCTCAAATCGTACTTCGGGAATCAGGGGAGCGAGCAGTTGAAATAGAGACTCAAACAGTGTCGGTTGGCCGTCCGGATCTTGTGCGTATTACTCAAATTCCTGGGGCCCGGCCATTTGAGTATCAGCCAGCGGGTGCAGAGGCTGCTTCCGGCGTTCTGAAGGTGACTTTTTCAGCGCGGCAACTTCTTGGGGAGGGCGGTGGCGAGGGCTATATCGTTGTGCGTGTCAGCGATGAGCGATACCTATTGACGGATGACGACGGCAACCCCAACGGTCCCCATGTAACCTTCTTCAGCTTTGGCGGTTCCTCTTCATCATCGGGAGGAGGAGCGCTGGCGGCTGCGGCGATCGCCACCCTGGCGGTACTGTTTTTCTCCGCCAGACTCTTTCGCTCAGCCCGGGCCGGCAGTTGCTGGTGGTGGCCGGCAGCGGCTCCGGGCATTGTAAATCTGCCACCGGGCCGTCGAAGCACAAGCACCCGCAACCGGCCGGATTTCTGCTGACCCCCTGAGCTCGCCGCCGGTTTCACCCGCTGTCCTGAGCGCGGCCGCACCCGTCGGCTGCCTGACTATGGATTTTTCAGTTGAGCGTGGCGAAAACAGCGGGTTTCGTGATCGTTGACCAGGCCCGCCGCCTGCATGAAAGCATAGCAGATGGTGCTGCCGACAAAGCGGAAACCGCATTTTTTCAACTCGCGGCTCAGCGCGTCTGACTCGGGGGTGGTGGCTGGCACTTCGCTCGGGTTGGACCAGGCGTTTTGGCGCACCTTGCCACCGGTCGACTGCCAGATCAAATCGCAGAAGCTGCCTTCGCCGCCGGCTTCGACAATCCTCAGAAACGCCAGGGCGTTGCTGATGGTCGCTTCGATTTTCAGGCGGTTGCGGACGATGGAGACATCGGCCATGAGCCTCTCGACGTCGGCCGGGCCGTAGGCGGCGATTCTGCGGGCGTCAAAGCCGTCCGATCAGGAGAACCCCCAAGGGGGTGGACGGCTCCGAGACGGGGCGGAGAGGCGGTATCTACGGCCGCACCAAGGCGGTGCGCGATGCACTGGTGGCGCTCATTCCTGCCGCTGCCAACTGTTCGGAGGTCACAGCCGTCCAGCTGGAGAGTCTCACCGGCACCCTGTCTCTGCGTGGCAGGAATATTGCAACCCTGAAGCCGGGAGATTTTGCGGATCTAGTTGAGGTGCAGCAGCTGCAGCTGTCCGACAACGGCCTGGTGACATTGCCAGCGGGTGTATTCTTCGGCCTCACTACGTTGGAGGCTCTGTACCTGGAAGCCAACCGTCTGACAGAACTGCCTCTGGGCGTATTCGGCGGTCTCGGGGCACTGGAGATCCTGCATCTATACAGCAACAGTTTGACGGAACTGCCTGAGGGGATCTTTTCGGACCTTACTGCACTACAGCAACTGGGGCTGTCCGACAACCGTCTGGCGGCATTGCCCGCAAGCGTATTCAACGACCTCACCGCTCTAGGGTATCTGTGGCTGAGCGGCAACGAATTGACGACATTGCCCGTGGGTGTATTTGACGGTCTCGCCGAGTTGCAGCAGTTGTGGTTGCTCAACAACCGCCTGACGGCATTGCCCGTGGACGTATTTGACGATCTCACTGCGCTGAAGGAGTTGTGGCTGCCCAACAATCGCCTGACGGCATTACCAGTGGGCGTATTTGACAGCCTCACTGCGCTGCAGGAGCTGTGGTTGCCCAACAACCGTCTGGCAATGCTGTCCGTAGGCGTATTCGACGGCCTCAGGGAGTTGGAGGACCTGTTTTTATACAACAACGGCTTGACAGAATTGCCCACAGGCGTATTCTCCGAGTTCAGAGCACTGCGGTCCCTGTTTCTGGAAAACAACCCTGGCAGCGCAGACTTCCTGCCTGTCGCTAATGCGGGCGCCGACCAGACTGCCGAGGCTGGTCAGACCGTCACCCTCAGGGCCACTACCAGCGGCACCGACCCTTGGGGAGACAATGTCACTTATGCTTGGGTACAGAGCGACAACAGCGGCAACATTGTAGACCTGACGGGTGCCGGCAGCGCCCGCGCCAGCTTTGTCATGCCCGCCGACGCAACCGAGCTTGAATTTAAATTCACCGTTACCGGCCGCGGCGGTGGTCTCAACATCGGCACCGACAGAGTGATGGTTCGCTTTGCGGTTCCCGACACGGTCATGACCCTGTCGGACCCCGTGCATGGCCTGCTGCCGGCGGACGCGACGGACATCGTCGGCGACGAACTCCGCCTGGTCTACGACTGCAGTGCCGACGACCTGCGCGGCCGCCCCCTGGCGGGCGGCATGGAGGTGACGGCTGCGGTCGATGGCGCCGCGATCACCCCGGCCATCGTTGTCGATGAGAGCAGCGGCAGGGGCGAGATCACTGTAGTTCTCAGACGTGAGATCTACCCTGAGCCCGACGAGCGCGAGCTTGTGGTTGCCCTCAGCGCCGTGGCCGATGGCTTTGCCCCGGGCGCTCCCGGTTCAATCACGACGACGTTCAGCTTCCTGCCCCTCTCACCTGGAGGATCAGAATCGACGCCAACCAAGAGCGATAGTGTCGGGTCGATCGGCAATGGAGCCGTGGGCGGCATGGATGCGGCGACTATCCTTCTGGCAGTTTTACTGTTCTTCGCCAGCCTCTTTTGGGGCCCGATTGGAGGTGGCGCGGCCAAGGCGGACTGGAGGGCGGTGACGAAACGGGGGAGGCACCGGCAACCGACATGGCACGGCGGGCCACCGGGAAGCCTCCGCGCCCGAGCAGGCGTTGGCATTCTTCAGGGCGGCGACGTCCTGGGTCATCGCCAGGGACAATCGAAAAAATCTTATAAGAATCGTCAGGCATGCGTTTGCCGGAATTTGCTTAAAATTTATCTTTTTGCAATTTGATGGTTTTTGTGTTATTGTATGACAGTTCCTGACTTCTGAGTTCTCTAAGAGATTGGTTGTGGTGTCTGTGATCGTGATCGGAGGTAAAATTGATTGAAAGAGAGAAAGAAGTTCATTGTATGCTTGTTCAATAGCTATGAAAGAATTCCTGTGTGGCACCCGATGGAAATAGATGCGCGCGGCCACCAGAAGTTGGCGGCCCTCGACTGCGGCTGCCTGCGTGAGCCTGTGACTTTCCCGGATGCCTGCCGGGCGGGAGAAAAGTTCTCCGTCTTTGCCGGTCCTCCCGGCGATTGCAGTTCCCTTTGTTCAGGAGTGCTCCTTCGGGCACTGCCCAGCAACAGGCGTCAACTTCGGCAACTGCCTGCAAGGGTCGGCGGCGTCTTTTGGCGCCTGCTGGGGCGAAGATCCCTGGCCTTGTTGATTTTGTTGGCAACTGCGATCTCTCCCGTCCAGGCGCAGGTGCCCGACGTCTCTGTCTGCAGCCGCACTGAGCAGGTGCGCGCTGCGATTGTCGCCGAGGCGGGCGTCGGCAACTGCGTTGATGTCACCGATGACCAACTCGCTCAGATCACCTCTCTCGGGCTCTCGGGGGAAGGGGTCCGGGCTTTGCAGGCGGGCGATTTTGCCGGCCTCGCCGCGCTGGAGGTTCTGCTTCTGGACAGCACCGGCCTGACGGAATTGCCGCCAGACCTGTTCTCCGGACTCACCGCTCTGCGGGAGTTGCGGCTGAACGGCAACAGTCTGACAGCATTGCCTGCAGGGGTATTCTCCAAGCTCAGGGCACTGCAGTCCCTGTTTCTTGAAGATAACCCCGGCAGCGCATACTTTCTGCCGATCGCCCATGCGGGGACTGACCAGACGACCGTCGGCGCTGGTCAGATCGTCACCCTCACGACCATTGTCAGCAATGCCGACCCTTGGGGAGACAATGTCGCCTATGCCTGGGCGCAGACCGATAACAGTAGCAGCACTGTGGTTTTGATGGATGCCGCCACCGCCCGGCCCAGCTTTGTCATGCCCGCCGACGCAGCCGGGGAACTGGAATTTGAACTCACTGTCACCGGCCGCGGTACGGGCCTTGACGGTGCTCGCTACGCCAGCACTGACAGCGTCATCGTCGCCGACGTCCGGGCCACTGAGGTGGCGGTGAGTTCCCATCCGGTCGTTGGCGACATCTATTTTCTCGGCGAGGCCATTGAACTGACGCTGACGTTCAATCGTCCGGCGGTGGTTGACGCCACCGGGGGCACCCCCTCGATAGAGCTCGACATCGGCGGCGGGCGGCGGCGGGCCGATTACGTCCGTGGCAGCGACAGCAGGCAACTGGTGTTTGCCTACACCGTGCAGTTGGGCGATGAAGATACCAACGGCATCCGCGTCTGCGGCGCCGGTCAGCTTGCCGGCTGCACCGGCGCCATCAGCCTGAACAGAGGCGCCATCGAGGGTCGCGATGGCATCGGCGTAAGTCTGGGACACCCGACCCAGGCCGAACAGAGCGGCCACAAGGTGAATGGCTCCCAAACAGGGCTGAGCGGCGGCATCTGCGGCCGCACCAAGGCGGTGCGCGATGCGCTGGTGGAGCTCATTTCCGCCGCCGCCGACTGCTCCCAAGTTACAGTCGCCCAACTGGAGAGTCTCACCGGCAGACTGTCTTTGGGTAGCAGCGGGGTCGCGACCTTGAAGCCGGGCGATTTTGCCGCTCTCGTCTCGCTGGAACATCTGTTTCTGTCCGGCAATAGTCTGGTGGCACTGCCCGTGGGCATATTTTCCAACCTCACTGCTCTGCAGGAGTTGCGGCTGAACGGCAACAATCTGGCGGCATTGCCAGTGGGCGCACTCACCGGCCTCGCCTCGCTGGAGTTTCTGTTTCTCGGCAACAACCGCCTGACGGCATTGCCCGGGACCACGTTCAACGGCCTCGGGGTGCTACGGGAACTGTCACTACAGAGCAACCGTCTGACGAAATTGCCCCCGGATGCATTCTTCGGCCTCAATGTACTGCGGCAGTTGTCTCTGTCCGCCAATAGCCTGGAGGCATTGCCGCCGAACATATTCTCCGGCCTCGTCCTGCTGGAGTTACTGTATTTGAACGACAACAGCCTGACGGAATTTTCAGAGGACACGTTCAACGGCCTCAGGGCGCTACAGCAGCTGTCACTACAAAACAACCGTCTGGCGGCATTGCCAGTGGGTGCATTCGACGGCCTCAGCGCACTGCTGAGACTGTGGCTGCATGGCAACGACCTGGCAGTATTGCCCGCAGCAGTATTCTCCGATCTCAGGGCACTGCAGTTTCTGTTTCTTCAAGGCAATCCCGGCAGCGCGGACTTCCTGCCCATCGCCAATGCGGGCGCCGATCAGATTGCCGAGGCCGGTCAGAGCGTCACCCTCAGGGCCACGGCCAGCGACGCCGACCCTTGGGGGGACAATGTCGCCTATGCTTGGGCGCAGACTGACACCAGCGGCAGCGTCGTAAATTTGACGGGTGCCGGCACCGACCAGCTCAGCTTTGTCATGCCCGCCAACGCAGCCGGGGAACTGGAATTTGAACTCACTGTCACCGGTCGTGGTACGGGCTTGGGTGGCGCTCGCTACGCAGACGCCGCCAGTGTGATGGTCCGCTTTGTGGCGGTTCCCGACACGGTCGTGACTCTGTCAGGACCTGTGCCGGCGGCGACAACCAACATCGATCAGGATGAGTTGAGCCTGGTCTACAGCTACAGCGCCGCCGACCTGCGCGGCCGCGTCCTGACGGGCAGCATCGAGGTGGCGGCTGCGGTCGATGGAGGGGTGGTTGCCTTTGATGTCCATGTTGATGAGACCGGCGGCGAGATCAGCATCGTCCTGAGTCGGAATACCTACCTCGGCTCCGCTGAGCACCTTCTGGCGGTGACCCTGAGCCTCAGTGCCACAGCCACCGGCTTTGCCTTGGGCGAGACCAGTTGGATTACAACGCCATTCAGCTTCAGGGCCGCGGCTCCGGACAGGACAGTCCCCGACACGGTCGTGACCCTGTCAGGACCTGTGCCGGCGGCGACAACCAACATCGATCAGGATGAGTTGAGCCTGGTCTACAGCTATAGCGCCGACAACCTGCACAGCCGCGTCCTGACGGGCAGTATCGAGGTGGCGGCTGCGGTCGATGGAGGGGTGGTTGCCTTTGATGTCCATGTTGATGAGACCGGCGGCGAGATCAGCATCGTCCTGAGTCGGAATACCTACCTCGGCTCCGCTGAGCACCTTCTGGCGGTGACCCTGAGCCTCAGTGCCACAGCCACCGGCTTTGCCTTGGGCGAGACCAGTTGGATTACAACGCCATTCAGATTCAGGGCCGCGGCTCCGGACAGGACAGTCCCCGACACGGTCGTGACCCTGTCAGGACCTGTGCCGGCGGCGACAACCAACATCGATCAGGATGAGTTGAGCCTGGTCTACAGCTATAGCGCCGACAACCTGCACAGCCGCGTCCTGACGGGCAGCATCGAGGTGGCGGCTGCGGTCGATGGAGGGGTGGTTGCCTTTGATGTCCATGTTGATGAGACCGGCGGCGAGATCAGCATCGTCCTGAGTCGGAATACCTACCTCGGCTCCGCTGAGCACCTTCTGGCGGTGACCCTGAGCCTCAGTGCCACAGCCACCGGCTTTGCCTTGGGCGAGACCAGTTGGATTACAACGCCATTCAGATTCAGGGCCGCGGCTCCGGACAGGACAGTCCCCGACACGGTCGTGACCCTTTCGGGGCCGGTGCCGGCGGGCGCAACGGACATCGCCGAGGACAGTATCATTCTGGTCTACAGCTACAGCGCCGACGACCTGCGCGGCCGCGTCCTGACGGGCAGCATCGAGGTGGCGGCTGCGGTTGATGGAGTTACGATGACTTCTGCTGTCCGTGTCGATGAAAGAAGCGGCGAGAGGAAGATCACCATAGTTCTGAGGCGTGAGACATACCCCAGCCCCGGGGAGCATCTGCTGGCAGTGACCCTGAGCCTCAGCCCCACGGCGGCGGGCTTTGTTCTGGGCCAGCCCAGTTCAACTACAACGGCGTTCAACTTTCTGCCCCTGTCACGCGGGGAGACGGGGGTGATGCCAACCGAGAACAGTGATGCCGGCACAATCGGCGATGGACGCTTGGGAGGCATGGATGCGGCGACCATCCTTCTGGCCGTTCTGCTGTTTTTCGCCAGCTTCGCTTTGGGCCCGACTGGCGGCCGAATCCGGTCTAAGGGGCCGTCGAGACCTCTTGTAACCAAGGGCTGGCGCCCATACTTTTCAGGGCGGTGACGCGCCCTTGGTCAGCCACCAGAGACAATCGAAAAAATCCTGCCTTTCCTGAAATCTGATAAGTAATTTTTCTTTTTCTTGCAATTTAATGGTTTTTGTGCTAACATTCGTTTGACGTAGAGACTTCTTCATGAATCTCTGTCAGGGATTGATTTATGGTCTCGATAGCTGTAGCTTGGGCAAAAAATCGGTTGAAAAGAGATAAAGAAGTTCTTTATCCTGCTTGTTCAATCTATGTAAGGGAACCCTATGAGACATCTGATAAAAAAAAGCCGCACCAAGGCAGTAGCCCCTTGCTGCGGTTGCTCACGAGGGTTTGCGGCTTTTCCAGGAGCCTGTCGAACGAGAGTAAGGTTTTCCGTTTTTGCCAGTTGCAGTTTCCTTCGTTCAGGAGTGCTCCCTCAACCGCCTCCCGGCAACGTGCATCCATCCTGTCAACTGCCTGCAACAGTCGGCAGCAGTCCCCGACGCCCCTTGTGGCGAAGATTCCTGGCTTTGTTGGTTCTGTTGACAACTCTAGTCTCTCCTGTTCAGGCGCAGCCGTCCGGCGCCTCTGTCTGCAGTCGCACTGAGCAGGTACGGGCTGCGATCGTCAGCACGACAAGTGCCGAAGACTGCGACGAAGTCACAGCTGATCAGCTCGCCGAGATCACCAGACTCCTTTTGTCACGCAAAGGCATTACGACATTGCAGGCGGGCGATTTTGCCGGCCTCGCCGCGTTGGAGGTTCTGTATCTGAACGATAACGGCCTGACGGCCTTGCCCGAAAACGTATTTGCTGGCCTCACCGCCTTGATGAATCTGGCTTTATTCCGCAACAGCCTGACGGCCTTGCCCGAAAACGTATTTGACGGCCTCGCCGCCTTGCGGAGTCTGAATCTGCAAGGCAACAGCCTGATGGCATTGCCAGCAGGCATATTCAGCGACCTCAGGACACTGAGATATCTGTGGCTGTCTAACAACCCCGGCAGCGACGGTTTCGTGCCCATCGCCCATGCGGGCCCCAGTCAGGTTGTTGCGACCGGTCAGACCGTCACCCTCAGGGCCACAGCCAGCGAGATCGACCCTTGGGGGAACAATGTCGCCTACGCCTGGACGCAGAGCGACAGCAGCGGCAACGCTGTGAATCTGGTGTCTGCCGCTACTGCCCAGCCCAGCTTTGTCATGCCCGCCGGCGCAGTCGAACTGGAATTTGAGCTCAGGGTCACCGGCCGCGGCGGTGGTGCCAGATACCTTGGCACCGACAGCGTCGTCGTCGCCAGCGTTTTGACCACCAGAGTGGCGGTGACCTCCGATCCGGTTGCCGGGAACACCTATTATCTCGGCGAGGCCATTGAGTTGACGCTGAGCTTCAGTCGTCCGTCGGTGGTTGACGCCACTGGGGGCACACCTTCGATAGAACTTGACATCGGCGGCGAGCGGCGTCGGGCCGACTATGTCCGCGGCAGCGACAGCAGGCAGTTGATGTTTGCCTACACCGTGCAGTCGGGCGATGAAGACACCAACGGCATCAGCATCTGCGGCGCCGGTCAGCTTCCCGGCTGCAAGGGTGCCATCAGCCTGAACGGCGGCGCCATCGAGGGGCGGGATGGCATCGGCGTAAGTCTGCTCCACCCGACCCAGACCGAACAGAGCGGCCACAAGGTGGATGGCTCCCGAATGGGGCTGAGCGGTGGCATCTGCGGCCGCACCAAGGTGGTGCGCGATGCGCTGCTGATGCGCATTCGCAGTGTCAGCAACTGTTCCGAGGTCACAGTCGCCCAGTTGGAGGGTCTCGCTGGGTTCTTGGTGCTGGGAGGCATTACTACCCTGAAGCCGGGCGATTTTGCCAATCTCATTGCGTTGCGAGACCTGTCGCTGGGTGACAGTCTGGAGACACTGCCGGCAGGCGTATTCACCGATCTCATTGCGTTGCAACGACTGTTTCTGAATGACAACAGCCTGGAGGAGCTGCCGGCAGGCGTATTCACAGGTCTCACCACCCTGATGTATCTGACTTTACGCGGCAACAGCCTGACGACGCTGCATGCGAGCGTCTTCTCCGGCCTCGCCGCGCTGGAAACTCTGTATCTGAGCCACAACAGCCTGACGACGCTGCATGCGAGCGTCTTCTCCGGCCTCGCCGCGCTGGAAACTCTGTATCTGAGCCACAACAGCCTGACGACGCTGCATGCGAGCGTCTTCTCCGGCCTCGCCGTGCTGGAAACTCTGTATCTGAGCCACAACAGCCTGACGACGCTGCATGCGAGCGTCTTCTCCGGCCTCGCCGCGCTGGAAACTCTGCATCTGAGAGGCAACGGCCTGACGGCCTTGCCCGGGAACGTATTCGACGACCTCGCCGCGTTGGAGGTTCTGTATCTTTACGACAACAGCCTGATGGCATTGCCAGCAGGCATATTCAGCGACCTCAGGGCACTGCGGGTTCTGTTGCTGTATAACAACCCTGGCAGCGACGGTTTCGTGCCCATCGCCCATGCGGGCCCCAGTCAGGTTGTTGCGACCGGTCAGACCGTCACCCTCAGGGCCACAGCCAGCAAGATCGACCCTTGGGGGAACAATGTCGCCTACGCCTGGACGCAGAGCGACAGCAGCGGCAACGCTGTGAATCTGGTGGATGCCGCTACTGCCCAGCCCAGCTTTGTCATGCCCGCAGGCGCAGCCGAACTGGAATTTGAGCTCAGGGTCACCGGCCGCGGCAATGCCAGCTACCTCGGCATCGACAGCGTCGTCGTCGCCAGCGTTTTGGCCACCGGAGTGGCGGTGACCTCCGATCCGGTTGCCGGAGACACCTATTTTCTCGGCGAGGCCATTGAGTTGACGCTGAGCTTCAATCGTCCGGCGGTGGTTGACGCCACCGGGGGCACGCCTTCGATAGAACTTGACATCGGCGGCGAGCGGCGGCGAGCCGATTATGTCCGCGGCAGCGACAGCAGGCAGTTGGTGTTTGCCTACACCGTGCAGTCGAGCGATGAAGACACCAACGGCATCCGCATCTGCGGCGCCGGTCAGCTTCCCGGCTGCACGGGTGCCATCAGCCTGAACGGCGGCGCCATCGAGGGTCGCCCTGGCCTCGGCGTAAATCTGCGCCACCCGACCCAGGCCGAACAGAGCGGCCACAAGGTGGATGGTTCCCGCCCGAGGCCGAGCGGCATCTGCGACCGCACCCAGGCGGTGCGCGATGCGCTGGTGGAGCTTATTTCCGCTGCCGCCGACTGTTCCGAGGTCACAACCGCCCAGCTGGAGGGTCTCACCAATTTCCTGCCTCTAGGGGAAAGAGGCATTACGACCCTGAAGCCGGGCGATTTTGCTGATCTCATTGCGTTGCGAGAACTGATGCTGAATGACAACAGTCTGGAGGCACTGCCGACAGGCGTATTCACCGGTCTCATTGCGTTGCGACGACTGTTTCTGAATGACAACAGCCTGGAGGAACTGCAGGCAGGCGTATTCACAGGTCTCACCACCCTGAAGGCTCTGACTTTAAACAACAACGGCCTGACGACGCTACATGCGGGCGTCCTCTCCAGCCTCGCCGCGCTGGAAGTTCTGTATCTGAACGACAACGGCCTGACGGCCTTGCCCGGGAACGTATTCGACGACCTCGCCGCGTTGGAGGTTCTGTATCTGAACGACAACGGCCTGACGGCCTTGCCCGGGAACGTATTCGACGACCTCGCCGCGTTGAGGGTTCTGTATCTTTACGACAACAGCCTGATGGCATTGCCAGCAGGCATATTCAGCGACCTCAGGGCACTGCGGTCTCTGTTGCTGTATAACAACCCCGGCAGCGCGGACTTCCTGCCCATTGCCCATGCGGGCGTCGATCAGGTTGCTGCGATCGGTCAGACCGTCGTCCTCAGGGCCACGGCCAGCAATGCCGACCCTTGGGGAGACAATGTCACCTATGCTTGGGCACTGACTGAGGGTAGCGGCAACGCCGTAGAGTTGGTGGGTGCCGACAGCGCCAGTCCCAGCTTTGCCATACCCGCCGACGCGGCCGAACTGGAATTTGAGCTCACCGTCACAGGCCGCGGCGGAGACCGCTACACCGATATGGACACGGTCATGGTTCGCCTGTCGATTCCCGACACGGTCGTGACCCTGTCGGGGCCCGTGCATGAACTGCTGCCGGCGGACGCAACCGACATCGCCGGGGATCAGTTGAGCCTGGTCTACAGCTACAGCGCCGACGACCTGCGCGGTCGCGTCCTGAGCGGCAGCATCGAGGTGTCGGCTGTGGTCGACGGCATCATGATTACCCCCGCTTCCCATTCTGTCGAGGGAGCCGGGGGCGAGATCAGCATCGTCCTGAGTCGGGATCAATACCCCGGCCCCACCGGGCGGCTGCTGGCGGTGACCCTGGGCCTCAGCGCCGCGGCCACCGGCTTTTCCCTGGGCGCTCCCAGTTCAATCACGACGCCGTTCAGCTTCCTGCCGCTGCCGCCGACGAGGCTGGAGATCAGGCAATCCGAGGGCAACCAGGGCAAGCAGGGGGCCGCCGGCAGCGATACGATCGAGCTCGGCTACAGTTTCGACTACGCGGTGGACAATCGCCTGAACCGTCCGAGGAAAGGCCTTGAGATCCAGGTTGGCTTCGAGCTCTGCACGGATGTCGGCTACAGTGACTGCAGCGGGCTGGAGGCGGCCTCGCGGACGCTGCCTCTGGACGGCAGCGGCTCCCTGACGCTGAGGGTCGATCGAACCTTGGTCGATCTGAGCATCTTTGGCCGTGCGGACGGCGATTCGATCCGCCATGGCCGGGTTCTTGTCAGCGCCGGTGGAGGCGCCGACTTCGCTGCGGTCGCGGCCACCACGACCTTCAGCTTTGTCGTTTCCGACACGGTCGTGACCCTGTCGGGGCCGGCGCCGATGGACGCCACAAACATCGTCGGCGACGATCTGAGCCTGGTCTACAGCTACAGCGCCGCCGAGCTGCGGGGTCGCGTCCTGAGCGGCAGCATCGGGGTGACGGCCGCGGTTGACGGCATCATGATTACCCCCGCCTCCCACTCTGTCGATGGAGCCGGGGGCGAGATCACTGTAGTTCTCAGGCGTGAGGCATACCCTGCTCCTGATGAGCACGAGCTTGTGGTTGGCCTCAGCGCCCTGACCGCGGGCTTTGCCCTGGGCGATCCCAATTCAATTGCGACGCCGTTCAACTTCCGGCCGCTGCCGCCGACGAGGCTGGAGATCAGGCAGTCCGAGGGCAACCAGGGCAAGCAGGGGGCCGCCGGCAGCGATACGATCGAGCTCGGCTACAGCTTCGACTACGCGGCGGACAATCGCCTGGATCGTCCGAGGCAAGGCCTTGAGATCCGGGTTGGCTTCGAGCTCTGCACGGACGCCGGCTACAACGACTGCGGCGGGCTGGAGGCGGCCTCGCGGACGCTGACGCTGGACGGCAGCGGCTCCCTGACGCTGAGGGTTGATCGAACCCTGGTCGATCTGAGCATCTTTGGCCGTGTGGACGGCGATTCGATCCGCCATGGCCGGGTTCTTGTCAGCGCCGGTGGAGGCGTCGACTTCGCTGCGGTCGCGGCCACCACGACCTTCAGCTTTGTCGTGCCCGCCACGGTCGTGACCCTGTCGGGGCCATTGCCGGCGGACGCAACCGACATCGCCGGGGACAGCATCAGCCTGGTCTACAGCTACAGCGTCGCCGAGCTGCGGGGTCGCGTCCTGAGCGGCAGCATCGGGGTGACGGCCGCGGTTGACGGCATCATGATTACCCCCGCCTCCCACTCTGTCGATGGAGCCGGGGGCGAGATCACTGTAGTTCTCAGGCGTGAGGCATACCCTGCTCCTGATGAGCACGAGCTTGTGGTTGGCCTCAGCGCCCTGACCGCGGGCTTTGCCCTGGGCGTTCCCAGTTCAGTCACGACGCCGTTCAACTTCCGGCCGCTGCCGCCGACGAGGCTGGAGATCAGGCAGTCCGAGGGCAACCAGGGCAAGCAGGGGGCCGCCGGCAGCGATACGATCGAGCTCGGCTACAGCTTCGACTACGCGGCGGACAATCGCCTGGATCGTCCGAGGCAAGGCCTTGAGATCCGGGTTGGCTTCGAGCTCTGCACGGACGCCGGCTACAACGACTGCGGCGGGCTGGAGGCGGCCTCGCGGACGCTGACGCTGGACGGCAGCGGCTCCCTGACGCTGAGGGTCGATCGAACCCTGGTCGATCTGAGCATCTTTGGCCGTGCGGACGGCGATTCGATCCGCCATGGCCGGGTTCTTGTCAGCGCCGGTGGAGGCGCCGACTTCGCTGCGGTCGCGGCCACCACGACCTTCAGCTTTGTCGTGCCCGCCACGGTCGTGACCCTGTCGGGGCCCGTGCATGAACTGCTGCCGGCGGACGCAACCGACATCGACGAGGATGAGTTGAGCCTGGTCTATAGCTACAGTGCCGACGAGCTGCGCGGTCGCGTCCTGAGCGGCAGCATCGAGGTGTCGGCCGCGGTCGACGACGCCATGATTACCCCCGCTTCCCACTCTGTCGAGGGAGCCGGGGGCGAGATCGGCATCGTCCTTAGGCGGGATCAATACCCCGGCCCCACCGGGCGGCTGCTGGCGGTGACCCTGGGCCTCAGCGCCCCGGCCACCGGCTTTGCCCTGGGCACTCTCAGTTCAATCACGACGCCGTTCAGCTTCCGGCCGCTGCCGCTGCTGAGGGTGGCAGTGACCTCCGATCCGGTTGTCGGAGACACCTATTTTCTTGGCGAGACCATTGAACTGACCCTGACCTACGACCGTGCGGCGGTGGTTGATGCCACCGGGGGCACACCTTCGATAGAACTCGACATCGGCGGCGAGCGGCGGCGTGCCGATTACGTCCGCGGCAGCGACAGCAGGGGGCTGGTGTTTGCCTACACCGTGCAGTCGGGCGATGAAGACACCAACGGCGTCAGCATCTGCGGCGCCGGTCAGCTTCCCGGCTGCACGGGCGCCATCAGCCTGAACGGAGGCGCCATCGAGCGTCGGAATGGCAGCGGCGTAAATCTGCGCCACCCGATGCAGGCCGAACAGAGCGGCCACAAGGTAGATGGCTCCCGAACGGGGCTGAGCGGCGGCATCTGCGGCCGCACCAAGGCGGTGCGCGATGCGCTGGTGCTGCACATTCACAGTGCCAGCGACTGTTCTAATGTCACAGTCATCCATTTGGAGGTTCTCACTGGGAACCTGTTGCTGGAAGGCAAAGGCATTACTACCCTGAAGCCGGGCGATTTTGCCAATCTCATTGCGTTGCGAGAGCTGTCGCTGAATGACAACAGCCTGGAGGCACTGCCGGCAGGCGTATTCACAGGTCTCACTACCTTGGAGAGGCTGACTTTAAAGAACAACAGCCTGTCGACGTTGTCGAAGGAGGTCTTTGCTGGCCTCGCCGAGCTGAAGCTTCTGCTTCTGAACGACAACAGCCTGGAGGCACTGCCGGCAGGCGTATTCACCGATCTCATTGCGTTGCAAGACCTGTGGCTGCATGACAACAGCCTGGAGGCACTGCCGGCAGGCGTATTCACCGATCTCATTGCGTTGCAACGACTGTATCTGCATCACAACAGCCTGACGATACTGCCAGCGGGCATCTTCTCCGAACTCAGGGCGCTGCAGTATCTGTACTTGCAGGGCAACCCCGGCTACGCGGACTTCCAGATCATCGCCAATGCGGGCGCCGACCGGGCGGTCGTCGCCGGTCAGACGGTCACCCTCAGGGCCATGGTCAGCGACATCAACCTTTGGGGGGACAATGTCCGCTATGACTGGAGACGGACCGACAACAGCGGCATCGTCGTAGATCTGGCGGATGCCGACAGCGCCCAGGCCAGTTTTATCATGCCCGCCGGCGCGGTCGAACTGGGATTTAATCTCACCGTCAGCGCCGCTTCCATCCAATTTGGGCACCCTATATTTTTGGATACCGACAGAGTCGTCATCGTGAGCGTATTGGCCACGGGCGTGGCGGTGATCTCCGAACCGGTTACCGGAGACACCTATTTTCCCGGTGAGGCCATTGAGTTGATGCTGAGGTTCAATCGTCCGGTGGTGGTTGACGGCACCGGGGGTACGCCTTCGATAGAGCTTGACATCGGCGACGTGCGGCGTCAGGCCGAATATGTCCGCGGCAACGGCAGCAGGCAGTTGGTGTTTGCCTACACCGTGCAGTCGGGCGATGAAGACACCAACGGCATCAGCATCTGCGGCGCCGGTCAGCTTCCCGGCTGCACGGGTGCCATCAGCCTGAACGAAGGCGCCATCGAAGGTCGCGATGTTATCGGCGTAGTTAGTCTGCGTCACCCGACGCAGGCCGAACAGAGCGGCCACAAGGTGGACGGCTCCCGAACGGGGCTGAGCAGTGGCATCTGCGGCCGCACCAAGGCGGTGCGCGATGCGCTGGTGGAGCTTATTCCCGCTGCCGCCGACTGTTCCCAGGTCACAGCCGATCAGCTCCGGAGTCTTACCGGCTCGTTGAATCTGGCGGGAAGGGGTATGGCGACCTTGAAGCCAGGAGATTTTGCGGAGATCACGGCGCTGCGAGAACTGAGACTGTTCAACAACAACTTGGTGGTCTTGCATGCGGGTCTATTCAACGGCCTCTTGGCGTTGAAGACTTTGTTTCTGAACAAAAACAGCCTGGAGACACTGCACGCGGATGCATTCTCCGGCCTCTTCAAGCTGGAGATTTTGCATCTGTGGGACAATTTCCTGCCAGCCTTGCCATCGGGCGTATTTTCCAACCTCGCTGAACTGGATTCTCTGTATCTGCAGAGCAATCGCCTGGCAGGCTTGCCGGAGGACGTATTTTCCAACCTCGCTGAACTGGATATTCTGTATCTGCAGAACAATCGCCTGACAGGCTTGCCGGCGGGCGTATTCTCCAACCTCAGCAACCTGAACCTTGTTCTCTTGGAAAACAACCCCGGTAGCGAGGGCTTCCTGCCCGTCGCCAACGCGGGTGTCGATCAGGTTGCCGAGGTCGGTCAGACTGTCACCCTCAGGGCCATAGTCAGCGATACCGACCCTTGGGGGGACAATGTCACCTATGCCTGGGCACTGACTGAGGGTAGCGGCAACGCCGTGGAGTTGGTGGGTGCCGACAGCGCCAGTCCCAGCTTTGCCATGCCCGCCGACGCGGCCGAACTGGAATTTGAGCTCACCGTCACAGGCCGCGGCGGAGACCGCTACACCGATATGGACACGGTCATGGTTCGCCTGTTGATTCCCGACACGGTCGTGACCCTGTCGGGGCCGGTGCTGTCGGCAACAACCGGTATTGACGAGGATGAGTTGAGCCTGGTCTACAGCTACAGTGCCGACGACCTGCGCGGTCGCGTCCTGAGCGGCAGCATCGAGGTGTCGGCTGTGGTCGATGGCGCCATGATTACCCCCGTCTCCCACTCTGTCGATGAAGCCAGAGGCAGGGGTGAAATCGGCATCGTCCTGAGTCGGGATCAATACCCCGGCCCCACCGGGCGGCTGCTGGCGGTGACCCTGGGCCTCAGCGCCGCGACCACCGGCTTTTCCCTGGGCGCTCCCAGTTCAATCACGACGCCGTTCAGCTTCCTGCCGCTGCCGCCGACGAGGCTGGAGATCAGGCAATCCGAGGGCAACCAGGGCAAGCAGGGGGCCGCCGGCAGCGATACGATCGAGCTCGGCTACAGTTTCGACTACGCGGTGGACAATCGCCTGAACCGTCCGAGGAAAGGCCTTGAGATCCAGGTTGGCTTCGAGCTCTGCACGGATGTCGGCTACAGTGACTGCAGCGGGCTGGAGGCGGCCTCGCGGACGCTGCCTCTGGACGGCAGCGGCTCCCTGACGCTGAGGGTCGATCGAACCCTGGTCGATCTGAGCATCTTTGGCCGTGCGGACGGCGATTCGATCCGCCATGGCCGGGTTCTTGTCAGCGCCGGTGGAGGCGCCGACTTCGCTGCGGTCGCGGCCACCACGACCTTCAGCTTTGTCGTTTCCGACACGGTCGTGACCCTGTCGGGGCCGGCGCCGATGGACGCCACAAACATCGTCGGCGACGATCTGAGCCTGGTCTACAGCTACAGCGCCGCCGAGCTGCGGGGTCGCGTCCTGAGCGGCAGCATCGGGGTGACGGCCGCGGTTGACGGCATCATGATTACCCCCGCCTCCCACTCTGTCGATGGAGCCGGGGGCGAGATCACTGTAGTTCTCAGGCGTGAGGCATACCCTGCTCCTGATGAGCACGAGCTTGTGGTTGGCCTCAGCGCCCTGACCGCGGGCTTTGCCCTGGGCGATCCCAATTCAATTGCGACGCCGTTCAACTTCCGGCCGCTGCCGCCGACGAGGCTGGAGATCAGGCAGTCCGAGGGCAACCAGGGCAAGCAGGGGGCCGCCGGCAGCGATACGATCGAGCTCGGCTACAGCTTCGACTACGCGGCGGACAATCGCCTGGATCGTCCGAGGGAAGGCCTTGAGATCCGGGTTGGCTTCGAGCTCTGCACGGACGCCGGCTACAACGACTGCGGCGGGCTGGAGGCGGCCTCGCGGACGCTGACGCTGGACGGCAGCGGCTCCCTGACGCTGAGGGTTGATCGAACCCTGGTCGATCTGAGCATCTTTGGCCGTGTGGACGGCGATTCGATCCGCCATGGCCGGGTTCTTGTCAGCGCCGGTGGAGGCGTCGACTTCGCTGCGGTCGCGGCCACCACGACCTTCAGCTTTGTCGTGCCCGCCACGGTCGTGACCCTGTCGGGGCCATTGCCGGCGGACGCAACCGACATCGCCGGGGACAGCATCAGCCTGGTCTACAGCTACAGCGTCGCCGAGCTGCGGGGTCGCGTCCTGAGCGGCAGCATCGGGGTGACGGCCGCGGTTGACGGCATCATGATTACCCCCGCCTCCCACTCTGTCGATGGAGCCGGGGGCGAGATCACTGTAGTTCTCAGGCGTGAGGCATACCCTGCTCCTGATGAGCACGAGCTTGTGGTTGGCCTCAGCGCCCTGACCGCGGGCTTTGCCCTGGGCGTTCCCAGTTCAGTCACGACGCCGTTCAACTTCCGGCCGCTGCCGCCGACGAGGCTGGAGATCAGGCAGTCCGAGGGCAACCAGGGCAAGCAGGGGGCCGCCGGCAGCGATACGATCGAGCTCGGCTACAGCTTCGACTACGCGGCGGACAATCGCCTGGATCGTCCGAGGCAAGGCCTTGATATCCGGGTTGGCTTCGAGCTCTGCACGGACGCCGGCTACAACGACTGCGGCGGGCTGGAGGCGGCCTCGCGGACGCTGACGCTGGACGGCAGCGGCTCCCTGACGCTGAGGGTTGATCGAACCCTGGTCGATCTGAGCATCTTTGGCCGTGTGGACGGCGATTCGATCCGCCATGGCCGGGTTCTTGTCAGCGCCGGTGGAGGCGTCGACTTCGCTGCGGTCGCGGCCACCACGACCTTCAGCTTTGTCGTTTCCGACACGGTCGTGACCCTGTCGGGGCCGGCGCCGATGGACGCCACAAACATCGTCGGCGACGATCTGAGCCTGGTCTACAGCTACAGCGCCGCCGAGCTGCGGGGTCGCGTCCTGAGCGGCAGCATCGGGGTGACGGCCGCGGTTGACGGTATCATGATTACCCCCGCTTCCCACTCTGTCGATGGAGCCGGGGGCGAGATCACTGTAGTTCTCAGGCGTGAGGCATACCCTGCTCCTGATGAGCACGAGCTTGTGGTTGGCCTCAGCGCCCTGACCGCGGGCTTTGCCCTGGGCGCTCCCCGTTCAATCACGACGCCGTTCAACTTCCGGCCGCTGCCGCCGACGAGGCTGGAGATCAGGCAGTCCGAGGGCAACCAGGGCAAGCAGGGGGCCGCCGGCAGCGATACGATCGAGCTCGGCTACAGCTTCGACTACGCGGCGGACAATCGCCTGGATCGTCCGAGGCAAGGCCTTGAGATCCGGGTTGGCTTCGAGCTCTGCACGGACGCCGGCTACAACGACTGCGGCGGGCTGGAGGCGGCCTCGCGGACGCTGACGCTGGACGGCAGCGGCTCCCTGACGCTGAGGGTTGATCGAACCCTGGTCGATCTGAGCATCTTTGGCCGTGCGGACGGCGATTCGATCCGCCATGGCCGGGTTCTTGTCAGCGCCGGTGGAGGCGCCGACTTCGCTGCGGTCGCGGCCACCACGACCTTCAGCTTTGTCGTGCCCGCCACGGTCGTGACCCTGTCGGGGCCATTGCCGGCGGACGCAACCGACATCGCCGGGGACAGCATCAGCCTGGTCTACAGCTACAGCGTCGCCGAGCTGCGGGGTCGCGTCCTGAGCGGCAGCATCGGGGTGACGGCCGCGGTTGACGGCATCATGATTACCCCCGTCTCCCACTCTGTCGATGGAGCCGGGGGCGAGATCACTGTAGTTCTCAGGCGTGAGGCATACCCTGCTCCTGATGAGCACGAGCTTGTGGTTGGCCTCAGCGCCCTGACCGCGGGCTTTGCCCTGGGCGCTCCCAGTTCAGTCACGACGCCGTTCAACTTCCGGCCGCTGCCGCCGACGAGGCTGGAGATCAGGCAGTCCGAGGGCAACCAGGGCAAGCAGGGGGCCGCCGGCAGCGATACGATCGAGCTCGGCTACAGCTTCGACTACGCGGCGGACAATCGCCTGGATCGTCCGAGGGAAGGCCTTGAGATCCGGGTTGGCTTCGAGCTCTGCACGGATGTCGGCTACGGCGACTGCGGCGGGCTGGAGGCGGCCTCGCGGACGCTGACGCTGGACGGCAGCGGCTCCCTGACGCTGAGGGTCGATCGAACCCTGGTCGATCTGAGCATCTTTGGCCGTGCGGACGGCGATTCGATCCGCCATGGCCGGGTTCTTGTCAGCGCCGGTGGAGGCGCCGACTTCGCTGCGGTCGCGGCCACCACGACCTTCAGCTTTGTCGTTTCCGACACGGTCGTGACCCTGTCGGGGCCATTGCCGGCGGACGCAACCGACATCGCCGGGGACAGCATCAGCCTGGTCTACAGCTACAGCGTCGCCGAGCTGCGGGGTCGCGTCCTGAGCGGCAGCATCGGGTTGACGGCCGCGGTTGACGGCATCATGATTACCCCCGCCTCCCACTCTGTCGATGGAGCCGGGGGCGAGATCACTGTAGTTCTCAGGCGTGAGGCATACCCTGCTCCTGATGAGCACGAGCTTGTGGTTGGCCTCAGCGCCCTGACCGCGGGCTTTGCCCTGGGCGCTCCCCGTTCAGTCACGACGCCGTTCAGCTTCCGGCCGCTGCCGCCGACGAGGCTGGAGATCAGGCAGTCCGAGGGCAACCAGGGGGCCGCCGGCAGCGATACGATCGAGATCGGCTACAGTTTCGACTACGCGGCGGACAATCGCCTGGATCGTCCGAGGCAAGGCCTTGAGATCCGGGTTGGCTTCGAGCTCTGCACGGACGCCGGCTACAACGACTGCGGCGGGCTGGAGGCGGCCTCGCGGACGCTGACGCTGGACGGCAGCGGCTCCCTGACGCTGAGGGTCGATCGAACCCTGGTCGATCTGAGCGTCTTTGGCCGTGCGGACGGCGATTCGATCCGCCATGGCCGGGTTCTTGTCAGCGCCGGTGGAGGCGCCGACTTCGCTGCGGTCGCGGCCACCACGACCTTCAGCTTTGTCGTTTCCGACACGGTCGTGACCCTGTCGGGGCCATTGCCGGCGGACGCAACCGACATCGCCGGGGACAGCATCAGCCTGGTCTACAGCTACAGCGTCGCCGAGCTGCGGGGTCGCGTCCTGAGCGGCAGCATCGGGTTGACGGCCGCGGTTGACGGCATCATGATTACCCCCGCCTCCCACTCTGTCGATGGAGCCGGGGGCGAGATCACTGTAGTTCTCAGGCGTGAGGCATACCCTGCTCCTGATGAGCACGAGCTTGTGGTTGGCCTCAGCGCCCTGACCGCGGGCTTTGCCCTGGGCGCTCCCCGTTCAGTCACGACGCCGTTCAACTTCCGGCCGCTGCCGCCGACGAGGCTGGAGATCAGGCAGTCCGAGGGCAACCAGGGCAAGCAGGGGGCCGCCGGCAGCGATACGATCGAGTTGGGCTACAGCTTCGACTACGCGGCCGACAATCGCCTGAACCGTCCGAGAAAAGACCTTGAGATCCGGGTTGGCTTCGAGCTCTGCACGGACGTCGGCTACGGCGACTGCAGCGGGCTGGAGGCGGCCTCGCGGACGCTGCCGCTGGACGGCAGCGGCTCCCTGACGCTGAGGGTCGATCGAACCCTGGTCGGTCTGAGCGTCTTTGGCCGGGCGGACGGCGATTCGATCCGCCATGGCCGGGTTCTTGTCAGCGTCGGCGGAGATGCCGACTTCGCTTCGGTCGCGGCCGCCACGACCTTCAGCTTTGTCGTGCCCGACACGGTCGTGACCCTGTCGGGGCCATTGCCGGCGGACGCAACCGACATCGCCGGGGACAGCATCAGCCTGGTCTACAGCTACAGTGTTGACGACCTGCGCAATCACGTCCTGAGCAACAGCATCGAGGTGACGGCCTCGGTCAATGGCATGGTAATCACCCCCTCATTCGACTATGTCGATGGGGCAAGGGGCGAGATCACCATCATCCTGAGTCGGGATCAATACCCCGGCCCCACTGAGCACCTGCTGGCGGTGACCCTGAGCCTCAGCGCCACGGCCGACGGCTTTGTTCTGGGCGAGCCCCGTTCGATTGCGACGCCGTTCAGCTTCAGGGTTGTGGATGTTCCTGACGTGATCGTGCCCAACACGGTCGTGACCCTGTCGGGGCCGGTGCCGGCGGACGCGACAGACATCGCTGGAAGAGCTCTCAGCCTGGTCTTCAGCTACAGCGCCGGCAATCTGCGCGACCGCTCTCTGGAGGGCGGCATCGAGGTGGAGGTGGAGGTCGATGGCGTCTCTGTCTCTCCTGCCGGCCACGATGTCGATGAAGCCAGAGGCAGGGGTGAAATCGGCATCGTCCTGAGGCGGGAGACATATTCCAGCAACGGCGAGCACCAGCTCAGGGTCGCCATCAGCACCGCCGCCGAGGGTTTTGCCTTGGGAGAGACCAGCTCAATCACGGTTCCGTTCAACTTCTCCCCGCTCTCAACCGCCATTGCCGGTGACGGCACCTGTCAAATCGGGATACTTGAGCCCGGTGAAAGCTGCCGCTACAGAGGCACCTCCCAGACGATAAGCGTGATGGTGACTGGATATCAGATGTTTTTCTTCAAACTCAGCGAAATTGGAGAACCGATCAACCATGAAGATGCCTCAAATCCGAACGATCCTTCCGACCCCAATATCTACAACCTTGATGCGATCGCGGTGGGGCGGAGCTATCAAATTATCCGTATCTATGATTCTCCGAAAGACCTTAGTCTGGATGGAGTAACGGGTAGCATGGACGGCGCGATCCTCCTGTGGGCAGCCCTGTTTTTCTTCGCCAACCTCGCCCTCAGACGAAGGCCGGCGGCGCGCCCCGACGAGCTTTCGGCCATCGAAAAAACAACTGAGAAGGCATTGTCCCGGCAATTTCCAAGGGATTTCAGGCATGAAACTTATAATTCTGGCGTTCCCGTTATATCATTAATAGAATGAAGGATTTCCTCTTTCCTTTCAGGCAGCGCCTGTCGGCTCGCGTGGAGAGCAGATGCCGACTGAGGGAGCAGGGTGATCTTTCAACAACTGCCCAATCCAACGACAGCCGGAGACCCTTGACATGTCCAAAACAACAACTCCTATCAGCGACAATGCCCAGCGACAGGTCCCTGCGGCCCCTTCGCCCCTGGCCCACAAAAGCGGCAAATGCCTTCTCGCGGCCCTCGGAGCCCAGGCTTGCGGGCTGCTGGCCGCCCTCATGTTCACGCTCGCTCCGGCGCCAGCACAGGCGCAGATCGGCCTGACTTTGGAAACCATTGGCCTGACAGCCACCCCAACCGTAGCCACGTACAGAATCAGCGGTGCCACAATGAGCATTACGGCCGGGGAACTGGATGGCATGGGGGTATTCTCAGCTCGTGTTATAAGGAGTGCCGTTGCCGACGACGGCTCCTGCCGGCCGGGGGTGCTCGGAAGGGGTGCAACATGCCGGTATGAAGACGGTGTTACCACCCCGACTCTGACGGTAAGAGATTTTCAAGTCGTACTTCGGCAGTCGGGGGAGCAAGCAACTGGAATAAACACTGAAAGGGTGTCCGTTGGCCATCCGGACCTTGTGCGTATTACGGGCATTTCCAGGAGCCAGGTATTTGATTATCAGCCAGCGGCTGCAGAGGTTGCTTCCGGCGTTCTGAAGGTGCCTTTTTCAGTGCGGCAACTTTTTGGGGAGAGCGAAGGCGAGGGCTATATCGTTGTGGATGTCGAGGGTGATCGATACCGATTGACGGATGGCGACGGCAACCCCAACGGCCCCCATGTAACCTTCTTCAGCTTTGGCGGTTCCTCTTCATCATCGGGAGGAGGAGCGCTGGCGGCTGCGGCGATCGCCACCCTGGCGGTCCTGTTTTTCTCCGCCAGACTCTTTCGCTCAGCCCGGGCCGGCAGCCCGGGGCGACGGCCTGCAGGAGGCCCGGGTTGCATAAATCCGCCTTCGCGGCGCCGTCGAGGCTTTCGCAACCGGGCAGGCTTCGGCTGCTTCCGATAAATTGCGCCGCCGGTCAGCGGCAGAGACCACAAGCCGGAAGAGAGAACGCCCGCTAGCCGTCGCAGCCGATTTCGCCCGCTGTCCTGAGCGCGGCCGCATCCGTCGGCTGCCTGACTGCGGATTTTTCAGTTGGGCGTGGCGAAAACAGCGGATTTCGTGATCCTTGACCAGGCCTGCCGCCTGCGTTAAGGCATAGCAGATGGTGCTGCCGACAAAGCGGAAACCGCGTCTTTTCAACTCGCGGCTCAGGGCGTCTGACTCGGGGGTGGTAGCCGGCACTTCGCTCGGGCCGGGCCAGGCGTTTTGGCGCATTTTGCCGCCGGTCAGCGGCAGAGACCACAAGCCGGCAGAAGAGAGCGCCCGCTCGTAGCCGTCGCCGCCGATTTCGCCCGCTGTCCTGAGCGCGGCCGCATCCGTCGGCTGCCTGACTACGGATTTTTCAGTTGGGCGTGGCGAAAACAGCGGATTTCGTGATCGTTGACCAGGCCCGCCGCCTGCATGAAGGCATAGCAGATGGTGCTGCCGACAAAGCGGAAACCGCGTCTTTTCAACTCGCGGCTCAGCGCGTCTGACTCGAGGGTGGTGGCTGGCACTTCGCTCGGGTTGGACCAGGCGTTTTGGCGCACCTTGCCGCCGGTTGACTGCCAGATCAAATCGCAGAAGCTGCCTTCGCCGCCGGCTTCGACAATCCTCAGAAACGCCAGGGCGTTGCTGATGGTCGCTTCGATTTTCAGGCGGTTGCGGACGATGGAGGCATCGGCCATGAGTCTCTCGATGTCGGCCGGGCCGTAGGCGGCGATTCTGCGGGCGTCAAAGCCGTCGAAGGCGCGGCGGAAGCCCTCCCTCTTGTTGAGGATGATGGCCCAGCTCAGGCCGGCCTGAAAGCCGTCGAGTACCACATGCTCAAACATCAGCCGATCCCGCATCACCGGAACCCCCCACTCCTCGTCGTGGTAGCGGGCGAGGGCCGGTGTCGAGGCCCAAGCGCAGCGCACTCGATCAAGCGGAGCCTCTGCTGCGGTCACGAGGATGCTGTGGCTGTTTCTGAGATTATTTCCACGGACGCAGGGGCACGTCCGAAGTGTCGGGGAAATTGGTGGAGCTAGGCGGGGTCGAACCGCCGACCTCTTGCATGCCATGCAAGCGCTCTGCCAGCTGAGCTATAGCCCCCGAAAGCAGTGCCAAGAAAGGCTGTTGTTCTTGTCCGCCATTATACCGCACCCTCGTCCACCGTAAAGCCTCCGCGGCCATCGAGGCGGAAATTCCCCCGCCGCACAGCCCCGATCCAGGAAGCAGTGCGCTTCAGGCCGCCGAACGGGTAGAAATGCAGCCGCCTCACCAGCGTCTCCGGTTCGGCCAGGCGGTGGCGGGCCAGATCGGCAATCAGTCTGTCGGGTGCCTGGGCCTTCAGCAGTTGGGTAACCTTTTTCGCCTGCTTCGTCAGGACGCGTATGGAGGCGCCGACGCCGCAGGCCTTGGCGTAGGCGATCAGGGTTTTCAGAGTCGCCGGCCCCGGGGTGCCGATGGCCGCCGGCATGCGGCAGCCGCCGGCCCGCAATTGCCGTTCCCAGTCGACAATCGGCTGGGCCGTGAAGCAGAATTGGGTCGCCAGGCTCAGATCGACCCCGTTGCGCTTGGCATAGTCCTGCTTCCACTCCCGCGCTTCGCGGATGGCATCATCCTCGATGTCGGGGCTGCCTTCGGGGTGGCCGGCCACCGCCAGCTGCAGCAAGCCGTACCGCTCGAACAGGCCCGTCGCCAGCAGTTGCATGGTGTCGCTGAATTCACCGATGGCTTTGGGGATGCCGCCGGCGATCAGAAGCCCGCTCGAAATACCGAGCCCTTTCATGGCGGCAAGACCCTCCTCCAGGGCCCGGTGGTTGGCGATGCTGCGGGCGGCAAAATGCGGCACTGGCCTGTAGCCGGCGTCAATCAGCGTCCGCGCAGTGGTCAGGGTGTCGGCGAAGGAGGCGCCGGGCAGAAAGGTGATATAGACTTCGCTGCCGTGCTCGAACAGCGACGACAGGTTTTCGGCCCTGGCGATGGCCGCCGGCGTCACTTCCAGCGAAAGGCTGTTGGCCAGGGCGCGGATTTCATCCCGAAGGGCGTCGTCGGCATGGGGAAGATGAGACCCTGAGGAGGGATTTTTGCTGGTTGCTGAGTGCATGAAAGAGTTCGGTCTGCAATGGAAAAGGGAGACTCTGTACCGGAGATAAGGCAGGCGGAAACAGACAGGATAATAACAGCAAGAGCTATAGCGGCGGGCGTCTCTCTGATTTAAAGTCGGATCCGGGTTAATTCCAAGGGGAGCGATTCCCTTTGGCCGATTCCCCGACGGGGATCTGCGCCTGCTCGCGCTCCAAGCCCCGGCAACCCCGATTGCCCCGGCCTCAGGGTGTTGCCGCCATCTGCCGCAGCAGGGTCAGGGCGGCGGCGGCAGAGCCGAGGCGCACGGCCGCCCGGTCGCCGGCAAAGTCATGCGGGCTCTGCAGGCCCAGAACTGCGCCCGCACTCGAGGTTCCGACCACCCAAACCCGTCCGACCGGCTTGTCCTCACTGCCGCCGTCGGGGCCGGCGATGCCGGTAACGGCGACGGCCAGTTGGGCTCCGCTGCGCTCCAGCGCGCCTTTGGCCATGGCGAGGGCCACATCCGGGCTCACGGCCCCGCATCGCTCGATCAGGTCCGCGTCCACCCCGAGCATCTCCGTCTTGGCCCGATTGGAATAGACGATGAAACCGCGCTCAAACCACTCCGAACTACCGGCCACCGCCGTCAGGGCCGCCGCTACCAGCCCGCCGGTGCATGATTCGGCCGTCGTCACCCCGAGCCCGGCGGTCCGCGCCAGCCCGCCGAGCTGGCGCGCCAGCTCGAACAGTTTACCCCAGTCGGGTGCGGCGGCATTCACAGCGGCCAGGGCCGCAGTTCCCCTTCGACTGCGACAGCCGCCAGCAGCTCGCGCACCGGCCCGCGGCCAGGCACCTCGAGATGCGGATCCAGATCGAACAGTGGGCGCAGCACAAAGGCCCGCTCCTGAAGGCGCGGGTGCGGCACCTTCAGCATGTCGCTGTCGATCAGTTCCTCTCCGTACAGCAGCAGGTCGAGGTCGAGCGCCCGCGGTCCCCAGTGGACGCTGCGATCGCTCGGGCGGCCATGGGTCTGTTCCATGTCCTGCAGCCGCTGCCACAGCTGTTCGGCAGTCAGGCGGGTTCCGAGGCGGGCGCAGGCATTTATGTAGTCCGGCTGCTTGACCGCCGAGGGCAGGGGCTGGCTGAGATAGAGCGGGGAGGCGGCGAACTGCTCGTCTTCATCGAGCGCCGCCAGGGCGTCGAGGACATTTTTGATGCGGTCTTCGGGGGTGTTGATATTGCCGCCGAGGCCGATATATGCAATCCTCAGCAGTCGCGCCGCCGCATCCGGGGCCATTTCAGGCAAGGCCGGCGCGCAGCATGGTGTGGATGTTGACCGCGCCCACAGGCCGCCCTTTGTCCCCGACGACCGGCAGGGCGTTGATGATTTGGCTCCGCATGCGCTCCAGTGCCTCATAGGCCAGCTCGTCGGCCCGGGCTGTCTGCGGTTCCCGCGTCATCTCCTCGGCCACGGGGCGGCTGTGGATGTCGAGGCCCTGGCTCAGGGAGCGGCGCAGGTCGCCATCGGTAAATACGCCGGCGAGCTCGCCGCCCTCCAGCACAGCCGTGAAACCCAGGCCCTTGCGATTCATTTCGACGATGGCCTCGGCCACGCTTCTGTCGCCGCTGATGCAGGGAACATCTTCGCCGCGGGCCATGATGTCGCCGACCTTCAGCGACAGGCGGCGGCCGAGCAGCCCCCCCGGGTGGGAGCGGGCAAAATCGCTTGGGCTCAGGCCCCGCTCCTCCATAAGGGCAACGGCCAGGGCGTCCCCGACTGCCAGGGCGGCCGTAGTGCTCGCTGTCGGCGCCAGGCCCAGCGGGCAGGCCTCCAAGCTGACGCCCGTATGAACAAAAACGTCGGCCGCCCGGGCCAGGGTTGAATCGACGCCGCCGCTCAGGGCGATGACAGCGATGCCGAGTTCCTTGAGGGCGGGCAGCAGGGCGCTGATCTCTTGGGTCTCCCCCGAGTTCGACAGCGCCAGCACCAGATCGCCCGGGCGGATCATGCCGAGGTCGCCGTGCGCGGCTTCGGCGGCCTGTACAAAGATGGCTGGGGTGCCGGTGCTGGCGAGGGTGGCGGCGATCTTGCGCCCCACATGCCCCGATTTGCCGAGGCCGACAAGCGCTACCCTGCCGCTGCAGTCGAGCAGCAGCCGGCAGGCGTGCTCAAAGGCATCGCCGTCTTGGGCGAGCCGGGCCCGCACCTCTTCCAGGCCGGCGATTTCGGTCGCCAGCACTTCCAAGCCCCGCTTAAGACCCGTTCGGGCAGGGGGAGATTTCATTGCGGCCCTTCTCCTGGCACTCTCAGGCAGAGAGTCCGCGCCCCCAGGCCGCGCGAAAAAAGTGTCTCTGCAGAGGCTGGCGTCAACGGCCTCCGCCTCCGAGCTCGCGCTGGCGCAACTCCCCGTCGAGGCGGTCGGCCGGGCCGGGGCCGCACCTCTTCCAGGCCGGCGATTTTGGTCGCCAGCACTTCCAGGCCCCGCTCAGGACCCGTTCGGGCAGGAGGAGATTTCATTGCAGCCCTTCTCCTGGCAGCCTCAGGCAGAGAGCCCGCGCCCCCAGGCCGCGCGAAAAAAGTGTCTCTCCAGAGGCTGGCGTCAACGGCCTCCGCCTCCGCCTCCGAGCTCGCGCTGGCGCAACTCCCCGTCGAGGCGGTCGGCCGGGCCGGGGCCGCACCTCTTCCAGGCCGGCGATTTCGGTCGCCAGCACTTCCAGGCCCCGCTCAGGACCCGTTCGGGCAGGGGGAGATTTCATTGCGGCCCTTCTCCTGGCAGCCTCAGGCAGAGAGCCCGCGCCTCCAGGCCGCGCGAAAAAAGCGTCTCTCCAGAGGCTGGCGCCGACGGCCTCCGAGCTCGCGCTGGCGCAACCCCTCGCTGAGACTGTCGGCCGAGCCACGGTGGCCGACGGCGATGACTGCCCAGCAGTCATACTCCTTCGGCACGGCAAACTCGCGCCGCACCTTGTCGCCGTCAAAGCCGGCCATCTGATGGGCGCTCAGGCCGAGATTTTCAGCCTGCAGCACCAGGGAGAGGGCCGCCGCCCCACTGTCGTAGCCGCTGTGGCGGTTGTTGCGGCCGTTATCGAGGACGGCTGCGGCCGTCACCAGCACCAGCAGCGGCGCCTCTTCGGCCCAGGCATTGCCGGGGAACAGGCAGCCCGCCATCCGTCTGTGGGCTTCGGGGTCGGAGTTGCGATCGCAGAACAGCATGCGCCAGGGTTCGGCGCCGTAGCTGGAAGGCGCCCAGCGGGCGGCCTCGGCGAGCGCACACTTGTCGGCCTCGCTGAGGGGTTTCTCCCGCTCAAAGGCCCGAGGACTCCAGCGCTGGGCGAGCAGTCGGTGGATGGGTACGCTGGTGGCGGCAGTTTTTTCTGGCATGGGGCGGGTTCTCGAACTGTAGATGGGGCGTCGGCCGGGGGTCGGGCGCCGCTTCGGCCGGGCCGGGCAGAAAGATTGCCATCAACTTTCTCTGGCCAAGGCACTGTCAGACATGTTAGTGCAGATGCGCCTTGTACGCATGATTCCCAATTGCCAATTGTTCTTTTGCCATCACGGCCCCCGTCTCCGCTTTCTCCTGTCTGCCCCTTTTCATAGAGGGGGGCAGGGCGCTTCCCGGCGGCACAGGCGTTTTCGCGTGAGAGCCGGGCATTTCTTTCGTTGATTGCCTGACAACAGCGGGCCTGCCCGCGCCCGGCAGAAAGAACTCGCACCGGAACTGTTCAAGGCTGGAATACAGGGATTTTTCGCGGTATACTAGATGACGGGAGAGGCTTTTTCCCTTTCTTTTTCTCGCTGGCGTTGCCAGTTCGCATGCAGTGTAGATGCCACAATGACAGGGGAGGCGGCATTTCCTGAGGAACTTGCTGAGCAGTTGATCCCTCCGATTTTGAAGACAGAAAACCCTCGCACCGTTGGACAGCAAGCCTTGGCTGCTGTTGGTCGCAAAGGCCGACCCAGCCCGCTGGCGTATTCTGAGGTGCGGACTTCTGCACGACTGGCCCTGTCTGCCCCATCGAGCTGCGCCTGTCCGGCGACGGCAGCGCCGGCTTCGATCAGGCCATATTCGTCGAGGTGCGCAACCGGCCCCCGGTCTTTACGCCGGCAGCCCCCGGCAGCATCGCCCTGGCGCCGAATCAGCAGAGAAGCCCAGAGGTGACGGAGTTCGCCGACGGAGGCACGGACGGCCGGAACCAGGCCGTTGTCGTGGTGCAGCAGGCGCCGGACGATGTCATCGTCAGCTTCGACAGAGACGCCGGCGCCGCTGGCCAGCTCATCCTGCGCCGCCTGTGGACGGAGCGGCAGCCGACCGATGTCGAAGTGGCGCTGGCGGTGATCGGCGCCGAGGGCGGTGAGACGAAAGTCAGGCTGACCATCGAGCGCCTGCAGCCGCTGGCGGAAATCGGCGAGTTCCCGTCGATCTGCTGCTGCTCACCCTCGGCCAGCAACGGCCCCTGACGGCCTCCCTCGAGGACGGCCCGGTTGCCGGACTCAGGTGGAGCGTCGAAGTGTCGGGAGGAAATTCCGTGGAGGTCGGCGAGATCGATGAGCGCAGCTCCTTCACCCTTTCATCGCTCGGCACAGGCCGCTCCGAGTTCATCCTGACCGCCTCCGACGACAACGGCAGGCGGCGGCAGAAGTCCTTCCCTGTAGAGGTCGTGGCGACAGAACCCAGGCCGCGCCTGAGGCTGCTCCTGAGTGCCGAAGTCGGCGGCGCCACTCAGACTGTTTCCAACCCCGCCCCCGACAGCCTGATTTCGGTCGGCGCCGCTCCGGAGGGTGCGGTACCAGAGGAATTCAGCGACGGAGAGGCGGTCAAATTTGCCATCGCCGTAGGCAGGGTCGGCGAACCCGCCGCGACGACAGGTGACGGCCGTCGCCCGGGTCCGGGCCGGCGGACTCTCGTTTGCGGGTAATCCGTATCTGGCGCAGCTTGATTTGTCGACCATTTTCAGTTCCCCTCTTGTCGGCGGCGACGACGTCGTCCAGCTGTGCATCGGCCACTTGGTCGATGCGGACGACAACCCCCTGACCGAAGACAGCGCAGTCAGCGAAGAGATCATCGCCGGCGACGCCCTGCTGCTGCCGGTCCTCGAGGCGGCGGCTGTCGACAGCGACGGCGACGGCCTGCCCGATGACCTTGACACAGACGATGTCAACGAGGACGGCGAGCGCATCACCAATGTCCTCGAATCCGACCCCCTGCACTTATTCGATGAGGCCCCGGCACCGATTCACTGCCGTCGTCGCCGAGAGGTGCCGGACAGCGGCGACGGCGTCCAGGCGCGGGAGGATGTGACGGTGTCGCTGTCGCTCGGCAACTTTGCCCGCTCCCTCGGCTGCGGCCAGGCGCGTCTGGGACTGATATTGACGCTGCCGCCGGCCGGCGGACGGCGCTGGCGCCGCCGCCCCCTGCCGCCCCGACGGCCTTGAGGGCCATCTCGGCGCGGCGGGGCCTGAGGCCCTGAGCAGGCTGTTTCCCGAGAGCGACAGGATGAGGACGGCGTCGATTGAGATCATCGACCTCAGGGCCACCTCCGACAGCAGCCTGGCCGGCGTCGCCGCGGTTCTGGTCATCAGGCTGCCGGTCGAGGAGGGCCGCTATGACGTCTATCGCTTTGACGAGGCGCTCGGCGACTGGGTGCCGGCGGTCGTCGCCTCCATTGCCGCCGATTCAGCGGCGGGATCCGGCGGCGCGGCCTCGGCCAACAGCCCCCTGTCCTCGGGCAACTGCCGCGGCGACGCCTGTGTCCGCAGCCTCGACGACGACGGCGACGGCTCGATAGAGACCCTCTTCGCCCTGATCGGAAAAGACGGCTCCCCGGCCTTCAACCCGATCGGCGGCAACCGCCATGTCTTCGATCCCGACCCGGACGGGGAGAGCCGCACCATCCGGCTGGGCTTCGCCGATGACTCTCCCCTGCAGCGGCCGACCGCCTCCACGGAGAGCGACAATGTCCGCCTTGCCATAGTCGGCGACAGCGCCGAGGGCTTTGCCCTGGAGTTGAGAGGCGCAGGCGCAGCAGCGACGGCGCCTTTGAACAGAACCTGCTTCAGGTCGAGGACGACATCGGCAACACCGCCACTCTCAACCTCATATGTTCGCTTCCGCAACCGCGACCCCGAGATCAGGCTGCTGTCCCTGCCCGATATGGCCGCGACCACCTCGGTCACCCTGCTGCAGGGGAGGCGGCGGCGCCCCGTCTGTGCCGGCGGCCGCGATTCGCCCCCAGGCCTTGACAGAACGCGGTTTCTGCCCCTGTTTTCCGGTTCGCTCCCGCCCCTGACGAGCACTTGCGGGTGGCGATTTTTCATTAATCTGCCGATAAAATTGCAAATATGGCCATTACTTGTTGTATAGTAATAATTGTGAAAGGCTTTGTCTTTCTTTCTGAACGACCTCTGCTGTGTAGCAGCAGCAGACAGGCCTTTTCGCAAATTTTTCTTTCCAAAAACAGAAGGGGAGCCCTTACGTGTTAGATATCGCACCCACTGCTGCCGTCGAAGAAAACGCCTCAGTTGATGTTTCCCGCCACAGCCGCCGATCCCTGCTGGCGAACCTTGTGGCAGGCGTCTCCGGCTTGTTGGCCATGCTGGTGGTCGCGGTCTTTCCTGCTTGGGGGCAGGATGAGAATGATATTCCGGGGAACGTTATCTTGACTGTGGGGGAAAGGATAACTCGAGGAGGGTCTGGGACGGGCAGTCCACCAGAGATAGCAGAAAATTTGCGACAGATGCTATCCACAAGTGCTGGTATTGATGAAGTGAGCGTGGGGTTGGTTGTAAACGTGTCAGCTGATTGGCCTTCCAACAATACCGGAGGGGGGACAGATAGCCGTGGTTTTTATCTTCAGTATTTCGTAGGGAGTGCACTCGGGGGTGAAACCAACTTCATGGCGGGGGATGTCAGGGCTGTTATTAACGTGCCCGGAGGAAGAGTATACACAATTGAAACTAAGCAACCCCCGGGTGGCAATCGTGCATTCCGTGCACTTAACCTTGGGGCATTTAATTATGATGCCAACATCAGGTATAACAGGAGAGGGGTAAACATTACTACGTTTGCGGTGTCATGGGTCGATGAGGCTACTTTTTCGGGGGATGATACCCTTACGTTCGGCATAAAGCTTATTAGGCCTGATGGCGGAGGCGAAGAATACCTCACGGCTGACGAGCTAGCACATGAGCAAGGAGAAATCAACATCATCGGCAATAACGCCCTGAGGATTGTTGACGACGGCGGGGCAGCTCCCGGGCCTGAACAGATCACCGTCACCCTGAGCGTGGATCCGGCAGCAGTGGTAGAGGGCATGACCGGACAACAGGTCGAGGTGACGGCGACGCTGGAGGAGGTACGTGATGAGGCCACGGTGCTGACCCTGATCCTGTTTCCAGGCACTGCCGATGAGTTCGACTTCATGTCGGTGGCTGACTTTGATCTGACCATCCCGATGAACGCTGCGAGCGCCATGAGGAGCTTTACGTTCATGCCGGTAGATGATGGTTTTGTGGAGGGAGACGAGTTCCTCTTCGTCACGGCCACGATCAGTGTTCAGGATACGAGCACGAACCTCGACCTCACGCTCCGCTCCGCCAGGCTGACGATCACCGACAACGATTTCTTCTCTACGGAGGTAGGGTTGTCGCCGGGGAGTAGCGTGTTTGGCGAAGACGGCGCTAGCGGATCTCGTGATGAGGACACCGACATCATAACGTATTCGACAAACTTGAGGATAATGCTGAACGGTGCGGCTTTCACCAGGGAGAGGCTTCTGTTGTTGTTCGTAGCCGACGACGATTCTTCTGCCACAGTTGGAGAGGGAGAAGACTTCGTGGCTACTGTCATCGTCGGGGAGGGGGATGAAGCACGGCGCCATGAGCTTCAGGCCGAGCGGGAAGGGGAAGGAACAGCACTGCGGATCGATTCAGGCCTGACAGCAGTAGATGCAACCCTCGAGTTGATGATATTGGACGACCGGACTGACGAGGGATTGTCTGAGACCATTGTTATTGTCGGCTATCTTGCTGAATCTGGTGGGGCTTTGATTGAGGGCGTGTCTGTTCAGCCAATCACCCTCTTCATCACCGACGACGATGAGCCTTCTACAGAGATAACCCTGGCACTGACGGCTTCCAATGGGCGATATGATGAACCGGGCAATGCTCGAGGGATTGGGCATTATTATGTTCATTATTCGGGCGTGCCGTTTACGATAGAATTGAACAACGGGGCCTTCAGTGAGGATAAGCGGTTGGTTCTGTTCATCGACACAGCTGCCAGTAGTGCCCTGCTCGGTTTCGCGGAGGACTACACGGCGACTATCGCGATTTCGAGGGGTGATTCCACCGATTCCTCCATTTTCTGCCCTAAGAGCAGCTGCCAGCTTGAAACAGAAATTCTGGCTGGTGAAACCCGAATAGAGGGAGAGATCGGAGTGTCGGTGTTGGGCGATCGTGTTGACGAGGAGGATGAGACTATTTTTCTTACGGCCAGGGTTGAGGACGAAGAGCAGCTGGTGGTAACGTCAATCACCCTGACAATCATAGACAACGACGAAAGTGGCTTTTCTGTGCTTTCCCCGCCAGTTGTAGATGAGATGGTTCTGCCTGTTGCTTTGCAGGTGATGGAAGAGAGTAGTTTCAGCTACTTCATCGCGCTGACATCGCAGCCGTTGGGCCCGGTCAGTCTGGCAATCTTAATTACAGGAGAGGAGCCTATGGTCAGCTTTGCGCGGGGAGCTGTCCTGACTGAACGAGTATTCATTTTTACTGTTGCTGGTTGGAACACTTATCAGGAAGTGGTCATATATGCGCTCGCTGATCAAGATGGTGAGGACGAAATGGGCGTGACCATCGTGCATTCGGTCGCTTCAGCGGTGGATGATGAGAGCTACCGCACTGCGCGGCTGCCCGCTGACAGGACGTTGACGGTCATTGACGACGACAGGGCCGGCATCATCATATCGTCCCTTCAGCTGAGCATTACAGAGGGAGAGAGGGTGCAATACCATGTGAATCTGAATACGGTGCCGTCTGCAGATGTGCTCCTGAGGCCGGTACTGGAAGTATCGGATGATTTCAGTGTCACAGTAGCAGTGTCTGGGGGCGAGGGAAACTTGCTGTTTACCTCCAGGGACTGGAATACGCCGCAATCGGTGGATATCCTTGTAAATCGCGATTTCGTGGACGCGGCCGTGGATACGCAGGAGCTGCAGATCAGCCACATGGTGGTGATGACTGAGGATGCCAATTACCGTGCCTTGACGGACCTGCCCACCGTCACGGTGACCATAAGCGACGTCGACACTCGTGGCACCCATAATACAGGTCCAATGAGTGCTACAGTTACGGAAGGCGGAAGATTTGTCTACGATTTGAGCCTGCTATCGAGTCCGACTGATAATGTGGTCGTGATCGTGGAGCCACAATCGCCGCCAGGCTTCACAATCGTGGTGACGCCAAGTCCTGCTACTAGAATGTTTACGCCGGCGGACTGGAATGATCCGCAAAGCCTGTTTATCCATGTGGTGGATGATAATGTGGACGCTGACGCGATTGGAGAGCAGAGGATTGGCCACGAGCTGAGGATCAGCCACAGTTTGAAGGGGGGAGATTATACTGGTGTGTCCGTGTCTGACACCGTCGTCAGCATTATCGACAATGACAAACGTCGAATCGATATTTCGAAGACGGGATTAACCTTGGATGAAGATGGATCACCTCAGCAATATACGCTGGCTCTGCATACGGTGCCAGCTGCTGATGAAGACGGTGTGCTTATAGACATTGCTGTGCCAGAGGGTTCTCCCTTCACCGTTGCCCCCGCTCGAGACCCAGTCCTCCTCACGCCAGCAACCCCCTCTGTGGTTGTCACTATAACTCCGATAGATGACCTCTTCGCTGAGTCCCATGTTGAGGTTGTGATTAATCACTCTGTGGTTTCGAAGAGGGATCATCGTTTCACTGATGCCAATTTCGTTTCTTCACAAGAAGTCAGCGTGCGGATAGACGACGACGACGAGACCTCAACCATGGTAGATCTGGGCCTGGAGCCGGACAACGTGGGGGAGGGCAGGTCCTCTCCCGAGGTTCTGATTTTGACGGCCTCTCTGAACGAAGCGCCTTTCCGCAATGATGTAACGGTGAGAGTCACTGTGGGCGCTGCAGGAAGCACCGCAGAGCTTGATGATGACTACAGCTTTGATGTGATTGATGTAGAGGAGACAGGCTCCCGCAATGACATGTTTGACTTGGTCATCCCGGCAGGCGAGAGAGGGGCAAGGGCAGTGATCGAGGTGACTGTGACAGATGACGAGATTGCCGAAGGTCCGGAGATTATTCGCCTGAACTACAGTTCTGTCTCAGGACTGACGGTGGCACCTCTCGGCAGCGAAGTAACAATCATAGACAACGAAACGGCCACGGTCAGCGTTACTCCTGAAACGAGAATATTGTGCGAGGGTGCAGCAGGGGGCGATACGACTTGTCCGCGCTCCGGCATATTTGTGGTGTCTCTGTCTGCGCAGTTTCCTGCAGATGAACGGGTGACTGTGACGATCACTCCCGCAGGAGAGGATACTGGCCAGTACCTTGAGTGGGGGGCAGACGAAGGAAGCCTGCAGTCTGATGATGATTTGGAACTTGAATTTTCCGGTTCATCACCGCTGACGATGAATTTCGTGGTTGCGGCGCTAGATAACGATATCGCAAATGTCAAGAGGTCATACCGGTTTGAGGTGCGCGTAAGCAGCTCGGATACAGGGAGCGGCTACGGCACGCTTGAGACTCAAACAATTGAAGTCACGGTTGAAGACAGGCTTGACGAGGTCGATCTCACCGGGCCTGAACAGATCACCGTCACCCTGAGCGTGGATCCGGCAGCAGTGGTAGAGGGCATGACCGGACAGGTCAAGGTGACGGCGACGCTGGAGGAGGTACGTGATGAGGCCACGGTGCTGACCCTGTTGCTGTTTCCAGGCACTGCCGATGCGTCCGACTTCATGTCGGTGGCTGACTTTGATCTGACCATCCCGATGAACGCTGCGAGCGCCATGAGGAGCTTTACGTTCATGCCGGTAGATGATGGTTTTGTGGAGGGAGACGAGTTCCTCTTCGTCACGGCCACGATCAGTGTTCAGGATACGAGCACGAACCTCGACCTCACGCTCCGCTCCGCCAGGCTGACGATCACCGACGACGATGATCCTTCTACAGAGATAACCCTGGCACTGACGGCTTCCAATGGGCGATATGATGAACCGGACAATGATCGAGGGATTGGGCATTATGTTCGTTATTCGGGCGTGCCGTTTACGATAGAATTGAACAACGGGGCCTTCAGTGAGAATAAGCGGTTGTTTCTGTCCATCGACACAGCTGCCAGTAGTGCCCTGCTCGGTTTCGCGGAGGACTACACGGTGTCTATCACGATTTCGAGGGGTGATTCCATCGATACCTTCACGTTCTGCTCTGTGAGCAGCTGCCAGCTTGAAACAGTAATTCTGGCTGGTGAAACCCGAATAGAGGGAGAGATCGGAGTGTCGGTGCGGGGCGATCGTGTTGACGAGGAGGATGAGACTATTTTTCTTACGGCCAGGGTTGAGGACGAAGAGCAGCTGGTGGTAACGTCAATCACCCTGATGATCACAGACAACGACGAAAGCGGCTTTTCTGTGCTTTCCCCGTCAGTTGAAGATGGGATGGTTCTGCCTGGTGCTTTGCAGGTGATTGAAGGGAGTAGTTTCAGCTACTTCATCGCGCTGACATCGCAGCCGTTGGGCCCGGTCAATCTGGCAATCTTAATTAGAGGAGGGGGGTCTGTGGTCAGCTTTGGGACGGAAGATGTCATTACTGAACGCCAATTGACTTTTACTGCTGCTGATTGGAACACTTATCAGGAAGTGGTCATATATGCGCTCGCTGATCAAGATGGTGAGGACGAAACGGGCGTGACCATCGTGCATTCGGTCGCTTCAGCGGTGGATGATGAGACCTACCGCACTGCGCCGCTGCCCGCTGACAGGACGTTGACGGTCATTGACGACGACATGGCCGGCATCATCATATCGTTCCTTCAGCTGAGCATTATGGAGGGAGAGAGAGCGCGATACAATGTGAATCTGAATACGGCGCCGTCTGCAGATGTGCTCCTGAGGCCGGTACTGGAAGTATCGGATGATTTCAGTGTCACAGTAGCAGTGTCTGGGGGCGAGGGAAACTTGCTGTTTACCTCCGAGAACTGGAATACGCCGCAATCGGTGGATATCCTTGTAGATAACGATTTCGTGGACGCGGCCGTGGATACGCAGGCTCTGCAGATCAGCCACGTGGTGATGACTGAGGATGCCAATTACGGTGCCTTGACGGACCTGCCCATCGTCACGGTGACCATAAGCGACGTCGACACTCGTGGCACCAGTAATACAGGTCCAGTGAGTGCTACAGTTACGGAAGGCGAAAGGTTTTTCTACGATTTGAGCCTGCTATCGAGGCCGACTGATGATGTGGTCGTGGTCGTGATCGTGGAGCCACAATTGCCGCCAGGCTTCACAATCATGGTGACGCAAAGTCCTGCTACTAGAATATTTACGCCGGCGGACTGGCGTGATCCGCAACGCCTGACTATCGAGGTGGTGGATGATAATGTGGACGCTGACGCGATTGGAGTGCAGGAGATTGGCCACGAGCTGAGGATCAGGCACAGTTTGAAGGGGGGAGATTATACTGGTGTGTCCGTGTCTGACACCGTCGTCAGCATTATCGACAATGACAAACGTCGAATCGATATTTCGCCGACGGGATTAACCTTGGATGAAGATGGATCACCTCAGCAATATGAGCTGGCTCTGCATACGGTGCCAGCTGCTGATGAAGAGGGTGTGCTTATAGACATTGCTGTGCCAGAGGGTTCTCCCTTCACCGTTGCCCCCGCTCGAGACCCAGTCCTCCTCACGCCAGCAACCCCCTCTGTGGTTGTCACTATAACTCCGACAAATGACCTCTTCGATGAGGCCCATGCTGAGGCTGTGATTAATCACTCTGTGGCTTCGGGGAGGACTCATCGTTTCACTGATGTCGATTTCGCTCCTTCACGAGAAGTCATCGTGCGGATAGACGACGACGACGAGACCTCAACCATAGTAGATATGGGCCTGGAGCACAGGGACAGGAATTTTCTTGCTGTTTCGCCGGATCCGGACAACGTGGGGGAGGGCAGGTCCTCTCCCGAGGTTCTGATTTTGACGGCCTCTCTGAACGAAGCGCCTTTCCGCAATGATGTAACGGTGAGAGTCACTGTGGGCGCTGCAGGAAGCACCGCAGAGCTTGATGATGACTACAGATTTGATGTGATTGATGTAGGGGAGACAGGCTCCCGCAATAACATGTTTGACTTGGTCATCCCGGGAGGCCGGACAAAGGCACAAGTAGAGATCGGAGTGTCCGTGGTGGATGACGGTGTCTATGAGGGCAACGAGCTCATTCTGCTGCAATTCGCACCTGACAACGGACTTTCGGCTTCCGCGGCATCCTCCCGCACCATCGTGGTTTTTGACAACAACAGGGCCCCGACAAGAATAGATTTGCAACTGGACTATCATTCCGCTCTTGTTGACAACTCTTTGAGCGAGACTTTTCCGATAGTAGGGGGGCAGACCCAGCAAGCCCAGACACTGACATTAACAGCCAGGCTGGGACTACCTTCAGCGACCTCCGGGGAGGATGTCGTGGTGCAAGTCACTGTGGGCGCTGAAGGAAGCACCGCAATGCTTGGTGATGACTACAGATTTGATGTGATGGATGTAACGGAGAGTGGCGCCGACGATAACATGTTCGACTTGGTCATCCCGGCTGGCGAGAGAGAGGCAAGGGCAGTGATTGAGGTGACTGTGACAGATGACGGGATTGCCGAAGGTCCGGAGATTATTCGCCTGAACTACAGTTCTGTCTCAAGACTGGCGGTGGCACCTGGCAGCAGCAAAGTAACAATCATAGACAACGAAACGGCCACGGTCAGCGTTACTCCTGAAACGAGAATATTGTGCGAGGGTGCAGCAGGGGGCGATACGACTTGTCCGCGCTCCGGCATATTTGTGGTGTCTCTGTCTGCGCAGTTTCCTGCAGATGAACGGGTGACTGTGACGATCACTCCCGCAGGAGAGGATACTGGCCAGTACCTTGAGTGGGGGGCAGACGAAGGAAGCCTGCAGTCTGATGATGATTTGGAACTTGAATTTTCCGGTTCATCACCGCTGACGATGAATTTCGTGGTTGCGGCGCTAGATAACGATATCGCAAATGTCATCAAGAGGTCATACCAGTTTGAGGTCAGCGTAAGCAGCTCGGATACAGGGAGCGGCTACGGCACGCTTGAGACTCAAACAATTGAAGTCACGGTTGAAGACAGGCTTGACGAGGTCGGTCTCAATTTTGTAGCTGAGAATGAGGATGGGGAGTTTTTGGACATCATTGAGGGGGATACCGCCTCGGTGTCTGAGTTTAGGACGGGAGGAGAGTACCGCTATGGAGTGGTACCGACTTCGCAGCCGCCTGCCGGGCAGGCTGTGGAGATCGCTGTATCCATCCTCATCGATGAGGGAGATGCGGCTGGGGATCTGAATCAACAATTGATGTTCACGTCCTCGAATTGGAGGACAACGCAGACCGTTCGAGTCACCCTGAATCACAATAGAGCTGTAACCGGTGCCCGGATCGTGAGCATTAACCACACTGCCATGGGCGGAGGAGTCGCAGATGTAAGCCAAAGTTACGACGGTGTGCTGCGGACCCTTCAACTGACGGTTACAGACAATGAAAGCCCGCCCGATAGTGTTGCTTTGACGACTTCGCGGTCGATCTTTCCAGAAGGTGATGAAGATGCAGATACAGAGTGGGTTGTGAATTTGACGGCAATGTTGACCGGCGGCGGCGTGGCTTTTGATGAGGCGAAGACCCTGACTCTCTTCTTTGAGGAGAACGGCAGCTCTGCGATACTGGATGACGACTTCACAGCCAGCATCGAAGTTAATGGTCAAGAGGAGTTTTTGTCACAGGGAGATAGTGTCGTCCTCCCCATGCAAATACCGTCCGATATGCTTCAAGGAGAAATAATAATTCTCCATTTGACGGTGCTGGGGAATGATGTTGACGAAGATAATAAGACCATTGTTATCGGCGCCAGGGTAGAAGGCCTCAGCGATGATAATGCCGACCTTCTGGAGGGTATGGTCCAGTTGACTATCCGAGACGACGACACCAGTGGCGTCGTCTTCACTGGCGCTGCGGGCGGGGCCCTGCCCAGGCCGCTGATCGTGCGGGAGAGGGGAGAGGTCACCTACAGGGTGGCGCTGACCTCGGAGCCGACTGCCGAGGTGCAGGTGATTCCGGCTAGTAGGTCGGATATTGCCTTCGAACCTGCAGAACTGGTATTCACCCCTGAAAATTGGCGGCAGGCGCAGCCGATAATCCTTCGTGGGGTCGATGACCCTGCAGAGGCCGAGATCAGGGAGATCGGGATCGGGCATAGTCTATCCTCTGTTGACTCCCACTATGCTGCTGTGCCATCCCCGAGCTTCCCGCTGGAGCTGATCGACCCCAGCATCGTCCTTGAGTCCGCCGGCGGTCTGGTTCTAAGTCTGGCGGACAGCGAAGTTCAGGGTGTTTATCAGGCTGAGGTGGTGGAAGGCGCTTCAGTCTCCTACAACCTGCGTCTGACTTCAATGCCGACCCTCACGGTTGAACGTGTGGAGACGGGGGTCCTCAGCGGTGCCGGAGCCATCGAGAATGTCCCAGTGGAAACGCTGCAATTCAGCGGTTCGTCAGGAGAGTTTTATTGGAATGATGCTGTTCCAGTGAACTTCGACGCGGAGGGCAACGACTACTATTCAGGCGACAGGGTTGTGGTTGTCGAACACGAGAGCAGCGACGACCGCACCCAGAAGGCGACTCTGACGCTGACCGTCACGGATGACGAAAGCCCGCCTGCAAATATCACCCTGAGCCTGTCCCGGACGGAGGTGGCAGAAGCGGCAGGCACAGTGGAGCTGGTTGTCATGGCAACCTTGGATGTGGCGTACTTTAAGGAGACGCTTCTGGATATCCTTATCAACGACGACATCGACTTTGATGTCGACACGACGTTTGTTGTTCAGGCTCGTAGAGCGGCTATTGAAGCGCTGGGTCTCTCCCTGGCGGAGCTGGCCGATGAAGGCACTGACTTCGAGTTCGATGTGCCTAAGGGCATGCGAACCCTGACAATATCAACCGGCGAGACAGAAGGAGAATTAACCTTCATGCTGACTGTGGAGCCTGACGACTACGATGAAGGCGCCGCCGAAACCGTTGTCATTTCCGCCGGCGTCCGTTCTCCAGATGAGATTCAGCAAGCTCTGATCCTTGGTGGCCCGGCCACTTTGACAATTGACGACGACGACGACCGCGGCGTCCGCATTGTGGACGCGGGCGTGAATGGGCAACCGCTCACTGAGTTGACGGTGGTGGAGGAGGCCGACCATGTCAGCTACTACATAGTGCTGACTTCGGCTCCGCTCGGGAACGACGGGGGCGATGATGCCGTGGTGATGGTGACCATAGACATCGATTACGGCCCTGACTCTGAGAATAACGTGGGCGACATGATCTTTTTGAATGGCGCCGCGGGGAATGCATCGGTGTCCCTGACCTTTGGAGATGTTGGATCGAATGCTCCTCGGTGGGATGTGCCCCAGCAGGTGACGGTCTCCCTGGGAGTAAACCTGGGAGCATCTGGAGGCAGGGAGGCGACCCTCACGCACACCGTGACGAGCGCGGATTCGGATTACGATGCTGTTGTGTCGGTGGCCAGTGTAGAGTTGACGCTGACAGATGCCGGCGTCACTATTGATCCCACGGCGCTCAGCCTCACCGAGGACGGGAGCGGCGCCTCTTACACTGTGAGCCTGGTTTCGCAGCCGACCGGGGAGGTTAGAGTAACAGTTACCGCCCCGGAAGGCGTTACTGTAAATTCTGGGCAGGAAATAATCCTGACCTTCACGCCTGGCGAAGATTCGACCGTCGACAATCACTGGAGCAGCCCGCAGCAGGTGAACGTCGATGTCATGGATGACGGACTTTCCAACGGGATGCGGGTGCTGCGCATTGAGCACAGCGTCAGCAGCGACGACCCAAATTATGACAGTCTGTCTGTGGATGATGTTGTGTTGACGATCACGGATGACGAGATGTTGCCCGACATCAGACTGACTCTGGATCAGATTGCGGCGGTCGAAGGGAGCGCTGCTTCCGGTGCGACCGGGGAAGCGGAGCTGCTGCGGACGATTCAAGTGACGGCAACAGCAGAGCTGGTCGGCGACGCGCTGCGTTCGCAGCCGACGACAGTGATCCTGTCCTTCGGCGGCCCCGACGACACGGCGGCGGCCCTCGCCGACTACCGCATTGCGGGTTCCATGGAGATAGAAATTCCGGCAGGGCAGCGGAGTGCAGCGGCGTCCTTTGAGCTGACGCTGGTTCAGGATCGCATCGACGAGGGCGATGCGGAGACCTTCGCCGTCACCGTCACCCATATGGAGACGGAGGCCCTCCGGGTGCTTGATTCCGAAATCGTTTTTACCATCAACGACGACGATACTGCCGATGTCGGACATACGCTGCAGCCCCGGAATGTGCGGCAAGGCGATGAGATCCCCTACACGGTGGTGCTGACTTCGCAGCCGGAGGCTGATGTGGTCGTGGAGGCAGCAGTCTCTGCTGTGACCGATTCTGCTGCCAGCGATCATGTCACGCCAACTGACGTATCTTTGACATTCACGCCGGATGACTGGCATGTGCCGCAGACGGTGATGTTCTCTGTGGCGGATCCGGTTCCGGATGACGGTTTCGGAGAGTTCGCCATTGAACACAGCGTGACGAGCGGGGATTCGAATTACGACGGATTCATCGTGGGTTCCGTACGTCTGGAGCTGACAGACGTGGATCTGAGTCTGCAGACTCTGGAGCTGCGGCTGGATTCAGCCGGCGCTGATGCCCTCGCCCTCATGCCGGTCTTTAACGCCAATATGCTGAAGTACAGCGCCGACATACCCTTCGGCACCGACAGAGCCTTCATCAGGGCCGTGGCGACGGTCACAGAGGACATAAGGGTCGGCGGAGAGCTGGTGCAGAATGCGGCCGAGGTGCGCATCCTCTTCGGCGGTGCGGATCTATCGAGTGATGACGCGGCGGAGTTGCCTGCCACTGAAAGTGACTTCGAGTTCCTCATTGTGGTGTCTGCATTGCCTGTGGAGCAAGGCGATGAAACGGCTCTTCAGACCTACACCCTGACACTGAGGCGGGCCCTGCCGCCGGCTGCCGCTCTTCTGGTGTTCCCCGCTTCCGACGAAGAGCGGCAGAGGCCGCTGATGATGGGTACGCCACTGAACTTCGGCCCGGACGTCAACGAGATGGATTTGATCTTCGTCGTGCGGGATGAAGACGGCAACCGCTACAGCATCAGCGAACTCGAGGCCGCTGGCACAGGGTTGGGCGCCCGGGTCTTTGTGGACACGGGTTCGCAGACGGAGCCTGAGGAGGGCGCTTTCGAAACTCCGGTCACCCTGAGGCGGGACCAGGCCCTGATGCCGGGTACCTTCACCTTCAATTTGACCTTCACGGCGACGCCGCAGCGTCCGCTGGCGGTCGGCGCCGAACAGCTGACGGCCGACATCGCCGGCACCCTGTACGACAACAGCGATACGGCGACGGGGATCCGCGCGACCTACAGGGGCCATGCCCAAGAGGAGGCGCTCCCCGTTACTTCGGCAGATCTGATCACTGTTTCCAGCAACGGCACCCTGACCATCGCCCTGCGGGTGGAGCGTCTGAGCGGCGGTCTCCGCGACTTTGAGCAGGCGAGCTTCACTCTCAGCGTCACCCCGGCTGATTTGGACAGGGTGAACTTGACCGACGACCGCCTGGAGATCCAGTCAGGCGATGAGGACATTGTTGTGATGGTCAATGCCACGGGCGGTGCAACCTTGGGGGACAGAATCAACAACCCGGCGGTTCTGCGGTTCAGCGTCAGCTTCGTCAGGCCGACGGCGGAGATCCGCCCGGCCGCCAGCGCTGATGCCCTGTTCGACTTCGACAGCAATCTCTTCTTCGCCTTTGTCGACGAAGACAACGGCGAAGACAACGACAACCGCCTGCCGCTGGAAGTGGTGCTGACAGGGGACAGTACGCCGCTGGCCGACAGCGGGAGGATCCTCGGGGGCATCAGGCTGACATCGACTGCGGTCGGACAGGGAGCCAGCAATGCCATCCGCATCGGCGGGGCCCCCGGGCGCGACCTGCTGTTTGAGGTGATGGCGCCGCGGGCGAATGTCCGTGTCACAGTCGAGCGGGCGGCCGACGCCTCAGCCGAACTGACCGCTCTGGTGGACGTCGCTTCTCTGGAGTTCGCTGCGCACTTGCTGTCGTTCACCTATGATGATGATATCGAGATTGACAGCGACGAGGAACAGCCGGTCGTCATCTCCAGAGTGATGCTGAGGGGCGCCGGTTCGGCAGAGAGCTGGACGCTCAGTGTCGGCAACCCCCTGGAGTTGGCCGCCGGCGGCTACGAGGTGGAAGAAGTCGTTGTCGTCGAGCGCGCGACCCGGGTCTCCCGGATCTTCGTCAGAGAGGTCATGCCCATCGAGGAGGGGTCGACGACCTTGATTACGACCTACAGCAGCAGGACAGTCACCGTCAGGCTCCTGGACGGAGACGGCCCCGATACGACGGTGGCGACCGCCTTCGAGGATGTCGTCGAGGTGGATGTGCCGGTCGATGCGCTTGCCATGTTCGCGGCGGATGATAGCCTCAGGACCGCGACCGTCGTGACTGAAATTCCGGCCACCTATCGCCCCGCAACTGAGGCGGAGCGGCAGGCGGCGACAGTGACGCGCACCCTGCGAATCACCAGCACGAGCGATGATCCGAGGAACAGCAGGATCCTGCTGGGCGTTGATTACAGGCCCGGCGTCGTCGCCGAAGGAGCTGCCGGCAGCTTCAGCCGCATCATTGCCCTGCTCACCGGCAGGGAAGCCGAGCTGAACGCGGAGGTTCGCGGCGACGATGGCGAGGCGGCGGAGACGATCGTGCTTCCCCGGGGCGGCTCGACGGAGTTGACGCTCGTGATCAGCAATCTGTCTGACACCGACGATCCGAACGCCCGCGGCGCCATTACCTACAGGTTTGACCAGACAGACCTGAGGGTCGCCCCTCTGGAGGCCGCCGAAATTGACAGGAACAACCGCAGGTCTGAACAGCGCCTGACAGTCGAGGTGTCGGAGAGTGCGGACAGGGCCGGGTATGAGGTTTTCATTGATGTGCGTCTCGGCGGCAGGATCGACACGGCCAAGTTCAGCATCGACATCAACGATGCTCCGGAATATGTCGGCGAGACCCTGTTGACAGTCAGGGAGAGCGGCGATGCGGCCGCCGGCGGCGTCCAGATCCATGTCCTGACCGTCCGCGACCCCGACGGCGGCCTGATGGAGCTGAGGCCGAGTGATTTGACGCTGGAGGCGGTGCTCGGCGACGCCGTTTCAGGGCCCTTCGCCTTCGGCACGGAAGCGGGAGAACAGAACCTCAGCCTCCCCTACTTCAGTCTGGCGTCCGGCTCCGTCGAACAGAGGGATCTGGCAGGGGGCGCCAATGAGCTCTTCGTCACCCTGACCCTCACCGGCCGGCTGGCGACGCCCTTCGGCAGTGTCGTCGAGTTGCGCCTGTCCGGCGCCACCGACGGTTACGATGTGCTCAACCAGCGCCTGCTCGTTCAGGTCGAGGATGTGGCGCCGACCTTTAGTCTGGCGAAGACCACGGTCACTCTCTTCGCCGACCAGCGGGAAGTTGTCCTGGAGCTGGATGAGTTCTCGGACGGCAGGAGAGGCGCAACCCCTGGGGACCAGCTTCCGGTCGTCGTCGTGCAGCATGCGCCGGACGATCTGGTGGTCCGGTTCGACAGGGAGCAGCGACAAGTCACCCTGATACGCCTGAACGATTCCCAGGACGGCGAGGATGAGCAAATAACCCTGGTGGTGGTCGACTCCCAGGGCGGGCGGACAGAGGTGACCCTCGATATTGCGCGCCCGCCGCTGTTGCCGCAGATCGTGGCGCCGAGCCCGCTGCTTGAGGTTGCCGACGACGGGCAGGAGCAGGTCCGTATAGTGAGCTTCGCCGAGCCCACCGACCTGGAGGTGAGTTGGACAGCATCTGTGCCCGAGGGCCTTGTGGGCCTTGAGGTCGGCGACGTGGAGACCCTGGACGATGGCAGCGGCCGGGTGGCCGTGAGTGCTTCGCTGGCAGTGGCCGGCCGGGCCTTCATGCTTGAGTTGACCGCGACCTCCGATGACGGCATGCAGCAGCGGACGGTCGAGCTCCCCGTGGTGGTGGTGGCGCCCGCTCCCAGGCCGCGCCTGCAGTTGAGCCTGAAGGCCGCGGACCCCGCCGATCCGACGACCGCAGGGTCGACGGTTTCCAACTTCCTGCTGACCGACACCCTCTTCGTCCAGGCGACCCTGGCAGGCCAGGTGCCGCAGCAGCTTGTTGAGGCCGGCCGCGCCACGACCTTCACGCTCAGCATCGCCCGGCTCGGCCCCGACGGAGAGCCGATAGCCACTGCCACTGTCGAGTGGGAACTGACGACGACGGTCGAGGTCAATGCCGACCTCAGTGTCGAGCTGGCGCTGACGACCACCGTGAGTGTTGACATGCTGCAACTTGATGCAGGTGATGTGGTGGAGATATCGATCAGGCACGTCTTCGGCCTGGACCTCATAGAGGGCGACCGCCTGCGCCTGCCGGTCGTTGACCTGCGCACAGCAGGGGACCTGGCCGACTCCATAGACGTGGACAACGACGGCCTGGTTGACGCCGCCGCCGCCGGCGAAGTCGATCCCACCATTCTGGGGCCGATCGAAGCCGCCGTCGCCGCGGTGACGGACCAGGGCGCCGAGGTGCAGGATGACGAGCTGTCGCTGTCGCTCGGCAACTTGGCGCGCTCCCTCAATCTCGGCCAGTGCGGCGGCGTGACCTTGGCGCTGACGGTGGCCATGGACGGTACCGTCGCCGGTTTGAGCGGTTGCGGTGGAGACTTGGACTTGACCAACGACTTTAACAGCCTCGCCGTGGCACGGAGCGTGACCGAGGCCCTGACCGCTGGTGAATTCGACAGCGGAGAGTACCAACTCATCGATCTCTCGGTCCGCTTCGACAGCTCTGAGACCGAAGCCGACGAGCCGGTGCTGATCAACCTGCCGCCCCATCCCGAGGAGCACCTGTCCTACGAGGTCTATCGCCTCGTCGAAGCGACCTGGGTGCCGGTGATTGACGCCGGTCTGCCCGGCGGCGCCGGCGGCGCCGGAGCCCTGGAAAGCGTCGCCGACTGCGACACCTGCTTCTACGGCGTCGACGACGACCGCGACGGCTCGGTCGAGTTGCTGTTGCTGCTGCAGTCCGTGGAAGAGCCGCTGAACCTTGAGGTGGGCGAAGAGTTCCGCGACCGCCGCCTCGAACTGGATGCCGGGGGAGACGGAACTGTCATCCCCCTGTCCGGCCTGCGCCCGGGTCTGACTCCGGTCGTCACGGGAAGTGACAATGTCGAGGGCGAGTTCAGCAACACCGTTGCAACCGGCGGCCGCCCCGGCCTGATTCTGACCGGCGTGAAGCGCACCCTCGGCGGCCCCGAAGAGGTGCTGGTCGAGCTGTTTGACGATGGCGGTGGAGCAGCCGTCGCCTCCTTCACCCTCCAGGTCGGGGTTGGCAATCGGCCTCCGGTCATCAGCTTCGAGTTGGAGAACGGCGAGGAAATTACCACCACGGTCGGCCTCAACCCCAACACCGAGACCGTCGTGATCGTAGTCATCAACGACCCCGACGGCGACGACAGCTTCAGGCTGGAACTGGCGGAGCCCGGCGACAGGGAGATTGCCGATCTGGTATCAAGGGCGATGCCCTCTGCCGACAGTTCCGCAGTGTTTGTGGTTGAGCACAGACTGGTACTGACCTCGGGCGCTGCCCGCTCGCCCTTCAGGCTGAGGGTCAGGGCCACCGATCTGACCGATCCCGACGACGACGGGGGGACGCTCTCCGAGCGACTGACCGTCTGTGTCCTCAATGAAGACGGCAAATGCCCCGCGGCCTCTCGCCCCTCCTCCGGCGGCGGCGGCGGCGGCGGCGGCGGCAGCGGCCTGCTGTGGCTGTTCCTCGCCGCCCCGGCGACGCTGGTCCGCTTGAGACGGCGACAGCGCCCGGCGGCAACGGCTCGCTTTTGGGGATAGGATTCCCTCAAAGGCAAAGCTGTCTCCCCGGCTGCTCCCCTGGGACAGTTGAGCCCCTCTCCCCTCCGCGCTCTGGCTGCCGGGGGGAGAGGGGCTCTCACTTTAAGCCTCTCTTTTTCAGGCGGCGAATCAGCAGCGAAACAGGGAGCCTCCATCCCCCTGAGACGACAGGGCGGCCGGGCAGCGGAGAGAGAATCAGGGACAGTACCCCCCCTGTCGCCCCATCAGGCCCTTTGCTTCTCCCGTGCCCTGTTTCGAGGGAGCGGAGGCTGATAGAGGGGCCAGTTGGCTGCCATGGCCGCCGTTTGGCCGTCCAGCTGTTCGTTTTTGAGGTGCTGGGGGCTCTGTAAGGGGGTCTTGCCGCCGCAAAGCAGCTGTCACCGCCCCTTTCCCGCTTGCAGGGCGGTAAGAGGCACGCTTGGATGGGCGGCTCCTGTGCCCAATCAGCCGTTTTTGCGCCCCTGTTGCCTGCTCTGTGGCACTGGCGGCCAGGCCAGACGGCCGCCGGGCGCCCCGGCATTCGCTGTTTTGCCTCCTCTCTGTCGGTTCCGTGGCGCTGCGCCAAGTCTGGAGGGCCGCCGGGCGCCCCGGCATTCGCTGTTTTGCCTCCTCTCTGTCGGTTCCGTGGCGCTGCGCCAAGTCTGGAGGGCCGCCGGGCGCCCCGGCATTCGCTGTTTTGCCTCCTCTCTGTCGGTTCCGTGGCGCTGCGCCAAGTCTGGAGGGCCGCCGGGCGCCCCGGCATTCGCTGTTTTGCCTCCTCTCTGTCGGTTCCGTGGCGCTGCGCCAAGTCTGGAGGGCCGCCGGGCGCCCCGGCATTCGCTGTTTTGCCTCCTCTCTGTCGGTTCCGTGGCGCTGCGCCAAGTCTGGAGGGCCGCCGGGCGCCCCGGCATTCGCTGTTTTGCCTCCTCTCTGTCGGTTCCGTGGCGCTGCGCCAAGTCTGGAGGGCCGCCGGGCGCCCCGGCATTCGCTGTTTTGCCTCCTCTCTGTCGGTTCCGTGGCGCTGCGCCAAGTCTGGAGGGCCGCCGGGCGCCCCGGCATTCGCTGTTTTGCCTCCTCTCTGTCGGTTCCGTGGCGCTGCGCCAAGTCTGGAGGGCCGCCGGGCGCCCCGGCATTCGCTGTTTTGCCTCCTCTCTGTCGGTTCCGTGGCGCTGCGCCAAGTCTGGAGGGCCGCCGGGCGCCCCGGCATTCGCTGTTTTGCCTCCCCTCTGTCGGTTCTGTGGCGCTGCGCCCGGTCGCCGGGCGCCCCGGCATTCGCTGTTTTGCCTCCCCTCTGTCGGTTCTGTGGCGCTGCGCCCGGTCGCCGGGCGCCCCGGCATTCGCTGTTTTGCCTCCCCTCTGCCCGCTCCGGGGCACCGCGCCCAAGCCACGACGGTCGGCCAGGCGCCCCTGCATCTGCATTCGCTGTTTTGCCTCCCCTCTGTCCGCTTCCGGGTTCTTGGGTAGAGCCTGCAGCGGCTGGGGAGCCTGCAGCGGCTCGCTGCCGCCAGGATTCAGCGCTCGAGCCGCGCCAGCAGCCGCTGCCGTTCCTGTTCGATGCGGGGCGGCAGGCGGGAGGCGAACTGCTGGAAATACTCGCCGACTTCGCCGATCTCGCTGCGCCAGCCGTCGACGTCTATGGCCATGAGTTCGGCCAGGTCCCGTTCCTCGAGGCCGGCGCGGTTGAGGGCGTCGGCTGGGGGGACGAGGCCGATGGGCGTCTGCTCCGCCTCGGCCTGGCCGCGGCAGCGGGCGAGGATCCACTCGAGCACGCGGATGTTTTCGCTGAAGCCCGGCCACAGGAAGCGGCCGTCCTGGCCGCGGCGGAACCAGTTGACACCGAAGACCCGCGGCGGGTTCGACAGTCTCGAGCCCATTTCGAACCAGTGCTGCCAGTAATCGCCGAAGTTGTAGCCGAGGAAGGGCTTCATGGCCATGGGGTCGCGCCGCGTCACGCCGACTGCGCCGGCGGCGGCGGCGGTCGTTTCAGAGGCCATGGAGGCGCCTGTGAGCACGCCCTGGCCCCAGTCCTCGGCCTCGCGCACCAGAGGCACCAGGGAGGAGCGACGGCCGCCGAAGACGATGGCCGAGATCGGCACGCCCATGGGCTCGTCGAATGCCGGCGAGCAGGTCGGGCAGCGGTCGATCGAGACCGTAAAGCGCGAGTTGGGGTGGGCCGCCGGCTTGCCGGCGTTGGGGTCATAGGGGCGACCCTGCCAGTCGAGGACTGGTTCGCCGTTCTCCAGCCCTTCCCACCAGGGGCTGTTGTCGGCCGTTACGGCCGCGTTGGTGTAGATGGTGTCCTGCCGAATCGACTCGAAGGCGCTGGGGTTGCTCTTGCTGTTGGTGCCGGGGATGACGCCGAAGAAGCCGCGCTCGGGGTTGATGGCCCAGAGGCGGCCGTCCTCGCCCGCATGCATCCAGGCGATGTCGTCGCCGACCGTCCAGATCTTCCAGCCCTCGTAGCCGGCTGGCGGCCTCAGCATGGCGAGGTTGGTCTTGCCACAGGCCGAGGGGAAGGCGGCGGCGATGTAATCGGTGCGGCCGTCCGGTGTTTCGATGCCGACAATCAGCATGTGCTCGGCCAGCCAGCCCTCGCGGCGGGCCTGGGTGCTGGCGATGCGCAGGGCGTGGCACTTCTTCGGCAGCAGGGCGTTGCCGCCGTAGCCCGAGCCGACGCTCTCGATCAGGTTCTCTTCGGGGAAATGCATGATGAAGCGCCTGTCAGGGTCGAGATCGGCCGTGGTGTGCAGGCCGCGGACGCAGGGGGCTCCGCCCTCGATGGCGGCCCGCACCTCGGGGCCCGTGCGGGTCATCTTGTGCAGATTCGCCACCACATAGGGGCTGTCGGTCAGGGTCAGGCCGTAGCGCGACAGGCTGGAGCCGAGGGGGCCGAGGCAGTAGGGCGCCACATAAAGGGTGCGGCCGGCCATGGCGCCCCTGAAGAGTTCGCGCATTTTGGCTTTGGCGCTCTGCGGCTCCATCCAGTTGTTGTTGGGCCCGGCTTCTTCCTCGGTGGAGGTGCAGACAAAGGTCAGGTGCTCGACGCGGGCGACGTCCCTGGGGTCGGAGCGGTGCAGGTAGCAGCCGGGCCAATCGGCGGACAGCGGCAGCAGGGTGCCGTCGCCGAGCATGAGATCGACGACCCGGCGGTACTCGTCTTCAGTGCCGTCGCACCAGCGCACTTCGGCGGCTTCGGTCAGCCGGGCGCATTCATCGATCCAGGAGAGGAGGCGTTCGTATTCGGACATGGTTGCAAGGGTGAAGGGTGAAGGGGTGGGGGCTGTTGACGACAGCAGACGGGACGCAGCCGGCCGGAACCGGCCAGCGACGGCGGCAGTCCGCGGGAAGATGGCGGAGAGGAAGATGGCAGGGGGGCCGGCCGGACCTCAATGGAACCGAAATGGCTCCCCGGGACGGGCTCGAACCGCCGACCTAGTGGTTAACAGCCACCCGCTCTACCGACTGAGCTACCGGGGAATCTCTGGCCAATTCCGACTATTATAACCTTCCACTGCGGTCTGTGGCCTGAAATCGGCAATCGGTCATGGCAGCGCCTCTTCGGACCTATTGCCGGCGCGCTTCAGGCTGCGCAACTCCACAGCGGCGGGGGCGCCGTCGCCGGTCGTCACGAACTCGCCGACGACACTTGCCTCTGCGGCGACCTGAGCGACCTTCAGATTCGGGACTCCGATATGACTTTCCATTGCGGCCTGAAATCGGTCATGGCAGGGTCCCTGCATCCCCTCCAATGGAATCCTCTCCCTGGCCGCGGCTGCGGCTCGAAAGGGCGAGTCAGACCGATGACAGGGGCCTGATTGGCAACCCTGAGCTCCAGGCTGATGGAGGCGACGACCGCTCCGTTCCCGCCCGGCGCCCCGGTCTGCGCCTCTTCGGACCCATTGCCGGCGCCGCTTCAGGCTGCGCAACTCCACAGCGGCGGGGGCGCCGTCGCCGGTCGTCACGAACTCGCCGGCGACACTTGCCTCTGCAGCGACCTGAGCGACCTTCAGATTCGGGACCCCGAGCAGTTCGATTCAGGCGGAATCAGGGAAATCAAGCCTTTGTTGAATCCTCTCCGCGGCCGCGGCGGCCGGGTTCGGCGCCGCCTTCGACAGCTCCCCGGGCCGGCGGCCCGGGGGTCCTGCTTCTTTGGCCCAGGTCGGTGCGGTGTTTCTCGGCGCGTTCCATGGCCTCGGCGATGAGCTTCTGCTTGCGGCCGTCTTTCTTGGCTTTTTTCAGCTCTTCGCGTCGGCGCCCGGCCCGCTCGGCGCGCTCCTGCCTCTGCTTTGCCAGCCGCTGCTCGCGGGCGTCGAAGCGCAGCCGCGCCGCCTCGGCGGCGGCCCTCTCCTCGGCGGCGGCCTGGATTTCCGATTTGGCGTAGCGGAAGTACTGCACCAGCGGGATCTTGCTGGGGCAGACATAGGAACAGCAGCCGCACTCGATGCAGTCGAACAGATGAAAGGCGCGGGCGTTGTCGAAATCCTGGTTGCGCGAGTGCCAGTAGAGCTGTTGCGGCAACAGGTCCACCGGGCACGAATCGGCGCAGGCGCCGCAGCGTATGCAGGGGCGCACCTGTTCGAGGGGCGGCGCCTCGGCGGCCTCGAGGGCGAGGACGCAGTTGGTGCTCTTGATCACCGGCAGGTCGTCGCCGGAGAGCCCTATGCCCATCATGGGGCCGCCCATGATCAGCCGCTGCGAGGCGGCCGGGGCGCTGTAGCCGCCGCAGAGCTCGATCAGCTGCCCGATGGGGGTGCCGAGCGCCGCCTCCAAATTGGCCGGCCGGGCGATGTTGCCGCCGACGGTGACGATGCGGCGGGTCAGGGGCCTGCCCTCGACGGCCGCCTGCTGGGCGGCGTAGGCCGTGGCGACATTGACGCAAAGCATGCCGATGTCGCGCGGCAGCCCGCCGGAGGGCACTTTCCTGCCGGTCAGCAGATAAATCAGTTGTTTCTCGCCGCCCGATGGGTAGAGTTCGGTCAGAACCTGCAGCGAGCAGTCGATGCCGCCTGTCACGCCTTGGCTGAGGGCCTGTCGCATGGCGTTGATGGCTTCCGGCATGCCGTCCTCGACGCCGATGAGGATGTTTGAGCAGCCGGCGGCCCGGGCGATGATGGCGCTGCCTTCGACGATGGCGGCGGCGCGCTCTTTCATGAGGGCCTCGTCGCAACTGATGTAGGGCTCGCACTCGCTGCCGTTGACGATGAGGGTGTGCGGCGCCGACGAATCGAGTTTGCGCACCAGCGGAAAGCTGGCGCCGCCGAGGCCGACGAGGCCGTAGCCGGCAAAGAGGGCGCAGAGTTCGTCGCTGCTCGCCTGCAGCCAGTTGCCGCCGAAGGCGGCCGGGTCCTCCCAGCGCTCGTCGCCATCGACTTCCAGCAGCGCGCAGGGGCTGGACAGCCCCGAGGGGTGCGGCGCCTGCCGCTCCTCGAAGCCGAGGATGCGACCGGCGGCCGGGGCGTGCAGCTGCAGGCCGAGCGCCGATTCAACCCGCGCCAGCGGCTGGTTGCGCAGCACCCGCTCGCCGGCTTTGACCAAGGGCTGGGCGGCGTCTCCGGCCTGCTGCCGCAGCGACAGCAGCAGCAGCGGCGGCAGAGGCGCCTGCAGAATCGGGCCGCGGGAGCTCTCGGCGCTGTGCCCCTCGAGCGACAGGCCGCCGCGGAAGCGGGGCCTGGGCTTGAACAGCTGCGACAGGGGGTTCAGCGAGGACAACACGATTCAGTTTTCGCTGCGCAGCCGCCTTCAGACGCTCTCATCGGCGGTCGGCAGCGGCCAGCGCCAGCGCTCAAGGGGCTGGGAGGCGGGAATCATCTTGATGCAGTCGACCGGACAGGGGGCCACGCAGAGTTCGCAGCCGGTGCACTCCCGGGCGATGACGGTGTGCATCTGTCTGGGCGCGCCGACGATGGCGTCGACCGGGCAGGCCTGGATGCAGAGAGTACAGCCGATGCAGTCGGGTTCGACGATATAGGCCACTTCCTTCGGCTTTTCCACGCCGTGTTCGACGCTCAGCGGAATCACCTCGCGCCCGAGGAGCTCGGCCAGGGCGCGGATGCCGGCCTCGCCGCCCGGGGGGCACTGGTTGATTTCCGCCTCTCCCTTGGCGATGGCCTCGGCGTAGGGGCGGCAGCCGGGGTAGCCGCACTGGCCGCACTGGGTCTGGGGCAGCCTGGCGTCGATGGCGTCGACCAGGGGATCGCCCCTGACTTTGAGGCGCCTGGCTGCATAGCCGAGGACGGCGCCGCAGAGCAGCGCCATCAGGAAGAGGACGGCAATGGTCGAGATGACTTTCACAGCTGCAGCATGCCGGTAAAGCCCATAAAGGCCAGCGACAGGATGCCGGCGGCGATCAGGGCCGAGGCGTTGCCGCGCAGCGGCAGCGGGACGTCGGCGTTCTCCATGCGGGCGCGCATGCCGGAAAACAGAGTCAGCATCAGGGTGAAGCCGATGGCGGCGCCGGCGCCGTAGAGGGCCGATTCGACGATCAGGAAGAGGACGGCAATGGTCGAGATGACTTTCACAGCTGCAGCATGCCGGTAAAGCCCATAAAGGCCAGCGACAGGATGCCGGCGGCGATCAGGGCCGAGGCGTTGCCGCGCAGCGGCAGCGGGATGTCGGCGTTCTCCATGCGGGCGCGCATGCTGGAAAACAGAGTCAGCACCAAGGTGAAGCCGATGGCGGCGCCGGCGCCGTAGAGGGCCGATTCGACGAGGCCGTGGCCCTGATTGACATTGAGCAGGGCGACGCCGAGCACGGCGCAGTTGGTGGTGATGAGCGGCAGGAAGATGCCGAGGATGTTGTAGAGCACGGGGCTGGTCCTGCGGATGAACATCTCGGTGAACTGCACCACCGAGGCGATGACGAGGATGAAGCTGAGGGTGCGCAGGTATTCGAGACCGAAGGGGGCGAGCAGCCAGCGCTCGACGGCGTGGCTGGCGACGGCGGTCACCGTCAGCACAAAGGTCGTTGCCAGCCCCATGCCGAGGGCCGAATCGAGCCGCCGCGACACGCCCATGAAGGGGCAGAGGCCGAGAAAGCGGACGAGGACGAAGTTGTTGACCAGCACCGTCCCGACGAGGATCAGCAGGTAGTCTCTGACAAGATCGATCACGGCCGCAACTGCGCTCTTATCGGCTCGGCCGCGGTTCAGACGCTGCCCGCCCGGGCCGGCGCAGCTTCGGGCTCGGCGACGAGCGCCGCCAGGGCTTCGCTGTCGACGCGCTCGGCCAGGGGTTCGTAGGGGGCGAGGGCGGCGCCGACAAGCGGCTGCCGCGGGCTGTCCCAGCTCAGTGTCTCGCCGAGGAAGGCCTCGGCTCGCTCGATGGTGGCCGGGATGACCGGCTTCAGGTAGCAGGCGAGGGCGCGGAAGGAGTTGATCGCCTGGGTGCAGATGCGCTGGATTTCGGGGGTCCGGTCCGCGCCCTTGAGCTTCCAGGGGGCGCGGTCGTTGAACGACTGGTTGGCGCGGTCGGCGAGTTCGGCGATCTCGCGCAGGGCGCGGCCGAAGCGGCGCCTCTCAAAGAGCTCGGCGAGCTTCGGGCCGGCCTCGGCGAAGGGGCTGTAGTTCTCGGGCCGGTCGAGGCGGTCGGCCAGGCGGTTGCCGCTCAATTTCGCCAGCAAGCTGGCGCTGCGGCTGGCGAGGTTGGCGAACTTGCCGACGAGATCAGAGTCGATGCGGGCCTTGAAGTCGTCCGTGTTCAGGTCGATGTCCTCGATGCTGTCGTTGAGCTTGGCCGCGAAGTAGTAGCGCAGGTAATCGGTCGGCAGCAGGCTCTGCCAGTGGGCGGCGGTGATGAAAGTGCCGCGCGATTTCGACATCTTGGCGCCGTTGATGGTGAGAAAGCCGTGGCAGAAGACCGAGGTCGGCGGCCGGCGGCCGGCGGCCCTGAGCACGGCGGGCCAGAAGAGGGTGTGAAAGTAGGCGATGTCCTTGCCGATGAGGTGGAACAGCTCGCAGTCGCTGTCCTCCTGCCAGAAGTCGTCGAAGTCGATGTCCCGGCGGCGGCAGAGGTTGAGAAAACTCGCCATGTAGCCGATGGGGGCGTCGAGCCAGACATAGAAGTACTTGTCCTCTTCGCCGGGGATGGCGAAGCCCCAGTAGGGCGCATCGCGCGAGATGTCCCAGTCTTTGAGGCCGGCGCGGGTCCACTCCTCGAGTTTGTTGGCGATTTCGGGCTGCAGCTGTGCCCGCGCCAGCCAGCCGTCGAGAAAATCGGCGAAATCGGCCAGGCGAAAGAACAGGTGTTCGGACTCCCGCGCCGTCGGCCGTTCGCCGGACAGCGTCGAGCGCGGCTCGATCAGGTCCAGCGGCGAGTAGGTGGCGCCGCAGCTCTCGCAGGAATCGCCGTATTGATCGCCGGCGCCGCAGCGCGGGCAGCCGCCGCGGACATAGCGGTCCGGCAGGAAGATGCCGGCCCGGCCGTCGAAGGCTTGGGTGATGCGGCGCCGTTCGATGTGGCCGCCCTGCTGAAGCCGCCGGTATATCTGCTCGACGAGCTCCCTGTTCTCGGGCGAGTGCGTCGAGTGGTAGTTGTCGAAGGAGATGGAGAAGTCGGCAAAATCCTTGCGGTGCAGCGCCCCTATGCGTTCGATCAGCTGCTCCGGCTCGACGCCCTCCTTCTGCGCCTGCAGCATGATGGGCGTGCCGTGGGCGTCCTCGGCGCCGACGAAAATGCACTCGTGGCCCGAGAGGCGGCGGAAGCGCGCCCAGATATCGGCCTGGACGTATTCGACCATATGTCCGAGGTGCAGCGGCCCGTTGGCGTAGGGCAGGGCGGCAGTCAGGAGGGTGCGTTTTTTCATGCAGGGCCGGGCAATGGTCGGGATGGTCAGGTTAAAGCTCTATTTTAAGGACTGCAGGCGCAAATTGTCGGGGCGCGGGGGCGCAGCAGGAAGAACTTTTTACCGCATCGGCGGCAGCGCGTAGATTTCAGGCGCATTGACAGACAAAACGAAATCTTCTTCGGCCCCCGGCGCCGTCCGCCGAAGAATTGCAGGGGCAAACTGTCGGGGCGCGGGGGCGCGGCAGGGAGAACTTTTTACCGCATCGGCGGCAGCGCGTGGATTTCAGGCGCATTGACAGACAAAACAAAATCTTCTTCGGCCCCCGGCGCCGTCCGCCGAAGAATTGCAGGGGCAAACTGTCGGGGCGCGGGGGCGCGGCAGGGAGAACTTTTTACCGCATCGGCGGCAGCGCCTGGATTTCAGGCGCATTGACTAGACAAAACAAAATCTTCTTCGGCCCCCGGCGCCGTCCGCCGTCAGCTCGCCCCGCCGGCCGGGCCGCTACAGCGATCTGTAGCCCAGCGCCTCCGCCAGATGGCGGCTGTGCAGCCTGGCGCAGCCGTCGAGGTCTGCCAGGGTGCGCGCCACCTTGATCGCTTTGTTGCAGGCGCGCATGGACAGGCGCAGGCGGTTCGAAGCCCGGCTCAGCAGCTCCTCGCCGGCGTCGTCGAGGCGGCAGAAGCTATTGAGCTCGCGGCTGTCCAGCCGGCTGTTGGCCTTGCCGGCGCGCTGCAGCTGCCGCCGACGGGCCTCGATGACGCGGCCGCGCACGACTTCGCTGCTCTCGCACGGGATCTGCCGCTTGATCTCGCCGAGTTCGAGGCGCGGCATGTGAATCTGTATATCAATGCGGTCGAGAAGCGGGCCGGACAGGCGGGCGCGGTAGCGCTCGATCGCCGGCGGCGGGCAGCGGCACAGCCCCGAGTTGTCGCTGCCGTAGCCGCAGGGGCAGGGGTTCATGGCGGCGACGAGCTGGATGCGGGCGGGAAAGCGCGTTTTCGCCCTCGTCCGCGAAATGTCGATGTGGCCCGTTTCCAGCGGCTCGCGCAAGGCTTCGAGCACCGGCCGCGAAAACTCGGGGAATTCGTCGAGAAACAGCACCCCGTTGTGGGCCAGCGATATCTCCCCGGGGCGGGGGACGGCGCCGCCGCCGACAAGAGCCGCCCCCGAGGCCGTGTGGTGCGGCGAGCGGAAGGGGCGCACGGCGAAACTCTCGCTGCTGAAGCCCTGCTCCGACAGCGACTGGATGGCCGCGGTCTCCAGGGCTTCGCCGGTTTCCATGGGCGGCAGGATGCCCGGCATGGCGGCGGCGATCATGGATTTGCCGGCGCCGGGCGGGCCGACCATGAGCAGGTTGTGCATGCCGGCCGCCGCCACTTCGACGGCGCGGCGCGCCTGCTGCTGGCCGCGGACATCGCTGAGATCGACGGCGGCGGCGGGAAGCGAATTCTGCGGCCTGGCCGCCGGCAGGGGCGGCAGCGGCTCCTCGGCCGACAGGTGCCGGCAGACGGCCCTGAGGTTGCCGGCGGCCCGCCCCCGGGGGCCGGCGGCGAGCGCAACCTCGAGGGCGTTGGCCCCGGGGGCGATCAGTTCGCGCCCGCACCGATGGCAGGCGGCGGCGGCGGCGAGGACGCCGCGCACCGGGCGCAGTTCGCCGGTCAGCGCCAGCTCGCCGATGAACTCCCGCCCTCTCAGGGACTCCGGCAGAATCTGCCTGGAGGCGGCGAGGATGCCGAGGGCGATCGGCAGGTCGAAGCGGCTGCCGGCCTTGGGCAGGTCGGCCGGCGAGAGGTTGATGACGATATGGCTCGGGGCGATTTCGCAGCCGATGTTTTTCAGGGCCGCCCGCACCCGCTCGCGGCTCTCGTTGACGGATTTCTCCGGCAGGCCGACGATGGCGATGCGCGGCAGGCCGCCGCCGATGTGCACCTCCACCCGCACTTCGACGGCCTCGACGCCGACGAGCGCGCGCGAGTAGACGACAGCCGTGCCCATGACGGAGCCTGGCGGGGGGCTTGTTGGCGGGGGCGCCCGCTCTGGGGCGGCCCGTGGCTGCTCTGCAGCCTTACTTCTTGGCGGCGCCTCTGCCGGCGGTCTTGCTGCCGGAGGCGGCCTCGAGAGCGGCGATTCTCGCCTCAAGTGCGTCGATGTGTTCGCGCGCGCTCTGCAGCAGCCTGCTGTGGACGTCGAACTCCTCGCGCGTCACCAGATCGAGACGCGACAGCGACGACTGGAGAGCGGCCTTGACGTTGCGCTCGAACTCCTCTTTCAGCTCGGTCGCCCCAGGGGGCAGCAGGCGGCTGATGGAGCGGGCGATCTCTTCGAAATTGCGTGGATCAAACATGGGCGTGTCCTGCGAAGGGCGGGGGAAGGGAGTTGGAAAAAATGGCGGCTGTACATGAAAAACATAACCGATTCGGCGGCGGCAGAAGCGGTATTATTGCCTGAATATAAGGTTTCCCTCCAGAAACTGTTGCAGCAGAGCCCTCAGAGTCCCGCCGGCAGGCCCGGACAGCGGCGGACGCGGCGCGCCCGCCCCGCCGGAGGCTGTCGCAGGCTGCGCTAGCCGACGGCGGCCCGTTTTTTCGCTCCCTTCTTCGCCGCTTCGTCTTCACGCGCCCTGATCTGCCGTTCTTTCTTTGCTTGCGGCAGCTTGACGTCGTCGAGGTCCTTGCGGAAACGGTACAGGGGCGCGCTGCGCATGCCGGGCTGCGACATAAGCACCTGAAACAGCTGCAACTGGCGGACGCGGAAAAAGGCCGCCGACGAAGCCAGATAGAAGTGCCACATGCGCAGTTCGCGCTCGTCGCACAGGGAGGAGAGGATATCCTTTTCGTTGCGCCTGAGGTTCTCGGCCCAGCCGCTCAGCGTCAGCACATAGTGGGGGCCAAAGTTCTGCCAGTCTTCCATGATCAGTACGCCGTCCAGGGCCTTGGCGACGTCGGGCGTCGAAGGGATGAAGCTGCCGGGGAAGATGTACTTGTTGATCCAGGGGTCGTTGAAGGGCACGCTGGGGTTCTGGCCGATGCTCTGCAGCAGGAAGAGCCCCTCTGGCTCGAGCAACTGCCGCACCTTCTTGAGATAGGTGCGGTGGTTCTTGTTGCCCACATGCTCGAGCATGCCGAGCGAGTAGATGCGGTCGTAGCGCCCCTCGTGCAGGCGGTAATCGCACAACTCGAAGGAGGCGTTGACGCCGCTGCAGCGGTCCTCGGCCATCTCCAGCTGACTCTCGCTGAGAGTCAGGCCGGTCACCTCGACGCCGTAGTTGCGGGCCATATAATGGGCCGCGCCGCCCCAGCCGCAGCCGATGTCGAGTACCTTCATGCCCGGCTCGAGGCCGAGTTTGACGGCGACCAGATCGAGCTTGACGCGCTGGGAGCTGTCAAGATCGCGGGAGCCGAGCCTGTCGTCCCAATAGCCGCAGGTGTAGAGCATGAGGGGATCGAGCATCAGCTGGTAGAAGCGGTTGCGGTGGACGTAGTGAGTGCGGCCCACTTCCTCCTTGCTTTTTTTGATCGTCTGCGGGTTGGTCAGCAGTTGCACCAGGCGCATCCACAGGGTTCCGCGGTCGGTCAGGGCCGCCAGCTTCGGCGAGGTCAGGGCGCGGGTCAGCATTTCGGCCAGCTGATCGCACTCCCACCAGCCGTCCATGAAGCTCTCGCCGAGGCCGAGCGACCCTTGACGGACGATGCGCCCATAGGTTCTGGAGTCGTGGATGCGCACGTCCCAGGGGCGATCGCCCCCCAGCTTGACGTCGACTTCGGCCAGGCCGGAAGCGAGAAAGTTCTCTATCGTTTTGCTCAATGAAATGCCTCCTTGTGCTGAGCGGTCCCAGGCGCTGAAAAAGAATTCTGTGGCAGATGCGCATAGCAGCCCTCTACCCTGACTGTGAGAATTATAATACAGAGAGCGCCCCCATCAGGGCTTCGCGCTCAGGGTGGTTTCTCTCCGGCCCCCGGCGGCCTCTTCGCGGCGAATTTCCTGCGGCGGCTTCAGCCTCTCTTTCTTTCAATTCCATGCAGCAACTGATTATCCAAGGGGGGCGGCCGCTCGAGGGCAGGGTTCGCATCTCCGGCTCGAAAAACGCCGTGTTGCCGGTGCTGGCGGCGACTCTGCTGTGCCGCGAGCCGGTGCTGCTGGCCAATGTGCCCCACCTCGAGGACGTCACCACCATGGTCTCCCTGCTGGCCCGCCTCGGAGCCCATTGCGACGTTCAGGAGCTCGACCGGCTCCATCTCGACACCCGCACGGTCAACGACATCTACGCCCCCTACGATCTGGTCAAGAGGATGCGCGCCTCGGTGCTGGTGCTGGGCTCGCTGCTGGCGCGTTACGGCGAGGCCCGGGTGTCGCTGCCGGGCGGCTGCGCCATCGGCCAGCGGCCGATCGACCTCCACATCTCCGGACTGCGGGCGCTTGGCGCCTCGGTCGAGATTGAGAAGGGCGACATCGTCGCCCGCTGCAAGAGGCTCAAGGGGGCCCGCATCGTCTTCGACAACGTGACGGTGACAGGCACCGAGAATCTGCTGATGTCCGCCGTCCTCGCCGAGGGCCAGACGATTCTGCAGAACGCCGCCTGCGAGCCGGAGATCATCGACCTGGCCAACTTCCTCAACAGAGCCGGAGCCCGCGTCGGCGGCGCCGGCACCGAGACGATCACCATCGACGGCGTCGACGAGCTCGGCGGCGGCGAGTTCCATGTCTCGCCCGACCGCATCGAGGCCTCGACCTACCTGACCGCGGCCGCCCTGACCGGCGGTCAGGTGACGGTCTGCGACGTCAAGCCCGGCATCCTCGACGCCGTCATCCAGAAACTGCGGTTGGCCGGGGCCGAACTCAGGGTCGGCGAGACCGATGTCACCGTCGAGATGGAGCGCCGGCCCAAGGTGATCGATGTCATCGCCGCCCCCTATCCGGCGTTCCCGACGGACATGCAGGCGCAGATCACGGTGCTCAACTCCATCGGCGAGGGCGCCGGCCAGGTGGTCGAGAATGTCTTCGAGAACCGCTTCATGCATGTGCAGGAGCTCAACCGCATGGGGGCCGATATTAATGTGGTCGGCAATGTCGCCTTTGTCCGCGGCGTCGACAGGCTTGTCGGCACCCAGGTCATGGCGACGGACCTGCGCGCCTCGGCCTCCCTCATTCTCGCCGGCCTCGCCGCCGAGGGCGAGACGGTGGTGCACCGCGTCTACCACATCGACCGCGGCTACGAGTGTATCGAGGAGAAGCTGCGCCTGCTCGGCGCCGACATCATCCGCCGCGAAGACCCCCAATGAGGGCCGCGCTCAGATGAGATCCGCTCCCCTCGTCCTCGCCCTGCCCGAGGGGCGGCTCGAGGCCCGTTCGCGGGCCCTGTTCGAAAAGGCCGGCGTCCGCTGGCACAGCCGCGCCGACGGCAAGACCCTCATGGCTGATTCCCCCCAATGAGGGCCGTGCTCAGATGAGATCCGCTCCCCTCGTCCTCGCCCTGCCCGAGGGGCGGCTCGAGGCCCGTTCGCGGGCCCTGTTCGAAAAGGCCGGCGTCCGCTGGCACAGCCGCGCCGACGGCAAGACCCTCATGGCTGATTCCCCCAATGAGGGCCGTGCTCAGATGAGATCCGCTCCCCTCGTCCTCGCCCTGCCCAAGGGGCGGCTCGAGGCCCGTTCGCGGGCCCTGTTCGAAAAGGCCGGCGTCCGCTGGCACAGCCGCGCCGACGGCAAGACCCTCATGGCCGATTCCGAGTGCGGCCGCTACCGCGTGCTGTCGGTGCGCGCGGTCGATGTGCCGGGCTATGTCCGCCTCGGCGCAGCCGATGTCGGCATCGCCGGCAAGGATCAGTTGCTGGAGCAGGGGTTGCAGGGACTCTATGAGCTCGTCGACGCCAAAATCGGCCTCTGCCGCCTGGTGGTGGCCGGTCCCTGCGGCTTCGCTCTCGACGCCGGCGGCCGCCGCCTGCTCGTCGCCACCAAGTATGTCCGCAACGCCCGCCGCTGGTTCGCCGCCCAGCGGCTGCCGGCCAGCGTCGTCCAGCTCTACGGCTCGCTCGAACTCGCCCCCCTGACGGGCTTCGCCGACGTCATCGTCGATATTGTCGAGACCGGCAACACCCTGCGCGCCCACGACCTCGAGCCCCTGGCCGAGATCGCCGCCATCAGCTCGCGCCTGATCGTCAACCGGGCGTCCCTGAAAACCCGCGGCCCCGAGCTGCGCCGCCTGATCGACGCTTTTGCCGGGGCCGTCGGCTGACCGGTGTCGGCTGTCCTGATTCGCAGAGGGGTTTCTGTGGGCCCGGGCAGTTGCAAGGATGATTGTTTCGCTGAACGAGATCGAGAGCCTGTCCTGGCGCGCCGCCCTCAGAGTGGGCGCGACCTACGGCGCGGCCGACGACGCCGCCACGGCAGTCCGCTGGCTGCTGGCCCGCGGCCTGCCGGCGCTGCCGCCTCTGGTTGCCGCCCTCGACAGGGTCGCCGGCGGCGTCTCGCACTGGGGCCGCCTCGAGGAGCAGCCGGCCTCCGCCGGCGGCCGCAGCCGCTCCGGGCTCTGGAGCGCCGATGAGGGGCGGCAACTGTCGATCGTTCTCATCGGCGGCGCGGCTGCCGACTGGTTCGGCGCCTGCGCCGCCGACGGGCCGGCCGAGCTCTGCCTGGAGCCTGTCGATGTGCCGCTGCTGCTGCTGCCCTCCCTCTTGATCGCCGCAGCTGAGCAGGGCTTTGACGTCCAGGTCGGCTGGTCCGGCTTCGCCGCTTCGGGCCGCGGTTCCGTCGTCAGTTTCCAGGGCTGCGGCGACGCCGGCCTCGCTGCCCGGCGCGCCGCCGCCGTGACCGCGGCGCTTCTGTCGCCCGGCGAAAAGCCGGCAGCCGGCAGGGTACTCGAGGAGCGACTGGGTTCCGTCTGCGAGGAGGGGATCAGGGTCGACGGCGATATCTGGCTGCGCCTCGACCGCCACGCTCATGGTATGCTGGTGCCCGAGAGCCGCGCCTCGCGCGCCGGCGGCGCCGGTCCCGCCGGCAGCGACAACGATTGAGGCGGGCTGCCGCCCCCGGCTTCCGTCTGCGCCGATTCAACCCTCCACCGACGAGCGCCCCTGTACTCAGAAAATCTCGACATAGCCAGCTTCGATCCCGGCCTCGCCCGCATGCTGGCGGCCGAATACCGCCGCCAGGAGGACCAGGTCGAACTCATCGCCTCGGAAAACTACGTCAGCCCGCGGGTGCTGCAGGCCCAAGGTTCGGTGCTGACCAATAAATACGCTTCGGGCTACCCGGGCAGACGCCACTACAGCGGTTGCGAGCATGTTGACGAGGTCGAGACCCTGGCGATCGAGCGGCTGAAACAGCTCTACGGCGCCGCCTGGGCCAATGTGCAGACGAACTCCGGTTCCCAGGCCAACCTCGCCGCCTTTTTCGCCACCCTGAAGCCGGGCGACTGCTTCCTCGGCATGAAGGTCGAACACGGCGGCCACCTGACGCATGGATACAGCGGCAGCTTTTCCGGCAGGTGCTTCAACGCTGTCCAGTACGGCGTCGACGAAAACGGCTTCATCGACTACGACGAGGCCGAAGCCCTGGCGATCGAGCACAGGCCGAAGCTGGTGGTGGCCGGCTTCTCGATCTATTCACGGGTCGTCGACTGGCGCAGATTCCGCCACATCGCCGACCGCGTCGGGGCGCTGCTGCTGGTCGACATGGCCCATGTGGCGGGGCTGGTCGCGGCCGGGCTCTACCCCAATCCGCTCCCCGTTGCCGACCTTGTCACCAGCACCACTCACAAGACGCTGCGCGGGCCGCGCAGCGGCATCATCCTCGGGCGTGAAAACCCCGACCTCGAGCAGCAGGTCAATTCCTGGGTCTACCCTGGGCTGCAGAGCGGCCCGCTGATGCATGTAATCGCCGGCAAGGCCATGGCCTTTGCCGAGGCGCTGCAGCCGGAGTTCAGCGACTACCAGAAGCAGATGCTGGCCAATGCCCGGGCCCTGGCCGAACGACTGATGGAACAGGGCCTGGCGGTCGTGACGGGCGGCACCGACAACCACATGTTGCTGCTGAGTCTGTTGAACAGCGGCCTCAGCGGCCGCCAGGCCTGCGATGTGCTGAACCGGGCCCATATCACCTCCAACGCCAGCCTCCTGCCGAGGGATCCCGATCCTGCGGGGACCAGCGGCCTGCGCCTCGGATCGGCGGCGGTGACGACCCGCGGCTTCAGGGAGGACGAGATGCGCCGGATCGCCGACTGCATCCTCGATGTGCTGCAGAATCGCGACAGCGACGAGGTGATTCGGCGGGTGCGCGGCCAGGCCCTGGAGCTCTGCCGCGCCTTTCCTGTCTACGCCTTGTGACAGAGCCCGGCGGCGCCCTTGGCCGGGGTGCGGCTGGGCGGCGGTGACGACCCGCGGCTTCAGGGGGGACGAGATGCGCCGGATCGCCGACTGTGTCCTCGATGTGCTGCAGAATCCCGACAGCGACGAGACGATTCGACGGGTGCGCGGCCAGGCCCTGGAGCTCTGCCGCGCTTTTCCTGTCTACGCCTTGTGACAGGGCCCGGCGGCGCCCTTGGCTGGGGTGCGGCTGGGCGGCGGCGGCGACCCGCGGCTTCAGGGGGGACGAGATGCGCCGGATCGCCGACTGCATCCTCGATGTGCTGCAGAATCCTGACAGCGACGAGGCGATTCGGCGGGTGCGCGGCCAGGCCCGGGAGCTCTGCCGCGCTTTTCCTGTCTACGCCTTGTGACAGGGCCTGGCGGCGCCCTTGGCCGGGGCGCGGCTGGACGGTGGCGGCTAAGGGTTTGCTCCTCAGGGTATGACTTTTCGCTGTTTCACTCTAGCCTTGGGGGACTCCCGCCGCTATCATGGGCTCCTGAGCATGCCCCCGGCGAACCGGGGGGCCGAATCTCGCCGCCGTCCTTGGAGCCGACAGCAGGAGCTTCGGTGCTTTCTTGGTCTCCATCTTCTTTTCATTCACTTCGGTCCCGGATCGAAACCAGGGGTATGACGTTGTTTTCAAAAAGCATGAAAATCGCCGATTTTGATCCCGACCTGCATGAGGCCATGGAGGCCGAATCCCAGCGTCAGGAGGAGCATATCGAGCTCATAGCGTCGGAAAACTACACCAGTCCGCGGGTGTTGCAGGCCCAGGGCTCGGTGCTGACCAACAAATACGCCGAAGGCTATCCCGGCGCGCGCTACTACGGCGGCTGCGAACATGTCGATGTCGTCGAGAGCCTGGCGATCGAGCGGCTGAAGAAGCTGTTCGGCGCCGACTGGGCCAATGTCCAGCCGCATTCGGGCTCTCAGGCCAACATGGCGGCCTTCCTCGCGGTCATGGTGCCGGGCGACTGCATCCTCGGCATGAAGATTGATCACGGCGGCCACTTGACGCACGGCTCCAGGGTCAGCTTTTCCGGCAAAGGCTTCAACGCCGTCCAGTACGGCGTCGACAGCGACGGCTTCATCGATTACGACGAGGCCCAGCGGCTCGCCAGCGAGCATCGACCGAAGCTCGTCGTCGCCGGCTTTTCCGCCTATTCCCGCATCGTCGACTGGCAGCGCTTCCGCGACATCGCCGACAGCGTCGACGCCGTCTTCATGGCCGACGTCGCCCATGTTTCGGGGCTCATCGCCGCCGGCCAGTATCCCAGCCCGGTGCCCTTTGCCGACATCGTCACCAGCACGACCCATAAAACCCTGCGCGGGCCGCGCAGCGGCATCATCTTCGGGCGCGAAAATGCCGACATCCAGCGCAAGGTCAACCGGGCCGTCTTCCCCGCTCTTCAGGGCGGCCCGCTGCTGCATTCCATCGCCGGCAAGGCCGTCGCCTTTGCCGAGGCCATGGGAGCCGAGTTCAGGGAATACCAGAAGCAGGTGGTGGCCAATGCCCGCGCCTTCGCCTCGCGCTTTCTGGAGAAGGGCTATCAGGTGGTTTCGGGCGGCACCGACAACCACATGTTCTTGCTGAGTCTGATCGACAGGGAGCTCTCGGGAAGCGAGGCCTGCGACGCCCTCGGCCGGGCCAACATCACGGTCAACATGAACATGGTGCCGAACGACCCGCGTCCGCCGAAGCAGACAAGCGGCCTGCGCCTGGGCACGCCGGCGATCACGACCCGCGGCTTCAGGGAGGCTGAGATGCGCCAGGTAGCCGACTGGATCTGTCGCATCCTGCAGAACCCGGACAGCGACGGCGACCTGGCCGAGATGCGCGCCGGAGTGCTCGATCTCTGCCGCGCCTTTCCGGTCTACAATTCCTAGGGAGCAGGCCCTAGTTAGTATTAATTTTCTGATTCAAATGAGGTGATTTCTGATGGCATTGAGCGTTTTTGATCTGTTCAAGATCGGCATAGGCCCCTCGAGTTCGCACACGGTCGGCCCCATGCGGGCGGCCCGCTGGTTTGCCGGGGCCCTTAAGGAAGCGGGCGAACTCGACCGCGTCTGTCAGGTGCGGGTCGAGCTCTTCGGCTCCCTCGGAGCCACCGGCCACGGTCACGGCAGCGACAAGGCCGTGCTGCTCGGCCTCGAGGGCGAGGATCCGGAGACCGTCGATGTCGCCAGCATCGAGGGGCGGCTGGCGCGGCTGCGCCAAAGCCGCGAACTCAAGCTCGCCGGCGTCAGGCCGCTGCGTTTCGACGAAGGCGAGCACCTGATCATGCACAAGCGCAAGAGCATGCCGTACCACCCCAACGGCATGAAGTTTTTCGCCTGCGACGAGAGCGGCAACATCGTCAGGGAGGGAGCCTACTACTCGGTCGGCGGCGGCTTTGTCGTCGACGAGAAGGCCGCCAGAGGCGAGGCACCCATAGTCGAGGACGACACCCGCATTCCCTACCCCTTCACGACCGGCAGGGAGATCCTCGACATCTGCAACCGCGAGAAGGTCTCGATCAGCCAGCTGATGATGGCCAACGAGTGCTGCTGGCGCCCCGAAGAGGAGGTGCGCGCCGGCATCCTCAGGATCTGGGAGGCCATGCAGGAGTGCGTCCGCAGCGGCTGCCGCAACAGCGGCTATCTGCCCGGCGGACTCAAGGTCAGGCGGCGGGCGGCCGATCTCTACCAGAGCATCAGGAACCGGCCCAGGGAGTGCATGCTCGACGAGATGGACTGGATCAACCTCTACGCCCTGGCGGTCAACGAGGAGAACGCCGCCGGCGGCCGCGTCGTCACGGCCCCGACCAACGGCGCCGCCGGCATCGTGCCGTCCGTGCTGCACTACTACTGGAATTTCTGCGACGGCAACGAGGAGGGCGTGGTCCGCTTCATGCTGACGGCGGCCGCCATCGGCATCCTCTTCAAGATCAACGCCTCCATCTCCGGCGCCGAGGTCGGTTGCCAGGGAGAGGTCGGATCGGCCTGTTCCATGGCCTCAGGGGGGCTGGCCGAAGTCATGGGGGGGACGCCGGAGCAGGTGGAAAACGCCGCTGAGATCGGCATGGAGCACAATCTGGGCCTGACCTGCGACCCCATCGGCGGCCTGGTGCAGATTCCCTGCATCGAGCGCAACGCCATGGCTTCGGTCAAGGCCGTCAACGCCTGCCGCCTGGCGCTGCGCGGCGACGGCACCCACATCGTCTCCCTCGACAAGGTCATCAAGACCATGAAGGCCACCGGCGAAGACATGAAGACCAAATACAAGGAGACAGCCCGCGGCGGCCTGGCGGTGCATGTGGTGGAAGTGCCGGTCAACATGATCGGCTGCTAGGGGAGGGCGCCACAGGCCGCAGTAGCGGCCGGCGGACGGACGCCGGCGGCCGGATTAGCGGAACAGGGGGGCGAAGAACTGCCGGCTGTTGTTCATGCGGTCGAGTTCGAGATGGGTGCGCAGCAGCGACTGCAGCAGATTGCGCGCCTCGGAGTTGCCGCCGTTGATCTGTTCCCGCCGCGCCAGGGCCAGCAGGATTTCGCCGCTGACGGGGATGCTCTCGGGGCTGGGGCTCGCCTGGGGCCCGTGCCCGGGCACATAGTGATAGGTGCGCTCGACGGACACATCGGCCGGGTCGAGGCCGTTCGGCTGGCGCTGCAGCGGCGGTTCGTAGCCGAGAGCGCAGAGCAGGTCGAGTTCGAACAGGCGCAGCGTCGCCGGCCAGTCGCAGTCGGGTCGCAGCAGTTGCTGCAACACCCTGCTGTAGTAGTCGTAGACGGAGGCCGCCGGATCGCGCTCGGGCAGCGCCCGCCACAGCATTTCGTTGAGGTAGAGGCCGCAGCACTGGGCCCTGGGGCTGTAGAGGCGGTAGGACTCGGCCTCTTCGATGTTGTGCAGGGTCAGCAGCGAGCCCCTGCCGGACCAGGACAGCAGCAGCGGCTGAAACAGATGAATCAGGCCCTTGCGCTCGGAAGTGCGCGCCCGGGCCCCGCGGGCGACGAGTTCGACCCGGCCGTGCTCGCGGCTCAGGGCCGTCAGCAACAGGCTGGTCTCGCGCCAGGGCCTGGTGTGCAGGATGTACGCGGGCGTCATGAGGGAGTACATGGTGCCTGGCTCAGGAGACGAAAAGACATTGAAAAAGGCGCATCGCCTTGCTGATAGGATAACGCCTGCAGGGCTCGCCGCTTCCCTGTCGGCTGAAGCTCCGCCCCGCCCCTGTGACGACAGGGGCGCCGTCGGCAGCGAGGTGGAGCGGTTTTCCGCCGTTGTTGCAATCTATTTGTGTTAAACTGATTGGACATCACACTTCAGTAAGACAACTACCAAAGGCTGCAACCACCGATGCAATTCCTGCCGTCCATCGCCCGGGGCCCAGGTCGGGTTCGATTTCGCCGGCCAGGTTCCGGCCAGCGCCGCCCGCAGGTTGCCGCCTTCGGTTGTCCGCCGCTTGTTGGCGAAACCTCCACCGGGTCGGGGCGTTGAACCCAGAAAGAGCCCGCCCGACATCGCCGCCGCTGTCGCCCCATCTGCAGGTTTATCGCCTGCCCCTTACGGCGCTGCTGTCGATCAGCCACCGTCTGTCCGGCCTGGCCCTCTCTGTCGGCGCCGTCCTCGTCGCCCTCACCCTGATCGCCGCCGGCTATGGCCGCGACTCCTACGAATGCGCCCGCAACCTGTGGGACAGCCTGCCCGGCCGCATCCTGGTCGCAGTGCTGCTGCTCTGCCTCTACCTGCACCTGTGCAACGGCGTGCGCCATCTCTGGTGGGATCTGGGCCGCGGCCTCGATCCGGTCCAGGCGCAGCGCTCGTCCTGGCTGATTCTGGCGGCGACGGTCGCGCTGACGGCGGTCACTCTGCTGCTGTCTTACGGCGGCGCCTGAGATGGCAGTGAAGGATTGGCGCACGCCGCTGGCCCGGGCCCGCGGCCTCGGCTCCGCCGGCGAGGGCTTTCACCACTGGTGGCACCAGCGCCTGACCGCGCTCGCCCTGATTCCGCTGTTTCTCTGGCTCGGCCTGTCGCTGGCGGCCCTGCCGTCAACCGATTACTTCGCCCTGGTCGACTGGCTCAACCTGTCGCCCCTCAATGCCGCCCTGTCGATTCTGACCCTGGCGATCGCCTTCTATCACGGCCATATAGGGGTCCAGGTCGTCGCCGAGGACTACATCTCCTCCCCGGCCCTGCGCCTGGCGACGGTGCTGGCGAGCATGTTCGCCGCCGCCGCCCTGGCGGTCGCCGCTTCGGTTTCCATCCTTTACCTCGCTTTTGCCGGCTGACATGGGCAGCGCGGCCTATCCCCTCGAACAGCATCAGTTCGATGTCGTCATCGTCGGCGCCGGCGGCGCCGGCCTGAGGGCGGCCCTCGGCATGTCGGCCGCCGGCCTCAGCACGGCCTGCGTCACCAAGGTTTTTCCCACCCGCAGCCACACGGTCGCGGCCCAGGGAGGCGTCAGCGCCGCCCTCGGCAACATGGGCGAGGACGACTGGCGCTGGCACATGTACGACACCGTCAAGGGCTCCGACTGGCTCGGCGATCAGAACGCCATCGAGTACATGTGCCGCGAGGCCATTCCCGCCATCGTCGAACTCGAGCACTACGGCGTGCCCTTTTCACGCAACGAGGAGGGCAAAATCTACCAGCGCCCCTTCGGCGGCATGACGACCCATTTCGGCGAGGGCGTCGCCCAGCGCACCTGCGCTGCCGCCGACCGCACCGGCCACGCCATCCTCCACACCCTCTATCAGCAGTCGCTGAAGCACAGGACGCGCTTTTTCGTCGAGTACTTCGTGCTCGACCTTCTCATGGAGGACGGCCAGTGCCGGGGCGTGCTGGCCTGGGATCTGGCGACCGGCCAGCTCCACGCCATCCGCGCCCGCATCACGGTGATCGCCACCGGCGGTTGCGGCCGCTGTTACTTCTCGTCGACCTCGGCCCACACCTGCACCGGCGACGGCAGCGCCATGGCCCTGCGCGCCGGCCTGCCGCTGCAGGACATGGAATTCGTCCAGTTTCACCCGACCGGCATCTACGGCGTCGGCGTCCTCATCACCGAGGGCGCCCGCGGCGAGGGCGGCTACCTGACGAATTCAAAGGGCGAGCGCTTCATGGAGGGCTACGCCCCCAACGCCCGCGACCTGGCGTCGCGCGATGTCGTCAGCCGCGCCATGACGAAGGAGATCAACGCCGGCCGCGGCATCGGCGAGAAAAAAGATCACATCCACCTCCACCTCGAGCACCTCGGCGCCGAGGTGCTGGCCGAACGCCTGCCGGGCATTTCCGAATCGGCGCGCATCTTCGCCGATGTCGACCTCACCCGCAAGCCGATCCCGGTCATCCCCACGGTGCACTACACCATGGGAGGCATCCCGACAAACCATCACGGCGAGGTCGTGCAGCTCGACGACAAGGGCCGGGAGCAGGTGGTTCCGGGGCTCATGGCGATCGGCGAGGCGGCCTGCGTCTCGGTGCACGGCGCCAACCGCCTCGGCTCCAACTCCCTGCTCGATCTGATCGTCTTCGGCCGGGCGGCGGCCCACCGCGCCGCCGAGATCATCGACAGGAGCGCCCATCAGGCCCCGCTGGCGCTGGCGACGACCGAGGCGTTGCTGTCGTGCTTCGATGCCACCCGCTACGCCGACGGCGGCATGCCGACGGCCGGGTTGCGCGAGCGCATGCAGGCGTCCATGCAGCGGCACGCAGCCGTCTTCCGCCAGGCCGACACCTTGGCGAAGGGCCTTGAGGAAGTGGCGCAGTGCCGCCGGGATGCAACCGACCTCAAAGTCTCGGATCGCAGCCTGGTGTGGAACACCGACCTGGTCGAGACCCTGGAGTTGCAGAACCTGCTGGCCCAGGCCGAGGTCATCGTCGCCAGCGCCGGCCACCGCACCGAGAGCCGCGGCGCCCACGCCCGCGAGGACCACAGCGAGCGCGACGACAGCAACTGGATGAAGCACACCCTTGCCAGCTTCGACAGCGACAGGGGCGAAGTCAGCTTTCGTTACCGGCCGGTCAATATGGAGACGCGGGACACCCCTCCGATACCGCCGAAAAAGCGTGTTTACTGATCAACCAAGTCACTGCTGAGGATCCGAGCCATGGCCGAATTTCGCCTGCCAGCCAACTCCATTGTCAAAAAGGGCAAGCACAGCCCCCTCGCCGACAAAGCCGCCAAGGGCTGCCGCTTCGAGGTCTACCGCTACGATCCGGACAGCGGCGCCAATCCCCGGGTCGACAGTTACGACATCGACCTGGAAAACTGCGGCCCCATGGTGCTCGACGCCCTGATTCACATCAAATCGACGCACGATTCGACTCTCTCCTTCCGCCGCTCCTGCCGCGAGGGCATCTGCGGCTCCTGTTCAATGAACATGAACGGGCGCAACGGCCTCGCCTGCACCACCCCGACCAGCTCCCTCAGCGGCACGGTCAGGGTCTATCCGCTGCCGCACCAGCCGATCGTCAAGGACCTGGTGTCGGACCTGACGACCTTCTACGCCCAGTACGCCTCGGTCGAACCCTGGATGAAGAGCGGGACGCCGCCGCCGCCGGACCAGGAGCGGCGCCAGTCGACTGAGGACCGCGAAAAGCTCGACGGCCTCTACGAGTGCATCCTCTGCGCCTGCTGCTCGACGAGCTGTCCCAGCTATTGGTGGAGCGGCGACCGCTACCTCGGGCCGGCGACCCTGCTCAACGCCTATCGCTGGCTGGCCGACAGCCGCGACGAGGCCAGCGGCGAGCGTCTCGACGCCCTCGAGGACCCCTTCAAGCTGTACCGCTGCCACACCATCATGAATTGCGCCACGGCCTGCCCCAAAGGGCTCAATCCGGCCAAGGCCATCGCCGAAATCAAGAAGAAGATCGCCGAGCGCGTCCTCTAGCCTCCCGGCGGAGAGAGCGGCGCCGGGCCACGGGCGGGGCCCTGACCGCGCCGGTATTTTCAGGCTTTTCAGGCGCCCCGGAGGCTCTGCTCATCCGTGGTTGCCGGGCAGCTCGGAGATGATGCGGTTGGCCCCTTCGTTGAAAGAGAACATGGTCGGATCCGGCCAGGGCCATCGCCGAAATCAGCAAGAAGATCGCCGGGCGCGTCCTCCAGGCTCCCAGGGAGAGAGCGGCGCCGGGGTCACGGGCGGGGCCCTGACCGCGCCGGTATTTTCAGGCTTTTCAGGCGCCCCGGAGGCTTTGCTCATCCGTGGTTGCCGGGCAGCTCGGAGATGATGCGGTTGACCCCTTCGTTGAAAGAGAACATGGTCGGATCCGGCCAGGGCCATCGCCGAAATCAGCAGGAAGATCGCCGGGTGCGTCCTCCAGGCTCCCAGGGAGAGGGGCGCCGGGCCGCCCCGGCGGGGCCCTGACCGCGCCGGTATTTTCAGGCTTTTCAGGCGCCCCGGAGGCTTTGCTCAGCCGTGGTTGCCGGGCAATTCGGAGATGATGCGGTTGACCCCTTCGTTAAAAGAGAACATGGTCGGCATCCGGCCAGGGCCATCGCCGAAATCAGCAGGAAGATCGCCGGGTGCGTCCTCCAGGCTCCCAGGGAGGGGGCGCCGGGCCGCCGGCGGGGCCCTGATCGCGCCGGTATTTTCAGGCTTTTCAGGCGCCCCGGAGGCTCTGCTCAGCCGTGGTTGCCGGGCAACTCGGAGATGATGCGGTTGGCCCCTTCGTTGAAAGAGAACATGGTCGGCATCCGGCCAGGGCCATCGCCGAAATCAGCAGGAAGATCGCCGGGCGCGTCCTCCAGGCTCCCAGGGAGGGGGCGCCCGGCCGCCGACGGGGCGCCCGACCGCGCCGGTATTTTCAGGCGCCCCGGAGGCTCTGCTCAGCCGTGGTTGCCGGGCAGCTCGGAGATGATGCGGTTGGCCCCTTCGTTGAAAGAGAACATGGTCGGCATCCGGCCAGGGCCATCGCCGAAATCAGCAGGAAGATCGCCGGGCGCGTCCTCCAGGCTCCCAGGGAGGGGGCGCCCGGCCGCCGACGGGCCCCGACCGCGCCGGTATTTTCAGGCGCCCCGGAGGCTCTGCTCAGTCGTGGTTGCCGAGCAGCTCGGAGATGATGCGGTTGGCCCCTTCGTTGAAAGAGAACATGGTCGGCTCGAGCTGGTTGATGGTGCTTAACTGCTGCGGCCGCGAGAAATACAGGTGGAAGTTGATCTCGTAGCCGATGCGGATTTCCTGGCGGCGAATCCAGGCGTCGGGGGCATAGGGCAGCACCTCGCGGCGCACAAAGGCCTCGATGCCGCTCTGTTCGAGCAGGGGCACCTGCTCGGCGTCCCGCAACTCGGTGTCGGATTCATATTCGACAACGCACTTCTGCCCCTCGATCACGGTCTCGAACAGACCGTACAGGGGGTTGGGCAGAATCTGCCGGTGAATCTTGCGCAGCACGGGAGGCGCATCGGGGTCGGTCTCGCACTGCTCCCGCAGTTCGCGGATTTCATTGAGGCGGTAGAGGCGGTTGCGCTCGATGCCGGCCAGGCGCAGGGGCCGTTCCACCGTGACGCGCCAGTAGCCGAAGGCGGCGTTGGGCTGGATCACCGACTCTTCGGTCTCCTTGAAATCTTTCAGCAGCCGGACGATGCGGTCGCGGTACTCTCGCGGCAGCCGGAAGAGACGATGGCCGAGGGGTTGGCCCAGAGACTCGCCCCATTCGGAGGCGTCGATGAGGATGACCTTGCCGCGCTGTCTGGGCGGCTTTTTATTGGTCAGAACCCAGAGGTGGGCGGCGGTTGCGGTGTTGGGCAGCATGTTGGCCGGCAGGGCGACGACGGCTTCGAGCCAGTCGTTTTCGATGACCCAGCGGCGGATGTTGGATTCTCCCTGGCCGGCTTCGCCGGTGAAGAGCGAAGAGCCGTTGTGCAGTTCGACGATGCGGCTGCCCAGGGGGCTGTTGTGGTTCATCTTGGAGACGAGATTCGCCAGAAACATCAGCTGGCCGTCGCTGGCGCGGGTGACCAGCGAGTAGTCCTCCCCGGCGGCGTCGCGGCCGACGAAACGGGGATCGTTGATATCGACCTTGCCGCCCAGATGCTCGAGATCGATCTTCCAGCCCTTGCCGAAAAGCGGACTCGAAACGATGAAGTCAAAGCTGCTGCCGGAGTAGACATCGTTGGCCAGCGAGGAGTAACCCGGTCCGCCGACGAGATCGACCGTGGCCTCGGCCTGGCCGCGGAGCATGAAGCCGGCCTTGGCGATGGCGTAGGTCTCGCGGTTGATCTCCTGGCCGTAGAGCTCGGTGCTGATCTCACTGCCGCTTTCCCGTTGCAGGGTTTCGGCGCTGGTGCGCAGCAGGTTGCCGGTGCCAAAGGCGCCGTCGTAAAAGCGGTAGCTGGCGCCGGCCTCGACCTTGTCGGCCACGGGCGAGCAGGCCAGTTTCGCCATGAGATCGACGACGTCCGGCGGCGTCCAGTGCTCGCCGGCCTCGGCGTGCGCCTCTCCATGGGACAGCAGCAGAACCTGACCGAAGATATGCGCCATGGCGCAGTTGTCGATGCCCGGCTGGCTGTCCTCCTCGTTGTCGCTGACCAGTTGCTGGGGCCCGAGGTGGCTGCGGGAGTCGGAGAATTTCTCGACCAGGGCCGAGAGGGCGTCGGCCTGAATCAGGTTCGAAACCTGGGAGCGGAACTCGAAGCTGTCGACAATCTCGAGGACATTGGCGGAAAAGCCGTCGATCCAGGCGAAGAATCGCTGCCCGAGCTCCTGATGGTCGGACAGGGCCCGCAGGTCGTTGAAGTTGGTCCCGGAACTGTTGTAAAAAGCCTGGCCGGAGGCCTTGCAGAGAGATTTTTCATCGGCGGAGGCCCGCTTGGCGTCCTTGAGGACGGCGGCCCTGCTGCCCTGGAGGACGGCATCAAGGCGGCACAGCAACACCATGGGGATGATGATGTCGCGGTACTTGGATTTGGTGCAGATGTCATGCAACACATCGTCGGCGATATTCCAGATAAAATTGGCGGTACGGGTTGGGTGATCCATCGAGTCCCTTTTCAAAAAACAGTGGTAAAAAGCAGTGGGAAAAAAACAAAAAAACAGCAACTGTGGAGAGAAGATACTGAAATAGCCCGCTTCAGCCTCTTGTCGCATAGTTGCAGCAGTCGGCCTCGTTTCCTTGAGGCACCGTAGCATATTTTAACGAAAGTCAGAGCAAAAGTCAAATCTGCCAGCCCAGTCCGGGGCCAAGCCCGTCCGCCCCCTGTCAGGGAAGGAAAAGACGGCTTCCGAGGGCCTCCGGGCGCGCCCGCGCCGGTACAATCCAACCCATGTCCGACATCGATTTTTCAGCCCGACAGCCTCGCCGGCGGCGGCCCTGTGGAATCCGCCTCCGCTGAGCGGGCGCGCCGCCGCCGCTGGCTCTGCCGCCGCGGCATGAAGGAGCTCGATATGGTACTGATCGCCTATGTTGACAACTTCTATGACGCAGCCGACAAGGCCGAGCAGCGGGCCTTTGACGATCTGCTCGAGTGGCGCGACCCCGATCTCTTCAGCTTCCTGCTGGGCTCGTCCGCGGCCCCGGGCGGCCCTGAGTGGCAGCAACTGCGGCAGCGGCTGGGCCAAAAGCTGAACTGCAACCCCCGGCGCTGATTTTCCCGGTCATGATTTTCTCCGAACCTCTCCCCGCGGCCCTCTTCGGGGGCCCCAATTGCCACCCCTGACCTGAGGCTGCTCCATCGATGTTTCTCAAGCTGCAGCCCTCGCGCCTGACCCTCGCCGCCGCCGCCCTTGCGTGGCTGTCGCTCGGCCTCTGCTGGTGGCTCCTGCCGCTGCCGCTGCCGCTGCGGCTGGCAGTGATTCTGCCGGCCCTGGCGCTGGCTTTTTTCTCCCTGGCGCCGCTGCGGTCATCGTCTGAGCTCGCCCTCAGTCCCAGCGGCGCCTGGGCCCTGCGACAGGGAGAAGCCGGCGACTGGCGGGCTGTCGAACTCGAGGATGCGCTGATCAGCCCCTTTTTTATGGTGCTCCATTTCCGCGACTGCCGCCGGCGGGGAGGCGGGCTTTGGCCCCGGCGGCGGCGCTTCTCTGTGCCGGTCGCCATCGATGCGCTGGCGTTTGACGACTTCCGCCGGCTGCGCGCCCGCCTGAGGACGGCCAGGCCGCCGCTCTGAGACCGGCTTCGGCCGGGCCCTCCGGCCGCAGGGGAACCAGGGCCTTTGCACTATAATTGCGCGATGGAGTCGGCTCTTTTCTGTTGGCTTTTTCGCTGCTCTTTTCTGTTTTTTGCTTTTTGCAAGTCTGCCATTTTCAGCCGGCCAGAGGGGGTCTGAGTCAGAGCCTTTCCCGAATCATTTTTTATTGAGGGGTTTTCTTTAAATGGATGTAGCAAATCATGTCGCCGTAGTCACGGGCGCCGCCTCCGGCCTTGGCGCTGCCACCGCCCGCGCCCTCGCCGCCGCCGGCGCCAGGGTGGCCCTGTTCGATGTCGCCGCCGACGGCCTCGTCGCCGTCGCCGCCGAGACCGGCGGTCTGGCCGTGGAATGCGATGTCGCCGACGGTCCCTCAGCCGAGGCGGCCGTCGCCCGGGTCGCCGGCGAACTCGGCGAGCCGCGCATCGCCGTCAACTGCGCCGGCATCGCCCCGGCCGAAAAGATCGTCAACACCCGCTCCTTTGAGGCGGCCTCGCTGGAAAACTTCCGCCGGGTCGTCGATGTCAACCTGATCGGCGCTTTCAACATCAGCCGCCTCGTCGCCGCCCGCACCATGCAGCTCGAGGCGCTCGACGATACCGGCGAGCGCGGCGTCATTTTCTACACCGCCTCCATCGCCGCCTTTGAGGGGCAGATCGGCCAGGCCGCCTACGCCGCCTCCAAAGGGGGGCTGGTGTCCATGACGCTGGTTGCCGCCCGCGAATTCGCCCGCAGCGGCATCCGCGTCCTCACCATAGCCCCGGGCCTTATGAGCACCCCCATGCTGCTCGGCTTTCCGCAGGAGGTGCAGGATTCCCTGGCGGCCCAGGTGCCGTTTCCACGGCGCTTCGGGCGCCCCGAAGAGTATTCGCATCTGGTGATGTCAGTCATCGGCAACCAGATGATCAACGGCTGCGTGCTCCGTCTCGATGGCGCCATCCGCATGCAGGCGAGATAAGGGTTCTGCAGCAGTAAAACCGGTCCGGCGGGACGACGCCTGCGCCTTCTTGCGCTGGGCGGCCGCTCCCTCCTGCGGCGCGGCGCCGACCCAGGACGGGTTCACAAGCTCAGGCGGGCTTGATTCATGCGGCTGAAATCGATCCAGCTCTCGGGCTTCAAGTCTTTTGCCGACCTCACCGCTCTGGAGCTGGTCGGCAATCGCGCCTGTCTCGTCGGCCCCAACGGCAGCGGCAAGTCGAATCTGGTCGACGCCCTGCGCTGGGTCTGCGGCGAATCCTCGGCGGCGCGCCTGCGAAGCGACAATCTGTCGGATGTCGTTTTCGCCGGCACGGCCAGCCGCCGCCGGGCCGGCCGCGCCTCCGTCGAACTGGTGCTCGACAACAGCGACGGCGAACCGGGGCCTGATTGGGCCCGTTTTTCCGAGGTGGTGGTGCGGCGGATTCAGGTCAGCGGCGAGCCCTCGGAGTTTTTCATCAACAACAAGCCGGTGCGCCGCCGCGATCTCATCGATCTGCTGCGCGGCACCGGCTTGATTGTCGGCGGATACGGCATCGTCGAGCAGGGCATGATCAGCGACATCGCCGAGGCCTCGCCGTCGCAGCTCGGCCGCATGGTCGAAGAGGCCGCCGGCATCTCGCGTTACCGCGAGCGCCGCGCCGAAGCCGAGGCCCGTCTCGGCCGCACCGAAGAAAACCTTGCCCGGGCCGGCCTGGCCCGGGCCGAAAGCGAGCGCAATTACAGCCGTCTGCGCAAGGAGGCGCGGGCCGCCGAACTGCATGAGGGCCTGGCCCGGCAGCGCGACCTCATCAGGCTGCAGCTGCTCAACGGAGACTGCGCCAGGGCCGCCCGCGACGGCGATCGCCTTGAGGCCGAATGGCGCCGCGCCTCCAGGCGTGCCGCCGCTCTGGCGGGGAAGCGCGACGCCGATCAGAAGAGTCTGAAGGCAGCCCGCGACACTGAGCGCAGGGCGCGGGCCGAAGCCGAGCGGCGGCGGCGGGAGTTTTATCGCGCCGAAGCCGAACTCGAGCTGTTGCGGCAGCAGCTGCGGGCTCGTTGCGACAGCGGCGCCGAGCTCGAAAAGCGGCGCAGGCAGCTGCAGCTGCAGCTCGACCGCGCCGCCACCGAGCTACAGGGCCACAGGGAGCGCCTGCTGTCGCTGGAGGCGGAGATCGCCTCTGCCGGCGAACATCAGGGCGCTCTTGAGCGGACTGCGGCTGCAGCGGCCGCCCGGCTGCGCCGCTGCGAGGACGAGTGCAGCGCCGTCCGCGCCCAGCGGGGGCGGGCCCTGTCTGAGGATCAGGCGGCTGAGCGGCACAGGCTCGAGGCCGAGAATTTCGACGCCCGGCTGGACGGCCGCCGCCGGCGCGACCGCGAAGAAAAGCAACTGCTCGGGCGCCTGGTCGCGACTCTGCAGGGCGGCGAGGCGAAAGGCGCCGATCCCTGCGAGCCGGGGGCGGCGCTCGACCGCTGGATGCGCGATTCGAGCTTCGCGAATCGGGGCGTCCTGGCCGATGGCCTGACCGTCGAGGAGGGCTGGGAGCGGGCGGTTGCCGCCGTGCTCGGCCCCTGGTTGCAGGCCCCGGTTGTGGAGACGGGCGCCGGCGGGGCCCCTCCGGCTGTCATGCCGGCCGGCGCCGTGCTGCTGGCGGCCGGCAGCGGCCAGGTCCCGTCGAAGGCGAGCCGCAAGAAGGCCGACGGAACTCTGGCCTGCCGTTGCAGCGGCGCCTCTGTGCCGCAGTTTCTGAATCTGGTGCGGACCGTCGAGGATGCAGCCGCGGCCTGGGAGTTGCTGCCCTCGCTCGGAGCCGGCCTGTCGGTCGTCAGCCGCGACGGCCTCTGGCTTGGCCCGGGTTGGGCGCGCTCGGCGGCAGCAGGCGGCAGCGCCGGCCCAGCGCCCGGGAGCGAAGCCGCCGCCGAACGCGTCCTCGAACAGGTTCGCGCCCGCCTGCGGCAGCTTGAGCGGCGGATGGCGGCCGACGACAGGGAGCGCAGGCGGCTCGAGCGGCAGAGACAAAAGGCGGGCAGCGGCCCGGGGCAGGGCGCGGTGGAACAGACCGAAAAGCAGTGGCAGCGCCTCCTCGAGCGGGAACAGCAGGCGCGGGAGGCCGCCTCCAGGGCGGCCGGGGAGTTGCGCGCCTGTCAAGCTGCGCCTGTCCGGCCTCGTCCAGGATCGAGAACTGGCGGCCCAGGCGCTGCAGAACGAAGAAAAGTGGCAGGGCCGCCTCGAGCTTGAAGGCAACAGTCTGCCGGAGGGAGGCGCGGCGACCGAAGTCGGCGAGAGCCGGCGGCAAGAGGCCGTCGAAAAGCGCCTGCAACAGGCGCGGGCACAGCTTGAGCGGGCCGAGGGCCGGGAGACTGCCGCCGTCCGGGCGCTGGAGCAACTGGAAGAGCGCTTGCGCCTCGCCGCCGCCGACTGCGAGGGCGCTCTGGAGGCACGCCTGAGCCTGGAAATGGAGGTCCGCACTGGCGAGGCCGCCCGGCGCCAACTCGACAGGGAGCGCCAGCCGCTGCTGAAGAGTTTGGCCGGCACAGCTCTGGAGGAGGCGCATCTGACCGCCGCCATCGGCGGCGACGGGGATGAAGCGGCGATCGATCAGGCCCGTCGCCAACTGGCCTCGCTCGAGCGCCGCCTCGAGCGGGCCGGGCCGCAGAACTGGGCCGCGGTCGAGGCGAGCCGCGAGGAACAGCAGCGGGTCGAGCAGGTGCGCGTCCAGGTCGAGGACCTCGAGAACTCAGTGGCCTCCCTGAGGGCGAGCATGCTCAGTATCGAAAAGAGCATCGACAGCGCCCTGAACAAGGCCCTGACCGCTATCAACGGCAACCTGCGGACCTTTTTCGGTCAGCTGTTTCCGGGCGGGTTGGCCGAACTGTTGCCGCCGCCCGCCGCCGGCGGCACAGACAGGCTTTTTCACTACAGGGTCAATCTCGCCGGCAGGCGTATCCGCTCCATCGCCATGCTCTCCGGCGGCGAGAAGTCGCTCGCCGCCCTGGCCCTGGTATTTTCCTTCTTTCGCCTGCAGCCGGCTGGTTTCTGCGTGCTCGACGAGGTCGATGCCGCCCTCGACGAGGCCAGCATCGGCAACTACCTCGAACTGCTGCGGCAGCTCTCGGCCGAATCGCAGTTCCTGCTGATCACCCACAACGCCCTGACCATGGAACAGGCGAGCTACATCTATGGCGTCGCCATGCGCGAGGCCGGCGTGTCCCGCCTGGTGTCGGTCGATGTCGAGCGCGCCCTCGACCTCGCCGGCCGCTCCGCCGCCGCCGAAGCCGCCGTCGCCGGCGACTGAGGGGGAGACTGCGGCCCAAGCCGGAATTTACGATTCTTCAGGGCCTGAACCCGTGCGACTCCGGTCGATACACCCGGGCTGCCTCGACGCCAGGGGACTGGTCGCCCTCTGGCGCGATGCCCTGCTGGCGCAGAAGATGCTGCCGGGGCAAACCCGGGGCTACAGACAGCACCCTCAACTGCGGCGCTTCAGGGAGACGCCCGACCCCGTCGGCGCCATCGCGCCGGCTACCTGCGGCAGGTCGCCGGGGAGGCGGAGCGCCGGGGATACCGCTTCGACGGCGGCAAGATTTCGACTGAGGGCTTCAGCGGCGCCATTGCCGTGACCTCGGGGCAGCTGCAGTACGAGTTCCGCCGCCTGCCGGCAAGGCTGAAAAAACGAAGCCCCGGCGCCTGCGGGCAGCTGCGCCGGGTCACAGGGGTCAGACCGCATCCGATTTTTCACGGGCGCGAGGGCGGCGTCGAGGACCGGGAAGTCGTCGGGTTCGACCAAGTCTGACAGAATTTCATTAAATCAGGCAATATTGCCGTTTTTGCATCGCAGCCCGAGGGCATAATGGCCTTTCGAGGTCAGCTCGGCTGGCCGCAGATATTTCTGTTTTTCTTGCAATCAAGCCGCTTTTTCGTTATGCTTTCCTTAACTCCCGCATTTTTATTGCAGCCGCCGAAGCCACTCATGCATTCCAACTCGCTCCATGACCCCTGCCGACAGCGGGCCCTGGCGTTGAACGCAACCGTACGGAAAGGTCCGACAGCATGAATACGCTGTTCCTGTGGTCTTCCCTTGCCGTCAATCTCGCCTTTTTGCTCGGGTTTGTTTTTGGCGGCGGCATCCTCTACAACAGGTTCAAAACCATGCAGGGGCAGTTGACGGCCCTGCAAGAGGATGTTGCCGACCTCCGTAAGGAGATCAGAGAATTCAGGGAGGAACTGACCGACAGCATCCATGAACTCCGAGTCGAAGTCAAGGGCGTCAAGGTGAAGCTGGACGGCCTCGAAAAGAGGTTTGACGGCCTCGAAAAGAGGGTGGCAGCGAACACGGACAATCTGACTGGATTGGCGCTCGGGCTTGCCGAGCCGAAAGAGAGCGACGCCGGCAGGGGGTTGGGCGCCCCGGGACAGGCCGGCCGGGCCGGAGACAGGACCCATGGACCTGAAAAAAGCCGCTGAGCGTACCCGGGCGGAAAAGCCGGACAGGGCGAAGACACTGCTCCACGGGTCTGCCCTTGCCGTCAATCTCACCTTTATGCTCGGGTTTGTTTTTGGCGGGGGCGTCCTCTATAACCGGTTCACGTCCATGGAACAGCAGTTCATGACCATGCAGCGGCAGATGTCGACCATGCAGGGGCAGATATCGACCATGCAGGGGCAGATATTGGCCATGCAGGGGGAGTATGCAACCAGGGAAGATATTGCCGCTCTCGATGCGAAAATCGAAGGTCTTCGCAAGGGATTGACCGGTAGCATCAATGAACTCAGAGTCGAGGTCAAGGGCGTCAAGGTAGGGCTGGGCAGTCTCGAAAAGAGGTTCGACGGCCTCGAAGAGAGGGTTACGGCGAATACTGAGACCCTGACCGAACTGATAATCAGGCTTGTCGAGGCCGAGGAGAGCGACGCCGGCCTGGGGTTGGGCATCCCGTCACCGTCAAGCCTGGTTGGAGGGAGAACCCTTGGGCTCTAAAAAGACTGCCAAGCCCGCCCGCCGCCAGAAAGTTTAGCGGAGATGAGCGGTTTTACCTCTTGTATTCGCTGATGAATATCGCCACTATCATCATTGTCATTGTGTTTATGGTTGTCGTGTTCACGCTCTAGACTTCAGGAGTTTGCAGATGGAGACAGCGGTTGCCGGCCTGGAGAGCGGAGATTCTGGGCGGGGAGTCGACAGCCGGCGTCGGCCAATCCACAGGAGAGATCGAGGAATCCGGGCTCGGCCGGGCTTGAAAAGAGACTGACCAGCCGGGGCCGGGCGTCCGGCTGAATGAAGAGCCGGGCCTGACTAAAAAGGGATTCCCTCGGCCCCGAGCTGATCGAGCCGTTGGCGAAACAGGCCCTGAATGCGCTCAAGGGCCGCCTCGTCGTCGGCCTCGAAGCGCATGACCAGGGTCGGCGAGGTATTCGAGGCCCGCACCAGCCCCCAGCCGTCGGCGAAGTCGGCGCGGAGGCCGTCGATCAGGCTGATCTCGGCGCCGGCAAAGCCGCCGGCAGCCCGCAGCCTGTCGATGAAGCGGTGCTGTTCGCCCTCGCGCTCGAAGCCGAGGTTGAGCTCGGGCGTGCTGAGGCTGTCGGGCAGCGCGGCCAGGGCGGCGGCGGCGCCTTCGGGCGCCAGCGCCAGCGCCGACAGCAGCCGGGCCGTGGCGTAGAAGGCATCGTCGAAGCCGGGCCAGGTGTCGCCGAAGAAAATATGGCCGCTCATCTCGCCGGCCAGGGGGGCGCCGCTCTCCCTCATGCGCGCCTTGATCAGGGAGTGGCCGGTGCGGCACATCTCGGGGCGGCCGCCGGCGGCCTCGATGGCGAGCGGCAGCAGGCGGGAGCACTTGACGTCGTAGAGAATCAGGGCCCCGGGCCGTCGTGCCAGGAGTTCTCGGGCAAAGAGAATCATGAGCCGGTCGGGCCAGATGATCCGCCCCCGGCTGTCGATCACGCCGAGGCGGTCGCCGTCGCCGTCGTAAGCGATTCCCAGGTCGAGCTGCTTCTCGCGGACGGCGGCGGCGAGATCCCGCATGTTTTCCGCTTGGCTCGGGTCGGGGTGGTGGTTCGGGAAGGTGCCGTCCACTTCGGCGTACATGAGGTGGGCCTCATGGCCGAGGCGGCGCATGAAATCCCCGGCCAGGATGCCGGCGATGCTGTTGCCGCAGTCGATGGCGACGCGCAGCGGCGGACAGGGCGGCATGTCGTCGGCGATGGCCTCAATGTACTCCGCCAGCATCGGCTGCGGGCGGCAGCGGCCGCGCCTCGACGCCGCCTGTGGCCCGGCCCGGGCTCGCCGGCAGATCTGTTGAATCTCCGGGCCGTAGAGGGCGGCGCCGCCGATCATGGCCTTGAGGCCGTTGTACTGCGGCGGGTTGTGGCTGGCCGTGATCTGGAAGCCGGTGCCGCCGCTGTGGCGACAGGCGGCGTAATAGAGGGTGGGGGTGGGAGCCGGGCCTATGTCGAGCACCTCTATGCCGCTGTCATTGAGACCGGCGATGATCGCGGCCGCCAGGGGCGGGCTCGACAGACGGCCGTCGCGGCCGACCGCCGCCAGGTCGCCGCCGGCCTCGGCCACCATAGCGCCGAGGGCGCGGCCGATCAGGCGGAAGCTGCCCTCATTGACGCCGTCGTCGAGCAGGCCGCGGATGTCGTAGGCGCGAAAGATGGAGGGGTTGATGGAAGTCATGGTTTTTCCGTCCTGTCGGCTCGGGGAAGGCAGTATCTGGAGGCGTAGAAGAAGGGTGTGTCGGCGATGGCCGTAGCCAGACGGAACCAGTAGGGGCCGATGACGAAGACCGCCGCCACCTCTGTCAGCGGCATGTCGTTGTCGATGAGGACATAGAAGGCGAGGAAGCCGAAGATGGCGAGATCGACCAGAGAGCTCAGGGCCGTCGACAGATTGTTGCGCAGCCAGGGTTTGGCGCCGGCGGTGGCCTGGCGGATGCGCTGGAACAGCCAGATGTCGAGGTACTGCCCGATCATATAGGCCGTCAGGCTGGCGATCAGCAGGCTCGGAGTCGGGCGGAAGAGGGCGTCGATGTGGCCGTGATTCGGCAGGGCCCAGGCGAGGTCGGGGCCGGCGGCGGCGGGCGTCGCCGGAGCAAAGCCGAGGGTGACCAGCATCAGGGACGTGAACAGGAAAAAGCTGGTAAAAACCGCCACCAGAGCGCGCCGGGCACTCTTGGGGCCGTAGTGTTCGCTGAGGATGTCGGTGGCGAGGAAGTTGGCCGTGAAAAGGGCGGTGCCGAGGGTGATGGTATCGTCGATGACGGTGAAGAAGACCGGCTTCAGCACCTGAATATTGGCGACGATGACGGCGACGATCATGAAGAGATACAGTCCCGTCTTGCCGAAGAGCCGCAGCATCAGCAACATGCTGCTGTAGGTGAGAAAAAACTGCGTCAACCAGACCGCCTCGGCCGGCCAGGACTGCAGCTGTGTCAGGAGTTCGCTCACGAGTGGGCCGCTTCAGCGATTTCGGCGTCGGCGGCAGCTGTTTTGCTGCTGCCGACGCTGCGCTTGCCGCCCCGGCCCAGCCAGTCGCGCCACTGCAGCAGATGGGCCCGGCCGCTGTCCTCGACAACGACGATCTCGCCGCTCTTGTCCTCCCGCCAGAAGCCCATGCAGATGCGGGTCACAGCACCCTGGGAGCATTCGATCGAGTGCTCGGCCGCCCAGTGGAAGTGGCCGTGGATCATGAGGTCGCAGCGGTGGCGCTGGCACAGCTGCCGCACCGTCCCGTCGACGGCCTGGACCCTTGTCTTCAGTTTGGGGTCGGGCCTGTGCTCCGTCGAGTTGCTCATGAACATGTCGCCGATTTTGGTGCGGGTTCTGAAGGACAGCTGTGCCAGAATCCAGGGACAGATGCGGCTGGCGATGAAGAGCCGGTGCAGCCACTGCAGGCCCATGTCGTTTGAGCCGAGGGTGTGGCCGTGAAGCAGCAGCAGGCGGCGACCGCCGACGACGAGCTCGCGGGTGGTGGCCGACAGCAGGCGGCAGCTGTGTTCGCGGGCAAAGCCGCGGCCGACCATGAAATCGTGGTTGCCGCGCATGAGAAATACCGGCATGCTCTGGCCCGCCGCTTTGAGGGCGCGGAAGAAGCGCTGCATGGGGTCGTCCGCGGCAAAGTCGCTGGTATGGCCGAGCCAACAGTCGAACAGGTCTCCGAGAATGTAGAGTTCGGCGAAACGGCCGATGCAGGCCTCGAAAAAATCAGTGGCCTCACGGATGCCGGCCTCATCTGCCGAGCGCAGATGCAGATCGGAGACGAGGGCGATTTCGCGCCCGCCGGTCGCAGTTTTGGCGTTCATGAGCAGTTGAGTTCGCGCATGCCCTGTTCGAAGTTGCCGCGGCAGAGGTTGTCGATCTGGCCCTGGGCCAGTTCCAGCGCCCGGCCCCTGGCCTGGCGGTCGGCGGCCTCATCTGCCGAGCGCAGATGCAGATCGGAGACGAGGGCGATTTCGCGCCCGCCGGTCGCAGTTTTGGCGTTCATGAGCAGTTGAGTTCGCGCATGCCCTGTTCGAAGTTGCCGCGGCAGAGGTTGTCGATCTGGCCCTGGGCCAGTTCCAGCGCCCGGCCCCTGGCCTGGCGGTCGGCGGCCTCACCTGCCGAGCGCAGATGCAGATCGGAGACGAGGGCGATTTCGCGCCCGCCGGTCGCAGTTTTGGCGTTCATGAGCAGTTGAGTTCGCGCATGCCCTGTTCGAAGTTGCCGCGGCAGAGGTTGTCGATCTGGCCCTGGGCCAGTTCCAGCGCCCGGCCCATGGCCTCGCGGTCGGCGGCCGAGGGGCGGCCGAGCACCCAGGGGGTCACCTCGTCGCGCTGGCCCGGATGGCCGATGCCGAAGCGCAGGCGGTAGTAGTTGGGCGTCAACTGGCGGCTGATGTCCTTGAGGCCGTTGTGGCCGGCATCGCCGCAGGCAAATCTGAGGCGGCAGGAACCGGGGGGCAGGTCGAGGTCGTCGTGGGCGACGAGAATGGCCTCGCTCGGGATGCGGTAAAAGTGCGCCACTGCCTGCACCGAACGGCCGCTCCTGTTGACATGGGTTGCCGGCTTGAGCAGCCGCACCCGGGTCTGTGCAATGGTGATTTCGGCCAAGTCTCCATGAAAAGAGGCCTGGCTCTGCCAGCGGCTCTCACCCTGACAGGCGAGCAGGTCGACGAACTGCCCGCCGACATTGTGCCGGGTGCCCCGGTAGCGCTCGCCGGGATTGCCGATGCCGACGATGAGCTCGAGGGGCTGGGCGGCGGCGGTCTGTGGTTCAGCCACAGGGCCGCAGCCTCAGTTGGAGCTCTGTTCCTGATCCTTGTCGGCGGCCTCTTCTGCGGCCTCTTCGCCCTCGGCCTCAGCGGCGGCTTCAGCTTCGGCGACTTCCTCCTCTTCCTCGGTGACGACAGAGCGCAGGTGGACGGCGGCAAGGACACGGTCGTGCTCGGCGCCGTGACGCAGATTGACCGATTCCACGCCCTCGGGCAGGGTCAGATCGGAGATATGAATCGATTCGCCGACATCGAGCCCGAGCACATCGACCTCGATGGTTTCGGGCAGGTCCTTCGGCAGACAGGCGACGAGGACCTCGAGATCGACATGCGACAGGATGCCGTGTCTCTTGACGCCGGCGCACTCCTCTTCGCCGACGAAGCGCAGCGGCACATGTACCTGAATTTCGCGGTCTGCGCTGACGCGCATGAAATCGATGTGGAAGATGCGGTTCTTCCAGGGGTGGCGCTGCAACTCGCGCACCAGCACCTGCTGCGGCTTCTTCTCGCCGGCGACTTCCAGACTCAGCACGTGGGACAGGGTGGTTTCATCGCGCAGTTGCCTGCGCAGGGCGCGCTCTTCGAGTGTCAGAGCCTGGGAGGGCTTGCCGCCGCCATAGACATTGGCAATGACTTTGCCGGCGAGCCTCAGCCTTCTGCTGGCGGCTTTGCCGTATTCGCTGCGGGGCTCGGCCTGGAGTTCGTAGGTCGCTGTGGACGATGACATGATCTTGGTTCGGTGTGCTTGAAAATAAAAATAAAATAGGGGAGGGGAAAACAGGGGAGGGGCGAAACGAAAATCGGGCAGGCAAAAACGACGGGCCGGGGAGCGCCGCCGCCCTGCGTTAATCTTTTTATTCTAACCTGAAAACCCGCCCTGATGAAGGTTATCAAAGACGAAAACAGGCCTCAATACTGAAAAACGTTGATCGATTCGTTGCTGTGCAGCCGGCGGATGGCCTCCGCCAGCATGTTGGCGGCGCTGAGCTGGGTGATCTTGCTGCTCCCCATGGCCTCTTCGGACAGCGGGATGGTGTCGGTTACGACAAGCTCGTCGATCTGGGAGTTGGCGATATTCTCCACGGCCTTGCCCGACAGCACCGGGTGGATGGCGTAGGCTACGACCTTTTCCGCTCCCTGCTGGCGCAGCGCCGCCGAGGCCTGGCAGAGGGTGCCCGCCGTATCGACGATATCGTCGACCAGTACGCAGACCTTGCCACGGACTTCGCCGATGATGTTCATAATCTCGCTCTCATTGGGGCCGGCCCGCCTCTTGTCGACGATGACCATGTCGGCGCCGATCTCCTTGGCTGTCGCCCGCGCCCGGGCGACGCCTCCGGTGTCGGGCGAGACGATGGTGATGTCGCTGCTGCCCCAGCGCTTCCAGATGTCGGCGTCGAGCAGGGCCGATCCGTAGAGGTTGTCGACCGGCATGTCGAAAAAGCCCTGAATCTGCTCGGCGTGCAGATCGATCGTCAGCACCCGGTCGATCTTGCAGCTCTGCAGCAGGTTGGCGACGATCTTGGCCGTGATCGGCACCCGCTGCGAGCGCGGTCGCCGGTCCTGGCGGGCGTAGCCGAAGTAGGGGATGATGGCGGTGATGCGCTCGGCCGATGCCCGCGACAGGGCGTCCGCCATGAGCAGCAGCTCCATGAGATTGCGGTTGGTCGGATGGCACAGCGACTGGATGATGAAGACATCGCAGCCGCGCACATTTTCGTTGATCTCGACGCGCAGTTCGCCGTCGCTGAACTCGCCGAGCAGCGCCCTGGCCGCCGGTTCGCGCAGGGAGCGGAGGATGCGTTCGTTCAGGGGTGCATTGGAGCGGCCGACGAACAGTTTCATCTCGCTGTTGCCGGCCTGATCCCGCGAGTAGGGGCTATCGTTCATTCGCCTGAAGACTGGGGTGACTGGTGCGCAGGAAGCGGCGGTGAAGGAATTGGCTGGGCCGGCAGGATTCGAACCTGCGAATGCCGGGATCAAAACCCGGTGCCTTAAACCGCTTGGCGACGGCCCAAAGAATCACTGCAGGGTATTGTATAACGGCGAGACCTGACAACCTGCAGCGGCCAAGCAAATCCAACCCCTGCCCGCCCCTTTGGCCGCCCCGGTCGCCTGCTCGGCGTCCTGTCGCTCGCTGAAACAGCCGAAGACCGCCGCCCCCGAGCCGCTCATGCCGGCGTATTCGAGGCCGTCCCGCCGCTGCATCCAGCGGAGCGCCTCCGCGATCGGCGGACAGAGCGCGCAGCTGACGGCAAGACAGTCGTTGTGGCCGCGCAGCCGCTGCCAGTCCTCGGGCGCTTCGAGGGGTCGGCCCTGCCGCGGCAACAGGGGGTGGCGGAAGACTTCGGCCGTCGACAGCGCCTGGCCGCAGTGGACCACGGAGAAAAAGCGCGCCGGCGTCGGCAGCGGCCGCAGCCGCTCGCCGATACCCTCGGCCCAGGCCGTCCGGCCGCGGATGAAAAGGGGCACATCGGCGCCGAGTCCGAGTCCGATTCGCGCCAGCTCATCGGTGTCGTAGCCGATGCCCCAGAGCCGGTTCAGGGCCACCAGGGTGGTGGCGGCGTCGGAGCTGCCGCCGCCGAGGCCGGCGCCGGCAGGAATGTTTTTGTCGATGTGGATGTCGGCGCCGGCGCCGATGTCGGCGCTCTGCCGCAGGGCCTCGGCGGCGCGGAGGGCGAGGCTGTCCGCCGCCGGGCTGTTGCCGCTGAGTCTGAGCCCGCCGTCGGAGCGGGCGGCGAATCTCAGCTCATCGCCGAAATCGAGCAGCTGGTACAGCGTCTGCAGCAGATGGTAGCCGTCGGCCCGCCGGCCGAGGATGCGCAGCATGAGGTTGATCTTGGCCGGCGCCGGCCAGCTGCGCCCGGCGGCATCCGGGTCGGTTGACGCCAATCCGGTCAATACAGATCCCGCCTCTCGGTCAGCGCCCGCGGCAGGCGCCAGTCGGACAGCAGAGGAATGTTTTTGTCGATGTGGATGTCGGCGCTCTGCCGCAGCAGGGCCTTGGCGACGCGGAGGGCGGGGCTGTCCGCCGCCGGGCTGTTGCCGCTGAGTCTGGGCCCGCCGTCGGAGCGGGGGGCGAATCTCAGCTCATCGTCGAAATCGAGCAGCTGGTACGGCCTCTGCAACAGAGGGCAGCCGTCGGCCCGCCGGCCGAGGATGCGCGGCCTGAGGTTGATTCTGGCCGGCGCCGGCCAGCTGCGCCCGGCGGCATCCGGGTCGGTTGACGCCAATCCGGTCAATACAGATCCCGCCTCTCGGTCAGCGCCCGCGGCAGGCGCCAGTCGGACAGCAGCAGCCGCACCCGGGTGTCGGGCCCCTGAATCAGTATTTCCTTCGGCATGGTCGGCACGGATCGGGTGTAGGAGACGTAGTCGAGTTGCCAGCCGTTGTGCGCCAGCCGGTTCAGGCGGCCGCGCCCGTCGATCTCGAAATCTTCGGCTTCGCCCGGGATGCCGAGGAGCCAGGCCGGCAGCTGCCGCACCGGCAGGCGCCAGCCGAAGTGTTGGTCGATCAGTTCGGCGGGGTCCTCTCCGGTCGTCTCCTGTTTTTCCAGGCTGCGCACCCGCACGCGCCCGCCACGGGAGGCGACCGATAGCAGGAGGGTGCCGAAAGGCGAGCGGAACTCGGCGCTGTAGTCGTCGTCCCGCTGTTGCCAGTCGAGGTGAACCCGGCCCCCTTCCGAGGCGGTGCGCACGGCGGCGCGGCCGCCGAGGCTCCAGTCGTTGACCGCTGTCAGGGCGTCCAATCGCCGCGCCCAGACCGCCGAGGCCTCCTCCTCGGCGAGGCTGTCGAGAGGAGCCTCGGTTTCGATGGAGCTTTTCGAGGCGCAGCCCTGAAGGGCGAGCGCGATGAGGACGGCGAGCGCCGCCAAACCTTGGCTGCCGCTCGATCCCTTCACTGCTTTGCCTGACATTAATTGTGCCCTTTATCTGATGGGTCTTACACGAACTGGTTTTCTTGTTCTCTCTACTTGCATCCTATGGATATTTCCGGTTTTATAAACCAGCACCTTTGGCCGATAAGCGTAACGATACTCATAGTGATAATCTACCTGCTCCCATATTTGACCGTTAGCCAGTTTGACGATCGTATTACCATCCCAACCGTTGAATTCTCCTTCAATTCGAGATTCAAAAAGCTGCGAATCTGAAGGTGATGCGAAACCAGAAAGGTTGATTACATTGAGCTTTTTAGAATTAAGGATGAGTACATTGTGAGAAGGACAAATGATCACATCAGGGTGATACTCGTATAAATATTCATACTCAAATTTCACCTGCCATAGGCTCCCATCCGATAATTTGAATATTTCATCATCATTCCCCATAAAAGGCGACGGACTCACAATATATGACTCATAGCAAGCTAACGAATTGGAACTTCCTAAACACAAAAGTAATGAAAAAAATATTAATAGGAGTTTTTTCATAGTTTTTGGACTATTGATAAGTTTCATCACATCACACCGACCTTAAAACTCTTCTGCGACCTGCTCACTTTAGTTTGGCGATGACGAGCTTCAGCAGCGGATCGTCGGGAAAGCGCTCCTGCGCCCGCTGCAGCAGGGAGGTCGCCTCTTCCCTGTGCCCCAGCACCCAGAGGGTCTCGATGAGGTGGGCGGCGATCTCCGGATGGAAACTGTGTTTGAGCGCCTGCCGCAGGTGCTGCAGGGCGAGTTCGTAGTTGCGTTCCTTGAACTCGAGCCAGCCGTAGCTGTCGATGATGGCGCTGTTGTCGGGGTCGAATTTAAGGGCCCGGTCGAGATAGGTGCGGGCCCGGTCGAAGTGGATGTCCTCTTCGATCCAGTAGTAGGCGAGGGCGTTGAGAGCCGGCGGGAAGTTGGGGTTGATGGCGAGCGCGCTCTCCATGTCGCTGATGAAGGCGGCGACCCGTTCGAGCTGGCGCAGAATCAGGCCGCGGGCATAAAACAGATGGATCTGGCTCTGCGGCTGGTCGCGGAGCTCCTCAAGGCCGCGCCCGAGGCTCTCCGCCGCCCGCTCGAGGCTGCGTGCCTCGCGCAGCAGCCGGCTCTCGGTCAGCCAGGAGCGCATGCGGGGTTCGAACTCGCCTTTGTCCAGGCCCGTCCGCGACCGGGCCAGGGTGTCGAGAGCCGCTTCGAGGTCTCCGCCCAGTGCCTGCACCGAGGCGGAGCGGCGGACGCTCTCATGGTGGCGCTTGCCGCCGGCGACCCGGCGGTAGTGTTTGAGGGCGGCCTCGTAATCCTGCCGCTCCTCGGCCATGAGGCCGAGGTAGTGGTGGGCCAGCCACTGAACCGGGGCTTTCTGGCCGGCAAAATAGCTCAGCCATCGCCGCGCCTCGCCGCGCGCCCCCTGCTGCCACAGCTTCAGGCCCGGGTACAGCAACTGATCAGGCGGCCCCGAGCGGCCCCTGAGGTGGCTGATCAGAGGCCCGATCTCGCCGTGGCGTCCGGCGAGAATCAGCAGATCGGCGTATAGTTTCAGGGCGCCCAGATCCTGGCCCAGATCGACATTGAGGCGCTCGATCAGCCGCCTGAGGCCGTCGAACGCCTCCTCCTCGTGCTCGCTGCCGATGGCGGCCTCGGCCAGCAACATCCGCGCTTTGATGTTCTCGTCGTAGACCGCCAGCATGGCCTGGGCGAACTCGATGGCGGCGGCCCTGTCGCCCCCCTTGAGGGCGCTGTCGCTGCAGAGGGCGAGAAAAGCCAGATCGCGCCTGCTCTCGGCCGGCGGCGCCCGGCAGAAGGCGAGCAGTTGGTCGCGGACAAAGAGCGCATGCAGCTGCGTCCACAGGGGCTCTGTTTTCTTTTGGGTGCAGCGGGCCTCGGCCAGCGCATCGTCCGATTTGCACGGCGGTTGGCGCCCCCAGATCAGGCCTGAGGCGACCTTGAAGTTGCCGCTGTTGACGGCCGCCAGGGCGCCGCGGGCGGCGGCGGCGGAGTTGTCGATATCGCGCCTCAGGGACGCCAGGGAGGCCGACAGCGTCAGCGGCCAGTTGCGGGCGAGGAAGGCTACCTGGGCGACACGGTTCGACAGCCAGGCGTCCTCAATGTCCTCGGCCTCGTCCAGCGCCTGGGCGTAAATGCCGGCGGCCGTGGCCAGATCTTCCTGATGCAGCGCCATCTCGGCCGCCAGCACCAGATAAAACAACCTTTCGGAGAGGTCGAGCTGCCTCGGATCACCGGCGGGCTCAGATTTTGCAGGCGGCGCCTCGGCGACCTGGGCGCCGTCTGCCGCCGCTTCAGCCGACCCCGGCTCCGTCCGCTGCGATTCGGGAGCGGAGGTCAGCAGCGCCAGGGCGCCGCCGATGACCGCTGCCAACAACAGCAGCAGCAGGCGCATCCGCCTGCGCTTGGGCGCGGGGCGCGGTTGGCCGCGCTGCGTTTCCGCAGCGGCGGCTGCACTCACCCGCTCTGGCTTGTCCTGTATCATCATTGGATTGGCAGAAGCATGCTGGGGGAGGAAGAGCGCCGGGACGCGACTTTTTGCCGGGGATTGTGACTGCCGATTTCCGGGGGGCCGGGGCCGTCCGCAGAAGCTGAGCCATGCGGCCCCAGTGTTTCATCAACCGTATTGAGGAGCGATCATGAACTATACCTATATTATCGCAGAAAAGCGCGGCCAGGTGGGCCTGCTCAGGCTGAACCGGCCCAAGGCGCTGAATGCCCTGTCGAGCGGCGTCATCGCCGAGATCGGCCGGGCCCTGGCCGAGTGGGAGCGCGACAGCGACATCGGCGCCATCGTCGTCACCGGCAGCGACAAAGCCTTTGCCGCCGGCGCCGACGTGACCGAAATGCTATCGAAAAACTACGCCGACGCCTATGTCGGCAACTTCATCACCGAGGGTTGGGAAGAGTTGGCCCACTGCCGCAAGCCGACGCTCGCCGCCGTCGCCGGCTTCGCCCTCGGCGGCGGCTGCGAGCTGGCCATGATGTGCGACATCATCATCGCCGCCGACAACGCCCGCTTCGGCCAACCGGAGATCAACCTCGGCATCATCCCCGGCGCCGGCGGCACCCAGCGGCTGGTGCGCGCCATCGGCAAGTCCAAGGCCATGGAGATGTGCCTCAGCGGCCGCATGATGGGCGCCGAAGAAGCCGAGCGCAGCGGCCTGGCGGCCCTGGTCGTGCCCGTGGCCGAGCTGGTTGACAAGGCGCTCGAAATCGCCTCCGCCATCGCCGCCAAATCGCGGCCTGTGGCCCTCATGACCAAGGAGTGCGTCAACGCCGCCTTCGAGACGACGCTGTCCCAGGGCATTCTGTTTGAACGGCGCAATTTTCATGCCTGCTTTGCCCTCAGCGACCAGAAGGAGGGCATGGCGGCCTTTGTCGAGAAGCGCAAGCCCAATTTCAGCCACAGCTGAGCCGGCGGGCTTCGGGCCTGGGGGCCCTTTCGCTGCCCTTCAGCCGCTGTCGCCCTGGTGGCGCCCCGTACAGGCGAGGGCGCAGGGCAGGAAGACGAAGGTGCTGACGAGGGCGGCGGAGATGGCCAGCGCCGAAAAGGCGCCGAAGCGGATCATGACGACGAGGTCCGACGCCAGAAAGACGGCAAAGCCGGTGACCAGCAGCGCCGAGGTCAGCAGAATCGGCCCCTGCAGGGCCTCGGACGAACGGCACAGGGCCTCGGCCCTCGTCTGCCCCTGGAGGCGCCGGCGGCGGTACTGGTGCAGGTAGTGGATGCTGTTGTCGACGCTCAGACCCGTGCTGGTGCTGGCGATGAGGACGCTGGCAAAATCAAACGGAAACCCGGCCAGCGGTATGGCGCCGAGGGCGATGCCGAGCGGCAGCAGGGTCGTCGCCATGCCGACCAGGCCGAGCCTGAGACCGAAGGCGAGGGTGAAGAACAGCCAGACGCAGGCGAAGCAAAGCAGGAAAGACTGAACCTGGGTTTCGAGCACATAGTCGCTGAGCGCCTGAAAGTAGTAACTCGCCCCTGTCAGCAGGTAGGTGGCGAGGGAATGCTTCTCCAGTCTCGGCAGAATCTCCTCGCGCACCAGCCGCTCGGTCTGGCTTGAGCTCAGGTTGTCGGTCTGCAGCCGCATGCGCGAGTTTTCGTAGGTGAAGTCAACATAGGGAGCGAGGACGTCGCTCTGCTGATCGGAGCGGGAGAACTCGATAAACAGCAGCACCTGCGACAGGGCGTCCTGTCTCTGCGGGTATTTGTCGCCGTCGGGCTCCCTGTGCCAGCACCTCGAGGAGTTGGGCCAGCAGTGCGGGTCCCGGTCGCCGCTGTCGTCGAACTCCCTGTACACCAGAGCCACCGGCAGCAGATAGCTGTTGGCGAAGTTGACCTGCGGCAGCTCGGCGAACTCGGCCGCCAGGGCCTCGACGCGCCTGAACTCATCGATGTTCTTGAAGGCCTCGGGGCCGCCGTCGGCCCGCTGCAGAATCAGGTCGACGCCGCCGCTGCCGCCGAGCCTGGCGTCCATGAACTCAAAGGCCTTGTAGGTGGGGCTGCTCTTCTTGAAGAAGACGTCGAGGAAATTGGTTTCGGTGTGGAGGTGCCTGAAGCCGTAGACAAAGATCAGGCTGACGCCGAGACAGGCCGCGGCTATGGCGAGGGGGCGCCGCTGGAGGGCGGCGGTGAAGGCCGCCATGCGGCCGCTCCCGCGGCCCTGCCGCTGTTCCTGCCGCTCTGATCGCCGCTGCAGGGACGGACCGAAGGCGTAGAGCGAAGCCAGGGTGCTGCCGAGGATGACGGGATAGGCCAGCAGGATCGAAAAAAATGCATCCCAGCCAAAGTGGCTCAGGGGTATGAGCTCGCTGAAGTGGAAGACGCCGAAGCCGACGGCCGTGGTCAGGCTCGTGATCAGACAGGGCAGCCAGGTCTGTCGCAGGGCCTCGAGGATGCGTTCGCTCCCCTGCTGCTGCCGGCCGATCTGCTGCCAGCGGGCGATGACGTGAATCGAATCGGCGATGGCGATGACGATGATCAGCACCGGCAGGCTCAGGCTGACGACATTGATCGGGTGATCGAAACAGACGATGACATTGAGGCTGACAAGCAGGGTGCCCGCGGCCGCGGCCGCGACAATCAGGCTCTTGAGCAGGCTGCGGTAGGCCAGCAGCAGGATCAGAAAGGCCAGCAGCGCCACCAGCGGCAGCAGCAGCCGGAGGTTGGCGCTGCTGGCGAGGTCGAGCCGCTGAATCAGCTCGGTCTCGCCGGCGAACTGATAGTCGCGCAGGAACTGCGTCTCCTCGAGCAGGCGCGCGGCCTCGTCGAGCACGCGGGCGCGGACGGGGAAGTTCCAGGCGTCGAAATCGATGTCGAGCTTGACGACCAGGGCGATGGCCGAGGCGTCTTCGGCGATCAGCTGCCCCCAGTAGTCGCTGGCGCGCAGGTGGTCGCGGTAGGCCGGAATGTCCGCCAGCAGGCCGCGCTCGAGGGCGCGCCTGTAGGGCGTGATGCTGAGGCTGCCGTCGCGATCGGCGATCGTCAGTTGCACATGCAGCGGCGAATCGACCGAGCTGACCTCGTCGAGTCCGGTCAGGGCCCGCTGCACGCGGTCGATCTCGTCGAGCACCGCGGCCGAGAAATAGTCCCGGCTCGGGCGGATCAGCACGACCAGCTCCTCGCCCCGCTGAAATTCCCTGTCGAGGTAGCTCTTGGCTTCGCGAATCGGGTTGCCGGGCGGCAGCCAGTGGTAGTTGTCGAATCTGAGGCGGCTCGCCCCGGGCAGGAGGGCGCCGCAGAACAGCAGCGCCAGCAGGGCGAGGGCCGCCAGCTTCAGCGGCCGTCGGCTGGATGCTGCAGTGCAGGCCATCTCAGTTCTCCCTCGCCGCCTCAGTCCCCGGAGCCGCGGCAGGGACATTCAGCGGCGCCGCCGCCCAGGTCCCGTCCCTGGAACTGAGAACGCCCGGAGAAGCGCAGGGAGGGGATCGGAGAGTCGTCGACTGAATGGGTCTCGTCGGGATTTCCGCTGCCCCGGTTTTCATACCGGGTGTCGCCGGGGTGCTGGAACAGGTCGAGGTCGATGTCGAAGCCCCTGTCGATGCCGACATCAGCCCCCTCCCGGGCGCAGGTCGGGCCGACTTCCGCCGCGACCGCCCTCAGAGCCGCCGCAGCCAGGGTTTCCCGCCGGAATCGACAAGTCGTGCGAAGAGGGTTCACAGCCCCAAACCCGGCCGACTCCTCAGTGGGAGGGGATTTAACAGGCCACCTAGAGCTTCAGGCCCTTGGTGCTGAAAAGGTTGTCGTTCAGTTGCAGGCCCAGCTTGATCTCCTGCACGCTCAGGTCGGTGCGGCCCTGGCTCTGTTCATTGACCATGGAGGATTCGGTGACGATGTACATCCCCTTGACCTTCTTGACCCTGGTGTTTTTCAGTCTCTTCAGCAGCCGCCCCCGGCGGTCGTAGAAATTGATCTGTTCGGGCACGAAGATCTTCCTGTTGATTTTGTATTCGATTTTGGAGTACTGCTCCCCGCTCGATACGGGCACAGCGCGGATGTAGTAGCTGCCGGCGTCTTCGCTGAGCATGCTGTGGCGGTCGTCCTGCAGCGAGCGGCCGGCGACGTCGGAGTTGCTGAAGTCCGACCCCATGAAGCTCTTGTTCTTGTCGTCGCTCGACAGCTTGCGGATCGATTTGAACGCCGGCAGATAGACCCACTGATCAAACCCCGGGCGGTCGTCGGAACCCTGGCTCAGCAGGCCGGTGTTCTTGATGTCGCTGGGCTTGTAAAAACGCACCAGCGACATGCTGCGAATGCCCTTGATTTTCTTGCGCGTCGTGAAGAAGCGCTCGCGCCGGCGGTTGTTTTTGTCGAAGATCTGCATGTAGACGCCGTATTCCTGGGTCGCGTGCAGGCGCGACTGCTCCTGAACCCTTTTCATGACATCGTCGGCGGAGAGCGCGCGAAGCTCGGGAGCGAAAAGCAGAACAGCGGCGGCTACGACAAGGCCGATGACTTTCCTTTGCTGGTGCATCTTGCTGTAAGGGCAGAGAGGGCTGGGCAATTCGCAGGGAATTCCTGCAGTCAATGTTAACACAAGTCCCGGGGAAACTTCAGGGCAGAGGCGGGGCGGTGAGCCGCCGCCCGCCGCCCCGGGCCGCCCTAGAAGCTGTAGCGCAGATAGGCGCGCAGGGAGAGCGACAGGTCCTCGACATCGAGCGAGGATTCGACCAGCGGGTCCTCTTCGGCCTCGTCGGCGTCGTCGAGAAACTGCACGTTGCTGATGTAGATCAGGCCGTCGAGGGAGAAGCCGTACTGGAAGTTCTCGATGCTGTCGTCGAGGTAGTAAAAGGTGAAGCCGGCGGCAAAACCGATGAGACCGGCGGCGAAGCCGAGGCTCTGCTCGCGGTCGTCGCCGAAGCGGCGCAGGACGTTGATCGTCGGCAGCACTCTGCGCTCGCCGAAGGGATCCGCCAGCTCGGCCCTGACCGCCAGGTCGCGCCCGCGCTGCGAAGCCTCATCGTAGAGAGACGGGTAGTACAGCAGGTTGAAGTTGAAGAGCCAGTCGTCGCTGTCGTAGTCGAGGCCGGCGCCGAGGCCGATGAGATCGCCCCTGATCCAGAAGCGGCCGTCGTTCTCCCCGATCACCCAGTCGAGAAATCTCCGGCCGGCGCGGCTCGGCTCGCCATCGGGGTCGCGGGGGATATCGCTGCCGAATTCTTCGATGGCCTCCTCGACGGTGACCTCAAATTTGAGGGTGAATTTGTCGAGCGGCAGGGCCATCTCAAAGCCGAGGGCCTCGCGCGGTTCGAGCTGCGGCGCCGGCACGCCGAAGAGCTCTCCCGGCGCATCGGAGTCCTCTCCCCCTCTCCTTCGGTAGCACTGCTCCTGCGAGGTCACCGGACCGCCGCGGTCGCGGCCGCCGGGCAGCACCCGGCACAGCAGGCGGCCGTCCCCGGAGCGGGCGATGCGCGCCCGCTCCGCGGGGAATTGCTGAAAGCCCCTGTAGTAGGTCAGGCCCCAGATCAGATCGGAGCCGGTCTGCAGCAGCCGCAGCGCGTGCTGGGCCTCGTCTTTCGGGGAGCTGAAGGGGACGGTGCGCCGCCCGAAGTTCTCGTCGTCGTAGGGAATGCCGCTCTGCAGATCGCGCGAGAAGGCGTCGAGCGTCAGCCGCGGGAAGTAGTAGTAGCTGAGCTCGGTCGAGTTCGGCAGATAGAAGTTGGCGCTGGCGAGCCACTGCGGCAGGCGGTTGTCGACGCGGTTCAGCGACAGGGTGCTGCCGCTGAAGTCGATCGGCAGGAAGAAATCGACCGGCGAGAAGACATCGAACTGGCCGAAGAGCACCTTTTTGCGGCCGAAACTGAGCTCGGCCGTGTCGAGATCGACATCGACATAGGCCTGGAGGAATTCGATGCGGTCGTCGCTGGAGTTGAGGCGGAAGGGCTCGAGTTCGGTGGTGCTGCCGTCGTTGAGGTTGCGCCGCTCGCGGGCGAAGGCGACATTGACGTCGGAGTAGTAGGCCCGCGTCTCGACGACGAACTTGTAGTGCTCGATCTCTTCGTCGAAGCGCAGCCTGCCCTGGATGTTGTAGCGCTGGTTGTCGTCGTTGTCGATGCCGCTGGAAAAATAGCCGACGATCGAACCGCTGAAATGCCGATCCCAGTAGCTGAGGCCTGTGCCCTCCTCTTCGCCGCCCTCCTCGATGACCATGAACTGGCTGTTGTCAAAGCCCTCGAAGCCTGACTGGGCGAGGGCTGCATGGGGGCAGAGGATGGCGGGGACGAGCAGCGGCAACAGCAGGGTGCGAAGCCGGGGGCTCGCTGTCGAAGGCCGCGGGCGGCGTACTGGCGGAGGGGGCTGGGGGGAGATGGAGGCTCGGTGATCCAGGGGTTGCCCCTCAAGTATCACACATTCAGCATGAGAAACTCGCGCTCCCAAGAACTGATGACATTGAAAAAGGTGTTGTACTCCTTTTCCTTGACGGCGGCGTAGACCTGGCTGAAGGCCTCGCCGAGAACGCCCCTGAGCTCTTGATCGGCGGCCAGCTGCTCGAGGGCGCCGGCGAGGGTGCGCGGCAGCACTATGGGAGTGCTGGGGGACACGCTCATGGTCACCTGATCGCGCGGTTCCAGCTGCTTTTTCAGGCCGAGATAGCCGCAGGCGAGGGAGGCGGCGATGGCCAGGTAGGGATTGGCGTCGGCGCCGGTCAGGCGGTTTTCGACGCGGCTGCTCTCGGGGTTGTCGCATTTCGGCAGGCGCAGGCCGACAGTGCGGTTGTCGTAGCCCCAGTCGGTGTTGATCGGGGCCGACATGTCGGGGACGATGCGCCTGTAGGAGTTGACATTGGGCGCGATCAGCGCGAAGGCCGCCGGCAGGTGGGCCTGGAGGCCGCCGATGTAGTGGCGCAGCATGGGGCTGAACTCGTCGCCCTCGCCGGCAAAGAGGTTTTTGCCGCTCTTCTCGTCGAGCAGGCTGGTGTGCAGGTGCATGGAACTGCCCGGCTCGCCCTCCATGGGTTTGGCCAGAAAGGTCGCGTACATCTGGTGTTTGAGGGCGGCCTCCCGCGCCGTGCGCTTGAACAGGAAGACCTGATCGGCCAGCTCCAGGGCGTCGCCGTGGCGCACATTGATCTCCAGCTGGGCCGCGCCCTGCTCGTGGGTGACGGTGTCGATCTGAATGGCCGACTGCTCGCAGTAGTCGTAGAGGTCGTTGAGGTAGTCCTCAAACTGGTTCAGGGCATCGATGCTGTAGGCCTGGCGCCCCGCCTCCTGGCGGCCGGCGCGGCCGAAAGGCGGCTCCAGCGGGTAGTCGGGGTCCTTGTTGATCTTGGTCAGGTAGAACTCGAGTTCGGGCGCGACCAGGGGGCGCCAGCCTTTCTCGCCGTAGAGCCGCAGTACTTTTTTCAACACCTGCCGCGGTGCGATCGACACCTCGCGGCCGTCGTCGTAGTGACAGTCGTGGATGACCTGCATGGACAGGTCCTGGGCCCAAGGAATCAGGCGGGCGCTGCATGCGTCCGGCTCCAGCAGCATGTCGCGGTCGGCGCGGTCGATGATGCCCTCGGGATAGACCCAATCGCCGCTGATGGTGTGGGCGAAGATGCCCTCCGGCAGGCGCATGGAGGTGTCGGCGAATTTCTGTGCCGGCATGATCTTGCCGCGGGCTACGCCGCTCATGTCGGCGATCATGCATTCGACTTCTTCAATGCGGTGTTCCCGCATCCATTTTTTGAGATCTTCTTTGCTGCTGAGGCCCTGGGGGTGGGGGGGGAGGGACGATTTGGCGGACATGGGAGGGGGAGGGGGAGGGTTGAAACCCCTGTTCGAGGGGGTATGCCCTTTATAGTATAGGCAAAGCCCCCGCCCGGCAATGACCCTCTGCAACCTCCAGGCGGGGACGATTCCCTCCGCGGCGCCCCGGCCCCGGGCCTTGGCCCCCAGCTCTGACGGCGACGCGCCTGGGCCTTGGCACTCTCTTCCTTCCTGCTGCGCCTGCTTCATGTCCGTCGACGCCTTCCTCAAGAAACACCCCGAGATCGACTTCATCGATCTCCTCATCGCCGACAGTTCGGGGCTGTTCCGCAGCAAAAGGATTCCGCGGGCGCAGCTGGCCAAGGTCTATGGCGACGGCGTCGACTTCGCCTCCTCGCTGTTCTCCCTCGACGCCAGCGGCTATTCGGTTGACAGCGCCCTCGGCCTCAGCGGCGGCGACCCCGACGGCCACTGCATGCCCGTGCCCGACACCCTGTGCCCGGTGCCCTGGGACCGCTCGCGCGCCCAGCTGCTCATGACCATGTTCGACATCGACGGCTCGCCCCATTTCGCCGACCCGCGCCAGTTGCTGGGCCGCATCCTCGATGAGTTCAAGGCCGCCACCGGCCTCGTGCCCGACTGCGGCTTCGAGCTCGAATTCACGCTCGTCGAGCGCGACGACCGCGGCCTGTTGCGCCCGGCCGGCGACGACGGCCAGGCCTACGACCGCGGCTCGCGCCTGCAGCGGGTCTACAGCGCCGACGACCTCGAGCGGCGCGACGCCCTGCTCGACGGAATCGTCGCCGAGGCGCCTGCTTTCGGCCTCAGCATCGAGGGCATGATCGCCGAATCGGGCCCGTCCCAGTACGAGATCAACTTGCTGCATCAGGCCGATTCCCGCCGCGCCGCCGACGAGGCCCTGCTGCTGAAACACCTGATTCGCGGCCTCGCCCGCGCCCACGGCCTGACGGCGACCTTCATGGCCCGTCCCATCCGCGACCTGCCGGGTTCCGGCATGCACCTGCACCTCAGCGCCCTCGACGGTTCCGGCGCCAATGCCTTCGCCGCTCTGCCCGGTCAGCCGCCCGAGCAGGGCAGCGAAACCCTGAGGCAGGCTGTCGCCGGCCTGTTGGAGACCATGGCCGAAGCCCAGCTGATCGCCATGTCGACGCTCAACTCCTACCGCCGCCTGGAGACCGATATCTTCGTGCCCCTGGCCCCGACCTGGGCCTACAACAACCGCTCGGCCGCGATTCGCATCCCGGCCTCGCTCGGTCCGGCCACTCGCCTCGAGTACCGGCTCGCCGGCGCCGACGCCAACCCCTGTCTGCTGCTCGCCGCCACCCTCGCCGGCATGCGCCACGGCCTCGACAACAGGCTGCAGCCGCCGGCCCAGATCACCGGCAATGCCGCCGCCGTCGAGGGCCCGCAGTTCGGCACCAGCCTCGACCAGGCCCTGAGGGCGTTCACCGGGGGCAGGGTCATCGCCCCCGCCCTCGGCGCCGACTATGTTGAGGTCTACCGCCGCTGCCGCCAGCACGAGCTCGACTATTTCCGCTTCGAGGTCTCGCCGCGCGAAATCGATTTTTATCTCGATATATAACGGGATTTCCAAGTGGACCCGCGCATGGATCGCTCCTTCAGCGATTCCTGGTATTTCGCCACCCGCAACGGCGACCTTGAGCGACCGCCCCTCGCCGGCGACGTCATCGCCGACGTCTGCGTCATCGGCGGCGGCCTCACCGGCTGCTCGGCCGCCCTTGAATTGGCCGGCCGCGGCTATCGGGTGGTGCTGATCGAGCAGCAGCGCATCGGCTGGGGCGGCTCGGGCCGCAGCGGCGGCCAGCTGCTGCACGGCTACTCGGCGAGTCCCGACAAAGTCGAGGAGCTGGTCGGCGCCGAAGATGCGCGCCGGCTCTGGGACCTGTCGCTCGAAGCCCTGAACCTGGCGCGCGATCGCATCCGCGAGCACAGGATCGACTGCGATTTCGTCGAGGGCTATGTGCTGGCGGCCCTGAGCGCGAAACACCGCGAGGAGCTGTTGGCCCATCGGCAGCATCTCGACCGCTACGGCTACAGCGACTGCAGCTTTCACGACGGCGCCGACCTCGAGAAACTGCTGCGCAGCCCGCGCTACTGCGCCGGTCTGCTCGATTCCCGCTGCGGTCACGTCCACCCCCTGAACTTTACCCTCGGCCTCGCCGGCGCCGCCATCGCCGCCGGGGCGACCATTCATGAGCAGAGCCCGGCGCTGAATCTGGAAACCGGCAGCAGGAACGTCATCATCGAAACGCCTCAGGGCCGGGTCCAGGCCGAGTTCGCCCTGCTCTGCGGCAATGCCTGGCTCGATCAGGCCTCTCCCCAGCTGGCTCCCGGCCTCGCCAGCTATGGCATGCCGGCCGGCACCTTCATCGGCGCGACCCGCCCCCTCGGGCGCGAGCAGGCCGAGGCTCTGATTCCGAGCCGGGCGGCGGTCTGCGATATGAATTTCATCCTCAACTACTATCGACTCTCATCCGACAACCGCCTGCTCTTCGGCGGCCGCGTCAGTTACACCGGCCGCCAGCCGCGGAATCTGCAGCAGTTGTTGCACAGAGGCATGAAGCGCGTCTTTCCCAGCCTCGCCGGGGAGTCATTCGATCATATCTGGGGCGGCTGGGTCTGTATCAGCCACTACCGCCTGCTGAATCTCGGCTACCTGAGCCCGCAGGTGCTCTTGGCCCAGGGATTTTCCGGCCACGGCATGGCCATGAGCGGCTTTGTCGGCAAGGTCATGGCCGAGTGCATCGCCGGCACGAAAGAGCGCTTCGACCTCTACGCCCACCTGCCGCGCCGCCGCTTTCCCGGCGGGCGCGCCCTGCGCTCGCCGCTGCTGGCCCTCGCCATGCTCTACTGCCGCCTGCGCGACCTCTACGGCAGTCTCATTTAAGGCAGCCAGCGACTGACGCGCCCTGGCCCGCTTTCAGGCGGCCGGGGCGCACGGGGCCCCCTGACATCGGGCGCGGAAACGAGCCAGGCCGAATAGCTGTTCGTGCCGTCGAGGGTCGGCCGTCTATCTCCAGTCGAGGACGACCTTGCCCGATTGTCCCGATTTCATCGCCTCAAACCCCAGTTCGAAATCGTCCACGCCAAAGCGGTGCGTAATTATGCGGGCAACGTCGAGCCCGTTCTGCAGCATGCTGATCATCTTGTACCAGGTCTCGAACAGCTCGCGCCCATAGACGCCCTTGATGGTGATGACTTTAAAGACGATGCGGCTCCAGTCGACCGGCGATTGGCCGGGCGGAACGCCGAGAAGGGCGATTCTGCCCCCCATGACCAAGGCTTTGACCATTTGCTTCAAGGGCCATCCCGGCTGATCTTCTCCTGCTGCCCGGACGATCCGGGACGACTGCCAGACCGGTGACGGTCAGGGGTCTTAAGTGCGTCTGACTACAGGGTGGGTCGGACGGCGCGCGCTGGATTTTGCCCGCTTGAGAGAAACGGGGTCATACAAACAGGCGTATCTTTGCCAATGAATGGTCTATCGGAACCTGTTCGCTGGGCTGTGCCCCGGGCGAGTCCATTTTTTGTCCACCGTACAGTTTGAACCACGCCTCTCCGGTGCCCGGGTCGACGCTGATCAGGGCGTAGGTGCGATCCGTGTACAGCGCCAGGCGTCGGAAGCGATACCCCTCCGGCGTCGTGCCGTCGTCGGCCGCGCCCTGACGGAGAAGCCACGTCTGCATCTTCGAGAGATGGCAGCTGATGGCGCTTGAGGTGAGCTGGTAGATGCAGTTGCCCTTCTTGTCTTCCAGCGAGAACACCGCGGAGACGTGAACGTCGCCGCTCAGGATCGAGACCTTGATGCCCCTTGCAGCGGCGGCGAACAGCACCTTCATCAGTGCCTTGCGTTCAGCGTCGTGCAAGTCGTGCTCCCAGGAATCACGCAGGTCATCGTCGAGGGCCAGGCTCGTCAGCTTGTCGGCGGCCTGCACCAGACCGGCGCGGGTGTGCAGCACGGGCACCGCCGAGACTACGAACAGGAAAGGAGTCTCTCCCGGGGTCAGGGCATTCACCGAGGCGGCGAACCGGTCGAACTGCTCCCGCCCGAGAATGCGGTAACTCTTGCGCTCAATATCGCGATAGCCGCGGCCATCCAGCACATAGAAGGCGGCGCCACCGCGCCGGAACGCGTAATCAAAGGTCTCCGGCGCAGTCGGCGGATTGTGGCTGTGCTGGTATTCGATGTAGGTTTGTTTGGCCGCCTGGAACATGCGCTTCATGAGCTCGTGGCCCTCGGCATGGCTCAGACCCCGTTGCTCAAAATCCGGCAACATCCGGCGTACGCCATCCGAGCCACCCTCCGGGCGGAAATAGTAAGACCCCCAGCCGTCGCCGATCTCGTGGTCGTCCCAGATCATGTAGGTAGGAAAGCGGTCGAATACCCGCTGCAGGCTACCAAAGCCCCAATAGCCGCGATAAATGTCGCGGTACCAACTGCGCATCGCATCCAGGTCCGGTAACAGCTGTCCCTTCTCCTTGCGCATGGTCCGGTTCAAATTCTTCCAGATATCCAGCGTTATCACGCCATCGCTGTAGCATTGATCGCCGCCGGCAATGACCAGATCCACTTCGTTCTCGTGACGATTCAGCGTGGCGCACAGGAACTCCCATGTGTCTACATTCGATATCTCGGTTCGCTTCTTGAACAGACCGCTTGTCTTGTACGGCATGTGGCATGAAAACAGCGCAAACTAGAATGGCCGTTGCTCGCTCTCGACCGGCGGGGTGCGAAACTGGCGCAGTCGATTATGGCCCAGCACCATCCGCTTCAGGTCGCGGGAGTAGAGCAGGTAACCGTAACGGGTATCTGGCTCCAGGCCCTGCAAATCAATGACTTGGGCGGTGTCGTTGTCGTAGTCGGTGATGTGGAAATCTTCCCGGTGGAGCGGCTTTGGCAACATGGCCTCCACGACTTTCAGTTCCAACGGCACTATACCCATGGTTTTCCAGAACATCCAGGTCTCCTTGCCTTTAGCAGTCTGGAGTGCCACAGTCCGCCTATACAGCAGCAGGGAAAATGACCCTGGCTGTCCGGTACGCAGCCAAAGGCGAGTGCTGCTTGCCGTCGTGTGCCCAACGACGGCTGCCGTCTTCAGGCGCGCGTTTGGCCAAGGGCGGTCTGTCTTGAAGACAAAAGAGTCTGGAGAATGTGTCTGCATTCCGCCATCATACTGCATCAGCCTGTGTTTTGTTCTGGCAAGCCGAGGGATGGTGCAGCCCCGACCTCGCTTGGGAGGTTATTTCAGGATTCTCCGCTGAAGAGATTCAGGGCCGTCAGCTGCAGAAACCGGCCCAGCTGGTTGAGCAAGGGCATGAAGCGCGTCTTCCCCAGCCTCGCCGGGGGATCGTTCGACCATGTCCGGGGCGGTTGGGTCTGCATCGGCCACTACCGCCTGCTGAATCTCGGCTACCTGAGCCCGCAGGTGCTCTTCGCCCAGGACTTCTCCGGCCACGGCATGGCCGTGGGCGGCTTTGTCGGCGAGGTCATGGCCGAGTGCATCGCCGGCACGGCCGAGCACTTCGACCTCTACGCCCGCCTGCCGCGCCGCCGCTTCCCGGCGGGCGCGCCCTGCGCTCGCCGCTGCGGGTCCTCGCCATGCTCTACTGCCGCCTGCGCGACCTCTACGGCAGTTCCATTCAGGGGGCCGACCAGCGGCTGATGCGCCCTGGCCCGTTTTCAGGCGGCCGGGGCGCACGGGGCCCCCCGACATCGGGCACGGAAGCGATCCTGGTCGAATGGCGGTCCGTGCCGTCGAGGGTCGGCCGTCTATCTCCAGTCGAGGACAACCTTGCCCGATTGCCCCGATTTCATCGCCTCAAACCCCAGTTTGAAGTCGTCCACACCAAAGCGGTGCGTAATTATGCGGGCAACGTCGAGCCCATTCTGCAGCATGCTGATCATCTTGTACCAGGTCTCGAACATCTCGCGCCCGTAGACGCCCTTGATGGTGATGGCTTTAAAGACGATGCGGCTCCAGTTGACCGGCGATGTGCCGGGCGGAATGCCGAGAAGGGCGATCTTGCCCCCCATGATCAGGGCTTCGACCATCTGGTCCAGCGCCGCCTGACTGCCCGACATCTCCAGGCCGACGTCGAAGCCCTGAACCATGCCGAGCTCGGCGATGACGTCCTTCAGCTCCTCCTCGCCGACATGGACCCTGCGGACGGTGGGGACCACATCCTTGGCCAACTGCAGCCGGTAGGGGTTCAGATCCGTGATCACCACGTGGCGCGCGCCTGCGTGGCGGGCGACCGCAGCCGCCATGATGCCGATGGGCCCCGCGCCTGTGATCAGCACGTCCTCGCCCAGAAGGTCGAAGCTCAGCGCCGTGTGCACCGCATTGCCGAGCGGGTCGAGGATGGCGCCGATGTCGTCGGGGATGTCGTCGGTCAGGGGCACCACGTTGAAGGCCGGCAGCTTGAGGTACTGCGCGAACGCGCCCTGAACCTCGACGCCCACCCCTCTGGTGCCGGGGTCGAGGTGGAACTTGCCGGCCCGGCTCTGGCGGCTGTCGGTGCCGATCAGGTGGCCTTCGCCGGAACAGTGCTGCCCGACCCTGAGCCCGGTGACGCTGCGGCCGATCTCGACGATCTCGCCGGCGAATTCGTGGCCCGTGATCATCGGCACCGGCACGGCGCTGCTGGCCCAGGCATCCCAGTTCCAGATATGGATGTCGGTGCCGCATATTCCGGTCTTGTTGACGCGAATCAGCACCTCGTCCGGCCCGATCTCCGGCACCGGCGCCTCCACCATCCACAGGCCTTCCTGCGGCCGCGACTTTTCCAGCGCCTTCATGTTGCCGGGCAGGGTCATGCGATTACCCCCAGCGCCTTGCCGACCTTGCCGAAGGCGGCGAGTGCGCGGTCCAGTTCCTCCCGCCCGAGGGCGGCGTTCATCTGGGTGCGGATGCGCGCCTGACCGCGCGGCACGACCGGAAAGAAGAAGCCGGACACATAGACGCCCTCGTCGAACAGGCGCTGCGCCATCTGCTGCGCCAGCCTGGCGTCGCCCAGCATGACGGGGACGATCGGATGCGCGCCCTCCAGCAGCGCGAAGCCGAGCCCGGCCAGGCCCTCGCGCCAGTAGCGGGCGTTTTCGAACAGCCGCCGGCGCAGGGCGCCGCCTTCCTCGACCAGGCGGATGGCCTCCAACCCGGCGGCCACGATGGCGGGCGGCAGTGAGTTCGAGAACAGGTAGGGCCGCGCCCGTTGCCGCAACAGGTCGATCACCGGCTGCGGGCCGGCGATGTAACCGCCGATTGAGCCTCCGAGCGCCTTGCCGAGCGTACCGCTGAGAATGTCGACTTCGACTCCGAAATGGTCCGGCGTACCGGCGCCGCGCGGCCCCATGAAGCCGGTGGCGTGGCAGTCGTCCACCATGACCTCGGCCTGGTGTTCCTGCGCCAGCTGCGTGATTCGCGGCAGGTTCGCCAGGTAGCCATCCATCGAAAAGACGCCGTCCGTCGCGATCATGACATGCCGCGCCCCTTCGTCCCGGGCCTGTTTCAGGCGGGCCTCGAGCTCATCCATGTCGTTGTTGGCATAGCGGTAGCGCCGGGCCTTGCTCAGGCGGATGCCGTCGATGATGGAGGCGTGATTCAGGCTGTCCGAGACAATGGCGTCCTCGGGCCCGAGAAGGGGATCGAACAGGCCGCCATTGGCGTCGAAACAGGCGGCAAAGAGGATCGCATCATCCTTCTTCAGGAAAGCGGCCAGGCGCTGTTCGAGCTCGCGGTGCAGCTCCTGGGTGCCGCAGATGAAGCGCACCGAGGCCATGCCGAAGCCCTTTTTTCCCATGGCCCTGCAGGCCGCGCCGATCAGGTCGGGGTGATCTGCCAGCCCCAGATAATTGTTCGCGCACAGGTTGATCAGCCGCCGTTCGCCCACCCTGATCTCTCCTCCCTGAGGCGAGGTCATGGGGCGTTCGCGCTTGGTCAGGCCCTCGGCGTCGATGGTCGAAAGCGCCTCCTGCACCTGGGTCAGGAATGCCTCTGTCATGGCTGCATCCGTTGAAGGAGAAATGGTACAGTGGCGGAAGATGGTCCGCGGAGCACTAATTATACGATAGCGGAGGAATTTTTGACGCTCTCGCCTCCTGTCCGGTGAAACTCGCAATCGCGCCCCTCCAGACCGTCGCCATGCCCTGCCGCCGCCGGCGCGACCGCTGCCGGCAATCTCATCTGAGAGGCGGCCAGCGGCCGATACGCTCTGGCCCGCGGCGCCCCGGCCTTGGCGGCTATAATGGAAACCGGTGCGGAGAGGTACCGAAGTGGTCATAACGGCGCCGACTCGAAATCGGACGAGGGTTTACGCCCTACGTGGGTTCGAATCCCACCCTCTCCGCCAACTTTGACAACCCCGAATTAAAAGACACAGGATTGGATTGGGCTGAGATGTCCTGTGAGCGGAGCCGGCAGGGAGCCGGTGGCGCACCGCCTGTGGGGAAATGCTGTGGGTGATACCTGAAGAAAACCGATGCCCGCCGGGTCCTGAAAGAAAACTTTTCCAAGCCCTTCATGGGGCAGTTTTGTCCTGCTGTGCCACTATGATTACTTAATTCAGCGGACTTCAGTTGCCGGCTCCGAGGGGCGGCGGCGGAGCGAACAGACACTGCAAACCTTGTGGAGGAATCACCATTATGGACAGCAACAGAAGAGATTTGATTAAAGGCGGGCTGAAGCTCGGGGCGGCGGCTTTGGTCGGCGCCGGTCTGGCGGCGGCGCCCGGCGGTGTCGAGGCCAAGGTTGAGGGCAACGGGATTGTGCTCGGCGCGGCCGTGTCGCTGACGGGGCGCTATTCGACCAATGGTATGCACACGCGCAACGGCTACGACCTGGCGGTCAAGTACATCAATCAGCGCGGCGGCATCAGAGTCAAGGACAAGGACTACCGCCTGAAGATCATCTACTACGACGATGAATCGACGCCGGCGCGCGCCGCTCAGCTGGCCGAGCGCCTGATTGTGCAGGACGGCGTCCAGTTCATGCTCGGCCCCTACAGCTCCGGCCTGACCAAGGCCATGGCTCCGGTGACCGAGAAGTACAGGATTCCCATGATTGAGGCCAACGGCGCCTCGCGCTCGCTCTTTACCAAGGGCTACAGGTATCTGTTTGCCATCCTGACCTCGGCCGATCAATACCTGGCCTCTGCCATCGATCTGCTGGCCTCGGTCGCCAGGTTGCAGGGCAAGTCGGCCAGCAGCCTGAAAGTGGCCATGGTGTTCGAGAACGATCCCTTCTCGCAGGATGTGCGCCTCGGCGCCGTCGAGAAGATCGAGAAGCACGGCATGCAAGTGGTCATCGACGACCAGCTGCCGCGCACGCTCGACGACATGTCGTCGACCCTGACCAAGGTCAAGGCCGTCAAGCCTGACCTGCTGCTGGTCTCCGGCCACGCCAAGGGCGCGGCCACGGCCGTGCGCCAGATCGAGCAGTTCCGCGTCAATGTGCCCATGCTGGCCATGACCCACTGCGATTCAGCGGCCATCGAACAGAAGTTCCCCAAGGGAGCCGAGTTCACGCTCTGCGCCCGCCAGTGGCAGAAGGAGCTGACCTACCGCGACGACGACAAGCTGTTCGGCGGCGGCGAGGATTTTGTCCGCGCCTTCCAGAACGAGTACGACTACGAGCCGCCCTATCAGGCAGCGGAGTCGGCCGCGGCCGTCCAGGTCTGGGCCTATGCGTTCCGCCGCTCCCAGTCGTTTGACACCGAGCGCCTGCGCCGCACCCTGGCCCGCACCAAGCTGCAGACCTTCTACGGCAACATCAACTTCGACTCCACCGGCCGCAACCACGCCAAGCCCATGGTCATGTCGCAGATCATTGAAAGCCGCTATCGCGTGGTCGCCCCCCAGAAGTGGGCCACCACCGAGGTCATCTACCCGCGCCCCAGGCTCTGAATCTGAGCTGAGTTCAAACCGGCGGCGGCCCTTTCCCGCTGAACGAGGGCCGTCGCCGGCTTTTTCCGCTTTTTCATCGCTGCGCCCCCGAAGAGCATGATCGACAACCTGCTGCTGTTGTTCGACGTTCCCGCCATCGGCGTCCAGGCGGTGGTCAATGGCATCGTTGTCGGCGCCCTCTTTGCGCTCGTCGCCTACGGCCTCGCCCTGGTCTGGGGGGTGCTGAAAATCATCAACGTCTGCCAGGGGGAGCTCGTCATTCTCGGCGGCTATGTCGCCGTCATCGCCCACGAGCTCGGCTACAACCCGCTGCTGTCGGTGCCGATCGCCGCCGCCCTGCTCGCCCTTGTCGGCTGGTTGCTGTTCAAGATCGTCATCATCCGCGTCCTCGACCGCGACCTGTTTATCTCCATCCTCGCCACCTTCGGCATCAGCATTTTCATCCAGCAGCTCATGAATCAGCTGTTCGGCGCCGATGTGCGCATCGCCGCTTCCGGCCTCGACACCTGGTTCTTCCTCGATGATCTCGTCGCCCTGCCGCAGATCCGCGTCCTCGGCTTCGTCCTGTCGCTGCTGACAGGCGTGCTCCTGTTCCTCTTTTTCAAGCGCAGCCGCATCGGCCAGGCCATTCGCGCCACCGCCCAGAACGCCCGCGCCGCCCGCCTCATGGGCATCAGGACCGAGCGCGTCTACGCCGTCACCTACACCCTCAACGCCGCCCTCTGCGGCACCGCCGGGGCCCTGGTGGCCATGATCTTCACGATCCACCCCTACATCGGCCTGCCTTACACGATCCGCTCGTTCATGATCGCCATCATCGCCGGCCTCGGCAATGTCCCCGGCGTCGCCTGGGCCAGTGCCGGCCTCGGCGTCTTCGAGGAGTTCGGCGATTTCCTGTTCGGCGCCGGCGCCCGCCTCGCCCTGCTGTTCTCGCTGCTGGTGGTGATTCTCGTCTGGCGCAACCTGAGGCTGAAAAAGCAGCGCCTCTACCTCCATTGATCTCCCAGACCCTGTCCGGCCTGCCGTGGAGGCGGATTCTGACGCGCGGCCTGCCGCTCGTCCTCCTCGCCGTCTTCGCCCCCCTGGTGTTCCCCGAGCTGCGCAATCAGCTCTCGCTGCTCTGCATCTTCGTGCTCCTGGCCCTGACCTGGGACATGCAGGGCGGCCAGATGGGCTACAACAGCTTCGGCAACATCGTCTTCTTCGGCGTCGGCATGTACGGTTGCGCCGTCGCCCAGATCTCCCCCTTCTTCGATTTGGCCGCCTGGACCCAGGCCGGCGGCGAGCTCACCTTCATCCACACCGTGCCCCAGTACTTCATCGGCCTGTTCGTCGGCCTCCTTGTCGGCTCTCTCGTCGCCGGCCTCACGGCCCTGCTGCTCGGCTTTCTCGTGCTGTCACTGCGCGGCCAGTACTTCGCCATCTGCACCCTCGGCCTCGGCGTCGCCTTCGGTGAAATCGCCACCAACATCGACATCATCGGCGGCGGCAGCGGCCTGTCGGTGCCGGTCTGGCCCGATAGCATGGGCGGCGTCGACCTGCGCAACCTGCTGTTCTTCTACCTGGCGGCGATCCTGGTGCTGAAGCTGCTGCTGTACTACTACATCCTCTACTACCACACCCGCTTCGGCCTGGTGCTGAACGCCATCCGCGACGACGAGGACAAGGCCGAGGCCATGGGAATCCATACGACGCGCTACAAGACTGCCAGCTGGGTCATCTCGGCCCTGTTCCTCGGGGCCGCGGGCGGGCTGGTCGGCAACCTCGTCGGCTTCGTCGATCCGATCGACGTCGCCTTCGCCGGCGCCACTTTCGGCATCTACATGGTGGTCATGGCCATCCTCGGCGGCAAGGGCACCCTCTGGGGGCCGATTCTCGGCGCCGTCATCTTCCACTATTTCCGCGAGTTCTTCTGGAACTACTTCCTCGGCTGGCAGCAGGTGGCCCTCGGCGTTCTCATCATCGTCATCGTCGTCGCTTTTCCCGAGGGCATCGCCGGCTGGTGGCGCCGCTCGCGTTTCGCCGCCGCCAACAGAAACAGAGACGGCGCCGCCCGGGACCATGCAGCCTCGGTCTAGGGTCCTGCCGCTGCACCCCGACAGGCACCCCGCCGGAGTCTGAGACACATGCCCCTGCAGCTGGAAGCCAAGGGAGTCTGCAAAAGCTTCGGCGGCGTCGAGGCCAACCGCTCCATCGACTTTGAAGTCGAAACCGGTTCGATCGTCGGCCTGATCGGCCCCAACGGCTCGGGCAAGACGACCCTGTTCAACTCGATCGTCGGCCTGCACCCGATCGACAGCGGCTCGGTGAAGTTCGAGGGGCGGGAGATCTCGCACCTGCTCGTGCCCGAGATCGTCCGCCTGGGGCTGGTGCGCACCTTTCAGCAGACGCGCGTCTACACCGGCATGACGCTGACCGACAATGTCCGCATCAGCGCCCGCGAAGTGCGCGACGGCGGCTACGCCAGCCTCTTTGCGCCCCTGCCGGGCGACGCCCTCGAGCGGGCCGTCGACATACTGCGCTTTGTCGGCCTCTACGACAAGCGCGACCTCATCGCCGGCAGTCTCTCTTTCGGCCAGCAGCGGCTGCTCGAGCTCGCCATGGCGCTCATGAGCGAGCCGCGCATGCTGCTGCTCGACGAACCGACGGCCGGCATCAACCCGACCCTGATCAACGGCCTGATCGACCTGCTGAAAAAGATCAACAGCGATTTTTCGGTGACGCTGGTCGTCATCGAGCACAACATGCGCGTGATCATGAATCTGGCCAGCCGCATCTACTGCATGGCCAGCGGCTCCATGCTGGCCGAGGGCGCGCCCGAAGAGGTGCGCTCCGACCCGAGCGTGATCGAGGCCTACCTCGGCGCCGCATGAACAGGGAAGACGAAAAATCGCCGCCGGCGCCGGAGACAGGCGCTGTAGCAAAGCCGCCAGAGACGGCGGGAGAGGGTCGGACGGCAGCGAAAATCCGCGGCTACGGCGAGGGCGAGGTCTCGGCCGTGCTCTCGGCCGCCGAGGTCAAGGACGAGGCCCTGGCCCTCGCCGCCGAGGAGGCGCCCTCCGATCGAAACCCTCAGCAGCCTGACCGCGCCTCAGGATACGGCCGTCGCCATCGACGGCCTCCAGGCCGGCTACGGCCGCCTGCAGATCCTCTTTGATTTCTGCCTGCGCCTCGGCGCCGGCCAGTCGCTGTGCCTGATCGGCCCCAACGGCGCCGGCAAGTCGACGGTGCTGCACTCGCTCTTCGGCTTCACCGACATCATCGCCGGCCACATGCGCGTATTTGGCCGCGACCTCTCCCGCTCCGGGTCGCACGAGCGCCTGCAGCAGCACGGCCTCGCCTACATCATGCAGGCGAGCTCGATCTTTCCCGACATGACGGTCGAAGAGAACCTGTGGCTCGGCGGCTACCTCCTCAGCCGACCCGCCGCCGCCCGCGAGCGCACCGAAAAAGTGCTGGCCCAGTACCCCCAGCTGGCCCGCCGCCGCGGCCAGAAGGCGAGGGTGCTGTCGGGCGGCGAGCGGCGGCTGCTGGAGATCTCGCGGGCGCTGATCATGGATCCCTCGGTGCTGCTCGTCGACGAGCCCTCGATCGGGCTCGAGCCCAAATACATCGACATGGTCTTTGAAATTCTGCTCGATCTGCAGAAGAATTCCGGCAAGACCCTGCTCATGGTCGAGCAGAACGCCCGCAAAGGGCTGTCCGTGGCCGACATCGGCTATGTGCTGGTCGCCGGCCGCCTGGTGCGCGCCGGCGCCGGCCGTGAACTGCTGCAAGACCCCCGGGTCGGTCGTCTTTTCCTCGGCGGCTGAGCGCCTTGCGCCGCCGCCGGCGATGAAGCCGCCGCCGCCTCTGGCTGTGACCGGGAGAAGTCCCGACAGGGAGGCGCCTGGCCGCGCCCTCCCGCAAGCGCTCTCCGGCCGCGCCGGAGCCGGCGGGACGGGGCCCTGTCGAAGTCCGTGAAGTTGGCGCCCCTGCCGGTCCCGGTCGCGGGCCTGGCCGATTTCGCTGTGACCCGTACGGCCCTGCGCCACTTGCTGGTGCCGGCCTGCGCCCTCGGCACCAGCCTCGTCTCCTACGGCGCCCTGCTGGCGGCCAGCGGTTTCGATTTCAGTTTCTCCGTCATGACGACGGTGCTGGTCTACGCCCTGCCGGGGCAGCTGGTCTTCATCGAGGTACTGCTGAGCGGCACCGGCGCCAACCCTCTGCCCGCCATAGTGGCCGTGGCCGCCAGCAGCTCGCGCCTGACCATCCTCACGGCCCTCGCCAGCCCCTGGCTCGCGGCCATCTCCGGCTGGCGCTGGTGGCGCTATTACATCGCCCACCTCATAGCCGTCACCTCCTGGGTGACCCTGGCCGCCCGCATCGAAGCCGTGCCGCCGGCCGCCCGCATCCGCTATGTTCTCCTCGTCGGCACCGGCCTCTGGTTGACTTCCTGCAGCTGCACGGCCCTCGGCTACATCCTCGCCGACTATCTGTCGCCGGCCATGCTGGCCGCCTTCCTGATCTTCAATCCCTGCTATTTCGCGATTCTGACGGTCGCCGCCTCGCTGAAGGAGACCCGCGTCGCCGCCCCGGTCTGCGCCGGCGCCCTCTTTGCCCTGGTGTTTCAGGACCTCTCGGCCGATCTGGTGCTGCCGCTCGCCGGCCTCGTCGGCGGTTCGGTCACGTTCTTCGCCTTTCTCGCCGCCGACCGGCGGGCCGCCCGCCCATGACTTCCTCCATGCTCTGGTGGATGCTGATCGCCGCCGCCACCGCCACCTACCTGTGGCGGCTCGCCGGTGTCGTCATCGGCTCGCGGCTCAGCGAGGGCGGCCTCGCCATGCAGTGGCTGTCCTCGGTGGTCCACGCCCTGATTGCGGCCCTCTGCGTACGCCTGGTGCTGACCCCGGCCGGCCCTCTGGCCTCCCTGTCGATTGAGGGGCGGCTTGCCGCCGTCGCCGCCGCCCTTCTTGTCTGGTGGTTCAGCGGCCGGCGCATGCTGCTCGCCTGCTGGGTCGCAGTGCTGGCGGCCTGGGTCGCCGCCGTCCGCTTTTGAACGCAGGCCCCTGCCGGGAACTGGCTATGCTGTGCGGAAACAGCCGTTCAGCATTAAAATAAAGAGATTGCCGTCCTTGCTGCCGGCCTTCGCTCCCCCCTGAAAATCCCCCATGAAAAACTTCCCCCGCCCGAGTTGCAGCCGGCCGATTCCGAGCGTGCCCGACTCCGTTGCGTTCAGCGCCAAGGCGGGCCCTGGAGCAGGTCCAGGGGAGGGGGCGTGACCTTCTCGATCGAGCGCGAGCGCCCGCTGGCCGAGCTCAACAGCCTGCGTCTGCCGGCCGTCGCCGCCCACTACGTCCGGGCCGAGACCGTCGATGAAGTGGCCGAGGGCTGCGAATACGCTCGCGGCCGCAAGCTGCCGCTGCATCTTTTGGGGGGCGGTACCAATGTGATTCTGTCGAGCTCCCTGCCGGGCCTGGTGCTGCAGCCGGCCCTCGGCGGCATCCGCTGGCCGGCAGTGGCGTCGGCCGATGGCGGGAGTGTCGCGGCTGCTGACGGGGAGGGAGCCGAGCTGTGTGTCGGCGCCGGCGAACCCTGGCCTGAGCTGGTTGAAAAAAGCATGGAACGAAAGCTCTACGGCCTCGAAAATCTGGCCCTGATTCCGGGCTGGGCCGGGGCCGCGCCGATTCAGAATATCGGCGCCTACGGCCGCGATTTCAGCGATGTCTGCCTCGGCGTCAATGTCTACGATCCCGATCAGCGCTCAATCTACTCCCTGTCCGCCGCCGACTGCCTCTTCGACTACCGCGAGAGCCTGTTCAAGCGCGAAGAGGGCCGTCACCTGATCGTCTGCGCTCTGCGCATGCAGCTTTCGGCTGTGGGCAGGCCCCACCTCGGGCACAAGTCCCTGGCCGGGTATTTCGCCGCCCGGACGGAGCCGTCCTCGCCCGAGGCGGTTTTTGACGCCGTCTGCCGGCTGAGGCGTGCCGTCCTGCTGGATCCCGAGGAATTCGCCAATGTCGGCAGTTTCTTCAAGAACCCGACGGTCGCCGAGGGCGACCTGCGGCGTCTGCGCCAACTCGACGCCGATCTGCCGGCCTGGCTCGTCGAGGACGGCTGGAAAATCCCGGCCGCGCGCCTGATCGAGCAGTGCGGCTGGAAGGGCAGGCGCGAGGGCGGCGTCGGCCTGGCGCCGACCCATGCCCAGGTGCTGGTCAACTACGGCGCGACCGACGCCGAGGAGATCATGGGTTTTGCCGGCCGCCTGCGGGCCGAGGTGGAAAGCCGTTTTGCCCTGAGGCTCGAGATCGAGCCGGTCTTCATGCAGGCGACGGCCTGAGGCCCGGGGCCTGCCACTCGCCGACAGCATGTGGATTATTCCCGCCATTGACATCAAGGACGGGCGCTGCGTGCGCCTGCGCCAGGGCCGCATGGACGACGAGACCGTCTTCTCCGGCGATCCCGTCGCCGTCGCCCGTGGCTGGGCCGAGGCCGGCGCCGACAGGCTGCATCTGGTCGATCTCGACGGCGCCGTCACCGGCCGCCGCCGCCACACCGCCCTGATCGAGCGCATGGTCGCGGCCGTTCCCGGCATGAAGGTGCAGGTCGGCGGCGGCATCCGCGACGCCGGGGCCGCCGAAGCCTATTTCGCCGCCGGCGTCGAAACCGTCGTCATCGGCACCTTGGCGGTGCAGGATTCTGTTGCCGCCCGCGATCTCTGCCGCAGCCATCCCCGCCGCATCGCCATCGCCGTCGACGTCCGCGGCGGCCTGGTGCAGGTCGCCGGCTGGGTCGATCAGTCCGAGCTCCGCGCCAGCGATCTCGCCGAGCGTTTCGCCGACTGCGACCCGGCCTCCTACATCTATACCGACGTCAGCCGTGACGGCCTCCTTGGCGGCCTCGATATCGACAATATCGAAGAGTTCGCCGCCTCGACGGCGACGCCCGTCATCGCCTCCGGTGGCGTCTCTTCCTGCGAGGACATCGAAGCCCTCGCCGCCGGCGGCCGCTCCCGGGTCGCCGGCGTCATCATCGGCCGCGCACTCTATGAAGGCAGGATTGATCTCGCCCGGCTGCTGGCCCGCCTGGGCTAGCCAGACCGGCCTGCCGCCGTGATCAGAATAACAATCCGGGCCGTCCCCTGCCGTCGGACCGACTCCCCTGTGGCGGCGCCGGGCTGTGGCGGCCTCACCCTCTAGTCCGATCATGAGCGCAGAACCTCGGTCCGGCGGGCGATCGCATGAACGGCACTACGATGTCGTCATCGTCGGCGCCGGCCTCGCCGGCATGACAGCGGCGCTGCACCTGGCCGGCGGGGCGCGGCTGGCCCTGCTGACCAAGGCCGACCTCGAGGGCTCGAGCTCCTGGCGCGCCCAGGGAGGGGTGGCCGCCGCCCTCGGCGAGGGCGACGATCCTGGCGTTCACGAGGCCGACACCCTCAGGGCCGGCGCCGGCCTGTGCAGCGCCGAAGTCGTCTCGAGGGTTGTGGGCGAGGCCCCCTCGGTCATCGACTGGCTCAGCCGCAACGGCGTTCAGTTCAATGAGGGCAAGGGCGGAATCCCCGATCTGGCCCGGGAGGGCGGTCATTCGCGCCGCCGCGTCGCCCATGTTGGCGACGCCACCGGAGAGGCCATCAGCCGCGCCCTCTGGGAGCGCCTGTGGGAGGCCGAAGGCGTCGATGTTCACTCCGGCTTCATGGCCGTCGATATCCTCGGCGGCGCCCTCGCCAGAGGCGGCGCCTGCCGTTGCCGTGGCCTCTATGCGCTGGACCTCGCCACGGGTTGTATCGAACTGTTCCAAGCGCCGGTCGTGATTCTCGCCACCGGCGGCGCCGCCCGCGTCTATCTTTACTCGACCAATCCCGACGGCGCCTCCGGCGACGGCATCGCCATGGCATGGCGCGCCGGCTGCCGCGTCGCCAACATGGAATTCATGCAGTTCCATCCGACCTGCCTCCACCACCCCCAAGCCAAGTCGGCCCTGATCTCCGAGGCCGTGCGAGGCGAGGGCGGCCGCCTTCTGACTGCCGGCGGCCGCCGCTTCATGGAGGGGGTCGATGAGCGGCTTGAACTGGCTCCGCGCGACATCATTGCCCGCGCCATCGATCACCACCTGAAAAAAAGCGGCGATGACAGCGTCTATCTCGACATCAGCCACAAGCCGGCCGATTTTGTCGAGCGGCGTTTCCCGGGGCTGTGCGAGCTCTGTCGCAGCTTTGGCTTCGACCTGGCGCGCGAGCCGGTGCCGGTGGTGCCGGCGGCCCACTACAGCTGCGGCGGCGTGCTGACCGACGCCTCGGGGCAGACCGATCTGCCCGGGCTTTTCGCCGTCGGCGAGGTCGCCTGCACCGGCCTGCATGGGGCCAATCGCCTGGCCAGCAACTCCCTGCTCGAATGTGTCGTCTACGGCCGCGCCTGCGCCCAGCGCATCGCCGGCCTGCTGCCCGGGATCGAGGCCGTCCCCCCGGGCCCGGCCTGGGACGAGAGCTTGGTGCGCGACTCCGACGAGGAGATCGTCGTCGCCCACAACTGGCAGGAGCTGCGCTACCTGATGTGGAACTATGTCGGCATTGTCCGCTCAGTCAAGCGGCTGCAGCGGGCGCGCCGCCGCATCGCCCTGCTGCTCGAGGAAATCGACGACTACTACGGCAATTTTCGCCTCAGCGGCGACCTGATCGAGTTGCGCAACCTCGTCAAGGTCGCCGAACTGACCGTGCGCTCGGCCTGTGAGCGGCGCGAGAGCCGCGGGCTCCACTTCATGCTCGACTATCCCGAAACCGTCGACAGGCCGGAAGACACCGTGCTGCAGCCGCCCTCGAGCCGTCAGCCGGCGGCGGCTCCAGCCGGCTGAGCCCCGGCGACCCTCTGGCCTGTTACACCGTTGTTTCGGCTGCTCCTTCAGCCGAGATTTTGCAGGAGTTGTCCTCCAGGGCGGTGACGCCTCAGAAATTTAATATTGCCTGCGCCCGAGAGCCTTTAACAAATACTCGAAGTTCATCATCCAACCCGATTTCCCGGGCGACCGCCAGAATATTCAAACGCCTCAGATGGTCAATGGTGATGGGCCTTTTCGCGTCCCAAAAAATAAATGACGACAAGAACTCCACGGCAACCCCTGAATTGAGTATAGACAGTAAAAGCTTTGCTTCTTTCAGAGAATAACAGGGAATGAAATAGCATGTATCATCAAGGACGATCGGTTTTCCCTCAAATGATCCGACCACATGGAATCTCAGGTGTTTGTAGAAGCCGGACACGGCAATTTTCCATGGTGCAAAGCTGTACTGCCCGACGCCAAAGATGGAAAATTCCGGCAGTTTCCGGTAAATGGAACTCCTGCGTGCATCGAGTTTTTCCTTGTGACTACATAGGTATTTCCAAGTCAGTGGGGCCTGTTTTTGAATATCGGACGTATCTTCTCCGGGCTTTGACTGAGGGACAATCATCCACTTTGAGGGTACTTCACAGAAGCCATTTGCAAGTTGAGAACTCTTCAACATGGGAAACAGGAATTGATTTTCCAATGCGACAATTTGATCGTTTCCATTTTGATAAAAAGAACCAGCCCTTTTCAATTCCATGATTTTCGAGCAGTCATGCTTTATGCCAGAACGCCATCGGTAAGGTGGAGCGCCCTGCAGATGTTTCCATCTTTTATAGTGATCCATATTTGCTATTAAATCGCCATTACATAAACCAAAAGTAAGGGTGGGCAGGGTAGATTCAATAGATTCATGGATGTTGCATTCTTTCTTCCCGATGCTTGGAGTACCTGAAACGACCAGAAGACAGGCATCCACTGAGACATTAAAATGCGCTGAGGCGTCAATGTGATAAATAGAGGCTCCGCCTATTTGGAGATGGTGCTTCCAGGCCTGTTTAAGAACTTTACGCGCGACAGAAGTCTTGCAAAGCATTGCCAATGTCCGATGGCTTCCATCTACCCAGTTCATCATTTTCGATAACATCCATTCTGAAATATCAAAATTACTTTTTCCCAATAAGGCATCCATGCCGCGGTTGCCTTGAAAGTTGGATTTTATGGGCATATTGCTGCTTTTCAAACCACAGAGTTTTGAGTTCGTCACCCAAGGGGGATTGCCAAGAATAAGAACGGGTTCGGGCAAATTTTTTATGAGTGTTTCAAAATTCGTCTTGAAAAAATCGGATACATAAATGTCAACGCTTGATGTTGAATGTATCTCTTTGGTGGCCTTTAGCGCGATGTCGACATGCGACGGATTGATTTCAAAGCCCAGAGCGCGCTTGAGGGACGGGAAAGTATTTAAGGATGCCACCAGAAAATTGCCGACGCCGCAGGTAGGCTCAAGAACGGATGCTGGCCTGAGGTTGTTTTTCAATAGGAATTGACACACCTGCTCAGAAAGATGTGCTGAAGTCTGGAAATTACCAAACTCCATTTTCTCTTTTGATTTCAACATCGCGGTCACTTAATCCGTTTAATATCTTCAGCAGATGAATCAGCAAGCTCTATTATACGCCGGTACTGAAGACGCCATTGCAATGCGTTGGAGATTGTAAGGTATCCAGTCTTAATAGGATTCTTTAATAAATCTTCAGCCACTGTTTCCGCTTCAATATCGCTCAGGGGAAGCATGCGTTCCTGAAAGAAGGCGATCAGGTCATCCTGATTTCCATTGTTATCGAGAATTTTTTGAATGCCTGTTGTCGTTTGATAATCGGCAGTCCTTTCGCTGTTGACAAATATAGTGTGAAGGATTCTTAGATTGGCTGCTTTTGAGATTTCATCATCGACTTTGGAGTAGACGAAAACAAGCAGGGAATAGCCAAGTCCATATATTTTTTGCTTGGCGGATCGATAAGGGCATGATGATTGGGGTTGCTTAATGCTTGTGAATTTGAGATCGACAAGTAATTCGGGAAAATCAACGCCTTTTCCAGAACTGCTTTTTTGAAACTCGTAGCGTTCAACCAGGTAAGATTGGATTTTGTGCTCTAGATAGGTTCCTACTGCTTTGCCGTCTGTTATCCCGTAGAGCGATGGCTCGAAGCAATTGGCTTCCTGAATTGAAAATTTGCCAGCCTCTTCGCAAAGAGTGCCTATAGTCAAATCAGGTTTTGTTGTTCCCGGTTTGGCCATCAGCTTGAACCCATTGCCGGTTCATTCTCCGTTAAGACTTTGTACGTCAACCCCTGAGCGAAGCCATATGTACTCCAGCAGATGTCGTTTCCCTGCTCTTCCTTCAACTCTTCTGGTGCCGTGGGAGTGTAAGCTTGGTCGCTTCGACTTGACAGCAGACTTTTGTCGTTTCCGGGGCACCCCAGGCTGCAGTGATTGAGACTGCGGGTTGCAAATTCAGAGCCTCTATCGTTTACGGCAAAATGTGGTCGGTGGCAATGGCGGTTCCATTGCGCAATGAAAACCTTCATGGCGGATGTCCTCAGAAACGGAAAATAAAATGAAAAGCAACCAAAAACAGGCAGTCCAGTAAGCCAGTTTGCCCCGCGCCCAAAGGCGAATTCATTATATCAAAAAGGGAGTCCTGTTTTTGTTGATTGCTGAAAAAGCTTCTTTTGTGTGTTCCCCTCAGGGTGCAGGCCGGTGCTTGATGGGATGGGCGGGTCTTGCCCGGAGGTCTCCGCAGGGGGGTTCCAGGCCTGGGAGGGGAGGGCCGATCCCGGGCTGGGGCGGCAGCTGCGGCAGGAAGGAGGGCCAGTCGGCCTTGCCGGCGGCGATGTCGCGCGCGAGTTCATCGTACATGTAGCGGCCGCCGAAGGCGAGAAGGTGGGCCACCAGCGGGCTCTGGCCGCGCATGCGGGCGGCGATGTAGTGGCGGCTGTAGTCGAGGGCGCGCTTTTCGTCCTGGTCATCCCGGAGCTGCTGTTCAAACGCCGAGGCGAAGAGGTGGAGGTCGGCGGCGAGCCTGTGGCAGCCGTCGCTTACATAGGCGGCCCAGAATTTGTGTTGGGCCTCGGGGTCGTAAGCGGCCCACTCCTCGTCCAGAGGGCGCCGGCCCATGAAGGCGAGGCGGGTGTCGATCAGCGACAGGCGCAGTTCCTGCGGCAGCCTGGCGTCGCTGCCGGAGAGATGTCGGGGCTCAGCTGCGCCAGGGCGAGCGCATAGGCGTGAGAGTAGTCGCGCCCGCCGCTGGCGGCCGAGGCCAGGCTGTAGTTGTCGATGTAGCTGCGCACATAGCCCTCGGTGACCAGGTCCTCGTAGTTCTCGTCTCCCTGATCGACGGCCATGCGCGCCAGGGCGCGGGCACAGGCGAGCCTCGTCGTTTCACTGGCGGCCAGGGGGTGGCGGATGGCGAGCTCGGCCACCACATCGTCGCAGACGCTGTCCGGGTTGTCCAGCTCCTGCTCGTAGCGGGCCGCGAATCTCTCGGCGTAGTCGAGCGACTTGTTCCGCTCCAGCGCCCAGGCGTGGGCCAGGGAGTAGTTGTGGCTCTTGCCGCTTTCGACCATGGAGGCGTAATCCTGGGTGAACTCCTCGTCTTCCCCGTCGGCGATGGCGCAGGCGTAGCTGCCCGAGTAGATCGGACCCTTGCCTTGGACGGCGGTGGCGTAAAGATAGCTTTTGATGAAGCGAAAGCTAAAGCCCTCGCAGGGTTTGAGATCAATGAAATAGTAGAAAAACGACAGGTTCGGCAGGAGCGCGAACGCGAGCACGATGAAGCTGAGCGCATGGAACACCCACCTGGCGATGTTCCAGGCCCGCGGTCGTCGCCGCGGGCCTGGAGGGCGGGGGCCGGAGAAGGGAAATGGATTCATTGGAATGTGCCGTGGCTGGAGAGCGGGAAAGTGCTCGGGGGAGGGGGGCGGAGAGGGGCGCGAACCTGGCGGGGACAACCCTCTCCCTCTGGCTGTCCAACTTCCCACCATTATAGAATCGCGGCGCCGCCGAAACCGCCGCTGCCGCGAGCGAATGCCTTCGCGCCCCTGGCGGCCCGGGGGGAGGGGGCCCGAAGCCGGTGCCGGGGTCGGGCGCTTTTCAATCAGCCCCGCCGTCAAGGGTCGATTCGCGCTTTCAACAGGCCTTATAATGGCTGCTATGGAAGAGCACACCAAAGGCGGCGTCCTCTCGCCCGAAATCGGGGCCGGAGAAGACCGCGACGAGGTCGGTATCCGCCCGCGGAAATTGGCCGACTACCGCGGCCAGCCCTACGTGACCGAACAACTGGAAATTTTCATCGAGGCCGCCCGCAACCGCGGCGAGGCCCTCGATCACTGCCTGCTGTTTGGCCCGCCCGGTCTCGGCAAGACAACCCTGGCCCACATCATCGCCCGCGAGCTTCAGGTCGGCTGGCGCCAGAGCGCCGGCCCCATGATCGAGCGCACCGGCGACCTGGCGGCCATCCTGACGAATCTCAACGAGCGCGAAGTACTCTTCATCGACGAGATTCACCGGCTGAATCCCGTCATCGAAGAGGTGCTCTACTCGGCCATGGAGGATTTCAAACTCGACATCGTCATCGGCGAAGGCCCCTCGGCCCGGGCCCTGAGGCTCGACATCAACCCCTTTACCCTGGTCGGGGCGACGACCCGCGCCGGGCTCCTGACCTCGCCGCTGCGCGACCGTTTTGGCGTCATGCTGCGGCTGGAGTTTTACAGCGTTGAGGATCTGGTGCACATCGTCAAGCGCAGCGCCGGCATTCTCGGCATCGACATCGACGACGGCGGCGCCGCCAAGATCGCCCGCCGCTCGCGCGGCACGCCGCGCATCGCCAACCGCCTGCTGAGGCGCACCCGCGATTACGCCGAGGTGCGGGCCGGCGGCCGCATCACGACAGAGGTGGCGGAGGCGGCCCTGCAGCTTTTCAAGGTCGATGCCAACGGCCTCGACGACAACGATCGCAAGCTGCTGTCGGCCATCATCGACAAATTCTCCGGCGGGCCGGTCGGGCTCGACAACCTGGCCGTGGCCCTCGGCGAGGAGGTCGGCACCATTGAGGAAGTCATCGAGCCCTATCTGATTCAGCAGGGTCTCATGATGCGTACGCCGCGCGGCCGCATGGCGACCGAACACGGCTGGCGCGCCCTCAACCTCGAACCGGCCGGAGCCGCGCCCGACCCCCAGCGGGAGTTGCTGTGACATCGGCGGCAGACATTCGCCGGCGGCCGACGCCGACCGTCATGATCGGCTCTCTCGCCCTGGGCTCGGAGCACCCGGTGCGGGTTCAGGCCATGACGGACACCGACAGCGTCGACGTGGTGCGGACCGCGGCCCAGATCGCCGATCTGGCCCAGGCCGGAGTCGAAATGGTGCGCATCACGGTCAACAGCGCCGAGGCGGCCGCGGCCGTGCCGGCCATCCGCGACCAGTGTCGGCGCATGGGCGTCGAGCTGCCGCTGGTCGGCGATTTTCACTACAACGGCCACAAGCTGTTGCAGCAGCACCCGGACTGCGCTGCCGCCCTCGACAAATACCGCATCAATCCCGGCAACGTCGGTCGCGGCTCGAGCCGCGACCCCCAGTTCGCCTCCATGATCGAGTGCGCGGTGCGGCACGACAAGCCGGTGCGCATCGGCGTCAACTGGGGCAGCCTGGACCAGCAGCTGCTGGCCGAGAGGCTCGATGAGAATGCCGCTGCGCCGGCGTCAGAGCAGCTGCAGCTCGGCGAGCTGCAGCGCCGCGTCGTCGTCGAATCGGCCCTTGCCAGCGCCGCCCGCGCCGAGGAGCTGGGCCTCGGCCACGACTGCATTGTCATCTCCTGCAAGATGAGCCGGCTGTGGGACCTGGTTGCGGTCTACCGCGACCTCGCCGCCCGCTGCGACTACCCGCTGCACCTGGGCCTGACCGAGGCCGGCATGGGGGATCGCGGCGTCTCGGTCTCTTCCATGGCCATGGCCCTGCTGCTGAGCGAGGGCATCGGCGACACCATCCGCGTCTCCCTGACGCCGGCGCCGGGTGATCGGCGGCGGCGTGAAGTGGAGATCGCCCAGTTGATTCTGCAGGGGCTGGAGCTGCGCTCTTTCAAGCCTTCGGTGACGGCATGCCCGGGCTGCGGCCGCACGGACAGCTCCTATTTTCGCGAGCTGGCGGACTCAATCGAGGGCTATCTCGGCCAGCGTATGGGCGAATGGCGCCGCAGCCGCCCCGAGGCCGCCACCCTCAGGGTCGCGGTCATGGGTTGTGTCGTCAATGGCCCCGGGGAGAGCAGACACGCCGACATCGGCATCAGCCTGCCGGGCAGCGGCGAACATCCGGCGGCCCCGGTCTATATCGACGGCGAAAAGGCAGTCACACTGAGGGGCGAGGGCATTGCCGAGCAATTCCGTGACCTGGTCGACGACTATGTCGAGCGGCGTTTTCCGCTGCGCGAGGGTTGATCAGCCGGGCTGAGCGGTGGCGGGGCTCAGCCCTGAAAAGGCAGTCACACTGAGAGGCGAGGGCATTGCCGAGCAGTTCCGCGACCTGGTCGACGACTGTGTCGAGCGGCGTTTCCCGCTGTGCGAGGGTTGATCAGCCGGGCTGAGCGGCGGCGGGGCTCAGCCCTGAAAAGGCAGTCACACTGAGGGGCGAGGGCATTGCCGGGCAGTTCCGCGACCTGGTCGACGACTGTGTCGAGCGGCGTTTCCCGCTGTGCGAGGGTTGATCAGCCGGGCTGAGCGGCGGCGGGGCTCAGCCCTGAAAAGGCAGTCACACTGAGGGGCGAGGGCATTGCCGGGCAGTTCCGCGACCTGGTCGACGACTGTGTCGAGCGGCGTTTTCCGCTGCGCGAGGGTTGATCAGCCGGGCTGAGCGGCGGCGGGGCTCAGCCCTGAAAAGGCAGTCACACTGAGGGGCGAGGGCATTGCCGGGCAGTTCCGCGACCTGGTCGACGACTGTGTCGAGCGGCGTTTTCCGCTGTGCGAGGGTTGATCAGCCGGGCTGAGCGGCGGCGGGGCTCAGCCCTGAAAAGGCAGTCACACTGAGGGGCGAGGGCATTGCCGGGCAGTTCCGCGACCTGGTCGACGACTGTGTCGAGCGGCGTTTTCCGCTGCGCGAGGGTTGATCAGCCGGGCTGAGCGGCGGCGGGGCTCAGCCCTGAAAAGGCAGTCACACTGAGGGGCGAGGGCATTGCCGGGCAGTTCCGCGACCTGGTCGACGACTGTGTCGAGCGGCGTTTTCCGCTGTGCGAGGGTTGATCAGCCGGGCTGAGCGGCGGCGGGGCTCAGCCCTGAAAAGGCAGTCACACTGAGGGGCGAGGGCATTGCCGGGCAGTTCCGCGACCTGGTCGACGACTGTGTCGAGCGGCGTTTTCCGCTGCGCGATGGTTGATCAGCCGGGCTGAGCGGCGGCGGGGCTCAGCCCTGTTCCTCGATGAACTCGGTGAGGTATTCGTGGTTGATGTCGATGTCCGCAGTGCGCTCCAGTTCGATCAGCATGGCGAGGAAATCGGTCGAACCGAAGGACTGGGCGCGGGTTGAGCGGATCTTTTCTTCATCGATTTCTGCCAGCTCCGGGTCGTCCGGGCTGTCGCTGCTGAGGCGCCACCCCTGGGGAGAGTAGATCAGCACGGCCCAGGATTCATCGTCGATGGGCAGGGGGTAGGCGCCGCCGCCCTGCAACTGGAGCCTGTCGGGACCGGATTCTGCCGTCTTGTCCTTCTTGTCCTCCCGCGGCAGGGAGAACAGGGTTTCATGGACGTTGGCGGGGAGTTGATCCCGATCGCGGCGACTGACGAAGCCGGGCTTTTCGTAGTTTCCACCGAGCTCCCTCAAGACTTCGCCGGACTTTTTCCCCTGGCGCAGCAACTGAACCGCGTTCAGTGCGGCCTCTTCGATGCGCTTTTGCTCGCGCTTTTTGATGACCTCGGCGCTGAGGATGGGGCGCGCCCCTTCGAAATCCAGCTCCGCCGGCAACTCGAACCTTTCGAGGTTGACCACGACAGCGCGGCCGTCTTCGACCTCGATCAGATCAGAGTTCCGCCCCGTCCGGTTTTTGCTGCTGAGATCGGCGACCTCAAGGCGCACGGCATCGTAGGCCATGAGCCCCTCGCCATCGCCGATCAGGCCCGATTGCTGGATCGGCATATCCGTCTCGCGCGAAGAAGCATCCAGGCTGGTGGCGAATTCAAAGGCGTTGAAACCCAGCCTCTCGCGCAGCCTGTCGTACTCCTCTTCGGCCAGCTCGCGCCTCAGTCCCTCCCGCACCTCCTCTTCGACCTCGGAGAACTCGGCTTTTTCCTGCGCGATCTCATCGACCCGGATCAGGTGATAGCCGAAGTCCGTGCGGATGGGCTCGCTGAGCTCGCCGACGGCCATGCTGAAGACGGACTGTTCAAATTCGGGCACCATGATGCCTTTTTTGAAGCGGCCGAGGCTGCCGCCATTGCGGGCCGAACCCGGGTCGGCGGAAAAGCGGCGGGCCAGATCGGCAAAAGATTCGCCTTCGAGGATACGCCGGCGCAGCTCCTGCATGCGCTTTTCGACGGCGGCGGCCTCGGCTTCAGCGGCGTTGCGGTCGAGCCGCAGCAGAATGTGGGAGGCGGCCCGCTCCTCTCCGACAACAAATTCATCGGCCCGCTCTTCCCAGGCCTCGCGCACCTGATCCGCCGTGACCTCGATGCTGGCAATCAGGTCCTCAATGTTGAGATCGATGTATTTGAATTCGACTTTCAGAGGCGAGCGCAACTCCTCCTTCTGCTCCTCGTAGAGGGCTTCGAGATCGCTCCGGTCAACGGCTGTCGACACCGGCGGGGTCTTGACATTGTCGCGCGAGAAGCGGAACCACTCGAGGTAGCGCTCCTGACGCAGCAGCTCGCGCTCGAGGCGCAGTTCGTTTTCGGGGATGAAGGAAGACAGCTCCAGGGCCCGCTGAATGGACCTCAGCATGATGGCCTGGCGCAGGCTCTCTTCGAAGGCGCTGGGCGTGGTGTTGCTGTGGCTCAGAACTTCGCGGTATCTGTCGAAATCGAAGTGGCCGTCGACGAGAAAGGCATCGTCTTGGGCGACTTCGCGGGCCAGAACCGAGTCGGCGACGACGATGCCGACATTGTCGGCCGCCTGGCGGCGCAGCATTCTGCTGACGGCCTGGCGCAGGGCATTGTTGGCAATTTCGGTCCGCGGAATCCGGTTCAGCGTCTGTTGACCGTAGCGCTGCGCCAGGTTCGAGCGGTACTGTTGGTAGATGTAGGCGAATTCGCTGGCGCGGATGCTCTCGTCGTTGACGGTGATGACAGCGGGATCAAGGGCACGGCTGACATAGGCATTGACGCCAAACAGAGCGAAGGGCACCGAGATCAGTGTGATCACTCCGTATTTCAGGACACGGTTGTTTCGTAGTCGCTCGCGTATCGAGAGGAGCATCCAGGCAAGGCCCGCGACGGGCGAAAATTATGTTTGGTTGCCTGATGGCTGAGGCAGCGACAATGGACGGTGGTGCCAAGGGAGAGAAATTTTAAGGAATTTCTCTCCCTTGGGAAATTTTTTACCCGCAGGGGGCCAAGAGCTCTCTGAAACTACCGGTTCTGGCCTGTGGCGGAGCGGACGGGACTCGAACCCGCGACCCCCGGCTTGACAGGCCGGAATTCTAACCAGCTGAACTACCGCTCCCGTGATGGGTGCTGAGGGATTTGAACCCCCGACCCCCGCCTTGTAAGGGCGATGCTCTGCCAACTGAGCTAAGCACCCTGAACAAGCCGGATAGTTAGTGAAGCGCCAATCAGTGATTAACTGAGTCTTTCAGAACTTTTCCGGGCTTGAAAACCGGATAGGTGCTGGCGGCGATATTGATGACGGCTCCGGTGGCAGGATTGCGGCCTTTGCGGGCACCGCGCTTGCGGGTTGCAAAAGTCCCAAAACCAACCAAAGAAACGGTTCCGCCTCGAGACAGTTCCTTGGTGACCTGTTGGATGAAAGAGCTCACTGAAGTCTGTGCTTGGGTTTTTGTGATGCTGGCGTCATCGGAGATGACACTGATCAAGTCCATTTTGTTCATGTAAAGGCCTCCCTACATTGGTTTAAAGGACAGTCGCAGACAGAAAGCATTGCGACCGAAGGAACCGATGTGGAGACTGCCTAGTTTGCACCTGAACAACTCTCCCTATCGGTCATTGGCATAATTATATAGGAGAAGGCGGCACTTTAGGCCGTCAAGAGACAAAAAAGTGTTTTTTCCCTGTTTGGGTCAGATTTTTAAGGCGCGCCAGCTCAAGGATGAGGCCGCCAGGGCCGCTCATTTCCCCTATGAAGGCCGGCCTCAGAAGTTGTCAGCAAAACCTGGCGCCCCTGTGCCGGCGCAGGGCGCCCCGCCCGCCCGGAGAGCGGCAGTTGCCGGCGGACAGATGCCCGCCGCCCCTGCAGGGGCCTGTTGCGACAACTCTCCGGGCCGGTTGGTCGGCCGGTCAGTCTGAATCCCCGGGCTCCCCGCCGAGCTCGAAGGTCTCGTGCAGCACCCGGGCGGCCAGTTCCGTGTAGCTCTCGTCGATGAGAATCGAGATCTTGATCTCCGAGGTCGTGATCATGAGGATGTTGACGCCAGCCTCGCCGAGAGCTGCGAACATGGCCGCCGCCACGCCCGAGTGGTGGCGCATGCCGTGGCCGACGACCGAGATCTTGGCTACATGCCCCTCCCCCAGCACGCCGCTGCCGCCGAGTTCGGTGTTGATGTCGCGCAGAAGGTCCATGCTGCGCTTGTAGTCGCGCTTGTGGACGGTGAAGGTGAAGTCGGTGTTGCCATCATCGTGCGAGACGTTCTGCACGATCATATCGACTTCGATCGCCGCCCTGGCAATCGGCTCGAGAATCCGCGCCGCTATGCCCGGGCGGTCAGGGATGTTGCACAGGGTCAGACGGGCTTCGTCGCGGTTGTGGACGACGGCGGTGATAGAGGCTTGTTCCATGGTTTCTTCTTCCGAATCAAAGGTGATGAGGGTTCCCTCGGTGGGTGTGAACGAGGACAGGACGCGCAGGCGCACACGTTTGCGGACGGCGAACTTGACGGAGCGGGGATGCAGCACCTTGGCGCCGAGGGCCGCCATCTCGAGCATCTCTTCAAAGTCGATGCTGGGCATGAGGCGGGCGCGGCCCTCAAGACGCGGATCTATGGTGTAGATGCCGGCGACATCGGTGTAAATGCGGCACTCGTCGGCCCGCAGTTCGGCGGCGAGGGCGACAGCCGAAATGTCAGAGCCGCCGCGGCCGAGGGTGGTGATATTGCCCGTCGCATCTATGCCCTGAAAGCCGGTTACGACCGGCACCAGATCCTGCTCGATCAGTGCCTGCAGGCGTTCTCTGCCGACGGCGGTGATGCGGGCGTCGCCGTGGTTGCCGTCGGTCTCTATGGGGATCTGCCAGCCGCGCATGGATTGGGCCGCCATGCCGCGTCGGCGCAACTCCAGGGCGATCAGGGCGGCGGCTGCATCCTCGCCGCTGGAGACCAGGGCATCGAGTTCGCGGGCATCGGGGTTTTCTTCAATGCTGTGGGCGAGCTGGGTCAGGCGGTCGGTCTCGCCGGCCATGGCCGAAGTGACGACGACAACCCGGTTGCCCTGATTGCGCATGTCGACGACGAGGCCGGCGATGTGGCGGATGCGGTCGCAGTCGGCCACCGAAGTGCCGCCAAACTTCACTACACAGAGCGTCACGCCGGTTCAGTCCCTGAGAGAGTGCCAGTTAAAAAAGACATGAATATTTAACAGTCGGGGGTTGCAGTTGCGGGGCAGGAGGCGCCTTCAGAAGACCCGCAGCAGGTTGACAAAGAGAAACCGCATGCAGAAGAGCAGGGCGATGCAGCCGAACAGCAGCCGCACGAAGTCATTCTTTCCCTCCTTGTCCCTCCAGGTGATGCCGTGCCAGGCGATATAGCCGGTGACGATCACCAGCAGGTAATCCAGAGGGTCAGAAGACATGGGGGCTCCGTAGTTTCAGTGAAGGTTCCGGGTCAGGGTTGTCGGGCCCGGCACTGCTTCCACTTTCAGAGGCGGGCAGCAAAAGGGCGGGGGCTTTCCGGTGATGGGGCGCCGGCAACGGGCTTGAGGGGCTGCGCCTGCCCGCTGTGACGGCTGTAGCGCCCGGAGGGCCGGGCGCCCCTTTAATTATAGGGAACAGGGTTTCAATTATAGGCGGGACTGCCATCACAACCGGGAGCTGCGTCCGCCTTCGGGGAGCGGGTCCGCGTGCTCCCCACCTCTCTGCAACGGCACAGGCCGCCCAAGTTCCGCCTTCATGCTTTATCATTGAAAACAGTGGTTGCGCTTCCGGCCTTTTGCCGACAAAGCCTGATCCAGCTGAGAAGACATAGCAAGTTTCAGGAGGTTGATTTTTCATGACCGCAGGTGCCAGAATCTATCCCGTTTCCAGCGACTGGAGCCGCAATGCCCATCTGGATGCCAAGTCCTACGAGCGCCTTTACCGCCAGTCGATCGACAATCCTGAGGCCTTCTGGGCCGAGCGCGCCGAGGAGTTTCTGACCTGGGAGCGCAGCTGGGATCAGGTACTCGACTGGCACTGGGCCGCCGACGAGGTGCGCCACAGCTGGTTTGACGGCGGCGCGCTCAATGTCTGCTACAACTGCGTGGATCGCCACCTCGAGAGCCGCGGCGACCAGACGGCGATCATCTGGGAGGGCGACGACCCCGAGCGCTCCCGCACCCTCAGCTACCGCGAACTCCATGTCGAGGTGTGCAGGTTCGCCAACATCCTCAAGCAGCTGAAGATTGAAAAAGGCGACCGCGTCTGCATCTACATGCCGATGATCCCCGAGGCCGCCTTCGCCATGCTGGCCTGCGCCCGCATCGGCGCCATTCATTCGGTCGTCTTCGGCGGCTTTTCGCCCGAGGCGCTGCGCGATCGCATTGAGGACTCCTCATGCTCGCTCATCGTCACGGCCGATCAGGGTATTCGTGGCAACAATCTGATCCCGCTCAAGGACAATACCGACAAGGCCCGCGCCGGCCTCGGCTCACCGCCGCTGGCTCTGGTGGTGCACTGTGCCGGCGACGGGGTCGCCATGCAGCCGGGCCTCGATCACTCCTACGAAGAACTGAAAGCTGCGGCCTCGGCCGACTGCCCGGCCGAGCCCATGGACGCCGAGCAGCCGCTCTTCATTCTCTACACCTCCGGTTCGACCGGCAAGCCCAAAGGCGTGCTCCACACCAGCGCCGGCTATCTGCTCTATACGGCGGTCACCCATAAATACGTCTTCGACTACCGCGACGGCGATGTCTACTGGTGCACCGCCGACGTCGGCTGGGTCACCGGCCACAGCTATATCGTCTACGGCCCCCTCGCCAACGGCGCCACCACCCTCATGTTCGAGGGAGTGCCGACCTGGCCCGATGTCGGCCGTTTCTGGCAGGTCGTCGACAAGCACAAGGTCAACAGCTTCTATACGGCGCCCACGGCCATCCGCGCCCTCATGGGACACGGTGACGGGCCGGTCAAGGCCTGCTCGCGCTCGAGCCTGCGCCTTCTCGGCACGGTCGGCGAGCCCATCAATCCCGAGGCCTGGGAATGGTATTACCACGTGGTCGGCGATGGCCGCTGCCCGATCGTCGACACCTGGTGGCAGACGGAGACCGGCGGCCACATGATCACGCCCCTGCCCGGCGCCACGGCGCTGAAACCCGGCTCGGCCACCCGGCCGTTCTTCGGCGTGGCCCCGGCTCTGGTCGATGACGAGGGCCGGGAGATTCAGGGAGAGGGGCGCGGCAATCTCGTCATCAACAGGCCCTGGCCGGGTCAGATGCGCACCCTGTACGGCAACCATGAGCGCTTTATCGACGCTTATTTCTCGGCCTTCCCGGGCCGCTATTTTACCGGCGACGGCGCCGAGCGCGACAGCGACGGCGACTACTGGATCATCGGCCGCGTCGACGATGTGCTCAATGTTTCCGGCCACCGCCTCGGCACGGCCGAAATCGAGAGCGCCCTCGTGCTGCACAGCGATGTCGCCGAGGCCGCGGTCGTCGCCTGTCCCCACCCGGTCAAGGGTCAGGGCATCTACGCCTTTGTCACGCCCATGGTCGGCATTGAGGGCGACGAGGATCTCAGGGCCTCCCTCAAGGCTCTGGTGCGCCAGGAGATCGGCGCCTTTGCCGCGCCCGACTGCATCCAGTTCGCCGCGTCCCTGCCGAAAACCCGCTCAGGCAAGATCATGAGGCGCATCCTGCGCAAGATCGCCGCCGACGACTGCGAGGACTTCGGCGACACCTCGACCCTGGCCGAACCGGACATAGTCACCAGCCTCGTCAACAATCGCCTGAGCCCCGACGCCTGAGGCGACAGGGGCAATCCAGCCTGATCAAGGAGAAGCCATGAACCGGGACTACCTCTCAATCTGGCGGCGTTCCCTCGAAGATCCCCGGACTTTCTGGGGCGAGGCCGCCGCCGGCCTCGACTGGCACAAAAAGCCGCAGACGATTCTCGACGACAGCGAGAGCCCCTTCACTCGCTGGTATCCCGATGGAGAGCTCAATGTCTGTCACAACGCCCTCGACCGCCATGTGGACGCCGGCCGCGGCGATCAGCCGGCGCTGATCTACGACAGCCCCATGACCGACAGCCAGCGCAGCTACAGCTTCCGCGAAGTGCGCGACGCCGTCGCCGCCGTCGCCGGAGTGCTCCGCGCCCGCGGTGTGGAGAAGGGCGACCGCGTCGTCATCTACATGCCCATGGTGCCGGAGGCGGTCTTTGCCATGCTGGCCTGCGCCCGCATCGGCGCCATCCACTCGGTCGTCTTCGGCGGCTTCGCTTCGCCCGAGCTCGCCAGCCGCATCGCCGATGCCAAGCCGGCCGCCCTGCTGACGGCATCCTGCGGCCTCGAGCCGAACCGCATCGTGCCCTACAAGCCGCTGGTCGACGGCGCCCTCGAAATCAGCGGCTGGCAGCCGCCGGTCGTCATCGTGCTGCAGCGCCCGCAGCACCCCGGGGAGCTCAAGCCCGGCCGCTACCTCGACTGGCACGACGAACTCGGTCGCTGGCCGGCGGCCGACTGCGTGCCGGTGGCGGCCAATGATCCGCTCTACATCCTCTACACCTCCGGCACCACCGGCCAGCCGAAGGGCGTCGTGCACGACAGCGGCGGCACGGCCGTGTCCTATCACTGGTCGATGAAAAACATCTACGGCGTCGACCCGGGCGAAGTCTTCTGGGCCGCCTCCGACATCGGCTGGATCGTCGGCCACTCCTACATCGTCTACAGCCCGCTGCTGCACGGCAACACCACCATCCTCTACGAGGGCAAGCCGGTCGGCACCCCCGACGCCGCCGCCTTCTGGCGGGTGCTGCGCGACCACAGTGTCAGCGCCCTCTTCACGGCGCCCACGGCCATTCGTGCCATCAAGCGCGAAGACCCCGAGGGCAAGCTCGTCGGCCCCTACGATCTCTCTTCTTTCCGCCGCCTCTTCCTCGCCGGCGAGCGCTCCGATCCCGACACCATCTTCTGGGCCAGGAGAGTCCTCGAGGTGCCGGTCATCGACCACTGGTGGCAGACCGAAACCAGCTGGACCATCTGCGGCATCTGCACCGGCCTCGACGACACCGAACCGGTTACAGGCGCCGCCGGCCGACCGGTGCCGGGCTACCGCCTGCGCTCCCTGACGGCCGAGGGCAAGGCCAATCTGCCGGGCGAGATCGGCTCCCTCGTCGTCGATCTGCCGCTGCCGCCGGGCACCTTCACGACCCTGTGGAACAACCCCGACCGCTTCGTCTCCTCCTATTTCAGTCGCTTCAGGGGTTACTACGAGACGGGAGACGCCGGCTTCATCGACGAGGACGGCTTCGTCCACGTCATGGCCCGAACCGACGACGTCATCAATGTCGCCGGCCACCGCCTGTCGACCGGCGGCTTCGAGGAGGTGCTGACCGAACACCCCGACATCGCCGAGGCCGCCGTCGTCGGCGTCGCCGACGATCTCAAGGGCCAGTTGCCCTGCGGCTTCGTCGTCCTCAATGCCCAGTGCGACCGGCCGCAGGAAGAAATCACGGCCGAATGCACCCAGCGCGTGCGCGACCGTATAGGCCCGGTCGCCGCCTTCCGCCTTGTCGCCGTCGTCCCGCGACTGCCGAAAACGCGCTCCGGCAAAATCCTCCGCTCCACCATGGCAAAAATCGCCGACGGCAACTTCGACAAGGTGCCGGCGACCATCGACGATCCGAAAATCCTCGACGAGATCGCCGTCGCCCTCGCCGGCCTCGGATATCCGAAGGCGGCAAGCGGGTAGCTGGCGGCGGCTCCTTCTCCTTCGTCCAGTCAGCGGCAGTGCGGCGGCGTCACGGCGCCATCCCCGCCCGCCCGAGTGCTGTTGGGTGCCCCGGCGTCCCTCATTTTGCCTTTCTGTAAAAATACTCGCGGGCGCCGTCTTCGTCCTTGCCAATGGCGGCCCTGAGCTCGTCGGGGGAGGCGAAGCGCCGCTCGTCGCGCAGGCGCTGCCAGAAATACAGGCGCAGTCTCTTATCGTAGAGATCCCGATCGAGGTCGAACAGGTGGATCTCGGCGCGGAGTTCATGGCCGCCGAGGGTCGGGCGGGTGCCGATGTTGGCCATGCCCGGAAGTCTGGCAATGGCCGTTGCCCTGTCGCCGGCAGGGGGCTCGCCGCCGCCGACAAGCTCGGCGCTGGCGGCGAAGACGCCGGTGATCGGCAGCCGGCGGCTGCCGATGGCGATGTTGGCTGTGGCGTAGCCGAGCTGGCGGCCGTAGCCGTCGCCGCGGAATACGCGCCCTTCGATCCAGTAGGGGCGTGCGAGCATGCTTTCGGCAGCTGCCAGATCGCCGCCGGCGAGGGCCGAGCGGATGGCGGTGCTGCTGATTTTGTCGTCTCTGTCGTCGAGGGCGGGGGGCACGGGCTCGACCTCGAAGCCGAGCTCGGCTCCGATCCGCCGCAGCTGCGGCAGGTCTCCGCGGCGCCGGTAGCCGAAGCGAAAGTCCTGGCCGGCGGCGACGAAGCGGGTTTGCAGCAGATTCCGCAGGACGCTGCGGCAGAAGTCCTCGGCGCTCGTCTGGTTGAGGGCGCCGTTGAAGCCGAGGACGAGGGCGCGATCCATGCCGACTTCCCCGAGCAGGATGAGCTTTTCGCGCAGGCTGGTCAGCCTCGGCGGCGCGCTCTGCCGGTCGCCGGCGAACCACTCGCGCGGCAGGGGCTCAAAAGTGACGGCCGTAGCCAGCAGCTGCCGCTCGCGGGCGGCGGCGGCGACCCTGCCGAGCAGCAGGCGGTGGCCGCGGTGGACGCCGTCGAAATTGCCGATGGCGACGGCGCTGCCGCGGCCACCGTCGCTTCTGCCGCTGAGCCGCAGCAGATGGCCGGGAGCGGGCCTCATGGAAGGATCCCCTGCCGCCCCAGCAGCGCTGCCAGGGCGCGGACCGGCACATAGCAGGCGAAATAGACAAGGGCCCCGACGAAAATGGTCAGGGCCAGCGCCAGCGCTCGCTGACCGACGCCCTGACCGGCGTCGACCGGCCAGAAGCCGGCGAGGACGCCGAGGGCCCCGGCCATGGCGAAGCTGGCGACGACAATGGCGAGACAGGGCGCCAGCTGCCGTCGCAGATGGGTCAGTTGCCGTTGACGGCGCAGGCGCAGCGTGAAGGCCAGGGTCTGCTGCCAGGCGGCGAGGCTCGAGGCCACTGCCAGGGCCGTGTGCAGCGCGCCCCAGTCGGCGGCGGCGAGCAGGGCGATGAAGCCGAGGCTGTAGATGAGGTTGGCCGCTGTCGCCGTCAGGGTTACGCGGACGGCAGTCCGGGGGTCCTGGCGGGCGAAGAAGGCGCTGACGAAGAGCTTGTTGGCGACCAGCGCCGGCAGCCCGAGGCAGTAGGCCTGGAGGGCGAGGGCGGCCATGCGGGAATCTTCGCCGTCGAAGCGGCCGTGCTCGAACAGGGTCGTCATGACAGCGGGCGCCAGCAGCAGCAGGCCGACAGCCGCCGGCAGCGAGAAAAACAGCCCCAGGCGCAGGCCTTCGCCGAGTGATTCGGAGGCGCTGCCGCCGCGGCTGTGCTGGCGCGCCAGGCGCGGCAGGGCAACAGTGGCGATGGCGACGCCGACAATGCCGAGGGGTACGCCGATCATGCGCTGGCCGTAGTGCAGCCAGGTGATGCTGCCAGCAGCGAGGAAAGAGGCGAGGGCCGTGTCGATCCAGATGGCGAGCTGATAGGCCGAGCCGCCGAGGGCCGAGGGCCCCATGAGGCGCATGACCCTGGCCACCCCTTCGTGGCCGCGGGGGCGGCGCGGCGGCAGCAGAAGGCGCTTGTGGGCGAGGAAGGGCAGTTGCAGCAGCAGTTGCAGGACGCCGCCGACGATGACGCCCCAGGCCAGCGCCAGAATCGGTTCGGCGAAGACGGCGCCCCCCCAGAGGGCCGCGGCGATGAGGGCGCAGTTGAGGGCGATGGGGGCCGAGGCCGGGGCGAGAAAGTGCTGGTGGGCATTGAGCAGCGAGCCGGCAAAGCCGAGCCAGGCGACGAGGGCGATGTAGGGAAAGGTGATGCGGGCGAGCTCAGTGGCGAGCGCCAGAGGCCCGTCCTGGCCGGCGAGGCCGGGGGCGAAGGCGAGCACCAGCAGCGGGGCCAGCAGATAGCCGATGACAGCCGCCACCAGGGCCCAGAAGCTCAGGGAACCGAGGGCGCGGCTGGCGAAATCGCGCAGTTCCTCGGGGGTTCTGTTGACGCTGTATTCGCTGAGCACCGGCACAAAGACACGCGAGAAGGCGCCCTCGACGAAGAGCTGCCGCAGCATGTTGGGCAGGCGGAAGGCGATGAAGAAGAGGTCGGTCAGGCCGCCGGCGCCGAACTGGACGGCGATCGCCAGATCGCGGGCCAGCCCCGAGAGGCGCGAGACCGAAGTGGCGGCGGCGAAGCCGAGGCTGGAGCGGGCCAGGCTCCGCTTCGGCGGAGTCTGGCCCTTGCCGTTGGCGGCGCCTGGGCTCTCAGGGGCGGGGCTGGGGGCGCTCATGCCGCTGCCTCCGGTGGTAGCGGCTTGGGTTTCGGCCCGGCGGCGGCGGCGAGACAGAGCAAGCTAGCGGCGGCTGAAGCCGAGGGTCTGGCGCAGATCGAGCAGCGGCTGGTCGCCGCCGGCGGCGCCTGGGCTCTCAGGGGCGGGGCTGGGGGCGCTCATGCCGCTGCCTCCGGCGGTAGCGGCATGGGTTTCGGCCCGGCGGCGGCGGCGAGACAGAGCAAGCTAGCGGCGGCTGAAGCCGAGGGCTTGGCGCAGATCGAGCAGCGGCTGGTCGCCGTTGGCGGCGCCTGGGCTCTCAGGGGCGGGGCTGGGGGCGCTCATGCCGCTGCCTCCGGCGGTGGCGGCATGGGTTTCGGCCCGGCGGCGGCGGCGAGACAGAGCAAGCTAGCGGCGGCTGAAGCCGAGGGCCTGGCGCAGATCGAGCAGCGGCTGGTCGCCGTCGGCGGCGCCTTTCGCCTGGGCCGGATCGGCGGCCCAGCCATGGGCGTAGACGATTTCAACGCCGATATTCCAGGGGGGCGACGCCTCGGGAGCGGCCTTCCGCCCTTCAATCGCCCGGGCCTCGGCGTCGCCGTCGAGGACGAAGCCGAGCTGGGCGAGGTCGTCGCGCCAGTGCTGGAAGTCGTTGTGAGTCCACAGCAGGCGTTCGCTCTCCACCACCAGGCTGGCAAAGCCGTGGGCCTGGAGGGCGTCGCCGAGGTTGTGCATATCGGTCAGAACCGGCCTCTGTCGGCAGCCGAGCGGCCCGCCCGCGCCCGTCAGTTGTTCGTCGTTCAACTCCCCGGCCGTGCCCGGGCCGAGGCAGGCGAACATGAGGCAGCCGCCGATTTTCAGGCAGGACCTCAGGCCCGGCACGAGCTCGTTCGGATCCTTCGGCGGAGGGGCCAGGCCGACCACCAGATCGCCTGCGCCCTCCTCTGCCTCGGCGAGATCGACAAGGCGGCTCCCCGGCCTCTGTTGCCGCTGCCAGCTCTGGCGCAGCCGTCTCTGCTGGTTGCCGTCGAGGCCGGTCGTGACGATGAGGCTCCCTTCCAGTCGCACCAGATCGAGGCGCTGCAACAGGCCCTCGAGCATGGAATCCGCGGCAGCCCTGTCAGTGGCGGGGGCCGGCATGGTTCGGTGCTTCAGGGGCAGGGCGAGGGATCGCGCCCGTGCACCTCGGCGATGTCCTGCAGCGCCTCGGGCGACAGCTGCAGCTCGGCGGCGTCGATATTGCTCTGCAACTGTTCGAGACTGGTGGCGCCGATGATGGAGGCGGTGACGAAGGGGCGCGACCAGACAAAAGCCAGGGCCATCTGCGCCGGGTCGAGGCCGTGCTTGCGGGCGATGTCGCAGTAGGCCCGGGTAGCCCGCTGACCGCGCTCGGTCGTGTAGCGGCTGAAGTAGTTGCCCCAGAGGTCGAGCCGCGAGCCCCGGGGCATGCCGCCGTCGAGGTATTTGCCTGAGAGAACGCCGAAAGCGAGCGGCGAGTAGGCCAGCAGGCCCACGTCTTCGCGGTGGCTGATCTCGGACAGGCCGATCTCGTAGTTGCGTGTCATGAGGCTGTAGGCGTTCTGAATGGTGCGGATTCTCGGCCTGCCGTTGCCGGCGAGGGCGAGGTAGCGCATCAGCCCCCAGGGGGTTTCGTTGGAGACGCCGACCTCGCGCACCCAGCCGCGCTCGATGAGTTCGGCAAGGGTGTCGAGGATGGGCTCGATGCCGTCGTCCGCCGCCGGCGTGTCGTAGTTGTAGCCGGTCATGCTGAAGGCATTGCCGCAGAGGCTCGGCGGGCGGGCGGGCCAGTGAATCTGGTAGAGGTCGATGCAGTCGATGCCGAGCCGCTGGCGGCTGCCGTCGCAGGCCTCGATGATGTGCTCGCGGTTGAGCTTGGGGCCGCCGCGGATGTGGTCCAGCCAGCCCGGGCCCGGGCCGGCTACCTTGGTGGCGATGACCATGCGATCGCGGCACTGCCGCGCCTTGAGCCAGCTGCCGATATAGCTCTCGGTGCGGCCGCTGGTTCTGGCGTTGACCATGACCGGGTAGACCTCGGCCGCGTCGAGGAAATTGACACCGCGCTCCAGCGCCAGATCGAGTTGGCTGTGGGCTTCGCTTTCGCTGTTCTGCTCGCCCCAGGTCATGGTGCCGAGGCAGATGCGGCGGCAGTCAGGGGCGATATCCTGGGCGGGGTGAATACTCATGGTGAAAATCCTCGGAAGGCGCCGCAATCAGCGGGGTGAAAGGCTCGGGGCGGCGACGCGGCGGGGCTGTCGCCGTCTGTGTCCGATCCCGAGGTGGGCCGCGGCCTGGGAACGCGCCAGCAGCAGCGACCAGGGGCCGAGTACGGCATCGATGGAGGGGCCCCAGAAGGGCGCCCTGCTCTGGGAGAAGTTTAAACGATAGAGGGTGCGGAAGCCGCTGTCGGCGAGGCGCGTCTCGAGGCTCGGCCGCGCCAGCATCGGCAGCAGCGGCGGCAGCCAGGGAGGGCGCATCCAGGGTCTGGGCCGCCAGTTCGACGGCGGATTGAGGGTCAGAATCAACAGGTGCCCCCCCGGGCGCAGGGCCTTGCGGGCACTTTTCAGCAGCTTCTTCTCGTCGTCACAGCATTCGCAGCTGTGCGCCAGGGCCAGCAGGGAGACCGAGGAGGGGGCGAGCGGCAGCGCCTCGACAGAGCAGCGCGCCTGGCAGTGGCGGCTGTGGCGGCTCAGGAGCAGGGATTGCTTGACCGGAGCCGCCCGAATCAACGACAGCCTGCCGCTGTCGCCGACCTGAACGGCGATCTGGCCCGGCACCTTCTGCGCCAGCTTGTCCGCTTCCTCCTGAATGCGCTCTACAAGGCCGAGGGGAGCCCGGCCGTACCAGTCTTCGAGGGCGCGGAGGCGCCTCAGGCTGCTTTCCTGCCGGCGCCGCCCGCCGCCGGCAACTGTGGGGGAGGGTGCCACGGCCCTAGCGCCTCCACTGCCTTTGCCGCTGCTGCAGCGGTGCGCCCTGCTTTTTGCCCCTGGCGGCCATGAAATCGTCGAAAGAAAGAGGTGTTGGGGTGGATGCGGGGCAGGGGTGATTCCTCTCCTGCCCCCGACTTTATTTTACGGCGGCGGACCCTCAACTCTGCCAGCTGCGCCCGAGCATATGTTCGAGGACAAACTTGCTGAGGAAGTAGGCGAGCACCATGGAGACAAAGCAGATCAGGGTCAGGGCCAGGAGGGTGCGGTTTTTCAGTCCCCGCCGCCTCTCGGTGAAGAGCAGGCCGGCGAGCAGCAGCCAGGCGACCAGGGAGAAGAAGGTCTTGTGGGCGATGTGGCCGGCGCCCTCGTCGAAGAAGCGCCAGAAGCCGCTGGCGAGGGCGAGGCTCAGCAGCCCGAAGGCCCACTTCAACAGATAGAGCAGCTGCTGTTGGGCCGCTTCGAGCGAGGGCAGCAGGTCTTGACTGCCGTCGAGACGGTGCCGCCGCAGGCGTTGGATGCGCGCCTGCATGAGAAGGGCCTGGACGGCGGCGAGGGCGCAGCAGGACCAGGCGAAGATCGACAGGAGCGCATGCACGAGGGTATAGGCGCCGAGAGTGCCGGCATGGGCGCTGGTCGGAAACAGGGAGGGGGCGGCCAGGCTCAGGCCGGCCAGAACCAGGGCCGTCAGCAGCAGCAGTCGATCGCTGTCGTGGCGGTAGCTGGCCTGGGCCAGCAGGGCCGCGGTCGCGCCGGCCATGGCGAGGGCCGGGCCGATGTCGATGCGCACCCCGGCGCCGGCCGTGGCGATCAGGCCGATGTAGCAGCCGTGCAGGACAGCGGCGGCGACAATGACGAGCCGCACCCGGAGGCGCGGTTGGCGGCGCAGCAGCAGGGCGCCGCCGAGGGCGTAGGCGAGGGCCGAAGCGGTGGCGAGCGCGATCAGGGGGCTAGGCATGATCGGTCCGGGGCGCGGCCATCTCGAAGACCCTGTCGATCTGACTCCAGTCGAAACCCGTGCCGGGGTCCGTCTTGCGCCCGGCGGGGAGGGCGATGTCGCTGTGGCCGACGACTCCTTCCCTCGTCAGATGGGGACAGAGGCAGCGGATCGCCTGCATGAGTTCGCCGAGCCTCTGGTACTGCCGCGGCTCAAATTCACTGTCGTCGGTGCCCTCGATCTCGATGCCGAGGGAAAAGTCGTTGCAGTCCCCGCGCCCCCGCCAGCTCGATACGCCCGCATGCCAGGCCCGATCTGCCGTAGCCACGTACTGCCGGCAGCGGCCGCCGCGGTCGATGAAAAAATGGGCCGACAACCGCTGCCCTTCGAGGCAGGCGAAGTCGGGGTGGACCCGGCTGTCGAACTCGCCGCAGAACAGCCGGTTGACAGGGGACGGCTCCCCAGCGCCCGGGTAGTGCCCCTGCGGCAGGCTGATGCAGTGCAGGACAACAAGGTCGATGCGGCGGTCCGGCCGCGCATCGCAGTGGGCCGTCGGCAGGAAGGGCAGGTTGGCCTTTCCCGTCTGCGGGTCGATGCGGATGGGCGCCATCAGTCGGCGCCCGCCCTGATCAGTCGGTCGACATGGGACGGCTCCCCAGTGCCCGGGTAGTGCCCCTGCGGCAAGCTGATGCAGTGCAGGACAACAAGGTCGATGCGGCGGTCCGGCCGCGCATCGCAGTGGGCCGTCGGCAGGAAGGGCAGGTTGGCCTTTCCCGTCTGCGGGTCGATGCGGATGGGCGCCATCAGTCGGCGCCCGCCCTGATCAGTCGGTCGACAGGGGACGGCTCCCCAGCGCCCGGGTAGTGCCCCTGCGGCAAGCTGATGCAGTGCAGGACAACAAGGTCGATGCGGCGGTCCGGCCGCGCATCGCAGTGGGCCGTCGGCAGGAAGGGCAGGTTGGCCTTTCCCGTCTGCGGGTCGATGCGGATGGGCGCCATCAGTCGGCGCCCGCCCTGATCAGTCGGTCGACATGGGACGGCTCCCCAGTGCCCGGGTAGTGCCCCTGCGGCAAGCTGATGCAGTGCAGGACAACAAGGTCGATGCGGCGGTCCGGCCGCGCATCGCAGTGGGCCGTCGGCAGGAAGGACAGGTTGGCCTTTCCCGTCTGCGGGTCGATGCGGATGGGCGCCATCAGTCGGCGCCCGCCCTGGCCAGCTGCTCGACGTAGCGCGCCAGCACATCGACTTCGAGGTTGACGCGCCTGCCGACCGCCCAGTCCGCCGCTGTCGTCGCCGCCAGAGTCGCTGGAATCAGGGTCACGCTGAAGCCGTGGGCGTCGCTTGCGACCAGAGTCAGGCTGATGCCGTCAACGCAGATCGACCCCCGCAGCGCCAGGTAGCGGATCAGGGAAGGGGGCGCGGAAATGGTCAGCCGGCGGCTCTCGCCGTCGGGCAGGCACTCTTCTATGCGGCCGGTGCCGTCAACATGGCCGCTGACGATGTGGCCGTCCAGGAGGGTGCTCATGGTCATGGAGGTCTCGAGGTTCAGGCGGTCGCCGGAGCCGAGGTCGCCGAGGCAACTCAGGGCCAGGGTCGTCGGCGAGACGAAGACGCTGAAACCCCTGCTGTCGGCCGTCTCGGCCGTCAGGCAGATGCCGTCGACGGCGATGCTCGCGCCCTCTTTGATACGGGGAGCCAGATCGCGGCTCTCGATTTGCAGGCAGCGGCCGCCGCCGCGCTCGCTGAGGCCGGCGACGGTGCCGACAGAGTGCACCAGGCCAGTGAACATCAGGCGCCGGCGGCCGGAGCGGCGGCGCCCTGGGGGCCTTTGCACAGGACGACAACAGAGGACAAGGCGTTTTCGGTGATTGAGGGGAGGGTCTGCAGGACGGGGCGACTCGCCGCAATTATACCGCCAGGGACGTCTGTTTCAGGGCGACCTCAGGGCGGGGCGGGGTTCGCCGGCGGGGTGGGATTCGCCGGCGGGGTGGGATTCGCCGGCGGGGCGGGGCGGCGCCAGTCAAGGCGCAGGTCGGGGCCGAGGCTGCGGCTGCCGGTTAATTGAAAAGAGCTGCCGGCGCAGGCATCCATCCGCAGCAGGGGCGGCGCCGCCGAACCCAGAATCAGGGGGGCGGCGTAGAGGTTGATCTCATCGACAAGATCGGCCGCCACCAGGGCGCCGGCCAGGGTCGCCCCGGCCTCGACCATGACCTCGTTGCACTGGCGTCGGCCGAGCTCGGCGAGCACGGCCCTGAGATCGAGCCTGCCCGGCGCTTCTTCGGCCACGGACAGCACCTCGGCGCCCCTGTCGACGAGCCTCCGCCGACGCTCCTCGCCCTCCCCGCCCGCCAGGGTTCCGCTGAAGATGAGGACAGCGCCGGGGGTCTGCAGCAGTCGGGCCGAGGGCGGAGTGCGCAGGCCTGAATCGAGGACGGCCTTGAGCGGCGGCCGCTCGCTGTCGGCCGCTGCGGGCAGGCGCACATTGAGGCGCGGGTCGTCGGCCAGCACCGTGCCGATGCCGGTCAGGATGCAGCAGCTCAGGGCCCGCAGCCGATGGACGTCGCGGCGGGCACGGGGGCCGGTGATCCAGGGCGGCGCCTCCGCTGTCGACTGCGGCCAGGCCGTGCGTCCGTCGAGGCTGGCGGCGAGCTTGACGGCGACCCAGGGAAGTTGGTGTTCGAGGCGTTTGAAAAAGCCGCGGTTGAGTTCCCGCGCCTCGGCCTCGAGACAGCCGCAGCGGACGCCGATGCCGGCCTGCTCGATCAGTTCGAGGCCGCGCCCGCCCATGCTCGGGTCCCGGGTAGCGATCACCACCTGGGCGATGCCGGCCTCTATCAGGGCCTGGTGGCAGGGTCCGGTGCGCCCCTGCCGCGAGCAGGGTTCGAGGCTGACATAGGCCGTGGCTCCCGGGGCCCGGTCGCCGGCCGCAGCCAGGGCGTTGATTTCGGCGTGGGGCGATCCGGCCGCCGCATGCCAGCCCTCGCCGACGATCTGTCGGTCGAGCGCGATGACGCAGCCGACGGCGGGATTGGGCGCAGCTGTGCGCCGCCCGCGCCGCGCCAGCTTCAGGGCCCGGGCCATGAAGCGCCGGTCGGCGTCGCTGGTCACCATCGAACGGGTCCGGCCCGATCTGTCGCTCAAGTTGCCGGCTCGGGCCGCTCGGGCGGCGGCAGCCAGAGCCCGCCGGCCAGGACCGCCCGGCGCGAGCCTGTGACGGCAGCCGACTGCAGGGGCTCGCCGCCGAGCCGCAGGCGGGCGAGCCAGGCGAAGGCGGCCGTTTCAACTTGTCGCGGATCGAGGCCGGCCGCGGCCGTCGTCCTGAGCTCCGCCGGCCGGCAGCGGTCGGCGAGGCGTTGCACCAGATAGCTGTTGGCGGCGCCGCCGCCGCAGACGAGGACGGTCGCAGTTGCGCCGCCGCAGAGGGAGGAGTTGAGGGCATGGGCCAGGGCCAGGGCCGTCAGTTCGACAAGGGTCGCCTGCACATCCTCGGGCGCCAGGGCGTCGAAATCGGAATCTGCCAGGCGGCGCAGCCACCTGAGGTTGAAGTAATCGCGGCCCGTGCTCTTCGGCGGCGGCCGGGCAAACCAGGGGTCGGACGCGAGCTTTTCCAGCAGGGCCGGCACGACCTGGCCGCTCGCGGCCCAGGCGCCGTCGTCGTCGTAGGCCTGGCTCTGGTGCTGCTGGCACCATGAATCGAGCAGGCAGTTGCCGGGACCCGTATCGAAGCCGAGGATGCCGGCCTCAGGGCGGTCGCTGAGCAGGCTCAGGTTGGCGATGCCGCCGAGGTTTACAACTGCCAGGGGGCGGCCCGGGGCCACCCGGGCGCGCCAGCAATAGTCGTGAAACAGGGGGGCCAGGGGGGCGCCCTGGCCGCCGGCGGCCATGTCGGCGCGCCTCAGGTCGCTGACGATCGGCACCCGGCTGACGGCCGCCATGCGGTTGGCGTCGCCGATTTGCAGGCTGGAGGGGTGCTCGCCCTCCGGCCGGTGCAGCAGAGTGGGGCCGTGGCAGCCGGCGGCGGCGACTTCGTGCGGGCCCAGGTCCGCCTGTTCGAGCAGCTCGCCGAGGCACTGGCCCATGAAATCGCCGATCTGGCTGTCGAGCAGGGCGTAGTCGCGGATGTCGAGGGAACCGCCCTCGGAGGCCTCCAGCAGAATCTTGCGCAGGATGGGAGGATAGCTGCGGTGCAGGGCATCGATCAGCGTCGGCGGCGGGCCCTGGGAGAAGTCGAACAGGGCGCAGTCGAGGCCGTCGGCGCTGGAACCGCTCATCAAGCCGAGGTAGAGTTCAGGTTTCATCGGGCTCTTCTAGGGCAAATGGGGGCGGGCGAGGTAGGAGCGGGTCTGCATTTCAGCCAACCGGCTGGCGGTGCGCTGAAAATCGCCGGCGAGGCGCCTGCCGCCATAGAGCTCTGCCGGCGCGGCGGAGGCGGAAGCGACGAGCTTGACGCGGCGCTCATAGAGCTCGTCTATGAGGTTGATGAAGCGCCGCGCCTCGTCGTCGCGCTGGCGGTCGAGGGGCGGGATGTCGCTGATGAGCAGCGTCGAGAACAGCCGCGACAACTCAATATAATCGCTTTTCATGCGGGGGGCGGCGCAGAGCTCGGCAAAGTCGAACCAGGCGATGCTCTCGTGCCACAGGCGCGGAGCCCACTGGCGGCCGTTGATGTTCAGGGGCGCATTGTCGTCTTCAGACGCCGCCTGCCGGCCGCCGGCAAAGAGTCGCGCCATGCGCCGGTCGGCAGCCGGCCCGGCATCCATCCACACGGGCTCGCGCTCGAGTTGGCGCAGGCGAAAATCGATGTCGCCGCCGAGGTGAAAGGCCTCGCAGTGCTTTTTCAGCAGGGAGATCGTCGGCACGAAGCGCCGCCGCTGCAGGCCGTCGGCGTAGAGGTCGTCGGGGGGGCTGTTGGATGTGGTGACGAGGGTGGCTCCCTCGGCGAAGAGATGCTCGAAGAAGCCGGCGAGGATCATGGCGTCGCCGATGTCGATCACCTGCATCTCGTCGAGCAGAATCAGCGGCGTCTCGCGGGCGATGGCGGCGGCGACCCGGGCCAGCGGATCGCCGCCTGCGGTCGCCCGCAGGCGCCCGTGGACCTCGGCCATGAAGCGGTGAAAGTGGGTGCGCCTCTTGGCCGGCAGCGGCAGGCTGTCGTAGAAGAGGGTCGCCAGCGCTGTTTTGCCGCGGCCGACGCCGCCCCATATATAGATGCCCCGGGGAGGCGGAGGCGGGGTGACGAAAAAGCGCCTGACTGCAGCCAGGGCGCTCTTTTCTTGCCGTTCCCGGCCGATCAGTTCAGCGTGCAGCCGGTTGAGCCGTGCGATCAGCGTCCGTTGCTCAGCGTTTTCGATGAAATCGGGTTTTTTCAGCCAGTCTTCATAGACGGAGGCGGGGCTTGCACGCTGGCCGGCGCTGCCCTGGCCGCCGCGCCTTCCCAGGGGCGCGGGCCGGGCCCCTCCGGGCCTCAGGCGCCGGAGCGCTCCGCCCACCGGGCCGTCGCGGCCTGCTTCGGCCGATCCCCTGCTTACAATATTGCTGTTCACGGTTCGATTCTAATGCCGCCTGCCCTCCTGTGATTTATCTTATGCCCCTGCTGCTGCTGCTCTTTGTGGTCGCCGTCCCCCAGCTGTGGGTCCGCTGGGTGCTGCGCCGCCATTCGCACGAGCGGCCGGATCTGCCGCTCAACGGCGCCGACTTCGCCCGCCGACTGCTCGAAGGCTGCGGTCTGCAGCAGGTAGCCGTCGAGGAGATTGCCGCCGGCAGTCACTACGACCCCGAGGCCCCGGCAGTGCGGCTCGAGCCGCGCTTTTTCCGCCGCTCTTCGGTGGCGGCTCTGGCTGTAGCCGCCCACGAGGTCGGGCACGCCATCCAGCACCGCGAGGGCTATGTCTGGTTTCGCTGGCGCGCCTTTCTCGTCCGCTTTGCCATCCTGGCGCAGCGTTTCGGCGTCTGGGCCATGGTGGCGGCCCCGCTCGTCGGCCTCGCCAGCCGCGCCCCTCTGGCGACCCTGTTGACCTTCTTCGCCGGCTTCTGCTTTTTTGGCGTCGCCATTCTCGTTCATCTGGTGACCCTGCCGGTGGAGTTCGACGCCAGCTGGAATCGGGCTCGGCCCTTTCTGGCGTGCATCTTCAGCGAGCGCGACCTCTCTGCCGCCACCCAGGTGCTGCGCGCCTGCGCCCTGACCTATGTGGCCTCGTCCCTCATCGCCCTCTTCAACATCTCCCGCTGGTGGGCCCTGCTGCGCCGCTGACCCGCCTTCGCCATACAATGGATGCATGAGCTGTTTTCCCCGCCCCTTCACCACAGCAGGCAAAAGATGAGCGTTGCCGTCAAATTCTTCGCCAGCCTGCGCGAGTCGCTCGGCCGCAGTCATTGCGACCTCGAGGTCGAAGCGCCGCTGACGGTGCTCGACGTCTGGCGCGAGGCGGTCGGCGTCGAGCCCCTGCCGCCCGCTACCCTCTGTGCCGTCAACAGGGTCTGCGCCGAGTTTTCGGCGAGCGTCGAGGACGGCGACGAAGTGGCTTTCTTTCCGCCGATCACGGGGGGCTGACATGGCCGACGAAGATCGCATCCAGGTCGAAGTCGTCGCCGGCCCCTTTGATCCCGAGGAGCGCATGCGCCGCCGCAGCCAGGTCCTGGCGGCCGGGTCCTGGGGAGCCATGTCGAGCTTTGTCGGTGTCGTGCGCCGGCGCAACGAAGGGCGGGAACTGGCCTCCATGGAGATTGAGCACTACCCCGGCATGACCGAGCGCGAGTTGGAAAAACTGGCGCGGACGGCTATGGAAAAATGGCCTCTGGTCGATGTCCTGCTGATTCACCGGGTCGGCGCCATCACCCCGGGGGAGGCCATCGTCCTCGTCGCCTGCTGGGGCGAGCACCGAAGGGGCGCTATCGAGGCGACGGCCTGGCTCATCGACGAGCTCAAGCACAGCGCGCCCTTCTGGAAAAAGGAGCATTTGCTGGACGACAGCCGCCGCTGGGTCGAGCGCAACAACTGAAGTGCGTTGAGGCCGTGACAGTCGCCGCGACAACCGCCGACGGGCGGCAGCCGGTGCCTGCCCTCATGGTGCAGGGAACCCACTCCAACGCCGGCAAGAGCGCGATCGTCACCGGCCTGTGCCGTCTGGCCCGGCGCCGCGGCCTCAGGCCGGCGCCGTTCAAGCCGCAGAACATGGCTCTCAACAGCGCGGTCGCCGCCGACGGCGGCGAGCTCGCCCGGGCCCAGGCACTCCAGGCCCAGGCGGCGGGACGGCCGACATCGCACGACATGAACCCGATCCTGCTCAAGCCCCAGGCCGAGCGCGTCAGCGAACTGATCGTCCGCGGCCGCTCCCGCGGCACCGTCGATGCCCGCGGCTATTACGCCCTCAAGGAAACTCTGGTGTCGGAAGTGCTGGCGGCCTACGGGGCCCTGGCGGCCGACAGCGGCGCCATCCTCATCGAAGGCGCCGGCAGCCCGGTCGAGATCAACCTGCGTCAGGGCGACATCGCCAACATGGGCTTTGCCGAGCTCGTCGACTGTCCGGTGCTGCTCGTGGCCGATATCGACTGCGGCGGCGTTTTCGCGCAGATGCTCGGCACGGTCGAGCTGCTCTCCCCCGGCGAGCGGCAGCGCCTGCTGGGCGTGGTCGTCAACAAATTCCGCGGCGACCCGGCGCTGCTGGCGGATAGCTTCGAGCAATTCGGGCGGCGTCTGCAGGTGCCCATCCTCGGCCTGTTGCCGCACCTGCCGCAGCTGTACATAGAAGCCGAGGATTCTCTGGCCGTGCCGCCCTCGTCCGCCAACGGCGGTTTTCGCGTCCTCTGCCCGGCCCTGCCGCGCCTCAGCAATCAGGGGGATTTCGACGCCCTGCGGCTCTCGCCCGACATCGACCTGCTGGTCTCGGCCGAGCCCAGGGCGGCGGATCTGATCATCCTCGGCGGCAGCAAGAATGTCCGCAGCGATCTCGATTTTCTCCGCCGCAGCGGCTGGGCTGAGGCCATCTACTGCCATCTGCGCTACGGCGGCCGGGTGCTCGGCATCTGCGGCGGCTTTCAGATGATGGGCCGTGAAATTCTCGACCCCCGGGGCTGTGAGGGGCCGGCGGGAGCCGCCGACGGGCTCGGCCTCTTCGATATGGTGACCGAGCTCGAGGCGACCAAGGAACTCGGCAGCGCAGAGGGTGAGCTGTTGCCCTCGGGCGCGCCCTGCATTGGCTACGAGATTCACCGCGGCCAGAGCCGCGGCCCGGCCCTGGAGTTGGCGGCCGCCCGCATCAACGGCCGCGATCAGGGCGCCCGCTCGGCCGACGGCTGCCTTCTCGGTCTCTATATGCACGGCCTCTTCGACCGCCCGGAAGCGGCCGCCGCCGTGCTCGACTGGGCCGGCTGCCGCAGCCGGTTCAGGGCCGTCGACATGGCGCAGAAGCGCGAGGAGGGCATCGACCGCATCGCCGACGCCCTCGAGGCTCACATCGATTTAACGGCGATCTGGCAGTGTCTGGAGGGGGCGGGGCAGAAGAGCGCCGCCCCCTGAGAGGCCGGCTCTATCCGACGGGCCGGCGGCAGGCAGAGGCTTGATCGGCTGCCTCTGAAGGCCGGAATACCGCCTTTTCGGTGACGATCAGGTCGACCCTGAGGTCCCAAGGTTGGGGCTCGAGGCGCGGCTGTTGCTGAAAGGCGTGGGCGATGCCGATGAGCAGGGGCGCCCCGTCCTGGCTGCGGCGAAAGGCAAAGGCGCGGTCGTAGAAGCCTCCGCCCTGGCCGAGGCGGTGGCCGCGGTCGTCAAAGGCGACCAGAGGGGTCAGAACCAGGTCGAGCTCGGCCGGATCCAGGGCCTCGGCGTCATCGACGGCCGGCTCCAGGAGGCCGAAGGAGGCGCGTTTCAGTTCAGTGGCGGCCGTCCAGGGCAGGAATTTCATGTCCCGGCCGCGGACGGCGGGCAGATAGAGCAGCTGGCCGCTTGCGTCGGCCTGCCGCAGGAAGGGCCCGAGATCGATCTCGCCGCGGCTCGCGACATAGGCGGCGATGCGCCGGGCGCGGGCGCACTGTTCGATCCCGCCGAGCCGCCGGGCAACGGCCTCGGAGTGGGCTCTGATCTCCTCTTCGCCGAGGCGGGCGCGCCGGTCGCGTATGCTTTGCCGCAGTTCTCGATTGTTGTCGGCGGCCATGGCGGCAGGGCGCTGGGGAATGGAACAGAAGATGAAGGCGAAGGGGCCTTCCGCAGCATCGCAGCGGCACGCCATCTCGAACCTGTGCCATTCAGGTGGGTGCGTTCAGGCCGCTTCAGGCCTTCTGACAGCTGTCAGACTCGCTCAACAGCAGCCGGGGATTACGCTCCCGGAGATGAGAAAATACGCTCGAGCAATTGGTACCTGCCTGCGCCTGGTAGCGGAGAGGCCCCATTCAGCAAAAAACTATAGCACAGCGGCGGCAAAAGGGGGGCGCAGGGACGCCCTTGACCGCTTTTTGCAGGCATCTGAGTCCGCCAAACCCACTTCTGGAACTTTCCTGATTGTCCCTTGCAACGCCTTCACAGATGCCGCGTACGGTGCCAGCGACGGGCAAAAAAACGGCTCCCCCAAGGTAGGAGACAGGGCTTGGGATGAAACGGTGCCTGGCTATTGACCAGGGCCATGACTGGAAAGATGGGCGCGGTTGTAGCGGCGCTCCAGATTGTATTTTTCAGCGAATTCCTCATCGGATAATGCCGCCTCCTGTGCCTGTGCCGCCCGTTCCGGCGCTTGTGCCTGTATCTCTGCCGCCCTTACTTATCGCTTGGGCCTGTGCCCGCGCTGCCTCTATTGTCGCCCGCGCCTGCGCCTCTGCCGCCCGCATCTGTGCCTGCGCTCTCAAGGCATCGGCAGGATGGAGCCGGTTGCGTGTGTAGTCTGGGCTCGTTTTGATGATAAGGTTCTGGGCCGGGCTGGCTGGCGAGAAGAGCAGGGAGGCCAGGAGCGCGGCCAAGCCGAAACTCCCTAAGGGGGAGCATAAAAAATCCCAGCCAATCTTGGTTGTCATTACGACCTCCTTGTTGGTGGGTGAGATGGCAAAAGGCCTTTCAACCTTTGCTTCAACGATAGCAGATGCGCGTCGAAAAATCAATCTTTTTGTATGATGATGAATATATAGCATTTGTTGCCCATTGATGGTCGCACGGCAAAGTCAAAACTGCTTTTGTGGGATTTTTTGAGAGTCGCCGCGGCGACTTTTGCCTCCTGCGCGCTCCAGGTGCTAAATATATACTCAAACGTCTACAGACCTCAATGGACTCTCTGCAGGAAGGGCCTTTGCCATTTTATCGACTTGAGACCTGGGGGCAGTGAGTTTTCAGCCTTTGCCCTCGCCCTTGTCGCTGACCTTGAGGGCGCCTTCGACCTCGGTGCGCAGCTGGCGGATGCTGACCCCGATGCTCTGGCGGTCATTGCGCAGCTCCTCGAGGGTGGCTGCGGCGGCATTGGTGCCGCGCCTCATGTTGATGAGATCGCTCGCCAGGTTGACCGCAGTGGCGATGGCCAGTCGTTCATTGCTGATATTCAGGGCATCGGTCGAGGAGGACTGCTGTTCCTGGATGCGCTCGTTGACCATTTCCGCCGCCTCGATCAGCATGTCGTGATTTTCCTCGGTGGTCGAGAAGTGGTACTCCTTTTTGGCGATGAGGATGCCGACGGTGATGCGCTCGTCTTTGTCTGCTGCCATGGTCTGTGGCGGGACGCGGTCGGCGGCGGCTTCAGGAGGAGGAATCAAGGTCGCCGAGACGGACGATCATCTTGTGCATGGCTGAGGCGGCCTCGCGGTTCTTGTTGCGGATATTGCGCACCATGCCTTCGTAGTGGCGTTTTTCGCGCTGGACGTCGGCGACCTCTTCCTGCAGTTCCCGGTTGAGGGCGCGCAGCGGCTTGATCTGCTCGTTCTCGAGGCGCAGCCGCTGACAATCATCGGCATAGCGGCGGATGGTCTCCTCGGCCTCGGCGTACTGATGCTTAAGTTCGGAATTTTCCTTATTAATCTGGTTGTAGCTTGTAATCAGGCTGTCGACCTGGGTTTTGAGGGTGTCGAGCTCTTCGGAAAAATCCACCGACACGTCGCCGCCGTCGGCGAGAGCATCGGCAGCGGCGCTCTCTTCGGAAGAAGCCTGCACCAGCCCGCCCCAGTCCCCTTCTTCATGCTGGGCGCCCTCGGCGATTTCCTGGAGGGCAGAGCCGGATGCAATCTGCGGTTCCGGCGGGGGATCGCTGCGGAATGTGCCCGCTTCGGCCGCCGGCAGCGGCCCGTAGAGATCAGCGGATTCCCCAGAGGCGGCGGTTTCACTGTCGCTCCCGTCCGCATCGGGGTCGGTGCGCTCTTCAGCCGCCGCCTGCCCGCTGCTCAGAGTCAGGGTCGGGGCCGCACTTTCCTCAGGGACGGCCGTCTGTTCCTCAGGGACGGCCGTCTGTTCCTCAGGGGCGGCTGTCTGTTCTTCAGGGACGGCCGTCTGCTCCTGAGGCGCGCCGGCGGAGTCGGCCGGAGCCCCCATGAACTGCGCCGGTTTGGAAAACCTGGCGGTCACGGACAGTTGCGCCGGGTCGGCCGCAAACTCTTCGCCGGAGGCCTGATAATCCTCGGCGGCAGTGTCAGCGGTGGCGGCCTCTGGCGGCGCCGTTCCGGCATCCTCAAACGGCAGCGGAGCCGTGCTCTGCGGCGGCACCGGTTCAGCCAGGGCCTCCCCGTTCTCGCCGCTGTCGGCCTCGTCCCCGTCGCCGGCGGCGGAGCTCTCGAACTGGCCGTTTTCCGGCTGCTCGGGCGAGGGGGGGAAGGCGGCATAAGACGGGGCTGCCCGCTCTTCGCTATGACCGGCGGCGTCGGCGGCCGGGGCGGCGAAAATGGAATCGGTCGGGCTGTCCCCAGTCTCTTCGGCAAAGACCGGGTCGGACTCGGGCGCAGCAGCGAAAGCCTGGTTCGGAACCGGGCGGGCGCCCTGGCTGTCGCCTTTCCTGGCATAGGCGAGGAAGGGATCGGCGGAGTTCGCATCCTCGGTGTCAAAGAGATCGTTGCCGCCGAAAGCGTCCTCAGAACCTGCAGGGGAAAAGGCTTTGTTGATCTGATCGAGCCGGTCGTCGTCGGCAGCGGGGGCCGCCGGCGCTGCAGTTTTGGCGGCCCGCGATATGGTCGGCGGGCTCCAGTTGCTGTAGGGGTTCTCCGGATCGGCGGCAGCGGCGTTCCGGGTCAGGTTCTTGAGATGAAGGCTCTTGTTGATATCTGCCACGGCGGGGCTCCGCTCTCAGGGAGTGTCGGTGCGAAGATGGGCGGGGTTGCGGTTGCTGTCTGCGCTCATGGCGAAGATGCCGGGGGTGGTGGGTAAAATGATGGGGTGGCGAGGGTGCTGGCAACGGTTCCGAGCGGCTGTTTTGCATCTGCTGCACAATCGTCATCTCCATGTGGAATTGTAATTGAAATTTTTGTTATTTTCAAGGGTCCTGCTGCTGTCGGCACTGCGTGCCTGCAAAGTCGCCGCCGCCGACGGGGGTCGGGCCGACAAAAAATAACAGGGAAAAACCTATGATCGATCTGTCCCTGCCGCCAACCCGCTGCCACGCTCTGGGCTGCTTTGGCGGCATTGAATCCGCGGAATACGCCCGCCGCCGCCGGGCCCTCTGTGCCGCCATCGGCGGTGATTCCCTGGCCCTGATCGCCGCCCGCCCGAACGCCCCCGGGCTGTTTCCGCCACGGCAGAACAGCCATTTTCAATACCTGACCGGCGGCCTCGAAGCCGGCGCCATGGCCGTCTTCGCCCCGGGCCGCGCCCAGGGCGAGTTCATCCTCTTCTGCCAGCCGCGCTCGCCCGAGCGCGAGCGCTGGGAGGGCGAGCTCATAGGGCCCGAGCGCGCCCCCGATCTGCTGGGGGCCGACGAAGCCTGGCCGGTAGATCGCTTCGATGAAATCTTCGCCTCTCTGCTGCAGCAGCGTTCCCAGTTGCTGACCCCGCAGGAGATCGACTCCGACCTGCTGGCTCTCATCAGCGTCCAGGTCAGCGCCAGCGCGCGCAGGAAGCGCAGCTTCCAATGGGAGTGGTCGCGCCTCGACACCCTGATCGAGCGGCTCAGGGTCGGCAAAAGCGAGGCCGAGCAGGCCCTGCTCGAGGATGCCTGCGCCATCTCCGCCGCCGGCCATATCGAGGCCATGCGCCGATGTCGGCCGGGTATGACGGAAAAAGAGCTGGCCGCCTGGCTCGGCTTTGTTTTTGCCGGCGCCGGCGGCGCCCATGCCTTTCCCCCCATCGTCGGCGGCGGCGCCCATGCCTGTGTGCTGCACTACAAGGACAACGAGGGCACCCTGAAAGACGGCGATCTGGTGCTGGTCGATGCCGGCGCCGAGCGTGACGGTTACTGCGGCGACCTCAGCCGCACCTATCCAGTGGGGGCGAAGTTCAGCGACCCGCAGCGGCAGCTCTATGAGATTGTCCTCGTCGCCCAGAAAGCCGCCCTCGCCCTGGCCGTCCCGGGCCAGACGGTCGCCGCCATGCACGAGGCCGCCAGCCGCTCTATTTTCGAGGGCCTGATCGGGCTTGGCATCCTGCCGTCCGGCTCGTCCCCGGGGGCCGAGCGCGCCTTTTTCATGCACCGGACCAGTCATTGGATCGGCATCGAAGTCCACGATCCCGGCGCCGTCGAAGGCAGCCAGGCTCCGCCCCTGGAGCCCGGCATGGCGCTGACAGTCGAGCCCGGCATCTATATCGCCGGGGATGCGAAGGCGCCGCAGCCCTATGGCGGCATCGGCATCCGCATCGAGGATGTCGCCCTGATCACCGAGCAGGGGCCGAGAATCCTGACGGCCGACGTCGCCAAAGAAATCGACGACGTCGAGCGCCTCAGAGGGGAGAGCCTCTAGTGGCAGAACGGATTTACGATCTGGCGGTCTGCGGTACGGGTCCGGTAGGGCTGCTGCTGGCCGGCGAGTTTGCCCGCCGCGGCCGCCGCGTCGCCCTGATCGGCCCCAGGCCTGCGGTCTCCGGAGGGGAGGCGGCAGGGGCCGCCTGGAAGGTGCTGGTGTTGCTGTACCGCACCCGCCAGCTGTTCGAGGCCTGGGAACTGTGGCCGCAGATCCGCGCCGCCGCCGCGCCCCTGACGGAACTGCGGCTGAAGGTCGCCGGTTTTCCGCTGACCAGCTCCCTCGCAGCCGTCGATGCCGGGGTGCCCGCTCTCGCCTACTCCCTGCCCTACGACGATTTGACGGCCCTGCTCGCCTCGCGCCTCGAGGGCGCCGGCATCGATCAGTTGCCGACGCTGGCCCTCGGCCTTGACCAGGGCGCGGACGAGGCGCGCCTGAGCCTTGAAGATGGCGGTGAAGTCAGGGCGCGCCTCGTCGTCGGAGCCGACGGAGCCAGGTCTTCGATGCGCGGCCTCATGGGCCTGTCGGCCTCGGAAAAATGCTACAGCTCCACCGTCTTCGTCGGCGATGTCGCCTGTGATCGACCGGCGGACGGAGTCGGCTGGGAACTCTTCACCGGCAGCGGCGTCCTCGCTCTGCTGCCAGAGCTCAATGGCGGGCGGCGAGCCCTGATCTGGACCCGGGATGAAAACGAAAGGCAGCCGGCCGCTCTGCTGGCGGCGCTGGAGGAGGGTTTCCGCGGCTGCATCGGCGGCTTCAGCGATGCGGCGCTGCGCTCCTCCTTCCCGCTGCGGACCCTGACCGCCGAGGGCGTCTGGCGCGGGCGCAGCCTGCTGATCGGGGACGCGGCCATCGCCCTGCACCCGATCGGCGGCCAGGGACTGAATCTGGCTTTCCGCGACTGCGCTGAACTGCTGGCGGCCCTTGAAGGGGCCGACGACTGCGGCCGGGCGGCCCTGCTGTCATCCTATGTGCGCAGCCGCCTGCAGGACCGCTGGAGCACGTCGCTGCTGGTCGATGCCCTCGGCTCGACCGCCGTCTCCCTCGGCGCCGGCGGCCGCGTCCTGCGCCGGCTCATGCCGGCTGCTGTCGCCGCCACCCGCCTGTTGCGGCCGCTGCGCGCCCTGGTGGCGCGCCGCTTTATCGGCGCCGCTGTGCCGCTGCGTCTGCCGCCCCGTCCCGGGCGAGTATGAGATAGAGCCGGTGCAGGCGCTGGGCGGCCCGGCGCAGCTTGTCGGGATCGCCGTCGTTGACGACCATATCGTCGGCTACGGCCAGGCGCTCTTCGTCTGAGCTCTGGTTGGCGATGATGTTGTCGGCCTCTTCGGACGGGGTCTGATCGCGCTCCTCGAGGCGCCGGCGGCGCACCGTCTCCGGAGCCGCCACCACCAGTACCCGTGACAGCTGCGAGCGCCAGTCGCTCTCAACGAGAAGCGGGATCGACAGCATTGCATAGGGATGGCCCTGCTGTTCGAGTTGCTCGCACTGCCGCAGCATGTGGCGGCGGATCGGAGGGTGCAGAATCGCCTCGGCGGCTCTGCGCTCAGTGGCGTCGGCAAATATTTTCTGCCGCAGCGCCCGGCGCCGGAGACTGCCGTCGGCGGCGAGGATGTCGGCGCCGAAGCGCTGTACCAGTCGATCGAGAGCCTCTGCCGGCGGCGTCACCACGGCGCGGGCCGCCTCGTCGGCATCGACCACGGGCACGCCGAGGCTGCGGAATATGTCCGACAGGGATGTTTTGCCGGCGGCTATGCCTCCGGTCAGGCCAATCTTAAGCATGAATCAGCGGCATGAGGGGCGGCGCCGTTCAGGAGAGCCCGACGGCCGGAAGCCAGCCGAGCTCCGCCGCCAGCAGGGCGGCAAAACCGGCCGCTGCCAGCCAGGGAGCGAAGGGCAGGGGGCTGTCGGCCCCCTTCTGGCGGCGGATCAGGGCGACGATACCAAAGAGGGCCCCGGAGAGGGCGGCGACGGCGAAGACCGAGGGCAGGGGCTGCCAGCCGAGCCAGGCGCCGAGGGCGGCGACGAGTTTCAAATCGCCGCCGCCGAGGCCTTCGGCGCGGCGCAGCAGGCGGTAGGCCGCAGCCACGAGCCAGAAGAAGCCATAGCCGGCGATGGCGCCGAAGATGGCTGGGCTCGCCTCGGTGTAGAGGCCGGCGGCGTTGGCGCCGAGGCCCAGCCACAGCAGCGGCAGCGTCAGGCAGTCGGGCACGAGGAAATGGCGCAGATCGAGCGCGGCTATGGCGATCAGTGTCCAGCCGAACAGGGCGGCCAGCAGGGCGGCGGCGGTAAAGCCAAAAGTCGAGGCGCAGGCCAGGGCCACAACCATGCCGGCGAGCTCGACGAGGGGGTAGGAGCGGGGGATCGGACTCTGGCAGTAGGCGCAGCGGCCGCCGAGCAGGAAGAAGCTCAGCAGCGGTATGTTGTGGGCGATGCGGATTCTCTGGTGGCAGGAGGGGCAGGACGACAGCGGCCGCCACAGATTCCAGGGCGTCGGCTCCTTTTCGGCGGCGGCCTCTTGCAACTGATCGGCAAGGAGGCTGGCGCACTCCCGGCGCCACCTGTGCTCCAGTATGGCGGGCAGGCGGTGAATCACCACATTGAGGAAGCTGCCGGCGGCGGCGCCGAGGGCGGCGGTGGCGAGGTAGAGCAGGAAGAGGTTGGCTGACATCTCGATTGGGGCAGGGCGCGGGCGCCCTTCTAAAGTATAAAAGGCAAAGTATAACGGCCAGGGCCTCGATTGCCCGCCCCTCCTGTATGGGGGGCGATCAATCGATGAATACGATGGGAAACAGCCAGATGCAGGGCATGGCCTCGAGCCAGCCGTCCCAAAGGGGGGGCGGCGCGGCGGCGATGGCGGTCCTCGGGGTTGTCGACCATCGCCAAAGCGCCCCGGGAAAAAACAGGCGAGGAGACCGGGCAGGAGTCAGAGCAGAAGTTCTTCAAAAAAAGACAACGGCACCACACTGCAGGCGATCGGCCGGGAGGCCGGTCGGCGGCGCCGGGTTTTTGTCGCCCGATGTTGCTAAAATGAGAGGCAGGACCCGGGCCTGCGGCAGCTGCCGCCGACCCCGGCCAACCGGACCTTGCGCATCCTCATGGACACGACTCTTTTCATTATCGCCACGGGCCTCCCCATGCTGGGGTTTTTCGTGCTCTACCGCCTCGCCGCCTGGGCTACCCGCCGGGGCTCCCGCGTCGGCGGCAGCGATCCGCTCTTTGACGCCTCTGAGCCGCTCTTTCCCGGCGGCATCGAGGAAGTGCCGGTCATGTCGCCGGTGACCCATTCTCTGGCGGTGATCAACGGCGTCCTCGCCGGCAGGTATTTTATGGGCGGGATGCCGGCCGCAGCGCCGGTCAGCCAGGAGTTGGGCGACGCCTTTGCCGGCGGCGAGGACGGCATGGAGGCGGACGAGGGCGACGATGGCATAGGCAGCCTCGCCGGCATGGTCTATCAGCAGCTCGACAGTCCCGGGCAACCGGGGGCTCGGGAGGCGGGCCAGGCCGGGGCGGTCGACATCGATCTCGAGCAGGAGTTCTGGGTGCTGGTGTCCCTGCCGCAAGAGCGCGATCTCAGCGAATCCGATCTGCGCTTTGCGCTCGCCGAGGTCGGCATCGAGAGCGACAGCAGCGGCGAGCAGCTGGAAGCCGTCTACCGCCAGGGATCTGGCGGCGGCACCCTGTTTCACCTCCTCGGGGTCAGGACGCCGGAGGACGAGGACGGCGCGGCGCGGCGCTACAGCGGCGTCGCCCTGTCGATGAATCTGCTGGGAGAGCCGCCGCCCCTGGCCATGAAAGCCATGCTGGAGACGGCCGACAAGCTCGCTGAATTTCTCGATGCCGAGCTCTTTGACGGCGACGGCGAGCCCCTGACCCAGGAGCGGGTAAATCAGTGGTGGACGCAGGCCCAGCAGGCCATGCGGCTGCGCGCTGAGGGCGGGGAGCGGACCGGCGCCCCCGAAGGCAATCAGATGAATCCCGACAGGGAGCATGAGGACCCGCTCTCCTCTCTGCGGTAGCAGCAAGCTTCCCTGAGCGGGGCGGGGAAGCGCTCATTTATGGCTGACAGCCCCGACAGCAAGCCGCCGGCTGCTCTCGGCGAGGGCAGAGAGCGCCTCGAGCGGGAGCTCGACCGCTTCCGCCAGCAACAGCAGGAGGCCCGCGAGCGTCTGCAGCAACGGCACAAGGCTCTGGAAATTCTGCAGGGCCTGGCCGCCCCCTCTTCGGTCTTCTCCCTGCAGCAGCGGCAAAAGGCCTTGGCGACTCTCGAGGCCGGCGACATCTCGGACTACATCCGCAGCCTGCAGCAGGAGCTCAGCCGCCACAACCAGCTCTACCACGGCCTCGACGCCCCTGAAATCGCCGATGGCGAATACGATGCCCTCCTGTCCGAACTGCGCCTGTGGGAGCAGAGCTACCCCGAGTTCGCCACTCGGGACTCGCCGGCCTCCCGGGTCGGGGCCCCGGCTGCGGAGGCCCTTGCCAAAGTCGAGCACCGCACTCCCATGCTGTCGTTGCAGAACGCCTTTTCCGATGAGGAAGTCGGCGACTTCGCCGCCCGCGTCGGCGCGGCCCTGGAGTTGAAAGAGTCAGGGGACATCGAGTTCATGGCCGAGCACAAATTCGACGGCATCGCCGTCAACCTCTGGTACGAAAAGGGCCGCTTCGTCCGCGGCGCCACCCGCGGCGACGGCCGCGTCGGCGAGGACATCAGCGAGAACCTGAAAACCCTGCGCAACCTGCCGACGCGGCTCAAGGGCGAGTTCCCGCCCGATCTCGAGGTGCGCGCCGAGGTCTACATGTCGACCGAGGCCTTTGCCCGCGTCAACGCCGAGGCCGTGCGCACCGGAGGCAAAACCTTTGTCAACCCGCGCAATGCGGCGGCCGGCAGCCTGCGCATGCTCGATGCGTCCGTCACCCGCCGCCGCCGCCTCGATCTCTTCGCCTACAGCGCCCTCGGCGAGTTCGGCTGCCGGCATCAGCACGAGATCGGCGAGCGCCTGCGCGCCTGGGGCTTCCCGGTCGACAGCCGCGCCCAGGTGGTCAGGGGCGTTGCCGGCTGTTTCGAGTATTACAGCCAGGCCTCGGAAGAGCGCCGGCGCCTGCCCCACCAGATCGACGGCGTCGTCTACAAGGTCGACCGCCTCGACTGGCAGCAGCGGCTCGGCTTCCTCTCCCGCGCTCCGCGCTGGGCCGTGGCCCGCAAATTCCCGGCCGAAGAGGCCACCAGCATCATCCGCAATGTCCGTTTTCAGGTGGGCCGGACCAATGTCATCACCCCCGTGGCCGAGCTCGATCCGGTGGAGGTGGGCCAGGCCCTGGTCAGCAACGCCACCCTGCACAACTTCAGCCGCATCAGGGAGCTCGGCGTCGGCGTCGGCTCCCGTGTCATAGTGCGCCGCGCCGGCGATGTGATTCCCGAGATCGTCGGCGCCTTCCAGACGGCGGAGATCGAGGAGCCGCAGAGCTGCCCCGCCTGCGGCGCCCCGACTGTCCGCGAGCAGGGGGAGGAGGCCCTGCGCTGCAGTGCGGGCCGCGCCTGCCGCGCCCAGCGCAAGGCTGCGCTGCTCCATTTTGTCTCGCGCCGCGCTTTCGATATCGAGGGCCTCGGCGAGGCCCTGGTCGAAGATCTGCTCGGGCGCGGCTGGATCGAGGACGCGGCCCGCCTCTTCGCCCTCGACCGCGAGGCCCTGCTACAGCTTGACGATGTAGCCGACAAGGCCGCCGACAACCTGCTGGCCGCCCTGCAGGCGAGCAGGAACACCACCCTGCCGCGACTCATTTACGCCCTCGGCATCCCCGCCGTCGGCGAGGTCGCAGCCGAGCAACTGGCGACTCATTTCGGCAGCCTTGACGCCCTCATCGGCGCCTGCGCCGACCCGCTGGCGCCGGTCTCGGCCCTGACGGAGGCCGAGCGCGCCGCCCTGCGCGAATTCTTCCTCGAGGTCGGGCCGAAAAAACGCAAAAAAATCGATGCGGCCCAAGCCGATCCCGCTGCCCCCCTGGCGCAGCGGATTGCCGCCCTGGCGATCAAGAACATTGGCGAAACCCAGGCCGAGGCCCTGGCGCTGCACTTCGACGGCATTGACAAGCTGGAGAAGGCCTGCTTTGATCCGCTGCGCCAACTCGACGACGTCGGCAGCGAAACGGCGGAGACGCTGCGCCGGTTTTTCGCCGACGCCGACAACCGCGCCCTGATCAAGCGCCTGCGCTCTGCCGGCGTCAGCTGGCCGGAACGGGCCTCCGCCGCTGCGGCCGAGCCGCCCTACAGCGGCCGCACCTATGTGCTGACCGGCGTCTTTTCCGGCCTGGCGCGCAATGAGGCGGCCAAGCAGCTGCGCGCTCTCGGCGCCAGGGTCAGCGGCAGCGTCTCGAGCAAAACGACGGCCGTCGTCGCCGGCGCCAACGGCGGCGCCAGGAAACTCGGCGACGCCGAACGCCTGTCGATCCCTCTGCTCGGCGAAGAGGAGCTGAAGGCCCTGCTCTCTGCTGGTGATTAGCCGTCGACTGAAGCCGGCCCCTTGAAGAGTTGTCGCCTCGGCCGCCGGCAATGGGCAGGCAGAAATTACCAGTCGGAAATGGCGCCGGCAGTATCCCCGCCTCCGTCTCCCGCCCTGCTGGTCTGGCGGACGGATCGCCGCCGCCGCCCGCATGCCGAGGGGTTTTCTTTGGCGGCGTCCATAGACAGAGGGCGGGTTTTCCGCTAGAATCCATGAGAGTGAACTCTCCCTGTCCGCCTCTTGACCCCCCTATGTTCGCGCCCGCTTTTCCATGACTGATAAGTTGCAGATTGTCACCGCCGGCGAGAACAAAGCTGTTGCGGTCGCCGCCGGGCCGAAAATCCGGCTGTCCCGCTACAGGCCCCTGCGAGTCGCTGCCAACAGGCATTTGCAGACGTTCCTCGGCACTCTGGTGCTGGCCGGCGGCGGCCTGCTGGAAGCCAGTGCCCGCAGGGTGCTGCTGCATGTAGAGGGGCCGGGCTACGATGCCCGTCTGACGGGGTTCTACTCGCCGCAGAACCGGCCCAAGGGACTGGCCATCCTGCTGCACGGCTGGCTCGGTTCGGTCTCCAGCGGCTACATGCGGGCGACCGGTGAACACCTCTATCAGCGCGGCTATTCGGTGTTTCGCCTGAACCTGCGCGACCACGGCGGCACCGGCTCGCTCAACCGCGAGCACTTCAACAATACCCTGAACCGCGAAATCGAAGCGGCCATTGTGCAGATCGCCGAGCTGGAGCCTGAATCGCCGATCTACCTGGCCGGCTTTTCGATCGGCGGCGGCTTTGCGCTGCGGGCCGCCCTGGAGACATCCCTGACCGCCGGCAAGGTGCGCCTGCAGCATGTGGTTTCAGTCTCGCCGCCGGCCAATCCGCGGTTGACAACTCTCATGATCGATGCGACCCCGCTCTACCAGCACTACTTTCTCAGGCACTGGCGCGCCATGCTGCGCGAGAAATGCCGCGCCTTCGCCGATCAGTACGAATACGAAGAGGTGCGCCGCCAGCACAACCTCATGGCCCTGACCGACTGGATGCTCAGGTTCGAGAAGCACTGGAGCAACAGCGATGAGTATTTCGCGGCCAGCGCCCTCACGCCGGAGATCGCCCAGGGCTGTGCCGTGCCGACGACCCTGATCGTCGCCGACGACGATCCGATCGTGCCGATCAAGGACCTGCGGGTGCTGATGGGCGTCAGCCCGCTGCTCGACGTCAAGCTGCAGCGCTACGGCGGCCACCTCGGCTTTGTCGAACTGCCGAGACTGCAATCCTGGCTGCCGGCCTCCATCGGCTCGGTATTCGACCAGGCCAGTGGCTAGCCGGAGCGCCGCCCCGCCGCCGACCCGAACCGGCCCGCTGCCAGCGTGACCAAGGCCGAGCGCGCCCGCTACATCGCCGCCAAACTTGAGCACCTCTATCCCCGGCCAGAGGCGCCGCTGCTCCATTCGGATCCCTATACCCTGCTGGTTTCGGTGTTGCTCTCGGCCCAGTGCACCGATGTCCGCGTCAATCAGGTGACGCCGGAGCTCTTTGCCCTGGCCGCGACCCCCGAGGCCATGGCGCGTCAGAAGGTCGAAGATATCCAGGCCATCATCCGCCCCTGCGGCCTGTCGCGCCAGAAGGCCGAGGCCATTGTCGGGCTGTCGCGGATTCTGCTGCAGAGGCACGGCGGCGAGGTGCCGCGCCGGCTTGAGGCGCTGGAGGCCCTGCCGGGAGTGGGCCACAAGACGGCTTCGGTGGTGCTCTGTCAGGGCTTCGGCGAGGCGGCCTTTCCGGTGGATACCCACATCCACCGCCTGGCCCAGCGCTGGGGCCTCAGCCGCGGTCCTGGCGTGGCGGCGACGGAGCGCGACCTGAAGAGTATTTTTCCGCCGGAAAAATGGCCGCAGTTGCACCTGCAGATCATCTTCTACGGCCGCGAACACTGCACCGCCCGCGGCTGCGACGGCACCCGCTGCGACATCTGCCGCGCCTGCTATCCGCGGCGGCGCGGGCCCGTGCAGGTGCACAAGGCCTGATACCGTGGCCGGCAACACCTGGGGGCGCCTCTTTGCAGTAACGAGCTTCGGCGAGAGCCACGGCCCCGCCATCGGCTGCGTGGTCGACGGCTGCCCGCCCGGGCTTGAACTCAGCGAAGAGGAGCTGCAGGTCGATCTCGACCGCCGCCGCCCGGGGCGCTCGCGCTACACCAGCCAGAGGCGGGAGCCGGACCGCGCCCGGGTGCTCTCGGGGCTCTTTGAAGGCAGAACCACGGGCACGCCCATCGCCATTCTCATCGACAACGAGGACGCCCGCTCCCGCGATTACGACGCCATCAAGGACAGGTTCCGCCCGGGTCACGCCGACTTCACTTACTGGCAGAAATACGGCCTGCGCGATCATCGCGGCAGCGGCCGCGCTTCGGCCCGGGAGACGGCCTCGCGGGTCGCGGCCGGGGCCATCGCCCGCAAATACCTGGCGCAGCACTACGGCGTCGAGATCTACGGCTATCTCTGCCAGATGGGGCCGATCTCGCTGGAGCGGGGCAGCTTTGATCGCGGCCAGATCGACGAGAACGACTTTTTCTGGCCGAGCAGCAAGGGCGTCGCCGAACTGCAGCAGGCCCTCGATCAGATCCGGCGCGACGGCGACTCCCTCGGCGCCCGCCTCGAGGTTATCGCCAGCGGCGTCCCCGCCGGTTGGGGCGAGCCCGTGTTTGATCGGCTCGACGCCGAGATCGCAGCGGGCCTGATGAGCATCAACGCGGTCAAGGGCGTGGAGATCGGGGCCGGCTTCGGCGTTGTCGCCATGCGCGGCAGCCAGAGCCGCGACGAACTGACCCCGGAGGAGGGCTTTCTGAGCAACAACGCCGGCGGCATCCTCGGCGGCATCAGCACGGGCCAGGACATCCGCGCCGCCCTGGCGGTCAAGCCGACCTCGAGCATCCTCGTGCCCGGGCGCAGCCTCGACACGGCCGGCCGGCCGGTGGAAGTCGTCACCAAAGGGCGGCACGATCCCTGTGTCGGCATCCGCGCCGCCCCCATCGCCGAGGCCATGCTGGCGCTGGTGCTCATGGATCACGCCCTGCGCGACCGCGGCCAGACGGGGCCGTCCAGTCACAGCCGCACGGGCGGGCCTCCCTGGGGCAAGGGCCGCTAGACGCCCAAGGGTCCCGGGACAGGGCGGCGAAAAGAGCGGCAGGGGCCGCCCCGCCTCAGGATTTCTTCTTCGCCCTCGGCAGGCGCAGTTCGACGCGAAGTCCCGGCTCGTTGTTGCTGAGAATCAGGTCTCCCTGATGAAAGCGGGTGATGGCCTGGGCGAGGCTGAGCCCGAGGCCGCTGCCGGGCGTGGTCCGCTCCTGCTCGCCGCGCACCAGGCGCTCGACATAGTGGACCCGCTCCGTCCTGGGAATGCCGGGGCCGTTGTCAGCGACGGCGAGGACGACGAGGCCGCTTTCGAGACGTGAAGAGACTTCGATCACCGAGCCCTCGGGCGTGTACTTGAAGGCGTTTTCCAGCAGGTTGCTGAGGGCCTGGGCCAGCATGTTGGCGTCGCCGGCGACGAGACAGGGCCTGGAGCTGAGCCGGCACAGCAGGGAGCGCTGCTTTTCCTCGGCCAGGGGCTCGTAGATTTCGACGACCTGATGGCAGACCTGATTGGCATCGAAGCTGTCGAGATTTTCGGCTACGCGGGCCTCGAGACGGGCGATTTTCAGCAGCGAATTAAAGGTTTGCAGCAGGGCGTCGACATCTTCGATGGCGTTGCGTAGGGCCTCGCGCAGCTCGTCGGCCGGGCGCTGATCGAGGGTCAGGCCCTCGAGGCTCGAGCGCAGGCGCGTCAACGGGCCTCTCAGGTCGTGGGCGATGTTGTCGCCCATCTCGCGGCTGTTGCGCACCAGTTCCTCGATGCGCTCGAGCATCTTATTGAAGTGGATGGCGAGGGCGTGGTATTCATCGTCGCGGCCGTCGAGCGGCATGCGCCGGCTCAGGTCGCCGCGGACGACGCGGTCGGCGACCGAGTTCATGGAGTGGATGCGGCGCGACACCCGGCCGGCGAAGAGCATGCCGCAGCCGAGGGCGAGGAGCAGGGTTGCGCCCGAGGCGAAGACGACAAGCCTGAGGCTGCGGCTCATCAGCTCGTGCTCGGTGCCGAGGTCGTGGGCGATGATGAGCCGCGCATTGTCCGACAGGTGGGTGATGACGACCCGCGCCGGCCTCGTCATCGGATCCTCTTCAAAGCCCTCGAGAGTGTCGCCGACCTCAAGCGAGAAATAGCGGTGCTTGACGATTCTCAGATTGGCCGGGACGAAGCCGAAGGCCAGCCACTCGCTGGAGGGGCGCAGGAGGTAGATACGGCCGTACTGGTCGATGGGGTTGATGGTGTCGAGCAGCACCTGATTCAGGGTTTCAAAGTGGTGCTGGCGGTAGAGGCTCAGCAGCATGTTGCTCTCGGCCCGCAGGCGGCGGTCCACCTGGCTGTACAGCTGCTTTTCCAGCTCGGAATACATGAAGTAGAGAGTCGAGCCGATGAGCACCGAAAAGATGATGCTGTAAAGCACCCCCAGGCGAAAGGCCGAGGTGTGAAAAAAGCTCCGATTCAGCACCATGTCCGGCTACTTTCTCTGTTTTTCTCTGTCGGAAGTGCGCTTCGCTCGGGGCCGCCGGCTGAAGAGTCCCGGCTCTTCAGGGAGCTGTCAGGGGGTGCCGGCGGGCTTGGCGTCGGCGATGCGATAGCCGAAGTTGCGCACGGTTTCCAGCAACGGCGGTTTGTAGTCCTTGTCGATTTTTGAGCGCAGGCGGCTGATCTGCACGTCGATGACGTTGGTCTGCGGATCAAAGAGGTAATCCCAGACATTCTCCAGCAGCATCTGCCGGGTCACCACATGGCCGGCATGGCGCATGAGGTATTCGAGCAGGCGGAATTCGCGCGGCTGCAGGTCGATGCGCTGGCCGGCGCGGGTGGCGCGGTGTTTGAGGATGTCGAGTTCGAGATCGCAGACGCGCAGCACCGTGGCCGCATGGACCGGATCGCCGCGCCGCGCCAGGGCGTTGACGCGGGCCTTGAGCTCCTCGCCGGCGTAAGGCTTGACGAGATAGTCGTCGCCTCCGGCCTTGAGCCCTTCGACGCGCTGATCGACGCTGTCGAGTGCGGTGAGGATGATCACTGGGGTTTTATTGCCGTCGCGGCGCAGCTTTTCAATGACCTGGAGGCCGTCGAACTTCGGCAGCATGCGATCGATGATCATGGCGTCGTAGGCGTTGTCGGTCGCCATGGCATAGCCCTCTTCGCCATCCTCGGCATGATCGACGCTGTTGTGCCGGCTCTCCTCCATCAATCGGATGATGTGCTGGGCGGTCTTGCGGTCGTCTTCGATAAGCAGGATTTTCATGCCCCTAATCATAAGACAACTGCAGCAAAAAAAACAGGGCGCCGATATTTTTTGTATGACGGCCCGGAAAGGCGTCCGGGCCCCCGTCGGGCGGGGTGCGCCGCGGGCGGTTTTATCCGCTTTGTAATCGCTCCCGCCCTGCAAATCCAGACTCCGGGAGCCCATCTTGGGAGACAATAGGGGCGACGATTTGCGTCGGAGGCCGAATCGTCCGCTCGCCCCCCAGCCCCCGCCCACGCAACTGTTATGACGAACCCGGAGGAGATATCAGTGACACCCCAAGCTTCAGTGACAGCTTCTCAACCGATCCCGGCGCGAGCCCGGAGCCGTGCTCCCCTTGTGGCTCTGATCTTTGTCTGCCTGGCCGCCATCGCCCTCAAAGCGCCCCCGGCCGGCGCCCACGAAGAAGATTTTTCCGCCCTTCTCGAACGGCACGCCAAGGCCGTTGTGCAGATAGAGGTCAGCGACGAAATCGTCCCGCCTGCCCAGTCCGGCCAGCAACCCGGGGAACCGGGCAGGGGCAACAGCGAACTGTTCGATTTCTTCGAGCGCTATTTCGGTTTTTCCATCCCCAGGATGCCGTACCGCGACAGGGAGTACGGCACGCCCGACCGCTCGCCGCCGCGCCGCTCCTTCGGCTGGGGTTCCGGCTTCGTCGTCGACAGCAAGGGCACCATCGTCACCAATGCCCATGTCGTCGAAGGGGGCACGCGCATCAAGGTCAAACTGCACGATCGGCGCGAATACATCGCCGAAGTCCTCGGCATCGACAAGCGCACCGACCTCGCCCTGCTGAAAATTAACGCCGACGGCAAGCTGCCGAGCGTCCGCTTCGGCCGCTCCGAAGACCTGCGCCTCGGCCAGTGGGTCTTCGCCATCGGCTCGCCCTACGGCTTCGACTACACCGTGACCCGCGGCATTGTCAGCGGCCTCGCCCGGCGTCTGCCGGACAGCAACTACGTGCCCTTCATCCAGACGGACGCGGCCGTCAACCCGGGGAACTCGGGCGGCCCGCTGTTTAACACCGGGGGCCAGGTCATAGGCGTCAACTCCCAGATCTTCTCGGCCTCCGGCTCCTTTGCCGGCTTGTCCTTCGCCATCCCCAGCGATGTCGTCGTCGACATTATCGATCAGCTGGAGAAAGAGGGTGAGGTCAACCGCGGCTGGCTCGGTATCGCCTTTCAGGAGGTCGATCAGGAACTGGCCTCGTCCTTCGGTCTGTCGAGCCCCAGAGGCGCCCTGGTGACTCAGGTGCTGCCCGATTCGCCGGCGGAAGAGGCCGGCATTGAGGACGGCGACATCATTCTGAGCTACGGAGACACTCCCCTGAAGCACTCGCGCGATCTGCCGCCTCTGGTCGGAAGCACCCGTTCGGGCGAGCGGGTCCATCTGATTCTGCTGCGCGACGGCCGCGAGCGGCGCCTTGAAGTTAAAATAGGAAGACTCGACGACAGGGACATCGCTCAGGCATCCTCCGGGGCTCCTGTTGACAAGAACGCCCTCGGCCTGCGCTTCAGGGAGAATGACGCCGATGGTCCGGCCCGCGGGCGGGGCATCGTCGTCGCCTCCATGGCCGCTCAGGGCCGCGCCGCCCGCGCCGGTATCGAGGTCGATGATTTGATTCTGCGAATCGACGACCAACCGGTTCAGTCGGTCAAACAGGCGGAAGCCCTGATTCGCGCCGCCGGCGCCGAGTCGCTGCGGCTGCTCGTCCTGCGTCAGCACCCGACGCGACGCTACCTGGCAATCGTCGTCCACTGAGCCCGGATAACTGGGATGGGGGACTCGCTTTCATTCATGTCTCAGGAGTTCCAGTTGTGACTGACTATCGTATCGAAAAAGACAGCATGGGCGAAGTGCGGGTTCCCGCCTCGGCCCTCTACGGCGCCCAGACGCAGCGGGCGATCGACAACTTCGCCATCGGCCGCCGCCCCCTGCCGCCGGCCTTCATCCAGGCCGTCGCCCTGATCAAGGCGAGCGCGGCCGAAGTCAACCGCGACCTCGGGCTGCTCGAGGCCGACGCCGCCAACGCCATAGCCGCGGCCGCCGACAGCATTATCGCCGGCGAACACCTCGAAGAGTTTCCGGTCGATGTCTTCCAGACCGGGTCGGGCACCAGCACCAACATGAACGTGAACGAGGTGCTGGCCACCCTGGCGAGCCGCGAGACCGGCCTGACGATCGGGGCCAACGACCATGTCAACATGGGCCAGAGCAGCAACGACACCATCCCGACGGCGATTCACCTCAGCGCCGCCCTGGCGGTCGAGCGCGATCTGCTGCCGTCCCTGGCGGGCCTCGCCTCGCTCCTGCAGCAGCGGGCCCGGGAGTGCGCCGCCATCGTCAAAACCGGCAGAACCCACCTCATGGACGCCATGCCCATGTCGGTCGGCCAGGAATTTGATGCCTGGGCCCTGCAGGTCGAGCGCGGTTCCGAGCGGGTGCGCTCGGTGCTGCCGCGGCTGCACCGCCTGGCTCAGGGCGGCACGGCCATCGGCACGGGCATCAATGCCCACCCCGATTTCCCGGCCGCTGTCGCCCGCCGTCTCGGCGAGCGCACGGGGCTCGATTTCCAGCCCAATGAGTCGTTCTTTGAGAGCATCAGCTGTCAGGACACGGCCGTCGAGCTGTCGGGCCAGCTGAAGACCATCGCCGTCAGTCTCATGAAGATCGCCAACGACCTGCGGCTCATGAACAGCGGCCCGCTCGCCGGCATCGCCGAGGTCGAACTGCCGGCGCTGCAGCCCGGCAGCTCAATCATGCCGGGCAAGGTCAATCCGGTGATCCCCGAGGCCGTCGCCATGGCTTCGGCCCAGGTGATCGGCCAGGATGTGGCCATTGCCGTCGCCGGCCAGTCGGGGCTGTTTCAGCTCAATGTCATGCTGCCGCTCGTCGCCGTCAACCTGCTGTCCTCGATCGATCTCGTCGCCGGCAGCTGCCGCGATCTCGGAGAGAAGTGCATCCGTGAACTCAGGGTGCGGGGCGACAGGATGGAGGAGCGGCTCGCCCTCAATCCCATCCTCGCAACCGCCCTCAACCCCAGTATCGGCTATCTGAAAGCGGCCGAGATCGCCAAGGCGGCCTACGCCTCCGGCCGGCCGGTACTCGAAGTCGCCGTCGAGATGACCGGGCTGCCGCGGGCCGACCTCGAGCGCCTGCTCGATCCGGCGAAAATGATCGAAGGCGGCATCCAGAAATAGATTTGGGAATGATATACAATCTGACCCCCTAGCAAAAATGCTTTCGGGCCAGAGCACTAAATTCGCCAAAGTCGCAAACCCTTATCAATCTGCCATTCTCCTGTTTCTTGCACCAGAGCACGGCACCCTTCCTAAATCCCGCTCCCTCTAAAATCAGGATGGTCTTATGAGGGTAATTCTGAAGGATATTGAGAACTGAAAAAGGCAGTTTTTCATCGGCGGTTCCTCCCCCTCGCTGGGTTTTGAGCTCAACACAGATAAGTTGCCAATTCTCACTTGCTTCGGGGCTGAAAATGACAACATCTATGTTGGTTCCCTGGGGGTTTTCATAGAGATTTGCCTTGATGTTGTATTGCAGGCAGTAAAGCGGTTGCCGCAACACTCTTCCCGCCATGATGTTGCGGGTGCTGATATAGGTATAACCGTAGTGCTCTAGCGCGCTCCCAATGCTTTCCTGAAAAGCCTTTCCCGCTTTCTGGGCAGTATGGCCACTATCGACTTGCTTAAGCATAGTTGTTGATCAATAGTTCGGTTACTTTCACCCGTCCATCGCTCTTGCAGGAAACATATCGAGGGGCTTTGATCTCGCGGATGTTGAAGTGCTTGTAGCGGTATAAATCCCTGATGAGGGGAGTATCGCTGTTTGATAGCATAAACTTCACGCCTTTCTTGTGCAATGCCTTGCAAAACTCCATCAGTTTTTTCTGCAAGTCCTCGCTAAACCCTTCTTTCCGGTATGAATTGTAAGTTCCGGCATAGGGAGGATCGAGATAGTAAAAGTTTCCTTCTTCCGCGAAGACATTTGACCTTTCAAAGGTGCCAAGCCTTATCTCTACTCCCTGAAGGGCTTGGTGGCATTCCATGATGGTTTTTTCGTTGCAGATTAGGGGATTTTCATACTTTCCGTAAGGGACATTGAACTCTCCCTTCTGATTGACCCTGTAAAGCCCGTTGTATCCCGTCCGATTGAGAAATACAAATCTGGCCGCCACTTGTTCAGCGTCTTCGTGGGAGTTTCCCCGCACTCTTCGATAGTATTCCTCCCGTCCCTTTCTGTGGTTCTCTTCGTGTTCCTTCAAGAGGGAGATCAATCGAGCGGGTTTGGTCTGAACGATCTTGTAAGTAATCACCAGCTCTTCGTTTGAATCCATCAGGACTGCCTTGCTGGGTTTCAGAGCCCAATACAACGCCCCACCTCCAACAAACGGCTCGCAGTAAAGGTTGTAGTTGTGAGGGGCCAGCTCGATCAAGGCAGGCACTATCGAACGCTTACCTCCGACCCACTTCACAAAAGGCTTTGCCTCCGTAATTTTCACAGGGGCAACATTGGAGAAAGCCCTGATCTGATCGTTAAAATCGCTCATTGCACTAAATCCTTGTAGGGTAGAGGGGAAGAGAGTAATCCGCCTTTCAAGATTGCACCAAACAAAGCGTCTGTGCTCGTCTTGCGGTAATTGAACCTCAAACTATACTCACAGACATATCGGTGAAGGTGTTTCTTGCTGATGTGATGGTGAACGCCGAAGACACCTCGCTTCAGTATCGCCCAAAACGACTCAATGCTGTTGGTATGCACCTCATTCTTTACGAACTGCAGGGAAGAGTGATTTACTTTCTGATGTCTGTAGAACTTGGAGACTTGATTATATCCCTTCCATTCATCCGTCATGACCGAAGCGGACAGGCTTACCTTGTCCAAAACTTCACTTGTCAGCACTTCCCGGCTTCCATCAGGGATAACTTTGCTCTCACTTTGCCACTTTCTCTCTCCAGCATTCCGATTACAAGGGCTTTCTTCTTCGTGCTTCTTCCTTGTGTTCCGGGTGTTCTCTTGCAAAGGTGCTTGTTGTGTTCCTTCCCGCCAACCAGAGTCTCATCAACCTCAACAATCCCTTTCAGGCTCTGCTTGTATTCTTGCGTTTCAGAAGCCTTGCGAAGGCGTTGCAAGGCAAACCAAGCGGATTTTTGAGTTATCCCCAAGTCCCGTAAAACTTGGTAACTGCTCATGCTCTTCTTGTGGGTAGTTAGCAAATGGATGAGCAAATACCAAGTCTGGAGGGATAGGTTGCTGGATTGAAAAATTGTGCCAACGCGAACGCTGAAACTGCTTTTGCACTTTCGGCAACGAAATCGATTATGATTTGAGCGGAAATAAACGCTATCATGTCCGCAGTAATGGCAGACAGGATTGGCTCCCCATTTTTGCTCAATGAGGTGCTGAACGCAAGCTTCCTCGTTCGGAAACTCTTTGTAGAAAGTCGAAAGGTTCATAGTAATTACATTCTATCACAAACAGATCGAAATGTCAAGTGGGTTCGCCAATCTCGATCTGTATTTATGACCATCTGGGGGTCAGATTGTATATCATTCCCGAATATTGTTCGTGGCCGCATCCTGAATGAGACCCTTTTCAAACAGAAGGCCAGTTTTGTGAGTCGGGAGTAGTGCCGAGGCCTGGAGAAGAATCTTGTTTATAAGGAATCCGCGTTGACTATCATAGAAGCTTTCCCTGTGCTCCTGAATAGTCTGATCGGTAATTGCTCTAGCAAAGTTTCTATAGTCGGACAAAGCGTTTTCGGCGCTTTCGGGAGTCACCATCATTTTGACCATCGACTCAAGAATGCCTATTTCCAGGAAATAGATTCCGATTTTGCGAAAGAAGTCTTTATAACCAAGGGGCCTTGCTGTTGCTGGAGTAATTACTTGATCAATGCCCAGATAGGCCGAAATACCAGTATTCTCCTCAATCTGCTCAAGTATGCGGTAGCCGTCCTTAGAAACCAGATCATTTCCACTATTAGTACGGCCGCCTGCAGAGGTTGCCACTCTCTCAATGGCGCTTCAGTCAAACTCCCAAACGTCTAGTTTACTCAGTTTGAGTTGTCGGCGTCTGTCAATTATGGGATTTAGCTCTCTGTTGCCGGTAGAGTAGCCTGGTTGTATATGTGTTGCGGCTTGATCCTTAAAGAGATTGCTCCTCCCCATCCGCATAAATTTACTATTTAAGCAGTTGTTTGTGTGATGGCACAACACAAACCTAGTGTTAACGTCGTCAATAACGCTATCGACGAAGCGATTGAGATATTCGAGATGTGCATTTTCCATGGTAAAAAACCCCTCGGTTGAAAATAAAAGACCTAGGCCAACCCAAGCTTCTGAAACTCCACTCAAAAAGTAAGAGGTTCGCTACTTGTTATGTGAAGATTATACCATGAGAACCCCGTTCTGCCAAATCGACAAAAACCACCTATTTTGTTGTATTTCTTCCCGGTGGCAGCTTAGCCTCAGGCCGCCGGCCGCTCCTCTTCGAGCGAGACGCGCGGGTCGGCGAAGGCGTAGCCGAGGTCGGCGAGGAGGTAGCCGGCGAGCGTCAGCAGGCCGCTGACCAGGGTGATCGACAGCACCAGTTCGCGGTCGCGGACGCGGACGGCTTCGACGGCGAGCTTGCCCATGCCCTCGATGCTGAAGATACTCTCGACGATGACGGAGCCGGCGAGCAGGGCCGGCAGCAGACTGGCGGAGACGGTGATGAGCGGCAGCAGGCTGTTGCGGAAGACGTGGCGCCACAGCACCTCGTTCTCGCTGAGGCCGATGGAGCGGGCCTTGCGGGCGTAGAGCGAGCCCATTTCCTCGATCACCGAGCTGCGCGTCAGGCGGGTCAGGAAGGCGAAGCCGCCGTAGGTCATGCAGACGAGCGGCAGCACCAGATGCCACAGGCGGTCGAGGAGGAAGCCGCGGATGAATTCGCCCTGGGCCAGCTGCTGGGCGGCGAGGATGCCGAGGAAGGCGCCGGCGAAGGCGAGGGCGGTCGCCGTCAGGGCGCCGGGCTCGAATTTGTTGCGCCTGTGGGCCCAGAGGCGGAGGGCGCGGGTCAGCATGACGCCGGCCAGGGCGCCGAGGAAGCTGAGGGCGAGGAGGAGGGCGGCGTCGCCGAGGTGGGTCCAGTGCGGCAGGAAGGGCATGTCGAAGGCCTGGGGAGAGCTGATGCCGGCGGTCGGGAACCAGTTGAGGTATTTGCGGTCGGCGAGGAGGCTGATGAGGAGGACGCCGGCGAGGATGGTCGGCACCGACCAGAGCACGAGGAAGAAGGAGTTGACGGCGATGTCCTGGGTTTTGCCGCGGTTGCGGGCCGTCTGCAGGCCGAGGGCGATCGAGATCAGGTAGATCAGCGGGATGCTCAGCAGATTCAGCAGCAGGGTGATCGGCAGGCGCTCGGCGAGGATGGACGAGACCGGGCGCGAGTAGTGGAAGCTGCGGCCGAGGTTCGAGCCCTTGGTCAGCGAGAAGGCGCCGTAGTCGCCGTTTTCGTCGATCTCGAAGCCGATCGGCATGATGTTGTTGAGCCAGCGCAGGTACTGCTCGATCGGGGAGTCATCGAGGCCGTAGAGGCGGTTGTAGTAGTCGTAGAGGGCGCGGCGGGCCTCGGGGTCGAGGTTCTGGCCGTCGATCAGGCGGTCGACGCTGAGGCTGCCCGGAGCCGCGGCCATGACGCCGAAGACGACGATGGTGATGCCGAAGAGGGTGGGGATGATGAGCAGCAGCCGCCGCAGGAGGTAGGTGTGCATGATGGCCTGAGCGCCCTAATAGCGCTGCTGCGCCAGGGGGACGTAGGCCTCGAGCGGCACCTGGCTGAGGCTGAGGCCGAAGGGCGTCTCTTCCAGGTGGGGGAAGCGCCGGTCGATCAGCAGCAGGCTCTCGGAGTTGAGCATGAAGGTGTAGGGCTGATCCTCGTAAAGTCGCTTTTCGAGGCGGCGCCAGAGGGCCATGCGGCGGTCCTCGTCGAGGGTGACGCGCGCCTCGTCGATGATGCGGTCGGCCTCGGGGCTTTGGTAGGAGACGAAGTTGTCGCCCTTGTCGATCTGCGAGCTGTGGAAGATCTGGTAGGGGTCGCTCTCGACGCCGCTGCTCCAGCCGAGGATGGTGGCGTCGAAATCGCGCTGGCTCAGGCGCTCGAGCATGACCGACCACTCGGTCGGCCTCGGTTTCAGCTGAATGCCGACGCGGGCGAAGGCGTCCTGGAGGGCGAGGACGATCTTCTTGCTCGATTCGCTCTGCTGCGGATACATGAGCTCAAAGGAGAAAGGCTGGCCCTGACGGCCCTCGATGACGCCGTCGCCGTCGCGGTCGCCGTAGCCGAGCCGGCGCAGCAGGGCTTCGGCCTGGGCCGGGTCAACCCGGCGCGGCCTGAGGTCGGGGTCGTGCTGACGGCTGTTGGGGCTGAAGGGGCCGGGCGTCGGGCGCGAATAGCCGCGCGAGATCTTTCTTGCGATCTCCTCGCGGTCGACCAGCCAGGTCATGGCGAGGCGCGCCTCGCGCCGGCTGAAGAGGGTGGGCTTGCCGTCGCGCCGCTGGTTCCAGGCGATGTAGGAGTAGCCCGAGCCGATGGGGAGGTAGCGGAACACCTGGGAGCGGGCGACGAGGTCCTGATCCTGCAGCAGCTCGTCGAATTCCTCGCCGCGGGCGCCGTAGAGATCGACATTGCCGTTGCGGTAGGCGGCGAGGCGGGCCGTCGGGTTGTCGATGACGCGCCACAGCAGGCGGTCGAAGCTCGGTGGCACCGGGCCCCAGTAGCGCGGGTTGCGATCGAGCTCAATCTGGCCGCGGTCCGGCGTCCAGCTGCCGGCGCGCTCGAGGATGTAGGGGCCGGAGCCGAAGAGGAGGGCGCGCGATTCGTTGAAGGCGGCGGCGTCTTCCATGTAGGGCCCGTAGTAGTGCTGCGCCATGATCGGCAGGCCGCCGGTCAGGGCGAGGCTGTTGTAGTAGGGCTCGCGGAAGCGGAAGACGACCTCGTGCCCGGACAGGGCCTCGACGGCGGTGACGCGCTCGAGCAGGGCCCGCTGCACCGGGGCGTTGATCCGGGGGTTGTTGATGAAGTCGAAGCTGAAGACGACGTCGGCGGCCGTCAGCGGCTGGCCGTCGGAAAAGCGGGCTTCGGGGCGCAGCCGGTAGCGGATCTCGAGGCCGTCGCCGGAGATGCTCCACTGCGACGCCAGCAGGCCCTGCCACTCGAGGCTGACGGGGTCGCGCGTCAGCAGGCCCTCGAGCACATAGTCCTGCACATTGCGCGAGTAGAGGTCCTGCGAAACCAGGGGCGTCAGAGCCTTGACGGCGCTGCCGAGAGGGCGCACCAGCCAGTCGCCGCGGGCGTAGTCGGGGCGGGCGGCGGCGCGGGCGGCGCGGGCAAAAGCAGGCGGCCCGGCCTCGCTGTCGCCTGCAGGGGCGCTGGCGCCGACGTCGGCGGCGAGGCCGCGGCTGCGGACTTTCTCGATTTCCGTGCGCAGCGACTGGATGTCCTGGCCCTGCTGGCGCAGTTGCTGTCCCTGGATGGAGAGGACGCGCCACTGGCGGTCGATCATGTACATGCTGGCGAGCACCAGCAGGCCGATGACGACAAGGGCCGTCAGCAGGGTCAGGGTCTGTCGGTTCCAGCGCTCTTTCACGGCGGCTCAGGGTTTGGGGGAGGGGGAGAGGCCAGGGGAGGGGACGGCGAAGGAGTCGTCGACCTCGACGGCCGGCGGCGGGCTGCGGTCGCGCCAGGCGAGCTCGTCGCCGACGGCGGCGACATCGCCGACAATCAGCAGCGACGGCGACTGGGCCTCGCTGCGGCGCTGCGGAATTTCGGCCAGGGTCGCCCGCAGCACCTGCTGGCGGCTGGTCGTGCCCTGGACGATCAGTGCCGCCGGGGTGTCGGCGGCGAGGCCGTGTTCGATGAGCCTGAGCGAGACCTGCTCCAGGGCCTCAAGGCCCATATAGGCGACCAGAGTCTGGTGGGGGCGGGCGAGGGCGGGCCAGTCCGGCTCGGCATCGCCGCCCGGGCGCGCCGTGAAGAGTACGCAGGCGCTGGCGAGGTCGCGGTGGGTCAGGGGGATGCCGGCATAGGCGGCGCAGCCGTTGGCGGCCGTGATGCCGGGGACGATCTGGTAGTCGATGCCGGCCCGCGTCAGGGCTTCGATCTCCTCGCCGCCGCGGGCGAAGATGAAGGGGTCGCCGCCCTTGAGGCGGACGACGATGCGGCCCTCGCGGCCGAGGCGCACGAGCAGTGCGTTGATGTCTTCCTGGGAGCGGCTGTGATCGGCGCTGCTCTTGCCGACATAGAAGCGCTCGCAGCCCTCGGGGGCGAGATCGATGACGGCGCGGGAGACGAGGCGGTCGTAGACCAGGGCGTCGCACTGCTGCAGCAGGCGCAGGGCCTGGAAGGTCAGCAGGTGGGGGTCGCCGGGGCCGGCGCCGACCAGATGGACGATGCCGACGGCGTCGCCCGGGTCGCCCTCGAGCATGCGTTCGAGCCGCTCGCGGGCCTCGCGTTCGCGGCCGCGCATCATGAGCTCGCCGACGGGGCCGTCGACGAGGGAGCGCCAGAAGCGGCGGATCGCCTCGACATCGCCGTAGCGGGCGCGCACTCGCTGGCGGAAGGCGCCGACGAGGTTGACCATGAGGCCGTAGCTCTTGGGGATGAAGGCTTCGAGGCGCCTTTTCAGTACCGAGGCGAGCACGGGTGCGGCGCCGTCGGTCGAGATGGCGACCTTGATCTGGCCGCGCTCGATGATGGCCGGGATGGTGAAGGAGCAGAGGGAGGCGTCCGTCGCTACGTTGACGGGCAGCCGGCGCTCGCGGCAGGCCTCGGCGATGCCGGCGTTGAGGGCCTTGTCGTCGGTGGCGGCGATGACGAAATCGGCCTCTGCGAGGTCTGTTTCCCTGTATTTGCGCTGTTCGAGCCGGAAGTTGCGCTCGCCGGCCAGATGCTGCATCTGCGGCGACAGCTCGGGGGCGACGACCCGGGCCTCGGCGCCGTAGGAGGAGAGGGTGCGCGCTTTGGAGGCGGCTACGGGGCCGCCGCCGACGACCAGCAGTTTCTGCCCTTCAACCGACAGGCACAGCGGCAGAAAACCCGCCACGACGATTGAACCGGGGCGCCGCGGCCGCCCTCAGCCGCGGGAGATGCCCGCCAGGCGCAGGAATTCGCTGCGGGTGTTGGCGTCCCTGCGCATCTGGCCGAGCATGACCGAGGTCACCATGCGCGAGTTCTGCTTCTCGACGCCGCGCATCATCATGCACAGGTGCGAGGTCTCGATGATGATGCCGAGGCCGTGGGGCTTGATGGCGTCGTTGAGGGTGTTGGCGATCTGCCAGCTCATGTTTTCCTGAATCTGTATGCGGCGCGAGAACAGGTCGATGACGCGGGCGATCTTCGACAGGCCGATGACCTGCTTGTCCGGCAGGTAGCCGACGTGGCAGCGGCCGAAGAACGGCAGCAGATGGTGCTCGCACAGCGAGTAGAGCTCGATGTCGCGGACGATGACCATCTCCTCGGACTGGGACGGGTAGACGGCGTCGCCGATGACGTCGCCCGGGTCCTGGTCGTAGCCGCTGGTCAGATGGCGGAACGCCTTGGCCGCGCGGGCCGGTGTCTTGCGGATGCGGTCGTCCTCGGGGTCGAGGCCGAGATCGAGGATGAGGTTGCGGAAATGCCGTTCCAGCTGTTCTTTGAGAGCCATTCGTCAAAAAGTGGTCGATGAGGTGCGGGGAGAGAGGAGCGGCGAGTTGGAAGCTGCGGCCAGTGCCTGCTGATGCCTGCCGATGGCATGCATGTCCAACGTTTGGGCGGCGGCGGCTGCCGATGAGAGGCCCCGAGGGGGATTCTCTATGGAATTGGAGAATTTTAGCACGGAGGGAGGCCGAGCCGGCGATGGGCTGCGATTGAAATGGCTCTCAGGGGTCTCTGCGCCGGGTCGGGCCCTGACCGAGGCCGGCTCGGACCGGGCAGGAGCGGCGGTCGGGGTCCTCGCCAGGGATCCAGTCAGGGCGACGGCGACCGGGTTCAGCATTCGGCATGCAAGCGGCGGCGAGTCGGATGCGGCATTTGGTGTTTGGGGTGCGCTCGTACCGGGGGCGGTCCGGCGGCTCCCGGAAGGGGCGTCGGGGGCCGGTTGCGGGCGGCGGACGGATGCGGAGACGGACGCCGAAAAAGATTATTTAAGTTCGCGGCAGCGGCGATTGCCGGACCGGGCTACGGTCGGGGTCGGAAGCGGGAAGCCCCGGATGGGCGACAGATATAACTCCGTATAATATATATTATGTTAAAATAAGGATTAATTTAGAATCCCTTTGCTTAGGGGGACAGCGAGGAAAGATTTATCGTTATGTAAATATTTTGTTTATGGATGAGAAAATTTTGATCCCACTGATAAGGTCGCCATAAATAATTATGTCAAGGATTTTTGCAACAGAGTTTTCGCCTCTGGTCGCGGACTGCGATTTGAGTTATGTAAAAATAAAAGAACGGCAGGCCGGTGACTTTTCGCCGCCGAAACGACTCTCTGAGAGGGGGCTTAAGGTCGCGTCGGGGGAGGGGCGAATCGCCCTGTCAATTTTTCCCTGCCATGCGTCAGGTCGGTGCGCTCTGCGACTCCGACTCCGCCCTCCTTTCCGCCGGCGCCGCTCTCCCCTCTTCCGCCGTCCGGTATTTTTTCTCGGCTTTTTCCTCCGTTAGAGAGCCCTCCGGGTGGGACGGTGCGCTCCAGGGCTCTGCCGGCTGCAATTGGCTGCTGTTTGCGGCTCTTTCCGTCCTCCTTGGCGCCAGGGCGCCGCGACTGGAGGCTCAGGGGCTGATTCCCGGCGGTTTTCAGGTCCCCAGAGCTTGAGAGCGTCTTTTTATGCGGGGGGATTTACCTGAAAGGTTCCTCTGGGCCTTATTTTGACCCTGAAATCACTTTTTATCGCTTATTGTGCCCGACCCAGAGCCGCCTCCTCTCATTTTTCGCCGGCTCAGGGGTTTTTCCCTGACTTCTGGAGGGCTCCGCCAGTTGCGGTTGGCTGCTGCTGCGGCTCTTTCCGCCCTCTCTGGCGCCAGGGCGCCCCATGCTGGAGGCCCAGAGGCCGATTGTCGTCCGTTTTCAGGCTCCTCAGAGCTTGAGGGCGTCGTTTTATGCTGGGGGGGGGGGGGGGGGGCCCGAAAGGTTCCCCGCGCCCTGTTTGGCCCTGAAATCGCTTTTATCGCCTGTTGTGCTCGCCTCAGACCCGTCTCCCCTCATTTTCCGTCGGTTCAGGGTTTTTTCCTGACCTCTGGAAGGCTCCGCCAGTTGCAGCTGGCCGCTGTTCGCCGCCTGCTGCCGCGCTCTCCGCACGAGGGCCGGGGCCGTCCCCGTTTCACCCTGTCCGAAGGCATCAAAGCCCGCTTGAGGAACAAAGGCGCCTCAGGCAGCTGGAGCACGACCCAAGACAACTTTGCTTGGCAGCACTTCACAACCAAACAAGTCTCTGCCGTGGCTCTGGGGGTCTTCTCTTCCGGCCCCTCTTTCGCTCAACTTGGGCGGGCCCAGTGCCCATTTTCGGGCCTCTTTCAATTCAACTGATCCAGTGCCGTGATTCCCGCTTCTGGGCAAATTGTTCTCAACCCCTTTCAGCCCGCTTTCCGCATAGCGGTTCCTCCACCGGCGAACCTTGTTGGCAGAATCCCCAAGGCCTGTGCAATCTTGTAATTGGGCTCGTTGTCGGCTGCCAGCAACACAGCCTTCGACCGTTCCACTAATCGAGCAGGGGGCAATCGAGCAGGGGTTTTTCCGCTTCTAACGCACCTTTAGAGTTGCTCTCGTTCTTGTTCGCTAAGGAGGATTTTGGCTTGGGCCGGCAGGGCAGGAACCTCGTGAAGCACAGTCGTTGCGATGCCGAGGAGCTCGAATAACTTACATTGAGCACGACCTTGGGCATGACATCCATATCGTGCTCAATGTGGGTCGAGAAGAGGGAAAACTCCCAATTCTTCGTCATTTTTCGCCCCCCTTAAAAACACTCATTCATCTCGTGCTCAATGTGGGGAATAATGAGCTGACAGAGCTTCTCTGAGCGAAGTAGAGCGCCACCTTCGGCGGTCGGCGGGACTGGGGAGATTACCTCAAGAGAGCCTGGAGCGCCAGCAGGGGCGGGAGCTGAGGACAAGAGCGGGGCCACATCAAAAGCCATAAGTAAAAATGATATTTATTCCATGCAGCATATAGTCAGAAGGAGCAATACGAAGACTCCACTCAAGCGCTACCCCTGCTTCACCCCCTCGCTCAGTAGCCACAGAATCTTCTACCGGTATGTAAACGCCAACAGCTAAATAGACGGCAAGCGGACTTTCACGTTCAACAACCTCTTCGAAAACCTCTTCGAATCCTGGAACTTCCCGATAAACACTCTCGCTAATCGAAAGAACAGATAAACCAGCCTGGCTGTAGCCGCTGATGCGCCCGCGCTGACCAGTCGTTCGAAAGCTGTAAGCGACGTCAAAAAAGTTAACCCCATAAGTCGGTTCGCCGCCTGGAGTCGCGTATTCGCCCAGGATGCCCGCCTGCACAGCCAAGCCGTGACGCTCATTGAAATAAATGCCATAACGTAAATACAGAGGGCTGACATCTCCATCGAGCACAGCAACAGGCCTATCAGGAGAAAAACTGATTTGTGTCGAGCTCACCCTGTCAACAAAAATGTTGCGCTTTTCATACTTGGTAAAGCCTTGCATGCCAGAGCCAACGCCAAAAACATGCCGCAGGTATTCTCTCTCTGAATCCGATTCCTCTGAATCCGATTCAGGCTCAACTTCAGTCTGCGCCACGGCCGAAAAGGGCAGACTCAACGACAGCGACAAAACGGCACATCGAAGAGCAAAAGCAACAGCACCGATGTTTTTTTTCAGCCATATGTTCCCATTCCTGCTGGTGTTTATTGCTATAGGCGCGGCTTCGTTAGGGGGGGGGGGGGGGGGGGGGGGGGGAGAAAGTCATGATTATTAGAAGGCAGGGTGATGGATGCGGATGGCGCTGCCATGCCAGAAGGGAGTCTGACTGACATGCGCTCCGAGAAGTATGGCACAAAAGCCGGACAGAGTCAACTTTTCCCCCTGGCACAATTGAGAGCCTCGATGGCCTTGCAGGCGAGAGCCCGGTGCCCACCAGTGTCCACCAATGCCCAGAGCCTTGGCAGGGACTACTGGTCGGATGAAGTCGAAAGATGGGGCTGATGGATGAGCCTGAGAAAGGAAACTGAGAAAGCTTATCTGGCGGCACTGTCGCCCTCTCCCGCAAACTCGCGCCCCCGTTTGTGCCCCGCCTGTGGTATCCTATGGAAAACATTTATTGCGGGCTGCAGCCCTCCCCTGTCCATACCTTCTCGTGCCTGTTTTTCTGGAGGCTTTTTCACATGACCAGACGCATAGCAATTACCGGGGCCGCAGGGCAGATTTCGTATTCGCTGCTGTTCCGCATCTGCGCCGGCGAAATATACGGCCCCGACCAGAGGGTCGCGCTTCATCTGCTGGAGCTTCCGGCGGCCCGGAAGGTGCTGACTGCCGTGCGTATGGAGCTCGAGGACTGCGGCTTTCCGCTGCTCGAGGAAGTCGTCTGCACGGCCGAGCCGGCCGAGGCCTTTGCCGGCGTCGACGCCGCCCTCATGGTCGGGGCCAAGCCGCGGGGCCCCGGCATGGAGCGGCGCGATCTTCTCGCCGACAACGGCCAGATTTTCAAAGCCCTCGGGCGCTCTCTCAGCGAAGGTGCCCGCGCCGACGCCAGGGTCGTGGTCGTCGGCAATCCGGCGAACACCAACGCCCTGATTCTGTCGCACCACGCCAGGGGCCTGAACCCGCGCAACATCACGGCCCTGACGCGCCTCGATCACAACCGCGCCCTGTCGCAACTGGCCGCCAGGACCTCGGCGGCCGTGGCCGACATCCGTCGCATGACGATCTGGGGCAACCACTCCAACACCCAGGTGCCCGATCTCGAGGCGGCCCTGATCGCCGGCGAGCCCGCGCCCTCCCTGGTCGAGGACAGCTGGACGCGCGACGAGTTCATGCCGCGGGTCGCCAACCGCGGCGCCGAAATCATCGAGTGGCGCGGCTCTTCCAGCGCCGCCTCGGCGGCGAACGCCGTCATCGACCACATGCGCGACTGGGTCCAGGGCAGCCCCGACGGCGACTGGCGCAGCATGGCCGTAGCGACCGACGGCAGCTACGGCATCTCCGAAGGTCTGATCTACTCCTTTCCGGTCGTCTGTCGCGGCGGCGACTACGAGATCGTCGAGGGCCTCGAGCCGAGCGCCTTCATCCGCGAGAAGATGGCCGCCAGCGAACAGGAGCTGCTGGCCGAGCGGGAAGCGGTCAGCGATCTTCTCGACTAGCTGCGCCCTGATTGCGGGCTGATTTCGCAGGGGGGCGACCGGCAGAGCCGATGAAGACAGGCGCCATCTACGATCAGGGGCTGCCGCCGACGGCCGTCAACCACCAGTCGCAGTCGCCGCTGAGCCTGCTCGAGATCTGCGAGGCGGCCTATCCCGACAAGACGGCGATCATCCACGGCCGACGCAGCTGGAGCTGGAAAGAGTACAGCGACCGCTGCCGCCGCCTGGCCTCGGCCCTGAGCGCTGCCGGCGTCGGCCCGGGCGACACGGTTTCGGCGCTGCTGCCGAACACCCCGCCCATGCTGGAGTGCCATTTCGCCGTTCCCATGCTCGGCGCCGTGCTCAACACCATCAACACGCGCCTCGATGCCGCCACCGTCGCCTACATCCTCGGGCATTGCGACAGCAGGGCGCTGATCGTCGACCGCGAACTCTCCGCCACCGCCCTCGCCGCCCTCGAAGGCTTGGCCGACAAGCCGCTGCTGATCTGCTGTGACGACGATCTGGCCGAAGGCGGCGACCTGGTCGGCGACCGCGAGTACGAGGACTTCATCGCCGGCGGCGACAGCGGTTTTTCCTGGTCTCTGCCTGAAGACGACTGGCAGGCGATCTCGCTGAACTACACCTCGGGCACGACCGGCCGCCCCAAGGGCGTCGTCTCCCATCACCGCGGCGCCTATCTGTCAGCCCTGGCCAACGCCTTCGTGCTCGGCCTCAACCGCGACAGCGTCTATCTGTGGACCCTGCCCATGTTCCACTGCAACGGCTGGAGCTACACTTGGGCGGTGGCGGCCGCCTGCGCCAGCCACCTGTGCCTGCGCAAGGTCGATCCGGCCCTGATCTTTGCCCTCATCAGGGAGCAGGGGGCGACCCACATGTGCGGCGCCCCCATCGTCCTCAACAGCCTGATTCACGCGCCGGACGAGGTCAAACAGAGCTTCAGTCACAAGGTCAAGGCGGCGACGGGCGGGGCCTCGCCGCCGGCGGCCGTGGTCGAAGCCATGGAGGGCATGGGCTTTTCGCTGCTCCACCTCTACGGCCTGACGGAGACCTACGGCCCGGCCATGCACTGCGCCCCCAAGAAAGAGTGGGAATCCCTGCCGGCCGCCGAGCGCGCGGCCCTGCTGGCGCGCCAGGGCATCCCCTATCCGAGCCTGACGGACTACGGCGTCTTTAACGCCGACACCCTCGAACGCCTGCCGGCGGACGGCGACAGCATCGGCGAGCTCAGGCTCCGCGGCAACACCATTATGAAGGGCTACCTGAAAAACCCCGAAGCCACGGCCGAGGCCTTTGCCGGCGGCTGGTTCCGCACCGGCGATCTCGGCGTCATGCACCCCGACGGCTACGTCGAGATCAAGGATCGGGCCAAGGACATCATCATCTCTGGCGGCGAAAACATCTCGAGCATTGAGGTCGAGGCCTGTCTCTACCGCCATCCGGCCGTGCTGGAGGCCGCCGTCGTCGCCATGCCGCACGAGCGCTGGGGCGAGACGCCCTGCGCCTTCGTGACCCTCAAGGAGGGACAGGAGGAGCCGCCGGAAGCTGAACTCATCAACTGGTGCAAGGAGCACATAGCCCGCTTCAAGGCCCCTTCGAAGGTGGTTTACGGCCCCCTGCCGAAGACCTCGACCGGCAAGACCCAGAAGCACCCGCTGCGCGAACGCGCCCGCTCCCTCTGAATTTGACCCGGGTCTACTCGGCTTAGAGATTTTTCCATGGAATTTGCCCAGGATCTCGTCGGAAAGGCCTGTGCCGTTACCGGGGCCTCGAGCGGCATCGGCCGCCACGCCGCCCTGACGCTGGCGAAAGCGGGCATGGCGGTGGCGCTGCTGGCCCGCCGTGAGCAGCGGCTGCGCCAGCTCGCCGACGAGATCAGGGACGCCGGCGGCCGCGCCCTGGCGGTGCCCGCCGACGTCACCGACCGCCCCTCTGTCGAACAGGCCTTTGAGACTCTGGCTCGGGAGTTCGGCGAGCCGGCCGTACTGCTCAACAACGCCGGCATCGCCCGCCAGAGCCCGGCCCTGGAGACGGCGGAAAAAGATTTCGACGCCGTCCTCGACGTCGATCTCAAGGGCGTCTGGACCGTCGCCCAGTGCTGGGCCCGGCGGCTGCAGGCGCAGAAGATGGCAGGCTCCATGATCAACGTCTCCTCGATTCTCGGCTGGGCCGTCTCGCCGGAGCTGTTGCCCTACTGCGTCGCCAAGGCCGGCGTCATCCAGCTGACCCGCGCCCTCGCCCTCGAGCTGGGGCCTTTGCAGATTCGCGTCAACAGCATCGCCCCGGGCTATATTGCGACCGACCTCAACCGCAATTTTCTCGCCTCCGAGGGCGGCCGGCGCATGGCGCGGAAAATCCCGCTGGGCCGCATCGGCGAGTTCAGCGATCTCGACGGCGCCCTGCTGCTGCTGGCCTGCGACGCCTCGCGCTACATGACCGGAACCGTGCTGCCGATCGACGGCGGCCACCTGTTGGTCTCCCTCTAGGCTTTTTCGCCCGCCTTCTGGCCTCTCTCCCCTCCCCTGGCTGCAATGGACTTCACCCTGCCCGCCGAGGTCGAACAGACCCGGCAGAAAATCGCTGATTTCGTCGCCTCGCGCATCATGCCGCTCGAGGACGACCGCAATTCCTACGATCCCCACGAGAATCTGCGCGAGGACCTGCTCCATTCGCTGCGCGCCGAGGCCCAAAGCGAGGGCCTCTGGGCGCTCTCCATGCCGCCGGAGCGCGGCGGGCGCGGCTTCGACGGCGTCGGCATGGCCGCCTGCTACGAGGAGATGAACCGCTCGATCTTCGGGCCCGTGGTGTTCAACGCCGCCGCTCCCGACGACGGCAACATGTACCTGTTGAACCGGGTGGCCCGCGAGAATCAGAAGGATCGCTGGCTGCAGCCGATCATCGACGGCGAAGTGCGCTCCTCGATCGTCATGACCGAGCCGGCGCCCGGCGCCGGTTCCGACCCGGCCGGCGCCATGCGGACCCGGGCCGAGCGCCGCGGCGACTCCTGGGTGGTACACGGCCACAAGTGGTTCATCACCGGCGCCGAGGGAGCCAGCCACTTCATCCTGCTGGCGCGCACTTCGGACGAGCCGCGGCGCAACCTGACGACCTTCCTCTTTCACCGCGACGACCCCAACTGGGAGCTGGTGCGGCGCATTCCCGTCATGGGGCCCGAGGAGCACGGCGGCCACTGCGAGCTGCGCTTCGACGGCCTCGAAATCCCCGACGAGAATCGCCTCATGGAGGTCGGCGAGGGCATGAAATGCGTCCAGATCCGCCTCGGCATGGCCCGCCTGTCGCATTGCATGCGCTGGCTCGGGCTGTCGAAGCGCTGCCTCGAGATCGCATCTGTTTATGTAAAGGATCGTATCGCCTTCGGGCGCAGGCTCAGCGAGCGCGAGACGATTCAGGATGCCCTCGGGCGGGTTGCCATGGAGATCGACATCGGCCGCCTGCTGACCATGCGCGCGGCCTGGAAACTGGCTCAGGGCGATCAGGCGCGGCCCGAGGTGTCCATGGCCAAGATCTATGTCGCCGACCTGCTCCACCGCGCCGCCGACGTGTCGATTCAGCTGTGCGGCGCCCGCGGCTACTCCAGGGACACGCCCCTCGAGTGGATTTACCGCTACGCCCGCCAGGCGCGCATTCTCGACGGCGCCTCCGAGGTCCACGCCATGCTGTTGTCGCGCATCTATTTCGAAAAGGGGCGCGATTTCTGGTCCTGGGGCCTCGGCGCCGGCTCGAAAGCGCCCGAATAGCGTCGATTCATGAGCGGACTGCGGCTCGAGTCCCTGGAGTCCCATCTGAGCCGGCGCCTCGGCGGCGCGGTGGCGATTCGCGCCGCCGAACCCCTGTACGGCGGGGCCATTCAGCAGAACATACGGCTGCGTCTCGAGGTCGCCGACGGCGCCGACAGGGGCGATTATGACTGGGTGCTGAGGCGCGATGCGCCCGCCGTCATCGCCTCGAGCCGCCCGCGCGCCGAGGAGTACCGCCTGCTGCAGGCGGCCCTCAATGCCGGCGTCGCCGTGCCGACGCCGCGCCTGCTGTGCGAGGACCCTTCAGTGCTGGGCGCGCCCTTCTTCCTGATGGACCACGTCGCCGGCGAATCCTCGCCGACCGCGCTGGTCAAGGCGGCTGAGAACAAAGATCTGGTGCGCGATCTCGGCCGCCACCTCGCCCGCATTCACAGCATGGAGCCGGGGAGCGGCGACGACGGTCTCGACTTTCTCGGGCCGCCGCCGCCGAACGCGGCCTGGGCGGTTGTCGACAGCTGCCGCCGCGCCTTCGACGCCCTGCCGGCGCGGCCGGTTTTCGAGTGGGGACTGCAGTGGCTTGAGCGCAATGCCCCCTCCCCTGGCCAGGTTTCCTTCTGTCATCGCGATTTTCGCACCGGCAATTACCTCGTCGCCGGGGGGCGGCTGGCGGCCGTGCTCGACTGGGAGTTTGCCGCCTGGTCCGACCCGCACGAAGATCTCGGCTGGATCTGCGCCCGCTGCTGGCGTTTCGGGGCGAATCAGCGCGAAGTCGGCGGCGTCGGCAGCCGCGATGATTTCTACGGCGCCTACAGCGAGGGCGGCGGCGGCGCCGTCGACCCCGAGCGGGTGGCCTACTGGGAACTCATGGCCCATGTGCGCTGGGGCCTGATCGCGCTGCAACAGGCCGAGCGCCATGTGTCGGGGCGCGAGAGCTCGCTCGAACTGGCCCTGACGGCCCATCTGGTGCCGGCTCTCGAGCTCGAGGTGCTGCGGCTCTGCGGAGTGCCGTCGTGACCAAGGGACTGCCGCCGGAAAACCTCCTCGCCATCGCCCGCGAGGAATTGAGAACGGAGCTCGCCCCCTCGCTGCAGGGCCGCCAGCGCTACCAGGCCCTCATGGCGTCCAATGCCGTCGCCATCGCCCAACGCCAGCTGCAGGCCGACCCGGAACCTGAAAATGAATACAGGCGGTGCCTCGAGGCCTTGCTGGCAGCGGAGAAGCCCGCAGGCCTCGAAGCCCTGGAGGCGCTTTTGGTGGCGGCCATTCGCCGCGGCGATTTTGTCGGCGAGCCGCAGCGCTCCCGGCTGCTGGCCGCGCTCTGGCGCCATACGTCGGCCCAGGCGAGGATTTGGCAGCCGCGGGCCCTGACCGACCAGGACGAAAAGCTGCTCGCCTCCCTGCCCTCCCCCGACGGGCGGGACGGCGGCAGTTGAGGGCGCAGCGGTCCCCTCGGCACTAGGAGGGTGCAGGCCCCGGCCAGGCCGGGCCGGGCGGCGGCGGCCTGTGGCAGTGAGCGGCGAAAAAAGCGTCCGCCAAAAATCGAGTCTGCCGCCACAGCCGCCGGTTTTGATGTTTGGGGCGGCCCCATGGATTATTATTTTCTTGCTCCGGCTCCGCAGGGCCCGGGCCACTTCAAGTTGTCGCAGCGGTTGCCGGCAGCAATGGCGTTGCCGCCAGTTGCCGCCTGCGTTCGATGCTCAATCAAAGCAATGCATTTCAAGGAGGTTTAATCCCATGTCCATGAACAACAAGATCAGTAAAATTGCCGGCTCCCTGCCGGTTGCGGCCCTGGCTGCGCTCCTGAGCGCGAGCCCGGCGTCGGCCCAGCAGGCCTTTGTCGCGGTCACGGCCATCGTCGAGCACCCGGCGCTCGACGCGGCCCGCGACGGCGTCCTCGACGAGCTCGAGGCCAACGGCTACACCCAGGGGCAGAACCTGCGCTTTACCTATGAGAGCGCCCAGGGAAACCCGACGACCGCCGCCCAGATCGCGCGCAAGTTCGTCGGCCAGGGGCCCGATGTGATCGTGCCCATCTCGACGCCCTCGGCCCAGTCCGCCGCTTCGGCAACGAAGGATATCCCGATCGTCTTCAGCGCCGTCACCGACCCGCTGGCAGCTGGCCTCGTCAGTTCGCTGCAGGTCCCGGGAGCCAATGTCACCGGCGTTTCCGACGACCTGCCGCTGGCCCAGCATCTGGAGCTGATCAGGGAGGCCATGCCCGGCGTCCAGAGCATCGGCGTTCCCTTCAATCCGGCCGAGGCCAATTCGGTCTCCCTGCTGCGCCGTCTGAAGCAGATCGCCCAAGGCCAGGGCCTGCGTGTCTACGGCTACCAGGCGGCCCAGTCGTCCTTCGTGCAGCAGGCCGCCATGGCGCTCGCCGGCCGGGTCGACGCCATCTACGCCCTGACGGACAACACCGTGGTCTCGGCCCTGGAGACCATCGTCAAGATCGCCGAGGACCGGCAGAGGCCGCTCTTTGCCGCCGACACCGCCTCGGTTGAGCGCGGGGCCGCGGCCGCCGTCGGCTTTGACTACTACCAGGTCGGCCGCGAGACCGGCAAGCTGGTGGTGCGCATCCTGCGCGGCGAGAACCCGGCCTCCATGCCGGTGGTCTTCGCCCAAGGCAGCGATCTCTATGTCAACCCGGCAGCGGCGCAGCGCCAGGGCCTGGTGCTGCCCCAGTCCATGATCGACCGCGCCACCCAGGTCATTCGCTGAGCGGGCGACGCTGACAGAAAGACGCCTGTAGAACAGTCTGGACAGGGGCAGTGAATGTCTATGCCCTGCTGGGGGCGGTCGAGATCGGGCTGGTCTACGGCATCGTCGCCTACGGCGTCTTTCTGTCGTTCCGCGTCCTCAACTTTCCCGACCTGACCGTCGACGGCAGCTTCCCGCTGGGAGCTGCCGTCACGGCCACCCTCCTCATCTCCGGCCTGGATCCCTGGACGGCGACGGCCCTCGCCTTTGCCGGCGGCTGCCTGGCGGGGATGACGACGGCCTTTCTCAATGTCCGCTTCGGCATCCTCAACCTGCTGGCCAGCATCCTGACGATGATCGCCCTCTACACCATCAATCTGCGCATCATGGGGGCGCCGAACCTGCCGATTCTCAATCAGCAGACAGTCATGACGCCTTTCGAGAGCATGCTCGACCCCCTCTATCTGCGGCCGCTGGTGGCCCTTGTTTTCGTCGGCGTCGCCCTGCTGCTGCTCTACCGCCTGCTGTCCTCGGAGCTGGGGCTCGGCCTCAGGGCCACCGGCGCCAATCCCCGCATGGCGGGCGCCAACGGCATTTCGACGAGCGCCATGATCTATCTCGGCATGGCCCTGAGCAACGGCCTGGTCGCCCTCTCCGGCTCGCTCTTTGCGCAGATGAACGGCTTTGCCGACCAGACTCTCGGCATCGGCACCATCATCGTCGGCCTGGCGGCGGTCATCGTCGGCCAGGTGCTGCTGCCGCTGCGCGGCATCTTCTGCGCCCTCTGCGCCTGCGTCCTCGGTTCGGTGGTCTACCGCCTGGCGATCGCCCTGGCGCTGGATTCAGAGTTCATCGGCTTGCGGGCGTCGGATCTGAACCTGATTACGGCGCTTCTCGTCACTCTGGCCCTGATTCTGCCGCGCCTCGGGCGGCCCCGCAGGGCCAACTCCCCGGCCGGCGCCTGAATCTCGCCGGGAGCCGCAAGCATGATTGAGATCCAGGGCCTCAGGGTCGTCTTCTCCGCCGGCACCGAGCTGGAAAACCTGGCGCTGAATGGCATCGATCTGTCGATCGACAAGGGCGAGTTCATCTCGCTCATCGGCAGCAACGGCGCCGGCAAGAGCACCCTGCTCAACGTCCTCGCCGGCGAGATCAGGCCGTCCGCAGGCCGCATCCTCATCGATGGGGTCGACAGGAGCCCGGAGTCGACCTGGCGCCGCGCCGGCTGGGTGGCGCGGGTGTTCCAGTCGCCGAACGACGGCGTCTGCCCGCTGTTGACGATCGAGGAGAACCTCGCCCTGGCTGCGCGTCGCGGCCGGGGCCGCGGGCTCGACTGGGCCCTGAACCAGAAGCGGCGCGAGGGTTTCCGCGAACTCCTGTCCCAGGCCCGCATGGGGCTGGAAAACCGCCTCGGCGAGCAGGTCTCCCGCCTCTCGGGCGGCCAGCGCCAGGCCCTGTCGCTGTTGATGTCGGTGCAGTGCGACAGCAGCATCCTGCTGCTCGACGAGCACCTGGCCGCCCTCGACCCGGGAGCGGCCAGGCTGATCTCCGACATGACTCTGAGCCTCGTCGAAAAGCAGGGTCTGACGACGCTCATGGTGACTCACTCGATGCGCGATGCGATAAACTTTGGCCATCGTCTGGTCATGCTTCATCAGGGGCAGGTAATTCTCGATATTCGCGGCGGGGAAAAGGCCCGGCTCAAACCGCAGACGGTGGTCGATCGCTTTCTGCAGCTGACCCGGGACGGCGCCGATGAAGGTTCCCTGCTCATGGACGGCCTCTCCTGATAATCCAGACTTTTCACCTGAATCATTTTTTCTGCAGATGTCGCAACACGTCGTTATTGTTGAATCCCCGGCCAAGTGCCGCACCATCGGCAACTATCTGGGCAAGGGCTACAAGGTGCTGGCCTCCTACGGCCACGTGCGCGATCTGCTGGCCAGGGACGGGGCGGTGTCGATCGACGACGACTTCTCCATGCAGTACGAGGAAGTCGACCGCAACAGCAAGTATGTGGCGGCCATCGCCAGAGAGCTGAAAAACGCCGAATCCCTGATTCTGGCGACAGACCCGGACCGCGAGGGCGAGGCGATCTCCTGGCATCTTCTCGAACTCCTGAAGAAAAAACGGGTGCTGAAGGACAAAAAAATCCTCCGCATCTCCTTCAACGAGATCACCGAGAGCGCTGTCCAGCAGGCACTGAACAACCCGCGGCCGCTGTCGTCGAATCTGGTTGACGCCCAGCAGGCGCGCCGCGCCCTCGATCACCTCGTGGGCTTCAAGGTGTCGCCGATTCTCTGGCGCAACATCAAGACGGGCCTGTCGGCCGGCCGGGTGCAGAGCCCGGCGCTGCGCATGATCGTCGAGCGGGAAAAGGAAATCGAGGCCTTCGTCCCGCGCGAGTACTGGACCCTGACGGCCCTGTTCGACAAGGACGGGCAGCAGGTCGAGGGCAAGCTCGTCGAATGGCGCGGCTCCCGCGTCGCCCAGTTCACCATCGACAACGCCGAGACCGCCGAAGAGGCGCAGAGCGAGCTCAGGGCCGCCGCCAGGGAGAGCGGCCTTGTGGTCTCCGATGTGAAAACGGCAAAGGTCAAGCGCTCCCCTCCCCCCCCCCTCATCACCTCGACGCTGCAGCAGGACGCCGTGCGGCGCCTGGGGATGTCGGTGCAGAGCGCCATGCGCACGGCCCAGCAGCTCTACGAGGGGGTGCCGATCGACGGCCGGGCCGTGGCCCTGATCACCTATATGCGCACGGATTCGCTGACGCTGTCGCGCGAGGCCGAGAAGGACCTGCGCCAGGCCATCGGCGAGGGCTTTTCCGCCGACTATCTGCCGGCCAGGCCGCGCCTGTACAAGACCAAGGCGAAAAACGCCCAGGAGGCGCATGAGGCGATTCGCCCGATCTCGGCCTCGAGATACCCGCCGCAGAAGATACGGAACCAGCTGTCGCCGGAACAGTTCCGCCTGTACGATCTGATCTGGCGGCGCTCCCTCGCCTGTCAGATGGCCGACGCCCGCTTCGAGCGCACCACCCTGACCCTCAGTTGCGGCGTCGGCAACGCCTTCCGCGTCGTCGGCTCCTATCTGGAGTTTCCGGGCTATCTCGCGGTCTACCAGGCCGACGACGGCAAAGACGCGGAGCCGCGGCTGCCGCTGCTGCAGGTCGGCGAGTCCCTGAATCTCAGGGATATCAGGGGCAGACAGAGCTTCACCGAGCCGCCGCCGCGCTACAACGAAGGCAGCCTCGTCAAGACCCTCGAAGGCTATTCGATCGGCCGCCCCTCGACCTATGGCCCCATCATCGATTCGCTGAAAAAACGCAACTACGTCGAGATGGACCAGCGCCGCTTCATCCCCACCGACATCGGTCGCCTGACCAATGACTTCCTGACGGAGAATTTTGCCGATTACGTCGATTACGACTTTACCGCCCGCCTTGAGGGCGACCTCGACAAGGTCGCCAGCGGTGATGAGAAGAGGTCTTCCCTGTTGAAATCTTTCTGGGCCGGCCTCGAGGAGAAGATCGAAAACGAGAGGCAGGGCCGCAGCAGCAAGAACTGGAAGGCGCGGCAGCTCGGCGTCGACCCGAACAGCGGCGAATCGGTGTTCGCCCGCCTCGGGCGCTACGGGCCCTATGTGCAGCTCGGGGAGTACGACGATGGGGACAAGAGCAAAAAACCGAAAATGGCTTCCCTGCCCCCCGAGTTCCGCCTCGAGACTGTAACCCTCGAGCAGGCCCTCGCAATCCTGCGCTTTCCGCGCCCTCTCGGAGACGATGGGGCCGGCAACGAGATCACGGTCAATCTCGGCCGTTTCGGCCCCTACCTCCGCTGCGCCGGCCAGTCGGTCAGCATCGGCCAGATCGACCCGCTGCAGGTGACGCGGGAAGAGGCCCTGCGCCTGATCAAAGAGAAGAAAGAGGCCGACAGCAAGAAGCTGCTGAAGGAGTTCGAGGGCAGCGACGTCCGCATCCTCCGGGGGCCTTTCGGGCCCTATGTGACCAACAATGAGCGCAAAAACGTGCGCCTGCCCGCCGAGTGGCGCGACAGGCCGCAGGAGATGCCGCTCGATACCGCCCTCGAGCTGATCGAGAAGGCGCCGGCGAAAAAAGGCCGCCAGGCCGCAGCCAGGAAGACAGGGGCGCGCTCGAAACCCGCTTCCCGGGTGGTCAGACGCAAGAAGACGGCGAGCCACGCCTGAGAAATCCCGCGAGAATCCCTTATGGCGGCGCGCAGCGGTCTGTCACAGGCGATGGCGGCCCTCGCTGGGGGCGGCCTCATCGCCTGCCCGACGGAGGGCGTCTATGGCCTCAGCTGCGATCCGCGTCTCGACCCGGCTCTGGAGCGGCTGCTGCGCCTGAAGCGACGGCGGCGGGACTCAGGCTTTATTCTCATTGCTGCCAGCGAAGAGCAATTGCTGCCCTGGCTCCTCTGGCCCGCCTCGATCGCCGCGTCCAGGGCCGCAGAGATCCGCGCCAGTTGGCCGGGGCCCGTGACCTGGGTCATGCCGGCGCGGCCGGGCTCGTCGCAACTTGTCACCGGCGGGCGCGCCTCCATCGCCGTGCGGGTCACGGCCCATCCGCTGGCAACTGAGCTCTGCCGCCTCTACGGGGCGGCCCTGATCTCGACCAGCGCCAACCCCAGCGGCGAGGAGCCCTGCGTTAATGCGGCCCAGGTCCACAAGCTCTTCTCTGGTCGGCTCGAGGCTGTGCTGGACGGGGCTGTCGGCGGACTCGGCGGCCCTACGCCCCTGTACAGCGCCACGGATGGCGTCCGTTTGCGCTAATCTATAGGAGACAGCCACTTTCCCGCGCCTCTTTCGCAGACCCCGGGGTCGCCGTTTCTGACTTTGGCCAATGGATCTTTCTGATTACCGCAAATATCGCCTGCAGCTGCTCTGGCACCGCTGGCGCCGCCGCAGCCTCTATGCCTTGGCGGCGGTAGTGGTCGCCGTCGTTCTGGCCGCCGAGTTTGTCTTTGACGGCTCTTTCGTTGACGAGCCCGACCAGGCCCGGGGCGAAGGCAGCAGCGTGGAGCTGTCCGTGACGGGCGGCGCCGCCGCGGCTGGCAGCCCCATCCAGGGGGAAGTCGAGGATATCTATATAGAGGGCGACGAAGCGACGGCAACCCTGGCCGAGAGCCTGCCGCAGCCGCAGGAGGAGAAGCCGCCGGCCGGGCCCGCCACGGCGACGGCCGCCGTTCAGGCCGACAGCGAGGCCGACCGCGAGTGGGCTGGGCTCATGCAGGGGCTGCTCGACGGGTACAGGTACGACGAGTACATCGAGGAGTTCAACCGCCTCAGGGGCGAGGGGCGCGAGGAGTTGGCCTTCGCCATCCTCGCCGACGGACTCTACCGGGCTTTCAACGACAGCGATGATTTCGACCTCTTTCTGCAACTGGCCGAGGTCGAGGAAGTGCTCGCCGACGACAAACTCAGCGGGCCCCTGATCTCCAGGGCCAGCGACGACGATGTGCTGGCCAACCTCCTCTACGGCCTGATCGACACAGGGCAGGACAACGGCCAGGAGTTTGCCGGCCTCCTCGGGCCCATCGCCCGCGCCTACGAGCAGCAGTTGCTGGCCGAGGACGGCATCGCCCGGGTCGGGCTCTGGCAGCAGCTGGTCGCCTTTGATCCGCAGCGTCCGCAATACCGCTATTTCTATGCCCTCAGCTTTTTCGCCACCGGCCAGTACCAGAAGGCCCGCTCCCAGCTCGAGGGCATCGTCGGCGGCGATCACCCCTGGCAGGAGGAGGCCGGCATCCTGCTGCGGGAGGTGGATATCCGCATCGGCCTGCGCCAGATCGACACCAGCCGCCTGGCCATTGCCAACGACAGACAGCGCTTCATTGTCGACGGCGTCATCAACGGCGAGCAGAGGATGCGCATGATGATCGACAGCGGCGCCAACCTGACGACCCTCGACCGCGACCTGGTCTACGGGCTTTCCGAGGGACTGGAAAACCTGCGCGACGCCGTCATCGGCACGGTCAACGGCGAGGTCGACGCCCAGGTCGGCACCCTGCAGAAGCTGGAGGTCGGCTCCCAGACGCTGAACAACCTCGAGGTCGCCATCACTCCCCTGACCGACGTCGTCGGCGTCGATGCCCTCCTGGGAATGAATTTTCTCGAGCAGTTCGAGCTCTTTTACAATCAGGAGGAGGGGATTCTCTACCTGACCCGCTTCGATTCCCCCGCTGAGCCGGCCGGCCAGGGCGACGGCAGCGAGAAGGCGGAGGAGTGAGCAGCGGCCCGGGCAGCCGCCTCAGTCGCTGTCCGTTTTTTTTGTAGCCGTTTCGATCCAGGCGCCCTGGAATTGGCGTGCGCTCTGGTTGATGAGTTCCGCCAGCGACAGGGCGTAGCTGCGCGGCAGCAGCAGGTTGTAGGCGTCCTCGAGGCTGAGCAGCTGTACCGGCGCTCCGCGGATGGCGCAGCAGAAGACCGAGCCCGAAGTGTCTTCGCTGAGATCGAGCGGCAGCAGGCAACTGAGCAGCATTTCAGCCTTGAGACCGCGGATCTCGACGGCGATGCGGCTGTGCGACAGATCGAGCAGGGGAGCCTCGTCCGAGGGTAGTTCGGCCAAGGCCTGCTGCGCCTCGGCCGAAGGGTGCAGCAGCCACCAGTAGAGGGGGTGGAAATGCAGCATCCAGGCGTTCTCGCCGCGGGCGAACTGGCCGAGGCCGGGCGGCGTCCCGGCGCCGGCGATCTTGGCCAGGGCAGGCTCGATTCGGGCGCTGTCGTCGGCCCAGCAGCCGACCTGAAACAACTCGATCGGCGCAACTTCGCGCAGACAGAGCTCTTCGCGCTCCTGCTCGAGGTCCTCCTGCAGGCGGGCCTCGACAAAGGCGGCGAGCGGCGACAGGCGCTCAGCCATGGAGGCGCCCTCCCTGGGGATCGAAGAGGCAGGACGGCACGACCTGAGCCTGGCAGCGGCCGCCGCGAATGGCGTCGTCAACCACCAGAGTCTTGCCTCCCCAGGCCTTCATGCCGCCCTCGACGAAAGCCAGGGCGAAGCGGTTGTCGGCGGTGTCGCTCCAGGTGACCGAGCTGACCCAGCCGATGCCGTGGCCGTGCAGCGAGTTTTCATCGACAAACAACAGGGCGCCGCCGGCGAGGGCCTCGGGGTTGTTCAGCGGAATCAGCCCGATCAGGCGCTGGCGGTCGGCGGCGACCATCTCGGGCCGCTGGCCGAGGCTCTGGCCGACGAAGGCTTTCTTTTTCGAGGCCATTTTTTCCAGCCCCAGATCCGCCAGGGTCGTGCGGCCGTCGATCTCGGGGCCGGCTACATGCCCTTTCTCGATGCGCAGGGCCCCCAGGGCCTCGGTGCCGTAGAGGCCGCCGCGCTCATCGGCAATAGCGTCGGTCAGCAGACGCAGCAATTCGGCGCCGTAATCGGCGGCGGCAAAGACTTCGTAGGCCAGCTCGCCCGAGAAGCTGAGGCGGGCGACGCGGCAGGGAATGTTGCTGGCATGGCCCTGCTGCACGGCCATGAGAGGAAAGGACTTGCGCGCCAGATTGATATCGTCGAGAACGGCCAGCAACACGGCCCGCGAGCGCGGGCCGGCGACGGCGTAGCCGCACCACTGGTCGGTGACCGAGGTCAGCCGCACCCTGAGATCGCTCCAGCGGGTTTCGAGCAGCATCTCCAGCCAGGCGAGCACGGGGCCGGCATTGGCCGTGGTCGTCGTCATGAAGAAATCATTTTCCCCGAGGCGCCAGCAGGTGCCGTCGTCGAAGACAAAGCCGTCGTCGCGCAGCATGACGCCGTAGCGGGCGCGGCCCACCGGCAGCTGCGAGAAGTTGTTGACATAGACGCGGTCGAGAAATTCGGCGGCGCCGGGTCCCTGGACGGCGATTTTGCCGAGGGTCGACACATCGACCAGTCCCACGCGCTGGCGCACGCTGCGCATCTCGCGTCTGTAGGCGCTGTCGAAGCTCTCCAGGCCATGGGGGTAGAACCAGGGCCGCATCCACAGGCCGGCCTCGGTCATGATGGCCCCCTGGTCGCGGTGCCGGTCATGCGCCGGCGTCAGGCGCTTCAAATGCCAGTGGGGGCCGCAGGCGCGGCCCGAGAGGGCGCCGATGGAGACCGCCGTGTAGGGGGGGCGGAAGCTGGTGATGCCGACATCGGCCACCGGGACCCCGAGGGTGTCGCCCATGACGCCGAGTCCGAGGAGATTGCCGATCTTGCCCTGATCGGTCGCCATGCCGAGGGTCGTGTAGCGTTTCAGGTGCTCGCCGGCGATATAGCCCTCGCGGGCGGCGATGCGGATATCATCGGTGGTCACGTCGTGCTGCCAGTCGACGAATTTTTTCCCCGCATCGCCCGAGAGGAACCTTGTCCGGCCGTCGTCAACCTGCCACAGGGGCTCTATCGCCGCTTCGGTCAGGCCGCTGGTGTCGGCCGCTGCCTCCTGTCGCATCAGGGCGCGGGAAGAGATCGAACCTTTGGCGGACAGCTGCTGCGCTATGGCATGGGCGGACTTGCGCCCGGAATCAATGCATTCCTGACGCCCCCAGATGCCGGCCGCCGAGCCGCAGATGGCGAGGTTGGCCGGCAGGTCGTCGACGACAAAAGCCGCCAGTTCCTCGTCGTAGCGCGGGCGCAGGCCGCGGTGGCAGGCGAGGTGAATGGCCGGCGACCAGCCGCCCGAGACGCCGACCAGATCGCATTTCAACAGGCTGCTGGCGATCCAGTTCGAGCCGCGGCGGCGGCCGAGGCGCAGGGACGATACCCGCCGTTTCCCGCGAACGCTGAAGGCGGCCTCCCCCGAGAGGAAGGAGATGCCGGCCTCGCGCACCCGCTCTGTCAGCTCCTCCGGCGGATGCTGGCGCGAATCGATGAGGGTGATGTCAAGGCAGCGGCAGGCCGAGAGCGCGACCTCGTAAGCCGAGTCGTTGTTCGTCGACATGACGGCCCGCTGACCCGGAACCACGGCGAAGCGGTTGATGTAGGTCTGAATGGCGCCGGCCTGAAACACCCCGGGCCTGTCGTTGTCGGCAAAGGCGAACATGCGCTCGATCGCCCCCGCCGCCAGCAGGATGCTGCGGCAGCGGAGAATCCAGCTGCGCTCGCGCGGCAGTTGCGGGTCGGCGGCAGCCAGGGCCGGGTCGGTGCGCTCGACGAGGCCGGCGACGCCGTCGTCGTAGAGGCCAAAGACCGTCGTCCGCGACAGAACCGCGGCATTGCCGTTTTTTTCCAGGGCGATCAGCTGGCGGTCGCGCCACTCCCGCGGCGCCATGCCTTCGATTTCGCCGGCGCCGCTGAGGCAGTCGCCGCCGATTTCAAAATCCTGCTCGGCCACCAGCACCCGCAGCCCCTTTTCCGCCGCGGCCCGGGCCGCAGCCAGGCCGGCGGGGCCGGAGCCGACGACGAGCAGATCGCAGTGGGCGTGGCCGATCTCGTAGTGATCGGGATCGGGCTCGCGCGATGCCGTGCCCATGCCGGCGGCCCGGCGGATGAACTTTTCGCAGAACATCCACATGCGGGTGTCACGCATGGGGCCCATGAAGGTTTTATAGTAAAAGCCTGCCGGCAGGAATCGGCTGAAGGAGTTGTTGATCGCCGCCAGATCGAAGCCCAGACCCGGCCAGGCATTCTGTGCCCGCGCCTGAAGGCCGTCAAGCAGCTCGGTCGAGGTGGCGCGGCTGTTGGCGTCGATACGGGCCCCTTGGCCGAGAGTCACAAGGCCGCCGCCCTCCTCGACGCCGGCCGACATAATGCCGCGCGGCCGGTGGTATTTGAAGCTGCGGCCGACGAGCGAGATGTTGTTGGCCAGCATGGCAGAGGCCAGGGTGTCGCCGGCATAGCCCTGCAGCTGCCGGCCCTGCCAGGAGAAGTTCAGCGGGCGCGAGCGGTCGATATGGCCGCCGCGGTCGAGACGGAGACTGTTCATGAGCGCGGCTTGCCGTTCTGTGTCTTGCGGGCGTTCCTCGATGCTGTCGCCGGCTTCCGGCCTCTGCCGTTGCCGCCCTCTTTGCCGGCCCGTTCCCCGACAGCCCCGGCCGCGCCCCTGTGGGCGATTTCAACGGAGGAGACCTCATGCGTCAGGGTGTCGCGCTCGACGACGAGCCACAGCCGGCAGCCCTGGATGTGGTGCCAGTACTCGCGCACCGGCCCCCTGGCGTTTTCGCGGATGAAGAGATGCTGCACCCAGTCCTGCTGCGGCGCCTCGAGCCCGGGGGACTCGTCTGCCGGCCTGTAGTAGTTGAACTCGCTGTGGTCGCGCAGGCCACAGACAGGGCAGGGGATGCGAATCATGAGCTGAGCCGGCGCCTCACTGTTCCTGCGGCAGCGGAAAGACGCCTTTTTCGTCGAGATGGACGCCGCGGCTGTAGCGCTCGAGGTCGAAGGGCCGGTTCAGGCTGTGCGGCTCGTCGTGGGCCAGGGTGTGGGCGAAGCACCAGCCGGATGCCGGCGTCGCCTTGAAGCCGCCGTAGCACCAGCCGGTATTGAGGTACAGGCCGCTGATGGGGGTTTTGCAGATGAAGGGCGAGCCGTCCATGCTCATGTCCATGACCCCGGCCCAGTGGCGCAGGACGCGCACCCGGCTGAGGCAGGGCATGAGCATGCGCATGGAGGCGGCCGCTTCCTCGACCACGGGCAGGTTGCCGCGCTGGGCATAGGAGGGGTATTTGTCGAGATCGCCGCCGAAGACCAGGCCCCCCTTGTCCGACTGGGAGATGTAGCCGTGGCCGTGGCCGATGCCGGAAAAGGACACCACCACATTGAGAATCGGCTTCAGCGGCTCGGTGACGAAGGCCTGCAGCTTGTGGCTCTCGATCGGCAGGGGGTCGAGGCCGGCCAGCCTGGCCAGCAGCGAGCTGCTGCCGGCGACGGCCAGGCCCACCCTGTCGCTGTGGATCTCGCCGCGGCTGGTCTCGACTCCGGCGATGGCGCCGCCCTTGCGCACGAAGCCGGTGACCTCGCAGTTTTCGATGATATCGACCCCGAGCCGGTCGGCCGCCCGCGCATAGCCCCAGGCGACGGCGTCGTGGCGGGCGGTGCCGCCGCTGGGGTGCAGCAGGGCCCCGTGCAGCGGAAAACGGGCTCTCGGCGAGTAGTCGAGATGCGGAATCATCTTCTGCAGCTGCTCCCGCGTCAGCATGCGGGCGCTGATGCCGTGGCGCCGCATGACATTGGCCCGCCGGGCGATCGCGTCTTCGGCCGTCGGCGAGTGGGTCAGGGCGAGCTGCCCTCTCTGGCTGAACATGACATTGAAGTTGAGATTCTGCGACAGCCCCTGCCACAGCTTCAGCGAGAAGCCGTAAAACTCGGTGTTGCCCGGAATCATGTAGTTGGCGCGGATGATGGTGGTGTTGCGGCCGACGTTGCCGTTGCCGATCCAGCCTCTCTCCAGCAGGGCGACGCGCTTGAATCCGTGGTTCTTGGCGAGATAGTAGGCCGTGGCCAGGCCGTGGCCGCCGCCGCCGACGACGACGGCGGCGTATTCGGCCGCAGGTTCCGGCGAGCGCCAGGCCTCGCGCCATCGGCGATGACCCATCAGGCCGTTTTTGATCAGGCTCCAAGCCGAGTAGCGCAAAACAGAAGTCTCGTTGGGACGAATATTTCCCCCAGCCCAAGCTACCTCGATCGAGCCCCAAGGGGTACAGAGCCTGTTTTCACGGCTTTTCAGGGCCGGGGCCAGGCTCCTGCTCCATTATAATCTGAAGGAGTTGCGCGGGCAATAGCCCCCTCAGGCCCGGTGAGCCTTTGGCCGTATTTTTGCGGGCTCTTTTTCTCTGGTCTTCTTTTTCCCTCCCCATGGTCAGCGGCAACGAAATTCGATCGTCCTTTCTGTCTTTTTTCAGCGAGCGCGGGCACACTGAGGTCGCCTCCTCGCCGATCGTGCCGGAAAACGACGCCACCCTGCTGTTCACCAACTCCGGCATGGTGCAGTTCAAGGGCATTTTCACCGGCGCCCAGCCGCCGCTGCCGTCCAAACGCGCCGTCACGGCCCAGAAATGCGTCCGCGCCGGCGGCAAGCACAACGATCTCGACAATGTCGGCTACACGGCGCGCCATCACACCTTCTTCGAGATGCTCGGCAACTTCTCCTTTGGCGACTATTTCAAGGAGCAGGCCATCGAGTTTCACTGGCAGCTCGTCACCAGGGTCTTCGAGTTGCCGAAAGAAAAGATCATCGCCACCGTCTACGGCGAGGACGATGAAGCCTTCGACCTGTGGCGCAGGATCGCCGGCCTCGACGAGCGCCGCATCCTCCGCATCCACAGCTCCGACAACTTCTGGTCCATGGGCGACACCGGCCCCTGCGGACCCTGCTCGGAACTGTTCTACGACCACGGCCCGGCCGTCGCCGGCGGGCCCCCGGGCAGCCCCGACGAGGATGGCGACCGCTTCGTCGAGTTTGTCAATCTCGTTTTCATGCAGTACGAGCGGCACGCCGACGGCAGGCGCACCGATCTGCCGCAGAAATCGATCGACACCGGCATGGGGCTCGAGCGCATGGCGGCGATTCTGCAGGGCTCTCACGACAACTTCGCCACCGACCTCTTCCGCCCCCTGATCGAGGCCGCGGCCGGGCAGACCGGCTGCGATCCCGACGGCAGCGGGGCCACTTCCTTCCGCGTCATCGCCGATCACCTGCGCTGCTCGGCTTTTTTGATCGCCGAGGGCGTGCTGCCCTCCAACGAGGGCCGCGGCTATGTGCTGCGGCGGATCATCCGCCGGGCCCTGCGCCACGCCCATACGGCCGGCGCCAAAGAGCCCCTCATGCACCGCCTGGCGCCCCTGCTCGTCGGGCAGTTCGGCAGCCACTACGGCGAGCTGCGCAAGGCCCAGGCGCTGATCGACGAAACCCTGCTCAACGAGGAGGAGCGTTTCAAGGAGACCCTGGCCCGCGGCCTGCGCCTGCTCGAGGAGGCGACGGCCGGCCTCGGCCCCGGCTCCACCCTCGCCGGCGAGGTGGCCTTCAGGCTCTACGACACCTACGGCTTTCCGCTCGATCTGACCTGTGACATCCTGCGGGAAAAGGATCTCCAGGTCGATCAGGAGGGCTTTGACAAGGCCATGGCCGGCCAGCGCAGGGCGGCCCGGGAAGCGGGCATGAAAGGCGCCGCTGCCGCGGATGAGGGCTTGTGGCTGCGGTTGCACGAGTGGCTCGGGCCGACGACCTTTGTCGGTTACGACGGCGACCGCTGCGAATCCTCGAGGCTTGTGGCCCTGATCGTCAACGGCGAGGAGGTCGAGCGGGCCGAAGCCGGCGCCGAGGTCGCCGCCCTCTTCGCCGAAACGCCCTGCTACGCCGAAGCGGGCGGTCAGCAGGGCGATCGCGGCCGGGCCCGCTTCGCCGGCGGCGAGCTGGCGATTCAGGACACCCAGAAACGCGACGGCGCCCTCCATGTGCACGAGGGCCGGGTGTCCGAGGGGAGCATCGCCGTCGGCGATCTGGCCGCCATTGAAATCGACCGCGACCGCCGCTCGGGTCTGCGCATCCACCACTCGGCGACACACCTGCTGCACGAGGCCCTGAGGCGCGAGCTCGGCGACCATGTGTCGCAGAAGGGCTCGCTCGTGGCCCCGGACAGGCTGCGCTTCGACATCTCCCACAATTCGCCGGTGAAGCCGGCCGAGCTCGAGGCCATCGAGCGCGAAGTCAAGGAGCGCATAAGGGCGGCTACGGCTGTCGCCGTGACGGAGATGGACAGGGACGAGGCCCTGACGCTCGGAGCCCAGGCGCAGTTCGGCGAGAAATACGGCGACCGCGTGCGGGTGGTGTCCATGGGGGAGGACAGCTCGCGCGGCAACGGCCACTGGTCGGTGGAGCTCTGCGGCGGCACCCATGTGGACAACACCGGCGAGGTCGGCTCTTTCAAGCTCATTCGCGAGGAGGGCCTGGCCGCCGGCGTCCGGCGTCTCGAGGCTGTGGCGGGAGCCGCGGCCGACCAGTGGCTCGAAAAAGTCCTCAGCGAGCGCGATCAGCGCATCGCCGATCTCATGCGGGAGACGCGGTCCCTGCGCAAGGCCCTGTCCGAGCGCGACAGGGAGATCCCGTTTCAGCTGGCGGGGGCCCTGCCCCTTGTCGAAGTCAGGGATGCGGCCTCGCTGCGGGCAGCCCTGAGCGAGGCCCAGGCCTCCTGGGGAAAGTCTTCGGGCGCCCTGCGCCTCGGCCGCGCCGGCGGGCCTGAAATTTTCACCTACGCCAGCTGCGGCCCCTCCGCCCTCAGCGGCGACGACGCCCGCGAGGTGGCGCGGGCCCTGGCGCGGCAGCGGCAAGGGGCGGTGGTGCTGGCCTCTGACCACGACGGCAAGGCCCTGGTCACGGTCGCCCTGGCACCCGCCCTCAAGGGCCGCCTCAACGCCGGCCAACTGGTCAGGCTGGCCTCGGCGACCCTCGGCGGCGGCGGCGGCGGCAGCGCCGATCAGGCCCAGGCCGGCGGTCCCGCAGTCGAGGGTCTGAACCAGGCCGTGCTCGACATCTGTGAGGCGATTCAGCAGGCGCCCTCCTCCTGATGTCAGCAGGCGCCCTCCTCCTGATGTCAGCAGGCGCCCTCCTCCTGACGTCAGCAGGCGCCCTCCTCCTGATGTCAGCGGCGCCCTCCTCCCGATGTCAGCAGGCGCCCTCCTCCCGACGTCAGCAGCGCCCTCCTCCTGACGTCAGCGGCGCCCTCCTCCTGATGTCAGCAGGCGCCCTCCTCCCGATGTCAGCAGGCGCCCTCCTCCTGACGTCAGCAGGCGCCCTCCTCCTGATGTCAGCGGCGCCCTCCTCCCGATGTCAGCAGGCGCCCTCCTCCCGACGTCAGCAGCGCCCTCCTCCTGATGTCAGCGGCGCCCTCCTCCTGATGTCAGCGGCGCCCTCCTCCTGATGTCAGCAGGCGCCTGATCTGAGCTTGGCAGGGCATTCTGCCGGCGGCAGAGGGCGGCAAACAAATATGTAAAATGCATACGGCATGAGCATCGCCATCGCCGCCGATCTCGGGGGCGAACAACTCGCCTGAGCTCCGTCGGCGGAATCATCCCGGCCCCAATCCGGGCGCACTTTTTGCCGGATTTCCAGGGCCGCGGTTGCACCCGGCTTTGGCGGCCGCCGCTCTATAATAAAGTGCCCCCCTTCCCGACCCCTTTCCATCGGGCTCGACCATGACCGCTCGCAGCAAATTGATCCTCGCCCTTGTCGGCGGCGGCGCCCTGATTTCCCTGACCATGGGGCTGCGCCAATCTTTCGGCCTCTTCCTGCCGGGCATTTCCGAGTCCTTCCAGGGCGCGCGCGAGGTCTTTTCGCTGGCCCTGGCCCTGCAAAATCTCTGCTGGGGCCTGTTTTCGCCGATCTTTGGCGGCATCGCCGACCGCTGGGGACCGGCCAAGGTCGCCGTCGCCGGGGCCCTGGTCTACGCCGGCGGCTTGCTCCACCTGTCCCTGTCGACTCAGGCGGCCGATTTGATTTTCGCCCAGATTCTCATCGGCTTCGGCCTCGCCGGCGCCGGCTTCTCCGTCGTCCTCGGCGCCGTGGCCCGCGCCTCCAGCGACGAAAACCGCTCCATGGCGCTGGCCATCACCACGGCGGCCGGCTCCTTCGGCCAGTTCGCCATGGTGCCGATCGCCGATTATTTCCTGCAGTCCTTTGGCTGGCAGACCGCCGCCCTGGTGCTGGGCGCCACGGCCCTGCTGATGCTGCCGTTTGTCCCCGGCATTCGCGGCGACGGCAGGCAGCAGAGCCCAGGCGTCGAGAGGAGCGGCTCCTTTGCCAATTACCTCAGGAAAACCTTGAGCCACGTCGATTTTGTCCTGCTCGGACTCGGTTTCTTCGTCTGCGGCCTGCAGGTGGTCTTCATCGCCACCCACCTGCCGTCCTACCTCAGGGATTCCGGCATCGGCCCCTCAGTGGCATCGCTGTCGCTCGCCCTGATCGGGCTCTTCAACATCTTCGGCACCCTCGGCTGCGGCTGGCTCGGCCAGCGCTATCCGAAAAAGACGGTGCTGACCTGCCTCTACCTGCTGCGCTCGCTCGTCATCGTCGCCTTCATCACCCTGCCGCTGTCGAATTTCAGCGCCCTCGTCTTCGGCGCTGCCATCGGCCTGCTGTGGCTCGGCACGGTGCCGCTGACCAGCGGCCTCATCGGGGTCTTTTTCGGCACCACCTACATGTCGATGCTTTACGGCGTCGTCTTTTTCTCGCATCAGGTCGGCTCCTTCCTCGGCGCCTGGCTCGGCGGCAGGCTCTACGATCTGACCGGCAACTACGATCTCATGTGGTGGCTCGTCATCCTCTTCGGCCTGGTCGCCGCCCTCTTCCACTGGCCGATCCGCGAGCGCTACTCGGCCATTCCCGAGCCGGCCTGAGACGGCGGCATCAATCCCCGGCCGGGGATTCGACGATGGAGGCCGGCACAGGAGAAGCCATGTTCAAGCGCTGTACGGCTTGGCGCTCCGGGCAACCCTTGCGATGGCGTCCAGCTTCTCTGTGACTTCCCTGTCGATTTTTCCCCTGGGAATGTGCCTGATGAGACGATGGAAGTCCTTTTTCCTCATGCCTGGCGGCGATTCCGGAGCAAGCGGAGGGACTGCCCTCTGCTGGAAATTCCTGAACAGGGGTTCAAGGAAATCATCGGAGGCCTTGATATCCCTGGAAAAAGGCGCTGGCTTTCCCAAGGTCGACAACGCTTTTTCCAAATCAAGGATTTCCTCTTCCATTATTTCCATTCTCTCCTCTTTTTCGTGCCTGCCAAGGAGGTCATCCGGCAGCCCTTCGCCCGCAAAGGAGAGGAGCGCTGCCCTGTTGCACAGATAGTTCTCTATCTCCCGTTGGCGCCACATGATCTCTTTCAATCCTCCTTCCTCCGACCTCTGTCCATCGTTGGTACCGCCCTGGTCCAGGCGATCCGTCAGAAGTATTCCGACCAGATCCTCCCAGGCTTCACGCAACCCGTAAAAATGCCTGCGGCCACCCTTGGGCCGATCGTTGCCGAGGTACATGACCAGCGGGGCTTGCAGATGTTCCAGGGCGGGATGTTCCAGGAGCTTCGCAAACTCCCTCAGGATACTGAGGTCTGACTCTCCTTCCAGATACAGGATCCAACCTTTGATCTCTGCATTGCAGTAATAATCAAAGCCGATTTCATTCAGGGATTTCAGCACTTCGCTGGTTTTTCCTGCTGTCAATTTATGCGGTTTTCCGACGAAGGCGACTGCCATATCATTCCGCGCAGCCTTACCCAGCAAAACTTCGGAATGACTCGCAGCGATGACTTGTGCCTGGCGACTTTCTGCCGCTTCAAGGAGCAAGGGATATATTTCCCCTTGCCGGAGAATTTCGAGGTGCGCATCCGGCTCATCCAGCAGGAGCACAGTCCCCGGATCGTTGTCGTACAAATAGGCCAGCAACAGCAAAACCTGTTGCATCCCGCGCCCTGACGAGGGCAGGTCGAACTTTATCCTGCTGTCGGCTTTCTGATAACCCATCGCGATAGTCCCGCGGTTTGCATCATATTCCGGGGGATTCAGGGTGACTCCGAACAGCTCTTCAATTTTCGACACAAGGCAGGCCCAATCTTGTTCGGGACTCCTTTGATAAACCCTGTAACAGAGGTTTCGCAGGACTTCCGCTGTCTGCCCCTGTCCAATCAGCACATTGATGCGGCCCTCCTGTATCATGGCTTCCTCAGACGCGAGACCGGACATGGAAGGCAAAAAGGCAAGTCTGGTTCTCAGCGCCTGTGGAGGAATTTCCATTCGTTCATTCCGGGCAATGCTTAAAGGGCGGCAAAACAATCCTTCCGGGTTGCTGTAATCGAATTCAAGCCCACACTTCCAGTCGGCGCCGTCGCTGAATCCTTCTACAATCAACTCAATGCGAATGTTTTGACGCGGCTGACCCCGTACTTTTCGGTTGCGCCATATCAGGTCAATTTCGGATACTGGCAGTGAAATTAATTCCAGGCGGCTGACCGTGACGCCGGGGCGTCTTGTCGGTATTTCCGCTCCTTTCCCGCGGGCACGTTTGTGCGCCCATTTCATCAGGCCCGCATACCACAGGGAAAGCGCCTGTAAAGCGGAAGTCTTGCCGGAGTTGTTCGGGCCAATGAAGACAACGCCGTTGTCCAGAGGTATCTCGGCCTCTTCGAACGACTTGAAATTTCTTATGGTTATTTTCGTCAGCATGCTTCACTCCCCTCGCCGCAGACAAGATTTAATCAGGGGTGCAAAATCGAACAGGACCCTGCCCGGTCGACGCCGGCCATTCGGCCGATGCCGTCTGGAGCGCGACAAATACAGCGGCATGACCCTGCCGGCCTGCCTCTGGCGCACTGGCCGCAAAACCCCCTACTGCCGGGTTTCGCCGAAGGGCGGAGCGGAAAAGACCCGCCGCACCATGGGAGCGAAGAACTCCAGCGGCTTGTGGACGTAGTCGGGATCGAAGCAGTTCTCGTCGTAGAGTTCGCAGAAGCGCACGCCGTAGCCGTACCAGCGGTGCTCCCTGAAGCGGTCGCGGGCGTTGCGATCCAGCCCCAGATGGTGGGCGTAGTAGTACATCTGGAAGATGCCGTGGTGCTTGATGATCCAATAGGTCTTTTCCGAGACGTAGGGCCGCAGCACCGCCGCCGCCATCTCGCTGTGGGAGTTGGGCGCCAGGTCGTCGCCGATGTCGTGCAGCAGGGCCGCGACCACCATCTCCTCGCTCTCGTCGTTCTCTTGGGCGCGGGTAGCCGACTGCAGCGAGTGGGCCAGGCGGGTGATGCGATAGCCGGGCAGACTCTCGTCGAGCTTGGCCAGGGCCTCGAGCAGGCGGTCGGGAAGGTGGCGGTTGTGCTCTTCCTCCAGTCGCTGCAACAACAGATAATCCTCTTTGGTGCCGTCGCGCATGGCGCGGAATGAGACCGTCTGCTCGCTCATGAAATTCCTCTTGCGGTGGTGGAAAATGGATGTCAGGGATCGCCGGTCAAGGCCCTGTTCGGCCCCATCTTAACCGAGAATCGCCGCCCGGTCAAAACTTTGCTTCCATGTCGGCCCTCATTTTTGCCACAGGAGGCGGAAAAAGAGTCAGACAGGGACCCGGAATCACAACTTTGCGTGTATAATCCGGCACCGGAGCTCCCGGCCCGGCGCCCGGCGCCCATAAGATTCACTCCCGGACCACATCGACGCCATGTCATCCCAAGCCATCAGCGCGCCCGCAGAGACGGGTCTCAAGCTTTCCGCCAGCCAAATCGCCCATTTCCGCGATCAGGGCTATCTGATCATCGAGGACGTCGTGCCGCAGGCAAAGATCGATCGCGTCCGCGATGAATACGACCAGCTGGCCGCCAACCTGTGCCGCCGTCACGGCCTGTCTGATGAGGGCGACTTCCGCCGGCAACTGGGCCGGCTGCTGCAGCACGACCCCGGGCTGGCCGAGCATCTCGACATCTCCCTGCCCATGACGCCGGATATCAGCGGGGAGTCGGGCTTTCACGGGGGTGACGCCGTCTTCGCCGTCATGACGGACGGCCGCGTCCTCGATGTCGCCGAGCACTTTGTCGGCCCCGAGATCTACAGCAATCCGATTCAGCATGTGCGCATCAAGCTGCCGGAGAGCGAACTGTCGGAAGAGGCGCGGAAAAACTCCAATCTCGCCAAGACCCTGTGGCACCAGGATTCGGCCGTCGGCACCGAGGACGGCGACGACACCGAAGTGCTGACGGTCTGGATTGCCGTCAGCGACGCCACCATCGCCAACGGCTGCATGTACGCTGCCGCCGGCAGCCACAGGGGCAGAACCTAGGTGCGCCACTGCCCCGGGCGCGCATCCGACGCCGAAATCTTCGTCCCCGAAGCCGACCTCAGCGGCTACCGCCTGGAGCCCCTCGAGGTCGGCGCCGGCGGCCTGGTGCTGCTGGACGGCTCCATCATCCATGGAGCCGGCCCCAACACCAGTGGCGAAGTCCGCTTCAGCTTCGATCTGCGTTATCAGAAGCCGGGTCTGCCGACGGGCCGCTGCTGTTTTCCCGGCTTCGTCTGCCGCTCGCGCAGCCGTCCCGCCGACGAGTTGCATGACGCCGCCGCCTGGCGCAAACTCTGGCAGCAGGCGCGGCAGGACATCATCGCCGGCCGCGTCGAGGCGCGCTTCAACAGCCGCTGGCAGAAATTCCGCCGGGACCCGCTCTGCGCCTAGGCCGGAGCGCAGCCGCGGCCTAGCCCGGCGGGCTCCCGCTTCGGCGCTGCTCCCTGGGCTCCGGGCGCAGGAAAAAGGCCCGCAGCGACTCCAGCAACCCCTCCAGGCCCCGCGCCCGGGGCTGATCTTCGAGCAGAACCAAGGCCTCGGTGGCGACGGCCTGATCCCTGCCCGGCAGGCGGACCCGCAACTGCCCCACCTCGGCGCCCTTTTTCAGCGGAGCCGACAGGCCCTCGCTGAAGTACAGCTCGGTCTGCAGCTGGCCGAATTCCTGCTGCTGCAGACTCAGCAGCAGATCCTGGGCCAGGCCGGCGGCTGCATGGCGCCCGCTGCTGCCCCAGACGCGCACCCGCCCCAGCTCTTTGCCGGCCTCGAACAGCCGCCGCGAGCGGTAGAAGCGAAAGCCGTACTCGAGCAGTTTGCGGGCGTCGTCAAAGCGGCCGCGATCGCTGCCCGCGCCGAGCACGGCGGCGATGAAGCGCTCCCCTCCCCTCTCGGCCGAGACGACCAGAGAGTGGCCGGCCTTTTCACTGCGCGTCGTCATGAGCCCGTCGACGTCGGTCTCGTGAAACAGCAGGCGGTTGCGGTTGCGCTGCCTGATGCGGTTCCACTCCTGGGACCTGACGGAAAAAATGTGGTAGAACTGGGGAAAATCGCCGATCAGGGCGCTGGCCAGCAGGGCGAGATCGAGGGCGCTCGAGCTCTGGGCGGGATCCTGGCCGGTGACGTCGACAAAATGGGAGCTCGCCAGTTGCAGGCGCCGGGCACTGCGGTTCATGAGATCGACAAAGATTTCGACCGTGCCGCCGGCGATCTCAGCGAGGGAGATGGCGGCGTCGTTGCCGGCCGTGACGCCGAGGCCGAACAGCAGCTCGCCGATCGTCACCGAGGTGTCGACTTCGAGGAACATGCGTGCGCCGCGGGCACGCCAGGCCGCCTCGCTGACGACATGCTTCTGCTCGAGGGGAATTTCGTGCCCGGCCAGTTCGGCGAAGGCGACATAGGCCGTCATGAGCTTGGCGAGGTCGCCGACGAAGCGCTCCTCCCCCGGGCGGCGACCGGTGATCAGGGCGCCGCTGTTGTGGCTCAGCAGGGCGTAGGCCGGGGCGCTGACGGCGGGCAGGCGCGGCCTGGCCGCCGCTGTTGCCGCCTGCGGCAGCAGCGCCAGCCAGAGGGCGGCGAGGAGCAGCGCCGTGCCGCTGTATAAGGCTGAAGGTTTCAGGGATTGTCGATGAAGCCGCAGGGATTGCATCGAGCGGCCGGCACTTCAGCGGACCGACGAGTGCGGGATGAAGGCGCCTTCAAAGCCTTCGGCCTTCATCAACTCCAGTACTTCCCCGGCCTCGCTGTGCTCCCTGTAGGGCCCCAGCAGCAGCCGGTAGAGCACGACGTCGCCGGGCAGTTCGGGCGGTTTCTCCCGCAGGAGGACGCGGCTGAAGGATTCGCGCACCAGATCGAAGTTGCGCTCGGCGTTCTCGCGCTTGCTCCAGGCGCCCAGTTGCACGAAGAAGGCCCGCTCCCCGGCGGGGAGCGGCGGCGCCAGGTAGCGGATGCCGTCCACTTCGGGCGCGTCCAACTGTTGTTGCCGCAGCCTTCTCCAACGCTGTTCCCGATCCGGTTCCGCCTCTTCCTGCAACTGTTCCCGCTCAATCTCGATCGATTCCTCCGCTTCGGCCTCGCGGGCATCCTCGGCGTCAAATCTGACCGGAGTGCCAAAATATTGGATCTGGCGCCGACTGGCCACCTTGAGCAGAACCGGGGCCGTGCCCCTGTTGACAAGGTCGAGGGCCCAGGCGGCGCCGTAAGACAGGTCGATCAAACGGTTTTTGGCAAAGGGGCCGCGGTCGTTGATGCGAACCTCGATGGCATGGTTGTTGCGCAGGTTGACGACCCAGACGCGGCTGTTCAGCGGCAGGGTGCGGTGGGCGGCGGTGATGCCGTACTGGTTGTAGTTCTCACCGCTGGCCGTCGCCTTGCCGTGAAAGTTGGGGCCGTACCAGGAGGCGGTGCCGGTCTCGTGGTAGCCGGCGGCATCGCTGAGGACATAGTACTCCTGGCCGAAAACGACATAGCTTCTCGAGATGTCGCCGGAAATGTCGACGTTGATGGCGCCGGAGCCGCCGCCCGTCGGCGAGCGGGGCTGCACTCTGGCCGTCTGGGCGCGGGGCACCTGCCCCTGATAGAAGGTCGGTACGACCAGGGGGGCGCTGGCGGGGGCGGCCGGAGCCGCGGCTTCGGCCGCCGGCGCCCCTGTCGTGATCTGCCGTTCGGAGATCAGGGTCGAGCCGGTGCAGCCGCCGAGGAGCAGAGACGTCAGCAGCAGCGAAGGGAGACGGTAGCCGCCGGGCTGGCGCAAGGTGCGGCTCATGGCATCAGTTGCCGGCTTCCGCCTGGGGTCCCGGGCCGTCGCCTGAGGTGCGCAGGGAGAGGCCAAAAGAGCGGGCGATTTCATCGGCCAGCTGGACGACCGCCATGCCGTAGAGGTGACTGTGGTTGTAGCGGGTGATGACGTAGAAATTGTGGTGGCCGATCCAGTTCTCCTCGCCGTCGTCGCCGTTCAGGGACATCAGCGAACAGGGGCCCTTGCCGCTTCTGTAGCGAAGGGAGACGGTAGCCGCCGGGCTGGCGCAAGGTGCGGCTCATGGCATCAGTTGCCGGCTTCCGCCTGGGGTCCCGGGCCGTCGCCTGAGGTGCGCAGGGAGAGGCCGAAAGAGCGGGCGATTTCATCGGCCAGCTGGACGACCGCCATGCCGTAGAGGTGACTGTGGTTGTAGCGGGTGATGACGTAGAAATTGTAGTGGCCAATCCAGTTCTCCTCGCCGTCGTCGCCGTTCAGGGACATCAGCGAACAGGGGCCCTTGCCGCTTCTGTAGCGAAGGGAGACGGTAGCCGCCGGGCTGGTGCAAGGTGCGGCTCATGGCATCAGTTGCCGGCTTCCGCCTGGGGTCCCGGGCCGTCGCCTGAGGTGCGCAGGGAGAGACCGAAAGAGCGGGCGATTTCATCGGCCAGCTGGACGACCGCCATGCCGTAGAGGTGACTGTGGTTGTAGCGGGTGATGACGTAGAAATTGTAGTGGCCAATCCAGTTCTCCTCGCCGTCGTCGCCGTTCAGGGACATCAGCGAACAGGGGCCCTTGCCGCTTCTGTAGCGAAGGGAGACGGTAGCCGCCGGGCTGGTGCAAGGTGCGGCTCATGGCATCAGTTGCCGGCTTCCGCCTGGGGTCCCGGGCCGTCGCCTGAGGTGCGCAGGGAGAGGCCGAAAGAGCGGGCGATTTCATCGGCCAGCTGGACGACCGCCATGCCGTAGAGGTGACTGTGGTTGTAGCGGGTGATGACGTAGAAATTGTAGTGGCCGACCCAATTTTCCTCGCCGTCGTCGCCGTTCAGGGACATCAGCGAATAGGGGCCCTTGCCGCTTCGGGGGGCGATGCCGGCCCGCTCCAGCTGGCGGCGCGACAGCCAGGGCTTCAGCTCCCGCGGCTTCAGCAGGCGCCTGTATCTGTTGTTCTTCACCTGCACCCGCTCGAGAATGGGCATGCGCGGCTTCCAGCCGTGGACGGCGAGATAGTTGGCGACGCTGCCGATGGCGTCTGAGGGGTTGTTGATGAGATCGCGCTTGCCGTCGCCGTCAAAATCGATGGCATAGGCGCGGTAGCTGCCGGGAATGAACTGGGGAATGCCGAGGGCCGAGGCGTAGGAGCCCCTGACGGCGCCGAGGTCCCAGCCCTCCTCGCGGGCGAGCAGCAGCAGCTCGGTCAGTTGGCCGCGGAAGAATTTCGCCCGCGGCGGGTAGTCGAACGCCAGGGTGACGAGCGACGAAAAGGAGCTGTGCCGCCCCTTGATGCGGCCGTAGAGCGTCTCGACGCCGATGATGGCGCTGATGATCTCGGCGTCGACGCCGTAGCGGCGTTCGGCCTCGCGCAGATCCTGCCAGTGCTGCTTCATGAAATCGACGCCGCCGTCGATGCGCTTGTCGACGATGAAAATCTTGCGGTAACCGCTCCAGTCGAGGGTTCTTTCGACCGGCCGCGAAATGGTTTCGAGGATGTCGTCCATGCGCTTGGCGCCGGCGAAGTCGCGGATCAGCTGGCTGTAGGAAAATTTATGGTTGCGCACCAGCTCCCTGATGTAGCGGCGCACGTCCAGCCGTTTTTCATAGCCGCCGGCAGCCTGATCCACGCTCGTCTGGGACACGCCCTGGCCCGATGTCTGCTGGGCGCCGGCAGTGGCAGGGGTCGCCAGTGCAAGGGCGAGAAGAGACAGTTGCAGCCAGCCGGATACTCTGCCGCGGTTCAGGGTGCTCAAGGGCTTCAGGGGCTTCATGGGTTCCTCGGTGAAGGTTGTGGTCGGGATTCGACTGGGGCCGGGCCGGGCCGGGCGAATACGGCCGCGCCTTCGCCCGGCGGGCGACGAGCGCAACCCTGATGGCAGGGTACCTAATAATATAGTAGCGATTCCCGCTTTTGTCGCCCCCCCTTCAGCCCCATGTCGCCGCCTGTCGCCGGGGGCCGCCTCCGTCGGATTAAATTTTTGCAAGGCATGGCACAGCCCTGTTCGCCTAATTTATAATAAAAAGCGGCAACGAAGCGACGGCAGGATTGCCCCTATCTCGAGTCCCCGGTCAGCAAATGCCCAAATCAGCCCCTGCTTCAGCTCCCGTTGAAGCCCCCGACATCCCCAACCCGGACGCGGCAGCGCCCAAGTTCTCGCTCGCCGAAGGCCGCGGCGGGAAGGCGGCGGCCAGGGCCGGAACCGGGGTGCCCTCGGCCGAGCGCAGCCGGCAGATAACCGCCCTGCGGAGCCAGGTGTCGGAGTTGGTGATCGGCCAGGAGAAGCTGGTCGAACGGCTCCTGATCGCCCTGATCTGCGGCGGCCACCTGCTCGTCGAGGGGCCGCCGGGCGTCGCCAAGACGCGGGCGATTCGCACGCTCGCCGGCGGCATAGAGGCCGATTTCCACCGCATCCAGTTCACTCCGGATCTGTTGCCGAGCGACATCACCGGAACCGAAATCTACCGCCCCGAGACAGGCAACTTCGAGTTCCGCCAGGGGCCGGTGTTTCACAATCTGGTGCTGGCCGACGAGATCAACCGGGCCCCGGCCAAGGTGCAGACGGCCCTGCTCGAGGCCATGGCCGAGCGCCAGGTCAGCGTCGGCCGCGTCAGCTACCCCCTGCCCGAGCTCTTTCTCGTCATGGCGACGCGCAACCCGATCGAGCAGGAGGGCACCTACCCCCTGCCCGAAGCCCAGCTCGACCGCTTTCTGCTGCACACTTTCGTCGGCTACCCCGACAATCTCGCCGAGGGGCGGATTCTCGCCCTCGTCGAGAGGGAGATCCTTGAAGCCCCGGCCGCCAGGGAGCGGCTGGCGCCCGAGCAGATCTTTGCCGTGCGCCGGGAACTGCTGCAGCTGCATGTGTCCGAGGCCGTGCGCGACTACATGATCCAGCTGGTGCGGGCGACGAGGGAGCCCAATGACTACGACGCCGACCTCGGGCGCTATGTCGACTACGGCGCCAGCCCCCGCGGCACCCTGGCCCTGGCCAGCTGCTCGCGGGCCCTCGCCTGGCTCAACGGCCGCGATTTCGTCACCCCCGAGGACGTGCGCGAGATCGCCCACGACGCCCTCCGTCACCGGCTCGTCATGAGCCTGGAATCCGAGGCGGAAAGGTTTTCGGCCGATGACCTCATCGACCGCCTGCTGGAGTTGGTGCCTACGGTTTGATGGGCTCTGGCACCAGCGTTGCCACCGCCGAACTGCTCGGCTACCGCCTGTCGGCGCGTGGCCTCAAGCTCACCGTCAGCGCCATGGCGCGCAACCAGCGGCAGGGCGTACGCCGGGCGCGCCGCCACGGCCAGGGCCTGGAGTTTCACAGCACCCGCCCCTACCAGCCGGGCGACGATGTGCGCAACATCGACTGGCGGGTCACGGCGCGCAAACAGAAAACCTACACCCGCGTCTTTCAGGAAGACCACGAAAAACCGGTTTTCATCGTCGTCGAGCAGTCCCTGGCCCTGCGTTTCGGCTCGCGCCTGAGGTTCAAATCGGTTCTCGCCTGTGAGCTCGCCGCCCTGCTCGGCTGGGCCGCCCTCGGCAGCGGCGAGCGGGTCGGCGGAACCCTGATTCGGGCTGAGGGAATCGATCACTTTCGCGTCTCCGGTCAGCAGAGCCGTTTCCTCCGCTTTCTCGATGATTTATGCAGAGTCAATGCCTCCCTGCTCAGGGTTCCATTCGCCGCCGCCGCCGTCGACTGGGGCGCCGTCCTCGAGCAGCTGAGCCGTTTTGCGCCGGTCGGGGCCACGGTCGTCGTCATCGGCGACCTCTCTTCCCTGGCGCAACTCGAGGCCGGCAAGCTCTCCCGCCTCGCCAACAGTTACGAGAGCTGCGCGATTCACCTGTACGACCAGCTCGAGGCCCGGCCCCCGATTTCGGGCTCGGGCGTCGTCGGCGATGGACGCGGCCGTTTCCGCACCCTGAACTTCGCCTGCAGCCATCTGGCCGAAGAGCGAGCGAGGCGCCACAGCGAGCGCATGCAGGCGTGGGAAAAGCATTTCCGCTCCCGCGGCATCGCCTTTCTCGCCGTCAGCAGTCAGGACGACTTCCTGCCCCTGCTGAAGGAGCGGCGCCTGCTCTCTCCGGCCAAGGGCAGCGGATGAAAGAGCTGCCGATCCGCGACATCCATCTGCCGCCTCCCATTCCGCCAGACGAGTGGGCGAGCTGGCTGACGACGGCGCTGCTGGTTGCCGCCGCCGCCCTCCTGCTCTTCCTGTGCCTTCTGCTGTGGAGCCGCTATCGCCGCCGCGAGAGGCGCCACCTCGACCTGGCCCGGCTGGACAGCCTGCCCCTCGAGGACGCCGCCGCTTTCGGCATGGAGTTCAACAGCCTGCTGAAGCGGATCGGCATCCGCGCCTACGGCCGCCGGCAGGTCGCCGGCCTCGAGGGCCGCGCCTGGCTGTCTTTTCTCAACGGCCACTGTCCTGAGCCGGTGTTCACGGGCCGCTGCGCCCGCTGGCTCATGGACGGCGACTGGCACAGGCCCGACTCGCGGGTGCCGGTCGACGCCCGCGAACAGGCGCGGCTGTGGATTCTCCGCCGTCGGACCCCGGCCCCTACCGCGGCCGCGGGAAAAGGCTGGCGGCGGCGGGGGCTCGTCTTCCTGACTGGCGGCGACGCCTGACGGCCGTGCTTGAATTTCTCTGGCCCTGGGTGTGGCTGCTGCTGCCCCTTCCCCTGGCGGCGGCTCTCCTCGGCCGCAGGCGGCGGGCCCCCGCCCGGGGCGCCCTCTATGTGCCCGATTTCGCCGATTTCTGCGACCTCGACTCCGGCCACACCGACTGGAGGGGCTGGCGCGCCCTGCTCTTTCCGCCCCTGCTGTGGCTGATCTGGCTGGCGCTGCTGGCAGCCTGCAGCCGCCCGGTCTGGTTCGGCGAGCCGGTCGAGTTGCCGCGCGAGGGCCGCAATATTTTCCTCGCCCTCGACATCTCGGGCAGCATGCGTGAGCGCGACATGGTTCTCGAGGGCCGGCGCGTCGACCGGCTGACCGCCGTCAAACAGGTGGTCGGAGAATTCACCGAGGCCCGCACCGGCGACCGCCTCGGCCTGATTCTGTTCGGTTCCCAGGCCTTCCTGCAGAGCCCCCTGACGCACGACCTCGAGGCCTTGCGAGTCTTTGTCGACGAGGCCGTCATCGGGCTCGCCGGCGAGAAGACGGCCATAGGCGACGCCATCGGCCTGGCCCTGAAGCACGGCGTCGACGACGGCGAAGAGCGCGAACAGGTGCTGATTCTGTTGACCGACGGCCTCAACAACGCGGGCCGCACCGACCCGCGCGACGCCGCCCGCCTGTCGGTCGAAAAAAACCTGAAGATATATGCCATCGGCATAGGGGCCGGCGGCCGCGGCGGCTTCTTTGCCAGCCGCCAGATCGACATCCCGCTGCTGAAGAAAATCGCCCAGATCACCGGCGGGCGCTTCTTCTTTGGCGGCAACCTCAACGAGCTGCGCAAGATCTACCAGCGCATCGAAGAGCTGGAGCCGCGACCGAGCGACAGCGAATACCTGCGGCCCCAGTACCCGCTGTTTCACATTCCCCTGGCGGCCGCCCTCGCCCTCAGCGTCTGGGCCCTGCTGTGGGAACTCTACGGAGATCTGTGGCACAATTTCAGGGGCGCCATGACAGCGGGCCTGGGCCCCGCCGGCAGGCTGAAGCGGTCGTCGCCATGAACGGGTTCGGTCTCTTCGGCGACCTGGTCGGCAATTTCCACTTTCTGCGGCCCCTGTGGCTGCTGGGGCTGCTTCCGCTGCTGGCCCTGGCGCTGCTGGCCGGGCGCCGCGGCTCGAGATTCTGGAGCCGCCATATCGACCCGACCTTTCTCTGCCATCTCCTGCTCGACAGCGGCGGGCCGGTGCGCCGCAGGCTGCAGCAGGGAGTTCTCGCCGGCGCCTGGATCGCAGCCGTCCTGGCCCTGGCCGGCCCCAGCTGGGATCAGGAGGAGGTGCACCTGCAGAAGGTGGCGGCGCCCCTGATCGTCGTCCTCGATCAGTCCCTGTCCATGTACGCCCGGGATATCCAGCCGAACCGCTACGAGGCCGCCCGCTATCGCATCCTCGGCCTGCTGCGCGGGCGCCAGGAGGGCCAGAGCGCCCTCATCGCCTACTCCCGCTCGGCACACGTGGTCGTGCCCCTGACGGAGGACCGGGCGACCTTTGCCAATCTGCTGAAAGTGCTCGAGCCCTCTCTCATGCCTTCCTACGGTTCGGTTCCCGTGCCGGCCATGGAGCAGGCCCTCCTCATGCTTGATCAGGCCGGCAGCTCCTCGGGCCAGGTGCTCTGGTTCACCGACGGCGCCAGCAAGGCCGCCCTGGCGCGCATCGCCTCGATCTTCTCCGCCTCGCCCCATCGCCTGACGATCATCCTCACCGGCACCGAAGCCGACCGGCCGGTGCCGCTGCCAGGGGGCACCCTGCTGCGCGAGCGCTCGGGGGCCCCGGTGTCGGCCTCGCTTGACCGGAAGTCTTTCAGCCAGGCCTTTGGCCCGCTTTCATCGGTTCGCATCCTCGATTGGGGAGACCTCGATCAGAGCCTCATCGCCGAACTCGCAGCCGATGCGTCCAGCGACAGTCAGGTCGACGAACGGCTCAGCAAAAATACCCGCTGGCGCGACCGCGGCCACTGGCTGCTGCCGCCGCTGCTGCTGGCCGTGCTGCTGGCCTTTGCCCGCGGCCAGCTGGCAGTTTTCCTGCTGGCATCGCTGCTGCCCCTGTCGCTCGCCGGCCGCGCCGAGGCGGCCTGGAACGACTGGTGGAAGAGCGCCGATCAGCGCGGCCAGGATGCCTTTCACCAGCAGGAGTTTGCCCGGGCGGCGGAGCTGTTCGAGGGCGACGCCTGGCGGGCTGCGTCTCTCTACCGCCAGGGGGAGTACAACCAGGCGCTGACAGTCTACAAATGGATCGACGATCCCTACAATCAGGGCAATGCCCTGGCTCATCTCGGGCGCTTTCAGGAGGCTATAGCCGCCTACGAACTGGCCCTGGAGCGCGATTCGGAAAACGAGGACGCAGCCTACAATCTCGAGCTGCTGAAGCGCATGCTGAGACAGCAACAGCAGCGGCAACAGGGCCAGAACGGCGGCGAGGGCGAGGGCCAGCAGGGCGAGGGCGAAGAGAATCAGGCCTCCTCGGGGGGCGGGGGCGGCGATGAGCAGTTCCTCGAAGGACCGGGCGGGCGGCGCCAGGCCGAGGAAGAGGACGGCGGCCAACAGCAGCAGGCGCAGCAGGGGGCGGCCGGCGAGCAGGAATCCTCAAGTCAGGCCGGCCGGGATGAGCACGATCAGAACGGCGGCGTCGAGGAGGGGATGGCCGAGATCGAAGAGCAGGAGCAGCGGCAGGGCGAAGAGAGCGAGGCCGAGAAAGCCCTGCTGCAGCGCTCGGCCGAGGCCATTGCCAGCGAGGAGCGCAGCATGCGCCTGCAACAGTGGCTCAATCAACTGGCGGACGACCCCTCTCTGCTGCTCAAGCGCAAGTTTCAGTACCAGTATTCGCGCCGGCAGGACCGCTCGGGCGGGGCCGCCGCCGAGGACGGCAAGTGGTGAGACTGCTGCTCTCCGCTGCTGCCGTCCTGGCCCTGCTGGCCGCCGCCGGGGCCGCCTCGGCCGAGTTGCGGCTGGAGACCGACAAGCGCAGGCTGAACATCGAGGAGATCGTCGAGGTGCGCCTGATTTCGACCTCGACTTCCGCCTCGGGAGCCGGGGCGCCGGATGAGGCCAAACTGCTGAAGGAGTTCCGCATCGTCGAGCGCTCCTCGTCGCGGCAGACCCTTCTGAGCAACGGCGTCATGACGGTGCGGAACCTGTGGCGCTACCAGCTCGCGCCCAGGCGCACCGGCCGCCTGCGGATCGGCGCCATGAAGCTGGCCGGCGAAACCAGCAATTCGCTGGAATTCGAGGTGGCGGCGGCGGACCGGAAGAAACCCGGAGACATCCTGATTCAGGGATCGGTCAACCGCCATCGCCAGTACATCAACGGCCAGATCATCTACACCCTGCGCCTGCTGATCGGGCGCGGCAGCTACAGGGGCAGCGTCGGCGAGCCCAGGGGCAGGGACCTCAAGGTCAGGCTGATCGAAAAGGAAAAGCGCTACCGCACCCAGTACCGCGGCGCCGAGTACCAGGCCATAGAGTGGCGCTACGCCCTCCTGCCGAAGAGCAGCGGCAAGATCACCCTGGCGCCTCTGACCTTCAATGGCCGCAAGGAAGGCTCCAACAAGAGGGTGCGCATCTCCACAGCGGCCGTCGATCTCGAGATTCTGTCCCTGGACCCCTCCTTCCCCGCCTCCGCGCAGTGGATCGCGGCGGAAGACGTCAGGCTCGAAGACAGATGGAAACCGGCCGATGCCCAGGAGTTCAGGGTCGGCGCGCCGATCAACCGCGAGATCGTACTGCGGGCCCGGGGGTCGGCTGTCGGCCATCTGCAGCAGATGAGCCTGGCCGCGCCGCCGGCAATTGAGGCCTTTCCCGAAAAAGCGCGCCACGAAACGCGCAAAAACGTCAAGACCGGCATCACCGGCGTTTTCCGCCAGAGCTGGACCCTGATTCCGCGGGCGGCGGGCGAGTTCGAACTGCCGGCCCTGTCGATTCCCTGGTGGGACTACAACAACCACCAGCTGCAGATGGCGGAATTGCCGGCGCGGCGGATCCGCGTCCTCGACGCCAAAGCGGCCGCGGCCAGCTCCGCTCAACCGCCGCCGGACAGCGAAGTCGTCGTCGAAGAAGCCGAGGGCGAAAGCGGGCCCCCGGCCTCTCCGCCGACTCCCGGGGAAGCGTTGAGTTCGGCTTGGATCTGGGCCACAGGCCTCGGCTGGAGCGCCTTCCTCGGCAGTCTCGGCGTCATGCTGTTACCGCGCATCCGCCGGCGGCGGGCCGCCCTCCTCGCCGCCCGGTCGGCGGATCCGGACAGGGCCGGGCTGAGCAAGGAGTTGCTGCGCCTCAGCCGCGCCCATGAGGCCCGCGCCGTCTATGATCTGTGGCTGCGGCACCGGCGGCGTTTCGAGGCCGAGTGCCCGCTGGATCTCAGAGGGGAACTGCGGCTGTGCATCCGCCAGCTGGCGGCCTCTCTCTACGGCGACGGCGGCCGCTGGAATGGCGGGCCCCTGAGCAGAATCGTCGCTAGGTTCAGGGTACGGAGGCCGGCGAAGGAAAGAGTCGCGTCCCTGCCGCCGCTCTATCCGCGGACGGCCCAGGGGTAGGCGGCTTCTGCATGCATCCGCCAGTTGGCGGCCTCTCTACGGCGACGGCGGCGGCCGCTGCAACGGCGGGCCCCTGAGCAGAATCGTCGCCAGGTTCAGGGTACGGAGGCCGGCGAAGGAAAAAGCCGTGCCCCTGCCGCCGCTCTACCGCGGACGGCCCGGGAGCAGGCGGCTTCTGCTGCCGGGGTCGGGGCGGCAGAGGTTGAAAGTGGGCAAAGCGCCCCGACATTAATAGACAGGCACCCCCTGGAGCCCCGTCTCCCCACTTTCCCACCCCTTTCCTCCTCATGCTCTTTGACAAACTGACCGACAAATTCCGTGAAAGCATGGGTGCAGCCCAGTCTCTAGCCGCCGGCCAACGCCACATTAACATCGAGCCGCAGCACCTGCTGGCGGCCATGATCGAGAACCCGTCGGGCGGCGTTCCCTCCCTGCTGAGGCGCACCGGCGCCGACACCGACGCCGTCGCCGCCGAACTGCGCCGGCAACTCGAGGGCCTGGCCCGGGCTTCGGCCTCCTCGGCCGAGGGAGAAATCCAGCTGGGCCGGGACCTGGCGCGCCTGCTGAACATCTGCGATCGCCTGGCGCAGGAGCGCGGCGACCGCTTCATTTCCAGCGAGCTCTTGCTGCTGGCCCTGTTTGAAGCCGATCACGCCCTCGCCAGGCTGTTGCGTCAGCACGGGGCCGATCGCCCGGCCCTGCTGCAGGCGATAGAGGCCGTGCGCGGTCAGGATCCGGTCGACGACGCCGGCGCCGAGGAGCAGCGCGAGGCCCTGCAGAAATATACCGTCGATCTGACGGCGCGGGCCGAAGAGGGCAAGCTCGACCCGGTCATCGGCCGCGACGATGAAATTCGCCGCGTCATCCAGGTGCTGTCGCGGCGGGCCAAGAACAACCCGGTGCTCATCGGCGAGCCCGGCGTCGGCAAGACGGCCATCGCCGAAGGGCTGGCACAGCGCGTCGTCAAGGGCGAGGTGCCCGAGGGCCTGAAGGGCAAGCGGCTGCTGGCGCTCGACCTCGGCGCCCTCATCGCCGGCGCCCGTTTCCGCGGCGACTTCGAGGAGCGCATCAAGGCCGTGCTCAAGGACCTGGCGCGCCAGGAGGGGCAGATCATCCTCTTCATCGACGAGCTCCACACCCTGGTCGGCGCCGGCAAGGCCGAGGGCTCGCTCGACGCCGGCAACATGCTGAAGCCGGCCCTGGCCCGCGGCGAGCTGCGCTGCATCGGCGCCACAACCCTCGACGAATACCGCCAGCACCTGGAGAAGGACGGCGCCCTTGAACGCCGCTTTCAGAAGGTGCTGGTCAACGAACCCGACCTCGACAGCACCATCGCCATCCTGCGCGGGCTCAAGGAGCGCTACGAACTGCATCACGGCGTTGACATCGCCGACGACGCCCTCCTCGCCGCGGCCACTCTGTCGCAGCGTTACATCGCCGACCGGCGCCTGCCCGACAAGGCCATCGATCTCATCGACGAGGCCGCCAGCCGGCTGCGCATCGAGATCGACTCCAAGCCCGATTCAATGGATCGGCTGGAACGCTCGATCATCCAGTTGAAAATCGAACGCCAGGCCCTGGCCAAGGACAAGGACGCCGGCGCGCGCAAGCGCCTCGGCGAGATCGACGACAGAATCGCCCGGCTCGAGCGCGAATACGCCGATCTCGAAGAGGTCTGGCGCACGGAGAAATCCAGCGTTCAGGGGGCCGCCGAGCTGCGCGCCCGTCTCGACGGGTTGCGGCAGGAGCTGGAGACGGCCCGCCGCGCCAACGACCTCGAGCGCATGGCGGAAATTCAGTACTCGCTGATTCCCAATTGCGAAAAGCAGCTCAATCAGGTGCAGAAAACCGAGCACAGCGACATGCAGCTGCTGCGCACACGCGTGACCGAAGGCGAGATCACCGAGGTGGTTTCGCGCTGGACCGGTGTGCCCCTGGCGCGCATGATGGAAGGCGAGCGCGAGCGGCTGCTGCGCCTCGAAGAAGAGCTCGGCTCGGTCGTCATCGGCCAGGAGGAGGCGGTCCAGGCCGTGTCCGACGCCATCCGCCGCGCCCGCGCCGGCCTGTCGGAGGCCAGTCGCCCCAACGGCTCCTTTCTGCTGCTCGGCCCCACAGGCGTCGGTAAGACCGAGTTGGCCCGGCGCCTGGCGGAATTCCTGTTCGACAGCCAGGAGGCCATGGTGCGCATCGACATGTCGGAATTTATGGAAAAGCACTCGGGCGCGCGCCTGATCGGCGCCCCGCCGGGCTATGTCGGCTATGAGGAGGGCGGTTACCTGACGGAGGCCGTGCGCCGCCGCCCCTACTCGCTGATTCTGCTCGACGAGGTGGAAAAGGCGCACCCCGACATCTTCAACCTGCTGCTGCAGGTGTTTGAAGACGGCCAGCTGACTGACGGCCACGGGCGCCGCGTCGATTTCCGCAACACCGTCATCATCATGACCTCGAATCTCGGCAGCGACCTCATCGCCAGCCTCAGCGGGGCCGAGGATTACCGGGTCACCAGGGAAGCCGTGTTGAGTGTGGTCTCCAGCCACTTCCGCCCGGAGTTCATCAACCGCATCGACGAGACTCTGGTCTTCGGACCCCTCTCGGCCGAACACATCACCCGCATCGCCGGCCTGCAGCTCGATGCCGTCAGCGGCAGGATGAGGGAACAGGGCATCGAACTGGTGTTTTCGCCCGAAGCCGCCGCCGCCATCGGCAGGCTCGGCTACGACAAGGTCTATGGCGCCCGGCCCCTGAGGCGCGTGATCCGCAGCCGCATCGAAAATCCGTTGGCGCAGAAGCTGCTTGCCGGCGACATCATCGGCGGCCAGAAGGTCAGCTGCGATTCAAGCGGCGACAACTTCGTCTTCGCCGTCGAGGCCCAGGCCGCTGCTGCGACCGCCAAAGCCGACGGCGGCAAAGAGGCCCCGCCCAAGGCCGGCAAAGCCTAGACCTGGACTCTCCGGGCTCGGCCTGTTCCGCCGGCGCTGCCGCCACCCCCAGAGCAGCAGCAGGCCCCAGGCCCAGTCGGGGCCGAGGGCGCCGCCGCCATCGGCAGGCTCGGCTACGACAGGGTCTATGGCGCCCGGCCCCTGAGGCGCGTGATCCGCAGCCGCATCGAAAATCCGTTGGCGCAGAAGCTGCTTGCCGGCGCCATCATCGGCGGCCAGAAGGTCAGTTGCGATTCAAGCGGCGACGACTTCGTCTTCGCCGTCGAGGCCCAGGCCGCTGCTGCGACCGCCAAAGCCGACGGCGGCAAAGAGGCCCCGCCCAAGGCCGGCAAAGCCTAGACCTGGACTCTCCGGGCTCGGCTGTTCTGCCGGCGCTGCCGCCACCCCCAGAGCAGCAGCAGGCCCCAGGCCCAGTCGGGGCCGAGGGCGCCGCCGCTGGAGTGTTCGGGAGGGGTCCCGCCGATGAAATTGCTGCTGAAGAGAACCAGGGTTCGCTCTCCCTGTTGATCGCGTACCAGGCCGCAGGGGTTGGACGCCGGGGCTTCGCCGGTCTCTGCGAGGGAGCAGGGGTTGACGGGATCGGGCTGGGCCCATTCGATCTCTTCGAGCGCCGCCAGCATGCCGGCTACGGCCCGGGCATCGGGGATTTCGGAGGACTGCGCCCGCAGACCGACGCCCGGGACAACCTCGATTGACAGGGAGCCGGCGAGGCCGATCTCAAGGAAGGAGAGGCGTACGGCCTGCTCAAGCTCTTCCTGCGTCATGACATCCTCATCGCCATCGTAGCTGTAGCGCAGCAGCAGGCGGTCGGTCGTGGCCAGCTCAGGCGCCGCCACCAGCGACCCCGGGGCGTCAAAGCCTTCAACCGCCCCGGTCGCGTCCTCGCAGGCATGGCCCAGAGGATAGAGGAAGTTGGGGCGGGCGTGCTCGACCGCCGGCAACTGACGCAGGCGGGCGGACAACTCGAGCGGGCCGGCACTGCCGGCCCGCGACAGCAGGACGCTGAGAGACGGGCTTTTGCTGGAGCGCGGCGGCAACTGTCGGAACTTCAGCGCCTCGACCTCCTCGCTCTCGTCGCCCTCTTCCCGGGGAAGCCGGGCAAGAATCTGCTGCACCCGGGCATCGACTTCGTCCAGATCGGGTTTGCCGCCGCCGGCCGGCCAGGCAAAGTCAACGATCAGCTGGTCGGCGACATAGAGCGGATCGCCACAGGCATTCTGGTTGTCCGGCAGAGACAGGGCATGCGCCGGAGTCGCCAGCATGAGCAGGCATGCGCTCAGGGCCAGAGCGGGCAGGAGCAGGGTTTTTTTGAAGCTGAGCGGGCGGCGCATGGGGGGAGGGGCAAAAAATCCGGGATCGCTTTTCCCTTTCATTATAGCAGATCGGCGGCCGCCGTCAAGAGCGCGGCCGGGCGCGGCCCCGGGAGCGGCTGGTGCTATAATCGACGGGCGTTCAGGCTATTTCTGCGGCTGTGCTCAAACAGCCCTCCCTGAGGCTTCGCCCCTCCCCTCCTCTCTCATTTTCATGCTGGGCAGACTCAATCATGTCGCCATCGCCGTCCCCGATCTGACGGCGGCGGCAGAGCGCTACCGCGACCTCCTCGGAGCCCGCGTCTCCTCGCCGCAGGAACTGCCGGAGCACGGCGTGACCCTGGTCTTCGTCGAGCTCGAAAATACCCGCATCGAGTTGCTTGAGCCCCTCGGCGAGGACTCGCCGATCGCCTCTTTTCTCGAGCGCCACCCCCAGGGCGGCATCCACCATCTCTGCTGCGAGGTCGAGAATATTGAGCAGAGCGCGAGTCGTCTCGAAAAAGCCGGCGTCTCCGTGCTCGGCAGCGGCGTGCCGCGCCCGGGAGCCCACGGCAAGCCGGTGCTGTTCCTGCACCCGCGCGACTTCAACTCCACCCTCATCGAACTGGAACAGGCATGAACAGAGTGACCAGGGCGGCGGCGGCCGCCACTCAGCCGGCGCCAACTCTCGGCGACCGCGGCAACTATATCGACGGCGCCCCGGCGGCGGCCGGCGACGGCGACTTCTTTCTCTCCCTCAACCCCGCCACCACCGAACCCCTGGCGCGAATCGGCTGCTCGACGGACGCCGATATCGAGCGGGCCCTGGCCGCGGCCAGGCGCGCCCAGCCGGCTTGGGCCGCCCTCGGCGGCGGCGAGCGCGGCCGCATCCTCGCCCGCGCCGCCGAGCTGTTGCGGGCCAACCGCGAGCGCCTCGCCGAACTCGAGGTGCTCGACACCGGCAAGCCGATCTGCGAGGCCCTGACGGTCGATGTGGACACGGGCGCCGACGCCTTGCAATACTTCGCCGGCCTCGCCTCTTCCCTCGGCGGCGAGCACACCCCGCTCGCCGGCGGTTCCTTTTTCTACACCCGCCGCGAGCCCCTCGGCATCTGCGCCGGCATAGGGGCCTGGAACTATCCGCTGCAGATCGCCTGCTGGAAGTCGGCCCCGGCCCTGGCGTGCGGCAATGCCATGATCTACAAGCCCTCGGAGTTGACCCCGCTGACGGCCCTGGAGCTGGCGGCGATTCTGACGGAGGCGGGCCTGCCGCCGGGCCTGTTCAATGTGGTTCAGGGCGATGCCGCTGTCGGTCGGGCCCTGGTGCGCCACGAAAGTATTGCCAAGGTGTCATTGACGGGCGAGATCGCCACCGGCGCCCAAGTCATGGCCGACGCCGCTCCCGGCCTCAAGGCCCTGAGCCTTGAGCTCGGCGGCAAGTCGCCGCTGCTGATCTTTGCCGACGCCGATCTCGACCAGGCCGTCAAGGGCGCCCTCATGGCGAATTTCTACACCCAGGGCGAGGTCTGCAGCAACGGCACCCGCGTCTTTGTCGAGCGCCCGCTGCTCGACGACTTCCTGAACCGGCTGGTGCCTCAGGTCGAGGCCCTGAAAATCGGCGATCCCCTCGACGGCGACACCCGCGTCGGCGCCCTGATTTCAGAAGAACACCTGGGCAAGGTGCTCGGCTATATTGAGCGGGGCAGGAGCGAAGGCGCCCGCCTGCTCTGCGGCGGCAAGCGTCCGGGCCATCTGCCGGGCTGGTTTGTCGAGCCGGCGGTTTTCAGCGAATGCAACGATTCCATGGCGATCGTGACCGACGAGATCTTCGGCCCGGTCATGGCCGTGCTGCCCTTCGATTCAGAGGCCGAGGCCCTGAAGCGCGCCAACGACAGCAAGTCCGGCCTGGCCGCCGGCGTCTTCACGAGGGATCTGGCCCGCGCCCACCGCCTGTCCGCGGCCCTCGAGGCCGGGGTCTGCTGGGTCAATACCTACAACATCACGCCGCCGCAAATGCCCTTCGGCGGCGTCAAGATGTCCGGCATGGGACGCGAGAACGGCCAAGCCGCGATCGAGGCCTACAGCCGGCTGAAATCCGTCTATGTCGAGACCGGCTCGCTTCCCAGCCCTTTTTGATGGGATCCCCACCCGGGTGCATGCCAAGAAGTTAAGCCGAACCTGTTCTTCAGAAACTACCTGACCTGTGGCAGTGGCCTTCTGTTTTTTCGCTCATCTTCCTGAGTGACTCCCACCTTCATTTGAATATGAACTGTACGATTGGGATATAATCGTCCTTTGGTTTGAGGAAAACGCCTTTATCTTTTATGAAAAATCGGCCTCCTTTGGGCCTCTCCGACAACACAACGAACACAATTTGGTCCAGCAGGGGAAATCTCCCTTGCAGATATTCCCTCTCCTTCTCATGTGTATAGCCCTTCGCATTATATGGGAACACTTCGTGGTGTTTGTTGCAGCTAAATGTGGCGGGCCAATCCCATCGCGGTCGAATCTGGACGTCACGGAATTTCTTGAACTGTTCTGTGTTAATGTGCATTTCCTGCATGAATGACCTCCTTTCTGGACCGCACCGAATCGTGATTGCCAGGAATCACTTTGGGGGCGGAATACGAGTGGCCCTGAAAATCGTACCCGACAGAACATTGTAGCTATTGCTGCAGCTGGAGGCGATTCCAATGGCCAGTCCGCCCGTTCCCATGCTTGCGTACGACCTTATCGCTGCTGCAGGAAGGGCAAGTCGGCTCATCACCCCGGCGGGCTTTTCCAAGTGGGCAATATCCATCGGGAATCCCTTGCTTCTGTTCAGTTTCATTACCCGCTCAGCCTAGCCGATAGCGGTTCGCTTGTCAAGCCCCAAACTTGTAATTGCCACTTTTTATGGAAAGCGGGCAGGCACAATTCCTTTTCAGACCTCTCTGCAAGGCCCTTCCGTCCGCGCCGTCAGCAACGAATCGGCCGCCGCCGTCGCCTCGGCGATTTCGCCGGCGCGCATCAGGGCCTTGGCCTTGTTCAGCGTCTCCTGCCACTCGCTTTCAGGCACAGAGTCGTAGACCAGCCCGCCGCCGGCCTGGACATGGATGTTGCCGTCCCTGAGCACGGCCGTGCGGATGGCGATGGCCGTATCCATGTTGCCCTGCCACGAAAAATAGCCGACGGCGCCGGCGTAGACGCCTCTTTTTACGGGCTCGAGATCGTCGATGATCTCCATGGCCCGCACCTTGGGGGCGCCGCTGAGGGTGCCGGCGGGGAAAGTGGCCCGCAGCACGTCGAAGGCGTCGATGCCACTGCGCAGGCGGCCGCTGACGTTGGAGCTGATGTGCATGACATGAGAGTAGCGCTCGATCGCCATGAGCTCATCGACCTGGACGCTGCCGATTTCGGCGATGCGCCCGAGGTCGTTGCGCGCCAGATCGACGAGCATGAGGTGCTCCGCCCGCTCTTTTTCGTCGGCCAGGAGCTCGGCGGCCAGTTTTTCGTCCTCTTCGTCGTTCCCGCCTCGCGGCCGGGTGCCGGCGATGGGCCTGATGGTCACCTGGTCGCCCTCGAGGCGCACGAGAATCTCCGGCGATGAGCCGACGATCTGGTGATCGCCGCAGTTGAGCAGGAACATATAGGGGGACGGATTCAGCATGCGCAGGGCCCGGTACAGCTCGAGGGGCGAGGCCTTGAAGGGCGCGCTCAGGCGCTGCGAGATGCCGACCTGAAAGCAGTCGCCGGCGATGATCAGATCGCGCGCCCGCAGCACGCTTTGACAGTGCTGTCGGCGGCCGGTGCGCGAGCGGAATTCGAGGCTCTGACAGGGGGCGTCCAGCGCCAGCGGCGTCGGCGGCGTGCAGGGCGCATCGAGCCTCGCCTCGATCTCGTCGAGCCGCCGTTCGGCCTCGGCCCGCGCCTTGTTGTTGTTCGGGTCGGCGTGAACAACGAGATTGATCTTGCCGCTGAGGTTGTCGTAGATCGCCACCTCATCGGAAATCCACAGCAGGATGTCGGGGGTGCCGAGCTCGTCTGGCTTCTGCCCCCAGAGGAGCTTGGTCGGTTCGATGTAGCGCACGGCGTCGTAGCCGAGATAGCCGACGAGGCCGCCACAGAAGCGCGGCAGACCGGGGATTCGGGCCGTGCAGCCAGAGCGGTAAAACTCATCGATCCACTGCAGCGGGTCTTCGACCTCGAACTCTTTGATGACCTCGCCGTCTTCCTCGAGGCTCAGGTGGCGCTGCCGCGCCCTGACGACGCTCGGGGAGGCGAGGCCGATGACCGAATAGCGCCCCCACTTCTCGCTCCCCTGGACCGATTCAAACAGATAGGAATAGGGCTCGCCGGCGAGCTTGAGCCAGATCGACAGCGGCGTTTCAAAGTCGGCGGTGCGCTCGCGGAAGACCGGCACCCGCTGGGCGCCGGCCCGCGCCCGGCCGCTGAGGAAGGCCGAGAATCCGTGGTCCGACCGGGCCTTCAATCCGGCCTCCTGCGCGACAGCACTTCGCCGAGGAAGGCGTATTCGCCACCGCCGAGACGGGCGATGGGCGCGACCTGGCCGGCATCGACCTTGAGCCGCCCCCTGGCATCCTCAACGATGGCGTCATCGTCAATCCAGACAGAGTGCAGCCGGGCGAAAATCAGATTCTGGGCGCCGCGGCCGACCGGCATGACCCGCTCAAGCTCGCAGGAAAAGGCGATGCGGGCCGCTTTCAGCCGCGGAACCTCGGCATTTTCGAAGGGCACCAGATTGAGGCCGAGCTCGGCGGCCTCGGAGACGCCGTAGGGCATGCTGGCCGAGGTGGCGTTGAGGGCATCGAGCAGTTCCCTGTGGGCGATGTGAATCGTGAAAAAGCGCCTTTCGGAGACATTGATGAGGGTGTCTTTGCTGCTGCCGTCGGGTTTGATGCCGATGGAGACGACGGCGAGCGGCGGGTCCGAGCAGACCGGGCAGAAATAGGAGAAGGGGGCGAGGTTGTAGGTCGGCTCGCCGCCGTTGCTGCGGTTCGGCGAGAGAATCCAGGCGACCGGCCGCGGCATGACGGTCTGGATGACGGTGAAGTAGGCGGCGCTCGGCTTCTGGTTTTGCAGATCGATGTACATGGATGGAAAGGGTGGCCGGGAAAAGCAGTCAGTGGCGGAAGCAGCGGCGGCCCGTGGCGAGCATGACGAGTCCGTGCTCGGCGGCGGCGGCCTCGACTTCGGCGTCGCGCTTGGATCCACCGGGCTGGACGATGGCCGCGACGCCGCCGGCAGCGGCCCTGTCGATGCTGTCGCGGAACGGGAAAAAGGCATCGGAGGCGAGGGCCGAACCGGTCAGGGCATGGCCGCACTCCCTCGCCTTCATGAGGGCGACCTCGACGGCGAAGACGCGGCTCGTCTGACCGCTGCCGGCCCCGAGCAGCTGCTGGTCGCGGACGATGACGATGGCGTTGGAGCGGAAAAAGCGCACGAGCCGCCAGGCAAATTCGAGATCCTCAAGCTCTCTTTCGCCGGGCTTTCTGTGGCCGACGCTGAGGGAGACATCGACAAGGGGCCCGCCCGGGTCGGCGTCCTGCACCAGCAGGCCGCCGGAGATGGCGCGCATGTCCAGCCCCTGCCCCGACCCGCCGCCGTCGATGCGGAGCAGCCGCGGCCGTGGCCGGTCTGCGATCAGTGCCAGGGCCTCGTCGCTGGCTGCAGGGGCGGCCAGGCCCTCGATGAAATGCTGGCGGCAGATGCGGGCCGCCTCGCCGTCGAACTCGCCGTTGATGGCGGCGATGCCGCCGTAGGCCGACTGGGAATCGCACTGGAAGGCGCGTTGCAGCGCCGCCGCCGGGCTCGGGCCGACCGCGGCGCCGCAGGGAATGCCGTGTTTGACGACGACGGCGGAGCACGGCGGCAGTGAGCGCACGCAGTCCCAGGCGGCGTCAAAATCGAGCCAGTTGTTGTAGGACAGGGGCAGCCCCGCCAGCTGGCGCGAGGCGGCGAGGCCGTGTCCGTCGTCAGAGCGGTAGAGGGCGCCGCGCTGATGGGGGTTTTCGCCGTAGGTCAGGGTCGACTGCAGCTGAAATTCGGGATCGAGGCGGGCGGCGAAGCCAGGGTCTTCTTCAGCCGCCCCCTTCCTGCCCTCGCCGCCGAGAAAGCCGGCAATGGCGGAGTCATAGGCCGACACCAGGGAGAAGGCTTCGGCGGCGAGGCGGCGCCGCAGCCCGAAGTCGGGCTCGGCGCCGGCGGCGTAGAGCTCGGCCAGTTCGGAGTAGCGCTCGGGATTGACGACGACGGTCACGCGGCCGTGGTTCTTGGCGGCGGCGCGCACCAGGGCGGGCCCGCCGATATCGATCTGCCCGATGCAGTCCTGATCGGTGGAAGAGCTGTCTGCCAGGGCCTCGGCGAAGGGATAGAAATTGATGACGACAAGGTTGATCGGGGCCATGCCCTGCTGCTGCATGGCGGCTTCGTCCTCGGGCAGGCGGGCGAGAATGCCGCCGTGCACCTTGGGGTGCAGCGTTTTCAGGCGCCCTCCCATGCATTCGGGAAAGCCCGTCAGGTCGCTGACCTCCATGATCTCCAGGCCCCGATCGCGCAGCAGGGCCGCGGTGCCGCCGGTTGAGATCAGCTGCCAGCCGGCCTCAACCAGCACCTGGGCCAGGGGTTCGATGCCGGTTTTGTCGGACAGGCTGATCAGGGCTCTCATGACTGCTCAGGCCCGGGCCCGGGGCGATCGCCCGGCCCTGAAGAGGATGCCCTCGCCCCGGCGGGCGGAGCGCAGCGGCCGCCGCGACAGAGATCGGGTCGGGATCGGCAAGGAATCAGGCGGGCAGCGACCGGGCGGCCTCTGCCGCGGCCTCAATCTGCCAGGAAAAATCGATGCGGGCCGTCTTTTCGAGCATTTTTACGGCCGAGCACATCTCTTTGACCGAGCGCTCGACGGCCCTCTTGACGTGCTCTTCGGCGAGGCCGTCGCCAAAGACGTGGAAGTTCAGGCGGATGGCGGTGAACACACGCGGGTGCTCGGCGGCGCGCTCGCCTTCAACCTCGACCAGGCAGTCGGCGATGGGTTGGCGCGACCGCTGCAGGAAATAGACGACATCAAAGGCGCTGCAGGCGCAGGCGCCGAGCAGGACGAGTTCCATGGGGCGGGCTCCGAGGCCGCGGCCGCCGATCTCGGCGGGGCCGTCGAGGGCGATCGACGAGCCCGTGCCGGTGCGGCCGTCAAAGGCCATGCCCTGGCCGCGCCAGCGGACGCTGGCTCTCATGTTGCCCTGAGGTGTTGCCTGTTCGGCCTGCTCGGCCTTCACGGTTTTTTTCCGTCGAGAAATTCAAAGGCCAGGGGGTGGCGCACGATCAGGTGCCCCCTGCGGTTGAGCCAGCCGCTGGCGCGGACTTTGCGGCCGTAGAGGTTGCTGAGGTTGAACTCTTTCGCATCCGGCTGCCAGTGGGTGGTGATGATGGAGACCGGCAGCTTCCGGGCGCCGATGTAGACGACCAGGCTTCCCTGTCCCCGCTGGAAGTGGCCGATTTTGCCCTCGATCACCTGAAAGCGCCGCTGAAAGGGATCCCTGTGCGACCAGAGGCCGCGGTGGTGGCTGCGGGCCAGGCGTTCGGCGCGGCGGTAGCACTCGGCCCTGTAGGTGTTGGGGGGAAAGAAGACAGCGGCGGCCAGGCCGGCAAGCAGCAACTCTTCGCCGAGATCGCGGCCGTTTTCGAGCACCACATGGGCCAGGGAGCGGCCGTAGCGGTCATGCCGTTCGTCTCCCGGGTACAGATAGATGCGGTTGCCGCTGCCGCGGAGCAGGCGGCGGGTGTGGCGGCGGGCGCTGCGGGAATAAGGGGCCGGATGGGGGTCTCCCCAGATTTCGGTCGCGTTGATGCCGATAATACGCACCTCGGTGCCGTCCTGCAGCACCAGGCTGTCGCCGTCGACGACTTCGTTGACCAGCACGGCCTCGCCCTTGCCGGTGAAGGGGCGGCAGCCGGTTGCAGTCGCCTCGACGGAAAAGAGGGCGAGGATCGCCGCCGCCGCGAGCGCCGCCGTTGGCCGCAACAGTGGCAGTGGGCGAAAGGAGCGCGGGGCAGCCAGCCGGCGGGCGGCTGAGCGCAGGGAAGAGGCGGGAGCAGTTGTTGTCTTCATGGCAGTGTCCTCAGGTGCGTTCGGACTGAGTCTTCGAGGCGGACGATGTCGTCCTCGCCGAGGTAGTCGCCAGTCTGCGCCTCGATGATTTCAATGAATTCCTCCGTGCGCTCGGCCAGACGGCGCTGCGCCCGAAGAGGCACTCAGACCGACCGGTCGACCGCCAGATGCTGTTCGCTGCCGTCGATGGTCACGGAGGCGACGCCAGGGGCGACGGCCCAGCGTCCGCATCTATATTATGATACTGCAACGACAACTGAGTGCCTTTGTTAAAATGACATTCAGGTTAGCCGCCAGGCACCCTTCAGACGGGATGCTGACCTGAGCCTGTCCAGCATCGCCGCCATTTGTGCAGCCCTGTCCCAGGAGGCAGGAAGCAGGGACACCGCCTCGGGGCGCCCCTCGAGCCGTGCCGACGGGACTTCCGGTCGCCCCCGGAGTTTATTTTTCTGCCGGAGTGTAGGGTTCATGCCTCCATTCCGGCGATGCCGGGAGCCCAAGCCCAGAACGAAGACAGTATCGTACGCCTCTCTTGAGTCTGCGCACATGATTGCGCAGCTTATGGAACGGCAAACGGATGAAGCGGTTGACGGGCTCCCTGCTCCTTGGCCGGCGGTGCGGATTCTGTACCACCTCGTCAAGCAGTTGCTGCAGGCGTGCGCGCACCGCTCCGGTTCCCATAGAGTAGCACCGCGAGCCCGGCAGCAGCACGGGCGCTTCGCGATAGCGCCGGTAGAGCGCCTTATTCTCATCGACCTTTTTCACATATAGTTGACCAAGGCCTCCAGATTCTCGAAATCGTGGCAGTTGATGAAACTGTCTGGATTGAAATAGTCGCCTGTATCCAGGGCTCCCCAGTAAATCGGTACGCTGCCGACCAGCAGCGGATGAAGCAATTTTTCCGTAATGTAGCCGGGCTTGGAAAACCCCTCGGCAGCGATCGTGAACTTGTAGTGACGGAGAAAATCCATCTTTTGCTGGCCGTAGTCGATTGCCCAGCGGCTTTTAACCCTATCGGGCCGGTGGATGCTAGGATGTCCCTGAGGAAAAATATCCCAGGGAATGGCGGGCATGTTGTTATGGACACAGCCGGGACTATCGACCCGCCTGTATCGGCTCAGCGTTCGGTATAGGGAGCACCGCCAACTGCTCTGTCCAATGAGCGTTGTGATAGACAAAGTTGCAGAAACGGGTTTTGGGTGTGCGCAAACACTTGAGTCGGGTTGCTGAAAAGTTCCCGTCCAACAGTTCGTCAAAGTCCGGCTGGAAAAAGGCGGCGGCGATCAGATGGAAGTTTGCCTGGCTGGGCGGCGCCAAGGAAAAGGCGTAGTCCCAAATGTGCGGACTGGGCCATGTCATCTCTTCAGTTGCGAATATTTTGATGCATTTTTTCGAGGTCCTCAGCACTCTGTCGTAGTGATTGATGGCGAAAGCAACTGAAGGTATGTGCGGGGGGGAGGCAGAAAACTTGTAGTCGAGCCCGCTGAAAATTTCTTTCCAGTACTCTCTATGAAAGTGCGGGCTTTTTCCTTTTGCGGAGAATAAAAATTCGGCAGAGGAATTGTTGAAGTAGATTTTTTCATGCGGGCGCTTGTCCTTGCTCAACAGCCAGCCGGCGGGCGGGCGGGCGCAGTTAAAGAGGCCAGGCCAGTTGCTGTCATTCATGGCAGTGTCCTCAGGTGCGTCCGTACTGATCTTCGAGGCGGACGATGTCGTCCTCGCCGAGGTAGTCGCCGATCTGCACCTCGATGATTTCAATGACTTCCTCCGTGCGGTTAGCCAGGCGGTGCTGCGCCCGCAAGGGCACGTAGACCGACTGATTGACCGCCAGCTGCTGTTCGCTGCCGTCGATGGTCACGGAGGCGATGCCGCTGACGACGATCCAGTGCTCAGACCTATGATTATGATACTGCAACGACAACTGGGCGCCATGCTTCACCTGAATGCGCTTGACCTTGTAGCCCGGCCCTTCGGCCAGCACCCTGTAGGAGCCCCAGGGGCGCCTGACGAGGGCGTGGGCCTGGGCCTCTTCACGGCCGTCGGCCGTCAGCGATTTGACGATGTCGCCGATCTCGCGGGAACGGGCGCGCGGAGTCACGAGGACGGCGTCTCCGGTTTCGACCACGACCATGCCCTCGAGGCCGAGGGTGGCGACCAGGCGGCTGGTCGAGGAGATGTAGCTGTCGCGGGTGTGGAGCGCCTTGACGTCGCCCTCGAGGGCGTTGCCGTCGCCATCGCGCTCGGCCAGTTCCCACAGGGCGTCCCAGGAGCCGACGTCGCTCCAGCCGACCCCGGTGGGGACGACGGCGACCCGGGAGGCTTTTTCCATAAAGGCGTAGTCCAGGGTGTCGATGCGGGCGCGCTCAAAATGGCCGCTGTCCAGCAGCAGGCCGCCGTCGTCGCCGTGCTCGGCCTCGTCGAGGGCCCGGCAGACAGTGTCGACAAGCTCGGGTTCAAGCGCCCTGAAATCCTCGAGGAAGGAGGCTGCACCGTAGACGAAGATGCCGCTGTTCCACAGATAGGCCGGCGTCTCACCGGCGCTGTTCTCGCTGAGATAGGAAAGGGCCGTGGCCGGGTCGGGCTTTTCGTGGAAACCGAGCGCCCTGAAAACCCCGGCGGCAACCGCCTCCCCGCTGGCCCGGATGTAGCCGTATTCGCTGTGCGGGCTGGCCGGCCTGATGCCCAGGGTGCAGACATAGCCGAGCTCAGCCGCGCCGGCGGCGGCGGCGAGAGCGGCAGCCAGCTGCCCTTCGCCGGAAATATAGTGATCGGCCGGCAGGAGCGCGACCACAGCCCCGGGGTTCTGCCCCCGCGCCCAATGGGCGGCGGCGATGGCGGTGGCGGCCGTGCCGCGGGGGCTCGGTTCGATCAGCAGTTGGCACCCCTGAGCCGAGGATTGGCCGAATTCGGCCAGCATCTGCGACAGCTGAAAGCGATTTTCCTCTCCGGACAGCACACCCAGAGGCCGGTCGGGCAGGATGCGGGCCATACGCGCCAGAGTCAGCTCAAGCAGGGATGCGTGGGAGTCCTCCGCGGCGGTGCCCGCCATCGTTGATTCCTTATCCGTTGCAGGAGCGATCAGGGACAGGAACTGTTTGGGCGTGGCGCGCCGCGACAGCGGCCACAGGCGGGAACCGATTCCTCCGGCCATGATCATGGGGAACAGGACCTTGGGCAAGTTGGGGCGAGTCTGGGATTGCATGGGGGGGAATCGGATGCCGGTTGCTGCCTCCGCTCGAGGGGGTGCCGTCATTATAACTCTTTCCTCCAAGCGGCCAAGGGGGACGACGGGGGTTGACAGACTGGGGCCTGAGGGTGCGACAGCAGGCAGAGATCGCGAAAAAGTTTCCGTCAGGGGGGATTTTGGGGCTTTGCTGCTATAATGCAGAGGTCGTGAACGGAATGGTGGGAGAGCACCCCCGTCGAAATTACAGGGGTCACCGAAGGCGCAACCGGCTCGCAAACGCTCAGGTACCCGGACCGTCATTCCATACCGCGAACTCTGGAAAAGGCGTGGCAACGCCTGCCTAAGGTGCAAGGACGGAAACCAAGGTATCCGTATCAATCTCTCGGGCTTTCTGACAGAGGGGCACAGGCCGCCTCCCCGGGCGCGGCTTTTTCCTGTCTGCTTCGGCAAAGGTCTCCGAATCATGCACACAACGCCCCTTTACAGACTCCACAAAGAGAGCGAGGCCCGTCTCGTTGACTTCGCCGGCTGGGAGATGCCGCTGAAGTACGGCAGCGAGGGTGCCCAGTTGCGGGAGCACGAGGCGGCGCGCCAGAGAGCGGCCCTCTTCGATGTGTCCCACATGTGTCCGGTGGAAATCCGCGGCGCCGGCGCCGGCGACTTCCTGTGCCGCCTGCTGGCCGGCGACGTCGGCCGCCTCGATCTCAATCAGGCGCTCTACTGCTGCATGCTGAACTCCGAGGGAGGCGTCATCGACGATCTCATCGTCTACCGCCTGCAAAACCGCTATCTCATCGTCTTTAACGCCGGACGGGCCGAGGTCGACTGCGCCTGGACGCGGGAGCAGGCAGCGGCCTTTGGCGGCGACGTCGAAATCGAGCCCCTGCAGGGGCGCGGCCTGATCGCCATTCAGGGGCCCCGGGCGGCTGAGATCCTGGCCGGCAGACTGGAACTCGGGATCGAGGAGCTGCCGCGCCGTTTCCGCTGCCTCGATCACGACGGCCTCGTCATCGCCCGCACGGGCTACACCGGCGAAGACGGCTTTGAAATCATCGCCGAGGCGAACCCGACCAGGAAACTGTGGCTCTGGCTTCACGTCGACGGGGCCGAGCTCGCCGGCCTGGGCGCCCGCGATTCGCTGCGGCTCGAAGCGGGCCTCCCCCTCTACGGCCACGAAATGGACGAGCAGGTGACGCCTCTGGAGGCCGGCCTCGAGTGGACCCTGCACGACAGCCCCGAAGAGCGCGACTACATCGGCCGCAGCGCCCTCCAGGCCCAGCGTGAAGCCGGAGTCAAACGGGTTCTGGTCGGCATGGTGCTGCTCGAGAGGGGCATGCTGCGCGAAAATCAGGAAGTCTGGATCGGCGATAACCAGGTAGGCGTCACGACCAGCGGCGGCTTCTCGCCGACCCTCAAGAATTGCATCGCCCTCGCCCGCCTCGACAGGGAGCACGCCGCCCTCGGCACCGTCTGCGAGGTCGGCAGGCGCCGTTCCAGGGTCAAGCTCGTTTCCCATCCCTTTGTCCGCAAGGGCCAGCCGACCTTTGAACTCGATTGACCGGCCCCTGCCGCAGAACGCGACCCCGTCTCTAATAACCAAGGAGGTCTGAATTATGGCATCTGACAACCGCAAATACAGCAAAACCCACGAGTGGGTGCAACAGGATAACGGAGAGGTGGTGGTCGGCATCAGCGAGCACGCCCAGAAGCAGCTCGGCGACATCGTCCTTGTTGAACTGCCCGAAGTCAGCCGTTCCTTCGAACGCGGCGAGGAGATGGTCGTCATCGAATCCGTCAAGGCCGCCAGCGACGTCTACGCCCCCGTCTCGGGGCGCGTCACCGCCGTCAACGAGGCCCTGATCGACAATCCCGAACTGGTCAACCAGAGCGCCGATGGCGAAGGCTGGCTGGTGCGGCTGGAGCCGAGCAAGGAGAGTCAGCTCGACGATCTCATGTCGGCCGAGCAGTACCGGGCCCACAAGGAATAGTCGTGGGGGAAGCGGTCATGAGCCAACAAGTACAGGCATACAGCAATATCGGGGTTCAGGCCCCGGCCCGGGAAGCAGCTTCTTCGGGTCTGTCGTCCTTTGTCGGTCGCCATATTGGCCCGACAGCCGAAGAGATCAAGGCCATGCTGGATTTTCTCGGCCTCGACTCCGTGGAGCAGCTTGTCTCCCAGACGGTGCCCGCTTCTCTGCGCTCGCAGTTCAGCCTCGCCATACCGCCTGCGGTCGAAGAGGCCGAGGCCCTGGCGGAGCTGAAACAGATAGCGCAGAAAAACCGCAACGTCAGATCGCTGATCGGCCTCGGCTACTACGGCACCCTCTGCCCCGCGCCCATCGCCCGCAACCTGCTGTCGAATCCAGCCTGGTACACGGCCTACACGCCCTATCAGGCAGAGATCTCCCAAGGCCGGCTCGAACTCCTGTTCTATTTCCAGACCCTGATCGCCGATCTGACGGGGCTCGCCCTGGCCAATGCCTCCCTGCTCGACGAGGCCACGGCCTGCGCCGAGTCCATGGCCCTGTGCCGGCGGGCGAGCCGCAACAAGGGCGACCGCTTCCTGATCTCGCGCCACTGTCATCCGAACTCGATCGATGTGGTGCGCACCCGCGCCTGTCATCTCGGTATTGAACTCGTCGAATTCGACGAGCGCGCCTCTGCTCTCCACCTTGAGGACAGTTTCGGCATACTGCTGCAGTATCCGGCGAGCGACGGCGCCATGACCGAGTTCGAACCTCTGGCCGCGGCCATGCACGAGGCCGGCGGCCTGGTCGCTGTCGCCACCGACCTGCTGGCGTCGGTGCTGCTCAAGCCCGCCGGCGATCGGGGAGCCGACATCGCCGTCGGCACGAGTCAGCGCTTCGGCATGCCCATGGGCGGCGGCGGTCCTCAGGGCGGGTTCATCGCCGTTTCCGCGGCCCTGACGCACCACATGCCTGGGCGGGTCGTCGGCCTGTCGAAGGACAGTCGCGGCCGCCCCGCCTACCGTCTGGCGCTGCAGACGCGCGAACAGCACATCCGCCGCGAGAAAGCGACCTCAAACATCTGCACGGCTCAGGTGTTGCCGGCCCTGGCCTCGACGCTCTACGCCATCTACCACGGGCCCGGGGGCCTGAAAAAAATCGCCGGCCGCATTCACAACTTGGCGGCGACGGCGGCGGCGGCCCTCGAAAAAGGCGGCCACAAGCTGGTTGCAACAGAGTTTTTCGACACTCTGGTCGTCGCCGGCAAGGCCGATGAAATCATCGCCGAAGCCCTCAGACGCGGCTACAATCTGCGCCGCATCGACGACGACCATGTCGGCGTCTCCCTCGATGAGACCTGCAACCTCGAAGACGTCGCCGAAGTCGTAGCCGCCATCGGCGGCGCTCCCCTGAGCGCGGCGGCGGAACAGCGCCTGCCGGCGCGGCTGCAGCGTTCCGGCAAACTGCTGGACTACGACTGTTTTCACCAGTACCACTCCGAAACTGAACTCATGCGTCTGCTGCGGCGTCTCGGCGACCGCGACCTCGCGCTTGACCGCACCTCCATCCCGCTCGGTTCCTGCACCATGAAGCTCAATGCCGCCTCCGAGATGGAGCCGATTCTGTGGCCTGAGTTCTCCTCGATTCACCCCTTCGCCCCTCTTGATCAGCAACAGGGCTTTGCCGCCATGGTCGAAGACCTCGGCAACTGGCTGTGCCAGCTGACGGGGTACGATCAGATGTCGTTTCAGCCCAATTCCGGCAGTCAGGGCGAATTCGCCGGCCTGCTGGCGATTCGCGGCTACCACCTGAACCGCGGCGACAGCGGGCGCGACCTGTGCCTGATTCCGGCCTCGGCCCACGGCACCAACCCGGCCAGCGCCCAGATGGCCGGCCTCAAGGTAGCTGTCATCGCTACGACCGAGGCGGGTGAGGTCGACATGGACGATCTCAGGGCCAAGCTGGCCGAGCACGGGCCGCGCCTGGCCGCGGTCATGGTGACCTACCCCTCGACGCACGGCGTCTTCGAGGAGAACATCAGCGAACTCTGCCGCCTCGTGCACGAAGCCGGCGGCCAGGTCTACATCGACGGCGCCAACTTCAACGCCATGGCCGGCATCCTCCGCCCCGGCGATCTCGGCGGCGACGTCTCCCACCTCAATCTGCACAAGACCTTCTGCATCCCCCACGGCGGCGGCGGGCCGGGCATGGGCCCCATAGGCGTCAAGTCGCACCTCGCCCCCTTCCTGCCGGGGCACCGCCACCACGGCAACGAAGGCAACGCCGTCAGTTCGGCTCCCTGGGGCAGTCCCATGATTCTGCCGATCTCCTGGATGTATCTGCGCATGATGGGTCCCAACGGCATCCGCCTCGCCAGCGAAACGGCGATTCTCAACGCCAACTACGTCGCCGGGCGCCTGGCTGACCTGCTGCCGCCCCTCTACAGCGGCAAGGAGGGGCGCATCGCCCACGAGTGCCTGCTCGACCCGCGCGCCCTCAAGGACAGTGCCGGCGTCTCCGTTGAGGACATCGCCAAACGCCTGATCGACTATGGCATCCACGCCCCGACCATCTCCTTTCCCGTCGCCGGCACCCTCATGATCGAGCCGACGGAGAGCGAGAACAAGCGCGAGCTCGACCGCTTCTGCGACGCCATGCGCGCCATCCTGGCCGAGGCGCAGCAGGTCGCCGACGGCAAGTACCCGCGCGACAACAACCCCCTCGTCAACGCGCCCCACCCGGCGGCCGATATCCTCGCCGACGACTGGGATGCGCCCTACAGCCGCATCGAGGCGGCCCTGCCCGAGGTGGTTGACGCCGCTTGCAAATACTGGCCGCCGGTATCGCGGATCGACAACGTCCACGGCGACCGCAACCCGATCTTCACCTGCCCGCCGCCCTCGGCTTTCGTCGACGACGCCGACTGAAAAGCCGGCTCCATCAATGATCCCCAGTTGCCCCCCTCCCTGGCGGATGGCCTGAGCCATGTCTGCCGGCGCGGACTACAGCACTGTCGAGATTTCCCATCTGATTGTCATCAGCCCGGCGGGTCTCGGCGATGAACGCTATGAGTCGTTGCTGAACCACTGGCGGCCTCACCTTGACCTGCCGCCGATCAAGAGGCTCGGCATCAGCAGAGCAGGGACAGGGTCGATTTCAGCGGCTCCCGCCACGGCGAAAGAATTTTCGACGACCGCCCCCGCTTCCTGGTGCGCCGCCTTCTCCGCGAGCCCGAGCGCATCCGGTTCGCCGCTCTTTACGACGACTGCTTCGCTTGCGGGAGCACGCCCCACTCCTTCGAAGGGGTGAAGGGCCGTTACCTGCGGACGGGACAGATCTGCTGTTCGCTGTCGCATATCGAGGCCTGGCGCTTTGTCAGCCGGCAGACAGGGCCCTGCCTGATCGTCGAGGACGATTTGCGCATAGTCAGTATCGACCAGAGAAAGCGCGATTTTCTGCTGAGGTTCTCGCTGCCGGCCGGCGCTTCCCTGGTACACCTGGTCAATCAGCAGGCTCCCGTCACAGCTCCATACGACGGCAACTTTTCGCGCCTGGTTGCAGACCCTGAGCGCTCCCCGCTGCACAACAGCTCCGCCCTGGCATACTTCATGACGCCGGTAGCAGCCGGAGCTTTTCTCGCCGGGAAGCTGCCCCTGCCGACCGATCTGCAGATCGATCAATACATCTGGAATACAGAGTTTCCCGCTGCGATCAGGAACTCGGCATACACTCCCGCAGTTGCCTGCTTTTACGCCGAAGATCCCTCGATTGCGGCCTCCTGGCGCCATCCTGGACTGAGAAAGTTTGCCAGGAGGCTGGCGCGTTATTCCTGGTTGCGCAACAATGCCCTGATGCGCTTTTTATGGAAGAGGTTTCTCTTGCGCTTCCTGGCGAGCTAGACGCCCCCGTCCAGATTCAGGGCGCGAAAAAGCGCCGCCTGTGCGATTAAAGGAGAGGGCGCAGAAACTGACGGATGCAGGCGGGGGCCTGCCCCGACAGCAGAACCGAAGCAGAGGCCCTCATGCCCCCGGGCGCGGAGTCTCGCACCGGGCGCCTTCTGCTTTGAGGCGCTGCCGCTCTTACCAGCCGCGGCCGCGGCCGCGGCCGAGGACTCGCAGGGCGCTCTCGATGTAGTCGGCGTCGATGTAGGCCCCGCGCAGGTGGCGGTGGCCGTTCTCGGCGAAGGACTTGCGGCCGTGCAGCAGGCGGCGGTTGTCCATCATCAGGAGCATGCCGCGCGGCATGCGGAATTCGAGTTGGTAACGGCTCGAGGCCGCCAGCTGTGAAAACTTGCGGCAGGCGTGGTGGAAGCGGCTGAATTCGGCGGCGTCGGCCAGCGGCATGAACTGCAGGCGGTCGCTGAAACGCACCTGTTTGAAGCGGCCCCTGAAATCGTATTCAAGAGCCGGGACACGGTAGACCAGTTCGGAGTCCTCGCCCTCGAAGCGAAATTCCAGCTCGGTCGTCGTCAGGCTGTGGAAGGCCTCGGCATCCCCGGCCTTGAGGTCTTCGGCCAGCCTGAGGCCGTCGACCAGCGTCGATTCACCGCCGTCGGCCTCGTTGCGCACCACATAGAGCAACTGCACATCGGGGGCCTGGCAGCGGTAGGGGTTGTCGCTGTGGGCCGTCAGCCCCAGGCGGGTGTAGGCCAGGTCGTAGGGGTTGGGCTCGGTCACGACCTCGAAGGTCGAGCCGAAGTTGGTCGTGCGCAGGGTGGCGCCGAAGATGGCGACGAACTCCTCAAGCACCCTTTCCGTCGGCGGCACATCGGCAACCAGGCAGAAGCCGATCTCGAGAAAATCAGTCAACCACTGCTGCAGGGCCCGGTCGTCCGTTTTCAGCTTGTCGTAGGGCGTGATCGGCAGCGGCGACAGCGAGCCGTCCCAGGCGCGCCGCTCAAGGCTCGCGACCGGATCTGCCGGCAGCAGATCGCCGATGCGGAAGACGGCCTCGTGGCCATCGGTGAAGCGGACTGCAAGAGAGCCGTCTTCCTCGTTGAGGCTCAGGTTCTGATAGCCCAGGTTCTCATCGAGCGACAGCGGGTCGAACAGCCGCTGATGGTTGGTGGCGTCTATGGCGTCTTCGGCGCGGGAGCGCTCGCGCAGCCAGAGAGGGTGAACTTCGGTGGCTCCGCCCTGACTGTCGATGAGTTGCAGGGAACCGGAGGGGCCGAGGGAAAAAGACAGCGTGGCTTCATTCATGGCAGGCTGAAGGTGGGGAGAGTGGAGCGGAAAGGGTCCTCACAGGGCATGCAGCTAATTGTAATCAGGCGGGAGGGATTTCTGTTGCTTTCGTTTCACTTTTCGATGGATAATTTTCGACTTAATGAGGTCGCATTCAGACAATTTTTTTGCCCCCGCCTCCCCCGCTCCCTCTCTGCGCCGGCTCCAGGCGCCGCCCCAGGCCTGCTACTGACTGGCTGCAGCCCTGTTTTCCAGGCTCTCGTCCATGTCGAGCAGCAGCTCTTCGAGTTTTTGCCGCTCGCTGTCGGCGTCGCTCCAGAGGCCGCGCTGAATCGCCTCGAGCAGCCGCTCGGCCAACTCGCGCAGGGCGGCCGGGTTGCTTTTTCTCATGAACTCCCGGTTCTGCCGGTCCTGAGCAAAGGCGCCGGCGACGGCGGCGAACTGATCGTCGCGCACGGCCCCGGTCGTGGCGGCGTAGGCGAAGAGGTAGTCGACGGTCGCGGCCATCTCGAAGGCGCCCTTGTAGCCGTGCCGCTGCATGGCCTGAATCCATTTGGGGTTCAGCGCCCGGCTGCGCAGCACCCGCGAGATCTCCTGCTCGAGGGTGCGGATGCGCGGATTGTCCGGCTGGGAGTGATCGCCGTGATAGACGGCCGGGCGGCGGCCCGACTTCCACTCGACGGCGGCGGCCATGCCCCCCTGAAACTGATAGTAATCATCGGAGTCGAGCAGGTCGTGTTCGCGGTTGTCCTGATTGTGCAGCACCGTCTCCATGGCCGCCAGGCGGTCGCCGAGTTCGTCGGCCGCGCTCAGCCCCTCCTCGCCGCCGCCGTAGACGAAACTGCCCCACCGCATCCAGGCCTGGGCCAGGTCGCTGCGATCGCGCCAGGCGCGCTCATCGATCAGCGCCTGCAGGCCGGCGCCATAGGCTCCCGGCTGGCTGCCGAAGACGCGCCAGCGGGCGCGACGCCGCGCCTCCCCGGCCTCCATGCCCTCGGCCTCGAGCTCGGCCTTCCGCCGCTCGGCGCCGGCGCGTAGAGGGTTGTCCCCTGCAGATTCATCGAGTTCCATGATGCGCTTGACGGCCCGGTCGAAGAGGGCGACGGTCTCGCCGAAAGAGTCGCGCATGAAACCGGAAATCCGCAGGGTCACATCGACGCGGGGGCGCTCGAGCAGCGACAGCGGTAGAATCTCGATATCGACGACCCGGCCCGAATCCCGGGACCAGATCGGGCGGGCCCCGATCAGCGCCAGGGCCTGTGCCATGTCGTCGCCGCCGGTGCGGATGGTCGAGGTGCCCCAGACCGACAGGCCCAGAGTGCGGGGGTAGTCGCCCTGATCCTGCACATAGCGGCGCACCAGTTCCGCGGCTGAGCGCCAGCCGAGGCGCCAGGCCGTCGGCGTCGGCACCGAGCGGGTGTCGAGGCCGTAGAAGTTGCGTCCCGTCGGCAGGACGTCCCAGCGGCCCCGGCTCGGGGCGCCGCTGGCGCCGGGGGCGACAAAAGCGCCGGCCAGCCCCCGGACCAGGCCCTCGAGCTCGGCCTCGGGACTCTGCGCCAGCTGCGCTTGGGGCCCGGTGCGCAGCCGCTCGAGCAGGGAGGCGGTGCGCGGCAGGTCGGCGATGAGTTCATCGGCCTCGCCGGCGACGAGCCGCAGGGCCAGAATCTCGAGGCGCTCGCGGGTGTCGCCGAAGCTGCGCCAGGGACAAGCCGTCACCGACCGCAGCAGGTCGGGGCGGGCGCCGCTCCAGGGGCTGTCGGCGGCGGCCTGCAGCGGGTCATAGCCCTCCTCGAGGCCGAGATCCTCGGCGAGGCAGTGGAGGATGCCCTCGCCCGACGGCGGCATGCGGGCCAGGGCGAGCGCCGTCTCCTGCTCGTCGACGGGGCGCATGCGGCGGCCAAAGATGTGGAGGCCGCCGCGGATCTGGGCTTCCTTGAGATCGCACAGCTGCTCGTCGAGTGCCCCGACGAGCCCCTTCTCCTCGAGCTTCGGCTGCTCGATCTCGTCGAGCAGCCGGCTGGCCGCGGCCCGGGACCTCAACTCTTTCAGAATCTCTTCGGCGCGGCGCTGATCCAGCTGCACGGCCTCGTGGTACTCGTCGAGCATGATCTCGAGCTGCGCCTGATCGCCGTAGCTGCCGGCGCGCACCAGGGGCGGCGTCAGATGGTCGACGACGACCGCCTGACTGCGCCTTTTCGCTTGTATGCCCTCGCCGGGGTCGTTGACGATGAAGGGGTAGAGCAAGGGCACGGGGCCGAGGGCGATTTCCGGCCAGCACAGGGCCGACAGCCCGGCCCCTTTGCCCGGCAACCACTCGAGGTTGCCGTGCTTGCCGACCTGGACCAGGGCGTCGGCGGCGAAATGCTGCCGCAGCCAGCAGTAGAAGGCGAGATAGGACGGCGGCGGCGGCAGGGCCGGGTCGTGATAGGTGGCGACCGGATCGACGCCGTAGCCGCGGGCCGGCTGCAGGCCGATGAAGACCGAGCCCAGCAACAGGCCGTTGACGGCGAAGGCCGGTCCGCCCGCGGCCTCGGATATGAAGGCGGGATCCTGGCTCCAGTCGCCCCAGCGCTGCTCGAGCTGGCGGCGGCGGCTCAGCGGAATCGACGCCAGGAAGCGGGCGAAATCCTCGGCTGCCAGCCGGAAGCGCGGCTGCGCCCAGGCGCGGGAGACGGCGTCGGAGCTGGTTGTCGCCAGCAGCTGCTGCATGAGGGAGTCGCCGTCCGCCGGCACCTCGCCGAGGTTGTAGCCCTCAAGCTGCAGGCGCCGCAGCACCTCGAGCACCGAGGCCGGGGTGTCGAGGCCGACGCCGTTGGCGGCGCGGCCGTCCTTGCTCGGGTACTGCGCCAGCACCAGGGCGATCTTCTTGTCGCGGTTCTCCCTGCCGCCGAGGGCGACCCAGTTGGCGGTCAGGCGGGCGACGAAGCGCATGCGGTCGGGCGCGCCCCTGTAGCCGAGGATGTCGCACTGGGTGCGCTCGGAGTAGTGCCGCCGCTCCTTGAAACTGAGGGTGCGGCTGATGATGCGGCCGTCGATTTCCGGCAGCGCCATGTTCATGACGATGTCCTGCGGCGGCAGGCCGATGGAGCTGGCGCGCCAGCGCTCTCCGTCGCAACTCGCCGTCATGGCCTGAATCACCGGCACCCCGAGCCCCAGCGGATCGGGGTCGCTGCCGTCGCCGACGGCAAAGCCTGTGGTGTTGACGACGAGGGCGACGCCGCGGTCGCGGCAGAGAGCCGTGAACTGCAGGCGGCCCTCCTCCTCGCGCAGCGAAGTCAAGGCCACCGGCAGGGGTTCGAGCCCCTGCTGCTGCAATAGCTGCGCGAAAGAGCGGAGGGCGGCGATGTTGCCGCTCTGCAGATGGGCGCGGTAGAAGACGAGGGCGACCAGCGGGCGCCGCCGTCCCCCGGCCGGCGGGCCGGCGCTGCCGGTCGTCGGCAGCGGCCGCTCGAGATCCTGATCGTAGGCGGCGATGCGGGGAAACTCGGTCGGCGGCTGCGGCTCCGGCCCCTCGAGGCCAAAGTGCCGCTGCGCCAGCAGCCGCAACAGGGCGCGGGCGTTGCCGAGGCCGCCGCAGCGGAGATAGCGCCACACCAGCCAGGCCTCGTCGACGGCGGCCGAGCCGCGCTCCGCCAGCCGCGCATCCCAGCTGTCGTCGCCGGAGATCAACAGCAGGGTGGCGCCCCGGGCGGCGCACTGGCCGAGGCGCTCGATGAGCCAGGGCCAGTAGGAGTCTCCGCCGAGCAGGGAGGCGACGATGACCCGGGCGCGGCGCAGCACCCGCTCGCTGTAGTCGTCGACGACGGCCTCCTCCTTGAGGCGTGCCAGGTGCGCCAGGCGGACCGAAGGGAATTTTTGTTCGCCCCCCGCCCCGCCCCGCCCCTGCTGCAGTTCCTCCAAGGCCCGGTCGAGGAGGGCGATATCGGTGTCCTGAGCCGATAGGAAGACCAGCTCCGCCGGCGTCTGCTCGATGGGCGCCGCCTCGCCCCAACTGCCGGCGGTATCGCTAAAGAGTCGGTGCACCCTGACTGCCGAGGCGCGTTTTCAGTGTGTCGGGATCGAGGTCGCGGCCGATGACGACGAGGCGGGTGGTGCGCTCCTCCGCCGACTGCCAGGGGCGGTCGTAGTAGAGCGACAGGCGGTCGCCGACGGCCTGGACGACGAGGCGCATCTTCTTGCCGGCGACCGCGGCAAAGCCTTTGATTCTCAAGGTTGAGGGGCCGATTTCGGCGAGGTTGCGCGCCAGCTGTTGCTGTTCGACTTCGCCGAGCTCGACGACGGCTTGCTGAAAGTCCTCGTGGGCGTGGCGATGCTCATGCTCTTTGGCGTGGTGGTCGTCGTGGTGCGAGTGGATGCCGTCTATGGCGTCCTCGCAGCGGAGATCGAGACCGATCAGGGCGACGGCCGGCAGCTCGCCCTCGACCGAGCGCATGATTTTCACGCTCGGCCGCAGCCGCGCGCGCAGCGAGGATTCTACGGCCTCGATATCGGCCGCCGACGCCAGATCGCACTTGTTGAGCACGACGATGTCGGCCATCTGCAACTGGTCGTCGAACAGCTCCGCAACCGAGGGGTCGTGCTGCCTCGCCTGGGGCGCCGCCCCGCCGCGGCTTGCGGCCGCGGCCGCCGCCTCCATGTCGACGGCGAAGTGGCCGCGGGCAATGGCCGCGGCGTCGAGTACGGCGACGACGGCGTCAACCGTGTACCAGGGCTGGATATCGGGCCAGTTGAAGGCCTGTACCAGCGGTTTCGGCAGGGCCAGCCCCGAGGTCTCGATCAGCACCTGCTCCGGCTGGGGTTCGCGCTCGAGCAGGCGGCGCAGCACCGGGTGGAATTCGTCCTGAACGGTGCAGCAGATGCAGCCGTTCGACAGTTCGTAGACGAGGTCGTCGCCGTCCCGGACGCAGCCCTCGTCGGCGCAGGCGGCGCCGCGCAGCAGCTGGCCGTCGATGTCGACGGCGCCGAACTCATTGACGATCAGGGCCAGCCGGCGCCCGCCGAGCGAGGTCAGGAGTCTGCTGAGCAGCGTCGTCTTGCCGCTACCGAGAAAGCCGGTGACGACGGTGACGGGGATCTTGTTCACAGCAGGCGCAATCTCCGATGGAAAGAGGAATTATCAGGGTCGGCAGCCGGGGCTTGCCGCGGCTGCCTGTCCAGTCTTATACTAACAGCCCCCGGGCGCAGAAGCGGCGCGCCCGCTCTGCCCCCTGCCCGGATTTTGCCGCCCCTGCCCGCGGCGCTCGCCTCCTGCAAGGCTCGGCCACCTGACCGCGCGGTCCGCTCCGCCCCCTGCCGCCGCGTCGGCGCCGACTCTCTTCCCATTTCGGGTCTTCAAAGTAGCCGGGCCGCCGCTCCCCCTGTTCCGCTGGACGAGCGGACAGGCTGCTGTCTCTCCCCGGGGGCGGGCTCTATCGGCCTCAATTCGGCCCCGCCCTGAAGCCGACTGGGTGAAGGTGGGCGCCTGGGCGCCGGCATGCTTGCAGCCGGCCCCCTGCCCTCGTCGAGGCGGGTATCAGGACGATTTTCGCAGCAGAATCTTTGCCGAGCGGCGGCGGCCGACCTCGACCAGGCCGCAGTCTCCGAGCGGCAGCCGCCGGGCCGGGTCTGCAACCTGCTCGCCCTCGATGCGTACCGCGCCCGATTTGATCAGGCGGGCGCCCTCGCTGCTCGAAGCGGCGAGTCCGGCCTGCTTCAGTATCCACGACAGAGAGACCTCGGCCCCCTCTGTCACCTCGATTTCTATCTGAGGCGCATCCTCGGGCCGCTCATGGCGTCGGAATCGGGCGACAAAGGTCTCGGCGGCCGCCGAGGCCCGGTCGCGGCCGTGAAAGCGCCCGGCCATCTGGGAGGCCAGCTCGGCCTTGATGTCGCGGGGGTTGTCCCCGTCCTTGACCCGCTGCTCGAGGGCCTCGATATCGGCCAGCGAACGGCGGCTGAGCAGCCGGTAGTAGATCCACATGAGCTCGTCGTCGATCGACATCAGCTTGCCGTAGATCTCCTCGGCGCTGTCCTCGAGGGCGATGTAGTTGCCGAGGGACTTCGACATCTTGCGCACGCCGTCGAGCCCTTCGAGCAGCGGCAGGGTCATGACGATCTGCGGCCGCTGGCCTTCCTGGCGCTGCAGATCGCGGCCGACGAGCAGGTTGAAGCGCTGGTCGCTGCCGCCGAGTTCGATGTCGGCCTCGAGAGCCACCGAATCGTAGCCCTGTAGCAGGGGGTAGAGAAATTCGTGGATGGCGATGGGGCGCTGATTGCTGTAGCGGGTGCGGAAATCGTCGCGCTCCAGCATGCGGGCGACGCGGTAGCGCGAGGCCAGCCGAATCAGGCCGGCGGCGCCGAGTTTTTCATTCCACTCCGAGTTGAAGCGGATCTCGGTGCGCTCGCGGTCGAGCACACGGAATACCTGGCGCTCATAGGTCAGGGCGTTCTGTCGCACCTCTTCCGGCGTCAGGGGCGGGCGCGTCCTGTCGGCGCCACTCGGATCGCCGATGCGGCCGGTGAAATCGCCGATGACAAAGATCACCCTGTGGCCGAAATCCTGAAACTGGCGCATCTTGTTGAGCAATACCAGGTGACCGAAATGCAGATCCGGCGCCGTCGGGTCGAAGCCGACCTTGACTCTCAGAGGCCGGCCGAGCTCCAGCCGCTGCCGCAACTCGTCGGCCTCGATCAGGGCGTCGCTGCCGCGGACGAGCTCGTCGAACTGCTTCGGCGGCCTGTCAGCGGCTGCGGTCATGGCGGGCGGCTTCAGTCATGGAGTGGGGGCGGAAAAGCGGCAGCGGGCAGAGGCGGGGCTCCGAGTCTGAAATTGTAGCCGAATTATCCTGTGGAATCAGCTGCGGACGGCTGCGCTGCGGGGCTTGGAGTGCGCGGGAACCCAGCGGCGACAGGGTCCGGAGCCGGTTCAGCAACCGCTGCATTCATGATTGGCCGCTGCCGGCCGGGGCCACGAGAATCGGCCCGGCGATCAGGGGCCCGGCCCTGTCCTGCCGTTCCTGCCCCGCTCAGGCATGGCCCCTTTGAGCACGGCCGGAGGCGCTCCGCCCCCTGCCGGCCGGCAGCCGCCTGCCTTGAAGCGCCCGCCCCGGCGCCCGGCTGCCAGGGCCCCCGCAGGCAGGGTCCCGAACCCTGAAGAGGCCGCCGCAGCGGGCTTTTTTCCTCTGTGTCCCGGCCGCCGCTCCCCGGGACCCTGAGGCCTTGTACTGACAGGCCCTGCCGCTGCGCTGAAAAATTCGCTGAAAAAATTAGCGCCCGGCTGTTTTTTACCGCACATGCCTCTATTATGGATTGCTGATTTCAGCCAAGTCTGGCGGCAGCGGCCTCCCGCCCTCTTCCGCGCACCGCCCTCTTCCGCGCACCGCCCGCCCGCCCCCAGATCGCCCGCCCCCAGCCAGCCGCCGATGAACCCTGCCGCTCCGACCCCCGAGCAGACCGCCAAACTGGGCTTTTCCATCTGCGTCTTCGCCACCGTCCTCTGGGGCCTGCAGGTGCTGTACTGGTATGCGCTCAGGGATGTCGGCCTGGTCGAGGCCCTCAGCTGGCGCGCCGTCACGACCTCGGCCTTCCTCTTCTTCGTCCTCTACATGCTGAAGCTGCTGCCCTTCATCTGGCAGAGTTTCAGCCTCAGGGTGCTGCTGATCAGCCTCGGCTTCAGTCTGCTGCTGTTCCTTCAGTGGTGCCTCTATCTGTGGGCGGTGACCCACGGCAAGGTCGTCGAGAGCAGCGTCGCCTATTTGCTGTCGCCGCTCTTTACGGTCGTGCTGGCCCTGCTGCTGCTGCGCGAAAGGCTGCGCCTCTGGCAGTGGCTGGCGGTCGGCCTCGCCGGCGGCGGCCTCGTCATGCAGGTGCTGCTGATCGAGGACTTCCCTTGGTTCGCCGTCATGCTCGGCGGCCTGTTCGCGCTCTATAGCATCCTCCGCAAGATGGCCCCGATCGGCTCCCTGCACGGCTTCTTCGTCGAGCATGTCATCCTCTCCGCGCCGGCCATCGCCTACATTGCCTGGATGCTGAGCCATCGCCAGTCGGCCTTTCAGGTGCACGGAATCGACATCCAGTTGCTGCTGCTCGGCAGCGGCGTCGTCCTGACCATCCCCGCCATTGCCTTCTTCGCCAGCTTACGCATGATCAAAATCTCGACCGCCGGCCTGCTGTCCTACCTGACGCCACTGATTCAGTTCATGCTCGGCATCTTCTACTTCAGGGAGCCGACCAGCCTCTACCAGTTGGCGTCGATCTGCGTCATCTGGCTGGCGCTGATCGTCTACACTATCGAGGGGTGGAGCTTTGCCCGCGCCCAGCGGCGCCGATTACGGGAGTGTGACCGTCGAGCCTGTGACGCTGACCGTCGCCGATGACGAGCCCGTGCCTGGAGTAATACGGCTGCTCCTTGACGGCAGGACCAGCGGCTTCGCTGTGTTGGAGGCGCAAGGGCCTCGAACATACAGGATCACGGCAGAGCTGAATGGGGTGCGATCTGTTGAGACCCTGTTGTTCCTGTGCTTCCATGGTTCAGCTTCTCCAGACGATTACATGCTGACCCCGCAGGAGCTGACCGTCCCTGCATTCGAGGATTCCGGGGACATCTTCATTGAGCTGACGCCGGTCGACGATGACATTGATGAGGGAAGCTTTGAAACGCTCAATATCGGTATCCTTGAGGAGGGGGTTTGTAGTCGCAATCTGAAGGCTGTCAGTTTCTCGATTCAGGACGAGGACATCCGAGGCGTCGAGGTGTCGCCGCAGCAGCTGATCGTGGTGGAGGGCGGCGAAGCGGCCACCTACACCCTCGAGTTGACTTCGCAGCCGAGCGGCCCCCTGACGGTGACGCTGACTCTGCAGAGCGGCGGCGACGGCGGTGAGGCGTCTGCTGTTCTTCCCGCCGTCCTGATCGAGCCGATGGAGTTGAGTTTCGAGCGCCCGAACGATGCGCCCTGGTCTGAGCCCCGGGAGATCCGTGTTTCCGTGGCGGACAACGGGGTCGAAGAGGATCCGAGGCAGGCGACCATCGTCCACGGCTTAACAGGTTCGGACTACCAGAGCAACGGGGTGCCGGTGCCCGATGTCCTGCTGAGGGTGGTGGAGCGCGGCCTCGTCCTGACGGAGACAGCTGCAGTAAACGAAGGCGAAGAGTACCGCTACGAAGTGGCGCTGAGGTCGCCGCCAGCCGGCGCCGTCGAGGTGGCGGTGCTGGTCAGTCAGGGCCGGGCCCTGAGGAGCCTGGAGACCGATAATGGCCGGTTTGAGATCGCGGATCGGGACTCGGTGGAGGTGCCGGGGGTGCTGAGCTTCACGCCTGAAAACTGGCATCGCACCCAGTCGGTGATCGTCCGTACGACAGACAACGACTATTCATCGCCGGATGGCCTGGAACAGGTGCTCATCACGCACATCGCCTTGGGCGCGGATTACGGCGGAGAGAAGGCGACCCTGACCCTGACGGTGCTGGACAACTATGAGCCCGCCCGCAGCATCACCCTGAGCCTGAGGCCATCGCAGCTGAGCGAGGCGGCCGGCCGGGTGGTGGTGACCGTAACGGCGGGCATCGACAGGCCGCGCCAGCAGGATACGATGGTGCAGCTTCGTGTTGTCGCCGAACCCGTTGACGATGACCCCGCCACCGGGGGGTACGCAACGGCTGGACGGAATTCTGACTATGCGGTGGACAGCGCCTCATTCTTCTTGGTCATAGAGGCCTATGACAGCGGTGGAAGTGGAAACTTCACCCTGCTTCTGATCGACGACGACATCGATGAGAACGGTGGCGAGGTCTTTCTCGTCGCTGCCGTTGCTGATCTTGACAATGTGCGCGCGCATGGCACGGCGACCTTGACCATCATCGACGACGACGAGCGCGGCCTCCGGATCTCGAGGGAGCGGCTGTTCCTGGTCGAGGGCGGCGAGGCCGAGGTCTATTCTGTCCGCCTGACTTCGCAGCCGACGGCGCTGGTGGGGGTGTTCATCCAAGTCGACTACGGCGCCGCCATGGAGGGCATGGCCATGGATGGCATGGCCGACAGCGTCCTTTTGAACGGCATTCCAGAGCTGCTGCTGACCTTTGGAGTCAGCGGCGAGAACGCTTGGGATCAGGAGCAGGAGGTCAGGGTCACCCTGGAGGAGAACACCGACAGCAACGAAAACAGGGAGGCGATTCTCCGCCACAGTGCCGAGGGCGGCGATTACCAGGGTTTGCCAGGGGCTGCCGTCGCCCTGAGGCTCGCTGACCGTGGCATTCGCATCTCGCCGACAGAGCTGTCGGTTTTGGAAGGAGGGACCGCCGAATACAGTCTGGTGCTGCTTTCGGCGCCGACCGCATCGGTGCAGGTGCAGCTGAGCCTCAGCGACGCCGATGCCATCGATCATTTGGAAATCGGCGGGCAGCGGACGGCTGTGGCCTCTGATCCTCTGCCGTCGCTGACATTCACGACGGACAACTGGGATACTCCGCAGACGGTGAGGGTCCAGGCGCAGGACAACCCCTATTCGGGGGAGAATGAGCCCGTGACGATCAGCCACAGCGCGAGCAGCGACGATGAAGGCTACGCCGGACTGGCCATCGATGCTGTGGAGCTGACCATCGACAACGAGGATCTGGAGTCCGACATGCTCCTGCTGGAGGTGCGCCTTGGTGATTCGGGCGACTTCGGTCCTTTTGTCCAGTTTAATGAAGAGAGACCCTTGGGCGGCGCCCTCGTCGACAATGTTGTGGATGTGCAGCTGAGGGCCCACCTGAACGAGGCGCCCTTCAGGGACGACCGGGTTCTGCTGCTGTCCGTTGACGAGGAACTGAGCCTCGCAACGCTCGGCCGGGACTTCTCGGCCACTCTCACAGCCACCCCTGACGATCCTGAGGGAACAGGGATTGGCCAGGGGTGGATCGCTCCGGGGGCAGCTGCCCTCAGGCTGACGCTGCCGAAAGAGAGGACGACAATCACGGTGGGACTCGAGTTTCAGGTGAAGGCCGACCGGAGCGACGAAGATGATGGGGAGGATATCCAGATAGGCGGCACCCTCGAGGACCTGAGCGCTCGGACGGCGGCTCCTGTCTTTCTGGATATCATCGACAACGATGTCCGCGGCCTTGACATTCGGCCGCAGGCCCTGACATTGGTGGAGGGGGGCGAGACCCGGACCTACGAGGTGCGCCTGACTTCGGAGCCGGACCCGGACCCGAACCGGGACGGGGTCCTGGCGCCTGCTGAGGGAGAAGTGTCCGTACAGATAAGAATCGCGGGCACTGAGACCCCGCCGGGCGCGGCGCCTGACCGCATCAAACGGGTTCCGAACTCCCTGGTGTTCGGAGGTGATTCAGGCCCTCAGTGGAATGAATGGCAGACCGTGGACGTCTCGCTGGCAGAGAACGACAGCCGGCATGACACCCGGGAGGCTTTTCTCCGCCACAGCACCGAGGGCACGGACTACAGTGCCGCCCCTGCTTCGCAGGTCTCCCTGACGCTGGTGGACCGCCGCATCCTCATCTCGACGGACCGCCTGACAGTCGTTGAAGGCGGGGCAGCCAGCTACACCGTGACGCTGATCTCGCCGCCGACGGGAGAGGTGACCGTGCGGGTGAGCATCGCCCGGGGCCGTCTGGGCGCGGACGGCTCCGCTGCCGTCGCCGATGCCGTGCTGGCGGAACGGCCGCTGATCTTCGACGGGGACGACTGGGATCAGCCGCAGGCGGTGACGGTGCGGCTGGCGGACAACGACTATTCGGGAGAGAATCGGCAGATCAGGATGGAGCATGTCGCCGTCGGCGGCGGCTACGACAGCGCCCAGGCGGCGACGGTGACGCTGACCGTCGTCAACGAAGAGGAGGAGGAGACGACGAAGGTCAGGCTGAGCCTGTCGCATGCGGAGTTGCGGGAAGATCAGGGCCCCGTGCCGGTGAGGGTCCGCGCCACCCTCGATGTGCCGCGCCAGCAGGATACGGTATTGACCCTTGTATTTGACGACATCCCCGAAGATTCTCCGGATGCAGCTGAGCTGGGCCTTGACTTTACGAGCGATCGGCAGTTGCCCCGCTTCATCATCCCGGCATTCGGTCGATATGGGGAGCTGGAGCTGACGCTGACTCCGATCAACGACAACATCGACGAGGGCGACAGCGATCCCCTCTTTTTCAGCGTTTTTACAGAGGGGGGGTTGACGGTGGTGCCGGCCCGCCTCGATATCCTCGACGACGACAGCGCCGGCGTTACCGTGACGCCGGCGTCCCGGAGAGTGCGTCCCGGGCAGCCGGTCGGCTACGCTCTGGTGCTGGACACGGTGCCGAACTTCGGGACGGTGACGGTGATTGCGCGCGTCCGGGCTGCGCCCGGCTCTGAGGCCCGGGCGGAGGATATCGAAGTTCCGGGGCCGCTGAGGTTCAACGATGCGAACTGGGATCGGCCGCAGCAGCTGCGGCTCGAAGCGGCAGAGGAGGTCGGGGGCTTCGGCGGGCTGATCATTGAATTCGACGCAAGCAGCGAGGATCCGCCCTACAACATCGTTGCCGTCGCCTCGGCCACCCTCGAGCTGACTGACGTCGACACGAGCCTGCAGAGCCTGGAGCTGAGGCTGAGCCGCGGCGGCGAGCGGCTGCCCCTGAGGCAGCAGCCCGACGGCGACGTCGGCTTCGCTCCCCGGGTGGCCGATTACGAGGCCGAAATTCCGTCCGGCGCCCGCAGTGCCGTTCTGACGGCGACGCCGACTGTTACCCGGGACAATGCCGGGGAGAGTGAACAGAGCCCCGGCGAGGTCTATCTCTTCCTCGACGGCGAGCCCCAGGGGAACGGCGCTGACGTCGCCGGCGACGAGGTTCGCCTGGACCTGTCGACGGGCGGGGAGCTCTTTGTCTTCGACATCGAGGTTTCGGTGGCGCTGCCGCAGGAAAACGGAGAGACCCCGCCTGCCGTCCAGAACTACCGCCTGACGCTGAGAAGAGCCCTGCCGGAGGGCGCCGGGCTGCAGATCCTGGTCGTTGATGAGGACGGAGGGCGGACGCCGCTGACGGCCGGGACGCCGCTGCGGTTCGGCCCCGACGAGGAGGGCATGAATCTGATTTTCGTCGTCCGCGCCGGCGGCAACCGCTACCCCATCAGCGAACTCAGGGTCAACCACGGCGACGACTTCACTCTCCTCAGCGAAGACGACGGCAACCCGACCCGGGTTGAGGAGGGCCGGCTCGCCCTGTCGCGGGGGGAGGTGGTTGCAGACGGCAGCTTCGAGACGCCGGTGCGGCTGGTACGCAACGGACCCGCTCTGTCTGAGGACTTCGACTTCCGCCTGAGCTTCAGGGCGACGGCGCAGCGGCCGCGGGCCGCCGGCGCCGAGGAGCTGAGTGCCGAACTCGCCGGCACCCTGGAGGCGAACAGCGAGACGGAGACGGAGATCCGCGCGAACTACAGCGGCGAGGCTCAGGGCGAAGAATTGCTGCCGGTCTCGACGACCGTCCGCGTCTCGGCCAACGGGCCGCTGACCCTCGTCTGGAGCCTCGGGCGCTCGGGCGGCGGCGACCGCTCCTTCAAGCAGTCGGACTTCACTTCCACCCTCAGCGTCGGCGAAACGGCGACCCTGAGGATGGCGCAGGACGACGATGAAGAGCTGCGGCAAGTCCTCTCACTGGACGGGAGTGAGGGCGAGGTCGAGGTCCGCATAGCGGCGACGCACGGAGGCTCGCTGTCGAAGATCCGGGACCCGGAGCAACTGAGCTTCACCCTTGTGTTCGAAAGGCCGCGGGCGCTGCTTCGTCCGGTCGTCGATGCCGAGCCGCTGCGGGCCTTCCGCGACCCGCTCTTCGTCTTTGTCGAGGAGGGCGAGCGGCTGAACCGGCAGAACCGGCGGCACCCGCCGGAGCTGGACCTGCAGTTGCCGCTCGAACTGGTGCTGACAGCGGACAGCACGCCGCTGCAGGGCAGAGACGGGATTCTCCGCGGCCTCGATCTGAGCCCGACGATGACCATCGGCGGCGAGGCGACGGAGGGACTGAGCCTCGGCGGCGGCTCGGGCCGCGATCTGCTGTTCGCCGCTGCCGAGCCGAGGAACGGTGTCGCCGTCGCCGTGGGAATCAGAGTGCCGGACCCGCGGGTGCGCGTCGATGAGCTGCGCTTCGACGCCCACTTCCTGTCGCTGGATCACCCCCTGGAAGTGCCCTTCGACAGGGTCAGCGGCAACGACTTCAAGGGCGACGAGAGGGTCTTCAGCATCTCCCTGAGGGGCGAGCAGCCGGCGGCCGAGACCTGGACGCTGAGCGTGGCCAACGTCCTCGAACTCGAGGACAACGGCTACAAGGCGGAGGAGGTCATCCAGGTGCCCGGGGAGCGGCTGCTGAACATCATCAGAAAGCCTGCCGGCGGCGGCGACAACTATAGCTCTGAGATCGTCTCGGTGCAGGTCTTCGACGACATCGTCCCCGGGATTGAACCCGGCGCTCCCACTGAGGAGCTGACCGCCGAACAGCTGTCGGCGACCCTGGCCGTCGACGGGGCGGTGCCGCCCGAAGTGCGGCAGCTGCTCGACGCCGAGGGGCCGGCGACCCTGACCCTGATCGTCGGCGTCACCCCGGCCCACGATCGCCCGGCGACCGGGGAGGAGCGGCAGGCGCGCACCCGTACGCGGACTCTGAGGATCCGCCGCCTGCGGGCCGACGCCACGGACTCGAGGGTCGCGCTCCGCTTCGCCTACACCCCTCCCCCCGGCTTGGGGCGGGCGGGCGTCTTCAACCGCATCATCCCGCTGGCGACCGGCATCTCTGCGAGGCTGGAGGCGACGCTCAGCCCGGCGGCCCTGGTGCTGCCGAAGGGCGGGACAGCCGAGGTGCTGCTGGTGGTCAGCAACCTGCTGCTCGGCGAGGATCCCTGCAGCGTCCTCGTTTTCCGGCACTCCGCCGATCTGCAGGTGGCGCCCCGGGCCTGCGCCGGGGTGGACCGGACCAACCGCCGCTTCGAGCAGCGGCTCGAGGTGCGGGTGGACCAGGACGCGACCGCTCCCGACTACGTGATTCGGGTCGATGTGAACCTCGGCGGCAGGAGGAACCTCAGGGCCGAGTTCCGCATCGACATCAACGATGCGCCCCGCTACCAGGGCGAGACGACCCTGAGGGTCAATGAGAGCGGTGTGGAGACGACCGTCATCGAAGTGCAGCTCGGCTCGGCTTCGGATGGCGTTGCCGGCGTCGAGGAGTATCTGCTGCGGGTCGTCGACCCCGACGGCGGCCTCAGGTTCCTGGAGCCGTCACAGCTGCGCCTGGAAGTGATCGGCTTCGAGGACGAAGGTCGGCCGATTGGCGATTTGCGACACTCGAACAACTACTTTGACCTGGAAGCCAGCGTCGTCGAACAGAAGAAGACCGATGAGCAGGCCGGGCCCGAAGGCAACGGCAATGAGCTGTCCCTGACCCTGAGGATCAGCGGCAAGCTGGCGACGCCGTTCGGCAGCGTCGTCGAGCTGCGGCTGTCCGGCGTCGGCGACGGTTACGGCGAGGGTTTCGAGCAGCGGCTGCGGGTGCGGGTCGAGGATGTGGCGCCGACCTTCAGGCTGAGGGCGGAACTGGACGACAAGGCCGTGCCCGTCTATCTCGAGCAGCAGCAGCCGCTCGCCCTGGAGCTGAGCTTCTCGGACGGCAGCAGGGACGGCACTGGCGGGGCTCCGACGTTCGTCGTGGCGGAGGCGCCCGACGATCTGGCGGTCCGGGTCGACGCCGTCAACCGACGGGTCACCCTGAGGCGGCTGAACGCCCCGGGGAGGGGGGGCCTGGTGCGGCTGGCGGTGCTCGACTCCCAGGGCGGCCGGACGGAGCTGCCGTTCACTGTCGAACGCCCCGCCCTGCTGCCGCAGATCAGGCCGCAGAACCCGCTGTTCATCGTCGTCGGCGGGACAGAGGAACGGGCTGTGGAGCTGGAGCAGGGAACGGGCATAGAAGACCTGGAGTGGACCGCCTCGGTCTCAGTCGGCTCCGGTCTCGGGATCGAGCTGAGTCGCCCCGACAGTCGTGGCCATGTCGACCTGGAAGTGACGGCGTCGCCCTCGGCGCCGCCCGGCCAGGCGCGGATCCTCCTCGAGGCGAGCGCTTACGACGGCATCCATCGGCGGCGGGTCGAGATGCCGGTGGTGGTGGTGCCGGCCGAGCCGAAGCCGCGGCTGCAGCTGAGCCTGAAGGCCGTTGTCGACGACAGAGAGCCAGCCGTGATTTCAAGCTTCCCGGCGAACGATACCCTCTTCGTCCAGGCGACCCTGGAGGGGGAGGTGCCGGAAGAGCTGTTGGACAGGGTCGCTACTTTCTCGATCGCTATAGCCAAAGTGGGGGCAGCTGGCCCCGGCGCCGCCCGGACCACGACCTTGACGACTGTCGAGGTCGGGGCCGGGGCCGACGAGATCGACATTGAGGTGCTTGTGGAGACGGGGGCGCTGACGACGGCAGAGGGGGCCTTGCTCGGTCTTCAGCCGGGCGATGTCGTCGAAGTGTCGATTGAACACCTGTGGGCCGACGGCGAGATCATCGCCGGCGACCGCCTGCGCCTGCCGGTGACCACGACGATCAGTGCGTCGAGCCTCGACAGCGACAACGACGGCGTCGTCGACGCCTTCGACGACAACGAGGATCCGTCAACCTTGGGACCGGCGGCGGCGCCGATCACGGCGGCCGTCGCCCGGGTGACGGAGGACCGCATCGATGTGCAGGGCGCCAGGCAGGTGTCGCTGGCGCTCGGCAACCTGGCGCGCTCCCTCGGCCTCGGTCAGTGCGGCGACGTGACCATGGCGCTGACGGTGGGCATGGATGGAGATCCGCCTGTGCTGAGCGGCTGCGGCGGCCTGTCGGAGAACTTCGCAGGCCTGGCCCAATCGCAGAGCCTGGCGCTGGGGCAGCGGTTCGGAGAGGGAGACTACCAGCTGATCGACCTCTCGGCCGACTTCGACAGCAGCGCCGTCAACCACGACGAGCCCCTGGTCGTCAGCCTGCCGTTCGACCCGCAGAGCACCCGCGTCTACCGCTACGACGGGCAGGCCTGGGTGCCGGTGCTCGACGCCGGTCTGCCGGGTCCGGACGGCGGCCCGGCGGCGCTGAGCAATATCGGCGATTGCGACACCTGCTTCTACGGCGTCGACAGCGACCGCGACGGCTCGGTCGAGATGCTGCTGCTGCTGCAGACGGTCGAGGATCTGAGCCTGGCCCTGGCCGCTGATGCCTCCGGCTACCAGAACAGGGTCATTAATATCGAGGTCGACCCCGAGGCCGAAGAGAACCCGCTCCTGATCATCCCGCTCGAGCTGGGCGCCGATCTGGAGAATGTCCGGGTCATAACAGAAATGGACGGCGTTTCCGGCGTCTACAGCGAGACGGCGACCATAGGCGGGGGACGGCAGCACAGGCCCGGCTGTGGTGCTGCGCGGCCTGAAGCGCACGGCGGACGGCCCCGAGGAGGTGCGGGTCGAGGCGCTGGACGCCGGCGGCGGCGCGGTCGCCGCCCTGACCCTGCTGGTCGCAGTTGCCAATCGGCCGCCGGATATCCTCTTCATGCGGGACGGCGAGGCGACGACCTCGATCCGTATCGGGGCCGGCGGCGAAACTGTGGTGATCGTACAGGTTCAGGACCTCGTCGACGGCGACGACAGCTTCGAGCTGCAGCTGATTGACGACCGGGGCATCGCCGAGCTGGTGCCGCGGCTCAATCGCGGCGGCAGCGTCACCAACGAGCTGAGGCTGACGCCGGACGCCGGCGGCAGGAATTTCGAGCTGAGGCTGAAGGCGACGGATCTGACCGACGGCAGCGAGACCTTCGCTTCGCTGAGCGTCTGCGTCCCCGACGGGGACGGCCAGTGCCGCCGCGCCCCGACCGTTGCTGCCGGTGGCGGCGGCGGTGGCGGCAGCAGCGGCCCGCTGTGGCTGCTCCTCGCTGTTCCCGCAGCCCTGCTGCTCTGGCGGCGGCGGCCGGCCCTTCCCCGGCGCCGACAACAAGTCGGGTCTTTCCCGGCAGGCAGGGTCTCTGCCGTCCGGTAGCCGGCTCGGGGCCCGGCTCCCCTGTTCACAGATTCATAATGACATGGAGCCCTTCTCCGGGCGGGCTCCGCCGGCCTCAATCCAGCCCTGCCTGAAGCCGACCGAGCAAAGCCGAGCGCCTTGGGGGCGCCGGCATGCCTGCAGCCAGCCCCCTGGCCCCTTTGTCGAGGCGGGAACTCAGCACGATTTTCGCAGCAGCATCTTCGCCGAGCGGCGGCCCGTTGTGGCTGCTCCTCGCTGTTCCCGCAGCTCCGCTGCTCTGGCGGCGGCCGGCCCTTCCCCCGTCGCCGACAACAAGTCGGATCCTTCCCGGCAGGCAGGGTCTCTACGGCCGGCAGCCGGCTTGGGGCCTGGCCCTCTGCCCAGTCTTCAGGGTGTGGTAATCAGCACGATTTTCGCAGCAGCATCTCCGCTGGACAGCGGCGGCCCGTTGTGGCTGCTCCCGGCGATTGCCGCGGCCCCGCCTGCTGCTCTGGCGGCGGCCGTCCCTCCCCCCGTCGCCGACAACAAGTGAGGTCTTTCCCGGCAGGCGCCTGCCGCGGCCCGGCAGCCGGCTTGGGGCCTGGCCCTTCTGCCCAGTCTTCAGGGTGTGGAATCAGCACGATTTTCGCAGCAGCATCCTCGCCGGACAGCGGCGGCCCGTTGTGGCTGCTCCTCGCTGTTCCCGCAGCTCCGCTGCTCTGGCGGCGGCCGGCCCTTCCCCCGTCGCCGACAACAAGTCGGATCCTTCCCGGCAGGCAGGGTCTCTGCGGCCGGCAGCCGGCTTGGGGCCTGGCCCTCTGCCCAGTCTTCAGGGTGTGGAATCAGCGCGATTTTCGCAGCAGCATCTCCGCCGGACAGCGGCGGCCCGTTGTGGCTGCTCCCGGCGATTGCCGCGGCCCCGCCTGCTGCTCTGGCGGCGGCCGGCCCTCCCCCCGTCGCCGACAACAAGTGAGGTCTTTCCCGGCAGGCGCCTGCCGCGGCCCGGCAGCCGGCTTGGGGCCTGGCCCTTCTGCCCAGTCTTCAGGGTGTGGAATCAGCACGATTTTCGCAGCAGCATCCTCGCCGGACAGCGGCGGCCCGTTGTGGCTGCTCCCGGCGATTCCCGCGGCCCCCGCCTGCTGCTCTGGCGGCGGCCGGCCCTTCCCCGTCGCCGACAACAAGTCGGGTCTTTCCCGGCAGCGGGGCTTGGTCGCCCCGGCAGCGGCACCGGAGTGGCGGCAGTGCCCCTGGCTGCCGATGAGGCAAGTTTGGGGCGGGGATGCCGGAGGCGGTCTCTGCCTGCTATACTGACAGCCCCCGGTCCTGGCCGGCCTGCTCAATCATCCCATGCCGTCATTTTCAGGAGGTCGCCTTGTACGCCGTTGTCTTCGTTACCCAAAAATCGCCCGACCCCGAAGGCTATGCCGGCATGCTTGAGAAGATGCTCGAGCTCGCACGGCAGCAGCCTGGTTTTGTTCGCGTCGACACTATCGGCGACGGCAGTCATGGGATCACGATCTCCTGGTGGGAGACACTGAAGGACATCGACAACTGGCGCCGCCACCCGCGCCATGTGGAGGCGAAAAAGCGGGGGCGCGAGCGCTGGTATCAAAGCTACAGCGTCGCCATCTGCAAGGTGGAGCGGCAGTGGCAGTTCCAGGCCGACGAGGCCCTGAAGGCGCCACCGCTCTAGCATTCGCTCTGTTCTGCCCGCTGCCGCTGCCTTTTCAGCGGTTCCTGGCGGTAATCCCGGCCTCGGGCTGCGGCGCCGGTTGAGCGCCCTGCCCTGTTTTCAACAGTTCCTGGCGGCGCCGGCCTCGGGCTGCGGCGCCGGCTGAGCGCCCTTACCCTTTTTCTATGGCCGTTGGCCCCTGAAAGCGGCGCCAGTCCAGCATTCACTCTATTCTGCCCGCTGCCGCCGCCTTTTTGGCGGTTTCTGGCGGAGATACCGGCCTCAGGCTTCGGCGCCGACTGAGCGCCCTGCCCCTTTTATTTAGTTGGCCGTTGGCGGCGAGGGCTCGGCGGTTGCGCCGCCGCGCCCATAAATGACATTGTCGCCGGCGTTGCGGTAGAAAAACACAGGCTTGACCTTGTTCAGCTCCTTGGCCTCAAGATGACAGGCGATCTGGTGACCGTCGCCAAAGGTGCGGGTCGGTGGGATCTCGTCGTCGCAGATCTCGCCGATGCGGTGCGGGCAACGGGTCGAGAAGGGGCAGCCCTTGGGCGGATTCAGCGGACTCGGCAGCTCACCCTCGATCACGAGCTCGCGCTTGCCGATGGAGGTATCGGCTACGGGAGCCGCGGCCAGCAGCGCCTCGGTGTAGGGGTGGTAGGGAGGCTCAAAGACCTCTTCGACCGTGCCCTGTTCCATGATGCAGCCGAGATACATGACGATGATTCTGTCGGCGAGGTAGCGCACCACCGACAGGTCGTGGCTGATAAAGAGCAGGGCCGTCGACTTTTCCCGCTGGATGTCGAGCAACAACTCAGTGATGGCGGCCTGCACCGACACATCAAGCGCAGAGACGGGCTCGTCGGCGATGACGAGGTCCGGGTTGCCGGCGAAGGCGCGGGCGATGCCGATGCGCTGTTTCTGTCCGCCTGAAAGTTGTCTCGGCTTGAAGCTGCGGTAGTGGCGTGGCAGTTTGATCAGGTCGAGCAGGCGGTCGATGCGGTCGGAGATCTCCTGCTTGTCAAGGATGCCAAACTTGCGGATGGCGCGGGCCAACTGCTGTCCCACCGTCTTGGTCGGGTTCAGGGTGTCGTTGGGGTTCTGGAAGATCATCTGCAGGCTGCCGATCTGCTCCGGCGAGCGATCCTGCACCAGGACTTCGTCGATGGCGTCGTCCTCGTAATTGATCGAGCCCTTGGTCTTGCCCTCAAGGCCGATGAGCAGCTTGGCGAAGGTCGATTTGCCGCAGCCGGACTCGCCGACGATCGCCACGGTCTGCCCCTTGCAGACATTGAAAGTCATGCCCTGAATGGCCTTGACCTTCTTGTGGCGCTCTCCCTGTATCAGGGCGCCGATGGAGTTGTCGGTGATCTCATAGTGCTTGCTGATGTCCTCGACTTCGAGGATGGACTTGCCGATTTCCGCCAGATTAATCTTGTGCTGCCTGACCTCGTTTTCCTTGGCCTTCCAGTCGATTTCGCTGAGGCGAGCGCAGCGGGCCGCATGGGTGTCCGACAGCGAGGTCAACCCGAGTTCCTGATCGCACAGCCCCTCCTTGAAGAAGTCGCAGCGCGGACTGAAGAAACAGCCGGGCGGGCGGGCGTTCATGGAGGGAAGCTGACCGCGAATCGGGTTCAGCGGCCGGGTGTCCTTCCCCGCCAGCAGATTCGGGATGCAGTTGAAGAGCCCGTGGGTATAGGGGTGTTGCGGATTCTCGAAGATCTGTTGCACCTCTCCCTTTTCGACCAGCTGGCCGGAATACATGACGTAGACGCGGTTGCAGGTGCGGGCGATCAGGCCCATGTTGTGGGAGATGAAGATCATGGCCGTGTTCTGCCGGTGGGCCAGGTCTTCAATGAGGTTGATAATGCCGGCCTCGACGGTGACGTCGAGCGCCGTCGTCGGCTCGTCAAGCAGCAGCAGCGGGGGCTTGGCCAGCAGGGCCATGGCGATGACGACGCGCTGTTGCTGGCCGCCGGAGACCTGGTGCGGCCACGAATCGAGCAGGCGCTTGGGGTCGGGGATGCGTACATCGGCGAGAATCTGCTCCGCCATGGCCCGCGCCTCCTTGGTGTCCTTGCCAAAGTGGAACATGGGCACTTCCATGAGTTGGTTGCCGATGGTCATGGAGGGGTTGAGCGCGGCCATGGGCTCCTGGTAGATCATGGAGATGTCGGCGCCGCGCAACTGGCGCAGTTCCTCTTCACCCATGGCCAGGAGGTCGCGCCCCTTGAATTTGATCGCCCCCTTGGTGACGGCCCCGTTGCGCCCGAGGTAGCGCATGATCGCCATGGCCACGGTCGACTTGCCGCAGCCCGATTCGCCGACGACGCCGATGCTTTCGCCGGGCCAGACCTCAAGGCTGAAGTCGACTACGGCCCTGAGGGCGCCGGCGCGGGTGTAATAAGTGATTTCGACCCCGTCGATATCGAGAATCGGCGACTCTTCAGCCGTCGTCTTGCCGTTGTCCTTTGCCATGTTTTCAGTCCGTCAGGGAGATTTCGCGCAGGCCGTCGGCCAGCAGGTTCAGGCCCAGCACGAAGGAACTGATCGCCAGGCAGGGATAGATCACCATGTGGGGGAAGGTCAGGGCCATGACGCGGCCGTCGTTGACCATGCCGCCCCAGTCCGGGGTCGGCGGCGGAAAGCCGAGGCCGAGGAAGCCGAGGATGCCGATGGTGATGGTGGTGTAGCCGAGGCGCAGGCAGCTGTCAACGATCAGGGGCCCTTTGGCGTTGGGCAGAATCTCGAAAAACATGATGTAGAAGGCGTTCTCGCCGCGGGTCTGGGAGGCGGCGACGAAATCGCGCGGGCGGATACTCAGCACCTCGCCGCGGACGATGCGAAAGATCGCCGGCGAACTGGCGAAGGTCACGGCGATGACGATGTTGATGCTCGAGGCGCCGATGATGGAGATGATGAGGATATAGAGCACCAGCACCGGGAAAGACAGAATCAGGTTGGCCGTGAAGGAGAGGAACTCGTCGATGATGCCGCCCAGATAACCCGCCGCCAGCCCCATGACGATGCCGACGACATAGGCGCAGGCCGTCGCCAACGGAGCCCAGAGCAACACCGTGCGCGAGCCGTAGATGATGCGGGAGAGCACATCGCGTCCGAGGTTGTCGGTGCCGAGCCAGAAGACCTGACCGTCCGGCGCTACGGCTCCGGTGTTCTGCAGGGGTTGGATCTGTTCCGTCGGCCCGAAAGGCGCGAGCCAAGGCGCAAAAACGGCGACCAGAATCCAGAAAAGACAGAGAGCGCCGCCGATCATGCCGATCTTGCTCTCGCCCAGCAGGGAGATGGCGTACAGCGTCTTCCGCAGGGCGCTGGGGGGGGGGGGCGATGCAGGGGCGTTCATCAGAAGCGAATCCTCGGGTTGAGCCAGCCGTATATGACGTCAGCGACGATCTGCGTGAAGACGACGACGAAGACTGTGATCATGGCGCAGGCCTCGATCAGGAACAGATCGTCGTTCAGGGAGGCCTCGAGCAGCAGGGCTCCGAAACCCTTGTAGGCAAAGAAGAACTCAACTACTATGACCCCCGACAGCAGCCAGGGCAGCTGCAGCATGAGGACGGTGACCGGAGTGATGAGGGCATTGCGCAGGGCGTGGTGGACGATGACGCGTCTGTAGGGCAGGCCTTTAAGGACGGCCGTGCGCACATAGGCCTGGCCCATGACCTCTGCCATGGAGGCCCGCGTCATGCGGATAAGATAGCCGATGCCGTAGATCACGAGTACCGAGACCGGCAGGATGATCTCAGTGGGCTGGAAGCCGCCGATCATGGGGCTGGTGCCGGGCAGCCAGTTGAGTACGAAGACGAAGAGGGAACTGAGGAAAACGGCGGTGGCGAATTCGGGAACCGAGGAGGTCAGAATGGCGAGGAGAGAGATGCTGCGATCGGACTTGGAGGATTCGCGCATGCCGGCGAGAACGCCGAGCAGCATGGAGAGGGGCGCCATGATCGCCATGGTGATGCCGGCGAGGATGGCGGTGCGCTCCAGGCGCGGCCAGAGGACGGCGGCGACATCGGTGCGGAAGCGGGTGGACTGGCCGAAATCGCCGCTGACAAAGCCGGAGAGCCAACGCCAGTAACGTTCGTAGAAGGGGTCAAAATAACCGTTGTCCAGCAGCCAACTCTGTCTCTGGTCCTCTGTGGACCACTGGCCGAGGAATTTGACGGCGACACTCTCCACATTGATTTCCAGAACGAGAAACACAACGATGGACAAGACAACCATCGTCAACAGACCGGCGACGATGCGGCGAGTAATCAGGGGGATCATCTGTCGTTGTTGTCTATTATTGGTTGTTGTCGCTCACAGTACCGACAGGGCCGTGCACCGGAGCCTTGACGCCCGGCCAGAGGGGGCAAAACCTGTTTATGGATGAAACCATGAAGACAGGGGAAAATAACGACAGGAGCCCCCTGGCCTTGGGACCAGGGGGCTCCTGCCCTGTGCTGCAGTCCTGTATCAGGAATTGTCGAGCCAGACGCGGTCCATCCGATAGTACTGCGTCGGATGGGCGGCAAAGCCTTTGACGTTCTTGCCGCCGGCGGCGTAGAGACGACGCCAGAACGGCTGTATCATGATGTTGTTGTCCTGCAACAGGCTCTGAACCTTCTCCATGATCTTGCTCCGCTCAATCGGATCAGGTGTGGAAGAGGCCTTGGCCAAGGCGCGATCGTACTCCTTGTTGCGGAAGTGCGTCTCGTTCCACACGGCCTTGCTGTTGTATGCCAGATTGTGCAGCATGACAGCCAGGGGGCGGTGGGTCCAGAAGGTCAGGCTGAACTTGTCCTTGTCCCAGATCTTCCAGTATTCCGCCGAGGGCAGAACTTTAAGGTCGATCTTAATGCCGGCCGGCTCACACTGTTCCTTGATGATCTGGCAGACATTCTGCTCAAAGACACCTTGGGTGTTGCCCACCGTCAGCTTCAGGGGCGTACGGCCGCGATAGCCGCTACGACGCAGAAGGTCGCGGGCCTTCTCGATGTCGCGGGCCGGCTTGACCGGCAGGTCGAAATACTCCGGCTGGAATCTGGCAGGTGTGGTGGTTTTCCGCCACGAGACCACGACCGCGGTAGGCGATATCGAGAATCTTCGCGTTGTCCGTGGCCGCCGTGATTGCCTGCCGCAACAGGTGGTTGTTGTAGGGCTGCTGATCGATCTGGAAGCGGACAACGGTGGTTTGGGCCGTGACCACATCGAACAGCTGGGCATGGGGAATCCCCTGAACCGTCTCGAGCTGCTCGACGCCGACCTTGTAGACCAGATCGACCTGCTTCGATTGCAGGGCCGAGACCTGGGCCTGGGGGTCTTCGCCGAGGTCGACGAACTGGACGGCGTCGATATGGGCGGCCTTGCCCCAGTAGTCGTCGCGCCGTTCGAGCCTGGCACCCTCGCCGACCTGGAAGCGGGTCATATTGAAGGGGCCGGTGCCGATGGGGTTCTTGACGAGGTCGGCGCCGGTGTCGTCAAAGGAGGGATGAACCATGGCGCAGGTGTACTGGTACAGGTTCTCCGGCAACTCGAGCATGGGGGAGCTCAGGTGGATCTTGAGCTGATGGCTGTTGACGCGCTCGACGCCGGTCACATTGCCCCAGAGGGTGCGATTAATCGACTTGGAGTCCTTGACGCGCCAGCGATCAAAGTTGAAGATCACATCGTTGGCTTCAAAATTGTCGCCGTTGGACCACTTGACGCCTTTGCGCAGGGTCAGATCCCAGGTCTTGAGATCGGCGGACGGCTTCCAGCTCGTGGCGAGGTAGGGCTTGGCGACGTTCTGTTCATCGACTTCGACAAGGTACTCACAGAGGCCGCGCGAGACATTGGATGATTCGATCCAATTGAACAGGGCGGGATCGGTCAGTTCCTGCAACTGCAAGGCGAAACGCAAGGTACCGCCCTGCCTGCCGCTGCCGGCAGAACCGTCGCCGCCGCCGCAACCGGCAACCACGGCAGAAGCGCCGACAAAAGCGCCGAGGCGCGCCGCGTTGCTCATGAACGAGCGGCGGTCAATCTCCTTGTTGAGGAATTGCTCGTAGAGCTCCGGCAGGTAGGGATGTACATCCTTCTGGCCGTGGAAAATATTGTGAACTCTCTTTTTCATATCAGGACACTCCAAGCTTGTTTCAAAATAGTAAGAAAACACCTCCAGAAGCGAGCTTCAGGGGCGGCCCCAAGCCAAGATTCACATCCAGGCTCTTCGCCTTCATAATCCTCACTATAACATCTTTTTTCCCTCAAGTGGAAACTAAAGGCAAAAAATTATGCGCTTTTTATTAAATTTGCCCCTGATTTTTCAGCGCCTCTGCTTCGAGGCCGCTGCAAAAGGAGCCTCCAGGGTGCTCAACTCGAGGTCGGCGGCCGGCGAAAGCCAGAAGGGGCCGCCCTCTTCCAGCGACAGGGAGAGGCGCCGTCCGCCGTCGCCCGCTTCGACTGAGAGCCGCACCCGGCGGCGGCCGGGGGAGCGCCAGACGGACAGCTGTCGATCGCCGACTGTCAGGGCCGGGACCTCGCCGGGGCGGCGCAGGACAAAATCCCGTTCGCTTCGGGGTCGCTGCCGAAAGAGAGCGGCGGATTCCCTGAAAAACAGGCCCGCCTCAGGCGGCCGGAGCCGGCGGCCGCAACAGCTTCGATCAGCTCCCTGAGACTGTGGGCGCGCCCCAAAGAAGCTTCCAGCCCGCCTCAACTCGAGGTCGGCGGCCGGCGAGAGCCAGAAGGGGCCGCCCTCTTCCAGCGACAGGGAGAGGCGCCGGCCGCCGTCGCCCGCTTCGACTGAGAGCCGCACCCGGCGGCCGCCGGGGGAGCGCCAGACGGACAGCTGTCGATCGCCGACTGTCAGGGCCGGGACCTCGCCGAGGCGGCGCAGGACAAAATCCCGATCGAGAAAGCCCAGCAGGCTGCCGGCCCGGGGCCCCTGTTGCCGCGCGAGAAAGGCGGTGTAAAGGGCGGCGAAGGCCTCTCTGGGCGCGAGCGGCGTCAGCTTGGCGGCGTCGAATACCAGCGTCTGCATGCGGTTTTCGTCCCCGGGCTCCTCGTCGATGATGAGCTCCCGCAAAAGGCGCAGGAAGAGAATCTGCGCCCGCTGCAACTGCCCGAGCTCGGCGGGCGCCTCGGCCTGGACCTCAAAGCGGCTGTCGGCCGGCGCATAGTGGTCGAGCCAGAGCCGCGCCCGGGCGGCGCGCTCGGCCAGCGCCCGCCGCTCTTCCGGATTCGGCGGGCGATTGAACCTGCGCGCCGCTTCCGCCGCCGCATCCAGGTGGGGAAACTGCAGCAGGGTGCTCAGCAGGCGGAAGCTCGCGCCCCGGCCCGGTTTCTTTTTCTTTTTGGTCGAGACCAGGCGCCACAGGGCCCGCTCCCCGGCGTCTGCCGAGTCTTCCATGATGCGCTCGGCCAGACGGTCGTAGTCGTCGAACAGGCGGTAGATGAACTCGGCGTCGGTGGACAAGTTCAGGGTGCTTTTCGGCGGGGTGCGCAGACAGAGATAGCGCAGCAGATCGGTCGGCAGCAACTCGAAGATCGAGCGGGCCGAGTGGCCGATGCCCCTGGACGAACTCATCTTGGAGCCGGCGACGAGGAAAAATTCGTAGGGGATGTTGCGCGGCTCGGGGAATTTCAGGATGTCCCGCGCGAGACGGCTGCCGACAGAGCGCGAACCGCCTCTGGTGCAGTGGTCCTTGCCGGCCCCCTCCAGGGTGACGCCGAGGGCGCGCCAGCGCGCCGGCCACTCGATCTTCCACGGCAGCTTGGCGCGGCCGTCGAAAGGGGAGATGCGCCCTTCAAAACCACAGCCCTGCGCCCAGCTGACAAGTTTCGGCTGGCAGCGGTAGGAGACTGTGGAGCCGTCCCAGTCGAGGGCTTGGGTCGTGCCGATGCGGCCGCAGTTCTCGCAGATCGGGTGCAGCGGCAGCCAGTCGTCGTGGCGGGCGCTGCCGGCGACCTCGATATAGATGCGGCGGACTTCGGCGGCGCCGTTGAGAAAGTCCCTGATCTCGGCGTTGAGCGCTCCCCTGCGGTAGAGTTCGCTGGTGCGATAGGGCTCGATCTCGACGCCGAGTCGGTCGACAATCTCGAGATAGTCCTGACTGTAGTGGCGGCCAAAGTCGGCGGCGGCGCTGCCGGGAGGCGGCGGCACCTCGCACAGGGGCTTGCCGAGATGCTCTGCCCAGGAATCCGGCAGACCGGCAGGCAGGGCGTCGAGGGCGTCGTAGTCGTCGATGCCGTAGCGGAACTGCACTTCGAGGCCGCGGTGGCGCAACTCGCGGGCGATGGCGTCGTGAATCAGCACTCCCCGCAGGGAGCCGACATGCACGGGCCCCGAAGGAGTCTTGGAATCATTGATGAGCTGGGGGCCGCTGAGTTGATCTGCGAGGCGGATAAACCACATGGGACTGGGGGGACGCCTGGGCGAGGCGATTGGGCGGGGAGGGAAAAGACAGGGGACGAAGGACAAAAAGGGCGCGGCCGTTCGCTGTTATAATAAAGCAGAACAACAGCGGCCCGGCCGTTTGTTCATCCTTGTGTATCAGGCTGTAAGGGGCCATCTTTTGAAAAGCAAAATCACCGAAGTTCGGGCGCGGGCCATTCTCAACTCCCGCGGCGATCCGACGGTCGAAGCCGATGTCATCTGCGGCAATGTCCGCGGCCGCGCCTCCGCCCCCTCAGGCGCCTCGACGGGCCTGAATGAGGCCGTCGACCTGCGAGACGGCGATCCCCTCCTCTACCGCGGCCGCGGAGTCTCGAAGGCAGTCTCCCATGTGCGCGGCCCGATCCGCGAGACCATCCTCGGCATGGACGCCAGCGATCAGAGAGCCGTCGACAGGGTCATGTGCGAACTCGACGGCACGCCCGACAAGTCCCGTCTCGGCGCCAACGCCATCCTCGCCGTATCCCTGGCGGTTGCCGAGGCCGCCTCCGCCGATCGCAAGGTGTCGCTCTACGACTATATCGACGGCGGCCACCGCACCATGCCCGTACCCATGATGAATTTCATCAACGGCGGCGTTCACGCCGACAACCTGCTCGACATTCAGGAGTTCATGATCGTTCCCTGGGGCCTCGACAGCTTCAGCGAAGCCCTGCGCGCCGGTTCGGAAGTCTTCTCGGCCCTGCGCCAGCTGCTGCAGCAGAAGGGCTACAGCTGTTCGGTCGGCGACGAGGGCGGCTTCGCGCCTGCCATCAAGGACCCGGCCAAGGTGCTCGACCTCATGGTTGCCAGCGTCGAGAACGCCGGCTACAGGGCCGGCGACGACATCTGTTTTGCCATAGACGTCGCCGCCAGCGAGATCTGGACCGAGGGGGAGTACCGCTTCACCGGCCTCGGCGTCACCAACTCCCCGGCCGAGTGGATCAAGGCCCTGGCCGAACTGGTGCGGGTCTACCCGGTCATGTCGGTCGAAGATGCCCTCTGCGAGGACGACTGGGAGAGCTGGAAACTGCTGACGGAGGAGATCGGCAACCACCACCAGCTGGTCGGCGACGATCTCTTCACGACCAACCCCAAACTGCTCAGGCGCGGCATCGACGAGGGCATCGCCAACGCCATCCTCATCAAGCCCAATCAGATCGGCACCCTCAGCGAGACCATCGAAGTCATCCAGCAGGCCCACGCCAGCGGCTATGCCACCATCGTCTCGCATCGCTCCGGCGAGACCGAGTACACCGGCATTTCCGATCTCGCCGTCGCCCTCGGCTGCGGTCAGATCAAGGCCGGCGCTGTCTGCCGTGGAGAGCGCACGGCCAAGTATAACCGGCTGCTGCGCATCGAGGAAAAAATTGGCGCTGTCGTCAGCTATGCCGGCAAGGACAGTTTCAACGCCCACTGGCCGCGTCCCACCGCCGCCGCCTAGGAGGATAATGACGATGAGCGCGCGCTGGGGGTTGGCGCTGCTTTTTCTCGCCCTTCTCTACGCCCTCTACACCCTGACCTTCGGCGAGGGGGGGCTGCGCGATCTCTTGTCCCGCCGGGCACTGATCGAGGAGCAGCAGCGGGAAAAACAGCGGCAGAGCGAGCGCAATCGGGCGCTCGGCGAGCAGATCGAGAGCCTCCGCGCCCACGGCCACGCCATAGAGGATCTGGCCCGTGAAGAGCTCGGCATGGTGCGCGGGGGCGAGGTTTTCTATCAGATCACGCCTGAAGGGGACGGCGGCGAAAAGAGCGACGAACACAACGGCTGGCAGGACCCCTCTGCCCTCGACGAGCCTTGGCCCGAGCCATGAGCGGGGCCGGCAACTCCGGAGATCTCCCCGTCTGGGGCCTGATCGCCGCTGCCGGCTGCGGGTCGCGCTTTGGCGGCGGCCTTCCCAAGCAGCATGCGGAATTCCACGAAGGCCGGTCGCTGCTGGAATTTTCGCTCGGGCGCCTGCTGGCCCCAGACATCTGTCAGGGCATCGTCGTCGCCGTCGACGCCGGGCACGGCCACTGGCAGCCGCCCTCCGCCGGGCCCGCTGTGCCGGTCTCAGTTGTCATCGGCGGTCGGACGCGCGCCGAATCGGTCCTGGTCGGGCTCCGTTCGATCGCCGCGGAAGTCGGCGACTGCTGGGTTCTGGTGCACGACGCCGCCCGCCCCTGCCTCAGGCCTGAGGATCTGAGGCGGCTCGTCAAAGCTGTCAGAGGGGATGAGGTCGGCGGCTTCCTCGCCGTGCCCATGACCGATTCCTGCAAGCGCGACGACGGCCGCGGCCGCAGCCCGGCCACCCTCGAGCGGGGAGCCCTGTGGCGCGCCCAGACGCCACAGATGTTCCGCCCTGCCCTGCTGCTTCGGGCTCTCGAGCAGGCGGCCGCCGAGGGCGTCGACTGCGAGGACGAGGTGCAGGCGGTGCAGGGCCTGGGGCTGAGCCCGCTGATTGTCGCCGGCAGCAGCGACAACATCAAGATCACCGATTCCGGGGACTGGCAGCGGACCCGTGACATCATCGACCGACCCTGAACTCGAGCTGCTGTCGCGCCTTCGGGTCGGCAACGGCTACGACGTCCACCGCCTCGTCGAGGGCCGGCGCCTGCTGCTGGGCGGCGTCGAAATTCCCTTTGACAAGGGGCTCCTCGGTCACTCAGACGGCGATGTACTGCTGCACGCCCTGTGCGATGCCCTGCTCGGCGCCGCCGCCCGGCCCGACATCGGCCAGCTGTTTCCCGACACCGACGATAGCTGGAAAGACGCCGACAGCCGCGCCCTGCTCCGCTCTGTCTGGGATTCCCTGAAAAAACAGGGCTGGCAACTGATCAACCTGGATGCGACTGTCATCGCCGAAAAGCCCAATCTGGCGCCCCATATGGCAGCGATCAGGAGTCAGATTGCGGCGGATCTCGATATCGACCCCGAGGCTGTCAACGTCAAGGCGACGACGACCGAGGGCTTGGGGGCGATCGGCCGGGGACAGGCCATGGCCGCTCAGGCCTCGGCCCTGCTCTACCGGCGGAAAGGCGGGGAGCCCGGGGGCCCGGAGTAAAAGATCTGCCGGGCTGTCGGCGGAGAGCCGCCGGGCCGGGCTTCAGTCGGCCTTTTTTTTTCTTCGACCTGCGGGAGCGGCTGTCGCCGGTGTACTTCTGCCACTGCACGAAATGGCTGGGGTCGTGGCCGCAGACAATGAAGATCACGGGAAGATCACGGCCCCGTAGAAATTCTCAGGCCTCGGCCCTGCTCTACCGGCGGAAAGGCGGCGAGCCCGGGGGCCCGGAGTAAGAGAATCCGCCGGGTTGGCGGCGGAGAGCTGCCGGGGCGGGCTTCAGTCGGCCTTTTTTTTCTTCGACCTGCGGGAGCGGCTGTCGCCGGTGTACTTCTGCCACTGCACGAAATGGCTGAGGTCGTGGCCGCAGATAATGAAGATCACGGGAAGATCACGGCCTCGCAGAAATTCTCAGGCCTCGGCCCTGCTCTACCGGCGGAAAGGCGGCGAGCCCGGGGGCCCGGAGTAAGAGAATCCGCCGGGTTGGCGGCGGAGAGCTGCCGGGGCGGGCTTCAGTCGGCCTTTTTTTTCTTCGACCTGCGGGAGCGGCTGTCGCCGGTGTACTTCTGCCACTGCACGAAATGGCTGACGTCGTGGCCGCAGATAATGAAGATCACGGCCTCGCAGAAGTTCTTGCAGTGGTCGGCGATGCGTTCGAGCGAGCGCGCCGACCACAGCATTTTCAGATAGAGCGGCACCGACCTCGGCTCCTCAATCATGTGGGAGACAAACTGCCGCGTCAGGTCCTCGAACTGCTGATCGATGCTGTCGTCAAGGGCGAAAATCTTGACCGCCTCATCGATGAAGCCCTGCTCCGTCGTCTTGCCGTCGCCCTTGCCGGGGCGGGCGGTCGAGGGGTTGGCGGCCTGCTTCAGCAGGGCCGTGGCCAGCTCATAGGAGGAGAGGATGTCCTGGCAGTAGTGCCTGAAGGCGCCGGCGCCGGCCATGTGCTCGCGCTCCGGCAGCAGCTCGGCGATCTCCTTGGAGTAGTGGGCGACCTTGCAGCTCTCATCGCCGATGCGCTCGTAGTCGCTGGCGATCTTCAGAATCGCCACCAGCAGCCGCAGGTCGATGGCCGCCGGCTGCCGCAGGGCGATAATCTCCGAGGCCAGCCGATTGATTTTGACGTCGAGCTCGTTGACTTTGATTTCGCGTTTGGTCACCTGGGAGGCGAGGTCGGCGTCGCCGGCGATCAGGGCCTGGGTGCTCTCCCGCAGTTGCTCGCCGACCGCTTCCGTCATTTCGGTCAGCAGGCTGTTGAGCTTTTTCAGATCGCGATCGTACTGGGACGAGACATGCCTTTTGGCGCCTGCTGGTCTGGTGGGGGTCGATTTCATGGCGGAGTTGCGGGTTGGGGGTGATTCAATGCGGTTCGATGCAGGCCAGGTCAGGGGCCGAGGCTAGCTGACCCGCACCGTGATGTACTGCTCCGTCAGCGGGTTCTGCGGGCGCGTGAAAATGTCCCGCGTCGGCCCGACCTCGATGATCTTGCCGAGATGACAGTAAGCCGTGCGGTTGGAGACGCGGGCGGCCTGCTGCATGGAGTGAGTCACGAGGACGATGGTGAACTGGGCCCGCAGGTCCTCGATCAGGTCCTCGATTTTCGCTGTCGCTATGGGGTCGAGCGCGGAACAGGGCTCGTCCATGAGCACCACATCGGGCTGCACCGCTATGGTGCGGGCGATGCACAGCCGCTGCTGCTGCCCGCCGGAGAGCCCCAGCGCCTGGTTCTTCAGGCGATCCTTGACCTCCTCCCAGAGGCCGGCCCGCCTCAGGCTGTCCTCGACCAGATCGTCGAGCTCCGGGCGGCTGCCGGTCAGGCCGTGGATGCGCGGCCCGTAGGCGACATTGTCATAGATCGACTTGGGAAAGGGGTTGGGCTTCTGGAAGACCATGCCGATGCGCGAGCGCAACAGCACCACATCGGTGTCGGCCGCGTTGATGTCGCGCCCCTCGAACAGCATCTGACCGCTGGCGCGGCAGCTGGGGATGGCGTCGTTCATGCGGTTGAGGCAGCGCAGCAGCGTCGATTTGCCGCAGCCGGACGGGCCGATCAGGGAGATGACGTCGTTGCGCTGAATATCGAGATCAATGTCGAACAGCGCCTGTTTGTCGCCGTAGAACAGATTGACGTCGCGCAGCGAGAAGCAGGGCTCGGCGGCCCCGGCGGGCCGAGTGCCGTTGCCGCCGTCCGTAGCGGCTGGGGTGCGGGGGAGAGTGCTCTCTTCCATGGTCGGGGCAGATGATGGGGAAATTATGGCTGAACTCAGCGGCGTTCGAGACGGTTTCGCAGCAGGATGGCGGCGAGGTTGAAGGCCAGCATGAAGAGCAGCAGCAGGACGATGCCGGCCGAAGTCTTCTCGACAAAGGCCAGTTCGGGGCTGTCGGCCCACAGATAGAGCTGCACCGGCAGGGCCGTGGCCGGGTGCTGCGGCGACAGGGGCACATCGACGGTGAAGGCGGCCATGCCGATCATGAGCAGGGGCGCGGTCTCTCCCAGAGCCCGGGCGATGCCGAGGATGGTGCCGGTCAGGATGCCCGACATGGCCGCCGGCAGCACTTGGCGGAAGGCCGTCTGGTTGTGGGAGGCGCCGAGGGCGAGGGAGGCGTCCCGCAGCGACTGGGGCACGGCCTGAATGGCGGCGCGGGCCGCAATGATGATGGTCGGCATGGTCATGAGCGCCAGGACGATGCCGCCGGTCAGGGCCGTCGAGCGGGTGAAGCCGAAGACCTCGATGACGATGGCCAGCCCGAAGAGGCCAAAGATAATGGAGGGCACGGCCGCCAGGTTGTTGATGTTGATCTCGATCAGGGCCGTCCAGCGGTTGCGGGGGGCAAACTCCTCGAGGTAGAGCGCGGCCGCAACCGCCAGCGGAAAGGCGAGAAGCAGGGTGACGACCATCATCCACAGGGATCCCGTCAGGGAGCCGGCGACGCCGGCGAGCTCGGGTTCGCGCGAAGCGCTGTTGGTGAAGAAGGAGGTGTTGAAACGCTCCTCGACTCGACCGAGTGCCTGTAACTGCCGCAGCCACTGCCACTGTTCGGGCGAAATATGCTCCTTCGACCGCTCCTCCTGCTGCAGATGGCGCTCCCGCCATGCCAGAGCGGGCCTGTCGTCGAGCGGCAGCCAGAGGGAGACGACCCCGGCGCTCTGCGGCTTGCCCTTGACCCGGTCGCGCCAGAAATCGTGGATCTCGCGCGCGGCGCCGACGCTGAACAGGCTCTTCAACTGCCGCTTCGCGCCCCGGTCGAGATTGGCAAAGAGCCGTTCGAGGGCGATATTCAGCTGCTCATGGGAGTCGATGCGGCCGCGGTGCTCGCCGGAGACGAGATCGGAGAGCTGAATGTCGAGGCGGGCCTCGAGTCGCCAGAGGGCGTTGTAGCCGCCGCTGAGGATGGAGCCGAAGAGCACCAGCAGAAAAGCCAACAGCAGGCCGACACAGGCCAGGCCCCAGCAATAGAACCAGCGCTCGCGCCTGTAGCGGCGGGCGAGACTCGCACGAACCTTTTGTTCGACCTTAATGTCCACGGGCACTCACTCGTATTTCTGACTGAAGCGGCGCACGGCCCAGAGGGCGATCATGTTGAGCGCCAGAGTGGCGCAGAACAGCACCAGTCCCAAGGCGAAGACCGACAGGGTGCGGGGGCTGTCGAACTCCTGATCGCCGAACAGCAGGGAGGCGATCTGCACCGTGATGGTCGTCACCGCCTCGAAGGGATTCAGCGTCAGATTGGCCGAGATGCCGGCGGCCATGACGACGATCATGGTCTCGCCCAGGGCCCGCGACACCCCCAGCAGCAGGCCGCCGACGATGCCGGGGAAGGCGGCGGGAACCACGACCCGGGTCATGACCTCGAAGCGGGTCGATCCCAGTCCCAGGGCGCCCTCTTTCAATGTGGAGGGAACGGCCCTGAGGGCGTCGTCCGTCAGCGAGGAGATGAAGGGGATGATCATGATGCCCATGACAAGCCCGGCGGCGAGGGCGCTCTCGCCGGAGGCATTGAGGCTGAGCGTGGCCCCGAGAGAGCGAATCACCGGGGCGAGCGTCAGGGCGGCGAAAAAGCCGTAGACGATGGTCGGGATGCCGGCGAGAACCTCCAGCAGCGGTTTGGCGAAGCTGCGGATGCGGGCCGAGGCGTACTCGCTGAGGAAGATGGCGGTGACCAGGCCCACGGGCGCGGCGACCAGCATGGCGAGAAACGAAATCTGGGCCGTGCCGACAAAGAGGGGCACGGCGCCGAACTGGCCCGAACTGCCCTGTTGATCGGGGCGCAGGGCGATTTGCGGGCTCCAGCGCAGGCCGGTCAGGAACTCGATCGGACTGACGCGGGCAAAGAAGGAGGCGGCCTCAAAGATCAGCGACAGCACTATGCCGATGGTGACGAGGATGGCCAGGGCCGAAGAAGCCAGCAGCACCCAGCGGGTGAAGCGCTCGACCCGCACCCGGGAGCGATCCTGGATGTCAAATTTGCGCCAGATGCGTACCAGGGTCAGCAGCGACAGGGTTGCACAGACGACAGTGACGATCGGCGGCGCCCAGGACAGCAGGTTTGCCCTGAGGCGGGCAGCCTGCTGCAGCGCCGGGTCGACGCTGCCGTCCAGAGGCGCGGTCAGGGGGGTGGACTTGATGGCGAGGGCCAGCTGCGCCTGCGACATGCCGAGGTAGCCGTCGGCCACCGAAGCCAGCACTACAGCGTCGATCAGGGGATGGCCGATCAGGCTCCAGAGCAGCAGCAGCAGGGAGGGCACCAGGCAGAGGAGAAAGGCACGCGTCGCCTGATGCACCGGCTGGGACGAAATCTGATTGGCGGCGCGGGCCGCGGCAATCTCGGCGACGGCTCCCCTGCCCTGCCTCTGGCGCAGGGCCCGGGTCGATCGGCGCAACAGGGCTCCATAGCCGAAGAGGGCTATGAAGACAATGAGGGTCAATGAAGTCAATTCCCTGCTCCCTGTTGCGCCGATTCTGTCCGAGTGAAGCGGCCTTAGAAGGGCTTCATGACCTCGAGGCCGTTGACGCGCGACTCGATCTTCCGGCGATCGCCCTGCGGCAGGGCGATCAGGCCCTTTTCAGCGAGATAGCCGCCGTCGCCCCAGCTGCCTTCGGAGGCGAACTCGGCGATGAAGTCCTCAATTCCTGGAATCAGGCCGATGTGGGCCTTTTTCACGTAGAAATAGAGGGTGCGCGCCAGCGGGTAGGCCCCCGAGGAGATGAGGTCGTACTCGGGCTTGATCTTGTCGATGGCAGCGCCGGCTACGCCCCCTGCGTTGGCTTCGAGGTAGCTGTAACCGACGATGCCGAGGGCTCCCGGGTTGGCCTGCACCTTCTGCAGCAGGAGGTTGTCGTTCTCGCCGGACTCGATGAAGTGCCCGTCTTCGCGCATGGAGTGACAGATTCCCCTGAAGCGGCCTTTGTCGCTCTTGCGCATCCTGTTGAGCCATGCAAAGCTGCGGCAGCCCTTCTCCATGCCGAGCTCGACAAAGGCGTCGCGGGTGCCGGACGACGGCGGCGGGCCATAGACCTCGATGCGTCTGTCGGGCAGCCTGGAGTTCACCTGCTTCCAGCGCTTGTAGGGGTTATCCACGACTTTCCCGGCGCCCGAAGGATCCGGCACCTTACGGGCCAGGGCGAGAAAAATGTCGCGCAGGCTGAAGTTCAGGTTGGTTTTAGTCCCCTTGACCAGCAGCGCTATGCCGTCGTAGCCGACTGGCACTTCGACGATGTCGGTGACGCCGTTTTCATTGCACTTCTTGAACTCGCTGGATTTCATCCGCCGCGAGGCATTGGTGATGTCCGGCGTCTTCTCGCCCACGCCCTTGCAGAAGAGCTTGATGCCCGAACCCGAGCCGGTGCTCTCGACCCTGGGGGTCGGGAAGTCGCTGTCGACCCCGAAACGCTCGGCCACGAGGGCACTGAAGGGGTAGACAGTCGAGGAACCGACGATACTGATGTGCGGGCGCACCGAGGAGGAACTCGAGGCGTACGGAGTCGTACCGCTCTCTTGGGAGCAGGCGGCTACAGCTGTGCCCAGCAGCAGCGCGAGTCCTAGGTTTGCCTTGTTGCGGCGGGAGTGGGAAAGGCGGCCTGCGGTTTGCGAATAGAGACTGGACATCGTCATTAAAGGGTGGGAAAAAAGGGTGGGAGATACAGGCCTGCGCTGATTTGACAGCAGCGCGGGGCCCCGCCGGTCTACCCTGTTGTGGCGGGAATTGAGAGGGTGCATGCAGATTGTGAATAGAGACTCAACATCATCGGTAGAAGGTGAGAGAGGAAAGTGGGAGACACAGGCCTGCGCCGATTTGACGGCGGCTCGAGGCCCCGCCGGTCTGCCCTGCTGCGGCGGCAGCAGAAATGTGGAAACCAGCTTGTAAAAAGGGGGGGAACACCGCCGTTCAAGGGCGGTGAGGAGAGCTGTGGCCGCTGCTGCCGACAGTGTCATGGAAACAGAACTGAAACAGGCTGTGGCAGATAAGGGTTAAAGGCATCGGCCGGAGCCGATTGAACAGAGCGGGACCGCATGCCGCCGGCCCGCCCTGTAGCGGCGGAAACCAGGATGCGGAGACCGGACTGCGGAAAGAGACGGAGCATCGCCGTTCGAGGACGGTGAAAAGAGCCGTGGCCGCTGCCGACAGGGCTGTCATGCAGTTGAGGCAGGTTGCGGCAGCCGGGCTCTGAAAGGGATCGGTCTGCGCCGAGTTGTCTGCCCTGGGGCTCGGTTGGAAACTGACACAGCGGCAGGCCTGGGCCGGCATGCCTTGCTGCAGGGAAATGCTGTCAGCGCGACCCTTCACTGTGGGGGCTTTTATTCTTGTTTTTCGAGGTTGGGTCGCGGAAAATATGGCCAGGCCCAGCAATCTCTGGAGAGGAAAACGACGGCAGCTTGAGAAAGCGGTAAAGCAGCGCTCTGGAAACTTCATCTCAGAAGAACCCGGATATGAACGGCTGGCCATGGGTACGAAGTGGGGCCTTAACAAAGACCACTCTTTTAATCATATTGGAGAAAAACGAAAAACATGCTCCTGCGGTCAGTTTTTTTAGAATAAAATTCTCTTTTTTTGAAATTTTTCGCCGCCTGTCAATGCGACCGTCCGTCGCTGTGATTTTTATTGCTGTTTTTCGGCCTTGAAGAGCAGAAAAAGGGGCTTGGCCCCAGTGTCCCCGAACAGCGGGGAAGCAGTGGCGGCTTGGGGCGGAAGCGGTAAAGCAGCGCTCTGGAAACTTCATCTCAGAGGAGCCCGGATATGAACAGCTGGCCAAGGGTACGAAGTGGGGTCTCACTTTAAAAAGACCACTCATTTAATTATAGGACAGAAAAAAATTCAGATAGGTCTGTTGCAGTCATCATTTTAAGAAAAAAAGGCCGCTTTTTTGCAATTTTCTGTCGGGGCGAAAAGCTCGGGCCCAGCCCGGGCCGTCTCCGCCTGTTTTGTTCCTGCGGGAGCGCGCCGGCTCGGTGCGCCGGCGGGCCGGCATGGAGGCCGTCAGGGGGAATCGGCAGAGGTGGCGGCCGCCCTCAGGCGGCGCTGTCCTCGAGCGCCTTGCTCAGCTGCGGCAGGGCCTCGAACAGGTCGAGGACGCAGCCGTAGTCGGCTACCTGAAAGATGGGGGCGTCGGGGTCCTTGTTGATCGCCGCTATGTATTTGCTGTCCTTCATGCCGGCCAGGTGCTGGATGGCGCCCGAGAGGCCGATGGCGAGGTAGAGGTCGGGGGCGACCACCTTGCCGGTCTGGCCGACCTGATAGTCGTTCGGCACATAGCCGGCGTCGACGGCGGCGCGCGAGGCCCCGACGGCGGCCCCGAGCTTGGCGGCGACCTCTTCGATCATGGCAAAGCTCTCGGCGCTGCCGAGACCGCGGCCGCCGGAGACGACGATGCGGGCCGAGGTCAGTTCGGGGCGGTCGTCGCCGCCGCTTTCGGCCCGTGAGACGAACTCGGACAGGCCGACGTCCTCGGCCCCCTCGCAGGGTTCGATGGCCGCCTGGCCGCCGCTGGTCTCGGCGGCGGCAAAGCGGGTCGAGCGGATGGTGATGAATTTGACGGCCTCGCTGCTCCTGACCCGCTGCAGGATGTTGCCGGCGTAGATCGGCCGGACGAACTCGGAGTCGCCTGAGATCTCGGCGATGTCCGACACCAGCGCCACTCCGGCGAGGGCGGCGGCCCGCGGCAGGAAATTCTTGCCGTAGGTCGTCGCCGGCGCCAGCACATGACTGTAGTCGGAGGAGAGCTTGACGACGAGGGCGGCGAGATTCTCGGCCAGGTGGTTTTCGAGGCAGCGGTCATCGGCCAGGCGCACCCTGGCGACAGGGGCGCAGCGGGCGGCCTCCTCGGCGACGGCGGCGCAGCTGTGGCCCGCGATCAGGACATGAACCTCGCCCCCCAACTGGGCCGCGGCGGCCAGGGTGTTGAGGCTCGAGGTGGCGAGTTCGCTGTTGTTGTGTTCGGCGACAACGAGAATATTCATAGGGTGCAGTCTCAGGCAGGAAGTCTGTAATGGAAAGGTCGCGTCTAGATGACGCCGGCCTCGTTCTTGAGGCGGTCGACGAGGGAGGCGACATCCGGCAGGATGACGCCGGCCCTGCGCGGCGGCGGCTCCTCGAGTCCCTGCTGTTCGAGGCGGGGGCTGCCGTCGATGCCGAGATCGCCGAGTTGCAGAACTTCCAGCGGCTTTTTGCGCGCCTTCATGATGTTCGGCAGGGAGGCGTAGCGCGGCTCGTTCAGGCGCAGGTCGACAGTGATGACGGCCGGCATCTTCAGGCGCACCGTCTCGAGGCCGCCGTCGACTTCGCGGGTCACGAGCGCCCGGTCGCCGTCGATTTCGATCCTGGAGGCGAAAGTGCCCTGGGCCCAGCCGAGAAAAGCGGCCAGCATCTGGCCGGTCTGGTTGCAGTCATCGTCGATCGCCTGCTTGCCGAGGATGACGAGGCCGCAGCCCTCGCGCTCGACGAGCACCCTGAGGGAGCCGGCTACGACCTGGGGCTCGGGCGAGTGGGGGCAGTCGACGCGCAGGGCGCGGTCGATACCGACGGCCAGGGCCGAGCGCAGAATCTCGTCGCTCCTGGCCGGCCCCAGAGAGACGGCGATGACCTCTTCGGCCAAGCCCCCGTCCCGCATGCGAACGGCCTCCTCGACGGCAACTTCGTCGAAGGGGTTCATCGACATCTTGACATTTTCCAGCTCAACCTGAGATCTGTCGGCGTTGAGACGGGCTTTGATTTGGGGGTCGAGCACACGCTTGACCGCGACCATGATTTTCAACGGCATAGGGGCACCTGGAGGGTTCGTGGGTCAATCAGCGGCCCGGGGCCGCCTGCGGGAAAAACAATGGAGTTCGGACTCTCGCCGGGGCGGCGGGCCTCAGGCATCGCACCTCAGACTCTCGTTGTTCGGGTCATAGGGAGATTCTTCGATGATAACCGCCGGCTTGCGGCCGCCAAGGATTTCAATGGAGAGCTCCTGGCCGACCTCGGCCAGGGGCGCATCGATATAGCCGAGGGCGAGACTCTTGCCGAGCCAGTGGCCATAGGCCCCCGAAGTGACGCGGCCGACAAGCTCTGAGCCGCGCCAGATGGGATCGTTCATGGAAGAATCGACATCCTCGATGTCCTTGACTTCCATGGTGACGAACTTCTGCTTCGACCCCTCGGCCTTTTCCCTGTCGATGGCGGCGCGGCCGATGTAGTCCTTGTCGAGGCGCACCATGCGGTCGAGGCCGGCGGTGAGCGGCGAGTAGTCGAAGGTCAGCTCCTGGCCCCACATGCGGTAGGACTTCTCGATGCGCAGCGAATCCATGGCGCGCATGCCGACCATGGCGAGGCCGCCGATGGCCTCGCCGGCCTCGATCAGGCTGTGGAACAGGGAGCGGCCGTATTCGATCGGAAAGTGCAGTTCCCAGCCGAGATCGCCGACAAAATTGACGCGCAGGGCGTAGACGTCGGCGGCGAGGCCGACGTCCAGGGTCTGGGCCGACAGCCAGGGGAAGCTGGCGTTGTCGAGCTTGACGTCGACCAGCTGCTCGAGCAGCCTGCGCGACTGGGGCCCGACGACGACATAGGTGCCGCGCTGGGTCGTGATGTTGGCGAGACGGACGCCGCCGTCCGCCGGCAGGTGTTCATGCAGGTAGGAGCTGTCGTAGCGTTCGGCGGCGCCGGAGCTGACGACAAAAAAGCGCTCTTCGGCCATTTTTGAAACCGTGAATTCGCTGCGCACTCCCCCCTTGGTCGTCAGGGCGTGGCACAGGGTCGAGCGGCCGACCTTCAGCGGCATGCGGTTGGCGCAGAGGCCGTTGAGCCAGGCCTCGGCGCCGGGGCCGGAGATCTCGTGCCTGGTGAAGGGCGTCAGATCGATGAGTCCGACGCGGTCGCGCACGGCGCGGCACTCGTTGCCGACGTGCTCAAAATAGTTGCTGCGGCGGAAGCTCCAGACGTCCCTGCGCTCGACGCCGGCCGGCGCGAACCAGTTGGGGCGCTCCCAGCCGTAGCGCTGGCCCCAGACGGCGCCGAGCGCCTCGAGCTGGTCGTGGGCCGGGCTCGTCTTCGACGGGCGCGCGGCCGGCCGCTCTTCGTCGGGATAGTGCACCGTGAAGACATTGGCGTAGGTCTCCTCGTTTTTCTTGACGAGGTAGGGCGTGCTGGTGTAGCCGCCCAAGCGGCGCGGGTCCAGGGCCAGCATGTCGATGCCGGGCTCGCCCTCGACGATCCACTCGGCCAGTTGCCAGCCGCTGCCGCCGGCGGCGGTGACGCCGAAGCTGTGTCCCTCGTTGAGCCAGAGATTGCGCTTGTTCCAGGCCGGGCCGACCAGGGGGCTGCCGTCGGGCGTGTAGCTGATGGGGCCGTTGACAATCTGCTTGATGCCGGCATGCTCAAAGGAGGGAACGCGGCGGATGGCGGCTTCGACATGCGGCATGAGGCGCTCGATATCGCCGTCGAACAGATCCTGGCCGAAGGTCGGGGGCACCCCCTGGGCGAAGACCGCCGGCGCGCCCTTTTCGTAGGGGCCGAGGATGTAGCCCTGGCGCTCTTCGCGCAGGTAAAAGGAGGAATCGGAATCGCGCAGCACCGCCAGCTCCTTGCCGCCGGCTTCGCGATAGGCCTTGAGTTCGGGCACCACATCAGTGACGATGTACTGGTGCTGCACTGGAATCGCCGGCACTGACAGGCCGAACATGCGGCCGATCTGGCGGGCGTAGTTGCCGGTGGCGCAGACGACGTGCTCGCAGCTGATCTCGCCCTGACTGGTGCTGAGAACCCACTCCTGGGAGGAGGCGCGCCACTCCACGCCTGTGACTTCGGTCTGGCGGTGGATCTCGGCGCCGCGCTGGCGCGCGCCCCTGGCCATGGCGTTGGTCACATCGACCGGGGCTATGTGGCCGTCGTCGGGGTGGTAGAGGGCGCCGACGAGGTCGTCGACCTCGCACAGCGGCCACAGCTCCTTGACCTCGGCGGGGCTGATGATCTCAAAGGGCACCCCTATGGTGTTGGCCGTGCCGCAGTACTTGCGATATTCGTCCATGCGGTCGCGCCGGGTCGCCAGCCGCAGGTTGCCGGTCACATGGAAGCCGACTTCCTGGCCGGTCTCCTCTTCGAGCGTCTTGTACAGATCGACGGAGTACTTGTGCAGCTGGCCGACGGCATAGCTCATGTTAAAGAGCGGCAGCAGACCGGCGGCGTGCCAGGTCGAACCGGCAGTCAGTTCCGTGCGCTCGAGCAGAACGACGTCGGACCAACCTTTTTTTGCCAAGTGATAGAGGGTGCTGACCCCGACGACGCCGCCGCCGACGACAACAACACGGGCATGACTTTTCATAGGGATTCCAGGGGAGAGAACTGCCGCCCGCCGACCGGGGAGACGGCGGGCGGCAGCGTAGTGATGGATGCGGGAATTATATCGGAGGCGTGCAGAAAAAAGAGACTCAATCGCAACTCAATCGACAGGAAATTTTGACTTTTTTCGCCCGCCGCCGACCCCGGGCAGACGGGACGGCCCCATTGAAGTGCGGCCAGTTTCTGCTGCAAGAGCCGAAAGAGCGGCACTGCGCTTTACAATGCATGAGATTGCAGCCGGTGCGGCTTGGGCAGCACCCAGGCCCTGCGCCCGATGGAAGCGTTCAACAGCTGTCTCGAGGGGGGACTGTAAATGATGAGTTTGGCATTGCGCATGCCGCCGTCCGGGCGGACATTTTTCGGCAGAGGCGAGCGGAGGCGGGCCCGATGAATAAAAAGAGCGTTCGCATTGACATGGTCTCGGACGTCGTCTGCCCCTGGTGCGTCCTCGGCTATAAGCGTCTGGAAAAAGCTCTGCAGACTGTATCCGACACACTAAGGGCGGAGATTCACTGGCATCCGTTTGAGCTCAATCCCGACACGCCGCCGGGCGGCAGGAACTTGCGCGCTCATCTGGCGGCCAAGTACGGCACCACCCTGGAGGGGAGCATCAGGGCGCGCGCAGAGCTGACACGGATGGGCAAGAGCCTGGGCTTTACCTTCGATTATTTCGATGAGATGAAGACTTTTAACACCTTTTAAAGTGCATCAGTTGCTGCATTACGCCGGCGAACAGGGGAAGAAGACAGAGTTGAAACTGAGATTGTTCTCGGCTTTTTTGGCGAGCGCAAGGAAATTGATCAGACAGAGGTGTTGGCGGCCGAAGCGGTCGCCGTCGGCCTGAACGAAGCCGAGTCCCGCGCCCTGCTCGAAGACGGGCGCTATGCCGATCTGGTCAGGCAGGAACAGCAGCAATGGTTGGCACGGGGCGTGCGGGCGGTGCCAACCCTGGTGTTTAACCTCAGATACGCCGTCTCCGGCGCTCAGGAAGCGGAACTGCTGGCAGAGGTGCTGAGGGACTCAGCCTGAGACGACAGCAGCACAAAACCTGCTGCAAGGCCGTCCAATGAGGCCTGGCCTGAAATCGGCGGGCCCGCCCTGAGCCCTTGGCGCCTGATGTTCAAGCGGCGCCGGCTCACTACAACCGGTAGACCGCCACCGCTTCGCCGAGGCTCTGCAGGTCCGGCTCGACGCCGAGACCGGGAACTTCGGCGGCAAAGAGCCTTCCCCCCTCCACTTTCGGCGCCGGCGTCCCGGTTGATTCGATGTTGTAGCTGTGCAGATCAGTCGTGTTGACGAGAAATTCGGCCGGCGTGGAGGCGGCCAGCTGCGCCAGGGTGGCAGTGGCGATCTCGCCGCCCCAGGTGTCTTCGCTGACCACGGGGATGCGGTTGTCCACGAGGTAGTCGCGCACCCTCCGCGCTTTCGACAGGCCGCCGAGATTGGAAATTTTCAGACAGCAGATCTCGGCCGCGCCCTCGGCGACGATGCGCTGCGCCGCCTTCAGACCGGTGACGCATTCATCGAGTTTCATGGGATGATCGATTCTGCGCCTGACCTGAAGGCATTCCTCATAGGAGCGGCAGGGCTGCTCCAGGGTGTAGTCGAGATCGCGCGTGGCGCGGGCGACCTGCAGGGCCTCGTCGACATGCCATCCCTGATTGGCGTCGGCAAAAGCCTTCTCGCCCGTCTTGAGGACGGCGAGGGTAGCCTGAATCCGCTCTATGTCTTCCCTCCAGTCAGCGCCTACCTTGATCTGGAATTGCCGATAGCCGTCCGAGCGCAGCAGTTCCAGCTCCCTGACCATGTCCTCCGGGGGCTTCTGCGGGGCCGGGCGATAGAGGGGAGCGCCGTCCACATGCCGGCCTCCGAGCAGCATCCACACGGGCTGGCCGCAGGTCTTGCCGAAAATGTCCCAGCAGGCCGCATCGAATGGAGCCTTGGCGTAGCCGTGCCCCTGAATCACCTGATCCATGATCGCTTCGATGACGGAGACCTGGCGCGCATCCTGCCCCAGCAGGGCTGGCGCGAGCAGCCGCGCCGCCGCCTCCACGCCTTCGCTGTGCGCCTCCATGTAGTTCTCGCCGCAGGGGCAGAACTCGCCGCAGCCGGAGACGCCGGCATCCGTATGCAGAACCACGACCGTCGAGGCGCCCTCCCTGAGGACGTTGCCCCGACCCCAGCCATAGTCTCCCCGGCCGTACCGCAGCACTGTCCTGTAAAGCGAAATTTTCGTGATCTTCATGCAGCTGTCCTCAACGGAAACGGGGGTATAGCCGCGACGCCGCCTTTCCATCGGCCGACGCCGGGGCAATTAATGCGGGCATTATAGGGGAAGCGCGCTGCCGAAGAGACTCAATCAGGGTTCCATGGATGCAGCTGCGGCCTTTTTCGCCTTCCCCCGCCCGCAGGGCTCCATCCAGCGCCAGGCCCGCCCCTTCGGTATAGACTTATAGAGCCTGGCCCCGCCCTGCAACAGCCTGTTTCCGTCCGCCTTTCCTTATCGAGCACCGCCGTATGAATTCAACTCCCTGCAAACGCCCCAGCGGCCGCGCTGCCGATGAGCTGCGCCCCATCCTCATCACCCCCGGCTACAGCCTCCACGCCGAGGGCTCGGCCCTGATCGAATACGGCAACACCAAGGTGCTGTGCTGCGCCAGCGCCGAGCAGCGGGTGCCCTTTTTTCTGAAAAACCGCAACAGCGGCTGGGTCACGGCCGAATACGGCATGCTGCCGCGCGCCACGGCCAGCCGCAACGGCCGCGAGGCCGTCAGCGGCCGCCAGGCGTCGCGCTCGGTCGAGATTCAACGGCTCATCGGCCGTTCCCTGCGCAGCGCCGTCGACCTTGAGGCCCTCAACGGCCACACCCTGACGATCGACTGCGATGTGATTCAGGCCGACGGCGGCACCCGCGTCGCCGCCGTCACCGGCGGCTGGGTCGCCCTCAAGCTGGCGGCCGGGCGCATCCTGCAGGATCAGTGGATCAGCAGAGACCCGATCAAGTGCCAGATCGCCGCCGTTTCGGCGGCCATTTTCCGCGGCGCCGTCGTCATCGATCCCGACTACGAGGAGGATTCGGCGGCCGCCGTCGACATGAACATCGTCCTCGACAGCAAAAAGCACCTCGTCGAACTGCAGAGCACCGGCGAAAAACGCGCCTGCGAGCCGGCCGAGCTGCAGCTGGCCCTCGAACTGGCACAGCCGGCGATTGCCTCCCTCATGGAACTGCAGAACAGGGCCGTCGCCGATGCCGCCCCCTGAGGGCCCGCCGACGCTCGTCTGCGCCACCCTGAACGAGGGCAAGCTCGCCGAGTTCCGCGCCCTGCTGCAGCCGCTGGGCTTTGCCGTTCGCGGACAACGGGAATTCGGGCTGGCGGCGACGGTCGAAGACGGCCGCAGCTTCATCGCCAACGCCCTGCTCAAGGCCCACACCGTCGCCGCCCTGCTGGTGCAAAAAGGCGTCATGGCCCAGGTGCTGGCCGATGATTCCGGCCTCTGTGTCCCTGCCCTTGCAGGCGCTCCCGGCATCCATTCGGCGCGCTTCGCCGGCGCCGGGGCCACTGACAGCGACAACCGGACGCTGCTGCTGCAGCAATTGAGCGCCGTCGAGCCGGAGGCGCGCGCGGCCCATTTCTTCTGCGCCCTCGCCTGGGTCCGGTCGGCCGAGGACCCGGCGCCGCTTGTCGCTACCGGCCTCTGGCACGGTCACATCAGCAGCCGCGAGAGCGGCGCCTCAGGCTTTGGCTACGACCCGATTTTCCGCGGCCTCGGGCAGCAGTTGACGGCGGCCGAAATGACCAGAGAGGCGAAAAACCGCCTCAGCCATCGCGGCCAGGCCCTGAAGATGCTCTGTCATCTGCGGGCATAGGGCCCTTTCTCTTCGCCCTGCTGTTTTACCTCGGTCGCAGCAGCGGCTCGACAGCGACCCAGGACCCCGCGGCAATCTCCGTCGCCTCGGCCGGCAGCAGCAGCAGGCAGTCGGCCGCGGCCAGGCTGCTGAGGACATAGGATTCCTGCTTCTGCAGGGAGCGAACCCAGAGCTCGCCGTCCTCGCCGGCTTCGAGGCGGCCGCGCTGGAACTCGAGCCTGCCGGCCTCTTTGCTGAGATGCTCGGCCGTTTTCGCCCTGAAGCGCAGGGGGCGACAGTCGCCGGCTGCGGCGAGACGCCACAGCAGCGGGCGGACAAACTGGGTGAAGCCGACGGCGACCGAAACCGGATTGCCGGGCAGGCACAGGCACAGCAGGGAGTCGATGCGGCCGAGGAGCAGCGGCTTGCCGGGGCGGACGGCGACCCGGTGAAAGTCGATCTGGCCGAGGCGCGCCAGAGCGGCCGCCATGAGGTCGGCCTTGCCGGCGGAGGCGCCGCCGCTGGTAATCAACAGATCGAGTTCGCGCTCGCGGGCCTGTCTCAGGGCCGCCTCGAGGGCCGCCGCCGAATCGGGGACGGCGCCGAGATCAACAGCCTCGACGGCGATTTCGAAGCCGGCCAGCAGGGCCTGCAGCAGCGGGCGGTTGACGTCCTGGATGCGGCCCGGCCCATCGCTCGGCGGCTGCAGTTCGTCTCCCGTCGACAGGAAGCCGACCCGCACCCGTCGCCAGACCTCAAGTTCGGTCCAGCCCTGAGCGGCGGCCAGGGCGATATCGAAGGGCGACAGGCGGCGACCGCGCTCGAGCAGCAGCGAGCCCGAGGTCAGATCCGAGCCCTGGGGACGAATCCAGCGACCCCTGACGGGCGCCTGTTCGGAGCGCAGCTGGCCTCCTTCAAGCTGCGCCTCCTCATCGAGTATCAGGGCCTCGGCACTGGCGGGCACGAGGGCGCCTGTGGTCACGCGCACGGCCTGGCCCGCGGCCAGATCGCCGTCCCAGGGGTGTCCGGCGAGGGATTCACCGACCACCCTGTAGCCCATCTCATCGAGCCCCGCCACGGCGTAGCCATCCATGGAAGAAGTGCGGAAGGAAGGCAGATCCAGGCTCGCCCTGAGATCGGCGGCGAGGACCCGGTCCGGGCAGGATTCGAGGGCGATTTCCTGCCGCTGCTGCACCGGCCGGCCGGCCGCCAGCAACAGCTTCAGGGCCTCTTCGAGGGACAGCAGCGCCGGGGGCACGGGGCTAGCCGGCGAGAATGCCGCTGGCGACGCGGGCGTAGCCGGCGTCGTCGACCGTGCAGCGGATGGAAGTGAAGCCCACCGCCTCCATGGCCGCCGCCACCTCTTCATGCTGGTCGGCGCCGTGCTCGAGGGCGAGCCAGCCCCTCGGTTCAAGGTGGGCCGGCGCCTGGGATATCCAGTTGAGAACCAGATCCAGTCCCCTGCCGCCGCCGCCGATCAGGGCAATCCTCGCGTCCGGCGGGCTGTCGGGACCGGCCAGGCAGGGGTCGCCCTCTCCTATGTAGGGAGGATTGCAGACAAGGCCGGCAAAGCTGCGCCCGGCGACGGGTTTAAAGCCGTCGCCGGGGAGAAACTCTATCCGGGTCGCACCCAGGGCCTCGGCGTTGCGGCGGGCCGTGCGCAGGGCGGCGGCGCTGATGTCGGTCGCCGTCAGGCGGCTCAGCGGCCGCTCGCGCGAGATGGCGATGGCGACGCAGCCCGAGCCCGTCGCCAGGTCGAGGATTTCGCCCCCTGCCGCCGTCTTTTGTCGGCTCCCCGACCGCTGCCTGCCGCCGGCTTCCGCTTTTTCCATGAGTTCGAGGGCCCGGGCCAGCAGGTGCTCGGTTTCCGGCCGTGGAATCAGGGTGGCGGCGGAGAGTCCGATCGGCAGGGAGTGAAATTCCCTCGAGCCGACGAGCTGAGCCGCGGCCGTGGCGCGGGCGCGGGCGCGGACGAGGGCCTGGAGGCGGGCCTCCTCCGCCGCGCTGAGGACATGATCGCCGCGGGCATAGAGGCGGCCGCGGCTGCAGTCTAGGGCATGGGCCAGCAGCACTTCGGCCTCGAGGCGGGGGCAATCGTATCGCGCCAGGGCTTCACCGGCCCGGGAGAGGGCGTCGTCGACCGGGAGACTCATGCGGAGGAGCTGCCGTCGGTTTCGCCGCCGTCGCTGAGGACATGATCGCCCCGGGCATGGAGGCGGCCGCGGCTGCAGTCTAGGGCATGGGCCAGCAGCACTTCGGCCTCGAGGCGGGGGCAATCGTATCGCGCCAGGGCTTCACCGGCCCGGGAGAGGGCGTCGTCGATCGGGAGACTCATGCGGAGGATCTGCTGTCGGTTTCGCCGCCGTCGCTGAGGACATGATCGCCCCGGGCATAGAGGCGGCCGCGGCTGCAGTCGAGGACATGGGCCAGCAGCACTTCGGCCTCGAGGCGGGGACAATCGTATCGCGCCAGGGCTTCACCGGCCCGGGAGAGAGCGGCGTCGACCGGGAGACTCATGCGGAGGAGCTGCCGTCGGTTTCGCCGCCGCCGCTGAGGAGTTGCGCCCGATAGTCGGCGACAATGGCATCGGTCAGGGCGTCGAGGTCGCCGTCGAGGATTTCATCGAGCGAGTGCAGCGACAGGCCGATGCGGTGGTCGGTCACCCGTTTCTGCGGGAAGTTGTAGGTGCGGATGCGCTGGGAGCGGTCGCCGCTGCCGACCTGATTCTTTCGCATGGCCGAGAGCTCGCTCTGCTGCTGTTCCTGTTTCTGCGCGGCGATGCGGGCGCGCAGCAGGCTCATGGCGACGGCGCGGTTGCGGTGCTGGGAGCGATCGTCCTGGGATTCGACGACGATGCCGGTCGGCAGGTGGGTGATGCGGATGGCGGAATCGGTCTTGTTGACGTGCTGACCTCCGGCCCCCGAGGCGCGGAAAGTGTCGACGCGAATCTCCGACGGGTCGATTCTGACCTCCTCGACTTCGGCGGCGACGGGCAACACGGCCACAGTCGCCGCCGAGGTGTGGATGCGGCCCTGGGACTCAGTGCTTGGAATCCGCTGCACCCTGTGGGTTCCCCCCTCAAAGCGCAGGCGCTGCCAGGCGTCGTTGCCGTCGACGAGGATGACGGCCTCCTTGTAGCCGCCGGCTTCGCTGACACTGGCGCTGATGGGCTCGATCTTCCAGCCGCGGCGCTCGGCGTAGCGCGAGTAGAGGCGCAGCAGATCGCCGGCGAAGAGCGCGGCTTCAAGGCCGCCGGTGCCGGCGCGCACTTCGATGAAGATGCGCTCGACATCCTGGTCTTCGTCGGCGAGCAGCAGGGCCTCGATCTCTTTTTCCAGCTGCCGCACCCGTTCCGCGAGCTCGCGGGCCTCGCCGGCGGCGAGTTCGCCGATCTCGCTGCCCTCCTCCTCGGCGATCAGATCCTGTATCTGCCGCAGCTCTTCGGTCGCCGCCCGGTATTTCTCCCAGGCGCTGACGATGGGCGCAAGGGCAGCGCACTCCTTGCCGTAGACCCGCAGGCCCTCGCTGTCCCCGCTCTCGCCGGCGCGTACCAGATCGGCCTGCAGTTGGCCATAACGCTCTTCGAGGCCCTGCAGCCGGCGGCTGATTGAAACTTCCACGGCGGCGGCTGTCAGAGGGATCTGGCCCTTTGGCTCTGCCCCCCCAAGGCCGGGCCCGGCGAAGGATCGCCGAGGGCCTGCACTCTGGCGCCCGATTTCGTTTTCTGCCTCGGCCCTGCCGCCCGCCGCGGCTTGCTTGCAGGCGGCGCGACCCCGGCGGGCCCGGCCGGACCGGATTCAAAGTCCGCCTTCAGCGCCCGCCGCAGGGCCGCAGTCGACTCCCGGGCGCGGGCCTCGGCCCGCTGCAGGTCCTCTTCGGCGAGATGCCTGAGCGCCACCGTCGGCCCGTGGGCCCAGAAGCGGGTGGCGCCGCGGCTGAATCGGGCGAGGACGGCGGCGGGCTCGGCTCCTCTGGCGAGGGCGGCGCGGGCGCTGCGCCAGGGTTTGGTTCGGCGCTCTTCATAGGGACAGGGCCGGTCTTCCCCGCCGCCCTCTTCCGCGGCACCGTCGCCGAGGACCTCCCGGGCGGAGCGGGCGATGAACTCGAGCGCCTGCTGCGATTCCATGCCGGCGGCGATACGCTCCAGTCCCTGTTCAGCCAGCTGTTTTTCGGCGCCCTCGACCGCCTGACGATAGTTTCGCAGCAGGGGCGCGGCCTGCACCCGCCGCCAGACTCTCGGATAATCCTCGACGCAGTCGTCGATCAGTTGTTCCGCTCGCTGCGCCTCGCAGCCGCGCTGATCGAGGTGCTGCTCGATGAGTTTCTGCAGGTCGTCGAAGCCGTAGACGAAGACGCCGTCGATCTCAACGGCATCGGCGGCGACATTGGGCGGCACGCCGAGATCGACGATCAGCAGCGGCCGCCGGCGCCGGGCCTGCATGGCGGCTTCGAGGGCGGATTTGTGCAGCAGGGGAGCGGAGACGGCTATGCTGCTGAGGATGACGTCGATCTGGGACAGGTTCGGCTCGATCTCCTCGAGCGCCAGGGCCCTGGCGGCGAAACGCCGGCCGAGATCGGCCGCCTTGTCTACAGAGCGGTTGGCGACCGACAGGGAGGCGAAGCCCGCTTTGTGAAAATGGGCCAGGCCCTGGCGGGTCATGTCGCCCGAGCCGACGAAGAGCGCGGCGCAGCGGCCGAAGTCGCTGAAGACTTGGTGGGCGAGGCGCAGGGCCATGGACGGCAGGGACAGCACGCCGGCGCCGATAGCGGTCTGGCGGCGCACTGAGCGGGCGACGGCGAAGGCGTGGTCGAACAGGTGACCCAGGGGGGCATTGACGGCCCCGAGGTCGCGGGCGCCGGCGAGATATTTCTTCATCTGCGCCAGCACCTCGCTCTCGCCGAGCACCAGCGAATCGAGGCCGCTGCAGACGCGGAACAGATGATGGACGGCGGCGGCATCGGCGTGGCGGTAGAGGTAGGGCTCGAGGGCGCCGCCATCGAGGGCGAAATGGCGGTGGAGCCAGGCCTCGGGTCCGTCCCCGCCGGCCTCTCCAAACCAGTAGACTTCGGTGCGGTTGCAGGTCGAGACCAGCACAGCGGCCTCGACTCCGGGCAGCTGGCGTATCCCGGCCAGGGGCTCGGCCAGCTGGTCGGCGAAGAAGACAGCCTGCTCGCGGATTCTGACTGGAGCTGTGGAATGATTGAGGCCGAGGGCGTGAAAGCCTTTGCCGTCGGCAAAAAGAAGCGTCAAGGGGATGCTGGGGAGATGAGATGAAGAGGGGCAGCAGCCGCGGGCCCAAGCTCTTTAATTATAGTTTTTCGCCCCCTTTTTTGGCCGGGGCCGCGACAGAATTTGCCTCTGCCGCCCCGCAGCGGGGCCGGGGGGCCGGCATTTTCTCCAGACTGCTCCTATACTGATAGAAGACGGGGCGTGGCGCAGTCTGGTAGCGCACCTGCATGGGGTGCAGGTGGTCAGAGGTTCGAATCCTCTCGCCCCGACCACTTTTCCCGGCGGCGCAAGCCTTCTCTCAAGACCATAAATAAAACGGGGCCGGCTGGCCGCAGTGGCGTCATACCGATTCCGATTCAGGGCGGCCAGAGCGCGGCCGCCACCTGCCGCCCCTCGGCCAGCAGCAGATTCCAGGTGCGGCACGCCGCCGCCGTCCCCATGACCTCGCAGCCGATGCCCTTCTGCTGCAGCCCCGCCATCAGGGCCGGCGCTGACCGCCGCAGATCATCGCCGCCGCCGAGAAGGATGAGATCGGGCCCGGTTGAGATCAGGGGCTCGAGGTCGGCAGCCGTCAGAGCCCCGGGCGCCGGCGCCGGCCATGAATCGACAATCCCTTTCCAGCTCAGGGCGATGGCGCCGGTCAAAAGCTGCCCGCCGACGGCGAAACCCCGGTGGTCACAGCTCTTGATGGTCAGGGGCGTCCGCTGCTCGCGGACGAGATTCATCGCCATGGAGCACCTCGCAGGGGGCCTGGGGCGGCGGGGGTCGTCAGGTCTGATTGCATGGGGTTAAAAACGCGGACAGAAGCGGAATCTCTCTGAGCATACGCAAAGATGGGCCGGGCGCGGTGCAAAAGCCGCCCTTGTGCATATAATATAGCCGTTCGCTCTCCCCTGCCCGCCTCCATCGGCCGCGGGAGAGGCGGTCATTGAAGCGGCCCTACAGAATGGGCCCCGCTTGGCCATCTCCCCCCGCCATTGCTGCTGCGACCCGCTCGCGGCGGTCTCCTGGTTGCTATTACATCGTCCATCCTCCTCCTCGGAGCCTGCTTTTTGATGAATCCTGTCTACAGCCGTCCCGCTCCCTCCTTTAACCTCGGTTTCATCGGCCTCGGAGTCGTCGGCGGCGGCGTCGCCGACGCCCTCGCCCGCTGCGGCCGAGAAATCGAACAGCGCCACGGCTACGCCCTGCGCATTCTGCAGGCGGCGGTCAGAAACCCCGACAAGAAAAGATCTGCAGCCTGCGATTCGATCGACATCGGCGCCGACCCCGAGGTCATCATCGCCAACCGCGACATCGACATCGTCGTCGAACTCATGGGCGGCATCGAACCGGCCCGCTCCCTGGTGCTGGCCGCCATCGGGCAGCACAAGCCGGTGGTCACGGCCAACAAGGCCCTGCTGGCCGAGTGCGGCGAGGAGATTTTCGCCGCCGCCGCCCGCTGGAAGACGCCGGTTTTCTTCGAGGCCGCCGTCGCCGGCGCCGTTCCCATAGTGCGGGCCCTCGACGACGGCCTTGCCGGCGATTGCATCGACTGGATCGCCGGCATCGTCAACGGCACCAGCAACTACATCCTCAGCTCCATGCAGAACAGCGGCGCCTCCCTGGCCGAGGCCCTGCGAGAGGCCCAGCAGATGGGTTACGCCGAGGCCGACCCGAGCCTCGACATCAATGGCGGCGACAGCTGTCACAAGCTCTCCCTGCTCTCGGCCCTCGCCTTCGGCACCCCCCTCGGCGCCGGCAGGATTCCGACTGAGGGCATCGAAGGGGTCGAGATCGACGATATAGGTTTTGCCCGCGAGCTCGGCTACTGCATCAAGCATGTGGCCAAGGCGCAGCGGTGGGACGGCGGCGCCAGGGGCGCCCAGGGCATCGAGCTCAGCGTCCACCCGGCGCTGGTGCCCCAAACCAGCATGCTGGCTCAGGTCAGCGGCGCCATGAACGCCGTCCTCGTCAACTCCCAGCCGGCCGGCTCGACGCTCTACTACGGCGCCGGCGCCGGCGCCGGCCCGACCGCCTCGGCGGTGCTCAGCAACCTCATCGACGCGGCCCGCTCCATCAACGTGCCGGCGAGCAAACGCTACCCCGCCATCATGCGCATTCACGGCCAGAAGGCCGAGATTCTGCCGCCCGAGGCGCGGGAGGCGGCCAACTACCTGCGTCTGCGCGTCCTCGATGAGGTCGGCGTCATGGCCCGAATCACGGCCATCCTGGCCGGCGTCGGCATCAACCTCGAGGCGATCCGCCAATTCGAGCCGAAGGAGGAGGGCGGCCCCTGCGTACTGGGTTCTGCTGACCACCAGGGGTCGTCGAAAAGAAAATGCAGCAGGCCCTGTCCGAGCTGGCCAGGGAGGACTTCGTGCTCGACGGGCCGGTGCGCCTCAGGGTCGAAACCCTCGACCAGGAGCCCTTGTGAGCGGCAATTCAACTCTTGGATCGCCCGGGGTTGTCCGCCGCTGGCGCGACCGCCTGCCGCTGGCGGCGGCAGTCGAGGCCGTCGAACTCGGCGAGGGCAGCACGCCGCTGATTCGCCTCGACCGGCTCAGCGCCATGCTCGGGCACGACCTCGCCGTCTACGCCAAGTTCGAGGGCATGAACCCGACCGGCTCTTTCAAGGATCGCGGCATGGCCGTCGCCATCAGCCAGGCGCGGCACGAGGGAGCCCAGGCCGTGGTCTGCGCCTCGACCGGCAACACTTCGGCGGCGGCCGCCGCCTATGCCCATCGCGCCGGCCTCGGCTGCCATGTGCTCATCCCGGAGGGCCGCATCGCCCGCGGCAAGCTGGCGCAGGCGCAGATGCACGGCGCCGTGGTGCTGCAGTTCGCCGGCAACTTCGATCAGGGCATGGCGGCCGTGCGCGGCCTCTCCGAACGGCTGGGTCTCGCCATCGTCAACTCCATCAACCCCTTCCGCCTCGAAGGACAGAAAACGGCCGCCTTCGAGGTTATTGAAGCGCTCGGCCGCGCCCCCGACTACCACTGCCTGCCCGTCGGCAACGCCGGCAACATCAGCGCCTACTGGATGGGCTACCGCCAGAGCCTCGAGCGCGGCGACATCGCCGCCGCCCCCGTCATGTGCGGCTATCAGGCGGCCGGCTCGGCCCCCTTCGTCCAGGGCGCCCCCGTCGAAAACCCCGATACCCTGGCCACGGCCATCCGCATCGGCAATCCCCAGAGCTGGGACTTGGCGCTCGACGCCCAGCGCAGCTCCGGCGGCTGGTTCGCCGCCGTCAGCGACCAGCAGATTCTGGCCGCCCAAAAGCTCCTCGCCGAGAGCGACGGCGTCTTCTGCGAACCGGCCTCGGCCGCCGCCATCGCCGGCCTCCTCGAAGACGTCAAAGCGGGCAAAATCGCCCCCGGCAGCACCCTCGTCTGCACCCTGACCGGCCACGGCCTCAAGGACCCCGATGTCGTCGATGCCCATAAGCTCGCCCCGCCGACCCGCGTCTCGGCCGACATCGACGAACTCGCCGCCGCCATCCCGCCGGCACAGCGGCTGAGCGGACAGGGCGAAAGGCCCTGAGCGGCTGCTGCAGCCGAATCTTCAGGGCGGTGAAGGGTTGAGGAGTTCCATACCAACCAAGCCATGACCCCGGTTCCCGCTTGTTTTCGGATTTTCTGATCCGCCCGTCCCCTCAGGGTGAGTTGATGGCGGGCCGGTCGATAGCTCTGGATGGTACTACTACGCCTCCGGCGACACGGGGCGGTTCTGACGAGATGGGGAAGACAGGGAAGTCTCCGTTGCCCGATCTCCCGTCCGACGCGGTTCGCGCGACAGAACTCGGCAAAGCAGCCCTATGCGGTGAGTGCCTCGGGGTGCCCGCGGTTGCCGCCTTGCGCTGCGGCATTTGATGCCAAATCCGCTCGTCCAGCGTTCGGCCCGTTTTCTTCTTGAACACGCCACCCCACTGCTTGAAGAAGAAGGGCACTTTGCTCTGCAGGCAATTGTCGCGGATGTCCCGCACCCAGTCGGCTTCCATGGGCCTCGCGCCCGGCCCGGATTCGCCGCCGACAATGACCCAGTCAACCCCGTCCAGCTCTATGCTGGACAGGGGCCCGAGCAGGGGTTCGAGGGACAGGAATTTCGTGTGGGCTCCGGTTTCCCTGAGGTGCGCCAGGCCGCCCCAGCCATCTGTCGGACTCGATGCTGGTGCCGAGCCAGATATTCGGCGTCCAATTCAGTTTTCCCTCCAGCTGGGCAACGCGGCCCGGACGCTTGGTGAGCACCTGAAAAGTGTGCTCTGTCGCGCGGTTCATAACGTCGAAAACGGCCCGAATGAAGGCGGAAGGCACCGACTGGTGAAAGAGGTCGGACATGGAGTTGACAAACACCAGGCGGCGGCCGCCGCCACTTCAGCGGTTCTTCCAGAGTCGATTCATGAACAGTGACTGAAAACCCCTCCCTGTACTTGTCCATTCCCATGGCCTGCAGCCGTCTGGACATGCGCTCCGCATAGCAGAATTTGCATCCATTGGCTGATTTTCGTGCAGCCCGTGACCGGGTTCCAGGTGACCTCGGTCCATTCAATTGTGGAATTGGTGGACATGATTACATGGTGCAAGGTTCATTGTTTCTTCCTGCCGAGGAGGTAGAGGAGGTAAAAGATGAGGGCGACGAAGCTCAGAAGAACATAGACTACAGCGGAACCGCCCCCAAGACTGCTGCTGACAATCAAACCCAGTAGCCAGATCAAGAAATAAAAAAACCACATCTCATTTCCCCAGCGCGGCTTTCTTACGCAGAATATACCCTGCGATTTTTGTTGCCAACTTGATCCCGTTGGGATTTCCTACACAAAACATAAACTCATACAGTGGGGAATTTTTTGAATTTTTCAGTGTTTTGGTTTTATCTAAAAATCTGTCGCCGAATAGACCAGCGAGCTTATTCTTGTATATGTTAAGAAGACCCTCAATCCCAGGTTCCCTTCCGTACTTAGGATCTCCAAACAGATTCGTCTGGGAAGATTCTCGGTATAAACTCCGCCAACTTTCGTCACCGTACACCTTATTTAGTCGTTTGACCCAACTGGGATCAATCTCCTCCGGCCTCCTTGATACTGGAAGCATTCGCCCGATTGCGCGCAAGGGAAATAAAATCCACGTGTCCAGAGCTTCAAAGCTCGCTATCTTTTCGATAGTCGACCATTCAACCTCGGTGCCGAATGGATCCAGGAAAAGGACACCACGCCACTTGCTCCAATCCCCGTTAAGGTTGGACAGAAATTTATTTGCTTCACAGTTTTCTACGACAATGTTCCTTTCGGGATGCTCCCTGCGCAAAGTTCCCAATTCAGCACATCGGTTAGGATCCTTTTCTACAAAAATAAGTTTGTCAAAAGGCTTGTCATCAATTCCGATGGCACGTTGGGCGGAACCACGTATGAAACCTTGGACTTCGCGGACATCTTCAGTATCTGCTTTCAGACCGGGAAGTCTGGCGGATGTAGCAGTATCGCCGGAAGACCTCAGCATAATCTCACCGCTCCCAGCAAAGGCGTCGATGTACATAAGTTTGAATTCTTGGTTTTTTAACGCGGTCGTGTAGGCGTCAAGGTAATCTTCAAGCGCATCGAGCTTCTTTTCTGTCCAAGGCCCGCCGAAGGGCTCCGTCTCACTGTCTTTGCCGTTCTTTTTCACGTCAGGTTCACCAGTTTAAAGCTCACCATCCCCCAGCGGTCGAAAACCTTAGTCGCCGTGAATCTTGCTTGCAGAATGCAGAGGACTGAGACATACATGCCGTTATAGACGCCGACGCTGGTACTGAGATTGCGGACAAGTTTGGCCCAGTCGTCTTCTCCGGAGCTTTCCCTCGACAGGAATACTTGCCGAGAAAAGAGTCTGTGCCCGTAGCGATCCGGGCTGAACGCCCACGGGTTGCCGTCGGCTGTTGATTTCTCTGTGTTTTTCATGCCCCTATTCTGCCTTATTCCATAGAGCTTGTCAAGGTGCGGCGGCTGGCCCCGGAGTCGTTTTGGCGGCCGGGGGCCTGCTGTTGGCTCAGAGATGCTTTTCGATCAGCAGCTCGGCGATCTGGACGCTGTTCAGCGCCCCGCCCTTGCGGACGTTGTCGGAGACGACCCAGAGGTCGAGGCCGTGGGGGTGCGACAGGTCGCTGCGTACCCGGCCGACGAAGACGCCGTCCTGCTGGCTGCCCTCTATGGCCGGCGTCGGATAGGGCAGCGCAAAGCCTTCCTGTCCCTCGAGCAGGACGATGCCGGGGGCGCCGCGCAGCAGCTCTTTGGCGCGGTCGGCGTCGAGCGGCTCGCGGGTCTCTATGTGAACGGCCTCGGAGTGGCCGTAGAACACCGGCACGCGGACGCAGGTGGGGTTGACGCGAATGCTCGGGTCCTCAAGGATTTTTTGGGTCTCCCACACCATCTTCATCTCTTCGCGGGTGTAGCCGTTGTCCTGCATGCTGTCGACCTGCGGCAGGACGTTGAAGGCGATCTGCCCGGGGAAGACCTGGGGCTCGATGCTGTCGCCGGCGAGGAGTTTGCACGACTGCTCTTCGAGTTCGTCGATGGCGCTGCGGCCGGCGCCGCTGACGGCCTGGTAGGTAGCGACGTTGATGCGCTCGATGCCGACGGCGTCGTGAATCGGCTTGAGGGCGACGACCATCTGAATGGTCGAGCAGTTGGGGTTGCTGATGATGCCGCGCCCGGAGTAATCGGCGACGCGGTCGGGATTGACTTCGGGGACGACCAGGGGGATGTCGTCTTCGTTGCGGTAGAAGGAGGTGTTGTCGATGACGACGGCGCCCTCGGCGACGGCCTTGGGCACCAGGGCTTCGGAGACGGAGCCGCCGGCCGAGAAAAAGGCGATCTGAACCGAGGAGAAATCGAAAGTCTCGGCATCTTCAACCCTGAGGCTGAGGCCGCCCTTTTCCAGTTGATTGCCGGCCGACCGGCTGCTGGCGAGGGCGTGGAGGCGGCCGAGGGGGAAGCCGCGCTCGACCAGTATGTCGATCAGGGTTCCGCCGACTTCGCCGGTGGCCCCGACCACGGCGACATCGTATTGTCGGTTATCCATGGAGGCAAAAATGAAAGGGTGTCAGGCGGGCCGCATTGAATTTGGGCACAGGCGGCCCAAGGCCGCAAATCACCGCGGCCAGCCGGGGAGATTGGGGGGGTGCGGTCAATTTGCGTTCCGCCTTGCCATGATAGCAGGGTGAGGCCCCGCCGTGCCGTGCCCCGGGCGCTCCCAAGGGGCTTCTGTCAGTTCCTGAAGTCGATGGGCAGAATCTGGTTCAGGGGAATGCCCTCCCCCAGCAGCAGCACATGGAGGCCGAGGGCGAGCAGGTTGGCGAGTGCAAACAGGATGAAAAGGTAGAAAAACCACCTTTTCAGCGAGCCGAAACCCAGCAGCAGATAGTTCAGGCCGTGGCTGGCGTTGATGACGGCGGCGGTCTCGCGGTTGATGGCGTTGTAGTTGCCGCCGGAGCGCTGCAGAATCTGCGTCAGGGCCAGGCTGCTCAGGGGCAGCTGGGTCAGCCTCATGCCGCTCTGCTTGAAGCGGTGCAGCAGATAGGCGCGCATGCGCGCCATGTCGGCGCCCTTGAGCTCGATGAAGCCGATCTCCCGCCGCGGGAAGGCCTCCTTGACGGATTCGGCGATCTGGTTCAACGAGGATTCGTTGACAGTGATGAGGATCCTCACGGGTTCGATCAGGCGCTGGTTGATCTTGGCCAGTTGCTGCAGGACGCTGTGCCGGTTTCTCGTCGACAGAAGGTGCAGGTCGTCGATAGCCACAAGAAAGCGGGCGCCGTCGCGGATGCCCGCGTGCAGGTGCCGCACCAGCAGCTTCAGGCAGTCTTCGAGCTTGCCTTCGGGCTCCTGATAGACGCGCAGCATGTCGACGATGAGCCTGTTGCCGTCGAGATCGGGCGCGGGCGCGATGACGAAGATGATGAACTCGTTTTCGACCTTCCGCAGCAGTTTCAGCAGCAGCGCCGTTTTGCCGCTGCCCGGTGAGCCGGAGATCAGTTGCGCCAGCTCGGAGTTGTTGCGGGCATTGCGCCTGAGCATGTGCAGATCGTCCTCGATGCCGGTGTCGCTGAAATACTCCTCGGGAGTCGGGCGCGAGGCCAGTGGCTGGCGGCTGACGCCGAGGGCTCGCAGGGCGGCGTCTGTCAGTTTGGCTTCGTGGGAACGGGGCATGAAGTCGAAAATCAGGGGACGAGAAAATCCTTGGGGCGGTCAGGCTATCTGCTCAATTATAATAACTCTGGCCAGGCAACTTCAGCGATGGCCTCTTCCCCCGCCGAGAATTTCGTGCCCATGATCCGAGCACTTCGCTTTCACCGCTACCACTACTGGGCTCGGATTAAAGTCATGATCCGCATCCTGCTGGTGCACTCTCCCCTCAGGCACTTCGGCCCGATCAACCGAGCCCGCTGGTTCGCCTGCACAGTCCGCGACCTCAAGGTTTTTAGCGGTGTCAGCGCTAAAGAAACATACACTCCTCTACACTCCGAGGACCGGATGCTGTACCGCTGGATGTTGCCGCCGGCGACTGAAGGAGACCCGGGCGACCTCCGCCGCCTTGAGCGCCGTTCCGACAAAAAACTGGCCCTGATCGCGCCCGCCCTCCTGGCCGCGACTGAACCCGACGACAGCGCCCGGCAACTGCAGGCCTATCTGCTCGATCAGGGTCTGCAGGCCAGCATCCACCTGGTCGAAGACGAGGAGCAGCGGGCGAGCTTCGCCACCCTGTTCAACGCCGCCGTCGCCGAGCTCAAGGACTCCTGCGATTATTTCGTCTTCCAGCCGCTGTCCCTGATTCCCGAAACAGCCGACTACCGCTGGGCGGAGGCGCTGCTGAGCCTGGCCGAATACTGCCGCACAATCGACGGGGACTGCTATCAACTGAGGTACTGCCCCGCCGTTCTGCTGGCGCCGAAGGAGTTGTTGCTGGCTGTCAACGGCTTCGGCGAAGGACCGCTGGAGCAGGCCCTGCCCGGTCTCCTTGCCCGCGCCAGTGCGCAGGGTTACGACACGGCCTGTGACACCGACGGCTTTTTCCACTGGCGCGAGGCGGCGCCGAATGCGCTGGCACTGGCCGATTCCGAACCGACAGAGTTTCTCGGGGGGCTGTCAACGCTCAAGGTCCTCGGCCACCGGCAGGATAAGCACAGGCACTACCAGCACCACCGACTGCGGCTCTTGGGGGCGAATTAAAACCGCTCCAGCCGCTGAGAGTTTGCGCCTTATTTGGAGCGCAACTGCTCCATTTCTTTCGCCGACAGCTGGCGGCTCTCGCTTTCCAGCATGATGGGCAGGCCGTCGTCGATGGGGTAAGCCAGACCGCTCTCCCGGCACCAGAGTTCGCTGCCGACCTCGGTCAGGCTGCCGCCGCTGACCGGGCAGGCCAGGATTTCCAGCAGTTTCTTGTCGATTGAATCGGTGCTCATTGGGGGTGTAAAGGGAGGGGATTGTTTAAGGACGGAGTAACGAACCAGTCGAAAGCGGCTCTTGAAATAGGCTGGCTTCTGAGAGCGCTCAACCGACCAGATTGAAGCCATATCGCCGGCCCGGTTCGGTGTTCTGGCCCGCAGTCATCGCAGATGAAAACCTGAGCAAGCAACCGGCGGAGTTGCGGTCTGAGTGGTTGCCGTCGGGCACAGGGGCCGATCCACAGCGCCACAGGGGGATGTACCACGGCGTTCGGGTCGAACCTGACAGTACGTCCAAGAGACAGCACCGGAACCTTGATTAATGCCCGTTTGTTTTCCGCTTCTCGAATCCCCATCTTTGGTTCTGCCTCAATAAGCAACCGCAGCATATATTGTCAGCAGCAGTTCCGATTCATCGATCAGGCGGTATTCCGGAATCTTTCCCGAAAGCAGTTCGCTTTGAGAAAGGATGATCTGCACTCCTTCTCCCCGTTTATCCATAATGTGTGTGCGGTGGCCTTTGAAATCGTCTTGTTCAAAGGGGCAGCGCGCCAGCAGACTGGTGATGGTCTCGTTTCGAGCGGCTTGTCTGTAGGGCAGGCTCTCCGGCGTCATGGTGTTCACCAGAGGCCCCGGGGTATACAACTCCAGACGATCATCGAATAGCCGAAGCCGCACCTTGCTCCCTGCCATCGAGTAGTCCCGATGTGCCACTGCGTTGGTAACGGCTTCGAAGACAGCAAGCATGTCAAACTGAGGGATATCCTCACGCCCACCCGCTGGGCCTTTCCTGGCGGCCACCTGCATGTTCTTTCGAACAAAGCCGCAAGCCTCGAAGATCTGTTGATCAATCGGCCCGGTGATATCCCGCGCATCACGCTGGTACGCCGTTTCCGCTTGTGGCGGGATCGCTTTTCCCCGGTATGCAACGGCCTGTATGAATGCATTGGAGAGAAACTGCCCGGGTTCCCGACAGGCCAGCAGCAAACCGGCTACCGTGGGCCGCCATGTTCCGGCAGCATCCTGCGCGGCCATGGCAAGTTTCGATAGCAGCTGTTCCGGTGTGTTTTGTGACCGAGTTGTTTCGAAACGCCTCCACAGTGTTTCGTTCAGATGTCCAAGCCCCGCCTGTGGAATCGGTGTTTCATCGAAACGAATCAGCCGTGCCTGGCTGCGTTGCTGGAACAACCGCGCCAACTGCTCGGGAGGTATCGAACGTTTCGACGACCCAACACGCTGAAAGTAGCCGCCCGGACTTTCGTGGACAAAGAGACCGGGGGGCATCTCGACCCGTATCACCGGCTGCTCGGTCCCGTTGCTGTCCGGCAGGTTAAGGCGTTCGATCACGGGTGCCGCGGGCGGATTGAGCGAATCCCAGCAGGCCTGGCACACCAGTTTTTCCACGGTATCCAACTGGTTGACAGGAATCCCCAACACTTCGCGCGTCTTGTCATGCACACCAAGGAGCAGTACGCCCCCGCGGCTGTTGGTGAAGGCCGCCAATTCATCGGCAAGTTCGTCCTGCTTCGGCCCACTTATCCTGCCCCCGGCGAAGCGAACCTCCTTGAACTCCAGGAAGCTGTCTTCACCAAGACGAAGCTTCTCCAGCAATTCACTGCGCGTTGACAGCATATCAGACCTCTCGCCCCAGGCGTGCCCAGCGCTGGGAGAACGCCTCACGACCACCTTCCATAACCTGACATACTTCCTCCTGCACCTCGTTCTGCTGCAGGGCCCCACTTTTTTCTTTCACGACCCGGCACTGACCTTTATGAAAATCAAAGGCGTACACCATCTCCGCGTCACCGTTGACCACCACATTGGAGTTGTGCGTCACGATGATCAACTGCCGACGAAGTTTGTTCCCGCTGATCTGTCGAACAATCAACTCATAGATCAGATGGTTGTCCAGATCGTCCTCGGGTTGATCGAGAATCAGCGGTTCGCCACCAAACGCAAGTAGAAACGCCAACAACGCTGCCGAGCGCTGGCCCTGTGAGCTCTGGTCGATATCTGACCAATTGTAGCCGTCCCCCTTGCGGCTGTACTTGATCTGCAGATCATCGTCAGGGAACCAGCAACGGATATGGTCAGCAAACTCTGGCTTTTTCAGTTTGCGCTGGAGGTGGTTCCGGAAATGGCCCCCCAAGCCTTCGTCAAGGCCGATCAGCCGCCGCTTGACCTCGTTCAAATTAGCCTCGCGATCTTCGGCTTGGGCCAATTCGAATGCCAAACCATCGGCCGGCCCTTCACCATTGACTCGCAGGATGTCGCTTTCGAACCGGTCGTCCTGACAATCCAGGAGCTCACGCAGACCGCGTTCGATACTCCGCGCTTCGAAGCCAAATCCGATTACCTTCATGCGCACGAAGTCGTTTGCTTCCAACGCTTCCTGCACGAATTTTTTCCGTGCCTGCGTAATGGCTTTTCGCGCACCCAAAACACGATTCCACTCGGCCTGGTTCTCGGTTTCGAGAGTTTTCCGCTCCTCTTGAAACTGATCGAGCTTCTTCAACAGATCTTTGATTTGTCGTCGCTCCTGCTCTAAACGCTCAAATGCGCGAGGGTCATGCACTCCCTGTGTTTCAAGGGTGGCTTGTAGCGTCTCGTATTGGGTCCGAAATTCGCCTGCGCGTTGTCGCCACTGCGTTAGCCGGGTATCCGCCCCGAGCGTCTGCACCTTCCCGGCGAGAGCGCGTGCTGCTTTTGTAAGCACCCCTCGGGCCTCCCTCATAAGCCGCTCTGCTTCATCCCGCCAAGAGACGGCATCTTGGTCTTTCTCCAGATCGAATACACCCGCCGGCCAATCATCAAGCAACAGATCCTGCGCCAGGGACTCTATCCGGCCAAGTATCTCCTGCAGTTGTTGGAGTGTGGTGTCGACCTCTCTGCATTGACGCAATGCTCCCTGGTGCGCTTTCAAAACCTCGGCATGACGAGACTGTGCCAAGGTTCCCAACTTCCGATTCAGATCACTGAGCTTTCGCTCAAGTTCCGGTCGACCCTCCAAGTGCCCGTCCAGTTCGCGCAGTCGTGCTCGCTGCGAAAAATAGGTGCGCTTCGCTTCTTCAAAGCCGCGATAGAGGTCGCCAACCTCGGCCGCTTCGTCAATGACGTCAAACAGCGCCTGGCGACTCTCGCCTGCCATGGCTGCGATTTGGCCTTGGGAGAACAGCCGGATTGGAAACCGTTCAGGCGTCACTGCCTGGCTGGCCGAGGGACGCCACTGACCATCTTCATCCTGCTCCTCGACGACCTCACCTTGACTATCCTGACGCCAGCACAGCTGCTGCTTGACTCCGTCCCGCATCAATTCGATACGAATCTCTGTGTCGTCCCGCAGTGCGCCGCCGCCGTCACGGCTTCTCACGGGCTCAGTGAAACTCGTGAACTGACGGCAGGGCTCGGTCTTTTCGCCCAACCGCCGCAACTCTTCGTCACGCCGGTACGCCAGCCGCATCGCGTGGACAATGGTTGACTTCCCTGTGCCGCGCCCGCCGATCAAGGCATTATAAAAAGGGGTGAAGTTGAGGGATTCCGATTCTCCATTGCCCATGAAGCGGGCCGCCTTAATCTTGATGCGGGTAACGAAGTGTGTCGGCGTCTCAAATGGTTCAAATGCCCCTTCGACGCTGCGCCGCACCGAGGTGCCATTGCCATCAAGGAGAGCAAGGCGCAGCCCTTCCAACGTACGATCCGCCATCTTGATCCACGTATAGCGCGAACCGGGCGGGTGACTGCCTCGAAAGCTGTGGCTGTCGCTGCCCAGGACCCTTGCAACTCGGTTCATCTGTTTGTCCACACAGGTGGGCACAGGATATTCATCATTCACCCACTCGACCGCCAGCAGGCCCTCAATATCCATAACCTGACGTACCGTTTGTGAATCCAAGGCACATTCACGCGTTCCAGGGTTTACCCGAAGCAGCCCTTTACTCTGGTCCGAATGGGCTGGAATGGGAATCCCTCCGGCATCCAGCACGGCCTGGACGACGTCAGCGGGACTCCTTGTCGTCGCCCCATCACTATGGCCTTGGGTTCCCTTGTAGTCAACAGCGCCCAGAAGCCGATCTATTTTGTCCCTCCCCTCTGATGGATCGAAAACAGCGAGAAGGTGAAATCCTCCCTGGACGGAAATTTCCACCCCAGGGAACAGTGTCAACTTGCGAAAGCCGTCGGGCGGTGTTCCTTCCTCCTCTTGCTGTAGCATCTGGTTGTAAGTATTTTTGAGTTTGTCGATCCACTCCCCACTGTTATGGTCGGTCACCGCAATGCAGTCGACATCGGCTTCCATGTACTTGAGCAACCACTTTTTCGGCGTCACCTCATCCTTCGTGCCAGCCGCCTTCTGCCAATCCTTGGTGTCGCGGGATGCAAGCGTATGCGTATGGAAGTCGAATTTCCACCAACGTGAGCCGGGATAAGGCCAGATGCTCTTACTTTCCTTCGTCATGACTATTCAGCTCCCGCCACTTCACAGGCAGCGCGCTTCTTGGCATTCGTGAGATGCATAGCCTTGCCCCTTTCGCCGATGAGCTTGTCGTTCTTACAGAACCAGAGGGGCTGTGCCTGGTGGCTAGCGGTCGTCCGGCGATGCCTGACTCGGAGTTCAAATCGGATATTGCGGCCATACTAAAGCATTATAGCCGAATAAATAAAGGGTATCAGGGCTCAGTGGCACACGTTGCAATGTCGGAGGGCCTGTTTCGGGAACTCCCGGGTGATTTCAAGGCGATATGCAAAAACAATTTGATTTATATGGCAATATGCCATTTTACAGGCGAGGCTCACAGCCACCGTTGGGATACTGCGCTTATATGAGGACTAATTTTTTTCCAGTGTCCCTGTGACTTGGGGCTGCTTTGGCCTTACTCAATCAGACCACCACTGTCCCTGTCAGCAGGGTTCGCGGCACTTCAGCACGAGAGTAGAGCCAATCAGCCCCCGAGCAAGCCTGGTTACCCTTTAGGTTGCGATGAAGGTGGCGGAGAGGGAGGGATTCGAACCCTCGATACGCGGAATACACGTATACACGCTTTCCAAGCGTGCGCCTTCAACCGCTCGGCCACCTCTCCGGTCAGGACTTTATTTTAGCCGCTTGGCCGCCTGAGCGGCGGAAACGGCTGGCCTCAGGAGAGCGCCGGCGAGTGCACCACCAGCATTTTCTCGATCTGCATCTCCTCGAAGGTGTAGGGAATGCCGCCGACGCCGTGGCCTGACTGGCCGAGGCCGGCAAAGGGCATCCAGTCGACGCGGAAGGCCGTGTGGTCGTTGACCATGACGGCCGAGGCGCGAAGGCGCTCGCTGCAGTAGAGGGCGGTGTCGAGGTCGCGCGTGAAGACGGCCGCCTGGAAGGCTGCGGAGACAGAGTTGGCGCGGGCGATGGCGTCGTCCAGTTCGGCGAAGGGGTAGACGCAGACGACGGGGCCGAAGGCCTCGTGGCAGCTGATCTGGGCGCTGGCCGGCGGGTCGAAGAGAACCGTGGGCCCATAGCAGCTTTCGCCGATGCGGTTGCCGCCGGTCAGAAGTTCGGCGCCGGCGGCGACCGCCTCCTCGACCCAGGAGGCGACCCGATCGAGTTCGCGTGGCCGGATCAAGGGGCCGACCTCGGTGTTGGCGTCCGTCGGGTCGCCGACCCTGAGGGCGCTCGCCCGTTCGGCCAGGTTCAGCGCCAGGTCGCGGGCGATGGAGGCCTGGGCGTAGATCCGCTGCACTGAGACGCAGACCTGACCGGCGTGATAGAAGCTGCCCCTGACGAGGGATGGCAGGGCCCTTTCGAGGTCGGCATCGGCGCAGACCAAGGCCGGGGCGACGCCGCCGTGTTCGAGGGCGCAGCGGGTGCCGGCGGCGAGTTTGGAGCGCAGGTGCCAGCCGACGCCGGCGCTGCCGATGAAAGAAAAGAAAGCCACACGCGGGTCGACTACCAGGGTTTCGGCGACGGCCCTGTCGGAACTGATGAAACTCTGGCAGTATTCGGCGGGCAGGCCGGCCTCGCGCAGGATTTCCAGTAGCAGGAAGCAGGAGATCGGAGTGTTGCTCGCCGGTTTGACGATGACCGGGCAGCCGGCGGCGATGGCCGGGCCGACCTGGTGCACGACGAGGTTGAACGGGTGGTTGAAGGCGCTGATCGCGGCCACCACCCCTATGGGCTCGTGGCGGGTGAAGGCCAGGCGGTGGGCCGAGGCCTGATTGAGGTTCATGGGAATTCCGCGGCCGCCGTGAGTCCTGATGCATTCGATGCAGCCCTTGATGCCGTCGATGCTGCGGCTGATCTCGATGCGCGAATCGACCAGCGGCTTGCCGCCCTCACGGGCGGCGGCGACAGCCAGTTCCTCGACCCTGTCGGCGATGAGGGCGGCGGCGCGCTCGAGGATTTCGATGCGCCGGGCCGGCGCCAGCCAGGAGGAGCGGTTGAGGTAGCAGGCCTGTGCCGCCGCCAGAGCCTGATCGACATCGTCCCTGTCGGCGTCCTCGACCGTGGCGATGAGGCTCTGGTCGTAGGGCGAGACGACCTCGACGGCGGCGCGCGAGCGCGGCTGGGGGGCCGCGGTCATGACAGGCCAGTGGCGAATCACAGCGGCCTCGCCGGTCGGCGGCGGCTCGTCCGGGCGGGCGGCGACAGTGGCGGAGGAGTCTTTGCTCATGATTGCATTGAAGGCTGGAGGTGCTGCTTCGGCAGCGGGCCTAGATGGCACAGGCGATGTTGCCGAGGCGCTCGGTCAGGAGCGCGTTTTCGCGGTAGTCGATCGGCAGCGTCAGCAGGGCGGGGCCGTCGCCGGCAAAGGCCTGCTCAAGGGTCGGCGCCAGGTCGCGGCTGTTGTCGACGCGGTAGCCGCGCCAGCCGAAGGAACTGGCCAGCTCGAGCCAGTCGGGGTTGGTGAAGCTGAGGTCCGTGTGGCGGCCGAATTGATTCTGCTGCTTCCAGGCGATGAGGCCGTACATCCGGTCTTCCCAGACCATGGCGACGAGGCGGCTGTTGAGCCTTTTGGCCGTCTCCATCTCCTGGACATTCATGAGGAAGCCGGCGTCGCCGCAGACGGCGAGGATTTTGCGGTCGGGGTGCACCAGGGCGGCGGCAATGGCGCCTGGCAGGGCGAATCCCATGGAGCAGAAGCCGTTGGGAATCAGGCAGGTGTTGGGCTCGTGGCAGTGGTAGTGGCGCGCGATCCACATTTTGTGGGCGCCGACGTCGGACAGCAGGATGTCGTTGGGCCCCAGGGCCTGGCGCAGGTCCCACAGCACTTTCTGCGGGCGTATCGAGCCCTCGGTGTCGTCGTCCCTGTGAATGGCGAGTTCCTCCTGCATCTGCCGGCGGGTGGCGGCCTGCTGCGACAGATTGAAGTTGCAGCCGCCCTTTTTGAGCCGGCTGTTCAGGGCTTCGAGGGCGCCGGCGATGTCGCCGACGAGCTCGATTTCCGGGTGGTAATTGGCGTCGATCTCAGCCGGCAGGAAGTCGATGTGGATGATCGGCTTGCCGCCCCCGGGATTCCACAGGTGGGGGTGGTATTCGACCATGTCGTAGCCGATGGCGATGACGAGATCGGCGGCCTCGAAGGCGCAGGAGATCAGGTCCCTGGCCTGAAGGCCGACGGTGTAGAGGCTGTAATCGGCGTCCATGTCGACGGCGCCCTTGGCCATGAAAGTCGAGGCGACGCCGATGCCGGTGGTCTCGCACAGGGCCCGCAATTGTCTGCTGGCGCGGGAGCGCACACAGCCGTTGCCGGCGAGGATGATCGGGCGCTTCGCCTGTTGCAGGCGGGCGATAGCGCGGTCGATCTCCTGCTGTTCGGGCAGCGGCCGGCGAAATCGCTTCGGCTTCATCGGCTGGGCGTCGGTGTCGGCTTCGGCGATGTCCTCGGGCAGCTCGATGAGGCAGGCTCCGGGCTTTTCGCTGCGGGCCAGGCGCACGGCCTTGCGCGTAATTTCGGGGATGCTGCCGGGGTGCAGCACCGACACCGACCACTTGGTCACGGGGCGGAACATGGAGACCACATCCATGACCTGATGCGATTCCTTGTGCAGTCGGGTCGAAGAGCCCTGACCGGTGAGCACCAGCATGGGCGAGCGATCCATGTTCGAGTCGGCGACGCCGGTGATGAGATTGGTCGCGCCGGGGCCGAGGGTGCCGAGACAGCCGGCGGGGTTGCCGGTCAGGCGGCCGTAGATCTCGGCCATGAAGGAGGCGCCCTGCTCGTGGCGACAGAGAATGAAACGAATCCTGCCCGACTGCTCCAGCGATATCATGAAGTCGGCGTTCTCCTCCCCCGGGACGCCGAAAATGTATTCAATGTTCTCTTCTTCCAAGCACTTTACAAATAAATCTGAAGCCTTCAACGGGGACGTCTCCTGAGAGGGGGGGATAAGTGGGACGGTACCCTGACATGCTATAGTAAAATGGATGAACAGAGGCGGCTGACGCAAAAAAAGCGGCATGGACGCGGCTGAGTTGCCGATGCTTTGCCGCCGGCAGCCCCCTCTTCCCCCGGCAACCCCCTGTCCCTGTCTGTCGCGCCTTTCTCCACAACCTCTTTATATGGACTACGAAAACGCTCGCGCCAACATGGTCAATCAGCAGATTCGCACCTGCGAGACCCTCGACAAAGCCGTGCTCGACATCCTCGGTTCGATCTCGCGCGAAAAGTTTGTCCCCGCGCCCTACAGGGGCGTAGCCTACAGCGACACCTCCCTGCCGCTGGGCGCCGACCACTGGCTGCTGTCACCGCTGGTTACCGGCCGCATGCTGCAGGCGCTGAATCTGCAATCCTCGGAGCAGGTGCTCGAACTCGATGCCGCCACCGGCTACGGCACCCTCTGCCTGAGCCGGCTCACGGCCTCGGTCTGCGCCGTCGAGAGCGATCCCAGCCTGGCGCAGGAATGCCGGCGGTTGCTGGCCGAAGAGGGAGCCGACAATGTCGTTTTCAGCGACGCCGCGGGCTGGCCGGAACACAAACCCGAAGAGGGCTTTGACGCCATCGTCGCCAACAGGCCCCAGGCCGAGATCGACCACAGCTGGTTTGACGCCCTGGCCGAAGGCGGCAAGGTCTTCGCCGTCATCGGCACCCTGGCAGACCCGGTCATGCGCGCCCAGCTCTTCAGCCGCTCGCCGGCCGGCCAGATCCGCTCCCAGTACCTGTTCGATACGGTGCTGCCGGCGGCGGCGGCTCGTGAACGGCGCTTCGTCCTCTGACTCCGCCCTGCTCTTCTGTCTCTTTCCGGCGTCGGCTCGATGATCTCCCTTCCCGGCCGCACAGGCACCCTTCTCGGCGCCGCCCTTTTTGCGGCCGCTCCGGCCAGCGCCCTCAATCTGACCGAGGCTTGGGAGCGCGCCCTCCTCTACGACAGCACCTGGCTCGCGGCCCAACAGACCCTCGAAGGTGACCGGGCCTCGCTGAGACAGTCCAAGTCATCCTTTCTGCCGCAGCTCAGCGCCTTCTACCGCCTCGAGGAGGGCAGCCGCGAAGAGGCGGAGAAAAGATCCGGCGCGGGCAGCCCCACGGAGGTCGAGATCGACAGTGCAAACTACGGCCTCGAGGCGCGCTGGAGGCTGCTCAACGTCACCGATTATTTCAACTTCAGGGGCAGCAGCAGCCAGCTGTCGGTGACGGAGCGCCAGACCCGGCTGGCGGCTCAGGACCTGGTTCACCGCCTGGCCGAGAGCTATTTTGCCGTCCTGCGGGCCGACTTGGCTCGGCGCGAGGCCGGGAGCGAACTCGAATCGGCCGTGAAACTCTGCCGCCAGCAGGGACTGCTGCGCGATCTCGGCGAAACCCTGCCGGCGCAGTACGCCGCGGCCCACGCCCGCGCCCTCAGTGCCCGGGCCAACGAGCAGTTCCGCGCCAGCGAGCAGAAGCGCACCCGCGAAGAGTTGCAGCGCATGACCGGCATCGGGGATATCTTCGCCGAGCGCCTCGCCGCCCTCGGCAGCCCCGACTTCGATGCCCTGGCCGGCAATCGCGGCGCCGACCAGTGGGCCCGCCAGGCGGCGGCCAACAACCTCGAAGTCCAGGTGGCCGAAGAGCAGGCGCAGCTGGCGAAGATCAGCACCCGGGCCGCCAAGGCCCAGAGGTACCCGCTGCCACAGGCCAGCCTCCGCGCCTCCGCCACCCGCGGCAGGGGCAGTGGCCTCGCCCAGGGCGGGGGACCGGCATCCGACAGGGGGCTCAACGAATGGGCCCTCAATCTCGACTTCAGCCTGCCGCTCTACGCCGGCGGCGGCATCTCGGCCGAGGTGCGGCAGCAACAGGCGCTCTATCGAGCCGCCGAGCAGCGCATGCTGGAGGCGCGCCGGCGCGTGCAGAATCAGGCGCGCTCGGCCTGGCGCTCTGTGCGCGACCAGCAGCAGACCTTCGGTTCGCGCTCCCGCGCCTCCGAGGCTGAGGATCTGTCGCTGCAGAACTCCCGCGCCCAGCTCGATCGCAACGAGCGCACGGCGGCCGATCACGCCCGCGCCGACGCCAGCCGCCACAGCGCCCTGTCGCTCTACCTGCAGAGCGGCTACGACTACCTGCTGGCCTGGCTTCGCCTGCCCCTGGCCGCCGGCTCCCTCAATGAGCAGCATCTGCGCCAGATCGACAGCCGCCTGCGGCACCTGCAGCCGCCGCTGAACGCCGATGCCGGGAAGAAATCCGGCGACTTTGCCGAACTGTGCCCCGCCAATGGCAGCGAGACCACACGACTCTGAGGACTGGGTCCTCGCGGTCATCGACTGGCAGGAGCGGCTGACCGCCGCCATGCCGCGCGCCGGCCGCGAGGCCGCCATCGCCGCCACCCTCAGGCTGATCAGGGCGGCGGCGATTCTGAATATGCCCGTCCTCGTCAGCGAACAGTACCCCCGGGGCCTCGGCCATACGGTCGGGGAAATTCGCGGAGAGTTGTCGCAGCCGGCGTTTATCAGCGAAAAGCTGTCTTTTTCAGCCCTCGCCTGCGACGAGTTTCGCCGGCGCCTCGAGGCCACGGGCCGCGGCAATGTCCTGCTGGCGGGGGTCGAAGCCCATGTCTGCGTGCTTCAGACCGCCTGGGAACTGCAGCGGCAGGGGTTCGGCGTCGGCGTCGCCGCCGATGCCGTCTGCTCGCGGGCCCCGCTCAACGCCGAGCTGGCGCTGCGGCAGATGCGCGCGGAGGGCATGTCCGTCCTCGGCGCCGAAGCCTGGCTCTTCGCCTTTGTCGGAAGCGCCGAGCACCCCCGTTTCAAGGATATCTCGGCCCTGCTGAAGTGAAGTCCGCCGGCGCCGGGGCCGCCGCGGCGGCGACATGCTGACGCCCGCCCCGTGAAGGCGTGGCAATACGCCGCCCTGCCCCTGCACTGGTTGCTTCAGCGCTTTTTCGCCTGGATGCCGGAGTGGGCGCGGGAGCGCATGGGAAGGTTTTTCGGCTGGCTCATCTACACCTCCATCAAGAGGCGCTGGCGAATCACCAACAGCAACCTTGAAATCTGCTTTCCCGAACTCTCCACCGAGGAGCGCGAGGCCATGGCGCGCGAGCATTTCCGCAATTTCGCCCTGGCCCTGATCGATTTCCTGATTCTGCCGGTACGCTCGCCGGCTTTCTGGCATCGGCGCTTTACCATCAGGGGCATGGAGCACCTCGATCAGGTCAGGGCCGAGGGGCGCGGCGCCCTGCTGCTGCCGCCGCACTTTCTGTCGATCGCTTCGGGCTGCTGCCTTTTTGCCCCCCGGGCGCCGATGGACGTGGGTTATTTCGGCAAATCCTCGCCCTTCATGGAGCACATGCTCTACAAAACCATGAATCAGTTCTTTGACTGGGGCCTGATGCGGCGAACCCGTCAGCGCCATCTGCTGGTCTCCCTGCACCGCCGCCTGAGAAAAGGCAATGCCGCCGTCGTCCTGTCAGACCAGTACCGCCCGGTGACCAAGGGCGAAATCAGTGTTTACGGCGAGTTTTTCGGCATCCGCGTGCCGTCCAACCCCGTCGCCGCCTGGATGGCGGCGAAGAGCGGGGCTTCCATTCTGCCGATCAGCTGCCTGAGGCGATACGGCTCGAGAATCGAGTGGATCATTCACCCGCCGCTCGACGCCCAGCTGAGCGGCGACCTCGAGAAGGACATCCAGGTCATCAACCACAGCATGGAGCAACTGATTCGCCGGCACCCGACCCAGTACCTCTGGGCTCATCGGCGCTTCCGCTCGCTGGAGGGAGGGCGAGATATATACTCCCCGGCTCCCTAGAAGACGAAAGCCCGATTCCCCCTCCGGGTCGGTCGCTGCCGGGGCTGACAGCGGCGCCCTGACGGCCTACCGCGCGGCCCTGCTGCTGCTGTCGCCCTTCTGGACGATTCACGGCCTGGTGCAGGCGAAAAAGGGCGGCGGCGGCAAATTCCTGCGCGAACACTGGCTGGCCCGCCCAGCCCTCGCTGATTTCGCCGGCGAGCGCCCTTTCTGGCTGCACTGCGCCTCCGTCGGCGAGGCCCGGGTCGGAGCTGTGCTGGCGCGCAACCTGGCCGCGCACCGGGACTGGACCTTCGTCTTTACGGTCAACACCCCGACGGCCGCCCAGCTGCTGCGGCAGGAGGGCGTAGAGGAGAAGCGCATCCTCTACCGGCCGCTCGATTTTTCCGCCCATGCCCGCCGCTTCGTGCACTCGCTGCGCCCCAGCGCCGCCGTCTTCATCGAGGGCGAGATCTGGCCCAATCTGTGGAATGAACTGGCCCGCCGGGACGTGCCCCTGATTGTCGTCAATGCCCGCATGACCAAGCGCACGGAGAGGATGCCGCCGCTGCTGCGCCCCCTCTACCGCAGGTTGCTGGCCGGGGCCCATGTGCTCTGTCGCAGCCAGGTGGACCGCGACAGGTTCTCCTCTTTCGGCCCCTGCCGCAGCCTTGAGGTCACCGGCAACCTCAAGGCCGCCATGATGCCGCCGGCAGCCGCCTGGTACTGCGCCGATCCCGTAGGTCGCCCTTTTCTGCTGGCGCTTTCGACCCACAGGGGCGAAGAGCTCATGCTGGCCCGGGCGGTCGCCGATCTGCCCTCTCCGCCGCTGCTGGTGCTGGCGCCGCGCTATCCCGACCGCAGCGGCAGGCTGATGCTGGGCCTCAGGGCCAGACTCAGGCTGGGCCGGCGCATCCAGCTGAGCTCGCACTACAGCGAACCGAGCCCGGACGCGGCCATATACATCATCGACCGCATCGGCGGCCTGGCGCCCTTCCTGACGCACGCCCGGGCGGTTTTCGTCGGCGGCTCGCTGACGGGCCGGCGCCGCGGGCACAATGTGCTCGAACCGGCAAGCTATGGCCAGGCCGTGGTCGTCGGGCCCCATACGGCAAACTTCGCCAGCGAAGTCGAACTGCTGCGCCGCCATCATGCCCTTGAAATCGCCGGCGACGCCCAGGCCCTGACCGAGGTGTTCCAGGCATGGCTCGCCGACGAAGAGCTGCGCCGCGGCTTTGGCGAGCGGGCGCGGGAGGCCGTGCTCAGGGAGGGCGCCTCGATCAGCGAAAACTATACCGACCGCATCCTCTCGATCGTCGGCCGCGGGAACGGCTCGAGCGGCGGCAGCCAGCCGAGCTGCGACACGGCCCTGAGGGCCTGAACCGTTTCGATGACGTCGTGTACGCGGAAGATGCGCGCCCCCCGCAGGTAGCAGATGAGTCCGAGGGCAACACTGCCGGAGACGCCCTGGCGCGGCTGCGAACCCGACAGGGCCGTGACCATGGCCTTGCGCGACAGGCCGATCATGACGGGGGTGCCCGAGCCGAGGAAGGTCGGCAGCTGGCGCAGCAACTCGCAGTTGTGTTCCAGGGTTTTGCCAAAGCCGAAGCCGGGATCGACGACGAGGCGCGGGCGCCCGATGCCGGCGTCCTCGCAGATGCGGCAGCGCTGTTCGAAGAAGGCCGCGACTTCGGCGACCACATCGTCGTAGCGCGGGTTGTCCTGCATGGTGCGGGGCTTGCCGAGCATATGCATGAGGCAGACGGCGACATCGCTGCCGGCCACCGCCTGCAGGGTTCCGTCTCCGGCGAGAGCGCAGACATCGTTGATCATCCAGGCCCCTTCGTCGATGACGGCGCTCATGACCCCGGCTTTGACCGTGTCGACCGAAACCAGGGCGTCGAACTGGCGCACGAGCTCACGGACGACGGGGACCACCCGCCGCAGCTCCTCTTCGAGCGGCACCGGAGTGGCGCCCGGGCGCGACGACTCGCCGCCGACGTCGATGAGATCAGCCCCCTGCTGCAACATGGCCTCGGCCCTGTTGCAGGCCCGCTTCAGGGAGTTGTGCTGACCGCCGTCACAAAAGGAATCGGGGGTGACATTGAGAATCCCCATGACCCGCGGCTCGGACAGGTCGAGCTGGCGCCCTCCGCCTCCGACGACAGCGGCCGCGGCCTTGAGATGGGCCTCCGCAGTCATGGGCGCGACCTGGGGGCCGGCTCGTCTGCGGGCGTCACGACCCTGGAGTTGGCGAGCTTGCGCCACAGGGCCGCGAGCCGCGGGCTCGAGCAGCGCCTGGCCAGAGCGAGGGTGGAACGGCGCAGTTCTTCGGACATGGGCTGGCGCTGCAAGACCGGCAGAGGGGCAAAGGTCGGGGTCTGGACATAGGCGGTTCTGACCTTGATGCGGTCGACGGCAAAGCCCGAAGCAGTCAGGTGCTCGACGATTGAATCCCGGTGGAAACGTATCAAGGACACAGCTTCCCCGCCATTGGCCAGCAGACAGAGCTCGCCATCGACGAGGCCGGAGACGGCAATTCCCTGAATTTCCGGCATGGAGAGCCCCTTTGCCAGTTCTTCGGCGATCTGCTGGTTCTGCCGCGCCCGCTCAAGGATCTGCCGCGGCTTCAGGGCGGGCTTTTTAATGGCCTTGCTGTCGCTCTTTCCGTCGGCCCGGGCTCCGCCGACTCCTGCCGACGTTGCCCTGGAGCTCAGGGTTTTATGACTTGCCGGCAAAGCGCTGACCTCCGCTGGGATCGCAACATCAGAATAAGGGGCAAAATACAGGACAGGGCCTGGGACCTTCGACTCATCATAGCACAGAGACAAAGTTTTCACAGAGGGGTCTGGGCAGAGGTCGGCGGCTATGTTTTTTCGGCGCCGGGGGGAAAAGCCGGAAAAATTACCGCCCAGGGCTTGTATTTCCACCCTGGATGGAGGCAGTCGGGCCGCTTTCACTAAAAGTTTCACTTATTTCGCTGGCTTCCCTTGTCGGAACAGGGCGGCAGGCGTAAAATTGTACCTACCCCAGACTGCGCCGTCTGGCAATCCTCTCCGTCCCCTGCCCCCTGCCTTCAGCCTCTTGAATCCAGCCTCTCCACCCTCTCTCTGTACTCGCGGGGACCGCCCTCTCTTCGGGGGCCTGCCTCAGGTTTCATGCGCGCTGGTTCCGGCGACTCCCGTCTGGCTTTACGGACCCGGCGCCGTCGTTCAAAGCGCCACTGCCCGCTGGGCCACTTTCGCCTCCGAGGCCTTGATGCTGTGGTTGCGGTTACGCGGCCGCTGAGGACTTCGCCGGCCAGGACTCCTCCATTCAGTCCCCTGCTTTCAGACCCTTGAACCCAGCCCCCCTATCCTCTCCCTACATCCACGGCGGCAACGACGTCTCCAGGGTCATGCGTCAGGTTCTGTACGCTCTGGTTCCGGGGACTCTGGCTTATGCCTGGCTCTACGGGCCCGGCGTCATCGCCCAGATCGCCATCGCCTGCCTCTTCGCCGCCGCCTCCGAGGCCTTGGCACTGTGGCTGCGCAGCCGCTCCCTGAAGTTTACCCTGGCGGACAACAGCGCCCTGGTTACCGGCTGGCTCCTCGCCCTGTGCCTGCCCCCCTACGCCCCCTGGTGGCTGGCCGCGAGCGGGGCCGTCATCGCCATTCTCATCGCCAAGCACAGCTTCGGCGGCCTCGGCTACAATCTCTTCAATCCGGCCATGGTGGGCTACGCCGCCCTGCTGATCTCCTTTCCCCTGCCCATGACCTCCTGGCCCCTTGAAGCCGGGGGCTTCGCCGAGATGCTCGCCATCTTCGGCCTCAACGATCTGGTGCCCGATCAGATGACAGGCGCAACCGTGCTCGACTACACCCGCAATGAGCTGCGCATGGACAAGGCTCTGGCGGCGATTCAGGCATCGGAGACATACAACGCCATGCCCCACCTCGCCATGACCGCCATCCAAGGCCTGTGGCTCGCCGGCGGCCTCTGGCTGCTGTGGCGGCGCATCATCAACTGGCACATTCCGCTTTCCGTCCTCGCGACCCTGGCGCTCTTCGCCGCCGTTTTCTGGTTCATCGACGGCCAGAGCCACGCCTCGCCGCTCTTTCATCTGAGCACGGGGGCCGCCATCCTCGGGGCTTTCTTCATCTGCACCGACCCCGTCAGCGCCGCCGCCTCCAACGGCGGCCGCCTGATCTACGGCGCCGGCATCGGCATGCTGATCTACCTGATTCGCTCCTGGGGCAGCTACCCCGAGGCCGTCGCCTTCGCTGTCCTGCTCATGAACGCAACCGTGCCCCTGATCGATTACTACTACCGCCCCCGGGCGTTCGGCCAGGCATGAAGACTTCCAGCCTCGGGCGTTCGATGCTTGCTGGATCGGGCTTTCTCGGCCTCATTGCCCTGCTCGGAGCCGTCCTCGTGGCCGTCACCGAACAGTACGGCAGCCAGCGCATCCTTGCCAATGAACAGCAGTTTCTGTCGCGGCAGGTCAGGGAGCTGATGTCGAGGGTTGAAACCCTGGACTCCTACGAGGCCCACCTTGAAAGCGCCGAGATAAAGCTGGCCGGCCTCTCTGCGCGGGCCGACATGAGGGTGCGCTGCTGGCGCGGCCTGGTCAACGGCCGGCCGCAGGCCGCCGTTTTCGAGATTTACACCTCCCACGGCTACAACGGCGGCATCCACCTGCTCGCCGGAGTTCGCCGCGACGGCAGTCTGCTCGGCGTGCGGGTGCTGTCGCACAAAGAGACCCCGGGTCTCGGCGACGCCATCGAGCTCGATCGCTCCGACTGGATGAGCATGTTCACAGACCTCAGCCTCGAGATGCCGCCGACCGAGAACTGGCTGACGGCGCGCGACGGCGGCCACTTCGATCAGATCACTGGAGCGACCGTGACCTCGCGGGCGGTCGTCGACGCCGTCAAGAAGATGCTGCTTGAGATCGACAACCTGTCCGAGGTCATCTTTCCGCCCGGGGAGGACGAAAATCAGCGCGCCCTGGCCGACCGGGGAGGTCTTCCGCCGCGGGGCTCGCCTTGAACCTGCGCTCGATCTTCGCCGAGGGCCTGTGGCACAACAACCCCGGCCTGACCCAGCTGCTCGGACTCTGCCCGCTGCTGGCGGTCAGCAATTCGCTGATCAACGCCCTCGGCATGGCCCTGGCGACCCTGCTGGTGCTGCTGAGCTCCAATTTGCTGGTGTCCCTGTCGCGCCCCTGGCTGCGACCGGAAATCCGCATCCCCGCCTTCGTCCTCATCATCGCCTCGGCCGTGACCTTCCTCGAAATCGCCATGAGTGCTTGGTTTTACGGACTCTACAAGGTTCTCGGCATCTTCATTCCGCTGATCGTGACCAACTGCATCATCATCGGCCGCGCCGAGGCCCGGGCCAGTCGCGTCAGGCCGGTTGAGGCCGCCTGGGATGCGCTCGCCATGGGGGCGGGCTTCGGTCTCGTCCTGATTCTGCTCGGCAGCCTGCGTGAAATCTTCGGCCAGGGAACCCTGCTGAGCAACGCCCACCTGATCTTTGGCGAGGGCGCCCGCACCTGGGTGCTGTCGCCGCTCGAAGGCTACGACGGCATCCTGCTGCTGGTGCTGCCCCCCGGCGCCTTCCTCTGTCTGGGCCTTTTGATCGCCGCCAAAAACCTTATTGATCTGCGGCTGGCGCTCGCCCGCAAGGCCCCCTCCCTGCCCGCAGGGAGCGCCGCTGCCGCCCGCGCCTGAGGCGGAGCCGAGCGCCCCCGGCGGAAAACCGCTGAAAAACCAGGGACCGGAAATCTTAAGGCCCCTGCTGCTTATCGGAAACCCTGAGGTTGTCGATCAGACGGACATCCTCGACTCTGACCGCGGCCAGCACCATCCGGTCGGTCGGCGCATCGGCGGCGGCCGGGGGCGCCAGGTCTTCATGGCGGCGGACGACGAAGTACTCGCAGGCGAGCTGCGCCTGCTCCAGCGCCTGGCGCCCCTGCTGTACGACGGCGTCCGGCGCCTCGCCGGCCGCCAGCCGCCGCGCCCCGCGGACCAGTTCGGCGTAGAGCCGGGCGGCACGCCTGCGCCCCTGTGAAGACAGGAGGCCGTTGCGGGTACTGAGGGCGAGGCCGTCTTTCGCCCGCACCGTCGGCACGCCGACGATGTCGATCTGCCGCCCCAGCTTCCGGCTCAAGGCGGCGGCGAGGCGGCGCACCAGCAGCAACTGCTGGTAGTCTTTTTCGCCGAAGAGGGCGATATCGCTCGCAGTCAGAGACAGCAGGGCCGTGACGGCGGCGCCGGCGCCGGCGAAGTGCCCCGGCCGGGCGGCTCCCTCAAGGACGTTGTCGATACCTGAAAAGTCAACACCCTCCGGCACCTTCTGCCCCTTGGGATACATGTCCTCGAAGGAGGGCGTGAAGACGAGGTCGACGCCGCGGTCGGCCAGCAGCTTCCAGTCGCGCTTCCAGGGCCGCGGATAGTTGTCGAAATCGGTTTTTTCATTGAACTGCAGCGGGTTGACAAAGATGCTGACCAGCACCCGGTCGGCGCGCCTGCGGGCCTCGTCAAGCAGCGCGAAGTGGCCGGCGTGGAGCCCTCCCATGGTGGGTACCAGGGCCGTGCTCCGCCTCTCGTCTCGCCATTGCTGCAGTTCTTTGCCCAGGCGGGCACCCGTGCTTACAACCAGCACCAGGACTCAGCTGGCAAAGGAGTGCTCTTCCGCCGGGAAGACACCGGCCTGAACTTCCTCGATATAGAGTTTTACGGCTTCCTGAATGTTGCGGCTGCCGGAGATGTAGTCCTTGGAAAAGCGGGCCCTCTTGCCCGGCGCTATGTCGAGGATGTCGTACAGCACCAGAATCTGCCCGTCGACCTCGGGCCCGGCGCCGATGCCGATCACGGGGATGCGCGCCTTTTTCGAGATTTCGGCGGCGAGCTTTGTCGGCACGCACTCGAGCAACAGGATGTCGGCACCGGCCTCCTCCAGTGCCTGCGCATCCTCGAGCAGTCTGGCTGCCGTCTCCGGGTCGCGCCCCTGGACGCGGTAGCCGCCGGTCTTGTGCACCTGCTGCGGCCTGAGGCCGAGGTGGGCGCAGATGGGGATGCCGCACTCGTTGAGGCGCTGGACCATGCCCAGCTGCAGCTGCCCCCACTCGAGCTTGACCATCTGCGCCGAGGCCCTTTTCATGAGGAGGGTGGCATTGCGCAGCGCATCCTCGGGCGAGGCGTAACTCATAAAGGGCATATCGAGCACGAGAAAGCTCCTTTTCAGGCCGCGAGCCACCATGGAGCCGTGGTAGATCATGTCCTCAAGGGTGACCGGTATGGTGGTCTTGTGCCCCTGTACGACCATGCCGAGCGAATCGCCGACCAGCACCAGATCGATGCCGGCCTCGTCGACGACGCCGGCGAAAGAGGCGTCGTAGGCGGTGATGCAGGTAATCCTGCGCCCCTCCTCCTTCATCCTGCGCAGCACGTTCAGCGTGACCGGGGCCTCCTGTTCAGCGCCCACAAGCTTCTCCTTTTGACCCTGCCGAAGGGCCCTGAAGGGAAAAAGCGTCCTCCATATCAGAGGGATTTGGTCTTGGCTGCATCGGAAAAGATGCCGACCCCTTTCAGCAGGCTCAGGCCGACGAAGAGGACATAGTCGTTCCGCGCCAGGTCGTCGTAGTCAAAGGGCTTTTCCTCTTCGCCGCCGCCGTCGGTGTTCAGCAGGTGCCCGGAGAGCGCCGCTTCTCCACCTCCGTCGGCGCTTTCATCGCCTTTCTGCAGCACCAGATTCGACACGGGGAAATCGGGCTCAATGCCGCGGGCCTGAATCGATGTGCCCGAGGGCGTGTAGTAGCGGGCGGTCGTCAACTTGATGGCGGCGCCGCCAGGCAGCGGCTGGACGCTTTGCACCGAGGCCTTGCCGAAAGTGCGGGCGCCGATGACGAGGGCGCGTTTGTGGTCCTTGAGGGCGCCGGCGACAATCTCCGAGGCCGAGGCCGAGCCGCGGTTGACGAGCACCACCATGGGGGCTCCGCGGAGGAAGTCGCCGCGCCTGGCGATATGGCGCTCCTGAATCCTCTCCCGCCCCTTGGTGTAGGTGACCATGCCGCCGTCGAGGAAGGTCTCGGCAACCTTGACCGCCGCATTCATGAAGCCGCCGGGGTTGTTGCGCAGGTCGAGCACCAGGCCTTTGAAGTCGCGCCTTCCATGCTGTACCCGCAGTTTCTTCAACTCGCGGATCATCTGCTCGGCGGCGTCCCCCTGGAATCTCGAGATGCGCACATAGGCAAAGTCCTTGTCGAGCAGGTCGGCCGTGACCCGGCGGATCTTGATGATTTCGCGCTTGAGATCGAAGATCAGCGGTTCCTCCTCGCCTTCGCGGGCGATGGTCAGGCGGATTTTCGTGCCGGGCTCGCCGCGCATGATCTTGATGGCGTCCTCAAACGCCATGCCCTTGACGTTCTTGTCGTCGAGCTTGAGAATCAGATCGCCGGCCTTGATGCCGGCGCGGTCGGCCGGGGTGTCCTCAAAGGGGGCGACGACCTGGACGAAGCCGTTCTGCATGGAGACCTCTATGCCGAGGCCGCCGTAGCGGCCCGTGGCGCGGATCTTGAAGTTGTTGTACTGATCGGCGCTGAGATAGGCCGAATGGGGGTCGAGGCCGGAGAGCATGCCGGAGATGGCGTTGCGCATCAACTCCTCGTCCTCCCGGTCTTCGACATAGAGGTTTTTGATCAGGCCGAATACATTGGCGAAGGTCTGCAGGTCCTTGTAGGGGATCTTGGTCTCGTCGGCGGTCGAGGGGAGCACAGCCAGACAGAACAGCAGCGGCAGGCTGTAGAGAAAACGGCTTCGCAGAAGATGAGAGGGGAACATTTTATCTGAGTGGTTTCCGGGAAAAAATAGATGGAGGCGGATAGGATAATGAAGAGGATAGCAGGGCCGTGCATGGCGCCTCCCGGCCCCTTTTGCAGGTATGATTTACTGCGTGCGGCCAGGTAGCTCAGTCGGTAGAGCAGTGGACTGAAAATCCTCGTGTCGGCGGTTCGATTCCGTCCCTGGCCACCAGTTATCCCAACCTTGGCTCAATTATAGTGCAAAAACCCAGGGGCCGTAAGCGTCCCCTCCTGGCCCCGGCCCCCGAGTGCCGGGAGCACCGCCCGGCGGGGCCGCCTGAGCGCGGCGCGACCCGAAATGCCCGCCTCTTCGCTGCGATTTTCCTCCTTCCCACCCCCGCTTGAAAAGTTTCTTCATGGCAATACTCAACGCTCTCTTCACAAGCCTCTCCGGTTCGCCTCCGAAGCGGCGGCTGGCCACTGCCGTCCTGGCGCTGGCTTTTGTCGTCCTCGGCATTGTCGCCGCCAGGGAAGGGCGCGAACCGACGGCGGGCCTGCCCGCGGTCTCCCTCGATCTGATCGACGGCGGCACCTTCGACACCTCCGAGCTGCGGCAGCAGCCGCTTTTCGTCTCTTTCTGGGCTCCGGACTGCGCCGTCTGCATCGAGGAGTTTCCCGCCATGAAGCGCTTTTACGAGCGCCATGGCCCCCGGGGACTCGAGGTCGTCGCCGTCGCCCTCTTCCACTCCCCGCCGCTTGAGGTGCTGAGGTTCTCGCGCCAGTTCGAACTCAATTTTCCCGTCGCCCTGGACCCGCTGAACCGGGCGGCCAGGTCTTTTGGCGGCGTCGAAGTGACGCCGACCTCTTTTCTCTACGATTCGGCCGGCAAGCTGCTGTGGAGCCAGGTCGGCAAGATCGATTTCACCCGTCTTGAAAAAATTCTCGCCAGAACTTCCTGAGGTTCGCGGCGACCGAGCACAACTCCGGAGGAACCCAATCCCATGACCGACCTCTATCCCTTCGTCAAATCACTGCACCTGATCTTCGTCGTCTCCTGGTTCGCCGCCCTTCTCTATCTGCCGCGGCTCTTTGTCTATCACGAGGGCTGCCAAGACGAGCCGGGCAGGGAGCGCTTCGGCCTCATGGAGCGCCGCCTCTACCGCGGCATCGCCACCCCGGCGGCCGTGCTGGTGCTGCTGACGGGCTTTGCCCTCATGTGGATTCTGGCCGAGAGCGGCGCCGCTCTCGGCTGGCTCATGATGAAACTCGCCGTCATCGCCCTCGTCCTCGCCTACCACTTCTACTGCGGCCGGCTGATTCGCGCCTTCGCCGAGGGCCGCAACCGCTTTTCCTCAAAGCAGTTGAAGATCTTCAACGAGGTGCCGCTGGTCTTTCTCACCCTCATCGTCTTTCTCGCCGTCTACAAGCCCTGAGGGCCCGCTGCGGCCGCGCCTGGCCGGCCGGCAAGATCGACGAGGGCGGAGAACTCCCCGATGACGGCGCGGTAGAGGCTGCGCTTGAAATAGACGATCTCCTCCACCGCCTCTTCGGCGCGAACCCAACGCCACTCTGAAAATTCAGGGGACTCGCCGAAATTGAGATCGATGCGGCTGTCGTCGCTCAAAAGCCGCAGCAGAAACCAGCGCTGTCGCTGGCCGACGATGGAGGACGGAAACTTGCTGCTGTTTCTCATCCGCGGCGGGATGCGGTAGCTGTGCCAGCCGCGGGATTGTCCCAGGAGTTCGACGTCGCCGGGCTCAAGGCCCGTCTCTTCCCTGAGCTCGCGGTAGAGCGCCGCTTCCTCTGTCTCGCCCGGCTCAATGCCGCCTTGGGGGAATTGCCAGCTGCGGTGCTGCAGGGACAAGCGGCGGCCCAAAAAGACCAGATTGTCGCGGTTGATCAGCACCAAGCCGACGCATTTTCGATATTGTTCGTTCATGGCAGGGCGTCCCTGGAGGAAAGCGGGAAAAGGCCGGGCGAATGTCGGCCCTGAAATCTTCAAAAAAGCTTCGATGTTCAGGGCCTGTGCTTTAGAATAGCAGAGAGGGTCGCTCTTCTGCCCCCGCCCCGCAACAGGGGTGCGCGAGACTATTACGATCAAGCGGGTCGCCGCCTCTGTGCCCCTGCCGACTTTTCACCAGGGCTCATTCTTCGTTCTTTATCTGCCGAGACTCCCCCATGCAATTCATCAAAACCTTTTCTGAAATAGGAATCGAAGACCTCCCCCTGGTTGGCGGCAAGAACGCCTCCCTCGGCGAGATGTACTCCAGGCTCGCGACCAGGGGCGTGCGCATCCCCAACGGCTATGCCGTCACGGCCGAGGCCTACCGTGCCTTCATCGGGCACAATAAGCTTGAAGAGAGCATCAGGACCCAGCTCAAGCAAGTCGATGTCGACGATGTCGACCAGCTGTTCGACATCAGCGGCAAGATCAGGGCCAGCATCGTCTACGCCCAGATGCCGCAACAGCTGCAGGAGCAGATCATCGCCGCCTACGAGGGCATGGAGAAGGAATACGGCGCCAAACCCGACGTGGCCGTGCGCAGCTCGGCGACGGCCGAGGATCTGCCCGACGCCTCTTTCGCCGGCCAGCAGGACACCTACCTCAACATCAGCGGCACGCGCAACCTCCTGGCTACCTGCCGCATGGTTTTTGCCTCCCTCTTCACCGAGAGGGCCATCTCCTACCGCCGGCGCAACGGCTTCGACGACGCCGAAGTGGCCCTGTCGATCGCCGTCCAGAAGATGGTGCGCTCGGATCTCGCCAGCGCCGGCGTCGCCTTCACGCTCGACACCGAGAGCGGCTTCCGTGAGGCGGTGCTGATCACTTCCGGCTACGGCCTCGGCGAGACCGTCGTTAACGGCACGGTCAACCCCGATGAGTTCTATGTCTTCAAATCCACCTTCAAGAAGGGCTTCAAGCCGATTCTGAAGCGCAGCTGCGGCAGCAAGGAGAGCAAGATGATCTACGGCCACGAGCAGATGGCCGGCGTCTCCACCCGCGTCGTGCCCGTGCATCCCGAAGATCGCAAGCGCTTTTCCATCTCCGACGATGAAGTGCTGGAGATCGCCGACTACGCCATCAAGATCGAGGAGATGTACAGCGAGCAGAGAGGCAGGCCCTCGCCTATGGATATCGAATGGGCCAAGGACGGCGTCGATGGCCTCATCTACGTTGTTCAGGCGCGCCCCGAGACGGTCCAGTCCAAGGATCAGCGCCTTGTCCACAAGACCTACAACCTGTCCGAGCCCGGCCGCGTCCTGACGACCGGCCGCAGCGTCGGCCGCCAGATCGCCTGCGGCAAGGTGCGTGTCATCGTCGGCACCGAGGACATGAATCAACTGCAGCAGGGAGAGGTCCTCGTCACCGAGATCACAGACCCCGACTGGGAACCCGTCATGAAGCGGGCCTCGGCCATCGTCACCGACCGCGGCGGCCGCACCTGTCACGCCGCCATCATCTCGCGCGAGATGGGGATTCCCGCCATTGTCGGCTGCGGCACCGCTACCCGCGACCTCCACGAGGGCGCCAGGGTGACGGTCAGCTGCGCCGAGGGCGATCAGGGGCGCGTCTACGAGGGCGAGCTCAAGTATGAGGTCGACGAGATTCAGTTGAACGAGGTGCCCCAGTCGAAGACCAAGGTCATGCTGAACATCGGCGACCCCGAGCGGGCCTTTGAACTGGGTCATCTGCCGACCGACGGCGTCGGCCTGGTGCGGCTCGAGTTCATCATCAACAACAGCATCCGCGTCCACCCCAGAGCCCTGCTGGAGTACCCGCTGGTTGACGCCGAGCTCAAGCGCGACATCGAGCGCATCACCTCGGGCTACAGCAATCCTGCGTCCTTTTTCATCGAGAGGCTGGCCGAGGGCATCGGCATGATCGCCGCGGCCTTCTACCCGAGGCCGATCATCGTCCGTTTTTCCGACTTCAAGTCGAACGAATACGCCTCTCTCCTCGGCGGCCAGGCCTTCGAGCCGGTCGAAGAGAACCCCATGCTCGGCTTCCGCGGCGCCGCCCGCTACTATTCGGCGGGTTTTGCCAAGTGCTTTGCCCTCGAGTGCCACGCCATTTCCAAGGTGCGCGACGAACTCGGGCTCGACAATGTCGCCGTCATGATGCCCTTTGTCCGCACGCCCGACGAGGGGCGCAAGGTGCTCGCCCTCATGGAGGAGCAGGGGCTTGCCCGCAGCGACACCTTCAAGGTCTACCTCATGTGCGAGTTGCCGTCGAATGTCATCCGCGCCGACGAGTTCCTCGAGGACTTTGACGGCTTTTCCATCGGCTCCAACGACCTGACCCAGTTGGTGCTCGGCGTCGACCGCGATTCCACCGGCATCGCCGGCATCGACGAGCGCGACCCGGCCGTGCTCGATTTCATGGGGCAGGCCATCGAAGCCTGCCTCAAAAAAGGCAAGTACATCGGCATCTGTGGTCAATCGCCGTCGGATTTTCCCGAGGTCACCCGCTTCCTCGTCAGCCGCGGCATCGAGTCGATCTCCCTCAACCCCGACAGCCTGCTGACAATGAAATCCCTGGTCGCCGAAGTCGAGCAGGAAAACCAGGCTGCCGGCAAGAGGAGGGTCCGCAAAAGTGCCTGAGGCGCAACCCCGGCCGCAACGCCTCAATCGTCTGTAGCGGGGGGAGTCGACGGTGGTTCAGCAGCTCAGGATACTCCCCGGGGATGCAACCGCGAAAGCGGAGGCTGAGCTTCGATCCCGCCGCCCTGGTGCAGACGGACGCACCGGCCCACAGCCTGATCGGAAATCGATTGCAGCATCGGCGCGGGGGGAACTCAGCGATCGCTTTGTCCTCGCCTGCTGCGACAACCTCTCCTTTATGGGGCAGTTTCCGGATGGGGCCTTCAAACTCATCGTCACCTCGCCACCCTACAATCTGGGGAAAGCATACGAGGGAAAAACCTCGCTTGATGCTTATCTGGCCACCCAGGAAAAGGTCATCGAACAATGTATCCGCCTGCTGCACGGTCAGGGCTCGATCTGCTGGCAGGTGGGGAATTACGTTGACAATGGCGAGGTCGTCCCCCTGGATGTGCTCCTCTATCCGTTGTTCCGGGAGCGGGGACTGAAGCTGCGCAACCGCATAATCTGGCACTTCGGCCATGGACTGCACTGCAGCAGACGTCTGTCCGGGCGCTACGAGACCATCAACTGGTGGACAAAAGGCGATGACTATACCTGGCATCTCGACCCGATCAGGGTAGCCTCGAAGTACCCGAATAAAAAACACTTCAAGGGACCCAAAGCCGGCAAGCTGTCGGGAAACCCGAAAGGCAAGAACCCGAGCGATCTATGGCAGATACCTAATGTCAAGGCCAATCATCCAGAGAAGACGGCCCACCCCTGCCAATTCCCCGTCGAGCTTGTCGAGCGGTTGCTGTTGTCCATGACCGATGAGGGAGACGCCGTTTTCGACCCCTATGTCGGCGTCGGGTCGACGGTCATCGCCGCCCTCAGGCATGGCCGCCGCGGCTACGGCTGCGACCTTGTTCCCGAGTACGTTGAGATAGCAGGACAGCGTCTTGAGACTCTCGAAGAAGGCATGCTGCGCACCCGACCCATGGGCAAGCCCATCTACGACCCCGCCCTGCCGAACGGCGGGCATTGATGCGAATTGGCGCCAGATATTCTCACCTGAACGGCGAGGAGTACCTGCTGGTTCATAAGCCATCGCTGTGGCAGGAGATTCAGCAGGTCATTGACGGGGTGGACGCCCGTTCCTGCAAAGTCAAGGTGTCGGAAGAGAGAACAATGAAGGGAAAAATGCTTTATTCCCCTCCGGTCATGAATGCTGCCTTTAAAGATGGGCTTGCGAAGCTCGGCTGGAGTGAGCGCCGAAACACTTTCTGGGTAACGGGTGATGAGAATCTGTTGCGCGGCATTCATGGTCTGCCGGAGAATGAGCAGAAACAAGCCATTCTCGATTCGGGGCAGGTTCCGAATCATGTCATACAATCAGACCGACTTTCTCAAGAGTCGGGTGGCTGTTGAGGTGCAGTTCGGCAAATACGCTTTCGTCGCTCATGATCTTTTCGTCAAGCACCTGAGTTTTTATGTCTCTGATCTGATCGATGTCGGCATGGATATCCTGCCGATGAAGGATCTGGAAAAAGAAATGTCCAGTGGAGTGCTCTACTATGAGCGCGACCTGTTGAACGTTATTCGGCAGGGACGCGGAGTGCCCGCCGTTCCCCTCGTGCTTGTCGGGGTCTTGCCCTGAGGCGGAAAGCCGGAGGAAGAGAGGTTGCCGTCTGCGGTCAGTTCGGTCTTCCGTAAAATCAGCAAGCCACAGTTTGAGCGGCTGCGTCTGTAATGTTTTTCGCCGGGAAGCCGCCTGCTGCGACCTTGCAAAAATCGGGCCCGACCGGACTCAGTTGAGGCGCTCGTAGCGCCCGTCCCGTCCCTGTTTGACGAGGGCGGCCATATCGAGTTCGAGCAGCAGGGCCGAGAGATCGGCCGGCTTGAGGTCGACGCGGTCGAGCAGGGCTTCAAGCGGGAGCGCTTCGGTGCTCAGGGCTTCGACAATTGCAATCGCGCCGGCGGGCAGGGAAGACAGAAGCGCAGCGTCCCGGCGCCCGGCGCCCTCCCTGGCCTCCCCGGCTGCGCCGGCGGCCGGCGGCAGCCACTGTTCCAGCCCTTTGGCCAGAACCGATAGCAGATCCTCGACTCTTTCGAGCAGGAAGGCGCCCTCGCGCAGCAACTGATGGCAGCCGCCTGAGGTCGGCAGATTGACCGGCCCGGGCAGGGCGAAGACTTCGCGCCCCTGAGAGGCGGCGCAGCGGGCCGTGATCAGGGAGCCGCTCGGCAGGGCCGCCTCGATGACGCAGATGCCGAGCGACAGGCCGCTGATGATGCGGTTGCGGCGCGGGAACAGCTCGGGCCTGGCTTTGATCTCAGGGGGAAATTCGCTGACGAGGGCCCCCTGTTCGACGATTCTGGCGGCGACGGCCGCATGGCTGCCGGGGTAGAGGTGATCGAGGCCGTGCCCGGCCACCGACAGCACGGTCCCGCCGGCCTTCAGCGCCGCTTCCTGGGCGGCCACGTCTATGCCGTAGGCGAGGCCGCTGATCAGCGTCAGGCCGGAGGCGGCGATCTCAGCCGCCAGCCGCCTCGCCTGCACAACTCCGTAATGGCTCGGCTTGCGACTGCCGACGACGGCCACCACAGGGCCCGACAGCAGGGCCGGATCGCCGATGACATAGAGGACGGGCGGGGCGTCGGCAATGGATTTCAGCTGGGGCGGATAGGCCGTATCGGTGAAGGCGAGAATCCGCCGGCCCTCCTTCTCGCCCCACTGCAGCAGGCGCTCGACGGGGCGCGGATCGACGGTGCGCAAGCCGGCGAGCTGCTGCGGGCGCAGGCTGGCCCCGAGCAGGTCGCCGTCGCTGGCGGTCAGGGTCCGGGCGGCAGAGCCGAAACGCTCGAGCAGGCTGTGAAAGGCGCCTGAGCCGAGGCCTTCGACAAGAGACAGGGTCAGGCAGGCCCGGAGTTCGCCGGGGAGCTCTTCTCGGTTTGACTTCATGGGGGCAGAGTGGCTGGCAGGAGACGATCAAATTTTCAGTATCGCCAAATGCGCAGGACAAAAGCGGTAATAATGCCTGAGTTAATGTTTTTCCCGTCTCGGGCAACACCGTCTCGAGCAACAGGGGAGACGGCTCCGCCCACGGCCCTCCCGTCGACGGCGATTCCCGCCGCCGTGCGCCGCCCCTGCCGCCGCTTCGCTATATCATTTTTGTTGTCGTCGACCCCCTTCTCCCATCTCTTCAAGCCGTCCCCATGAGTGCCACTACGGGCACAAGAACCTTCAACACGAGAACCCTGCTGCTGGAACCCACTCCCGTACTGCGCCGAAGGGCGCGGGAGATCAGCCGCATCGACCGGGATATCCTCGAGCTGGCCGAGGACATGAAAGAGATCATGTACAGCCACGACGGCATCGGCCTCGCGGCCAATCAGGTCGGCGCCCTGCGCCGCATCTTCGTCTGCGACCTGTCGTCCGGGCTCGACGACTGCAAGGTGCTGATCAACCCCCGAATCGTCGCCGGGAGCGGCGCCTGGGAAGAGGAGGAGGGCTGCCTGTCTCTGCCCGATATCAAGGCCGTGGTCAGGCGCAGGGCCAACATCGACGTCGAGGCTCTCGACCTCGAGGGCAAGCCGCTGAAATTCAGTGCGGAGGGGCTTTTTTCCGCCTGCATTCAGCATGAGATCGACCATCTCGACGGCGTGCTTTTCATCGACCGCCTGCCGGCGATCAGGCGCAGCCTTCTGTTGCGCAGGTACCGCAAAGCCCAGAAAGGCTGAGTTGGCGCCAACCAGCCACAGCGGCCCCGGCCGCATCGCCTATGTCGGCACCTCGCCCTTTGCCGTGCCGCCGCTGCGCGCCCTGGCGGCCCTCGAACACTGCCGTCTCGGCGTCTGGACCCGCCCACCCCACCCCCCGCGGCGCCGGCGGCTGCCCCAGGAGACGGCCGTCGGCCAGGAGGCCCGGCGCCTCGGCCTGCCGCTGCGCCACCTGCGGCATTTCAACGAGGAGACGCTGACACAGTTCCGCTCCTTCGTCCCCGATCTCGTCGTCGTTGTCTCTTTCGGCGCCCTGATTCCGCCGGCCCTGCTCGAGATGCCGTCCCGGGGCTGCGTCAACCTCCACGCCTCTCTGCTGCCGCTCTGGCGCGGCGCGGCCCCGATCGAGCGGGCTCTCTTGGCCGGAGACAGGGAGACAGGCGTGACGGTCATGCGCATGGATGCCAGCCTTGACAGCGGCCCCGTCCTCAGCCAGGGAAGCCTTGAGATCGGCGGCATGAACGCCGCTGATCTCGAAGCCGCCCTTGCCCGTCAAGCCGCCGACCTGCTGATTGAGACCCTGGCGTCCATCCTCGACGGCTCGGTCGAGCAGCGCGATCAGGAGCATGGCCGGGCGACCTGGGCCGAAAAAATCGAGCGGCGACACGCCCGCATCGACTGGAATCAGAGAGCAGAGGTCATCAGCCGCCAGGTCCGCGCCCTGGTGCGCGGCCCCAGAGCCGAGACCCGCCTCGGCGGGGAGCCTTTGTTTGTCGTCAGCGCCCGCCCCGAGGCCCTGGACCCCGCCGCCCCGCCTTCCCCCCGGGGAACAGTGCTGGAGACGCCCCTCGCAGGGCCCCTGATCGCGGCTGCCGAGGGCGGCCTGCGCCTGCTGAGCATTCAGGCGCCCGGCAAGACAGAGGCAGAGGCCGGGCCCTGGTTTCGCTGCCGCGGGCTCAGGGGCCGCTGCCTCGGGCTGGCGGACGGGGGCTGATGCCGAGCCGGGCGCCGCCGGCCCCCCCGTCAAAGCCGGCAAAAGCGGCGGCAGGGGGGGAAAAGCCCGGGCCGCGCGCGACGGCCGGCCGCATCCTCGTCGCCCTGAGAAAGCGCAGGGTCCGGCTGGAGAGTCTCTTTGCCGGGGAGCTGGCGCCGCTCGACCAGGCCGATCAGAGGCTCTGCCGCCTCCTCGTTCAGGGCAGCCTCTGCTGGTACGGCAGGCTTCAGGCCCTGCGCCTCGCCCTGTCGAAAACGGAGAAGGACCCTCTGGTGCAGGAGCTGATCCACCTCGGCCTCTACCAGCTGATCTACACCCGCACGGCCGCCCACGCCGCCGTCGCCGAAACGGTCGAGGCCTGCCGCCTCCTCGGCAGGCCCTGGGCCGCTCCCTATATCAACGCCTGCCTGCGACGGTTCCTGCGAGAGGGGGCCTCCCTCGAAACAGAGGTCGATCAGGTTGCCGCCGCCCGCTACAGCTACCCGCCCTGGTTCCTGCGCCGCCTCAGCGGCGACTGGGGCCGGCAGTGGCAGGCCATCGCCGGGGCCGGCAACGAGCGGGCGCCCCTGTGGCTCCGCGTCAACGGCAGCCGCATCTCGAGCGCCGATTACCGGCGGCGCCTCAGCTCGGCCGGCCTGGCCTTCCACCCCTCGACGACCGACGACGGGGAGCAAGCCGGGCACCCTTGGGTGGAAAACGCCCTGCGGCTCGAATCCCCCGTGCCTTCCGCCGAACTGCCGGGCTATGAGGAGGGCCTGGTCAGCATTCAGGATCTGTCGGCCCAGCGCGCCTCGCCGCTGCTTGACCCCGGGCCGGGACTCAGGGTTCTCGACGCCTGCTGCGGCAGCGGCGGCAAGAGCGCCCACCTGCTCGAGCTCAGCGGAGCAGGCATAAAACTCCTCGGCCTGGACTCTGACCGGCAGCGCCTCGAGCAGGCCCGCTCCCAGCTGCAGCGGCTGGGCTTCGAGGTCTCCCCGACGGCGGAGGATGCGGGCGGACAGCGGCAGCAGGCGCCGGCGCTGCTGCGGCAGGGCGACGCCACCTCGCCTCCGGACTGGTGGGACGGCGAGCCCTTCGATCGCATCCTCGTCGACGCGCCCTGCTCGGCCAGCGGCACAGTGCGCCGCCGCCCCGACGCCAAGTGGCGGCGCGGCCCCGGCGACATCCGCGCCCACGCCTCTCTGCAGTCGCAACTGCTGCGATCGCTGTGGCCGCTGTTAAAGCCCGGCGGCCTGATGCTCTATACTAGCTGCTCCCTCTTTGACGAGGAAAACAGCTGCGTTCTCGCCTCTTTTCTCAGGGACCGCAGGGACGCCAGCGATCAGACGCCGGCCATGCCCGGCGCTCAGCGCCGTCGCTTCGGCGTCCAGCAACTGCCCTGCGCCAGCGGCGGCGACGGTTTTTACTACGCCCTCCTGGCCAAGGCTCTTTAGGCCGGCCGCCGGCCCGCTCAATTCTGCGCCTCCATCCGCCGCCGGCGCCACGGACGGCGAAAATGCCTTAGAATTAACAGGACGGAGAACGGAGCGGAGCTGCAGACAGCAGCAACTTTATGGCTATGTAGCTCAGTTGGTTAGAGCACGGCACTCATAACGCCGAGGTCCCTGGTTCGAGCCCAGGCATAGCCACACCTGTTCTTTGGGAGCTGTCAACGGAGCAGAACGACAGGAGAGAATCCCCCGTTGACAGAAGCTGCCTGAACCGGGCAAGCCGTCGCCTGCTGATGGGCAGGGTTCGGTCCCAAATGGAGACTGTTGCGCCGCCCCCCGCCTCTGTCGCGGTTTCATTGATTGCATGGGGCTATGACTGAGAGCCCTGAAAGAAACGCTCTACACGGGCCCGGGCTTTGGGATAGAGCTGTGACCGCGGCGTCTTTCTGATTTTTGCGAGGAGCTCGCTCAACGACCTTAGGTATAGGTAAACTTCTGCATAGAGCCACAGCCGCCCGATACAGACCTGTGCCCGCTGATGGAGGGAGAGTTCGGCTCCGTGACGCCGCCTCGTACGCGCCTCTTCCAGATCGTAGAGCGGGCTTAAGACGCCGACTGCTCCCTCCTGTTCGAATTCATAGCCGAGGACTTCGAGATCGCGGGCATAGAGCTCCTCGACCTGACGGCGAGTGGCTTTGTCGTAGTAATGACTGTAGTGTGGATGCGGGCCGCCCTCGCGAACGTGGAAGGAATTCAGGGGCCTCAGGGGCGCATCGAGAAGATGCAGCAGGCGGGCAAAATCTTTATCGAAGGACTCCCGCCTGCCGACGAAGGAGCAGGGTGCGCTGTGGAGGCGCGGCACACCGAAATAAGAGGACGGATTGTACTCCAGCAGGAAATCGATCTGGCGCCTGCTGTGGAGCGGTACATAGTGTTTGAGCAGGCGGGCCGGCGTCTGATGGGGGCCGATTTTCCTTTCCGGGTCTTCATCCCAGCGGGGGCCCAGAGTCAGGAGCTCCGCACAGAGTTCAGTGAATTCCTGCAGATTTTCATAGCCGAGGAATTTAGCCCCTCGCATCAGACCAAAAAAATAACAGGATATGAAACGGTCGAATGGGTTGCGGACGAAGGTGAAAGTGAAGTAATGAGGGTAGAGGTTGATCGCCCTTGCAAGCACCCTTGTCCTCAAGCCGCCCAGCAGTCGGCAGTGGTAGGAAGCGGTCCCCGCTACGCCCAGTTTTTCGAAATACTGTTCGACAGTGGTGCCGGCGCACTTGGGGATGTGTATGAAGATGCATTCATGCCTGTGGGAGATCACGGCTCTGTCGTTCAGGGAGATCGGGAGTGCGCGTCTGTGGTGCCGGCCGGGCGCTCTCTACAGCCGCTAGCTGGCCTTGCCGAGGCCGGTGCCGTCGTAGAGGCGGCGCACCTCCTCGGCGAGGATGGCGATGCCTTCGCCGAGCTCCCTCTCGCTTGAGGTCGAGTAGGACAGGCGAATGCACTGGTTGCAGTGCCGGGGCTCGGGGCCGGGCGCTCCCGGTTGGAAATGGCCGCCGGGGATGATGATGAGATCACGCCTTTTCAGTTGTTGATAGAGTTCGGTCGCCGCCATCGGCAGCTGCTGCAACCAGATCCACATGAAGAAAGCCCCTTCGGGCCTGTGCCAGCGGACTGGGTAGCCGGCAAATTCCCGCTGCAGCAGCTCGACGCAGAGATCGCGCCTGTGCCTGTAGAAAGGGCGGATCTGCTCGACGGCGAGTTCGCTGAGGCCGCCCGAGAAGATGAGGTCGGCCAGCGGCAGGGCCATGGAACTCGGGGCCAGGCACTGGATGGCGTTGTATTCGGCGATCTGGCGGATGACGCCGGCATCGGCGATGGCAAAGCCGGCGCGCAGACCGGCAGCGCCGACCTTGGACAGACTCATCGTCAGGATGGTGTTGTCGCTGTAGTAGGGTTCGGCTGGGCCGCCGTCGTATATCAGCGACGGGAAGGGCGCGCCGTAAGCGTTGTCGATGATCAGCGGCACCCCGCGCGAGCGGGCGAAGCCGTCGAGTTGCCGCATGTCTTCGAGGGGAATCACATCGCCGCTGGGATTGCTGGGACTGGAAACGCAGACCGCGGAGATACCGGCCTCGCAGCTGTCGGCGACGGCCTCAAGGGCGGCAAAATCGAGGCGGTATTTGAACAGCTGATCGCCGATCAGTTCGATCTTCGGCGGGGCCGCTCGCTGGGCGCTTGCGTTGACGATCTCGAGGTAGCCGATGTACTCGGGCACCCTGGGAAAGAGAATCGGCCGTACCGGGCCGGGGCCGCCATCGCCGCTGAGGGATTTCAACAGCCCGTAGTAGAGCGATTGGCTGCCGTTGGTCAGGGCGACATTGGCCGGCTCTATCGGCCAGCCGTAGTGCTGTTTCATCAGCGAGCACAGGGCCTCGCAGATTCTGCTGTCGCCCTGCGGCGAAGAGTAGTTGCCGATGAGGGCGGCAAAATCGCCGCTTTCGGCAAAATGCAGAAACTCGCGGGTGAAGCGCTCGCCGACCACGGGGATGTGCCCCGGGTTGCCGCCGCCGAACATATAGATCTGCCGCCCCGACGAGAAGGCCTCGGCGATATCGTTCATGAGGCGGGCTATCGGGCCGGGGCCGCTTGCAGGCATCAGGGGTTCCCCGGAAAGACCCGAAAACATCCAGCGGCAGGGCCGGCGCCGCCGGGACCCTGTTGCAGGCGGGATCGAGTGAAGATTGCGTACATGGGATCTTTATTTTATCCCTTTTTGGCTGTGTGTTGTAGCCGGGACGGCCCCTCGATCCCCGCCGCCACCGGGTTCCGCCCATTGCTGAATGCCGTCGAGCCATGGCAGGGAGAGGCCTGATTCCTGAAACCGGCGCAAGTCGCTCTCTTCGTCTATGTCCGCAACACTCGCCTCTTCATGCCAGTTCCAGCCGAGCTGGCGCAGGCGCCGGCGGCTCTCTTCCAAGACAGTGCCCTCCCCCCAGGCCAGGCCGCGGAACAGGCGGCTGTCGAGGCGTTTCAGTCCCAGGGCGCAGTAGCCGCCGTCGAGGGCCGGCACCAGAGCGGCATCGGCGCCCTCGGCGAGGGCGCGGGCGCAGCGAACCAGAGCGGCGGTCGTCAGCGCCGGCATATCGCTGCCCAGCGCCATGGCCTGGCGATGGCGTGTCAGGGCGTTGCCGAGGGCGTGCTCGAGGCGCTCTCCGAGGTCCTGTCCCCACTGTCGCCGCAGCGACAGGCCGTAACGCTGTCGGCAGAAATCGAAAAAGGCGTGGGGACTGTCGTCATCGACCCAGAGTTCGGCCTGGCCGCCGGTTTCCCGGGCGCATTCAATGGCGGCCAGGGTCATGCGCATATGGAAAACGGCGGCCTGCTCGGCGCCCACAGTTTTGGCCAGCCGCGTCTTGACCCTGCCGGCCACCGGGCGGCGGCTGAAAATCAGAAACAGGGTCGAGGCGGCGCTTTCGCCGCCGGCCCCGCCCTGTGGCCAAGGAAGCGGGGCAGGACTCACAGCCGATCAGCTCCGGCTGCCGTCCCGCCGCGGCTGGCCTTGCCGTAGTAGAGCCGGTGCAGCCGCTGCGGGCTGACGCCGACAACATAGAGAAAACGCAATAGCCACATCAGCAGCAGGGTGCGCCAAGCGCCGTTCCGCTCCCAGCGGCGGCCTGAGACGACGAGTTGCGACTGCGGTCGGCGCGGCCGCCCGCGGCGGCGCAGGGCCTTGCTGAGGGCGATATCCTCCATGAGGGGGATGGGGGCATAGCCGCCGATTTCATAGAACAGCCGGCGCTCGACAAAGATGCCATGATCACCGGTCGCGACGGCGGTCAGGGCCGAGCGCCGGTTCATGAAGCGGGCGATGAGCGGCAGCAGCCAGTGGCGGCCGACAAGGCGCACCGGGAAAAATCCCCAACCCGGAGACTCCTGGACCTGGATGCGCAGCAGTTCCTCGATCGCGCCGGCGGCGAAGCGGACATCGGCGTGCATGAACCAGAGGAGGCTGCCGCGTGCGGCATCGGCGCCGGCGTTCATCTGCCGCGCGCGCCCGGGCGGCGATTGCAGCAGTCTGTCGACGAGCGCCCCGGCCCGCTGGGGGCCCTGGTCATGGCTGCCGCCGTCAACCAGAATCACTTCCAGCCCCCGGCCGCGGAAGGGCTGCAGCGGCCCGAGCAGGTCGGGCAGGTTGTCGGCCTCGTTGAGCACGGGCACGACCAGAGACAGCAGCGGTGCCCCTGAGGGCCCCTTGGGCAGCCCTGCCCGCTGCCCGGCCGCCCCGGTCGGGGGCGCTTCCCTGTGGTCGGGTTGCGCCCCCTGGCGGCCGGTCGCGCTAATTCAGGGCCCCGCCGCAGCTCGACCCCTGGCCTGCCGTGCAGCCGTAGCAGTGGTCGGCAACGGCGATCTCCATGCCGGCAAGATCGACCTCAAGCAGGTCCGACAGGTGGCGGCGCCTGTTGCCGAGCGGCATTTTCAGCATCTGGTTGAAGTCGCAGTCGAAGGTGTAGCCGTCGTAATCGACGCTGAGGGTGCTGCGGCACATGACGGATGCCTGATTCTCTTTCTTGCTGGAGCTTTTCAGCAGATTCATATAGCTCCTGAACTGGCCTTTGGACACCAGGGTACTGCCGAAGCGGTTGATCGGCATGTTGGTCATGGCCAGCAGGTTGGTGAAGAGGATGCCGAAGTGCTCCTGCAGATAGGCCCTGTAGTCCTCTTCAAGCTGCTCCTGCGGCGGCGGCAGCGACGGCCCCTGAGGATTGTATACCAGTCGCAGGATGAGGTCGCTGCCGGGCTGGCCGTAGCCGAGCCCGTTGAGCCGCTGCAGAGCGCGGATGCTGCTGTCAAAGACGCCGTCGCCACGCTGCTGATCGACATTGTCTTGGGTGTAGCACGGCAGGGAGGCGATAATTTCTACCCTGTAATCCGTCAGGTACTGGGCCAGATCCTCCTGGCCCTCGACCTCCAGCACCGTCAGGTTGCAGCGGTCGATGAGCTTGATGCCGCGATCGCTCGCGGCCTCGACGAGATAGCGGAACTGGGGCTGGAGCTCGGGCGCACCGCCGGTCAGATCCAGGGTTTCGATGCTGGGATGGGCATCGAGAAAGCGCAGCAGAAGGTCGGCGTTTGCCCGGTCCATCTGCTCCTTTCGCCTGGGGCTGGCGTTGACATGACAGTGGAGGCACGTCTGGTTGCAGTAGTAGCCGAGGTTGGCCTGGAGAACCGTCAGGGGCGCGCGCCTGAGCCTCGGAAAATCGGTCTTGCGCAACAATGGGAAAGTGTCGATCACGATGGTGTTCGTCTTTGCAGGGGGTGGTTTGTGCCCGGAGAGTGAACAGACGGCAGCACCCCTTAAGGATAGTGCAGATGAAGCCCAATGGAAAGCGCATACTCGATGACAGGAGCCGACGACGAACTCCTGTCTCCGTTTCTGTTGCGCCGGGCCCAGACCTGCAGTCGGGGCCGCCCCGGTCGGAGAGCGCTTTACAAACGCCTCCGCCGCCGTGGTTTTATCCGCTCGCCGGGGGCTGGGCCGGGGTTCGCCGTTAAAATTTCATGCACTGCTTAACCCCTGATCCCCCTGTCCCTCATGCCTACCGCCTCGCCGCCGACTACGAAGCTATTCTGCTGTCCCGGGCAGAGCCGGTTGCCGGGCCCGGGGCGGCGGGCGCCAGCGGCATGATCGGAAAAGCGCTTCGCGCCTCAGGACGATCAATCCGCCTGCCGTCGCGGCGGGGCCTCGTATCCTTTGCCCAGCTGTCGCTGTTTCTGCTCATCGTGGTCGTGATTCTGGCCTTCGCCGGCGCCCGCTGGATTCACGCCAACGCCGAAGACCTCATCTATGGTCTGATCGAGAGAAACAGCGACTACGACAGGGACAGAGTCTCTTTCATGCAGCCCCGGCTGCGCTGGAAAGGCCTGGGGATCGGCCTGCTGCTGCCGCAGCTTCGCATCGATGAGCACGAATTCGGCGACCTCAGCATTTTCGCTGCCCCCCTGCGCCTTCTGACCAATGTTAACGAGGCCTTGGTGAGAATTGAGCTGGAAGATTTCTTCGGCGATATCATCTTTGACCAGACCGGCGGCCTCAACTTCAAGGGCCTGCATCTGCAGCCCAATCTGGGCCTCGGCAGCATGCATGAGAGCAGCTCGCCGCAGCTGGCGCTGAATCTGCTGGAGATCGATCAGGCGATCGAACTCAGGGAACTGCGGCTGATCGATCCCTACAACAACTTGAACACGGCGCTGTCGGACGGCTACTTTCGCTACGACGCCAGCGACGCTCATCTGCAGGCGCAGACCAAACTGATCACCGACTGGGGAGTCGAAGCCGAATTCGATATGGATCTGGCGAAGAAGCAGAGCGGTCTGCAGGGGCATTTCGGCCTCGAGGTCTCGACTCTGGATCTGGAGAGAATTCCCACGCCCCTTCTCTCGGCGTTCAAGGTGCGCCCGAGCGGAACCCTCGACGAGGCGCGTATTCAGGTGACCCTCGACAACAGGGGCAATGCCCGGGCCGATATCAACTTTCCCGGCTCCTCGAAAATTTTCCTGCGGCACCGGGAGACCGGCTATTCGAGCAACCTCGAGGTGGCGGCGATCCATTTCAATGCCAGCCGCCGGAAAGAGGGCTTCCTGCTGGCGGCGGAACTGCGGCTGGCGGCGGAGCCCAACAGCTCCGTTTCGCCGAAAATCAACGGCGAGCTGCTGTTCCTCGCCGAGACGGACGCAGAGAGCCTCGATCTCAGCGAGTCCGGGGGAGACAGGGATGTCGAGCCTTTTCAGCAGACGGGAATGGCCCTGCTGCTGCCGGAGGTTGACAGGCTGCAGCCGGGACCGGCGAAAATATCGGGACAGGGCATCTCCCTGCCCGCCATGCAGCAGTTTGCCCGAACCATCCTGCCCGCCCTTGAGCAGCGCCTCAGGGGGCTGGGCGGCATCTCCCTGAAGGAGGGCCACCTCAAGCGCTGGCAGCTGCAATTCGATGAGCGCAGCGATCCGAGCTGGTCCTTCGACGGTTCCATCGAGCGCATGTCAGCCGCCATCGGCGGCGATCACCCGGGCTCGATCGAAGACATCTCCGCCCTGCTGAGGGTAGAGCCGAACCGGGCCAGCGTCTTTGTCAATTCAGAGGCCGTCAGGATCGATTTTCCCACCGTCTTCGAAAAGCCACTGCCGGCCATAGCGACACGCGGGCTGATCGAGCTGGAGATCGATGCCGGCGCCAACTATTTCGAAGCCGAGATTCCATTCTGGGGCTTCTATTCGCTCGATGCATCGGCCGACTTTCGCGGCCAGGTCCATTTCAGCCCGGAGCAGGGCCCCGAGGTCGACATCAGGGGGGAATTCACCGTGCCCGAACTGGCGATTCTCGAATCCTTCTACCCTTACCGAGCCGTGCCTGAGGGCCTGTCAGACTGGCTCCGCGAGGCCGACATGCGCGGTCGCGCCGACAACGGCATGCTGGTGCTGCGCGGCCCCCTGCGATCCTTTCCCTTTGAGGGGGACGCAGGAGAGCTGCGAATCGACGCCGACGTCCATCTCGAGCAGATCCGCTATACCGGGGACTGGCCGCTGCTGCGCGGCGCCAGCGGCACGGTTTCCATCGCCGACGGGGGCTTTGAGATGGCCCTGCCGCAAGGATTTTCCCATATCACCGAGGCGCGGGATGCCGCCGGCGCCGGCGACGCCCGAGGCGCTGGACCGAAGACCGAGTTGCGCGACATCTTCGTCGATATCGACAGTATCCACGGCCCGATCAATTTAGTGCGCGCCTCCCTGACGGCTGCCGGCGACGCCTCCGAGCTTTTCAATTTCGCCCGTCGGGGCCCGCTCGCCGGACAACTCGGCCCCTTCGTCCAGGACGCGGTCGGCAGCGGCCCGGTCGAGGCCGTGATCGAGGAGCTGGTCGTGCCCTTGCACGACGGCGATCGCATCGAGTTCAGGGGCAATCTCAATTTCACCGGAACCCGGGCCGAATCGGAAAAGCTGCTGCTTAAGGCCGACGACATCCGCGGCCGCCTCGACTTCAGTCGCGACAAATACAGGGTGAAAGACATGAGCATGCAGGTCTTCGGCGGCGACTTCAGGGTTGACGCCACATCTGACGACAGCGCCGGCAGGAGGGGGCAGACCCGGCTCGAGGTCGTAGCCGAGGGCTCGGCCGACCCGGCGAGAATTCTCAAGAATTACAGTATCCCCGGCTGGCATCGCCTCAGCGGCGAGGCTGCCTGGAAAGCCGTTTTCGACATTCTCAAAAAACCCGAGGACGCCTCGCCGAGGGTGCGCCTGACGGCGACCAGCAACCTCAAGGGGCTCAGGGTGAACCTGCCGAAGCCGCTTACGAAAACCGTCTTTCGGGGGATTCCTTTCCGCCTCGACGTGCTGCTCGACAATGCCGGCGAAGACCGCACTCTCGAGGCCGAATACGGAGACTTGGTGTCCGTGCACATGGTGCACGACGCCAACAACATCAACATCAACCGCGGCCACGCCCATTTTGGGCCGATGGCGGGCTCGAAGCTGAGACTGCCGCGGGGGCGGCTGTTTCGCATCACCGGCTCCATGGAGGAGATCGACGCCGACGGCTGGCTCGACTTCATCGATGAGGTCGAGGCCCTGCCCTCCCCGCCGGTCAAGCCCCCCAAGGTGGCGGCGCGCCTGAACACCTGGCCCTACTCGGTGGAAAACCTGGAGGCGGAAAAGATCGAATACCTCGGCCTCAGGTGGCGCGGCCTCCAGGCAGACGTCGAGACCCGGGGAAATTACTACCGCAGCACCTTTTCCGCCGAGCAGGCCGGGGGCAGGGCCGACATTCCACGCGATTCGGCTCTCGGACTGCCGGTCTTCGCCCGCCTGAAGTATCTCGATTTCGACGACCTGGAACCGGTCGCGCAAGAGGCTGAGCCGCCCGCTGAAGTGCCGCCCCTGGATATGAAAATCGACGAGATCGTTTTCCAGGGGTCTTTCATCGAAAACCTCGACGTCGATCTCGTCCCCGTCAGCGGCGGCATGGAGACAAGCCGACTCTCTTTTTCCAACAAGGGCCTCAAGGCCAGTGGCCGGGGCTCCTGGAGGCAGGCCTCGAAGCGGGGCGGGGTGGCCCACGACACCTCGAAAATTTCCCTCGATGTCGAACTCAAGGATCTCGGCCGGGCCTGGTACGGCATGACCGGAGACGGCGATGTGTTCGAGGGCGGCAGCGGCAGATCCCTGATCGAGCTCTCCTGGGATCACAGCCTCTTCGATCCCGATTTTTCCGAGATCATCGGCAACATCAATGTCAACGTCAAAAACGGCCGCATCCTGTTCATCAACCCGGTCGCCGCCAAGGTCCTGAACCTGCTGCTCGTGACCCAGTGGTTCAAGGGACTCGACGGCGAAAGCGGCCTGCTGTTTTCGGAACTGGAAGCCAATATGATACTGAGGGATTCCTCCCTGCACCAGCAGCGCACCCAGATCTCTTCGGATCTGGCCTTCATCGACATCAAGGGGAAGACCAATGTCACCGACGAGACGCTCGAGGTCAAGGCTTTCGTCAGCCCGCCGATCGCCGCCGCCCTCCCTACCACCGGACTTCTGCTCGGCGGCGTCCCGGGCCTGCTCGGCGGCTTTCTGTTGCAGGGCCTGAGCAGTCTCTTCGGCGGTGGCGAAGAGCGCTCGGGCCTGTTTTACGATGTCGGCGGAACCTGGGACGAGCCCGAGTTCATCCTCTCTGAGCCCCCTGAGGACGATACTTTCCAAAGATAGCCAAGAGCGGGGTTTTTCCACGCCCCTCCCCCTGACTCTCCCCTCCCCCTCCCCATGCCCGAACTTGTTCTGTACAACAGCCTGAGCCGCAGCAAAGAGACATTCAAACCCCGCCTCAAGGGCAGGGTTTCCATGTATGTCTGCGGCATCACCGCCTACGACTACTGCCATCTGGGCCACGCCCGCATGCTGGTGTCCTTCGATCTGATATACCGCTATCTCTGCAGCCGCGGCTTCGAGGTCACGTACGTGCGCAACATCACCGACATCGACGACAAGATCATCGAACGCGCCCGCTCTCTGGGGGTCGACTTCAGGACGCTGACGGAGCGCTTCGTCGCCGCCATGAACGAGGACATGGAGGCCCTCAACCTGAAGACGCCGACGGTCGAACCGCGGGCGACCGACTCCATCCCCGCCATGACCGAACTCATCGAAAAGCTGCTGCACAGCGGCCACGCCTATCGCTCCGAAGACAGCGGCGACGTCCTCTACAGCGTCCGCTCCTTTGACGGCTACGGCAAGCTCTCGGGCAAATCGATCGACGATCTCCGTTCCGGGGCGCGGGTGCCCGAGGGCAAGGGCAAACGCGACCCGCTCGACTTCGCGCTGTGGAAATCCGCCAGGGAGGGCGAGCCCTCCTGGCCCTCGCCTTTCGGCGCCGGCCGCCCTGGCTGGCATATCGAGTGCTCGGCCATGGCGTGGAAGGAACTCGGCGAAGAGATCGACCTGCACGCCGGCGGCATGGATCTGCAGTTCCCCCATCACGAAAACGAAATCGCCCAGAGCGAGGCCGCCCACGGCTGCCGTCTGGCCAGATACTGGATGCACAACGGCTTTGTCCGCATCGACGACGAAAAGATGTCGAAATCCCTCGGCAACTTCGCCACCATCCGCGATCTGCTGCAGCAGTGGCGCGGCGAAGAAGTGCGCCTCATGATCCTCATGAGCCACTACCGCCAGCCGCTGGACTTCTCTGCGGCCAAGTTGCAGCAGGCCCGCCGCTCCCTGCAGCGCCTCTATGGCGCCCTCCAGGCGGCCGGCGAACAGCCCGCCCCCGAGGCCGGGAAGACGGCGCCCGCCGCTTGGCGCGAACGCTGGCATGGGGCCATGAGCGATGATTTCAACAGCCCCCGGGCCCTGGCAGTACTGTTCGAGTTGGCGGCGGAGATACAGCGCCTCTGCGATCAGGGCCGGGCCGCGGCCCATCTCGCTGCCGAGCTGCGGCAGCTCGGAACCGAACTGGGGATTCTCGAAGAGGAGCCGGCCGTTGTCCTCAGCGGTGGCGACGCCCTCGACCGCGAACTCATCGAGCGCCTCATGGCCGAGCGCGACCGCGCCCGTCAGCAGAAGGACTTTGCCGCCGCCGACGAGTTGCGCGAGCGCATCCGCAAATGCGGCGCCGAACCACTCGACCGGGCCGACGGCAGCCACTGGAGACGGCTCTGAGCACGGCTTGCTGTCTGTATAATTAAGGCGACCTGACGGGCGAATCCTGTGCCGCCGGATGCGTCTGCATTTCATCAAAGACGCTGTCGCCGCCAAGGCGAGGCCGGCCTCAACCATCGATCTTTTCCCTCCACTCCTCACCCTCCCTTTTTTCATTGAAAACAGAACGCACCCTCTCCCTGATCAAACCCGAGGCTGTCGCCGCCCGCCACATTGGCTCCATCTGCCGGCGTTTCGAAAAAGCGGGCCTCCGCATCGCCGCCATGCGCATGCTGCAGTTGACGAAAGAACAGGCCGAGGCCTTCTACGCCGTCTACAGGCAACGCCCTTTCTATAAAGATCTCGTCGCCTACATGAGTTCCGGCCCCATAGTGGCGCAGATTTTGCAGGGGGAAAACGCCATTGAGCGCAACCGCCGGCTCATGGGCGCGACCGACCCGGCCGAGGCCGCCCCCGAAACCATCCGCGCCGATTTTGGTCAATCCATGCAACTGAATGCCGTTCACGGCTCCGACGGCCCGGAGACGGCCGCCGCAGAGATCGCCTTTTTCTTCGCCGGCCTCGAACGGCTGCCCAACCCCTGACAGGGACTTGAGCGCCCTGCCGGGCCGCGTCCGCGGCATGCACGATCTGCTGCCGGCCGAGACCCGGCGGCGCCAGCGTTTCGAGCGGCTGTTGCGCTCTGTCGCAGACGAGCACGGCTACAGCGAGATTCGCACTCCCATCCTCGAGCGCACCGAGCTCTTCCGCCGCTCCATCGGCGACGGCACCGACATCGTCGAAAAGGAGATGTACAGCTTCGCCGACCGCAACGGCGACAACCTTTCGCTGAGGCCCGAGAACACGGCCGCCGTCGCCCGCGCCGTCCTTGAGAACGGCGAGCTCCGCGGCCAGCGCAACCGCCTCTGGTACCTCGGCCCCATGTTTCGCCGCGAGCGCCCCCAGCGCGGTCGACTGCGCCAGTTTCACCAGGCCGGCGTCGAGGCCATCGGCATCGACGGGGTCCTCGTCGAAGTCGAAATCATCGCGCTCGCCACCCGCCTGTGGCGCCGGCTCGGCATCGACGCCAAACTGCGACTCGAGATCTCCACTCTCGGCGACAGCGGCGAGCGCCAGGCCTTTCGCCGCACCCTCCTCGACTGGCTCAAGCCGAGGCGCAGCCAACTGGACGAAGACAGTCAGAGGCGCATGGAGACCAACCCCCTGCGCATCCTCGACAGCAAAAATCCGCAGATACAACAGTTGCTCGCCGAGGCTCCGACCCTGTGGGACCACCTGCAGCCGGCGAGCCAGCAGCGTTTCATGCAGCTGCGCTCCCTGCTCGAAGCCGCCGACATTGCCTACGAGATCAATCCCCGCTTGGTGCGCGGCCTCGATTACTACAACCACAGCGTTTTCGAGTGGATCGCCGCCGGCCTCGGCAGCCAGGACGCCGTCTGCGCCGGCGGCCGCTACGACCAGCTGTTCTCGCAGCTCTCGGCCCAACCCACAGCCGCAGTCGGCTGGGCCCTGGGGATCGAGCGCGTGCTTGAGGCGGCCGGCGATGCAGAGCCCGAGGCGCCGCCCCAGGCCTATCTCGTCGCCGCCGGCGGGGAAACCGAGCAGGCGGCAGCCGGGCTCGCCTTCCGGCTGCGTGAGCGCTGCCCCGGCCTGAGGCTCATTGTCGACGGCGAGGGAAGCATCAAGGCGCAGCTGAGGCGCGCCGACCGCAGCGGGGCCCTGTGGGCGCTGATCCTCGGCGAAAGCGAAGTCGAAAAATCTTCCATCCTGCTGAAGCCGCTGCGGCAGCGGGCCGAGCAGAGCGAGTGCGGCTGGGGCGAGCTCGGCGAACGACTGAACGCCATCTTCAACGACTGCTGACCGAGCGGTCGGCGGCCGGCCTCGCCTTCCGAGCGCGCGAGCGCTGCCCCGGCCTGGGGCTCATTGTCGACGGCGAGGGAAGCATCAGGGCGCAGCCGAGGCGCGCCGACCACAGCGGGACCTCCTGGGCGCTGATCCTCGGCGAGAGCGAGGTCGAAAAATCTTCCATGCTGCTGCAGCCGCTGCGGCAGCGAGCCGAGCAGAGCGAGTGCGGCTGGGGCGAGCCGGCGAACGGCTGAACGCCGTCTTCGACGATTCCCAGCGGCTGTCCGGGTCAAGTCTCTTTCCCTGTCCCTTGAGGCCTTTCAGCCGTCTTCGCAAGCCGGTGAACGCGGCTCCAGGACACAGCGGCGGCGCAGCACCCGCAGCTGTTCTTCGCCGAAGAAGAGGCTGATCTGGCCGCTTCGATCCGTCCGCAGAATCCCGGCGCCGGCCCGCTCGTAGCGATGCAGCACCTCGGCGCTGGGAAAGTTCCAGCGATTCAACTGGCCGACGGAAAAGATCACGAACCGCGGCCGGGTCGCGGCGACGAAAGCGGCCGTCGATGAGCTGGCGCTGCCGTGGTGCGGGGCGACGAGCACGTCAACTGCCAGGTCGGGGTGGGCGGACAGCAGCAGGCGCTCGCCCTTCCCCTCGATGTCGCTCGGCAGCAGCACCGACCCATAGGGGCTGCGAATCAGGAGCACACAGGCGCCGTTGTTGTCGTTGAGGCGCAGCTTTCCCGGCGGCGGGTGCAGCAGGGTAAAATCGACGCCGTCCTCGCGCCAGCCCTGGCCGCTGCGGCACTGCCGGGCCGTCGTCTGCGGCGGCGGCGAGGCGGCCAGCACCCGACCGACGGGCAGCTGCTGCCGCAGCGAGCGGGCGCCGCCGCTGTGGTCGCTGTCGCTGTGGGAAATGATCAGGACATCGACCGAGCGGCGTCCGCGGGCGCGGAGAAAGGGCAGCAGCTGGGAGCGGCCGCTGTCGCCGCCAAACCAGCGGGCGCCAGTGTCGAAAACAACGACCTGATGGGTCGTCTCGACGACGACGGCGAGGGCTTGGCCGACATCGAGCACATGCAGCAGGAATTCTGCTCTCTGCGGGCGGGCGGGCTGCCACAGAAAAGGCGGCAGGAAGAGTAGCAGGGCCGCCAGGCGCCAGCGCCAGGAAGCGGCCAGAATCAGGGCCAGGGAGGCGGCAAAAGCGAAGCCCACCAGCAGCGGCGGCGGCGGGGCCCCGCCCCACTGCCCCCAGTTAAGTCCTGCGAGGGCCGCCAGCGCCCGCAACAGTAGATTCAGGCACAGATCGGCGGGGATCAGGACGATCGAGGCCAGGGCCGGAGAGACAGCGGCGACGAGCGAAGACAGCATGGCCGCCGGAGCGACCAGGGCGCTGACCCAGGGAATGGCGATCGTATTGGCCAGCGGCGACACCAGGGAGGCGCTGCCAAAGAACATCAGCGACAGGGGCGCCAGAATCACTGAGACCAGCGCCAGGGCCTCGAGGCGGCGGCGCCGCCCCAGGAGCCAGCGGCCGCCGAAGAGTACGAGCAGGGCGGCGACGGCGGCGAAGGACAGCCAGAAGCCGACAGAGACCGGTGCCAGAGGGTCGAAGAGCAGCACGAAAATCAGGGCGCGGCCGTAGTTGTCGAAGGGGTGGGAACGCCGGCGGACAAGGGCCGGTACAGCAAAGGAGGCCAACATCAGCAGGGATCTCTGGGCCGGCACACCCCAGCCGGAGAGCCAGGCGTAGGCCGCTGCCGCCAGCAGCCCGGCCACCCAGCGCAGACGCGGCAGCTGCCAGCGCCTGCGCGCCGCCGGCGCCAGCAGCCAGACAAGGGTGGCGCCGCCGGCCCCGAGGAGCGCGGCCAGCCCTATGTGGAGGCCCGAGATCGCCAGCAGGTGGCCAGTGCCCGTGGCATCGAGAATCCGCCGCCGCGCCTGGCTCAGGCGGCTGCGGTCGCCGATGGCCAGAGCCCGCAGCACATCGGCTGTGGCAAGGCCGGCGAGGGCCAGATCGAGCCGATCGGAGACAAACTGCCGCAGGGCGAGACCTGCCCGGCTCCAGCCGAAGGCGTCAACCAGGAGGGCGCGCCCGGGCCTGTAGACATAGCCGACCGCATCGATTGCCTGAGTCCGCAACCAGTCGCCGCTGCCGCCCTCGTTCAGCGGGATTCGCGGCGGACGCAGCCGCAGCAGCAGATTCCAGCGCGAGCCGGCGCGCAGCTGCGGCGGCGGCGTCCCGTACCAACTCAGCCTTAAACGCCGGGGACGCCAGCCGGTCGGAGCCGAAGGAGCGACCAGGCTTTCGACTTCGAAATAAAAACGCACCCCCCTGCCGCCGCGAGGTTCCGGTACCGAGGCGAGCACCCCCTCGAACTGTCCCTCAATACGGCCCGCATCCGCGGGCAGGCGAGTCTGCAGTCGGGCTTCGTCTTCGAGGGCAAACCAGCCGAAACCGAAGAAAAACCAAGCGGCGAGGCGGGCAGGTCGGACAGGGCGCAACGGCAGCGCCAGCAGCGCGGCCAGCAACAGCCAGAGCCAGATCGGGGCCGGGAGCGACCGGGCAAACCACTGCCAGCAGAAGGAGGCTGCGAGGGCGCCGGCCAGCAGCAGGGCGCCGCGAATGGCGAAGGGGGCGGGGAAATCCCTGCCGACACGGCCCAGGCTATGCCATAATAAAGGCCATCCAGGGGCGGGCGCCCGGCTCGAGAGGAGCCGCTTTGCTTCTCCCATGCCCTTCAACCAAGCTCCCAGTCCGCCTTCAACGAGCCACCCATGAGCATCCCATGAAGACTGCGCGCAGCCTCAAGCGTTTTCTGCCGAAAGCCGACGAAATTGCCCGCCAGCCCGGTGTGGGCTACATCTCCTACCTGCTCAAATCGCCGTCCCTGTGGCGCTTCGACAGCGTATCCTGCCGCCGCGGCGCCATCCTCGGCTGGTATTTCTGCTTCGTACCCATGCCGATGCAGATGCTGCCTACTTTTCTGCTCGCTCCCTTCTTCGGCTGCAACCTGCCGGTCGCCATCGCCCTCGTCTGGGTCAGCAACCCCTTCACCTACGCGCCCATCTTCGCCCTCTCCTACGGCGTCGGCAACTTCATGCTCGGCAAGGGACTGTCCTTCCCCGACGTCGACTGGGGCTCCCTGGAGAGCCTGACCTCCGATCTCTACTTTCCGATCTTCCTCGGAGGCCAGGTCTTTGGCCTGGCGTTCGGACTGGTCAGCTACATCGTCATCCGCGCCGGCTTCCGCATCTACAAGGTCAAGCGCGCCCGGCGCATCCGCGACATGCGCTCGCGTTGAACCGCCCCTCCCCGAACCGGCCCCATGAATCGAGTTGACAACGCCCTGCCGCTGGCCGGCGTCAGGGTTCTCGATCTGACGCGGCTGCTGCCCGGCGCCCTGGCCACGCTCCACCTCGCCGATCTCGGCGCCGACGTCATCAAGGTCGAGGACACCGGTGCCGGCGACTACATGCGCGTGCTCGACCTGCCCCCCGGTCAGGGCACATCGAAGGCCTATGCGGCGACCTGCCGCAACAAGAGATCCCTGGCCATCAACCTGAAAGAGCCCGCCGGCCTGCAGGCCTTTCTGCGCCTGGCAGACAGCGCCCAGGTGCTGATCGAGAGCTTCCGTCCGGGGACGGCCGCCAGGCTCGGCATCGGCTATGAGGCCCTCAGCAGAAGCAATCCAGGCCTGGTCTACTGCGCCCTCAGCGGCTACGGCGCCACGGGTCCCTGGCGCGACCGCGCCGGCCATGACCTCAACTACAGTTCGCTCGCCGGCATAGGGGTCCGCTCCGGCGCGGCGGGGCGGAACGGGGATCCTGCCCTGCCGAACCTGCCGATCTCCGATATCATCGGCGGTTCCCTGTCCGCCGTCATGGCTGTGCTGGCAGCCCTTTTCTCGAGGGAGCGCAACGGCGGCAGGGGCCGCTGCCTCGATGTCTCCATGACGGACTGCGCCCTGGCTCACAATGTCTATGCCTTCCAACGGCAGCAGCAGGGCAGCGTGGATCACCCGGACCTCTTCCTCGGCGGGACGCCGGCCTACCGCCACTACAGGGCGGCCGACGGGGTCTGGTTTGGCGTGGCCGCGATCGAGGACAAGTTCTGGCAGGGCTTCTGTCGGGCTCTGGGTCTGCCCAAGCTGAGCGGGCGCGAAGACAGCCAGGAGTGGCGCGACCGGGCACATACGGCCATTGAGCGGCGCTTTGCTGAATTCGATTCGACCCACTGGCGCCCCCTGTTCGAGCGAGCCGACTGCTGCGTCGAGCCGGTGACGGGTCTGGAAAATATCGCTTCGCACCCGCAGATCAGCGCCCGCGAGCTGATCCTTGAATACAGCCATGCCGACGCCGGCCTCGTCCGCCAGTTCGGCTTTCCGGTCAAGATGAGCGACTACCGCTTCTCGCTGCGGCGGCCGGCGCCGCGCCAGGGCGAACACAGCCTCGAGGTGCTGCGCGAATGCGGCCTCGACGACGGCTCGCTCGAGCAGCTCCAGGCCAGGGGCGCCATTCGCACCAGTCCGGCCCAGGACTGAAAAGGCCGGCGTCCGTCTCAATCCGCAACCGCAGGCAAGGCCCCCCGGGGAGGGTTCGACAGCAACCGCAGGCGGCAGCGCGCCAGCACTGAAAAGTCCTGGCCGGCAACGGGCTGGAGGGCGCAGTCGTCAAACCAGTAGGCGCCGGCGGCCCAGTCATCGACCCGGTTAACGAAGGCATAGAAATGACCCTCATGGCGGAATTTGGCCGTCAGTTCCAGGCGCGAGGCCAGCGCCTCCCGGCCGTGGCGCCGCGGCGGCGACAGCTCGACTTCGAGCGGCGGCAGTAAGCCGTCAACCGCCGTCCGCTGCGCCAGCTGCTGCAGTCTCGCCGGCAGTTCTGCACTGCTGCCCAAGCCCCTGCTGAAGTCGGCGAAGTCGTCGTCGGCCTGGGCAAGGCTCAGATCGGCTACGCAGGAGCGCTCCTGCTCGAGCCGGGCCTGCTGCTGCTGTTCGGCAGCGAGGCTGCGCTCAAGCATCCAGGCGCCGCCGAAATAGAGCCCCGCAGCCAGCAGGCCGAGGGCCGCCGCAGGGCCCAGATCGAACAGCAGTTGCAGCCTGGATCCGCCGTCAGGGGCCGAGAGCGGCATTCAGGAGCCCTCAAAAAACAGGCGAAACTCGAAGCGGCCCCTGCCTCCATTGGACTGGCCGCTGTCGCCGGCGAATGTCAGCCGCAGTGCCCGCTTGCCGTCCATGCTGAAAGGCCGCTGCCCGAGCTCGACCCGCCAGCCCCCGCGGGCCAGGCGCTCGATCAGCCTGTTGAAGGAGGCGGAGCCCCGTTCGATATCGGCGTCCTCGACCCGCCCCTCGGCGACGAGGCCTTTTTTCGCGCTCCACTCGAGTTGGAGGAGCTGCAACTGCGGACAGCAGGCGAGAACCTGCTCGAGCCGGCCCAGCGGCAGCAGGGGGGAGTTTTGCCGTTTTGCGCGCACCTGCAGAAACAGCTGCGACAGCGCATGCATGCGTGCCGGGGGGAGCCCCCCGCCCTCGTACAGACGGCGGCAGTCAGTGACCGAGGCTTGGGCCGCGGCGGCGGTGCGCTCGCCCCTGTCCGAGTGAAGCAGGCTCTTGCGGCCATCGATAACAGCCGAGGCCGAGGCCGCCAACAGCAACAGTCCCGAGACCGCCAGCAGCCAGCGCCGCCGCTGCCTGCGAATCAGCCTGGCCGACAGCAGAGGCGGGCGGTAATGCGTTCGCCGGCCCGAACTCGAGTGAAAGAGAGCGGCCAGGAGCGCGGGATCGCCCGAGGGCGCCCCCCAGATTCTGCCGAGGTCGGCGAAAGACAGCGGCCGCAATTCGGCACCTGTAGCCTCCCGGTGCGAGTGCGATACGGCTTCGGCGACGAGCTCGCCGAGATCAGCCAGCGCCTCTTCGGCGGCGATGCTGACGACGGTCAGGCCCGCCCCGGGGGCGCTGCCGGTGGCGAAGCGCCCCCTGAGATACTGCAGCGTCTCCCCGAGGGCTTCGGCGCTCGCCGCGGTCGAGCGGACAAAGAGCAGGCGCCCGTCGATAAAGAACAGATGGCGCAGCCTTGCGGTTGCATCCGAGATCAGCAGCAACAGCGGGCCCCGCCGATGGAGGCGGGCCGCGGCCTGCTCCCACAGCAGAGGGCCGCAGCCAAGGGAGCGGAGGGAGCAGCCGGCGTGTTCGAGGGCGGACAGCCACAGCGGCAGGTCGCCCTCCTCCGTCAATCCCAACAGGCGCAGGGCGGGCCTCTTTTCAGCGGTATCAGCGCCGGCCGCGGCCACCGCCCTCAGGCGCCTCAGCCTACGGACGAGGGAGGCGACAGGGAGGCGGCCCCCAAGCCAGCGGGCCGAGACATAGGGGCTGGAGCCGAAGAGCTGCTCGCGCTCGGAGGCCAGCAGCGCCCCACGGGCGAATCTCAGCTGGTGCGAAATCGGCCGAATATGGCAGAGTTCATCGCCGTTGTCGACGACGACCTCGAGCTGGCAGCGCCCGAAGCCGCGCACCAGCTCGGTAATGAGTTCGCGGCCGGCGATGGTACGCGGCTCGGCGGCGAGCAGTTTGAAGCGGCGCGGCCGGCCCCAGCGGAAGCCGCCGTCCCTCTGCAGCAGGACAGCGCGATGCGGCGAAAGAAGGAGGAACAGGGACGCCATCTCAGCCGGCGCCCAGGCCCAGGGCGACTTCGTAGAGGGGGGCGAAGATCGCCAGAATCAGCCACAGCATGGAACCGCCGGCGAACACCAGAATCAGCGAGGGCAGCAGCCGCTCGATCTTGTCGAGGCGGCTGGACGAGGCGAGGCGGTAGTAGTCCGCCAGCATGCTGAAGGCGCTGTCGAAGGTGCCGGAGCGTTCGGCCAGGGCCGCGGAGCGCGAAAACAGCGGCGGAAAGAGGCGGGAAGAGGAAAAGCCGTCGGCCAGCGAGCGCCCGCCCTGCACCTGGCGGCAGATGTCCTCGATCTCGTGCTCGAAGGCGCGGTTGCCGGCCAGGCCCTGCACCAGAGACAGCGATTCAATCATGTCGACCTTGGTCGAGTGCAGCAGCACCAGCGTCGAAGTCACACGGGTCAGGGAGATTTCGAGGGCGAGGGAGCCCCAGAGCGGCAGGCGCAGGATGAGGCGGTCAAGCATACGCGACGCCCGTGGGTGCAGGCGGGCGCAGACAAAGAGGAGCAGCGGCGCCAGCAGGCAGAGAAACAGCGCCGCCGGCGGGTCGCTGAGGCCGTTCGACAGGGCCAGGGCCAGCCGGGTGGAAAACCCCGGTTCGCTGTCGAGAGCGCTGAGAAAATCGCTGAAACGCGGCACCAGAAAGACAAGCATGAAGACAAGGAGGGCCACTGCCGCCAGGGCCGCCGCCAGGGGGTAGAGGGTGGCGCGGGAGATGCGGGCGGAAAAACCATGGCGCCATTCGAGGTGAGCCGCGAGCTCTTCGAGGATGAGGGCAAAGCGCGAGCTCCTCTCGCCGATCAGGGCCAGGGTGACATAAATGCGGTCAAAGACGCCGCTCGCGGTCAGCGCCGCCGAGAATGACTGACCGGAGCCGATGGCGGCCAGCAATTGCCGTGCCAGGGCGTCGACAGCCCCTCCCCCGGCCCGCAGCGACAGCACCTTCAGCGCTTCCTGCACGGGGAAGCCGGCGCCGACGACGATGGCCAGACGGCGCGTGAAATCGATGCGCTCGGTCGTCGACAGCCGCAGCCGGCGGCGGCGCCAGCAGCGGCGGCAGGAGAGGGGCACGAGGCCGCGCTGCGCCAGCAGTTTCAGCGCCGCCTGGCGCGAGCCGGCGCGGTCGGTGCCGCCGAGCACCCTGCCATCGGCCGCCAGAGCCCGCCAGCGCCAGTTGCAATCAACCATGGGCTCTGTCCGGGCTGGGTCGGGCCCCGTTGCGAGCGGGATCGGAAATCATCAGCACCCGGGCGATCTCATCGGCGTCGGTGTCGCCGGCAAGGGCGCGGTCGCGGGCGTCCTGCACCAGAGTCCTGTGCCCTTCAAGCCGTTCGAGGCGGTGGTATTCGCCATTGCTGATCAGGGAGCGGAGACGGCCGTCCATCTCGAGGATTTCGATCAGGGCAAAACGGCCGCTGTAACCCTCGAAGTCACAGTGGCGGCAACCGCCGGCGGCACGCCGCCAGATGTCGCCGTCGCGCACGCGGCAGCAGCTGCAGAGCCGGCGTACGAGCCTCTGGGCAATGACCGCCCGCAGGGCGCTGCCGAGGGCCTCGCCCGAGACGCCGAGGTCGGCCAGACGCGGCAGGGCCCCGGCGGCGTCGGGGCTGTGCAGGGTGGCGAAGACCCTGTGGCCGGTCATGGCCATGCGGAGGGCCATGCGCGCGGTTTCGCCGTCGCGGATCTCGCCGATCAGCATGACGTCGGGGTCCTGCCGCACCAGGGCGCGAATGCCGGCGGCAAAATCGAGGCCGGCACTGGTATCGACGGCGGTCTGCTGCACCTGCGGCAGCATGATTTCAATGGGGTCTTCGAGAGTGGCGATGTTCAGCGCCGTCGCATCCATGGCGGCGAGGACTGCATAGAGGGTCGTCGTCTTGCCGCTGCCGGTCGGGCCGACCACCAGCACCAGGCCCTCGCTGGCGGTGACCAGGCGGCGCAACCAGTCTTCGGTCGCTGGCAGCAGGCCGAGATCGCCAATCGACAGGGCCGTCTCCGCCCCTCTTCCGAGCAGGCGCAGCACCAGGTTCTCCCCCCAGACCGTCGGCATGGTGGAGACGCGGAAGCTGTATTCGCGCCCGCCGTGCCCACACGGCAGGCGCCCGTCCTGGGGTTTGCGGCTTTCGGCGATGTCGATGCCGGCGAGCACCTTGACGCGCACGACTATGGCGGAGAAGTACTGGATATGAAGGCTGCGCACCCGCCGCAGGACGCCGTCGATGCGGTAGCGGATCAGCAGGTAGCCCTGCTCGGGGCCGATGTGAATATCGGAGGCGCCGCGCTCTATGGCGTCGCCGATGATGGCGTCGACGAGATCGATGATGGCGGCGTCTTGGCCGCCGCCCTCTTCGACGGCCAGCCGCTCGACCAGATTCTCGGCCTCGTATTTGCCGATGTAGCAGCGCTTGATGGCTGCCTGCATGGCCGACTGAGAGGCCCGGCCGTATTGCAGCGACAGCTTTTCAGGGACAGCTCTGCGCACCTGATCGCGCATGATCAGGTCCTCGGGGTCGGCGGCGGCGACTCTCAACTGCTCCGTCTCCGACTGGTATTCGACGGGCAGGATGCGGTAGCGCTGCGCCAGCTTGCCGTCGATCAGGGACAGCGTCTGGGAGTCGGGGAAGACCCGGGCCACATCTATATAGGGGTAGGCGCCCTCGACGGCGGTGAGGCGCTCGAGATCGTCCTCGCGGACAAAACCGAGGCGGCGCAGCACGCTGATCGCCTCTTCGCCGCTGCGGGCGCACTCGGTGCGGGCGACGAGGAGCTGATCGCGGTCGAGCAACCCCTCCTCGGCGAGCTGCTGAAAAAGATCCTGGGACGCGGTCTCGTTCATGGACTCTCTTTGCCGCTCTCCCCGGCAGCCTGGCCCTCCCTCTGCGTCAACCGGGCCAAGCGGCGGACGAGGGCGGGGACTGCGAACTGGGCCGGTCGGCGCTCGGCCAGAGCCAGCGCCTGGCGGTAGAGGCGGGCCGCGCGCCGGCCCTGCCCCAGGCGGTCGACACAGGCTGCGAGATTGTAGACGAGGTCCGGCCAGGCGGGCGCCCGCGAACGCGCCTCGGCAAAATCGCGGCAGGCCCGCTGCCAGTGGCCGAGGCCGACGCGAATCACGCCGAGGGCGAAGGGGGGAAGCGGCGAAAGCGGCAGGCGCTCGCTGAGGCTTTCCAGCCAGGACAGGGATCCAGGCTGCCCAGCAAGTTCCGTTGCCGCCTCCAGGGCCCGCCCCTCGGAGGAGACGGAGGGGGATTGCCTCATCTTCGTCCGTGCCCGCAGAAAGCCGCCGCTGTCTCCCGCAGCGAGAGCGCCGGCGGCGAGGCCGAGCAGGGCCGGGCGATCCCCGGAGTGCTCGATGTCGAGCTGGCGCCACAGCTCCCGGGCCCGGCGCGGATGGCCGGCGATGAAAAAGCCGTAGGCCCGATTCAGCCTCTGCAGCCGTGTATCGCCCTCCTCCCCGGCCTCGGCGGCCGCAGGCGCAGCGGCGACAGCGCCGGCGCACAGCGACAGCAGCCCGCCGAGCAACAGCAGCGCCGACCAGGGCTTCACTCTCTGTCCCCGGCGGCGCCCTGCCCCCTCGGGTCCAGCGCCTCTAAGGCGAGCGCCGAAATCTGGTCGGCGGCGCCGGCCAGGGGGAGGAAGTCGGCCAGTTCGGCCGGCCGCGACCCGAGGGCCGTGGCCCGCAGCAAGATCACCAGTTCGCTCTTGACTTTCTGCCGGTTTCTGACGGAGAACAGCGGCCCCAGGAGCGCCGCCCGACCGAGGCCGGGGATGCCCGTCTGGGAGGCATGGACGACGTCCTGCATCATACCGCCGACCATGGCGACCTGGCCGCTGGCGATTTTCAGCACGGCCTCGAGCTCGCGGATCTGCACCTCCGGCACCTGGTTCACCACCTGGGCGCGGGCCAGCTCCGGATTGGGATCGACGACAAAGTTCAGCACCCGCGACAGGGTCGGGCGAATATTGAGCAGAATGCCGCCGTTCTCGTCGATGAAGGGCAGCACCTGGATGACTACGCCTATGGGAGCCGAGTGCACCGAACTGCTGACTTTGGAGGAGACCACCTCCCCCTCGGAGTTGTTGCGGTTTTCCACCTCCAGGCTGAAATAGACCCTGTTGTCGACGATCTTCAGAATCGCCGGCTGATTGTTGAGGGTGATGATCTTCGGGCTCGACAGCACCGAGACGTCGCCGAAGCGGTCGAGCAGGCGCACCGACCAGCGGGTGAAGTCGACGCCGTCGCCTTCGCGGCTGTAATTCAGCAGAAAGGCCGAGGGGCCCGTAGCTGTGCTGCCCCCGCCGATGCGCACTTCGCCGTCGCTGCCGGATAGATGCCAGTCGACGCCGCTCTCGAACTGGCGATCGAGCGTGACTTCCGACACCGTCGCCTCGATCAGCACTTGGCGGCGGGCGCTCGCCAGCATCTCCCCGATCAGGGCGGCGGCGAGCGAATGGCCGCGTTCACTGGCGTGGATCAGGGCGAGGCCGGCCTCGCGGTTGAGCGACAGCTGCCACTCCTGGTCGCCGCTCTCGCTGCTCATCAGGGCCTCGATGGACTCTTTGAGGGCATCCCAGAAATGGTTCTCGGCGCTGTTGACGACGCTCGCCTGGGAGCCGCTGTGGCCGCCGCTGTCGCCGGTGCCCGCCAGACTCAGGGAGTCGATGCGGGTCGCCAGATCGATGCGGCTGTCCGTCGCCCGCGACATGTTGAGGTAGTTGATCTCGTGCGTTCGACTGTGGGGCTCGTCGGGGCGCAGCCGCAGAGAGTTGCCCCGCAGCTCGGCGATGAGGCCGCTCTGGCGGGCGATGCTGTCGACGATCTCCGCCAGGGGGCGGTCGCGGGCGATGAGAGTCACTTCGGCGTCGACGGCGGCCGGCAGCTCGAGGTTGAGGCCGGCATCGCGGGCCAGCGAAAACAGCAGTTCGCCGGCACTGGTGTTCTCCGCCGCCAGGCTGTAGCGCCGCTCGGCCGGACGGTCGACGGGGTCGGGCAGCCACACCGGCGCCCTCAGCAGCGGCAGGTAGTCCTGCCGCTCAGGGCTGTCGATCTGCAGGTGCGCCCTGTCGCCGTCGATGTCCGACTCGAAGGGCGGCGGCAGGGAGGCGCAGGAGGCCAGCAGCAGGGAGGCGAGCGCCGGCAGCGCCGCCCCGCCCGCTTTCGGCGAAAGCGGGCAGTTGGCCTGGCCCGGGGCCGAAAACGGAGGCGGGAACAGATTCATGGTTCCATTGTCCCGGCCGAAAAGTCGCGGCGGCGGGAATTTCTCACAGTCTCGATTCAGCTCGCGTTTAAAAGGCGGTTTTTTGTCTTTTTTTTCTGCCTCCGCCGGCGGGAAAAAACGCTTTCAGGCGCAGTTGGAAAAAAACAGTGACAGAGACGGGGCCTTCTGCGGCCGGCTCCGAGCCGGACAAAGATGCAGCAGGGGAGCGGCGGCGCCGCTCCCGAAAGGGGATCTAGCCGTGCCGGCGCCGGTCGTCGATCAGGCAGCCGTCCTGCGGCAGGGCCTCGCTGCCGACGAACTCCACTTCGCCGCGGAGCTTGAGCAGGCCGCGCATGTCGTCGATCAGGGTCTGGCTGTCGGGCCTGTCCGCCCCCGCCCCGACCAGCAGCCGCATGCGGTCGCGGCCATCCTGATCGCGCTCGATCACGAGGCACAGAGCCTCGATGGAGGCATGGCGCCCCCTGATCTCTATGATCTGGGCCGGGTGAACGAACAGGCCGCGCACCTTGCACGACCGATCGGCGCGCCCGAGCCAACCTGCCAGGCGGTCATGGGTGCGGCCACAGGGACTCGGCCCGGGGATGACCTTCGACAGATCGCCGGTGGCGAAGCGGATCAGCGGGTATTCACTGGCAAAGTTGGTGACCACGACCTCGCCGGTCTCGCCGGGGGCCACCTGGGCGCTGCCGCCCGGCTCGACGATTTCGACGAGGATCTGCTCGTCCATGACCATGCCTTCGCAGAGATTGCCGTCGGCATCGGTTGTCTCGTAAGAGATCAGGCCGCACTCGGCCGTGGCGTAGCACTGCAGGGTCGCGACGCCGCAGTCGGCGATGCCGGCCCGCATGGCCGGGGGAAAGGGCTCGCCGCCGACCAGGGCTTTTTTCAGGCGCGGCAGTTCAAGGCCCTCTTCCCGCGCCTTTTCGAGCAGAATCAGCAGAAAAGAGGGAGTGCCGCCGTAGCCGTCGGCGCCGAGATGCCGCATGGCGCGCAGCTGCAGCTCGGTCTGGCCGACGCCGCCGGGAAAGACGGCGCAGCCGAGGGTGTGGGCGCCGCATTCAAACATGTTGCCGGCAGGCGTAAAATGGTAGGAGAAGCAGCTGTGCAGCAGATCGTTGCGGCGAAAGCCGGCAGCGTAGAGGGCGCGGGCCAGGCGCCATGGATCCAGGGCCGAGCCCTGGGGCTCGTAGATGGGCCCGGGAGAGGCAAAGAGTCGCTTCAGATGCTCGCGCGGCGCTGTGACGAGAGTGACGAGATCGGCAAAGGGAGGCCGCTTCGCCTGCATGGAGATGAGGTCGGCCTTGCGCAGCACCGGCAGCGCGGCCAGATCCTCGAGGCTTTGCAAGTCCCTGCCGTCAATGCCGTCGAGCCGCCGCCGCCAGCCGGGGGAGGCGCGCCTGGCGTGATCGACCTGCACCTGCAGCGACAGCAGGAGCGCGTCGCGCCGCACTTGGGGCGGGCGCCCTTCGAGGTCGTCGTAGAACTGCGCTCTGGGGTTTGGGCGACGCTTTCCTGGTTTGGATTTCAGGATTCGGTGAACCATAGGCCATGCCTCCTGAAGTAGTTTTCTTTTTCCTCACCCAGCTTGGGTGTTAAAGGATGAACAATATAGGAGTCGTTGCTTTGATGTGCAAGCAGGCGCGGATTTTTTTTAAAGGGCAAAACACCAATGCGCAAATGCGGGTGATCGACTGGGATGATGGTATCGCTGTAACTGATGTGATGTTGCTGCCAGGGAAACGATGACAGCCGGGGCAGTTTTTTGCCGCACAGCAACCACTGCCTGTACAAATATTCGTTAAGCAAGGCTTGGTCATCACAATGCCATGCCAATGGATAAAGCAGCAGCAATTGCTGCAGCATTTTGCGCGTCATTTTTGAGCTTTTCATATAAAACAATCCACAACAGGCGACCAGTCCCCAGCGTGAAAACACAGCTGGCGGATCTATGGTGCCTTGGGAAAACAACACATCAAATGCGCTTTCCTCAAAGTAACCCCTGGGGTCTTTTAACCAAAGCGCATCCAGGTCCGAGTGAATAAGATCAATGCCGCAATCCAGCAGGGATTTGCATAAAAATACTCTGATCGTCATCAGAACTTTGAAATAAGGGCCTCTTTTCAACAGCAGCCATCTGATTACGGCAGGTAATAAGACAGTCTGCACCCCGGCGCTCCTGAACAGTGCAGCAGCCTTTTTGTCAGTTGCGATGATGACAAACTGCGTCATATTTAATTTCTTCAAGGCGCTTGCCCAATTCAACCCGATTTTGCTGTAACCCTTATCACCCAGAGCGATAATCAGTGGTTTGCTGCGGTCGATGCAGGTTAGCTTTTGCCACTGCGCGCGCAGAACGGGCTGAGCCATGAACAAGAGAATATAGCAACCAGCCCACAGCAATCGATCAGCGGTCCGCTTTGACTTGCGCAACGCTGCTCTCCCTGCTTTTTCAGGAAATTCAAATAAAGTCATCTAAACCCCATATTTGTCATATATGTCCGCATTACTACACTCCAGGCTGAAGCCGTGTATTCTGCTCAAAGAACCGGGTAAGCCAGACCATGCCAAACATCAGATAACCAATAAGGATATTTTCGATAACAACTTGATTTTCGACGATAACCTGCTGGCGCTGAAAGCGCTTCCCGCTCCATCTCTTGCCGGGCCCCTACAGCTTCCGCCCGCATCGGGGCCTAGGCCAGCCAGCGCTTGCGGCGCCGGTAGCTCTTCAGATTGTCGTAATCGAAACTGTTCTCGCCGCCCATGCCGAGATAGAACTCCTGGACATCGGAATTTCCGTTCAGTTCTTCGGAGGTGCCGTCGAGGACGATGCGGCCGCTTTCGAGGATGTAGCCGTAGTCGGCTACGCCCAGGGCGACGAAGACATTCTGCTCGGCCAGCAGGAAACTGACGCCCTCATCCTGATTCAGCCGCTTGACGATGTCGAAGATCTCGTCGACAAGCTGGGGAGCCAGTCCCATGGAGGGCTCGTCCAGCAGGATCACCTCGGGCCGGGCCATGAGGGCGCGGCCGAGGGTGCACATCTGCTGCTCGCCGCCGGAGGTGTAGCCGGCGACGCGGTTGCGCAGGTCCGCGAGGCGCGGAAAGTAGCTGTACACCTTCTCCAGATCCGCCCTGATGCCGCTGCGGTCGGGGCGGCTATAGGCCCCTGCCAGCAGGTTTTCCTCGACCGTCAGGTGCTCGAAACAGCGGCGCCCCTCCATGACCTGAACCACCCCGAGGCGCACGATCTCGCTGGCGCTGAGGCCGTTGAGGCGGCGTTCCGAGCAGTTGACGTAGCCGCGGGTGATGGCGCCGCGTTCCGGCACCAACAGGCCTGAAATGGCTTTGAGGGTCGTGCTTTTGCCGGCTCCGTTGCCGCCGAGAAGGGCGACGATCCCGCCCTTGGGCAGCGACAGCGAGACCCCCTTGAGGACGAGGATGACATGGTTGTAGATGACCTCGATGTTGTTGACTTCAATCAGAGGCGAGGTCGCTTCAACCTGAACCTCGTCGGCGGCTGTCGTCATCCTCAAAAAGGCTGGGATCCGGTCGCAAGAAAGAGAGGGGGGAGCGCCCCCTCATTCCGTTGCGCGCCTGCCTGTCGCTCAGCTGCAGTCGCGGGGAGTGATGCCCTTTTCCTGGGCGTACTTGGCCGCATCCGCCTCAATCAGCGGGCGGACGATCTCCGTCATGGGCCTGAGCCAGGGGCTGACGAAGCGCCAGTCCTGGCCGTCCCACTGCTGGATGCGGACAGGGCTGGCGCCCTCGTGGTCGGCGCAGGTGACCTTGACCGGATAGAGCAGACCCTCGATGCCGAGCTCCTTCATGCGTTTGGCGTTGAGATTGATGTTCTCAAAGCCCCAGCGCACTTCTTCGCCCTTGAGCGGCCGCTTGCCGAAGCGGCCCTGGGCGATGCGGATCGCCTCGGTGACGAAGATCGAGTTGATGATGCCGCGGTTGTGGAGCACGGTACCGACGCTGTCGCCTTTGCCGGCGCCCTTGCCGGCATCGAGGACATAGCGGCGCAGATCCTGATGCATCTTGGTCGTCGGCCCCGGGGCGTGGAAGGTCGCGCTCTTGTAGCCGATGGCGGCGCCGGCGGCCGGCTGGACGTCCTGCTCCGAACCGGACCACCAGTTACCGATGATCTTCTTGACCGGGAAGCCAACAGCGGCGGCCTCTTTCAGGGCGGTCGAGTTCATGATGCCCCAACCCCAGAGGATGACGTAATCCGGGCGCAGCTGGCGACCGACGCGGAGCCAGGTCGATTTCTGCTCAAGGCCCGGGTGCGGTACCGGGAACTTCGAGAAGTTGAAGCCATGGCGATCGGCGAGGATTTCCAGGGTCGGAATCGGTTCCTTGCCATAGGCCGAGTCGTGGTAGATGAGCGCGATCTTCTTGCCGGCCAGGCGACTCATGCCGCCCTCGACGCCGCCGATGTAACGGATGATCGAGCTCGCCTGGCTCCAGTAGGTCGCCGGCATGGTGAAGACATACGGAAAGACGCGGCCGTCGGAGGCCGAGGTGCGACCGTAGCCCATGGAGAAGACCGGAATCTTGTCGGCCGTGGCGCGCTCGATGATGGCGTAAGTGATGCCCGTTGACAGCGGTGAAAAGGCCGCCGCCTCGCGCCTGGTGCCTTTGTTGTTCAGGCGTTCGTAGCACTCGACGCCGCGGTCGGTGTTGTAGCCGGTCTCGCACTCCTCAAGTTCGAGGCGGACGCCGCCAATGCCGCCGTCGCGCTCGTTGAGCAGGGTGATGTAGTCGGCGACGCCGTCGGCAAAGGGAACGCCGCCAGGGGCGTAGGGGCCGGTGCGATAGATCAGCGAGGGAATGAACTGATCGGCGATGGCCGGGGCGCTGGTAGCCATCAGGGCTGCTGCCACGGCGGCGCCGGCCAGGGTCTGAAATCTCGATTGAATCACTGGGAAAACCTCCTCTGCCGTATGAGAATGAGATAAAGAATTTCACTGGGCCGGCACTCAAGACGGAAGGGCCAGCCGCGCAACTTATCTTCTAATAGTCTGCCATAGGCGGGCGACAACATGAGGCTCAAAGAGCAAAAAACCGGTGATGAGAGAGCAAAAAATAATCTGTTCGAGGTGAATGACGAGGTCGATCGGCGCCTGCAGCGACAGCAAGACCCCATTCAACACAGGGATGAGCCGGTTATGAATCAGCTTCCTGTTGTCGACTTCAATCAGAGGCGAGGTCGCTTGAGTCTGCACCTCGGGGCGGCTGTCGTCATCCTCAAAAAGGCCGGGACCCGGTCGGAACAAAGAGAGGGGGAGCGCCCTCTCCTCTTCCGTTGCGCGCCTGCCTGTCGCTCAGCTGCAGTCGCGGGGACTGATGCCCTTTTGCTGGGCGTACCTGGCCGCATCCGCCTCGATCAGCGGGCGGACGATCTCCGTCATGGGCTTGAGCCAGGGGCTGCCGAAGCGCCAGTTGCGGCCGTCCCACTGCTGGATGCGGACGGGGCCGGCGCCCTCGTGGTCGGCGCAGCTGACCCTGACCGGATAGAGCAGGCCCTCGATGCCGAGCTCCTTCATGCGTTTGCCGTTGAGATCGATGTTCTCAAAGCCCCAGCGCACTTCTTCGCCCTTGAGCGGACGCTTGCCGAAGCGGTCCTGGGCGATGCGGACCGCCTCAGTGACGAAGATCGAGTTGATGATGCCGCGGTTGTAGAGCAGGGTACCGACGCTGTCGCCCTTGCCGGCGCCCCTGCCGGCGTCGAGGACATGGAGGCGCAGATCCTCATGCATCCGGGTCGTCGACCCCGGGGCGTGGAAGGTCGCGTTCTTGTAGCCGATGGCGGCGCCGGCGGCCGGCTGGACGTCCTGCTCCGAGCCGGACCACCAGCTACCGATGATCTTCTTGACCGGGAAGCCAACGGCGGCGGCCTCTTTCAGGGCAGTCGAGTTCATGATGCCCCAGCCCCAGAGGATGACGTAGTCCGGGCGCAGTTGGCGACCGACGCGGAGCCAGGTCGATTTCTGCTCGAGTCCCGGGTGCGGCAGCGGGAACTTCGAAAGGTTGAAGCCATGGCGGTCGGCGAGGATTTCCAGGGTCGGAATCGGCTCCTTGCCGGCGGCCGAATCGCTGTAGACGAGCGCTATCTTCTTGCCGGCCAGGCGGCTCATGCCGCCCTCGGCGGCGCCGATGTAGCGGACGATCGATCTCACCTGGCTCCAGTAGGTCGCCGGCATGGTGAAGACATAGGGAAAGACGCGGCCGTCGGAGGCCGAGGTGCGGCCGTAACCCAAGGAAAAGACCGGAATCCTGTCGGCCGTGGCGCGCTCGATGATGGCGTAGGCGACGCCCGTTGACGCCGGTGAGAAGGCCGCCGCCTCGCGCCCGGTGCCCTTGTTTTTCAGGCGCTCGTAGTACTCGACGCCGCGGTCGGTGTTGTAGCCGGTCTCGCACTCCTCGAGCTTCAGGCGGACGCCGCCGATGCCGCCGTCACGCTCGTTGAGCAGGGTGATGTAGTCGGCAAAGGGTATGCCGCCAGGGGCGTAGGGGCCGGTGCGATAAACCAGGGAGGGAATGTACTGATTGGCGATGACCGGGGCGCCGGCAGCGACCAGGGCGGTTGCCGCGGCCGCGGCAGCCAAGGTCTGCAGTCTCGATTTAATCAGAGGGAAGCCTCCTCTGTCTCAGGGCAATGAGATAGAGAATTTTACCGGGCCGCCAATCAATACGGGAAGGGCCAGGAGCGCAGCTTGCTTTTGACGGTCTGCCATATGCGGGCGATGCCATGGGGCTCAAAGACCAGAAAAGCGATGATGAGAGAGCCAAAAATGATCTGTTCAAGGTGAGTGGCGAGGTCGACCGGCATCTCGAGTCCGATCAGATGGGGAATATTGATCAGCAGGATGGGCAGGGCGACGATGAAGGCGGTGCCGACATAGGAGCCGAGAATGCTGCCGAGGCCGCCGATGATGATGATGAACAGAATCTGGAAGGAGCGGTCGATGTCAAAGGCCAGAGGCTCGACCCCGCCGGTGTAGACGAAGGCCCAGAGGGCCCCGGAGATGCCGCAGTAAAAGGAACTGATGGCAAAGGCCTTGAGCTTGGCCGAGAGCATGGGAACGCCCATGATCTCAGCGGCGATGTCCATGTCGCGGATGGCGCGCCACTGACGGCCGATGTTGCTGCGCACCAGATTGGCCGCCACCACCGTCAGGACGACGACGAAGCAGAGGGTGAAGAGGTATTTGGTCACCGGCGAGGCCTGGCTGCCGGTGACGAAGAAGTCGCCGAAGACGGCGCGGGGCGGCGCGCTGATGACGCCCGAAGGCGTGTAGTTGATGAACCAGGGGAATTTGTTGAGCATCCAGATCAGGAAAAACTGCGACGCCAGGGTCGCCACGGCCAGGTAAAAACCCTTGATGCGCAGCGACGGCAGGCCGAAAACGGTGCCGACGGCGGCCGTGATGAAGCCGGACAACAGCAAAACCCAGACGATATTGAGCTCGGGAAAACCCGTCGACAGCTTGTAGGCGGAAACGGCGCCGACGGCCATGAAGCCGCCGCTGCCGAGGCTCAACTGGCCGGCGTAACCGGTCAGCAGGTTGAGGCCGATGGCCGCGATCAGCAGCGGCAGGAACTGCAGCAGCACCGACGACAGCAGGTAGTCGGTGGCAAAAAGAGGGATGACGACAAAACCGATGAGAACCCAGGCGAACAGGCCGTAGCGGTCCTGGCGCAGCGGCAGGAAGGCCTGATCGGCCCTGTAGCTCTCCTTGAACTGTCCGGATTCTCGGTAAAACATGGCTCGGCGCAGGAAGCTTAGATACGCTCGATGATCTTCTCGCCGAAGAGCCCCTGGGGGCGAAAGACGAGAAAGAGCAGCGCCAGCATGTAGGAGAACCAGTCCTCGATGCCGCCGCCGATCAGATGGCCGAAGAAGACCTCGGAGATCTTCTCGCCCGAGCCGATCAGGAGCCCGCCGATGATGGCGCCGGGAATCGAGGTGAAGCCGCCGAGAATCAGCACCGGCAGGGCCTTGAGGGCGATCAGGGAGAGCGAGAACTGGACGCTGAGCTTGGTGCCCCAGACGATGCCGGCGACGATGGCGACGAGGCCGGCGGCCGTCCACACATAGAGCCAGATGGTGCGCAGCGGGATGCCGATGCTCAGGGCCGCCTGGTGGTCGTCGGCGACGGCCCGCAGGGCGCGGCCGACGCGGGTGTACTGGAAGAACAGCGACAGCAGCACGACGAGGACGGTGGCGATGAAGGCGGCGTAGAGATCGAAGCGGCTGAGCAGAATCTGGTTGTCCCCCTCGAACAGGAACAGCGGTTCCTGGGGCGGCAGCCCCAGATCGAGCAGCTTGACTTCGGAACCCCAGAGAATCTGGCCGATGCCGGTCAGCAGGAAGGTGATGCCGATGGTCGACATGAAAAGGATCATGGGGCTCTGGTTGGTCAGGGGCTCGAGCACCACCCGCTCGATGCAGAAGGCGAGGAAGAACATGCTGAGCATGGTCGCCAGCATTGCCAGCCAGGGGTCGAGCCCCAGTTCGATGAAGCCGACCAGGGTCAGGGCGGCGAACAGCACCATGGCGCCCTGGGCGAAATTGAACACGCCCGAGGATTTGAAGATGAGGACGAAACCGAGGGCGACCAGGGAGTAGAGGACGCCGGCGAGCAGGCCGCCGATCAGCACCTCAAAATAGAAGGGCCAGGTGAAAAAGACCGCATCGGGGGCGAGCAGCGAGCCGGCGCAGGGAGAGAGCAGCAGCAGGGCGAGGATGACGCCGAGGGCGGTGAGCCCGGTCCGATCGAGGCCCAGGCGCTCGAGCAGGCCCCGCCCCTGTTGGATCCGGGCGTTCATCGGCGCACCCCCAGGTAGGCGTCGATGACTTTCTGGTCCTGCTGCACCTCGGCGGGCCTGCCCTGGGCCAGCAGATTGCCGTAGTTCAGCACCACCACATAGTCGGACAGCTCCATGACCACCCCCATGTCGTGCTCGATCAGCACGATGGTCGTGCCGTAGCGACGGTTGATCTCGATGATGAAGCGGCACATGTCCTGTTTCTCCTCGAGATTCATGCCGGCCATGGGCTCATCGAGCAGCAGCAGGTCGGGCTCGGCTGCCAGGGCCCGCCCCAGTTCGACGCGCTTCTGCAGGCCGTAGGGCAGCATGCCGACGACCGACTTGCGGATCGACTGGATCTCGAGAAAGTCGATAATGTCCTCGACCCGCTCGCGGTGCAGCACCTCCTGCCGCTGGTAAGGGCCCCAGTAGAGGGCCTGGGCCAACAGGGAGCCCCTGATTTTGAGGATGCGGCCGCTGAGGAGGTTGTCCAGGGTCGTCATGCCGTGAAAGAGGGCGATGTTCTGGAAGGTGCGGGAGATGCCGGAGCGCGCGGCCCTGTGGGTGTCCATGCTGGCGCGGCGCCTGCCCTTGTAGAGGAGGGCGCCGCTGCTCGGCTTGTAGAAGCCGTTGATGATGTTCAGCATGGAACTCTTGCCGGCGCCATTGGGGCCGATGATGGCGTGGATGTGGCCGCGCTGCACCTCGAAGGAGACGTCGTTGATGGCCGTGACGCCGCCAAAAGCGAGGGAGATTCCCTCAACGGCGAGGATGGGGCCACTGTCGGCGGCGCCGTTGCCGTTCACCGACCCGCCCCCGGCTGCGCCTCGACGGGCTCGGCGTCGCGGATCGCCAGGCGGCCCGACAGCCTGCCGCGACGGCCGTCCTCGTAGGTGATCTCGACGTCGAGGGCACAGTCCTCTTTGCCTCCATAGAAGCTATCGATAAGCGGCCTGTAGCGCTCATTGACGAGGCTGCGCCGCACCTTGCTGGTGCGGGTCAGTTCGCCGTCGTCGGCGTCGAGTTCCTTGTGGAGGATGGCGAAGCGGCGAATCTGCGACGATGCCAGGGCCTGGTCGCGGACCAATTCGGCATTGATCTGCCCGACACAGTCGCCGATCAGGTCGTAGATGCGGGGATTGGCCGCCAGTTCCTGATAGCTGCCCCAGACAATTCGCTGCCGCTCGGCCCAGCTCGAGGCCGCATCGAGGTCGATGTTGATCATGGCCGCGCAGTATTCGCGCCTGGCGCCGAAGACCACGGCCTCCTTGATGTACTGAAAGAATTTGAGCCTGTTTTCGATGTATTTGGGGGCAAAGAGGGAGCCGTCGGCAAACTTGCCGACGTCCTTGAGGCGGTCGATGATCCTGAGGTGCCCCCTGTCCGTGATCAGGCCGACGTCGCCGGTGTGGGTCCAGAGATTTTTGGCGCGGGCTTTCGCCGTGCCCTCGGGATCTTTGAAATACTCTCTGAAGACGCCGGCGCTGCGGTAGAGCACCTCCCCGCCCTCGTCGATCTTCAGTTCGACCCCGGGCACGGCGACGCCGACGGTGTCGCTCCAGGCCTCGTGATCAGGCTGGACGGTCACGAACACCGAGGCCTCCGTCTGGCCATAGAGCTGCTTGAGGTTGACGCCGATCGAGCGGAAAAAGCGGAAGGTCTCGGCTCCGATAGCCTCGCCGGCCGTGTAGGCCAGGCGGATGCGGCCGAGACCGAGGCTGTCGCGCAGGGGGCCGTAGACCAGCCATTCGCCGATCAAAGCCTGCAGGCGCAGCCAGAAAGGCCCCTTCCCGCCCTTCTCCCTGAAGGGCTGCAGGCGGCGCGCCACCCCTATGAAATGATTGAACAGGGCCCGTTTCGGCGCCGAGGCGTCGGCCATGCGAATCATGGAGTGGCGCAGCATGTTCTCGAAGCTCCGCGGCGGCGCAAAAAAGTAGGTCGGGCCGATCTCGCGCATGTCCGTCGCCAGGGTCGAGGGCTTTTCCGGGCAGTTGATGGTAAAGCCGACGATGATCGCCTGGGCGTAGGAGAAGATGTGGTCCCCGACCCAGGCCATGGGGAGATAGGCGACGATCTCGTCGCCGGGCCGCAGAGGGTCGAATCCGTGCCCCATGAGGGCGCCGGCGATGATGTTGCGGTGTGTCAGCACCACCCCCTTGGGGCGGCCGGTCGTGCCCGATGTGTAGAGAACGACGGAGACGTCCTCTTCGTCGCCGCGCCCGACGGCGGCCTCGAAGAAGCCGGGCTGCTGCCGCTGCCGTTGCCGGCCCTTGGCGAGGAGGTCGTCGAGCGACAGCAGCCCCTCGACCTCGTAGCCGAAGATGCCGCGGTCCTCGTCGTAGATGATGTGTTCGATCCTGGGGCAGTCGGCCCGCACTTCGAGAATCTTGTCGAGCTGCTCCTGATCCTCGACCAGGACGAAGCGGGCCTCGGAGTGGTCGATGACATACTGCAACTCGCTGGCGATCGAATCCTGATAGGCCGGCACCGGGACGCCGCCAAGCCCCTGGACCGCGGCGAAGGAGGCGTAGAGGCGCGGGCGATTGTTGCCGATGATGATGAGGCGGTCATCGCTGCCGAAGCCGAGCTCGGCCAGGCCGCTGCCCAGATCGCCGGCCAGTTGCCACAGCTCCTGCCAGCTAAGGCTGTTCCAGATGCCGAAAGACTTCTCGCGGATGGCCGGCTGCAGACCGCGGGCCCTGGCCTGATCGCGCAGCAGCCGGGGCAGGGTCGCGCCGCGCCCGTCGGAGCCCTTCCCGGCCGTGCCGTCAATCATGGGTTGAGCCCGCTGCCGCGGTAACCGCTGGCGATGCGCTCGACGTCGGCGCGGCAGCCGAGGACGGCGCCGCAGCGCTGGGTCAGCGAAACCGGTTCGATGTCGAGCAGGCGGCGGCAGCCGTCGGTCGCCGCGCCCCCGGCGCTCTCGACGATGAGGGCGCAGGGATTGAGCTCAAACATGAGCCGCAGCTTACCGTCCTTGCCCTGGGCGCGCATCTGGCTGTCCCGCGGATAGAGAAAGACGCCGCCGCGCATCATGAGGCGGTGAAAGTCGGCCACCATGGAGCCGACCCAGCGCATATTGTACTTGCGTCCGATCGGGCCCTCGGCACCGAGCTGGCAGTCGCGGATATAGTCGGCTACAGGCGCGTCCCACAGCAGCGCATTGGCGGCATTAATGGCGAATTCCGACGCCTCTTCCGGCAGGCGCATGGCCTCTTGGGACAACAGGAACTCGCCACGGGCCTCGTCGAAGGCGAACAGGGACGCCTCGCCGGCAACGCTCAGCACCAGCTGCGTCGCCGCCCCGTAGAGGACGTAGCCGGCCGCCGCCTGATCGCGCCCGGCCAGGGCGCGCGGCCCCTCAGGGGGACAGGGAAGCACCGAAAAGATGGTCCCCGTCGGCATGTTGACTTCGATGTTGGAAGAACCGTCGAGCGGGTCGTGCAGCAGCACATAGGCACTGTCGCTGTCGTACTCGACAAAATCGGGGTTCTCCTCGGAGGCTAGGGCCCGCGCCAGCCCGCTGCCGCCGATCAGCTGCCGCAGCAGCTGATCGGCCAGCACATCGAGGCCTTTCTGCCTCTCGCCAAAAACATTTTCGTCCCCCAGGGTCTCGGCCGCCGCCGCCGGATCGCGCCGGGCCTCGGCGGCAATTTCCAGGCAACAGGAGGCGACAGCCAGCAACAGGCGTACCAGCCCCTGATCAACAGAACTGTTTGTCGCGGCTCGATGCTGTAGAAAAGCTTCCAGATTCAAGCCTCTGCCCCCGGTTGTGCCCTTTCCGCTACGGAATCAGGCGCTCAGTCTCCCCCTTCGGCCCGGATGGGGCCCGGGAGCGGCGGGACGGGGCGAAAACCCCGGGGCGCGGAGGGCGGAGCGCCTGAGCGTGCCTTTGCACGGTATCAGCCCCTGTCACAACTCCACCATGTCGAAATCTTCTTTTGAAGCTCCGCAGTCGGGACAGCACCAGCTGTCGGGGACATCCTGCCAGCGGGTGCCGGGAGCCAAGCCTTCGTCGGGATTGCCTTTTTCTTCGTCGTAAATCCAGCCACAGATGACGCAGATGTAGCGCCTATAGGTTGTCTCGGTCATAAATGAAGGGAAATGGTCAGCGAGATGGTTCAGTGCGGGCCGTCACTGGGATCTGTTCATGCGAAGCAGGCGGCGGCGGGCGAGAAAAGCGGAGGTGCTGCCCGAGTAGTCTTCGATCAGACGCTCGAGATAGGTGCGGGCGCGATCCGTGTCGCGCAGTTCATGATAAGCGAAACCCGCCTTCAGGAGGGCATCGGGCAACTTGGTACTGTCGGGGTGGAGGCGGATCAGTTCGAGGAACTCGGAGACCGCCTTGCCGTAGTTGCGTTGGCCGTAGTAGGCCTCGCCCAGCCAATAGCGGGCATTGTCGGCGTAAACACTGTCGGGGTAGCGATCGAGAAAGGCGCTCATCAACTCGGCGGCTCGCCTGTAGTCGCCGTTGCGGAGGATGCTCAGGGCCCTGTCATAGGAGGACTTCTCAGTGGCGGGATCCAGCAGGTTTTCACCGCCCGCCTCGGTTGCGGCCTCAAGGGCGGCCGAGGCTGAGGCATCTCCCCGGGAGGGAATCGGCTCCGCCGAGGACAGGTTGCCGATGACGGCGGCCAGCGGGGAGTCCCTGCCGCCCGAGGCCGAGGAGCGGCGGCCGCCGGCACCCCGGCGGCCGATCAGCTCATCCCCCTCGTCTCCAGCGCCATCGGTGGCCTTGAGGGTGCTCTCGGTGGCGTCAACTGAATGGACGCCCCCGAGAGACGGCAGGGAGACATTGAGCTGGGCCGACAGGCGTCTGACCAGCTGGGCATTGAACTGGCGCAGTTCGGCGATGAGCTTTCGCTGGGCCTCGATGTCGGCGGTCAGGTTTTTCAGCTGTTGCCGCAACCCCTGGATCTGGGTGCTGTTGCGCTGCTGGCCCAGGGATGAAAAATTGCCCGACCCGATCAGGTCTTCAAGGCTGCCCAGGCGCCTGTCGATCTCCCTGCCGGAGGGGCCGAAACGCTGGTTGCCTGGAGATTGCTGGGCCGAGGCATCGCCTGCCAGAAGCGACAGCGCGATCAGGGCGGAGAAAAGTATTCGGATCAAAAGAAGGCCGTTTACCGGCGGGGAGGGGGGCTTCAGTGGAGAGGGACTTGGCCCTGGGAAAACTGAGGCCGGATGCAGGCTATTTTACTACAGAGAAGGAGTGCGGGTCTGAGTGCGCGCTCCTCCAGGGCGAAAGGGCCGGCCCGGAGGGGATGGAAGCCGCCGTACCCTGCGGGAGGATTGCCTCGGCTTGAATGGGTAATACCTCTCATATCTGCGAGGGTCCGTAGAGCTGTAGAGAAGCAGAAAAGCACAGAAAAAGACAGCGCCCCCGCCTGCTTCCGCAGTTTTTTCACTGTCTTCGGGCTTCAAGACGGATTTTCCCGTGGCCGTATCCATGAATATAATCCCCGCAATTCTGCCTTTGCATCTTCAATCCCGCTCATCCATCTCCCCCTGACAGCTCAACATGAACAGCAATCGCGAAAACGAAAGCCTCCCACCTACCCTGCCGTTTCTCAGCGCAGAACTTGACCGCAATCTCTCGAAGCGGACGCTGAAGGCATGCAAAACCTTTGAGTTGGGGCCAGAAAACAATCATGTCTATTTTTTGCTGGATGGCTGCATGTCCCTCAGTTACGCCGAGGGCGAGGAGCGGGAAGTTCTGGTCGATCACCTGTCTCCCGGGAATTTTTTCGGCGAAAACAACATGGTTCAATCGACTTCGAACCTCTATCGAGCCTACGCGCGGACGGATTGCCAGCTCGGTCTCGTCCCTCTGCCGGTCATGAACATCCTTCTTATGAGGGATCAGGAGCTGAATCGCTACTGGCACCACCAGATCGCCCAACGGCTGAATCTGCTGGCGCACAACTCTTTTGAGAAAAGCTATAAAAGTGTGCGGGAGCGCGTTGAAAAAGGGCTCTGGCGAATGGCCAGGCTGCCCGATGCCATCTCCCACCCCCTCGGACGTGTCGTCCGCATCTCGCGCATCCGTCTGGCCAACATGGTCGGCTGTTCGCGCGAGATGGCCGGGCGCGTGGTCTGCGATCTTCACGAAGACGGCGTCATCAGCGCCCGCGGCTATTGGATCCTGCTGTACAAACTGGACCCGGAAAGCAGAGCAGGGCAGGGAATGACTTTTCCGCCCTCCAGAGACCTGGTATCCTGAGGCAGGCACGAATCAGCCGCCCCTGTCGGCCGGCCGGGAGCCAGGCCCCTGCTCCCGGCCGGCCGTTTTCTGCTGTTCTCAGCGATTGAGGCGGCGCAGGAAGGCGGGGGTGTCGTACTCCGTCGTCCGCTTGTCTTCGAGGCCGCTGAAGGCCTCGGCCTTGCTGCTCCGCTGATTGTCGTTCAGGCGCAGAATCGTCGGCTTGTCGAACCTGCTGTAGTCTCCGGGCGTCTCCATGTCTCCGGCCTGGGCCTGAGCCTCGATCGTTTCGAGGCCCGCCTTGCGCGGCCGGCCGAGGTCCTGGCTGAGGCCCGTAGCTACGAGGGTGACGCGGATACGATCCTGCATCTCATTGTCGATAACGAGACCGGAAACGATGTGGGCGTCCTCGCTCGCCACGGCGCTGACGAGATTGCCGATCTCGTTGAACTCGCTGAGAGTGACGCTGTCGTTGGCCGTGATGTTGACGATGATGCCGCGCGCGCCCTGTAGCGAGAGGTCCTCGAGCAGCGGGCTGCAGATGGCGGCGTTGGCTGCATCCCTGGCGCGGGTCTCGCCCTCGGCCTCGCCGGAGCCCATCATGGCGATGCCCTGCTCCGACATGACGGTCTGAACATCGGCAAAGTCGACGTTGATCATGCCGGGCCTGGTAATGAGATCGGCGATGCCGCGCACGGCTCCCTCCAGCACCATGTTGGACTGATCAAAGGCGTCCATCAGGGCCTGGCTCGGGCCAAAGACCTTCTCGAGGCGGCTGTTGGGCACGACGATCAGCGAATCGACGCGCTGCCGCAACTCGTCGATGCCGCTTTCGGCATTTTTGATCCGGCGCTGCCCCTCCCAATCAAAGGGTGTGGCGACGACCGCGACCGTCAGGATCTTCAGTTCCCGGGCGATCTGGGCGATGACGGGCGCGGCCCCGGTGCCGGTGCCGCCTCCCATGCCCGCGGTAATGAACAGCATGTCGCAGCCTTCGATCAGCTCGCGCAGACGGTCACGATCCTCTTCGGCGGCCTTGCGGCCCGCTTCCGGACGATTGCCCGCCCCCAGGCCGCGCTGGCTCGAACCCAGCCGCAAAAGGGTTTTGACCTTGCATCTCTTCAGGGCCTGAGCGTCGGTGTTGACCGACATGAGCTGAACTCCGTCGATCCCCTGCTCGTCTATGTAATTGATAACGTTGCCTCCGCAGCCGCCGACTCCGATTAAACGCAGTACGGCCCCGAAGTCTTCGCAGTTATCGACAATATCAAAGTGGGCCATTGTTTTTTCCTCCTGAGTTGTGTGGGAAAGTTATGCGGTCAGGGGTGCCGACCACGGTTGAGTAAGAATGTGATCCATCGGGAAAGGACCGATCACGACTAGAAATTCTTGCAGAACCAGGAGCTCGCCCGGCGCCACACCGATTTCTCGGTGTCGTTCCACGGCGTGCGCCTGTAGTTGCTGTGGGAGCGCCTGAGGCTGTACATCAGCAGGCCGACCCCCGTCGAGTGGGACGGACTGCGCACGATCTCATTGACGCCCTGGGTCGACTGGGGCACTCCGAGGCGCACCGGCAACTCGAAGATATCTTCCGCCAGCGCGGCCAGACCCTCGACTCCCGAGCTGCCGCCGGTGAAGACCAGGCCGGCAGAGCAGTTCTGGGAAAAGCCGGCGCGGCGCAGCTCCAGTTGAATCAGATCGAGCAGTTCGGCGTAGCGGGGCTCGACGATGCCGGCCAGATCGCGGCGCGAAATACGCGGCCGCGGGCTCTTGCTGGAACGGAACTCCTCGATGACTTCGTCGCCCTCTTCCATGCCCTTTTCATAGCAACAGGCATAGCGTTTCTTGATCTCTTCGGCCACCTCGACCGGACAGTGGAGGGCGGCGGCGATGTCGTTGGTCACATGGTCGCCGGCAATCGGAATCACGGCCGTATGGCGCAGGGCGCCCTCGGTGAAGACGGCGATGTCGGAGGTGCCGCCGCCGATGTCGACAATGCAGACGCCGAGCTCTCTCTCGTAGTCGGCGAGCACGGCTTCGCTCGAAGCCAGCTGCTCGAGAATCAGGTCTTCCACCTCGAGGCCGCAGCGGCGGACGCTCTTGACGATGTTCTGAATCGCGCTTTGGGCGCCGAGCACCATATGCACCCAGACTTCGAGGCGGGTGCCCGACATGCCGATCGGGTGCGTGATGCCCTCCTGGCCGTCGATGATGAATTCCTGCGGCAGCTCGTGGAGAATGCGGTGACCGCTGTCGATTTTGACGGTGCGGGCGGCGTCGACAGCGCGGCGGATGTCGCGCTGACTCACCTCCCCCTCGCGGATCGAGACGATGCCCTGTGAATTCAGACTCTTGATGTGCGAGCCGGCGATGCCGGCGCAGACCGAGTTGATCTTGAAGCCGGAGACGAGTTCGGCCTCCTGAATCGCCGAGCGGATGGAGTCAACCGTTGAGTTGATGTCGATGATGACCCCTTTGCGCAGGCCGCGCGAAGGGCTGAGGCCGACGCCGACAATGTCGATTTCGCGGGCGCTGTTGACCGTGCCGACGAGGGCGGCGATCTTGGATGTGCCTATGTCCAGGCCCACCACTGTCTGTTTCGGTGTGCGGGTGCTCATGGTCTCTCTCCGTAAAGGGCTGCGACCTTGCCGCGGGCGGCCCAGACAGGGATGGCGGCAAAGCCGTTGGGGTAACGCAGATCGATGTGGCTCCAGCGGCTGCTGTCAAAGCGGCGGGAAATCTGTCCCAAAAGGAGGATTTTCTGCTCTCTCTGGCGGTTGCCCAACAGAAAGCGGGTGCCGTTGTCGAGGGCGACGACCAGGTCCCGATTGGCGCTTTCGCGCAGCTCGACGATGGAGGCCTCTGTCGACAGCTGCTGATCGAGGTCGCGGTAGAGCGACCAGATCTCTTTCGCCGTCGACACTTCGCTGTCAAGCAGCAGGGGAATGTCCTGGGCCCGCTGATCGATGACCCGCACCTCGCCGCCGTCGACGGCGATCGAGCAGCAGCTGCGCCAGCGGGCGACGGGGCTGTACTCGTCAAATTTCAACGACAGCACCCCGGGCCAGTGGCGCTCGATGTTCAACTGCCGCACCCAGGGCAGGTTCAGCAACTGCCTGTGGGCCGAACTGACATCGACGCGACGCGCTTCGCCGGGGCGCGAATGGTGCTCGAGGATCACTTCGACCGAAAGCGGATCCTGCCGCTGCAGGCCGATGATATCGACCCTCTTGACATCGAAGAAGCGCCAGCTGTGCTGCTCCAGGATCCAGCCGAGGGAAATCAGGGTCATGGCGATGACCGTCATGGGAAAGAGCCGCCGCGACAGCGACGACAGCAGAGAGTAAAAATTTGCAGTTTTCATGATTGCTCCTCCAGGGTAGCTCTCAGGATGCGTAGGATCATTTGCGAAAATTCAATGCCGGCGGTCTCGGCGGCGAGCGGTACCAAGCTGTGGGAAGTCAGGCCCGGAATCGAGTTGGCTTCCAGTATCGAGGCTCTGCCGTCGCTGCCGAGACGCAGGTCGATGCGGCCAAAGCCCGTCAAATTCACAAGGTCAAGCGCCTGCGCCGCCAGGCGCCGGCACTCCTCCTCCTGGGCCGGCGGCAGGGGCGCCGGGCAGAGGAGTTCGGTGGCAGGATCGCTGTACTTCGCCGAGAAGTCGTAGAACTTGCTGTGAAGGCGAATCTCGATCAGGGGCAGCAGCTCTCCTTCAAGCATGGCGGCGGTGATCTCAGTGCCGTCGATGAAACGCTCGGCAAAGGCCTCGCCATAGCCCCTCGCCTCGGCCAGGGCGCGGGCCAGCTGTTCGCGCCTGTCGACGATGCTGACGCCCCTGCTGGATCCCTGGCTGTTGGGTTTGACCACGAGGGGGAAGCCGAGGGCAGCGATCTCCTCGAGAGAGGAGCAGGCGAGATCGCGCCAGTCCGGCGTCGGCAGCCCCGCTTCGCGCAGTACGGCCTTGGTCGCCATCTTGTCCATGGTCAGGTTCGATGCCTCGGCTGAGCTGCCGCTGCAGGGAATGCCCTTGCCATCGAGCAGGGCACGCACCCGGCCGTCTTCGCCGGCGCCGCCGTGCAGGGCATTGAACACCCGCTCGCAGCGGCTGTTGTCGAGCTGCTGCAGGCCCTCGAGATCGGCGTCGAGACGCTCGTATTCAGCGCCGGCGACAGCGAGGGCGCGGCAGACTTCGTTGCCGCTGTCGAGCGACACCTCGCGCTCGCTCGAGTCGCCGCCGAGCAGCACCAGCACCCGGCCGATGCGACTGAGCTCCCGAGGGGAAACAGCGGCTCTCATGACTCCGCTCCAGCGGCCGGAAAGCGGCTTCTGATCTTCTGCGGCCAGTGGCCGATGTCGCCCGCTCCCAGCAGCAGCAGAATGTCGCCGTCGACGAGCTGGCGCTCGAGCAGCCCCAGGGTTTCGTCGAAGTTGAGGGCCACCGAGGGCTCGATAGCGCCGCGGGCGCGGATGGAGTGGGCCAGGGCCTGGCTGTCTCCTCCCGGCAGCGGCTGCTCGCCGGCACCGTAGACCTCGAGCAGAATCAGACAGTCGACGCCCCCGCTGAAGACGCGGGAAAAATCGTCGAGCAGTTCCCGCGTCCGGCTGTAGCGGTGCGGCTGGAAAACGACGACGAGGCGGGCGCGGGGATAGGACTTTCTCGCCGTTTCGAGGACGGCGGCGATGGCTGTCGGGTGGTGGCCGTAGTCTTCGATCAGATGCACCCGGGCCCCGCTCGAGGTGCGGAACTCTCCCTGGTGCTGAAACCTGCGGGCGACCCCGGGAAAAGAGCTGAGCCCGGCCTCGGCCTTGGCCATGTCGGCCTTGAGCGTCTGCGCCACGGCCAGGGCGGCGACGGCGTTCATGACATTGTGGCGTCCCGGGATGCGCAGATGCAGGTCCCTGGCCAGGCTCCCGTCGGGATAGTGCAGATCGAACAGCATGCCCGCGCCCCTGCGATCGCCGCGATTGAGCTGGTAGCGGATGTTTTCCGCACGCATGCCGGCATCCCTGGCCGTGCCATAGGTCAGAACCGGGCACTCGGCTTCGGCGGCGAGGGCGCGCACGGCCGCATCATCGATTGCCAACACCGCCAGGCCATTGAAGGGCACATGATCGACAAAGCGGGCATAGGCCGACTGCAGCTGTTCCATGCTGCCGTCAAAATTCGTCAGATGATCGTTGTCGATATTGGTCACGACCGAAACCAGAGGCTGCAGATCGAGAAAGGAAGAATCGCTCTCGTCGGCCTCGACCAGCAGCAGCTCGGAGGCGCCGACGCGGACGCCGCTCGAGGCATTGGCAAAGCGGCCGCCGATGATGTAGCTCGGATCGAGGCCGGCGCAGGTCAGCAGCCAGGCGATCATGCTCGTGGTCGTGGTCTTGCCGTGGGTGCCCGAGACGGCGATGCCGGTGCGGAAGCGCATGAGCTCCGCCAGCATGCGGGCCCGTCTCAGCACCGGCACCTTGTGCCTGGCGGCGGCCCGCACTTCGACATTGTTGCGGGCAATGGCGCTGGAGGCCACCAGCACCCGGCAGCCCTTGACATGATCGGCGCTGTGGCCGATGAAGATTTCGGCGCCGAGGCGGCGCAGGTGTTCGGTGGCGTCGCTCGACAGCAGGTCCGATCCCTGCACCGGAAAACCGATGCTGAGGAGGACTTCGGCGATGCCGCTCATGCCGACTCCGCCGATGCCGGTGAAGTGAATCGGCCCCGTACCCAGATCGCGCAAGCGATTCTGCGGCCACTGGCGCTGCTCTCTCTTCACTGCCACTGCTCCTCGATCACATCGGCGATTTCAGTCGCCGCCCGGGGGCGCGCCAAGGCGCGGGCGGCCTCGGCCAGCGACAGCAACCGGCAGGGGTCGGCGAGCACGGCGCTCAGGGCATGGTGCAGCCCCTCCGTATCGCCGTCGACAATCAGGCGGGCGGCGCCGGCCTCGACGAGGCGGCAGGCATTGGCCATCTGGTGGTCATCGGCCGCCCGGGGATAAGGCACCAACACGGATCCGAGGCCGACCGCCATGAGTTCCGCCAGGGTCGAGGCGCCGGAACGGGCCAGAGCCAGGTCGGCCCAGCCGTACAGATGCTCCATGCGACTGTTGAATTCCTCGACCTCTGCCTGGAGGCCCTGGCTTTCATAGGCACGGAGGGTCTGCTCGAGCATGCCGCGGCCACAGAGGTGGTGAATGTCCAGGGGCATGTCCAGGCGCGCCAGTACCTCGGGCGCCGCCGAATTGAGAAAGCGGGCTCCCTGGCTGCCGCCGAAAATCAGCAGCCTGGCGTTGCCGTCGGCCAAGGGGCGGCTGCCGAGGCCGCGGGCGGCCGGCTCGGGCAGGGCTCTCAGGGCCGGGCGCACGGGCATGCCCACCTGGCGGGCACTGAGACTGAAGCTGCCGGCCCAAGTCTCCAGCAGGGCGCTGGCGCGGCCGGCGAGGAGGCGGTTGGCCAGGCCCGGGCGAGCGTTCTGCTCGTGCAGCACGATCGGGCAGCGGCGGCAGAGGGCGGCGAAGCCGGCCGGTACGGACACATAACCGCCCATGGCGAGAAGGGCGCGCGGCCGGCGGCGCAGCATCCACAGCCAGCAGACCAGCAGAGCGAAGGCCGCTCTCGCCAGGGACCACAGGGCCGCCAGCGGATTGCGGCCGCGGAAGCCGCCGACCGACAGGCGCAGCAGCGGAAACGCCGCCATCTCCGGCAGGCGGTTTTCGAGGCCGCGGCGCGACCCGATCCACAGCACCTCAAGGCCGCGCTGGCGCAGTTCCTCGGCGACGGCGAGAGCCGGAAAGACATGACCGCCGGTACCGCCGGCGGCGATAGCGACCCTAGTCACGCCAGTTTCCTCCGCCCACCGGCCAGCCGCCGGCGAAATCGACGCCCTGCTGCCTGTCCTGAACTTCGCCGGCGGCCCGCAGCGCCAGCGCCAGCGCCAGGCAGGAGGCGACCAGATTGCTGCCGCCGTAGCTCATAAGCGGAAGCGGCAGACCTTTGGGCGGCAGGGCGACGAGATTGGCCCCGACATGCATGATCATCTGCAGCCCCAGGGACAGGGATACGCCGAACAGGATCAGGGCGTGAAAGGGAAGCTCGAGCCTCCTCGCCAGGGCCGCCTGCGACAACAGGCGCAGCAGCAGCGCGGCGTAAAGCCCCAGCAGCAGGAGCACGCCGACAAAGCCGAGCTCCTCGGAATAGATGGCGAAGAGGAAGTCGCTCGGCGCCGCCGGCAGCTGTTTCTGCAGGCCGAGGCCGAGGCCGACGCCGCTGAGGCCGCCGCGGGACACGGCGATCATCGACTGAATCAGTTGGAAGCCGCCGCCGTACAGATCGGCCCAGGGATTGAAGAAGCTCGTCAGGCGCTCGAGGCGGTAGGGGGCGACCAGCAGCAGCGAGCCGCAGGCGGCGAGGCCGAGCGCCGCCACGGACAGCCAGCGGAGCAGCGAACAGCCGCCGACAAAGAGCATACCGAGCACCAGCAGCGAGAGGATGAAGGCCGAGCCGAAATCCGGCTCGAGCAGCAACAGGCAGCAGGCGAGGGCCAGCAGCGACAGGGAGGCGAAGAAGAGGCTGTTGCCCCCTCTGGAGTAGAGCGGGATTTCGCGGGCAAAGCGGGCGGCAAAGAAGACGATGGCGGCATCGCGCAGGAACTCGGACGGCTGGATGGTGAAGGCGCCCAGGTCGAGCCAGCGCCGGCTGCCGTTGATCTCGACGCCGATGCCCGGCGCCAGGGTCGCCGCCACGGCCGCAAGGCCGATGAAAAACAGCAGGCGGCCGTACCGCCGCCAGAGCGACAGCGGCAGCAGCAGCAGCAGGGCCCCGCCGCAGAGGGCGACGACCAGGTGCAGCAGCTGGCGCTTGAAATAGTGCAGCGAATCTCCGTGGTTGGCCTCGGCCAGCGGCATGGAGGCCGACAGCAGCACCACCAGGCCAACAGCCAGAAGCACCAAGATGAGCCCCGCCGCCAGCGGGTCGAACCGCATGCGGTCCAGGCTCATTGACAGCGACCGCGCCGCCGGGGGATTGACGAAGGCGTCGATCATGACTGCGCCCTCTTCGCTTTCAGGCGCGCCTTGGCGGCGAAATCACAGCCGCGTTCGGCGAAGTTGTTGTAGGGGGCGGAGCTGGCGCAGGCCGGCGACAGCAGGACGCTGCCCTCGCCGCCCGCCAGGTCGGCGGCCAGATCAATCGCCTCCTCCATGCCGCTGACTCTGTGCACCGGCACGACCGGGCTCAGCACCTGCTGCAGAAGCCCGGCATCGACGCCGAAAACGACGGCCGCCCGGCCGCGGCCTCTCATGGCTTCGGCCAGGGGGCTCAGGTCGGCGCCCTTGGAATGGCCTTCGGCGATCAGCACGATCGGCGCCCGCGCCTGTTGAATGGAGGCGATGGCGGCCGCTACATTGGTTCCCTTGGAGTTGTCGTACCAGTCGACGCCGCCGGCGCGCAGCACCAGTTCGTTGCGGTGGCGCAGGCCGCGAAATCGTTTCAGTCCGGCCAGCATGGCCTCGGTCGCGAGCCCCCAGCACTCGCCGACGGCCAAGGCAGCGCAGGCGTTGGCGACGTTGTGGGCGCCGCCGACACTGAGTTCGGAGAAGGCACAGAGAGGCTCCTGATCGCGGGCGAGCCAGAGCTCTCCCCGATGTTCGAGGCCGCGGTAGACCGTCGCCGCCACATCGGCCGGCGCCGCTGCATCGGTGCCGGCCGCGCCCACCAGGCCGGCATCGGCAAAGGCGATGGCCGTGCCCTGCCCCAGCGAAGGCGGATGGGACTCGAAGTCGTCGAGATTGAACACCTGCCGCTTCGACCCCTCGTAGATCAGTACCTTGATCCGGGCGTAATCCTTCATAAGGTCATGCCGGTCGAGGTGGTCCGGGGACAGATTGAGCATGCAGGCGACGGCGAGGTTGGGCGCCTTCATGTACTGCAGCTGGAAGCTCGACAGTTCTAGGGCGAAGGCCTCGGCCCAGCCGTAGTTCAGCAGATCCAGCGCCGGCGTACCGAGGTTGCCGCCGATGGCCACGTTGACCTGGGCGGCGCGGAAGATCTCGCCGATCATGGTGACGACCGTGCTCTTGCCGTTAGAGCCGGTGACACCGGCTACCGGATAACCGCGCCGGGAGACTTCGTCGAGAAAGAGATCGACGTCGCTGACAACCTCGATGCCGGCTTGCCGGGCCCGTTCGACCCAGGGGTGGCGCGGGTCGATTCCGGGAGAGACGACGACCTGTTCAATGCCGTCAAAATCGAGCTCGGCCTCCTCTCCGAGGTGGAGGCGGGCATTGCGGTTTTCTGCGCGGAACTGCTCAATCATGGGCGGGCGTCCACGGCTGTCGGCGGCGGCGAAGGCCTGGCCGCGGCGGGCCAGGAAGCGCGCCACCGACAGGCCGGTCGAGCCTATGCCGAGGATCAGGCTCGCCGGCACGGCCTCAGGGCCGGGCGCAGTGCTGCGCCCGGCGGCTGCGGATGCCACGGCATCCTCGGGGCCGGCGCCCCTGGCTTGGGGTCGGGCTGAGTCCGTCATCGAATTTTCAGGGTTGCGAGCGCCAGCAACACGAAACAGAAGCTGAGGATCCAGAAACGGACGACGATTTTCGGCTCGACCCAGCCTTTCAGCTCAAAGTGGTGGTGCAGCGGCGCCATGAGAAAGATGCGGCGGCCGGTCAGCTTGAAGCCGCCGACCTGAATAATGACCGACATGGCCTCGAGCACGAAGAGGCCGCCGGCAATCGCCAACAGCAGTTCCTGCCGCACGAGCACGGCCACCATGCCGAGGGAGCCGCCGAGGGCGAGAGCGCCGATGTCTCCCATGAAGACGGTCGCCGGATAGTAGTTGAACCAGAGGAAGGCGACGCAGGCCCCGGCGAGGGCGGCGCAGAAGACGGTCAGTTCGCCGGCGCCCTCAATGTAGGAGAAGTTGAGGTAGCGGGAAAATTCCGTGTGACCGGAGACATAGGCGAAAATGCCGAGGCAGCCGGCGACCATGGCGCAGGGCAGCACCGCCAGGCCGTCGAGGCCGTCGGTCAGATTGACGGCGTTGCAGGAACCGACGACGACCAGATAGGCGAAGGGCAGAAAGAGAAACCAGGGAAGGGCGATGGAGATGTCCTTGAGGATCGGCACCAGCACTCCGACCTCGGGGGTGGCGCCCGTGGCCTGCCAGTACCAGAGGACGGCCGCCGCCACCACGACCGACTGGAGGACGAACTTGACCCTGGCGCCGAGGGCCGCCGAGTCGCTCAGGGCGATCTTGAGGACGTCGTCGATTGCCCCTATGACGGCGAGGCCGGCGAAGACAAAGAGGGCGATCCAGACCGGCCCCGAAGAGGCGTTGCCCCAGAGAAAGCAGGAGAAGAGCACGGCGGCGACGATCAGGGCCCCTCCCATGGTCGGGGTGCCGCTCTTCGGGTAGTGGCTATCGGGTCCCTCGGAGCGCACCACCTGGCCGATGCCATGGCGTTTCAGCAGGGCGATGAACACCTGGCCGAAGCCGATGACGAGCACCAGCGAAGTCAGGGCGGCCAGCATGGACCTGAGGGTGATATAGCGGAAAAGGTTGAACCCGCTCCACAGTTCGAGCAGGTACTCTTCCGCGAGCCAGGCGATCATGTGCCGTTCTGCTGGCCGTCGTTTTCGATCATCTTCACGAGGCGCTCCATGGCGCTCGAGCGCGAGCCCTTCACCAGCAGCGCCACCCCGGCCTTGCCCCGGCCCCAGCCGCCGTTGGCGGCCGAGGCCTCGGCCTTGATGCTCGAAGTGATGCGGGCGGCCATGTCCGGCATGCCGGCGCAGAGAACCCCGCCTTCGCCGAAGGCTTCGACCGCGTGCTTCGAATTGCTGCCGAGGGCAAAAAGCCGCTCGACGCCGCTGGCGCGGGCGCTCTCGCCGAGCTCGGCGTGGAAGCTCGCGCTCTCCTCGCCGAGTTCGGCCATGTCGCCGAGGGCCAGCCAGTGATGCTCGCTCGGCACCTTCTGCAGGACTTCGAGCGCGGCTCCAGCCGACAGCGGATTGCTGCTGTAGCTGTCGTCGATCAGCAGCAGGCCGTCGACCGAGCGATTGAAGCTGAGGCGTCCGGGAAGACCGTGAAAATCGGCCAGAGCCTTGGCCGCATCCTCGAGGTTGGCGCCGGCGGCCAGGGCCGCCGTCGTCGCCGTCATGGCATTGGCCGCCGCGGCGCGCCCGGGCAGGGGCAGCTTGAAACTGACCTCGGTGCTGCCGCCTTTGGCGTCTTTGGCCTTGCACCCGATCTTCAGCGTCTGGTTGCCGCCGTGCCAGCGCCCGCGGACGTCGGCCGGGCCCTCGAGGCTCCAGGTCAGGCAGGAGGCCGGGCCGCGGCTGCGGAGTTCGTCGAAAAACAGCTGGTCGGCCTGCAGAACGGCGCACCCTTTCGCCGACAGAGAGGCGATGAGGGCGCCCTTTTCGCGGGCCACTCCGGCGATGTCGCCGAAACCATGCAGATGAGAGGGGCCTATGTTGGTAATGACCGCTATGTCCGGTCGGACGAGGCCTGACAGATAGCGGATGCCGCCGCTGCAGTTCGTTCCGACCTCGATCACGGCCATCCTGTGGTGTTCCTCGAGATCCAGCAGCGACAGGGGCACGCCTATGTCGCCGTTGCGGTTGCCGGTGGTCTGGAGCACCTGGCCCGATTTTCCGGTACGCGCCAGGTAGGTCCGCAGGATACTGGCCGTCATCTCCTTGACCGTGCTCTTGCCGCAACTGCCCGTGATCGCCAGCATCTTCGGCGAAAAGCGCTCGCGGTGCGACAGGGCCAGCTGCCCGATAGCCCGGCGGCCGTCGGCTACGACCCAGCAGGCCGCCCCCACCACCTCTCTCTCGGTGATAAAGGCATTGACGCCGGCGGCGGCGGCGGCTTCGAGATAGTCGTGTCCGTCGTATTTCTCTCCCCGCAGGGCGACAAAGGTCTTGCCCTTGAGGTCTTTGCGGCTGTCCAGGGCCAGTTCGCCGATGGCGGCATCGGGGCCCTTCGCCTGCCCGCCAAAGCGGCGGGCGCTTTCACGCAGTGTCTTGGTCATGATGATCCCTCCAACAGGATGCGCACCCTGGCGCGGTCGTCGCTTTCCAGGCGACGGCCCTGAACCAGGGTGTGTGTTTCATGGCCTTTGCCGGCCACCAGAATGATGTCATCCTGCGCGGCTTGAGCCAGAATTTCGGCCAGAGCGGCCGTTCGATCAGAGCGCAGATGCGCGTCTTCAGGCATGTTCATGCCCCTGACAATGTCGTCGATAATCTGTTTTGGCTCCTCGGTGCGCGGGTTGTCGTCGCACAGAAAGACCCGGTCGGCCAGGCGCTCGGCGGCAGCGCCCATGAGAGGCCTCTTGCCGCGATCGCGGTCGCCGCCGCAGCCGAAGAGGCACCAGATCTGCCCGCGGCACAGCGGGCGCAGAGCGCTCAGGGCATTTTCCAGGCCGGCCGCCGTGTGGGCGTAGTCAACCACGACCAGCGGCTGCCCGCTTCCGCCGCCGAAGTTCTCCATGCGCCCGGCCGGCGGCGGAACTCCGGCGGCGTCGGCGATGATCTGCTCGACCTCGATGCCGAGAGATTCGGCGGCGGCAACGGCGGCGAGAAGATTGAGGATGTTGAACTGGCCGATCAGAGGGCTGGCCAGCTGCCAGCTGCTCTCCTCGTCGCCCTGCCGGCGGACCAGGGTAAAACGGATGCCGTCGCGCCCGCTGTTGCTGTCCTCGGCCCACCAGCACTTGGCCAGGGGCAGGTCCGCCAGGGCCTGGTCGGGGCGGGCCGCGGCAAAACCGACGAGCTGCAGCTGGCTGTGGCGCCGGGCCAGGCCGAGAACCACCCCGTCGTCGAGATTGACGACGGCCGTCTGCAGCCCGGGCCAGCGGAGCAGCGACTCCTTGGCGGTCACATAGGCCTCCTGGCTGCCGTGATAGTCGAGGTGATCGCTGCTGATGTTGGTCAGGACTGCGAGTCTGAAGTCGACCCCGGCCAGGCGCCCCTGATCGAGGCCGTGGGAAGTCGCCTCAAGGACGGCGCAACGGGCCCCGGCGGCGACAAAGTCGGCCAGCAGGGCCTGAATTTCAATCGGATTCGGCGTCGTCAGCCCCTGCCGCGGCGGCCGGCGCTCCCTGATCATGGAGGCGCCGAGGGTGCCGATCAAGCCACAGGGCTGCCCGCCCGCCTCGAGCAGGGAGGCCAGGGTGTGGGCGACAGTCGTCTTGCCGTCGGTACCGCTGACGCCGACAGCGCTGAGAGAGGCCGAGGGGCGGCCGTAAAAGCGGGCGGCGATTTCGCCGACCTGCAGATGCGGCAGCGCCAGCACCCGCGCATGCGACAGTTGCGGCAGCGGCGGCTGATCGGGGATGCCCGGGTTCCTGAGAAGTTGCCGCGCCCTCTCATCCTCAGAGTCGACGACGACGGCGGCGGCGCCCCGCTCCAGGGCCTCATCGACAAAATCGAGGCCGTGGCGACCCGTGCCGCGGACGGCAAAAAACAGCTCTCCCGGCCTTGTGCTGCGGCTGTCGAGGGAGAGGCCGGCAACCTCAATATCCCCGTTCGGCAGAGGGGTCTGCAACAGTTCGGAAGCGTTCACGACAGCTGTCCCCCGCCATAAGCCGGGCCGGGCGGCTCCCCGCCCTGATGGTTGCGCATGGCGTAACTGGCGATGCGGGAAAAGAGCGGCGCCGCCACCTGACCGCCGTAGATGGCCCCGGCCCGGGGCTCGTCGATGGCGATGGCGATGGCGAAACGGGGTTTTTCCACGGGCACGAAGCCGACAAAAAAGGCGAGATAGCGCTCCTCGGAATAGCCCGAGCCGGCCTTGAACTTGCGCACCGTTCCCGTCTTGCCGGCCGCCCTGAAACCCGGCACCTCGGCGCGCCAGCCGGTGCCGCCCGGGGCCGTGACGCGACTGAGAACCGTTTTCAACTGGGCGCTGATCTCCGGCGCCAGAACCCTGACGCCCTGGCCCCTCTGCTGGGCGCCGGCGAAGCGCACCCCGGGCAGAACGCCGTCGTTGGCGATGGCGGCATAGGCCCGCACCAACTGCAGCAGCGACACCGAGACGCCGTAGCCGTAGCCGATGACGGCCCGGTCCAGCCGGCGCCACCAGTTGGCGTAGGGCAGATGGCCGGCGGCTTCGCCGGGAAAGCCGCTGTTCGGGTGCCGGCCCCAGCCAAAGCGGTCCAGCAGCCGCCAGATATTCTCTGCCGGCAGCGACAGGGCGATCTCGGCCGCCGCTACATTGCTCGATTTGACGATGACTTCGCTGAGGTCGATCTCGCCGAGATTCGTCGGGTCGCTGATCTGATGGGAGCCGACGCGAAATCCGCCGGGCGGCGTCCTGATGCGCGAGGACAGCCGCCACTGACCGCTCTCCAGAGCCGCGGCCACTATTAAAGGCTTGATCGTCGAGCCCGGCTCCCAGGCGTCGGTCAGGGCCCGCCCGCGCATGGCTTCGGCCGGAGCCCAGGCGGGGGAGTTGGGGTTGTAGGAGGGCAGGCTGACCATGGCCAGCACCTCCCCCGAGCTCGGCTCCATGATGATGGCGGCCCCGGCCCTCGCCCTCTCCCTGGCGACGGTCTCGAGCAGATAGCGATAACTCTGGTTCTGCAGGTTGCGCGAGATGCTGAGGCGGACGTCGGAGCCGGAGCGGGCCTCGGCGATGGATTCGTCATAGCCGATGGCGCGACCGGCGAGATTGCGCACCAGGCGCACGCGTCCCTCACGGCCCGCCAGCTGCTTGTCGAACACCAACTCAAGCCCCTGGCGCCCCTTTTCATCGATGTCGGTGCTGCCGATCAGTTGGGCCGCAGCCTCCCCTTCCGGGTAATAGCGGCGGTATTCGCGCAGGGTGTGGACGCCGGCGAAGCGATCGAGCCCCAGCCGCTGCTTGAGCCCGGGGCCGAGGCGCCGGCGCAGCCAGACAAAGCGGCGGTCGCGGCGCAGCAACTGTTCGAGCCTTGACGGGTCGAGATCGAGCAGGGAGGCGAGCTCGACAATCGTCTGCCGATCCTGCACGAAGCGGAAGGGATCGGCCCAGACCGAATCGACCGGCGTGCTGACCGCCAGCGGCATGCCATGGCGGTCGAGCAGGGATCCGCGGGCGGCCGGCAACAGCAGGGTCTGCAGCAGCGACTTCCTCTCCTGGCTCTCGAGCATGGCTGAGGGGGCGAACTGCAGTTGCGCCGCCCGTCCCGCCAAGGCGGCGCAGGAGCCGAGCAGCAGGGCCCCGCAGAAGAGGCGGCGCCCCCTGTTGGGCTCGGTTTCGCCGCCGAGGTCGGAGACATTCAGATCGGAGACGCTCATTCCAGGCCCACCAACAGAGCGCTTTCAACCGCTTTCATGCCGTGGCGTTCACGGGCGATGCGCTCGATGCGATCGGGAGAGGACAGGGTGCTGTATTCAAGGCGCATGCGGCCGAACTCGACCTTGAGCTCAGCCAGTCGGCGCTCGTTGCCGCTGACTTCGATAAAGTCATGGCGGTGCGCATAGCGCGTCAGCACCAGGGAAATCGAAGCGACAAACAGCAGCGCCCCCATGAGGATGACGGCAGACAGGGCTCCGGCTCTCATTGCAGGCGCTCCGCCACCCGCAGCACGGCGCTGCGGGCTCTGGGGTTGGCCTGAATCTCGCTGCGGCTGGGAAAGACCGGCCGCAGAATGCGCAGCCCCCGGCCCAGGCCGGCAAAGTTTTTCTTCGGCAGGGCGTGGAGGCGGAAAAAGCTTTTGACGATGCGGTGCTCCAGCGACTGAAAGCCGATGACCAGCAGGCGGCCGCCGACGGCCAGTAGCCCGTAGGCCTCTTTCAGTCCCTTCTCCAGGGATTCGAGCTCTGAGTTGACGCTCATGCGCAGAGCCATGAAGGTCGCTGTCGCCGGGTGCAGCCGACTGTGGCGGCCGACGGTCTTTTCAATGAGGTTGGCGAGATCGAGCGTCCGCCGAAAGGGCTGGCTGCGGCGGCGCTCGACGATGGCCCGGGCGATGGGGCGGGCGCGCCGCCCCTCGCCGGCGAGACGCAGCAGCTCCACGAGATCCTCCTGGCCGACAGAGTCGAGCCAGTCAGCCGCACTGAGACTGCTGTCAGGGTCCATGCGCATATCGAGCGGGCCGTCGCGGCCAAAGCTGAAGCCCCGCCCGGCGTCTTCAAGTTGGTCGGACGAGGCGCCCAGGTCGAACAGCACCGCCCTGACCTCTTCGCCCTGCCCCGCCCCGCGAAAAATTTTTGCCAGCTCGGCGAAATCGCCGCGCCTCACCCTGATGCGATCGTCATCGGCAAAGAGGGCCCGGGCATGGGCGATGGCGTCGGGGTCCCGGTCGATGACCAGCAGGCGGCCGTCCCTCCCCAGGCGCGAGGCGATGGCGCCGCTGTGCCCTCCCCTGCCGTAGGTGCAGTCGACATAAGAGCCGGGGGCGCGGGCGCCGGCCTCGAGCTGCATGGCTTCGAGGACCTCCTCTGCCATGACGGGCTCGTGCCTGGCTGCCGCGACAGTCGTCAGCGCCGCCTGGCTATCAGAACTTGATGTCATCGTAGAAATCCGGATTGCCCTCGTGCATCGGCGGCAGGCCCGCGGGTTTGAACTTGCCTTCGAAGTTCGACGGATCCCAGAGCTCGACTTTCGAATCGCGGCCGACGGCGAGGGCGTCCTTGCCGATGCCGGCGCGCTCGCAGTATTTCTCTGGCACCTTGACGCGCCCCTGGCCGTCGAGGGTCTCTTTGGTACAGACCCTCAGCGAATCGATGAGGGCCCTGACCCAGGGGTCGTTCTGCTTGCCGGATGCGTGAAGCCCCTTCATCATCTGCTTGTAGGAAGCCGAAGGGTAGAGATAGAGGCACTTGTGTTCCATCGGTTCCATCGTCAGGACATAGCCGCCGTGCTGACTGAAGTCCCCGCGCCAGCGCATGGGGATGCTCAGTCTTCTCTGCTTGTCGAGGGAGACGCTGTGTTCTCCCGTGAAAAATAGGTCCAAGGCGGAGGCTCCGATAAAGACAAAAAAGGGCGTTAAAAGTGCACAGGTGCACAGACTTCTCGCTCTCGATGTCAAATATAGCACAGATTTCCCTATTTTTCCCTTTTTCTGTCCTTATCTCCCTATTTTTCCCTAAAAAAATCTTGTTAATCGACAAAAAAGCCTTATAGATAAAGGCTTTTCCGGCAAAAACGCCGGTGCGAAGAAAATTGTCGCCCAAACGCACGCCGAGGACGCCCCCTGACGCCTTTCCTCCCCCAAAAGGGCTCTCATAGCCGCGGCGGCGCCCGATTAAGCCAAACTCCTGAGGGCGCAGACAATACTTTGATCGAAAGGCGCTCTCCTGCCCTCTGGAGACGACATCGGGCCTGGCCGGCGGGGATTGTATCTGAGTCTCCGGCGAACGCCGCCCTTATCGAAGGGCCCGGCGGCGCCGCCGGACGGACGGCGCTTTTCTTTTAATTCAAGGATCTCTATTGATAGGGAGGAGTTGCCCCTAAGCCGGGTTCTGTCGTGGACAATCATTCATCTGGGACAGGCGTCTCCGCCTGCCTCAAGCGACCTACCCGAAGACGGCGGGGGCACGCCTCTGTCTTCCTATGCGGTCTTGCTCCAAGCGGGGTTTACCCTGCCGCCGGCGTTGCCGCCGGCGCGGTGCGCTCTTACCGCACCTTTTCACCCTTGCCGGCGCCCGATCGCTCAGGCGCTTGGGCGGTCTGTTTTCTGCGGCACTTTCCGTAGGCTCGCGCCTCCCAGGCGTTACCTGGCGCCCTGCCCCTGGAGCCCGGACTTTCCTCTGCGCCGGACGGCGCAGCGATTGCCTGGGCAACTCCTCACGCCCATTATAGTCGGCATTCAAACTGCAGACGGCGACAGCCGCCCCAGCCTCAAGTTGTCTTGATTATAGCTGGGTTTGAGGAGGTCGGAGTTCGCGGAGGCAAGAGTGGCGCCGCTGCCTGGCCCGGCCCCAGGCAGAGGCCGCGCCAGAGGTGCGGAGCAGCCCTGGCGGGGACGGCATTGATTAAAGACAAAGGGTCGGGTGGCAGACCTAGTCCGCCTGCCAGAGCACATTCCGATGCCAGCGGCAGCGCAGCAGGCCGCAAAAGCCGCGGGGTTCGACCTCGACCACATCGAAGCGGCTCACCGCCTCCTGCCGGCCGTGTCGCCGCTGCCAGTGGGCGGCCGCCCGCAGCCAGCGCCGCTGCTTGGCGGCGCCGATGGTTTCAAGCGGAGTTCCCCAATAGTTCCTCCGGCGGTAACGCACCTCGACAAAAACCAACTCGGCCCCCTGCCGCATGACCCAGTCGATCTCGCCTTCACGACAGCGATAATTGCGGTCGAGGGGTTTCAGGCCGCGCCAGCGCAGATGGCGGCCGGCCGCACTTTCGGCGCGGCGGCCCGCGGCGGCCGAATCCGCGGGAGCGACGACAAAAAAACCGAGGCGCTTCATCAATGCCGTCGGCGCCTGAGGCGCACCAGCCCGGCCGGAGCCGCGAACAGCAGCCACAGCCAGCCGCTGCCGCCGCTGACGGAACCATCGCCCTCTCTACCGGGATCGGGGGTGCCGGTGCCGCCGCCGTCAAGGATCCTCAGGGTGGCGGACAGAACACCCAGAACCGCCTCGCTCTCTCCCGTCATGCTGTCTGTGACGCCGAGAATCAGAGTCTCGTCCTCTTCCTCAATGTCGTCGTCTACCGGCATGAAGGCGATCATCGTCAGGGTGCTCGCCTCATTGGCCAGGATCACCAGCTCGAAGCCGCGCACGGCCACGAAATCCTCGCCCTTGACGGCAGTGTCGCCCGTGAAGGCCAGCGTCAGCGTCGTCGCCTCAGGGCGCGGCCTATCCAAGGTCGCCGGCACTTCAACTTCCGTGCTGCCGACGCCCTCCCTGACTGCCGCCGGCCTCAGGCTCAGCGTCAGGGTGATCCTCTCTGTTGTCCCGGCCAGAGGATCAACTGGAGGCTCAACTGGAGGAGCAGCCTCGTCATTGTCGGTAATCGTCAGGGTAGCAGAGTGAACAGTCAGGATCGCCTCCCCCTCTCCGAACCTGCTGTCGACGACGCCCAAGGTCAGGCTCTCGTCCCCTTCAATGATTCTGTCCTCCAGCGCCCGGAATTCGAATTGCGCCGTTCCGCTCAACTGATTTGCCGGAATGGTCAGCACGACATCGGGCACCAACACGAAGTCAACGCCCTCTTCGGCAGTTCCGCCCGTAACGGCCAGGGTCAGGACCGTATCCTTGTCGCGCATCTCATCCAGCATCGCCAGGACGCTGATGTCGTTTGGGCCAGTATGGCTTTCTTCCCTTGTATCCGGTGTCAGGCTCAAAGTCAGGGTGATTCTCTCTGTTGTCCCGGCCAGAGGATCAACTGGAGGAGCAGCCCCGTCATTGTCGGTAATCGTCAGGGCTGCGGTGTAAACAGTCAGCACCGCCGCACCCTCTCCGAGCATACTGCCGACGACGCTGAGGATCAGGGTCTCGTCCTTTTCCTCAATGCCGTCGTCTACCGGCATGAAGGCGATCATCGTCAGGGTGCTCGCCTCATTGGCCAGAATCACCAGCTCAAAGTCGGACAACGCCATGAAATCGACGTCTTTCTCGGCACTGTCGCCCGTGAAGGCCAACGTCAGCGTTGTCACCTCGGGGCGCGGCTCGTCCAAGGTCGCCCGCACTTCAACTTCCGTGCTGCCGACGCCCTCCCTGACTGCCGCCGGCCTCAGGCTCAGCGTCAGGGTGATTCTCTCTGTAATCTGCAGGGCGGCGGCACGGATCAGGGTCAGGCTGTAGGTCTGCACCCTCAGGCCGTCCGCCGCCGTCACCTCTACGGTGATCGAGTTTGAGCCCACGGCGAGACCCACCTGATGGCCCTCTGCTGTGAGGTCCGCATCCGCCGGCCTGATCACGGCGTCGGCGTCGGCATGGGTCGGCGTCGCCGTGACGACAAGGGTGGCGGGGTCGTGCCTGACCGGGACGCTGTATTCCAGCATGGCCGGGTTAAAGTTAAAAGCGACGCCGTCACTGAGTTCGAGGGCCCTCAGGGTCGCGTCGGGAGAGGCGGCGCGGGTCAGGATCAGGCTGTAGACCTGTACCCTCGAGCCGTCCGCCGCCGTCACCTCTACGGTGATGAAGTTTTTACCCACGGCGAGATCCACCTGGTGGCCCTCTGTTGTGAGGTCCGCATCCGCCGGCCTGATCACAACCCTGGCTCTGGCATCATTCGGCCTTGCTGTGATGGTAACAGATTCAATGGAATTGGCAACCG